>CAJUBZ010000005.1:87212-150972 GCA_910584795.1 uncultured Eubacterium sp. | reverse complement strand
CGTGTAATATTTATCTGCTTTTTGGGAAATCCCAAGAATATTACACGTATAAAATTCTTTTTCAATAAATCTACGTGTAATATTTATCAGCACTCTATTGAAATTCTAAAAATTATACACGTAAAAATTTATTTTTTTCTGAATCCACGTGTAATCTTCTTCTACACTTTCAGGAACATTTCATCCCGACAAACCGAAATTTCTACACTTCTGTCATTTTATATAAATCATAATAAATGCCATGTTTTTCCATCAGCTCTGAATGGGTTCCTTCTTCCTCAATCCCCTTGTCTGTAAGAACAAGAATTTTCTCTGCATTTCTGATTGTTGAAAGCCGATGGGCTATCACTAAAGTTGTACGGTTCTTCGCCAATTTTTCCATCGACTCCTGTACTATCTTTTCACTTTCATTATCCAGTGCTGATGTGGCTTCATCAAAGATTAAAATTGGCGGATTTTTCAAAAATACTCTGGCAATAGATAAGCGTTGTTTCTGCCCACCAGACAATTTTATACCACGCTGCCCTATATCTGTATGAAAACCATTCGGAAGAGACATGATAAAGTCATATGCATTTGCCTCTTTTGCTGCCTCTAATACTTCCTCTTCTGTAGCATCCGGTCTTCCATATTTTATATTTTCATATATTGTTCCTGCAAATAGATATACATCCTGTTGCACCATACCTATATTCTCTCTGAGAGAATTTAGTTTCACTTCTCTGATATCCTGCCCGTCAATTAAAATTTTACCACTGGATACTTCATAAAACCGGGGAATTAAATTACATAATGTACTTTTTCCTGCCCCGGATGATCCTACCAACGCAATATAAGAACCCGCACTAATATTTAAGTCGATATGTTTTAATACTCTATGTGCATTATCATTATAACGGAATGATACATCATCAAAAACAATATCCCCCTTAATCCTGCCTAACTCTTTTGCATTATCTATATCTTTTATTTCCGGTTCTAACATAAGAATCTGCCTGAATCTTTCATACCCGGAATATCCATTTTGAAATTGTTCCGTAAAATCAATCAATGTTCTTACAGGATCCGTAAAAATATTAATATATAATAAAAATGTAAGTAAATCTGTGATGCTGACCATATTATTTGTTATCATTACTCCACCTGAAATAATCACAATCAGATTAATCATCGTAGTAAACGCTGTAAGACCTGAATGGTATCCGCCCATATATTTGTAATTATCTTTTTTGGCTCTTAAGAATCCATCATTTCCCTGTTTAAATTTTTTATTCTCAATTGCTTCATTTGCAAAAGATTTTACAACACGGATTCCTGATAAATTATCTTCTATCTGTTCATTAATCTCTGCAATCTTTACGCGGTTCATTCGAAAAGTCTGTTTCATTTTCTTATTAAAAAAATACGCATAAACAATCATAATCGGTATTAAAACAAAAGCTGCTATGGCTAATTTTATATTTATACTTAAAAGTATTACTAACGCACCTATAATCTTAATAAGTGAAATAATAAGATTTTCCGGACCATGATGCAATAACTCTGTAATATCAAATAAATCTGATGTAATTCTTGACATTAACTGACCAACCTTTTGGTCATCATAAAAAGAAAACGGCATTTTTTGAAAATGTGCAAAGATTTCTGCACGCATATCATACTCAATCTTTGCTCCCATTACATGACCATAATTAGATATATAATAGTTGCAGTAACATTGAATTAATATCAAAGCAGTAACACTAATTCCAATAATTAATAAACTTTGAACTGCTTCTTGTTTATTCATAAAAATAACCTTAGATGTCACATATCTGACAACTAATGGAATTACCAATGCAATAGTTGAAGCCATAATTGCAAAAAGCATGTCTAAAAAGAATACACCTTTATACGGTTTATAATATGATATCATTTTTTTTAGATTTTCTTTCATCTTCTACTCCAGTAATTTAATATTTTTTTCTTCACTATTTTATACAATCGAGTAAGCTGACTCCTACTCAATTACTAAAGCGAACATCTCGAAGCACAGCTTCTCGCTGTTCTTATGCCCGTCAAAGGATATTTTGTGCGAGCACACTATCACTTGTCGGCTTTTACTCCAAAAAATGGAAGCGTCGAGAATCCGCTTCCATCTTTATGTAAATTTATAGTCTTAATATCTTGTTGCCCAATAACGCAGTGTTCCTTTTGATTTTACTGTCTTCTTGCCCATTTTTGTATTAGCAACTACATAAAACCAATATTGTTTTCTTTTTTTCAATTTCTTCTTTTTGAACTTTGTTACCTTGAAAGAAGTCTTTTTTAATGTTTTAATTTTCTTATAACCTGTATCTTTTGATGTTGACATGTAAACAGTATAACTTTTTGCTGCTTTTGTTTTTTTCCATGACAACTTAAAACCATTCTTTCCTGATGCCTTAATGCTTACTTTTGGCTGAAAAGCAAATCCATTAAAGTCTGACCAATCTCCGTATAGTTTCTTGCCGTTTACTGTTACATATGCTCTTACTCTCAATTTATAAAATCTGTTTGCCTTAATATTGTTAACAGTTGTACTATAATAAGATAATGTAGTACCCGTTGAAACTGGTTTCTTTCCGTTCAAATCATAAAGCTGATACTGATATCCATCTACATATAAAGCAGGATTAAAACCAAAATTAATCTCTTTTAATGAACTCCAGTAATACTTTATACTCACATTTTTTACCTTATCAGAAATTAGCCTTAATGATGAGCTATACAGCATCTTTCCATATCCTATAGCTTTATATGTACCTGCACTTCTGTTTGGATTTACTCGAATAGCAGTAAAAGGTAATGCTCCTGAATTTTTTAAACCTGAAATCGTAAAAGAGGTATTTGATGTCTCACCTTTTAATATATATTCACCATTAATATATTGGTATATCTGGTAAGCCGTTGCTCCCTCAACCTTTGACCATCCAAGTGTAATACTGTTTTTTGTCGCATTTGTCTGATACAAATCCTTCAGGTCTAATGGCTGTGTAACAACTGCAACTGTGTCAGACCATGGACCATGTGCTTTATCTGTTTTATTTACAGCACTTACTCTGACATAATATGTTTTTCCTGCTGACAGATTATTAACATATTCTGTTGTACCGGCAGTATAAAACTGATCATCTACACTATACCAATTCTTACCATCTTCACTTATCTGTGTGTCATATAGACAGTCCATTAACTGTGCATCCCAGGAAAAGCTTACACTGTAATTGCCTGCATTTGTCTGCTTTACACCAGTTACCTTTCCCGGCACCTGGCTTGCTGCTGAAACCATAACACTCATAGCCAAAACCATAACTGCTAAAATTCCGGCAGATAATAAAGTTTTCATCATCTTCTTCATATCATTTTCTCCTTTTTATTATTAATAATTTTAAATTACATAAGACTTTCCAGTGTCTTTCTAATCGCCATAATAAAGTCCTGTGTATTTAATTTCTTTTTATTTTCTAATGTTGAGATAAGATATAAGTCCCCTGTCATCTCTCCATTTTCAATTGTGTCAATACAAGCTTTTTCTAACTTATCAGCAAATGCCATAAGTTCCGGAAGATTGTCGAGTTCTCCCCTCTTTCTAAGAGCTCCTGTCCATGCAAAAATTGTTGCAATCGGATTTGTGGATGTCTCTTCTCCTTTTAAATGTTTGTAATAATGTCTCTGCACTGTACCATGAGCAGCCTCATATTCATAGTATCCGTTTGGTGAAGCAAGTACAGATGTCATCATAGAAAGTGAACCAAAAGCTGTAGCAACCATATCGGACATAACATCTCCATCATAATTTTTACAAGCCCAGATATATCCACCTTCAGAACGCATAACTCTTGCCACTGCATCGTCAATTAAAGTGTAAAAATATTCAATGCCTGCCGCATCAAATTTTTCCTTATACTCTGCATCAAAGATTTCCTGGAAAATATCTTTGAAAGTATGATCATACTTCTTTGAAATCGTATCCTTTGTTGCAAACCATAAGTCCTGCTTTGTATCCAATGCAAAATTAAAGCAGCTTCTTGCAAAACTTTCAATAGAACCATTTAAATTGTGCATTCCCTGAATAATTCCGGGAGCATCAAAATTATGAATTAATTCTCTTGTTTCCTCTCCTGTTTCATTTGTATATACTAATTCTGCCTTTCCTGCAGCCGGTACTTTCATTTCAGTTCCCTTATAAACATCACCGTAAGCGTGTCTTGCTATTGTAATTGGTTTTGTCCAGTTCTTTACATATGGCTCAATACCTTTTACAATAATCGGTGCTCTAAATACAGTACCATCGAGAATGGCTCTGATTGTTCCATTCGGACTCTTCCACATTTCTTTTAAATTATATTCAGGCATTCTTGCAGCATTTGGTGTAATTGTGGCACACTTTACAGCTACACCATACTTCTTTGTAGCCTCTGCTGAATCGAATGTAACCTGATCATTTGTCTCATTTCTATAATCTAATCCTAAATCATAGTATTCAGTCTTTAAATCTACAAATGGTAACAACAATTCATCTTTGATAAGTTTCCAAAGAATCCTTGTCATCTCATCTCCGTCCATTTCTACCAATGGAGTGGTCATCTTAATCTTTTCCATTTTGTCTCCTCCTAAAATTAACCTGTAGTATCCTTGTAAATTATAAGCCAAATTAGGCATAAAGTAAATAAAATCGATTTAATTTTTTTATTTTTAGGTATTAAGCGCTTTCATAATATTTATCTTTCCCCAGCCTTGTCTGTTTCTGTCCATTTTCATATCATCTGCTGTAGCTTTTATTATTTTTTTACATTCTGCATTTAATAAATTTTTATTTTTTTCTAACATAAGGCAGGCTCCTCCTGTAACAATAGGTGTTGCCATCGAAGTACCACTCTTTGCAACATACAAATATCTTTTTTCCCACAGATTGCAACAGCTGAATATTCCATTTGCCGGAGCAACGATATCAGGTTTTAAAATACATTGTTTCGTAGGTCCTCTTCCCGAATAATGATAGGTAACTTTACCGTTTACAATCATCTTTAAATTGTCATTATCAGCCCCCACTGTTATAATTTTTTTACAATCCCCCGGAGTAGATATAGAACTTGGTCCAGGACCATTATTTCCTGCCGCTGCCACGACTACATATCCTAAGTCCCAAAGCAGTTCTACTTCATCTAATAGTCTTTTATTTTCTTCCTTGTCATTTCCCAGCGTTCCAAAAGAAATATTTACAACATTAATTCCATAATCCCTTCCATTATCTACAATCCAATGCAATCCTTCTATCACATCACGTTCTTTTCCCATTCCTTTCTCATTTAAAACCTTCAATGCCACGATTTTTGTTTTTGGGGCAATCCCTTTCATCATCCCCCTTGATAATTTTCCATTTCCACAAATAATACCTGCCACATGCGTGCCATGACCTTCATCATCATATGGCGATTGTCTTCCATTGATAAAATCTTTAAAATATATAATTCTGTCTCCAAAATCAGGATGTGTACAAATACCACTGTCCAAAACGGCTACAACCACACCATCCCCTGTTATTCCTTCCATGTGTATTCTATCTATTCCCAAGTCCATTCTAACTTTTCTCATTTCCTGCCTCCTGATATTTTAAATAGAAATCTTTAAATCTCTATTTGATTTATTCGTCATTTCTTTCGATTTCTAATTTAATATATGCCAACAGTTCAGCCATGCGATACAGAATAAATATAGCAAATGACTGCTTGCAGGCAATTTGCTATATTTATTCTGTATCATATGGTGAGCCAAATCAGCGAGAAGTAGCGAAGCGGATTCGAGCTGTTGGCTGAACTGTTGGAAATATACGAGCCAAATCAGCGAAGCGGATTCGGGCTGCTGGCTGAACTGTTGGAAATATACGGGCCAAATCAGCGAAAAACAGCGAAGCAAATTCGGGCTGCTGGCTGAACTGTTGGAAATATACGGGCCAAATCAGCGAAAAACAGCGAAGCAAATTCGAGCTGTTGGCTGAACTGTTAAAAAAATTGTAAACAAGACATGCTGTATCTCATATTATTTAGTGTAAGTAAATATTTAAGGAGATTAAATATGAGTGATTTAGCAGCAACAAACTGCGGATGCGGTTGTGATGGAGGAAATAATAACTGTTTCTTCTTAATTCTTATTCTTTTATTCTGCTGTGGCGGATGTGGTAATGGAAACGGATTTTTCGGTGGCGGCGACTGCTGTTCTTCAATAATCTGGTTATTCATCTTATTTAGCTGCTGTGGCTGTGGAAACGGAATCTTTGGTGGAAACGGTAACGGCTGCGGTTGTGGTTGCTAGTTGACAACAACGACTTTTATGAATATGACGTACAGTGTCTGTTGACCAGTATGTTGTACTCATACGATGTGAGTAATATTAATTTTTTAATTTTACTTTTATGTATTAGCATTTAAGTCTATGTTCAGGCATAGACTTAATTAACCACAGATGCATCAATGTTAATGGAGGATTACAGCCTGATGGACAACAACCAAATGAAACAAACAAAATTTGATTCTATGGTAACAAACCAGACAATGCAGATAATCAAGGCTGTAATTCCCTACATTGATAATCCTATGGGGAAATATATCGGAATGTTTATCAAATTCAGGGAATTGCAGAATGCCATGAACATAAGTTCTAACCTTTCTCTTGCTGCAACGAATACTGACAAGCATAAGGGAATGGAAGGGATGTTAGAAGATATCATCGACTTTTTAGGCGATGACACACGTGAAACCTTCGAAAACTTAAAAGGAATGATGGATATGATGGAAGCAATGAACGGAATGGATATGAACGAAGATATGATGAGTGCATTTATGGGTTCTACTTTTGGAGGTGATGCACCTCCATCTACAGAGGAAGATATTTCATCTTTTAGTGGAAATACTGATGCTTCTTCAAATAAAAATGAAGAGGATACTTTCCATGAAAATGAGAATGATTTTTATGATGAAAACAATGATACATTTTCATCAAAAACAAACTATGAGAAAGGATTCAATGATTATGAGTAATAATAAGTGGATGGATGATCCGGTACTAAATGGTATTTCTAATGAGAAACTTGAAATTTTAACAAAAATTATTGAAGGTGCAAAAGGTATGGAACCAAAGCAGATGTTTACATACTTTATTCAGCAGTCAAATATGGCAGGTAAAAAAGGAATTAATTTCACCAATGCTGAGACAGACCTGATTCTTAATGTTCTGAAAGAAGATATGACACCTGAAGAAATAAAACGAATAGATATGGTTAAGCAGATTGTAAATTCTTTATCTAAAAAAAAGCGAACATAAATTTTTGCAAAAAAAATCCCTCAAAACAGACAATTTTATTTTAATTTCTGTTTTGAGGGTTTTCAATATTTAAATTTGCAAAAGACCTGAAACAATCTCAAGCGGTCTCTTATATTAATTTTTTATCTCTCATTAATTTCTTTTGACTTTACACTCGTATTTAAATTCCTGTCCTCGTTTTACATTAACCAGAGATATAAATACTTTATACTTTTTCTTTGGCTTTATGGCAAACCTCTTTTTTTTCGTAATATTTTTTCTACGTTTTCCCTGATATACCTTTATTGCTTTCACTTTCCAGCCCTTAGACAATTTCATTTTTAGCTTCACCTTATTTTTTGGTCCAGCAATTGACACTCTTTCTAGTAAAGGATTCCTATTCTCAGCTGCATGTATTTCATTACCTCCTGACAATACTCCGAACAATATAAGAAAAATAATGCATACTGTTAATTCAGATAATCTTCTCATAACTCCTCCTTGATTTTCTTTTATATATAATAATCTCCATTTATTAAAAATTGTTATTTATACTCATATAGGAAATAAAATATATCTTTGCTATACAATAAAAATCTCTCTAAAGTCGACAATAATAAAGTTATTAACTTTAAAGAGATTTTTATATCTAATTATTTTGTTTTATCTTTCTTAATAAATTCTCTTTCTTTTTCTGTTAATACAAACGTTGGTGCCGGCATTCCTTTTTTCTCTGTCAATTGTATATTCCCTTTTTCTATTTCTATAGCCTCTTGTAAACTTCTTTGCATATCATCATAGAATCCCATTATTATTCCTCCTTTAAAACAAAAAACTGTCACCTAATAAAAGGTAACAGTTTCATGAATCTTCCATATTATTTTATATCATATCTTTTTTCTATAACTTCTGTTAATTTATCAACTTCTTTTTTATTGCGAGCATAATACCATCCCACCTCCTTATTATCTTTAATAATATTATTATTATATATATTAAACCGTAGATTTTGGAAAAGTATTGCAACATAACAATGTAAAAAGCTACCACTAATTTTTGATCTTATATAACAAAAAATCTGTAATAAACATACACCGTTTATTACAGATTTTTTATTTCTAAACTATTTCATAACAATATTAATAATTCTTCCCGGTACATAAATTTCCTTAACAATATTACCTGTCAATTTATCTGCGATTGCTTCTTTTCCCGCCACAATTGCATCATCCTTTGAAATATCAGCAGATACACTGATAACTTCTTTTGTCTTGCCATTAATCTGTACCGGTATCTCAATGGTATCTTCCACCATTTTGCTTTCATCATAAGCTGGCCATTTTTCATATGCAATCGTATCTGTATGACCTAACATCGCCCATATTTCTTCACCAACATGAGGACAGATACATGAAAACATTTTAATGAAATTCTCGGCATATTCCGTTGAACATTTTCCTGCTTTATAAACTTCATTTACAAATGTCATCATTTGAGCAATCGCTGTATTGTATCCTAATTCTTCAAAATCGTTTGTCACTTTCTTTACTGTCTGATGGTATACCTTTGTCAGTGTATCATCATTTTCATCTGTAATTTTTTCACCATCTGTGAAGAATGTCCAAACTCTCTTGATA
The DNA here is from genome assembly GCA_910584795.1 of uncultured Eubacterium sp. Lineage (GTDB taxonomy): Bacteria > Bacillota > Clostridia > Lachnospirales > Lachnospiraceae > Eubacterium_G. Next base: position 142,015 of record CAJUBZ010000005.1, on the reverse strand, counting down.
AAACGATATGCACCCTGTACTGCATCAGAATTCCAAGGTTTTGAAACCTCAATCGGTCCCATAAACATTTCATATAATCTTAATGTATCTGCACCATACTCCTCTACAATATCGCTTGGATTTACAACAAACTCAGGGAATCTCTTACCCATCTTAATACCATTTTCACCAAGAATCATTCCCTGATGCACTAACTTTTTAAATGGTTCTTTTACAGGTGAAAGTCCTTCATCATATAAAAACCTGTTCCAGATACGTGAATACATCAGATGACCTACCGCATGCTCTGGTCCACCTACATATAAATCTACCGGCAGCCAGTGTTTTAACAACTCCTGATTAGCAAATTCTTCTTCATTATCAGGATCTATATATCTCATATAATACCATGAAGAACCGGCAGAACCTGGCATTGTTGCCGTTTCACGCATACCCTTCACTCCATTTTTCTCATATTGTTTCCATTCAGTTGCATTTTCAAGAGGTGCTTTACCATTCTTTCCTTTATAATCATCAAGTGGTGGAAGAATCAATGGAAGTTCCTCATCCGGAAGAAAATATATTTCTCCATCTTCTTTATATACACAAGGAACCGGTTCTCCCCAATATCTCTGTCTTGCAAAAATCCATTCACGGAAATGATAATTAACGGTCTCTTTCGCAACACCCATATCCACTAATTTCTTTGTAATTGCAGTCTTTGCTTCTTCAACAGTAAGACCTGTGAATTCTTCTGAATTCATCAACTTACAGCCCTTACCAAGATAGTCCTGCTTTTCAAATGCCTGCTCTGATACATCTGCTCCCTCGATAACCTGAATCATATCGATATTATGTGCAATAGCATATTCAAAATCTCTCTGGTCATGACTTGGAACTGCCATAACAGCTCCTGTACCATAACTTGCAAGTACAAAGTCACCGATAAACAATGGTACTTTCTTTCCATTAACCGGATTGATACAATAAATGCCTTCCAGTCTGCATCCTGATTTTGTCTTATTTAATTCTGTACGGTCGAAATCATTTTTCTTAGCTGTCTCATCAATATATGCCTGGACCTCTTCCTTATTTTCCACTCTGTCCATTAGGCTCTTAACAATCTCGCCGTCCGGTGCCAGCACCATAAATGTAATACCGTAAATGGTCTCAATACATGTAGTAAAGATAGAGAACTTACCACCATCTACAATCTCAAATTCAACTTCTACACCAGTGCTCTTTCCAATCCAGTTTCTCTGCATATCTTTTGTAGAATCAGGCCAGTCAATCTCTTCTAAACCTTCTAACAGTTTTTCTGCAAAAGCCGGCTGGTCAATTACCCACTGTTTCATATTCTTTCTTACAACAGGATATCCGCCACGCTCTGACTTTCCATCAATCACCTCGTCATTAGAGAGAACTGTTCCCAATTCTTCACACCAGTTTACAGGCATATCAATGTGCTTTGCATATCCTGCTTCGTATAATTTTTTAAAGATCCACTGTGTCCATTTATAAAATTTAGGATCAGAGGTTGCTATTACCTTTGACCAGTCGTAATCAAATCCTAACTCTTTTAACTGTTTTGAAAAAGTTTCAATATTTTCCTCTGTAAATCCTGCCGGGTGGTTACCGGTTGTCACTGCATACTGTTCTGCCGGAAGTCCAAAGGAATCATATCCCATCGGATGAAGTACGTTGTATCCCTGCATCCTTTTCATACGTGACATAATATCTGTTGCTGTATAACCTTCCGGATGTCCTGCATGAAGTCCTACCCCTGATGGATACGGAAACATATCTAGGGCATAATATTTCGGCTTACTGAAATCCCAGACATCCGTCTTAAAAGTATCATTCTCCTGCCAATATTTCTGCCATTTCTTTTCAACTGTCTTATGATTATAAGGTGTTGCCATATTTTTTCCTCCTAAAAATGTAAACAAATTTATTTTCTCTTTTATTATTCTGAAGATTTCTTTTTGGAAGTCTTCGTGTTTGCGCCTTTATCTTTTTTCTTTTTTGGTGTAGTTTTCTTTTTTTTCGGCTTTTTCTTTACTGTCGGTTTTTCTTTTTTTACAGTGGGTTTTTCTGTTGTCTCTTCTTCTTTTACTTTAATCTCGCAGTTTACCTGACAAGAACCTATATTGCCATATGCATCTCTGACTTTCACCACAACCGGTGCTTTTTCGCCTTCACGCAATTGTTCTTTTTCTAAGGTTGACACCTGTGTGTCAACAATTGCTTCATCTGCTCTCACACCTGCCTTTACCATATCTACTATTTTTTTAACATTCTCTTCTGTATTAATATCATCAGGGCTGCTGCTTTTTACCTCCAGCGTATACAATGTTTTTGCACACCACACTTTTGGCGGAGTAGTATCTGTTACCTTGATTTTTTGTGAAGTTTTGTATTTTGTTCCATCTTTTGCTTTGTACTTATAATTCACTGTATAAGTTCCTACTCTGGAATAATCAATCTCATTATACTTTAACCGTTTTGTAATTAACTTTCCTTTTGTTCCTAAAGCAATTAGATTTCCTAAATAATCAGGTTTATGACCTTTTTCTATAATAAGAGTACTAAGTCCCTTAACAACTGTGCCATTTTTAATCTTTTGATATGGATTATTTTTATCAGGATCTGTAGGGTCCCAGCCGCAATATGGATATAAAGATACCACAGGCTCAGGAGATTTTGTCAGGACATCTTTCTTCTTACCTTTTAGAATAGAAACTTTCGTTCCTACTTTACAATTATTATAAATCCATGCAGCATCTCCCGCAGACAATAAAATACTTTTTCCATATGCCGGAGCCTTTCCCAATGAATTGTACGATGGCTTTGAAAGCCGGTAATCATATTTATCTTTATAAATAGACGAATGAATCCATGCTCCTTTACCGATGGATGTATTATATTTGTGCCATCCCTGATAAATATCAAGCCATGAATATTTCTTACCGATTTGGTAGTCTCCCTTTGACAATTCCTGTCCTAAACAGCAACGAAAAACTTTTACCTGTTCTTTTGTTTTTTCATCTTTAGAATACTGAAAAATAATTAACGCATTTAATCTTTTATTTATCTCAATATAATATTTATCAGATTTCTCACTGCTTTTATTATTTTGTTGTTTTGCACTCTCACCTTCAACTTTAGCTTTTTGGTCTGCATCCCTGTTGACCTTACTTTGAAAAAACATCAGACCACCAAAAATAATCCCTGCTACAACTAATATTTCAATAACAGTAATTGCAATATTTTTTATTTTTTTACTCTTCACTATTCGCTTTATATCCAAAATCAATACCTCGATAAATCATGGAGCATATTTTATAGGTTCTAACATCATATTTTTTCTATTGAAAATAGCCTTTCAATCCTAATAACCTATTATACAACATTATATCTTTTTTTCAAGAAAACCTTTACCACAGCCCATCAATTTTATAATATTATTCTATTCTTTGCATTCATACTATCAAAATAAGGTGTGACATTTCACACCTTATTTTGACCAACTTATTTATTTCTTAATCTTAACTGATTTTATTTTACTCCATGCACCAATTACTTTCTTTCCTGATGTAATTCTATATGCACGAATTTTAAAATAATACTTCTTTTTTTTCTTTAACTTGGTAATTATCTTTCTAAAGAAACAAGAGCTCATTATTAAATATGAGACTCTCATTTTTCTATAAGTATCCTATCGTATAGCATCTTTCATACTCTTAACATATTCGCCTACATAAGAGATACTGTCCTTACCATACTCCGCAACAATTTTTACAATAGCACTTCCCACAATTGCTCCATCTGCATACTGGCATACATCAGCTGCCTGTTCCGGTTTTGCTATTCCAAATCCAATCGCACATGGCACATCTGTTGCTTCTTTCACTAACTTTGTCATAGCTCCCAAATCTGTAGTAATATCCTGTCGCACTCCCGTAACACCAAGAGATGAAACCACATATACAAAGCCCTGCGCTGACTTTGCAATCTTTGTAATTCTTTCTTCGGAAGTCGGTGCAATTAGCGGTATCAAATCAATCCCTGCTTTATTACAGTATGGTGCCAGTTCTTCTCTCTCTTCAAAAGGACAGTCCGGAACAATCACACCGGAAATACCACATTCCACGCATCTTCCCATAAATTTTTCTGTTCCGTATCTGAAAATTACATTTGCATAAGTCATAAATACCAGCGGAATCTTCACAATGTCTTTTAACTCTTTTATTGTATCGAATAATTTGTCTGTAGTGCATCCTGCTGTTAATGCTCTCAAATCTGCGGCCTGAATGACCGGACCTTCTGCAATTGGATCTGAAAATGGAATTCCAATTTCAATAATATCTGCTCCATTTTTCTCAATTTCCAGAATCAACTTTTTTGTTGTCTCTAAATCAGGGTCTCCTCCTGTAATAAAGGCGATAAAAGCCTTTCCATTTTTAAACGCATCACTAACCTTACTCATAAATCTTCACTCCTCTATATCTTGCGATTGCAGCAACATCTTTATCTCCACGTCCTGAAACATTCACTACAATAATCTTATCTTTATCCAGTGTCGGTGCATATTTTATTGCATATGCCAAAGCATGAGAACTCTCAATTGCCGGAATAATTCCTTCCACTCTTGATAAATATTCAAAAGCTTCTACTGCTTCCACATCTGTTATTGGAACATATTTTGCCCTTCCTGTATCATGAAGATTTGCATGCTCCGGTCCGATTCCCGGATAATCAAGTCCTGCTGAAATAGAATAAACCGGTGCAATCTGTCCGTCCTCATTCTGACAGAATAATGATTTCATTCCATGGAAAATTCCTTCCGTTCCATTCGCAATCGTTGCCGCATTCTTTGGATTATTCACACCAAGACCTGCTGCCTCACAGCCAATTAATTCTACTTCCTTATTTTCTATAAAATTATAAAATGCTCCCATAGCGTTAGAACCACCGCCTACACAGGCAATCACCGCATCCGGCAGACGTCCTTCTGCTTCCATCATCTGTTCTTTAATTTCTTTACTGATAACACTCTGAAAATCCCGAACCATCATAGGAAATGGATGAGGTCCCATAACAGACCCCAACACATAGAGTGTATCGTCCATCCGGTTCGTCCACTCACGCATTGCCTCGTTTACTGCATCTTTTAATGTCATTGTTCCACTCGTGACAGCATGAACTTTTGCCCCTAACAACTCCATTCTATATACATTTAATGCCTGACGTTCACAGTCCTCTTTTCCCATATAGATTTCGCATTCCATATCCATCAGTGCAGCCGCTGTGGCAGTTGCCACACCATGCTGTCCGGCACCCGTCTCGGCAATCACTCTTGTTTTTCCCATTTTTTTTGCAAGAAGTGTCTGACCTAACACATTGTTAATTTTATGGGAACCTGTATGATTTAAATCCTCTCTCTTCAAATAAATCTTTGCTCCGTCTAAATCTTTTGTCATCTTCTCTGCATAGTAGAGAAGTGAAGGTCTTCCCGCATAATTGTTAAATAACTCTTGAAGCTCCCTGTTAAATTCAGGATCATTTTTATAATATTCGTATGCTTCCTCCAACTCATTTACTGCAGTCATTAATGTTTCGGGAACATACTGACCACCATGTATACCAAATCTTCCTTTGCTCATTTCTTTTCCTCTCCCTTTACTTTAATCTCATTGTATATTTATATTTTCATTGCTGTTATATCATAATGCCTGATTAAACTCCCCGTAACTTCTGCAGCATTTCTTTTTTATTTTCTGCTTTCATAAATGTTTCACCAATTAGAACTCCATTTACTTTTGCTTTGCGAAGTCTGTTTATATCAGCATTCGTTTTTATTCCACTTTCTGCAATAAATAAAATATTGTCGGGTACCAGTTTTCTCAAACGTTCACTGTTTCCAATATCAACTGTAAACGTTTTTAAATCTCTGTTATTGACTCCTATCATTCTCGCTCCCGCTTCAACAGCTTTTTGAATCTCCTCTTCATCATGCGCCTCTACTAATGCGGACATTCCTAAATTATCGCATATTTCGATATATTTTTCCATAGTTTCTTTATCTAACAGAGAACAAATAAGTAATACACAAGATGCTCCATGTATTTTCGCATCATATATCATATATTCATCTATGATAAAGTCCTTTCGAATTAAAGGAACGGTTACATTCTCACTGATTTCTTTCAGATATTGCTTATCTCCTTTAAAATAATCCGGTTCCGTCAATACCGAAATACAATCAGCTCCCGCCTCTTCATAATCTTTTGCAATCTGAACGTAAGGAAATTCTTCAACAAGCATTCCTTTCGATGGTGATGCTCTTTTTACTTCACAGATAAAACTAATATCTCCTTCTGCAATAACCTTCTCAAAAGAAAAATCTCCCCTTTTCATTGCAAGTGCCTGCTTTTTTACCATTTCTAATTGGATTTGCTTTTTTTCTCTTTCAACTCTGTCTCTCGTCGAATCTGCTAATTTTGTCAAAATCATCATATTCCTCCGATTTAATTATTTGTAGCTTTGATATACTCTTCTAATTTTTCTATGGCTTTTCCACTATCGATTATCTCCTCTGCCATTTTAATTGCCTCTGCGTATGAAATACCATCATAATAGATATAAATGCAGGCTGCGGAATTAAGAACAACTGCATTTCTTTTTGGACCAGTAATTTTACCAGACAAAATACCCTTTGTAATATCTGCATTTTCTGCTCCGTCACCACCTTCAAGGTCTGACTTTTCACATAATTCAAATCCGTATTTTCTAGGGTCAATTTCATATTTTCTTGTCTCATCTTCTCTTATTTCACAAACCGTCGTCTTGGCACTGGCAGAAATTTCATCCATAACATCCTGACCATAAACTACCATTGTTCTTGTTGCTCCAAGTTTTCTAAGCACCTGTGCAATCGGATCAACTAAGGACTCATCATAGACACCTACGATATCCATTGTAGCTCTTGCCGGATTTGTCAATGGCCCCAATATATTGAATATTGTTCTTATTCCGAGTTCCTTTCTAACCGGTCCTACATATTTCATTGCCGTATGGTATTTTTGTGCAAAAAGAAATGTAAAACCTGTCTCATCCAATACCTGCTTTGCCCTTTCTGGTTCAATCGCAATGTTTGCTCCCATTGCCTCCAAAACATCAGCTGCACCTGACTTTGATGAAACACCACGATTTCCATGTTTTGCGACCTTTACACCAGCTGCCGTTGCAACAAAAGCGGATGTAGTTGATACATTAAATGTATTTGCTTTATCTCCACCCGTACCTACAATTTCCAGCAACTTATCATCATTTTTTAAAAGTACTCCCATCTCTCTCATACCCTGTGCCGAGCCAGAGATTTCGTCTATTGTTTCACCTTTCATTCTCAAAGCTACAAGATATGCGCTGATAAGTGTCTGTGAAACTTCACCGCTCATAATATCGTGCATACAATCTCTTGCTTCCTCAAATGTTAAATTCTGATTTTCTACTAATTTTGCTACTGCTTCTTTTATCATAATATGTCTCCATTCTATTTAATATATAATAAAGTGTCGCTTACGACACTTTGCGCGCGAGCGGTTGCGTTAGCATAACTACCTCTCCGCGAGCTGCGCATCCCTAGCGGAGCGCTTTTATATAATAGGAAATTCAAAGGAATTTCCTATTATATAAAAAATTCTTCACCATTTTTTTCCCTTCCGGTGTCAAGACTGATTCCGGATGAAACTGCAAACCATATATATCATACTCTTTATGCTTTACCGCCATAACCTCACCGTCCTGTGTATCAAGTGCAATAACACTTAACTCCTCTGGCATTGTATTCGGATTTGCTGATAATGAATGATATCTTGCTCCTTTAAAAGTTCTGCCTATACCTTTAAAAATAGGTGCATTCTCTAGTACCGTCATCTCACTTTGTTTTCCATGCATCAGTTTCTTCGCATAAGTTACTTCTGCACCAAATACCTCACAGATACTTTGATGCCCCAGACAAACGCCAAGTATTGGATATTTCCCTTTTAAGCTTCTTACTATCTCTTCGCAGATACCTGCATCTGAAGGTTTTCCAGGCCCCGGTGATAAAATAATGTGAGATGGATTTAGTTCTTCTATCTCTTTTATGGTATATTCATCATTTCTGACAACTGCTACTTCCCCTTTTGACAACTCTCCTACCAGTTGAACCAGGTTATAGGAAAAACTGTCATAATTATCAATTAACAATACCATTACTATTCACCTCATTTCCTCTCTTAACTGCATCTATGACAGCTCCGGCCTTATGAGCACATTCCATGTATTCGCTTTCCGGCACACTGTCTGCCACAATTCCCGCTCCCGCCTGAACATATACTTTGTCACCTTTCTTTACAGCAGTACGAATAGCAATACATACATCCAGATTTCCTGATAAATCAATATATCCGATAGCACCGCCATAAACACCTCTCGGCTCTTTTTCTAATTCATCAATAATTTCGCACGCTCTAAATTTTGGTGCACCGGATAATGTTCCTGCCGGAAGTAATGCTGACACTGTGTTACAGCTGTCTTTACCTTCTCGAAGTTTTCCGCAAACTGTTGAAGCAATATGCATCACTTTTGAAAATCTATGAATCTTCATGTATTCTTCTACATGCACACTTCCATATTCTGCAATTCTTCCAATGTCATTTCTAGCAAGATCCACTAACATATTGTGTTCTGCCAGCTCTTTTTCATCTTTTAAAAGCCCTTCTTCTAATTCTCTATCCTCTTCATCTGTCTTTCCCCTTGGTCTTGTTCCAGCTACCGGAAAAGTTGTCAATTTTCCGTCTACTAACTTAACCATGGTCTCTGGAGAGGCTCCTGCTATCTGCATATCTTCTGACTGTATAAAATACATATACGGAGAAGGATTTGTCGTTCTAAGAACTCTATATGCACTCATCAGGCTTCCTTTATAGTCCGCTTCAAATCTTCTGGATATAACTCCCTGAAAAATATCTCCTTCTCTAATATAATTTTTAGTTTTCTCTACCATACTGCAATACTCTTCTTCTGAAACATTGCATCGAAACTCTACATTCTCTGTAACTTCTGATTCCGGTATCTGACTGTGGTCGTGAATCAACGCAATCATTTTTTCTATTTCTAACAGTGCTGAATTATAACCCTGTAATCCATCTTTTGCTTTCATATTGGCTATCACCATAATCTTCTGTCTGAAATGATCAAAAGCGATTATTTTATCAAACAACATCAGGTGGTAATCATCTACATCACTTGTTTTCAGATTTAGCTTTGGTTCTGCATAACCAATCATTTCATATCCGAAATATCCAACAAATCCTCCTGTAAAAGTCGGCATGCCTTGAATCTTTGGAGATTTATATTTTTCTAACTGTTCTCTTAGTGCATCCATCGGGTCTGTCTGGGCAGTCGTTTCAATCTCTCCACTCTTTTGTGTTACTTTTCCATCTTTACAGGTAATATGAAGTACCGGCTCATATCCAAGAAATGAATATCTTGCCCATTTCTCTCCACCTTCTACACTTTCAAGCAAAAAGAAGTTCTTCCCAAAGGCTTCCATCTTTCTTAAAAGTGAAATCGGTGTTATGACATCTGCATATATTTCCCTGCATATAGGAATCATGCTATAGTCATCCAAAAACTTTTCAATTTCTTCAAAACTTTGTGTGTTCATATGTCCTCCTTTACCTGATAAATACTCTAGCTAGCAAGCTAGCTTCGTATTTTTCACTATTTTACTTGTTCTGTTTAGAACAGTTCGATTTCGCTTCGCTCCATCTCACTTGAGCTGACCGCTCAATATTTATAGATAACCAAATCCTCTAGCTAGCAAGCTAGCTTCGTATTTGGTTATCTATAAATGCTGTTCTAAACAGTAACAAAAAAGCTCTTGTCCCTTCAAACAAAGGGACAAGAGCTATAATAAACTCCTGCGGTGCCACCCAAATTAATGTATAACACATTCACTCATCGCATACCATCATATGCTAACCTCTTTAACGGTAGGTATCCGTCAGCGTCTACTTCTTAAATAGTTTCGAGCTGCCCTCCCGAGTCCATTCATCACTGTTCGTTTGTTGTCTCACACCACCCGACAACTCTCTGAAAAACATCCCATGTAATTACTTACTCTCGGTCAACGGTTTATCTAATCTTTAAATAGTTTAACTCGCTAAAGTAATAATGTCAACATTTTATTTTTTTATCTTTACTTTTTTTGCTTTTGACCATTTACCATAAATCTTTTTCTTTCCATTTAACTTATAAGCACGTACCTTTACGTATAATGTCTTCTTGTTTTTTAGTTTCTTTGATGAAACTGTCGCACGAGTCTTTTTTACAAATTTCTTAACAATTGCCTTTTTATTCTTCGCAGCATTCTTCTTTGTCTTATAAATGGCCACCTGATACCCCTTAGCCCCACGAATCTTTTTCAATAAAAGTTTAACTTTCTTAGTTGCTTTCTTTTTTGCTGTAATCTTCTTAATTATAGCCTTTCCCGGCGCCTTTACTGATGTTGTATCCAGCACTGGGTTATAATCTCGCAAATCTGCCACTTCGTCTGATAAAAGTACCCAATCATAATCTAACTTATTTTGGCACATCTCCATATCCTTTATATTCACTTTTTCAAACAATTCTTCTGAATTGATTTCCTTCTCTAGCTTTCCCTTTCCCACGTAGATATGTTCATTATCAAAATCATACTTTGAACATACTAAGGCATTACTTCTTCCTGCCGGAAGATGTGGCTGCTCATCCAAAGAATTTTTTATAAATATTTTCGAATTTTTTACAGAAAATGTTCCTCCACAATAAATCCCTGCAAAATTAGAATGAATCGTTGCTCCCTCAATGGATACGTTTATATTGCTATCTTCAGCACGAATTAAATACCCCCCATTTTCAAGGTTAAGAGTACCGTCTCCGGTTATATTTACATTGACATTCCCCTTTTTTTCTATGCTACTGACATATATGCCTCCGTTTAAATAGCAGCATTGATCATACTTGCTTGTACTCATGGTGTTATTTCCTTTTATGACGATATTCAGTGTTCGGTCTCCCCAATACGTGATAAATCCTTCCCATGTACTGCTTCCTACATTTTCCATATGAGAATTTTCTAAAATAATTGTAATGGAATTTTCATCAACCTTTACGTTTGAATACTGGGCTGTACCACCTGAAATCGCATTTGGTCCTAACAAGCAAAATCCATCTACATATAATCTTTCTGTCTTAAAAAACTCCTGAGCCTCATTATTACTATCCTGTGCTCCATAAACCATAGTACTCAATATCAATACTAAAACAATTTGCGACAAACAAACTAATATTTTTTTCATAATGTCTCTCCTTCATTTAAATATCATTTATTCTTCATATTTCATACTCCACTTAATTGACCATATATGTCACCTCCAATTCAAACCAATGGGTACTCTGTATCGCTGATAAACTTGTCGCATACAATCTTATCTTACCATCTTTTGATATTTCAAATCTTGCAAAGTTGTTCCCACTGCATGCTCCAACAACCCTTAAATAATTCATCGGCCAATATCCTTCTGGAATCTCAGCAATAATTGTCGAACTCGCACTTGTTATGTTTGTAAAACATACTGAACATTGCACAACATTTCCTATTTTTATGATATGATTAAAATCATTGTCTATTTTAACCTGTCCCTTTACCTTCACCCCTACATCTATAGGTAATAATTCATTTAAGATTTTACAAACAAAAAGATCAAATAAAAACAATTCATTAACGATTACTCCTATGTGAGTATCATATACTTTACCTAATACAAATTTACCTTCTCTAATCGCTGCTATACCTTCCGCCTCAACCCCCTCACCTGTAGCAATATATTTTAAATACGTCCCAGTCACATCAAAAACATCTATTTTTCCAGTATATGATGCAAAAATTTTTCCATCATAATATTCTATATTCTGAAATACGAATCCTTTTTGAAAATTAAACTCAAATTTTAATATAATTTCAAATGAACTATTTAAAGTTAATATCTCATTACCCATTGCAATATAAAAACAATTACGATCCGAATCATATGCAATTGCATCAATACTCGTTCTAGTATTCATCCCCACATAAATCTCTCTCTCTTTTGCAAATGTAGATGAGTTTAATTCATAAATCACATTTCTGTCATTTACACTATTTTTATCAAACATTGGTACTAGATACAACTTATTTGTTTTAGAATTATATGTAATATCATTTGCATGATCATAAATCAAATCATTTTTGATATTTATTCTATTCATAGTAGAATAATTTACTTTCTCAATAGATGTTATTGTTGTTCCTAACTTTCTATAACAAATTACTAAAGCATCTTCAGACGATATATAGCACATACTCTGCATCCAATATTTATCTGTGCTCTTCATTGTTCTTATTTTTTTTAACTTAGCACAATCTGTGCATTTCATCATAAATTCATTATTTGTCATAAGTAACTCCTACTCCCTACTCATTTTATTATAAACTATTCTTTTGTTGTATACATATTAAACGGCAACTTTTAGAAAAATATTGCAACAAAGAAAAAATAAGTTTCATCATTTTCACATTCATTACCTGCTGTGATTTCATTTCTCGCTAATCAAACAACAAATGCATAGCCTGAACCTAACTTCAGACTATGCATCATACGAATTATTCTTTATTAATCTGTGCTGCCTGCACATCCGGAGGAGCCTGTTCATATCTTGATACAACATACTCAAAATCTCCACTACCACCTGTAATAGAACGTAGTGATGTCGAATATCCATACAATTCAAGCATCGGTACTTCTGCCTCTATAATCTGCTTTCCATCTTCCGGTGTCATGTTAAGAATACGTCCCCGTCTCTTATTTAAATCACCCATAATATCACCGGAATATCTGTCAGGTGCTGTAACTGTCAGCATTGCAATCGGCTCTAACAATACAGGACTCGCTTCCATAAATCCATTCTTAAAAGCAAGCATTGTTGCCATCTTAAATGCCATTTCTGATGAGTCAACAGGATGATAAGAACCATCAATCAATGTAGCCTTTACTCCCACAACAGGATATCCTGCCAAAGGACCTGCTTTTACGCATTCCTGTAGTCCTTTTTCCACCGCCGGGAAGTAATTACGTGGTACTGCACCACCAAATATCTTCTCTTCAAACTCATAAGGTTTTGACAAGTCACCGGATGGCTCGAATTCCATAATAACATCACCGTACTGTCCGTGACCTCCGGACTGCTTTTTATGTTTTCCCTGAACCTGTGCTTTCTTTCGAATCGTCTCACGGAAAGCAATTCTAGGCTTATCAAGTTCTATCTTCACTTTATATCTGTCTTCTAATTTCGATGCAGCAATCTGTATCTGCTGTTCACCGATACCATAAAGCAATGACTGCTTGTTTTCGTCATCTATAACCGACTTTAATGTTAAATCTTCAATACATAACTTAGTTAAAGCCTGTGCCATCTTATCTTCATCGCCTTTATTTACCGCACGATATGCCATGTATGTATAAGGTTTTGACATTGTTGTCGGATGATATTCAATCGGCCATCCTCGTGTAGATAGTGTATCTCCGGTTCTGGTACTTGCTAATTTTCCTATCGCTCCTATATCTCCGGAATAAAGTTCTGATACCTCTATCACATCTTTCCCCCGCATAACATAAAGCTTACTTAATTTTTCTTCTACATTCTTTGTCGCATTATATACTGTATCTCCTGATTTCAAAATACCCGTACGAACTTTAACCAACGAGTATTTTCCAACAAACGGATCCATAATCGTCTTAAATACATAAGCCGAAACAGGTTTTTCTGCATCAAAATCTGCAACAACCTCTTCCCCTGTGTCAACATTGGTTGCTTCCTTCATTACCTCTGCTTTATCTGCTGACGGAAAATATTTTTCACAAGTCTGCAGGAAACTATTCACTCCCTGACAGCTGACACCAGAGCCTATCTGAACCGGAACGATGTCACAGCTGATTACACTTTTTCTAAGTGCTTTTGAAATTTCTTCATATGTAAACTCTTCTCCCGAGAAATATTTATCCATCAATTCTTCGTCCGATTCTGCCACAGCTTCCATCAACTGCTCACGGACCGGCTCTAATTCCGGCGTTACAAATTCCGGAATCTCCATCTCTTCGTAATTTCCGGCATCATCTTTAAATTTACGTCCGCCCATTTTTACAACATTCACATAACCTGTCAATGTCTCATCTTCTATAATCGGCAGATGAAAAGGTGCAATCTTCTTTCCAAATGTTTCTTTTAACTGTTCCACCGTCTCCATATACTTGGCATTTGGGTCATCCATATTTGTCACAAAAAAGATACGTGGTATCTGTCTTCTCTCACAGATTTCCCATGCCTTAATCGTTCCAACTTCTACACCCGCCTTGCCATTTACAACAATAACAGCTGCATCTGCCACACTCATGGCATCTTCCATCTGACCTACAAAATCAAAGTATCCCGGCGCATCTAAAATGTTGATTTTTAATCCGTTCCATTCAACAGGTACTACTGATGCACTGATAGAAAACTGCCTGTTTATCTCCTCCTTGTCATAGTCAGAAATTGTGTTACCATCCTCAACGAGTCCTTTTCTGGTAATCACCCCGGTAGCATATGCCACTGCTTCTGCAAGTGTAGTTTTTCCCGCCCCTCCATGACCGAGAAAAACAACGTTTCTGATATCTGATGTTTTATAAACATTCATATACTGTACCTCCTTATTCAATTTTTATATCCGATGCGTTTCCGCCTCACTATATGTATATATTCTACTCTATATAATATTCCAATACAAGAAAGGTTATTTTTTTAACAATCTGATTTAACAGTTCAGCCATGCGATATAAATTGAATATAACATATGACTGCTTGCAGACTAAATGTTATATTCAATTTATATCATATGATGAGCCATCACAGCGAAGGAAATTCGTAGAATTTTCGAGCTGATGGCTGAACTGTTACATAATTTACATCATAAATTCAATATCTCTTGATTATTTTACTTTAAAGTGTTAAACTTTAAAGCATTGAAGTTTAGTATAGTAACTTGTACTTTCAATCATTGTATAATAAAATCTATTTAAACAATTCAAACATTAGGAGGATGTATATGAGAAATCCAGAAGAATTAACTTTCGGTTTTATAGGTATTGGTCTGATTGGCGGTTCCGTAGCCAAAGCTCTGCGCCGCGTATACCCTGGCTGTAAAATTATTGTATATAACAGAGGTGCTAAACCACGTGTTATGGCTAAAAACGATGGTACTGCCAATATTGCGATAGATAAAGTTGATGATACCCTTCAAGAATGTAATTATATATTTCTTTGTACACCAGTAGAACGAAATGTTGAATACTTAAAAACATTAAAAGATATTATAAAAAAAGATTGTATTATCACTGATGTAGGCAGTGTCAAAACGAATATACATGAAAGTGTTTCTAAACTTAAGATGGAGACAAATTTTATTGGCGGACATCCAATGGCCGGCTCTGAAAAAACCAGTTATGAATTTGCAAATGACAGACTTTTGGAAAATGCATATTATGCAGTTACTCCAACAGATAAAGTGGAGCAAAGCTATATTGAAGAATATACCAAAATTATTTCTGATATTGGTGCTATTCCTATTAGTATTACTTATAAAGAGCATGACCGTGTTGTTGCTGCTATTAGTCATTTACCACATATTATTGCCTCAAGTCTTGTGAATCTGGTAAAACATAATGACAGTGATTCAGAATATATGAAAACAATTGCAGCCGGAGGTTTTAAGGATATTACAAGAATTGCATCTTCTTCTCCTGAAATGTGGGAGCAGATATGTATGACCAATAACACAAATATTAGTGAAATGTTAGAATTATATATAAATGATTTAAAAACTATTCAAAATGAATTAGATACAAAAAACGGACAGGCTATCAATGATCTGATATCAGAAAGCCGCGATTACCGTGATAATCTTGATGAGCATAATAATAGTATTATTCAGAGAAGTTATAGTATTTTTTGTGATATTATCGACGAATCCGGTGCCATTGCCACCATTGCTACTATCCTTGCTACAAATGGTGTAAGTATCAAAAATATTGGCATTATTCACAACCGTGAACATGAAGAAGGAGTCCTTAAAATTTCATTCTATGATGAAGTTTCAGCAAACAAAGCAATCGAACAATTAGAACGACATCGGTATAAAGTATTTAAACGATAAAAAATGTGGTCATATATTTATGACCACATTTTTTCTTATAAACTTTTTTAACTCTAAATTGTTGACCTGTTTAAAACATTTCTTAAATGTTGTCCATATGGTGACTTGCCATAATTTTCAATAGCTTTCTTTAACTCTTCATCACTTATCCAGCCATTATTATAAGCAATTTCCTCTGGGGCAGAAATAATAATCCCCTGAATACTCTCGATCTGCTTTACGAACATTCCTGCATCTAGTAGTGATTCCATTGTCCCTGTATCAAGCCAGGCAAATCCTCTTCCTAAAAGTTCAACATCCAGTAATCCTTCTTCTAAATAAAGATTATTTAAATCAGTAATTTCCAACTCGCCTCTGGCACTAGGTTTTACCTGTTTTGCCTTTTCTACAACATGATTATCATAAAAATAGAGACCTGTTACTGCATAATTTGATTTTGGATTTTCAGGTTTTTCTTCAATCGATACAACCTTTAAATCATCATCAAACTCAACAATTCCAAACCTTTCCGGATCAGTTACCATATAACCGAATATAGTAGCACGTCCTGTATTTTCATATGCCTTTTTCAGCCTCTTCACCAAACCATGTCCGTAAAAAATATTGTCTCCTAAAATCATTGCACAGCTGTCATCACCAATAAAATCTTCACCAAGCAGAAATGCCTGCGCCAAACCATCTGGAGAGGGTTGAACTTTGTATGAAAGATGAATTCCAAATCTGCTTCCATCTCCTAATAATCTTTCAAAGTTCGGCAAATCCTGTGGTGTTGATATAATAAGTATATCTTTGATTCCTGCCAGCATAAGCGTTGACAGTGGATAATAAATCATAGGCTTATTATATATTGGTAATAATTGTTTACTTGTAACACTTGTTAAAGGATAAAGCCTTGTACCGCTTCCTCCTGCTAATATAATTCCCTTCATTTTACCTTACCTCAATTTCTATTATTCCAGAAATTGCTTTTCATCCTCAATTGTTTTATTTAATTTTTTGCATTTATAAATTATACTATAGCATAATACTATTTTCAACAATGCAAATGACCTTAATAAATCCTTTCTAACACCTCAAAGTAATTTTCAAATGTTTTTTTACAACACATCGGATTATTAATAATAACCCCGTCTATTCTCAATCCTGCCATAGCAAAACTCATCGCCACCCTGTGGTCTTCGTATGTGTCAATTTCTGCTCCATGCATCATCTTTGGAGTGATCAAAATATCTGTGCTGCCATGTTCTACTAATATCTCAGCACCGCATCCTAATTTTCTTAGTTCATTGACGATTACCTGGACTCGGTCTGACTCCTGAACCCTGATATGCCCAACATTCATAATCTTTGTCGGTGTCTTAGCGAACGCAGCAACTACTGCCATAGTAAGCGCCTGATCCGAAAAATCTGACATATCAATTTCTATACCACTATATTCATTGACATTTTCCGCATCAATTTCTACTGCATCTGTTTCACTAATGTTACACCCTAACTTTTTCAAAACCTGCAGGAATTTCACGTCTCCCTGCATAGAATCCAATCGAATACCTTTTACTTTACTCTTTACCCCTAACAACAATCCCATTGCATAAAAATAACATGCTGCTGACATATCTGGTTCGATATCATACTGTTCCTTTGAGAATTCCTTTTTTTGAATCCTATAAACTTTTGTGTTACCACAACCCTCTTCATTTGTATCTTTTGCTTCCTCACAACGGATCCCAAACTGTTCTAACATCCGTAATGTTATTTTTATATATGCCCCCTCCACTCTCGAGCCTGTAAGCCTCACATTCATTCCATTGACTGCTCCTGCCATTAAAAGAGCACTGGCATACTGGCTGCTTTTTGTTGTATCAATGCTGATATCTGTCTGACATATTCCTTGTGAATGAATCTCAAAAGGAAAATGCCCTTCTTTCTCTAAACAGTTAATATCTACACCTTTTCCCCGTAAACTCTCTAAAAGCTGGCTCATTGGACGCTTTTTCATCTGTTCTGATGACTCTAATATATAATCTCCACCACATACTGCAAGAAGAACCGTCATAAATCTAGCTGCCGTTCCTGCACTACGTACATTAATTGTCACATTATTATTTGGAATATGTCCGTTTTCCCCTTTAATGATTACCTGCTTTTTTTCTTCATCTATTTCAAGCTGAAATCCCAATCTTTCCAGACATTCAAGAAAGGCTCTGGAATCATCACTGAATAACACACCATTTAACTTACATGTTCCATTAGAGATTGCGGCTAGCATCAATGCTCTATTCGTAATACTTTTTGATCCTGGTACTTCTACGTTAATATTCTTTTTTTCTTTGACTTTTTTTACTATATATTTCTCCATGCCGATTCCATCCCTTGTAGTTTTTTATTATTTTTATAAAATCACATTTTATTTTTGTCCAAAGTATGTTATATTATAATTGTTGTCTCCCGAAACTGGCAACAGAAAGGGGGTAATTTTGTTGTGTACATATCTACACTAATAATTTCTATCGTGGCAGGTATCATATGTCATTATATTTGCAAGTGGTTAGATAGAAAGTAGAATGACAACTAGCCCAAACGGCTCATTCCACCGATAACGGAAAGAAACCCTAGTAGTTACCGCTACTAGGGTTTCACTTTGTGATTTTGTTGTGTACATACCTGTTTCTTTCACCTGTTCAATGTATCATATCCACATCATAAAATCAACCCTTAACCATAAAAATATATTCCTTTTTCAAAATACATTTTACTGTATCAACATAGCATCTCCGAAACTGAAAAATCTATATTTTTCTTTCACTGCCTCTTCATATGCCCCTAGCACATTCTCTCTTCCTGCTAATGCTGACACCAGCATCAGTAATGTAGATTCCGGTAAATGAAAATTTGTGATGAGGCAGTCAATAGCTTTGAACTGATATCCCGGATAAATAAATATCTGCGTCCATCCACTTCCTGCATGAACAATCCCCTTATCATCCGTGACAGTCTCAAGCGTTCTTGTACTGGTAGTTCCAACAGAAATAATTCTGCCGCCATTTTCACGACAATGATTTATCATATCTGCATCTTTTTCATCTACCATATAAAATTCTGAATGCATATGATGTTCCAGTATATTTTCCACCTTGACAGGTCTGAATGTTCCTAATCCGACATGGAGAGTTACATGAGCTATCTTTATGCCTTTTTTCTCAATTTCTTCTAAAAGTTCTTTTGTGAAATGCAGTCCTGCTGTCGGTGCAGCTGCTGAACCTTCATACTTCGCATAAACTGTCTGATATCTGTTTTTATCTTCTAATTTGTGCGTAATATATGGAGGCAGAGGCATCTCTCCCAACCGGTCCAGTACTTCTTCAAAAATCCCTTCATACTGAAACTGTATTAACCGGTTTCCTTCCTCAACAATATCTATGACCTCTCCCTTTAAAAGCCCGTCACCAAAAGTAATTACTGTACCAACTTTGCATTTTTTGCCTGGTTTGACTAATGTCTCCCATACATCATTTTCATGGCGTTTCAATAGAAGAACTTCAATCCTTGCATCCGTTCCCACTTTATTACCATAAAGCCTTGCCGGCAGAACTTTTGTATCATTAATGACGAGGCAGTCACCCTCTTTTAAATAATCAATAATATCTTTAAATACATGATGTTCTATATTTCCATTTTCTTTATCAAGCACCATTAATCTGGAACTGCTTCTATCTTCCAACGGATCCTGTGCGATTAGTTCCTCCGGTAAATCATAATAATAATCATGTAAACTCATCTTTTCTGTATCACTCATCTTCAAATTCCTCTTATATACTATCATCTTGTTTTTGATGCCATTTCCACAAACAAACCTTTTCTATAACTCGTTACTGTCCAATACAACCGTAAACGGTCCGTCATTTTCCAGAGATACTTTCATGTCTGCTCCGAACTCCCCTGTCTCTACCACTGTTACCTGTTTCTTACATTCAGAAATAATATATTCATACATTTCATTTGCCATATCCGGTGCACCGGCATCCATAAATGATGGTCTGTTTCCTTTTTTACAATTCGCATACAATGTAAACTGTGATATTAATAACAGTTCTCCTTCAACATCTGCCAAAGCCAGATTGGTCTTCCCATTTTCATCATCAAAAATTCTCATACCAATTAATTTCTTAATCATTTTATCAGCAGTTTCTTTGGTGTCTGCATTAGAAACACCAATAAAAACTAAAAACCCCTTATTTATTTTTCCTACGACATTCCCCTCAATCGCAACACTTGCCTCATTTACTCTTTGAATTACGAACTTCATATCTTCTCCTTTTCTATTAACAATCATGAAACTTTTGATAGTAAAAAATTGCCAGCTGTGTTCTGTCTCTTAGTGAAAGTTTCTCTAAAATAATGCTGATGTAATTTCTTACGGTCCCCTCACTCAAGAATAAACATTCCGCAATTTCTTTATTGCTAAGCCCCTCAGCTACTTTACAAATAATTTCATATTCTTTTTGATTAATATTATACTGTGTAAAATCACACTTTTCTTCCTGCCAGATTAATTGTGGAATTTTATGTATTATTTCATTTCCAAAAACACTTTGTCCTCTGCTTACAGCATTTAATGCCGGTATAATTCCTTCAAAATCCTGTTTTAATATATACCCTTTTGCTCCTACTTGCAATGCCTTAATGATATATTCGTCGTCAACAAATGTAGTCAATAACAAAACTTTTGCTTTCTCATGTTTTTTTATAATAATTTCCGCAGCCTCGAGACCACTCATCCCATTCATCTGAATATCCATAAGCAGTACATCCGGATGATATTTTTCGAACAGTTCTACGGCTTCCTGCCCGTTTTTTCCGGTATCCAGAACTTCAATACTCTTATCTGATTCTAATATTGTTTTTAATGACATTGCAACTAATGAGTCATCATCAACTATCACGATTTTCATTGATTCCCTCCATTTACAGCCACATATATAATTAATTTCATTTTACTGCTGCACTTTCTGTATTCATTTTCTTACAGTAACAAAAATGCGAAATCCATTCTCATTGTTTATCCGTATCGTTCCCTGCAGTTTATCCACACGTTCTCTCATATTAATTAAACCGATTCCATTTTCCTTCTCTTTTTGAATCGTTCCATTATCTTCAATACTCAACTGATAAAGTCCTGGATGTTCCCGCAAAATCAATGTGATTTTATTTCCATTACTATGCTTTATTATATTTGACATTGCCTCTTTTACAATAGCTATAAAACAATACTTTATTTCACCAGACACCTGTTCTGACATATCATACTCATAATATACTTCGTACTTTTCCTGCATTTCCCCTACAATATCCTTAATTACAACTTCCATATCCACGGCTTCGTCATGAAGATTATGTACACTTTTTCTGATACTGTTCATCGCCTGATTCAATGTATTATTGATACTGTCAAGCTGACTGTACAGTCCCTTCTCTTTATATATAGTTTTCAATGCACCCACCTGAAGAATAGAACGTGTAATCATATGTCCCACATTATCGTGTATTTCCCTTGCAATTCGGTTTCTTTCTTTTAATGTGGCAAGATGTATCTGATAATCCTGCTTTTCAATTAACTCTCTGTTTTTTTCTTTTAATAACAAGTCACGTTCTTTACTTGTATCTCTTAAAACAATCAGTTTCTTTTCCATATCTGATAAACGTTTAGAATAATAAGAAAGTATCATAGATAACACAACCGTCAATAATATTCCGCCAAGATTCCATTCATCAAACCAATTCAAATATGGAATCAATGCAATCACTAAAATATATGCCTGATTTTTTTTGTACCAGATACTATGATAAAGAATTAATGATAAATACAAAAAGAATTCAGGAAATACCATACACAGAATCATATAGCCGGACAATATCGCAACCCATGCATGTTGATTATCAACATATAAGATCACCGAAGCTACTGCCAGCACTGATACCGCAATGATAACTGTACTTTGATAATCACTTGTTCTGATAACCATTACTGAACATATTATAAAAAGTATTATATTATCAATTATCTTTTTCATTTTTTACAGCCTTTTCTTTATTATAATGATGTATTCATTATACATTACAAATGTCATATAGATTTCTGACATTATTCACTAAACAACTCAGACTTTTTTATTATACTATAAGTAAGTACAAAAAAACAGTTAAAATGGAAGTGACAGACTTCTAACAAAACATGAGGAGGCATGTGATGGAAAAAACAATTGTAAAAGTTGAAAATCTTGTGAAACGCTACAAGGAACTCGTTGCTTTAGACCACTTTAATCTGGAAATTTCAGAAGGTGAAATTTTTGGACTGCTTGGTCCGAATGGTTCCGGAAAAACTACAACAATAAACTGTATCTTATCTCTTCTCTCTTTTGACAAGGGAAAAATAGAGTTGTTTGGAAAAGAAATGACACCTGACTCTTACGATATCAAAAAAAATATTGGTGTTGTCATGCAGAATGTTGCTGTATTTGAAGAATTAACTGTCTACGAAAATATTGACTATTTCTGCGGATTATACATTACTGATAAAAACGAGAGAAAACAATATGTAAAAGAAGCCATTGATTTTGTTGAATTAAATGACTTTGAAAAATTCTATCCAAAGAAACTTTCCGGTGGTCTGTTGAGACGATTAAACATTGCCTGTGGTATTGCGCATAAACCCAAACTCATTATATTAGATGAGCCAACGGTAGCTGTCGACCCTCAAAGCAGAAATAAAATACTGGAAGGAATTCTTAAACTGCAAAAACAGGGAGCTACAATTATTTACACCTCGCATTACATGGAAGAGGTTGAACAGATATGTACACGCATTGCAATTATGGATAAGGGAAAAAATATTGCACTTGGTACAAAAGATGAGTTAAAGCACATGATTAAAAAAAGCGAAACAATCTCAATAGAAATACTTAATTTAGAAGATAAATATATTTCAGCTATAAAAGAACTTCCCCACGTCTATAATATTTCCTATGATAACAAAAATCTTGAAGTATTATATAGTGGCGGTAAACACAATCTGCTTCGTATCCTGGATTATCTGAAATCACAGGATTTATCATTTGGCAGAGTGTATTCAGAACTTCCAACATTGAACGATGTATTTTTAGAAATTACCGGTACGAAACTGAGAGACTAAGGAGGCGCTTATGTTACATACAATAAAATATTCATTTTTACGTCTTCTACGTAATAAAGAAGAAATTTTCTGGATATTATGTTTTCCGATTATTCTGGCAATATTCTTTAAAGCCGGATTTTCGGGAATCAATGATTCCGAAAAAATATCTCCGATTCCTGTAGGTATCGTTTCAGAAAACAAAGAAAATTTTGAATCATTCAAAAAAGTTGCAGAATCTTTAGAAGAAAACAACGATACACAATTATTGAAAATTCAATATATATCAAAAGAAAAAGCCTATGAATTATTAAAGTCAAATAAAATTGATGGAATATTAACTGTAAAAGATAAAGTAACTGTGACAGTCTCTGCCGGCATGTCTGACAAGGCTATTAACCAGAGTATTCTTAATTCGATTGTAAAACAATACAACACTTCAAAAAATGCATTTTTAGAAGTTGCTGCGAAACACCCCGAAAAACTAACCAGCATGATTTCAAATACTTCTGAAATACAAAGCAAAGAAATCTCTCTTACAGATCGAAAAAATTCTGATACGTTTACGCAGTATTTCTATAATCTGCTTGCAATGGCATGTTTGTTTACTTCTATGGCAGGTATGCGGATTTCCATAGACAATCAGGGGAATCTTTCTCTTCTTGGTTCGAGAAGATGTATCTCTCCTACAAATAAACTGATATCAGTCATAGGTGAACTGATTTCATTTACCGGATTTAATTTTATTTGTAATTTTATTGCATATTTATTTATTGTAATCGTACTAAAAATAGATTTAACACCGCATTTCCCATTAGCAGTATTAACTCTGTTTATTTCAACACTTACAGGTATTTCCTTTGGTTTCTTTGTGGGAGCTTTCAGTTCTGCCAGTGAAAATATTAAAAACGCAATTTGTATGTCATTATCAATGTTATTCTGCTTTATGAGCGGACTCATGATAGGAAATATGAAAATCGTGGTCGAAAAAATCTTTCCGGTTTTCAATAAAATTAATCCGGCTGTACTCATTAGTGATTCCTTTTATTCATTATCCGTATACAATACTTTTGAGCGATATTGCCAAAATATAATAACGCTTGTTATTATGATAACAGCATTTACTATTGGTGGATTCTTACTGACAAGGAGGAAAAAATATGCAAGTCTTTAAACTTTTTTTTAAAATTGCAAAAAAGAGAGTTTTATCTGCTGCAATTTATCTTGGAATTTTTACTGTTTTACTTGTTTTTATGAGCATGAATGCAATTGATACAAATGAGAAAAACTTTACCGTTTCCTCCATTCGCATGACTGTAATAGATCAGGATAATAGCCAAACAAGCAAGGCAATGAAACAGTATTTATCAAATTATCACGAAATTGTTGACTTAAAAACTGATAATAAAGATATACTGCAGGATAATTTATATTATCAGACAATTGATTATGTTCTTTTTATTGAAAAAGATTTTGAAAAGAAACTTATAGCGGGGAATACATCGGATCTGATTTCACATAGTAAGTTATTTGACAGTACAAGCAGTTATTTTGCCGGGCAGCAGATTAATGAGTATATCAATACATTAACCCTTTATATCAATGGTGGTTTTTCTATCAATGATGCTCTGAAAAAAACGGAGGCTTCTCTTTCAGATACCAACTATACGAATATGATAGATTATGAAGCAAAGCCTGACAATGATGCGTCATCTCAGATTATTTTCTATTATTTTCAATATGTGTCCTATATTATGCTTTCCATACTGATTGTAGGAATGACACCGATATTAATGATTTTAAGAAAGAAAGAGATTGCCAGCCGTATCAACTGCTCATCTCTGACACTTCATTCTAAAAATAAGCAAATAACTTTAGGATGTATTGTTTACAGTTTTATACTATGGCTTATTCTCATGATTATCGGAGGGGTATTTGGCGGATTCAATAATCTTTTTGCTACAAAAGGGCTCCTGTGTATGCTGAACAGTTTTATATTCTTATTAATATGTATCAGTATTACATTATTAATTAGTATATTTACTACATCAGATAATGTTTTAAATATGATTGCGAACTGCATTGGTCTTGGAATGAGTTTTCTATCCGGAATATTTGTTCCTCAATGGTTTCTGGGGGACACTGTTTTGTCCATTGCACGTTTTCTTCCTGCATACTGGTATATCAAAACAAACAATATGCTATCAGGTTTTTCCGGCGATAAAATATCCTATCCAAACTATTGGACATACATAGGAATAGAATTCATATTTTTCATTGCTATATTCAGCATATATCTTCTTGCTTCAAAGCAAAGAAAAATCAAAGAATAATATTGTAAAAAGAGGCTGTCACTCAACGTGCAGCCTCTTAATCATTTTCTGTATTCTACTCTATACTTATCCTCGAAGTTGGATTCCCAGCCCTTCCAGACCATTTAAAATCTTCTTCATCGCACCAGATACATCACTCTCTTCTAAAGTTCTATCCTTTGCTCTGAACACAATATTGTAAGCAACAGATTTGAAACCTTTTTCAATCTGGTCTCCCTCGTAGATGTCAAACAACTGATAATTTTCAAGAATCTTGCCGCCTCTCTGTTCAATCACCGCTTCAATTTGTCCAACCAAAATCTCTTTTGGAACAACCATGGAAATATCACGTGATACAGCAGGAAATTTCGCAATGCCTTCATATTTCTTATCAAAATCTGCCATTTCATAAATATAAGGCATATCAATGACTGCCACATAGGCTCTTGCTTTCATGTCATAATTGTCACAAACAACCGGATGAACTTCTCCTAAATATCCAATGACAGTATCTTTGTAAATAATATTTGCCTGACGTCCCGGATGTAAGAATGTTTTCCCTGCCTCTGCATCGTAACTGATTTTCTTCTCAATTCCTACCTGACCCAAAAACTCTTCTACAACACCTTTCATTGTAAAGAAATCTCCGTCTCCATAGAAGCCTAATGTAAACTGCATTCTCTCATCAGGAAGCTCTGTTACCGGAACTTCTTTTGGTAGATAAATATTTCCCATCTCGAAAAGCCTTACGTCTTTATTTCTTCTGTTATAGTTTGTGGCAAGAGATGTGAAAATACCATTTAAAGGGGTTGTTCTCATTACGCTGAAATCTTCTCCCAATGGGTTTGAAATCGTAACAGTTTTTCTCAAATCACTATCCTGTGGCAGCAACAATTTATCAAATACCTTTGGACTTTCAAAAGAGTATGTCATTCCCTGTGAAAAACCACAATACAATGCAACACTTCTGGCAATTTCATCGATTCTTAATTTATCAGATAATTTTCCTGTAGTTGCTTCTCCACTTGGAAGTGTTGTAGGAATCTTATCATATCCGTAAAATCTTGTTATCTCCTCTGCAATATCACACATTCCAATCAAATCCTGTCTGAATGTAGGTACTGTAATCATCTTTGTATCTGCATCATATTTTAATTCCAAGGCCGGGAAATAACTTATCATTTCTTCTTCTGTTAAATCTAATCCAATCAAATTATTTACATAATCCGGATCAAATTGAATTGTTCTTTCCATCTTTTTCTCCGGATAAACATCAACAATACCTTTTACAACTTCACCAGCACCTAATTCTTCGATTAACTGACAGGCTCTGTTAATTGCAGCCTCTGCATTATTTGGGTCAAGTCCTTTCTCAAACTTACTTGAAGCATCTGTTCGAAGTCCCACTCTCTTAGAAGAAAGACGAATATTAGTTCCATCAAAGCAGGCTGCCTCAAATAAAACGTCCTTTACGTCATCTGTAATCATGGAATTTTCACCACCCATGATACCTGCAAGACCTACTGGTTTTTCTCCATCACAAATCATCAGCATATCACTGTCGAGTTCTCTCTCCTGACCATCAAGAGTAACAAACTTTTCTCCATCCTCTGCACGGCGGACAACAATTTTATTCCCTGCAATCGTAGCAAGATCATATGCATGCATTGGCTGACCGAACTCTTCCATTACATAATTTGTAATATCTACCAAGTTATTAATCGGTCTGATACCACAGGCAGAAAGTCTTCTCTGCATCCATTCAGGCGATGGTGCAATTTTTACATTCTTCACTACTTTTGCGCAATATCTTGGACAAAGTTCATTATCTTTAACTTCTACAGAAATATCATTATTTACATTTCCAGTGCTTCCGACTGCTTTTACTTCCGGAGCCTTGAACGGCTTTCTAAATGTAGCCGCTGCTTCTCTGGCAATACCAATAACACTATAGCAATCTACTCTGTTCGATGTGACTTCATATTCAAATACTGTCTCGTGAAGTCCCAAAACTTCTACAGCATCTGCTCCAACCTCTACACTGTCATCAAAAATATAAATTCCATCTTCTGGTGCCTCTGGATAGAAATCTGTAGTAGAGCCTAACTCTTCAATCGAACACATCATACCATTTGATTCCACGCCACGAAGTTTTCCTTTTTTTATCTTTATTCCACCTGCTGTCTTAGAACCGTCATGACCACCTGCCACTCTTCCGCCATCTAAAACAACCGGAATTTTTTGTCCCTCTGCTACATTTGTCGCACCGGTAACAATCTGTGTCACCTCTGTTCCAATATTTACCTGACAGACCACTAATTTATCTGCGTCAGGATGTTTCTCTATTTTTTCAATCTGTCCAACAACAATCTTGTCAAGATCAGCGTCTAGTCTCTCATATCCTTCACACTTTGTACCTGACAAAGTCATTGCATCCATGTATTCCTGATCGCTGCATTCAAGATCAGGAACATATGCTTTAATCCATGATAATGGTGTATTCATTTACGTATTCTCCTTTCTAAAACTGGTTTAAGAAACGGTCATCGTTCTCATATAATAATCTCATATCGTCGATTTCGTACTTCAATAATGCAATTCTTTCCAGTCCGACACCGAACGCAAATCCCTGATATTCGTTTGGATCGATTCCACCCATTTCAAGAACATGTGGGTGAACCATACCACAACCAAGAATCTCAATCCAGCCTTCTCCCTTACAGAATCTACAGCCTTTTCCTCCACACTTAAAACAGGTAACATCTACTTCTGCACTAGGCTCTGTAAATGGAAAATGATGTGGTCTGAACTTAATTTTTGTATCAGCTCCAAACAGTTCTTTTGCAAACTGCTCCAATGTTCCCTTTAAGTCTGCCATAGTAACATTTTTATCAATAACAAGACCTTCTATCTGATGGAAGGATGGAGAATGTGTTGCATCCACCTGATCTGAACGGAATACTCTGCCTGGAGATACAATTCTGATAGGCGGTTTCGTATTCTCCATAACTCGTGCCTGAACAGAAGATGTCTGCGTTCTCAGTACAATATTTTTATTTATATAGAATGTATCCTGCTCATCCTTCGCCGGATGATTTGCAGGAATATTTAGTGCCTCAAAGTTGTAGTAATCAAACTCAACTTCCGGACCTTCTACTACTTCATATCCCATACCTACAAAGATGCGCTCCAGTTCTTCTAAAGCCAATGTATTTGGATGTTTATGTCCTACTTTATTTTTCTTTGCCGGAAGCGTTACGTCAATAACCTCAGCCTTCAGTTTTGCTTCTCTAGCCTTAGCTTCTAACTCGCTTTTTACTTCCTCCATCTTTTCTTCAATGGCTTTTCTTGTGTCATTGACTAACTGACCTACCTTTGGTCTGTCCTCAGGTGCGACATCTTTCATGCCTTTCAGCACTTCAGTCAGCTGACCTTTTTTCCCAAGGATTTCTACTCTGATATTGTTTAAAATACTCATATCCTCAGCATTTTTGATTTTTGCAATTGTTTCTTCTTTAATTGCCTGCAATCTTTCTTTCATGATGTTTATCCTTTCTATTTTATTTTTCAATCATAGATAATTTTAAGAACAGTTCGACTACGCTACGCTTCATCTCACTAGGAATAAAGAGTTCTCTTGCAAACTCTTTCGCGCCAAGCGCGGTCGCTTTTTGCGACAAAATTCCCTTGCGCGCTTGTGCACATCCATAGCGGAGCGTTTTTATTACATAGGAAGTTCAAAGAACTTTCCTATGTAATAAAAAAATCCCTGCATCTAACGATGCAGGGACGAAAAATCTAATTCCGCGGTACCACCCTGATTCTCACGAATCTGTGAACTCTCAATATGTTTAACGCTCATCTTACGTCACTGGCTAATATTATTTCACCAATGCAGCTCCTGTGGGAAATTCGATAATTACCGTTACATAAAGGACCTTTCAGCCGATGAGTCCTTCTCTCTAAAAGAATAGTAATGCTCTACTGTGCACAATCAATGCCTTTTACAATAAATGTATTCTAGCATACCCCAAAGGTGCTGTCAATAAAACATTTGTGATAGGTTTTCACTATATTTTTCAGTAATTGTTAGTTTTTTGAAAAAATGATATAATTCACACATATAATATTTTATAAACCCCATATAATAAAATCTATAAATATATAGGAGTATTGTTATGAAAAAAAAGCTTTTACAACCTATTTTAAAAATATATGATTTCTGTGTAAGAATGGCAAAAGACCGTGTAGGCATATACACTGCCCAGGCTTCATTTTTTATTATATTGTCAATTTTTCCATTTTTTCTACTGTTTTTAAATATTATTGGTATGACAAGCATTACCTCCCAGTCTATAATCAATCTGCTGAATACATATGCTCCTGATACTATTAAACCACTATTAATTCAGATTATTGAGGAACTTTATACACATGTTTCGGGCACTGCTATTTCTATTGCTGCTATCGTAGCAATCTGGTCTGCTTCTAAAGGTGTTTTATCTGTTATGTTTGGGTTATATGAAATCAGTAAAATACATCAGAACAGAAACTATTTTATTTCAAGATTTATTTCTATGATGTATACAGTTTTATTTGTTTTTTCTATTATTATCACAATGGTTCTTTTAGTATTTGGTAACAGCATATTTAACTTTTTAATTTCTGTATTACCATTTTTAAAAGAGATCAGTGTACTTACTTTAATTTTACGATATTTAGTTTCATTTTTAGTTTTGTCTATATTTTTCGTCATTATATATAAGATTGCCAACTTTAAACTGACTACTATTCGAAAAACACTTCCAGGTGCAATGTTCAGTTCTCTTGGATGGTTAGTTTTTTCTTACGTATTTTCTATTTATATAGATAATTTTTCAAACATGTCTTATATGTATGGAAGCTTAACTGCATTTATTATTTTAATATTATGGATTTATTTTTGTATTTATATCTTATTCATAGGTGCAGAAATAAACAAAAAACTTTACCCTGAAACAGAAGCAAAGTTTTTTGAACCCAGAAATATAATAGATGATTCCTTTTAATGTTTTATAAGTTCTACATTATTGTAGAACTTTTTTAATATTTTATCATATAAGATTTTTTCTTTTGCCATCTCAATTGCAGCATTCTGACTCATTCCACTACCATGCCCAAAACCACCACCATATATTTTATAATTATCTCCTGCTTTTTCTATATGAATAAATGCACTTGGAAGCATATCCATTCCTGTCCTTTCTTCCCCATTCTGCAATTTTATTTTTGCATAGCTTGAGCAAAAAGCCTTTCTAATGTCATTCTGTTTTTTTATAATAATCTGTTTCCTATCTCCATAAACTGTTATCTGTGAAGCAATTCCCCCCTCTCCTCTTCCATTCACTTCAATTTTTTTAATTTTTCCAATATCACTGCCAGTAAGATGATAAATGCCATTTACTATTTGTTGTGGAGTTAAACTAGTTTCCCAACGATAAAAAGGATAACTGCTTTCATATGCTTTTGTACAGCTCTTAATAAATTTTTCAAAAGATTTCCGCTCTTTTATATCTTTTTCCTTTTCTTTTGTTATATTTTCTCCTTTTAAATATGACTTTTTCTCCTTTCCCCATATTTTATAATTTGTTGTATAACCACAAGAAGTAGAAAAGTAATATGCGTTTATCAATTTATTTTTATAAGTCATGACTATCCCTGCTGTATCCCTTGCGGCCTGATAACACTTTTTTCCAGGAGTAATTCTATTATACACTTGAAAATCTGTACTATCATTTGCAACTGCATTATATTTTTTATAGTCTATTGATTTTGATTTTAAAATATATGTTCTCGCACACACTGCTTGTGCTTTTAGAGCTTCTAATGGAGCATCCTCTCCAATTTCACTGGATATTACTCTGGCAATATATTCCTCTAACTCAACATGATTCACAAGTACTAAACCACCTGCTGTTTTATAAACAAAAAATGTATCTGCATATGTAGGTGAATTGTGTTCCACATTATGTCCCACCAGACGCATTCTGTCTTTTGTGCTAACTTTCAGCACTTTATTTTCGTTAAAATATTTACTGTTTCCGTCAAGTTTTATCTTTTTTCCATTAATTTTATTTCTAAAATTTTTTCCATAATACAAATCTAAATTTTTGCATTTTATTTCTATATTGTTGTGATAAATAGAACGATACCCATTATTCATAATCACAATATTTACATACTTCATTTTAACCGGCTGACTAAGTTTTTCATTCTGTTTTGTATTTCCTTGTTTCACCTTTGTCACTGTTGAAATCTCTTTAGTACTTGTGTTGTTTACTTTTATAAAAGTTTCCTGACATTGATAATTTAATATAGTAACACTAATGAAAACAATACAAGATAATGCAATTATTATTTTTTTCATATACTCTCACCTGCCTATAATTATATAGTATGTTCTTTAAATGATTGAAATACACACTTCCACTAATATTTGCGTAAACTGCTCATCACATTTCTTTCATACAGATAAAAAAATAACGCAACATTTTAAAATGCTGCGTTTCTTTTCTTATGTATACCTGAGGTGTCGTCCTGCGTTTTGAGTCCTAGCATACGCCAGGTGGGCAACCGCATCTAAAGTTACTGCCTTCCACTGAATCGAGGCCTGACATCCCTTTAGAGATATAGGAATCCCTTTCATCAAACTGTAGGTTCAAATTGACAGGTTTATCAACACTTCAGGCACTTTTATTATAATCTACCACACTATATTTTGCAATGTTTTTCGTTTTCCAATTTTTTATATTTTGCGACAGTTCAGCCATACGATACAGAATCCATATAACACCTGACTGCTTGCAGGCAAGTTGTTATATCGGCTCTGTATCATATGGTGAGCCAAATCAGCAAGAAGAAGCAAAGCGGATTCGAGCTGATGGCTAAACTATTACTAGAAACTCTCTTTTATAATAAAAAGGAAAACTCCCTTTCGAAATTAAACTTTCTAAGAGAGTTTTCGCATTTATATTAATCGTATTTAGTCTAATGTAGGTCCTGCTGAAACAAGTGCCTTACCAGCTTCATTTGCTGTATATTTAACAAAGTTCTTATTAAATCTTGCAGCAAGGTCTTTTGCTTTTACTTCCCACTCGGAAGCATCTGCATATGTGTCACGAGGATCAAGGATTGCCGGATCAACTCCCGGAAGTTCTGTAGGAACTTCGAAATTGAACATAGGAATCTTCTTTGTAGGTGCATTGTTGATATCACCACTTAAGATTGCATCAATGATACCACGAGTATCCTTAATAGAAATACGTTTTCCTGTTCCATTCCATCCTGTATTTACTAAGTAAGCCTTTGCTCCATTCTGTTCCATCTTCTTAACAAGCTCTTCCGCATATTTTGTAGGATGAAGCTCTAAGAATGCCTGACCAAAACATGCTGAGAATGTTGGTGTAGGTTCTGTAATCCCACGTTCAGTACCTGCAAGTTTTGCAGTAAATCCTGATAAGAAGTAATACTGTGTCTGCTCTGGTGTCAATATAGATACTGGTGGTAATACACCGAATGCATCTGCTGATAAGAAAATAACATCTTTTGCAGCTGGTGCTGTAGACACCGGACGAACAATATTATCAATATGATTAATCGGATAAGAAACACGTGTGTTTTCTGTTACACTCTTATCATCAAAATCAATCTTTCCATCTGCATCAACAGTAACATTCTCTAATAAAGCATTACGTCTGATTGCATTGTAAATATCTGGTTCAGATTCTTTATCAAGGTTGATAACCTTTGCATAACATCCACCTTCAAAATTGAATACACCGTTGTCATCCCATCCATGTTCATCATCACCAATAAGTAATCTCTTTGGATCTGTAGAAAGTGTTGTCTTACCTGTTCCTGAAAGACCGAAGAATACTGCTGTATTCTTTCCGTCCATATCTGTATTTGCTGAACAGTGCATTGATGCAATACCTTTTAATGGAAGGTAATAGTTCATCATAGAGAACATACCTTTCTTCATTTCTCCACCGTACCATGTATTTAAGATAACCTGCTCACGGCTTGTAATATTAAATAAAACTGCTGTCTCTGAATTAAGACCTAATTCTTTATAGTTTTCAACTTTAGCCTTTGAAGCATTATATACGATAAAGTCTGGCTCAAAATTTGCAAGTTCTTCATCTGTAGGAACGATAAACATATTCTTTACAAAATGTGCCTGCCAAGCAACTTCCATAATAAATCTTACAGACATACGTGTATCTTTGTTTGCTCCACAGAATGCATCTACAACATATAACTTCTTATTAGAAAGCTCTTCTATTGCTAATTTCTTGCATGCATCCCAAGCTTCCTGTGATGCTGGATGATTGTCGTTAGGATATTCTTCTGAAGTCCACCATACAGTGTCTTTAGAATTCTCATCTTCAACGATAAATTTATCTTTTGGTGAACGTCCTGTATAAATACCAGTCATAACGTTCACTGTGTCAAGTTCAGTTACCTGTCCTTTTTCATATCCTTCTAATTCTGGATTTGTCTCATCTTCAAATAACTTTTCATAGGAAGGATTATGAATTATTTCATTCACACCTGTGATGCCATACTTGCTTAAATCGATTGTTGCCATTTCCTCTACCTCTTTTCTTTAATATCGTAAAATTGATGAATGCGTATCTTTCAAATACGAGCCAACAACTCCACAGTGAATTATATACGAAGCCCTTTCTATTGTCAATCTTAACTATTTTATGACATGTTTTTTTTACAATTTTTTAACAAATATTATTTTTTAGAAAACAAAAACCAGTAAAGTATTATTTCATTACCTTACTGGTTTTATTATTTATTTCTTTTGTATAATTTCATTTATACTTTTAAAAATACTTTTCTCCGGCACAACTCCTCTTACACTGGATAATGGATAAATATTACTATTCCTTCCAATAACCGTTCCCGGATTTAACACAGAATTACATCCTACTTCTACATAATCTCCAATCATGGCACCAAACTTCTTGAGACCTGTTTCAATCTGTTCTATACCGTTCTTAACCACAACTAATGTTTTGTCAGATTTTACATTAGATGTAATTGAACCTGCTCCCATGTGGGAATGTGTACCTAGTATGCTGTCACCAACATAATTATAATGAGGCACCTGAACCGTATTAAATAATACAACATTTTTTAATTCTGTAGAATTTCCTACCACACAGTTCTTTCCTACAATTACCTTTCCCCTTACAAATGCTCCTGGTCTTACTTCCGTATCTGCATCTATAATTAAAGGGCCAGTCAATGTAGCAGTTTCAGCCACTGTTACTGATTTATGAATCCAGACATCCTCTGTAGGATGTTCAAATTCATCTAATGATAACGTTGCTCCCAACTTTATAATAAAGCCACCAATATCAGCCAATACTTCCCAAGGGTATGTTTTCCCTTCAAAAAGTTCTGAAGCAATTGTCTCAGTCAAATCATACATATCTTTAATTGTGTACATGGTCTTCCTCCTTACTCAACAGTTACGGATTTTGCCAGATTTCTTGGTTTATCCACATTCAATCCCTTAAGCACTGTCGTATAATATGCTACTAACTGAAGAGGAACTACTGTTACCATTGGCATTAAAATGTCTTCCAAAACAGGGACTTCAATGATTTCATCCATAACCCCTTCATGAAATTCTGCTCCCTCTTTACATACTGTAATTGTAAATGCCCCTCTTGATTTTACTTCTTCTATATTACTTACCATCTTCTCTAATAATGCCTCCTGCGTTGCTACGCTGATTACAGGCATCTCGTCGGTTACAAGAGAGATTGTTCCATGTTTTAATTCCCCTGCGGCATAACTTTCAGAATGAATATAGGAAATCTCTTTGAGTTTTAAAGAACCTTCCATACTAAGCGTATAATCAAGACCACGTCCAATGTACAATAAACTAGGTGTTGTAATTAATTTGCTGGCAACATACTGACATCTGTCTGCACACTCCATCGTCTTTTCAATCACTTCCGGAATATTTTCCAACTCAGCTGTCAGTCTCATACATTCTTCCCTGCTGATACATCCTTTTGCATATGCCATCTCAAATGCAAATAAGTACATCACTGCCATCTGTACAGAAAACGCCTTTGTTGATGCAACTGAGATTTCCGGACCTGCATGGGTATAAATTACCATATCAGCCTCTCTGGCAATAGAAGACCCCTTTACATTTACAACTGCCAATACCTTAGCACCCTTTTCATGTGCCAAATGCAATGCTGCTTTGGTATCTGCCGTTTCTCCGGACTGTGAAACAACAATTACTAAATCATCCGGAGTTACAATCGGATCTCTATATCGGAACTCTGATGCGATATCTACAGTCACCTCACATCTTGCTAATTTTTCAATAACATATTTTCCTACCATTCCTGCATGCATAGCAGTTCCACATGCTACAATAAAGATTTTTCTGACCTTTTTCAAACTTTCTTCTGTAATACCACATTCTGAAAGATTTGGCATCCCATCTATAATTCTAGGTGATATTGTTGTTCTGACTGCTGTTGGCTGCTCATGGATTTCTTTTAACATAAAGTGCTCATATCCACCCTTTTCAGCAGCATCCATATCAAGGTCTGAGATTTTAACTTCTTTAATAATTTCTCTTCTATGAATATCACAGAACTCTACTCTGTCTGCCTTAATAGTAGCAATCTCATTTTCTTCTAAAAGATAATATTTTCTAGTATACTGTAAAATTGCAGGAACATCAGACGCAATAAAATTCTCTTCTTCACCTACTCCAATAATTAATGGACTGTCTTTTCTAACAGCAAATATTTTATTAGGAAATTCTTTAAACATAATACCAAGGGCATATGCTCCTCTGATATCTTTTAAAGCTTTAATAATAGCCTCAATAGGATTCCCATCATAATAAAAATCTAACAACTTTGCCACTGTCTCAGTGTCTGTTTCACTTTCAAAAGAATATCCTTTTCCAATTAAGAACTTCTTAATATCTTTATAATTTTCTATAATACCATTATGTACTATAGTCACTCTCTTACTTCCATGTGGATGAGAATTGATATCTGATGGTTCCCCATGAGTTGCCCATCTGGTATGTCCAATACCACAATGTCCGTCCGGTTTATGATTTTCACTAATTTTATCTCTGAGATTTTGTAACTCACCTTTAGACTTTTCAACAGTAATCTGTCCATTTTCAAAAACTGCAATTCCTGCTGAATCATATCCTCTATATTCCAATTTTGATAAAGAGTCTAAAAGAACATCTGTACAATCTCTTTCTCCTACATATCCTACAATTCCACACATTATTTCTTCCTCCTATAAATAATACTACTAATAATACGAATGTTCCGCATTTCGTGCTCCCACAATTCTAACAAATTCAAAATCTGCCCTATCGGGCTTCTTTCTCATTTGTTTAAGGGATGCAAAGTCTCAAATTTTCATGCATGTATGAAAATTATGACTTTTTCCCCTTCTTATTATAAAACTGTGCTACATAATTATAGTAACTCGTCATTTGTCCTGCATTGTTTAGATTTATTACATTGTTAAACCTGCCTTTTATAAATGTATTCAACTTATCCATATACTCATCAGCTGTTATTTTTCCTTCTGCGACCTGTGTAAGCCCAAGTTCCCAACTAGCTGTCAATTCCGGATTTAACAGAGACTTTATGGAGCCATGCACTACTCCGAATATCATCTCACCTAACTGTGTAGGTGTAATAACCTGTGTCTTTTTATTTAATGCAATATATTTAATATTCGTCAGTTTCTTTATGATTTCAGCTCTTGTTGCGCTGGTCCCGATTCCTGACCCTTTAATTTGAGCTCTAAGATCTTCATCTTCTATTAGCTGACCTGCATTCTCCATGGCAAGTATTAAAGAACCTGATGAATATCTTTTTGGCGGAGTTGTTTCGCCTTCTTTTATATTACATTGTATTACAGGGATTTTGTCCCCTTTTTTCATATTATACAACAAATTAAAGAATTCTTCATCAAGACTTTGTTCCATATTTTCATTATCTTGATTTCCGATACTCTCACGACTGTTTTCTTTATTATCTTTAACTTCATTTGTTTTATTATCCTTTTTCTTTTCTTTGGGAACACCTACAATCTCAAAATATCCTTTCTGTACAAGAATTTTGAAATTAGAAGAAAACTGTTCTGAAGTTGTTGTTCCATCTGAAAACGTTGCAGGCATAATACCTATCAACGTTGCTTTTTTATATATTGCAGGTGGATAAAAAATACTTAAGAAACGACGTACAATAACCATATAAACTTTTTGATTGATTGGCTTTTGCTTTGCAAGTCCAGCCAATCCCTGACCTGTAGGCACAATCGCATAATGGTCTGTAATTTTTTTATCATCTACATACTTTGTTTTCTCTAAACCTTTATATAATTGATTTGTCAATATATTATTTGCAAAACCTGCACATGGTCCATAGTTTTGCAAACCGCCAATATTTTTATGTATTTCTTTACAGACAGCGGTGGAAAGAACTCTTGCATCTGTTCTCGGATAAGTACAAAGTTTAGCCTCATATAACTGCTGAACCACATTTAATGTTTCATCCGGACTAATTTTAAACATCTTAGAACAGTCATTTTGTAATTCTGCCAAATTATATAATAACGGCGGCTGTTTCTTCTCATCCTTTATACTAATCGACTTTATTGTCATCTGTAACGGATAAGGCAGTTTTGCCTGCACCTCTTGAAATGCATTCACTTCCTGTTGGTTTGTTTCATCAATCTGCACAGGACCATGTTTCTCTAACGCTTCAATCATAGCCTGAGCAGTAGTCTTTTCTTTAAAACCATTTTCTTTATATAATAATGGCGATTCATAAAACTTCGATCCCTTCACCGTTTTCCATTCTGCATCAATCATACGTCCTGAAATACCAGCCTGTGCTATTACACGATAAAAAGGTGTTTTAACAAAATTCCTAATTTCCCGTTCTCTGTTACAAATCATTCCAAGAACACAAGTCATAACACGGCCAACATTTATAGACTTCCAGCCATCCTTTAAAAAGTTTTGAATCGAATTTCCATATTTTAACGTAAGAAGTCTTGAAAAGTTAATTCCCATCAGATAATCTTCTTTGGCTCTCAAATATGCTGCATCTGACAAATTATCATATTCTTTTAAATCTTTCGCTTCTTTTATACCTCTAAGAATCTCATCTTCTGTCTGTGAATCTATCCATACACGCTTTTCAGTCTTATTTCTAATCCCTGCTTCCTGAGCAACCAATCTGTAAATATACTCTCCCTCACGTCCCGAGTCAGTACAAACATAAATAGTATCCACATCATCACGGTTTAAAATATCTTTTACAATTTGAAACTGCTTTTTGACACCCGGAATCACTTCATACTTCCAATCTTCCGGTATAAAAGGTAAATCCCTCAAATTCCACTTTTTATATCTCTCGTCGTAAACTTCCGGATAACTCATTGTAACCAAATGACCAACACACCATGTAACTATCGCCTTGTCACTTTCCATATATCCGTCTCTTCTTGTTATATTCAGTTTTAACGCTTTTGCAAACTCTGCGGCAACACTTGGTTTCTCCGCAATGAATACTGCTTTTCCCATTCTATCTCCTAGTTGGTTAATTCTAGTATATTCTCAAATAATATCGTTATATTCATCTCTCAATATCAATTACATTTTATTTATTAATTTCATCCAATGTCATAGTATAAGATAAAAGAAACTCGTCCATAAAAATACAAATTTCATCCATTTGCATATCTTCCAATGCCTGTTTCGTAGCAGATTCTGCTTTTAAAAAGTCCGTATTTCCTGTATTTTTTTCTTCAATACACTTAATATATGCTGAAAGCTTATCTGCCGCTTTTACATACTTCCACTCTTCACTATCATCCTCAATTAGAACATCCCTGTACGCATCACGCATATCTTCGGGAATCTCTGATAAAAGCTGATTCGCAGCAATATACTCCACTTTTTTGTATGCATCTCTTATCTCTGGAGCATAATATTTAATCGGTGTAGGAAGATCTCCTGTAATAATTTCGCTGGTATCATGCATAATGCCCATCATTGCAATATGCTCTGCATTTAACTTCTTCCCTAAACGTACATTTCCAATAACAGCCAAAGCATGTGCTATCACAGCCACCTGAAGGCTATGCTCTGCAATGTTTTCGTTGTTGGTGTTACGCATTAATCCCCAACGGTTTATATATTTCATTCTGGCTAACATACCAAAAAAATTGTTCATTACATTTCTCCTTTGTTACAAAATATAACAATTTATATATTATACCAAATTTTATAAAAATAAGCCATACAAAAAATATACATGCCATGCAAATCTGAAATCGTATCTATACGACCCAAATTTTGCATCTTTTTTATGTTTCATTCCTGTTGTTTCTCTAAATTTTTTTCTGTTATTAAAATAAAATAACAAAAAAGAGGCATCGCATTTTGATATGCAACACCTCATTTTTATTATTAAACCTAACTTTAAAAATTATATTTCCAGAAATTTCTTTACAATTGCTTCCATTCCATCAACTTCTACCAAGTTATTATGACGAACTTCTGCATTTCGGATTTCTTCAATAGCATTTGGAACTTTTACATTTCCAATCTTTGATAATTCATCTACTAATTCAAAATCACCAAGTTCATCATACTTCGGATCAATCGCATTCATTACACTTCTTGTAAACTTAAACGGACTGGCTGTTGAAGCAATGACTGTTACTTCATCATCCCCTGTTTCAGCTACGTATTTCTTATATGTGCTGGCTGCAACTGCTGTATGTGTATCCATTACATATCCAGTCTTTTCATATGTTTCCTTTATTACCTCAGCCGTCTCAACTTCTGTAGCATAATTTCCATAGAAATCAGCAAGTTCTGCCTTCATTTGATCTGTAATTACATACTTGCCATCTGTTGTCAGACTTGTCATTAATTCTTTATTTTTCACTGCATCATCTCCAGCAATCTTATAAATTAA
This sequence comes from uncultured Eubacterium sp., assembly GCA_910584795.1. Classification (GTDB taxonomy): domain Bacteria; phylum Bacillota; class Clostridia; order Lachnospirales; family Lachnospiraceae; genus Eubacterium_G. Next base: position 101,179 of record CAJUBZ010000005.1, on the reverse strand, counting down.
TCTCTCAAGATTGCTTGAAATTAATATATCCATAGATGGTGATGTTGTAAGAATAAAATCTCTGTTCTTATCATATTCACCTGTTTTAAAGAAGTCGAATAATACTTTATTTTCATTAGAAGCACAGATTAATTTTCCAATAGGAAGTCCCATATTCTTTGCATAATATGCAGCTAAGATATTTCCAAAATTTCCTGTAGGTACAACTACATTCATTTTCTGATCTTTTGCAAGTTTTCCTTCTGCATATAATTTCGCATAAGCGTATACATAGTAAGCAACCTGTGGTACAAGACGACCAATATTAATCGAATTGGCTGATGAGAACTGGAAGCCCTTTTCATTCATTTCTTTTGCAAGTTCTTTATTTCCAAAGATTGCTTTTACACCACTCTGTGCCTGATCAAAGTTTCCTTCAATAGCCACAACATATGTATTATCACCTTTCTGTGTAATCATCTGTTTTTCCTGAATTGGGCTGACACCGCCATTCGGATAAAATACAATGATTCTTGTTCCTTCTACATCTGCAAATCCTGCCATAGCAGCTTTTCCTGTATCTCCTGATGTAGCTGTTAATATAACAATTTCATTCTTTACATTATTTTTCTTTGCTGATGTTGTGAGAAGATGTGGCAAAATAGACAATGCCATATCTTTAAATGCAATGGTCTTTCCATGGAATAATTCCAAATAATATGCACCATCTACTTCTGCAAGTGGAGCTATTTCTTCTGTATCAAACTTTTCATCATATGCTTTATTAATACAATTCTTTAACTCTTCTTCTGTAAAGTCTGTAAAGTATAACTTCATTACTTCGTATGCTGCCTGCTGATATGTCATGTTAGCTAATTCATCAACAGTAACATCAAGTTTTGGAATCTCTGTTGGAACAAATAGTCCACCATCATCTGCCAATCCTTTTAAGATTGCTTCTGATGCTTTCAGGTATCCCTCTTTACTTCTTGTGCTCTTGTAAAGTATTTCTTTCATAATTTTCTCCTTATACGCTTCTTTATGTTAAACTCGAAAATATTTCTGCTCCGCAGAAAACGCAAATAGCGACCGCCTACAATCCCGTAATGTGGCTAATACCACTTCCGGTGATTTTATTTTCCGTTGTTAATATAGTTAATTAATCCACCATTACTGATAATATTCTGCATAAATTCAGGAAATGCCTGACCCTGAAATTCTGTCCCTTTTGTTTTATTGTAGATTTTTCCACTGTCAAAATCAACTTCTACCTGATCTCCATCTTCTATTCCATTTGCAGCTTCTGGACACTCTATAATAGGTAATCCAATATTAATTGCATTTCGATAAAAAATTCTTGCAAATGTTTCAGCAATAACACAGCTAACTCCGGCTGCCTTAATAGCAATTGGTGCATGTTCTCTGGAAGAACCACATCCAAAGTTCTTATCTGCCACAATAATATCACCATCTGTAACCTTATTTACAAACTCTTTATCAATATCCTCCATGCAATGCTTTGCAAGTTCAGCCGCATCCGGTACATTAAGATATCTGGCTGGGATAATAACGTCTGTATCTACATTGCTTCCATATTTGAATACTCTTCCTTCTGCCTTCATATCCTACCTCCATAATCCTAACTCTTCCGGTCCTGATATCTTTCCTGTGACTGCACTTGCCGCTGCTACAGCAGGGCTTGCAAGGTATACTTCTGATTCAGGGTCACCCATACGGCCTACAAAGTTTCTGTTGGTTGTAGCAATAGCTCTCTCTCCTTTTGCCAGAATACCCATATGTCCACCAAGACATGGACCGCATGTTGGTGTGCTTAATGCACAACCTGCCTTAATAAAAATGGTTGCCAGACCTTCTTCAATACACTGCAGATAAATTGCCTGTGTCGCTGGGAATATGATACATCTTACTCCCTTCTTTACTTCTCTTCCTTCCAGTACCTTTGCTGCATTTCTCATATCTTCAATTCTACCATTTGTACAAGAACCGATAACAACCTGATCAATTTTTACATCTCCTACATTGTCAATAGTTTTTGTATTCTCCGGAAGATGAGGGAATGCAACTGTTGGCTGTAATTTACTTAAGTCGATTGTATATTCCTCGTCATATACTGCATCCTCATCTGGAGCATATTCTGTAAACTCTTTTGTAGAATGTTCCTTCATATATTCACGTGTCAAATCATCAACAACAAAGATACCATTCTTTCCACCCGCTTCAATTGCCATATTTGTCATAGCAAATCTGTCATCCATAGAAAGGTACTGTACACCATCCCCCATAAATTCCATTGAACGATAAAGAGCTCCATCTACACCAATCATTCCGATAATGTGAAGAATAACATCTTTACCACTAACCCATTTCGCAGGCTTTCCTGTTAAATTAAATTTAATAGCTGATGGAACTTTAAACCATGCCTTACCTGTTGCCATACCAGCAGCCATATCTGTACTACCTACACCTGTTGAGAAAGCTCCAAGCGCTCCATATGTACAAGTATGAGAATCAGCACCTATTACAACATCTCCTGCTACTACGAGTCCTTTTTCCGGAAGCAGTGCATGCTCAATACCAACCCTGCCTGTTTCAAAATAATTTGTAATATCATTTTCCTCAGCAAAATCCTTTACACATTTGTATAGTTCTGCTGACTTAATGTCCTTATTTGGTGTGAAATGGTCAGGTACTAGTGCAATCTTGTCCTTACAGAATACACAATCCACATCCATCTTTTCCATTTCTTTAATAGCCACTGGAGCAGTAACGTCATTTCCTAAAACCAAATCTAAATCAGCTTCAATTAATTGTCCTGCCACAACGCTGTCTAATCCAGCATGTTTTGCTAAGATTTTTTGAGTCATAGTCATTCCCATGATGATTTCCTCCTTTATCTATTCATTCGTGTATATACACGTTATGTAGCATAATCACATAATCGTAACATTTCAGCCAACAGCTCGAATCCGCTTCGCTACTTCTCGCTGTTATGGCTCACCATATGATATAAAATGTATATAGCAAATAGTCTGCAAGCTGCCTTTTGCTATATACATTTTATATCGCATGGCTGAACTGTTACACATAATCTTTTATATTTTAGACTAAAATACTTTTCTAGTCAATGATTATATATAACGAAAAAACTCCGGGACCGCTTTTAAGATCCCGGAGAGTAAATATCAATCACTTAATATTTATTTTGCAAATACTTCAAATTCCCACATCGAATATCCATATCCCATAGCACGTTTTACACCTTGGAATTTTACATATCTTGCATTTACTGTCTTAAATTCTACTATATCTTCACCACCATCCTGATCACGCATTTCTGCTACAGTAGTCCAATTCTCACCATCATTTGATACCTGAATATCATATGCTTTTCCATACGCATTCTCCCATGTAAGAACTACTTTACTAATGTCAATCTGTTTTCCTAAATCAACATACATCCATGCATCATCATCATAGTTTGATGACCAGCGGCTACTTTTATTTCCATCAACTGTCTTATCCGCTCCCATGGCTGTAGCTTCTGCGCCAGACTGTTCTACATCCTTGCCCAATGCTACATTTATACCAGATACTGGAGTCGCTGGTGCCTCTGTTTCCTGCTCTGCCGGTTTCTCAGGCTGTGATGTGCTCTTGCCACCATATACTTCCATTTCCCAAAGAGAATATCCGTAGCCTGTACCTCTTGTTACACCCTGCATTCTCACATATCTTGCAGATACTGTATCAAATTCTACCACGTCTTCGCCACCATCCTGATTTCTCATAGCTTTTACTGTAGTCCACTTATTTTCATCATTTGATACCTGAATATCATAATCTTTTCCGTAAGCACCTTCCCATGTGAGTACTACCTTATTCACATCATATGCTTTTCCAAGATCTACATACAACCACTCATCATCTGTAAATGCAGAACTCCAACGTGTTCCCTTATTTCCATCTACAGCATATTTTGCAGATACATTGTCACCTTCTTTGCTTGAACTGTAAGCATCTTTGCCCTGTGCCAGATTCTTACCTGTAATATCCTCTTCATCAGGAGTTTCAGTTGAACCACCTTTCACTGAGAATACTTCCATACTATACAATGAATATCCATAGCCTGTAGCTCTTGTAATACCCTGCATTCTTACATGTCTTGCATTTGCTGCTGCAAATTCAATGATATGCTGTCCGCCATCCTGATCTCTCATCTTCTTAACTGTAGTCCAGTTATCTCCATCCGTTGAAACCTGAATGTCATAATCTTTTCCGTAAGCTGCTTCCCATGTAAGAACTACTTTACCCACACTGTATACCTTACCAAGGTCTACACTAATCCATTCATCATCTGTAAATGCAGAACTCCAACGTGTATTTGCATCACCGTCTACTGCATATTTAGCATCAACATTATCACCCTCGCTGCTAGATGCTGTTGCAGTTTTACCAGCTGCTAAATCCTTGCTGTCTACAACAATTTCGCCTGGGTTTTCCGGTTCGCCACCCTGATCTATCTTTGTATAAGCAATCTCTTCTGTTGCAACACTGTATTCACTGCTTGTGTAATCATCACTTCCATCCTTTGGAACTGCCACTACCCAATATGTGTAATTTCCATTCTCCTTCAAATCACTATCTGTATAACTTGTTTCCTTTACAGTAGCAATTGCTTCGTTTGTATTCATAGGAGAAGTTCTGTATACTACATAACTGTCTGCATTAGCAACAGCGTTCCAGCTTACTGTTATTTCATCTTTTCCAAGAACTGCCTTTGCTGTTGGTGCATCCAGCTTATCTTTCTGATCTGGTCCCTTACCATATAATTTTAATTCATAAATTGAATTACCGTATCCTGTAAGTCTTTCTAAACATGTAATTCTTACATATTTAGCAGTCATAACCTTATCAAATGAAATTGCTTCAAGTCCGCTGCTTCTGTTTTCATCTCCATTACCCTGACCGCCTTTACCTCTGTTCTGTGTAAACGCTGTACTCCAGTTTACTTTATCTGTAGAAGTCTCAACTACATATTTTCTTGCAGCCGCACCTTCCCAATAAATCTTCATTCCGCCAATCTTCTGTTCACTTGCCAGTTCAACTGTAAATGCCTGTGGATCTTCTGCTACTGATTCCCATCTTGTACTATAATCATCATCAATCATATTTGAAGCTTTTCCTGCATCATTTGCTTCTGATGTCACATCAATGACTTTTGCATCGGTTAGTGAAATTTCCGGATATTCTGATAAATCAGCCTTTGTCACATCATCTGATGCTGCAATCGGAGCTTTTGTACCCTTCTTGTAAATCTTTACATAATTGAAGTTAAATCCACCATCTACTAACATTAACTTCATCTGATATTTTCCAGCTTTCAAATGAACTGTTTTATCAGCCTTAACATTCTTCCACTCTGTTGTAGAATTATCTAAATATGTTGTAAGGATGTAGTCATTGTCATTATCTGTTTTTAATTTAATTGCACTGTTCTTTTCTGTATTTACACACTGTACACGGTAATCTACCACGTAGTCCGCTTCTTCTTTTACGTCAATTGTATAAACTAATGAATCTCCATCATCAATCCATCCTATATAACCACCTTCATTAGCATCTGTTGCAGGCTCACAGCTGAAGTTTGTATAATAATCTTCTGCTTCAACAACACCTGAAACTTTGTTTACAGGATCATAATTCTTCACTGGTTCATATTTTACTTTGTTTCCATTTTCATCTACTGTCTTATCCTCATTCTTTGTAGGATCACAGTCTACTGTAGCATGTGCAGGTACTTTAACACTACCAAGTGCTCCGTTTTCATTTGCAAAATGTACTGTTATTTCTTCATCAAACGGATTCCATACCTCTGCTGTATATTTTCCATTTTTCTTAAATACCTGATATGATGTGTAATCACTGCTCCAGATTGTTGTATCAATGTAACCCTTTGCACACATATTCTGAATATACCAGTATGAATTGAACATTTCATCTGTTGAAAGAACACCATCTACGTATTTTCCTTCTTCATTTAAGTGTGACGCATATTCATCACCAAATCTCTTAGCTGCACCTTCTGCATCACTAAGTGCCATAAATGGCCATAAGATATGATACCATCCTTCCGGATCAACTGCGCCTTCTTTTTCAATCTTCTTCTGATAAGCAACCTGAATCTTCTCGTAGTCACTCCAAATCTTATCAACTGTTTCTTTTCTGTAACCCATATATGTAATTGCCGGTGTTACAGGAAGTAAATGAATACCCATAATACAACATGGATTTCCTGAGAAATATGTTCCGTTTGTGTATCCTAAGCCCCAAACCATACCAATATAAGGAAGTGAATTACAAGTCTCATCTCCATATACGTTTGTTCCATATCCCGGTGCCCAGTTGTTACTGTCTAACTCTGTTCCTGCATCCATATTGAACCAGTACTGTTCAATTGCATTTACTTCTGAAGTATATCCCCAGATACCTGCATCTCTGTATGTATCATTTCCTGTTACAAGTCCCCATAAGTAAAGTCCTGCCCAGGCAAATGTTGCTTCTGATGCGGATTCCTGGTTGTTACCACTATTGTTATCTCCATATCCACCTGCCCATGAATGTCCTTCAAATACATCAAAGTTTCTCATATATGGAAGAAGTTCATCATTTTTATCCGGATTCATGCAATCTCTGATAAGTACTTCAATCATATCGCCATAATCGTTTACAAAATCTTTGTCATATGATGCAAGTACTGCTGCAGGGAATACAAAGTATGCCCATAGGAAGTGATGATCGGAAAGGTTGATTGCCATTCCGTGGTCACCACCATCACCACTGATTGCTCCCCAGCTTGTATGATAATACATATAATATGGATAATCTTCTGCTCCATCATATGTTAACCAGTTTTCCATAATCTTTCTAAGAACACTTACAAGTCTGTCTCTTGTCTCATATTCACCTAACTGATCAGCAATTAAAATTCCCATTGCAATTGGATGGGATTTCTTACCCTGCCAGTATGGATCTGCTACCCAGTATGATTTTAAAGCACTATCTGTAAACTGTTCAAGGTATGCATACATCCATTCTTTATCATAACTGTCTGACTCATCCGGTGTTGTATACTGTGGAATAACTCCGCTGAATTTCTGGCTGTATGAGAAATTGTTTCCATTGTGGATTCTCATATCACCTCTGACAGATGCATAAGAAAGAGCCTTATTTCCATTCTTCTCATAACTTGCATCAGAGTATTTCCACTGGTGAGGCATCATACACATTAATGTTGTATTCTCGATACCATTTCCTGTTCTCTTCTGATCTATAATTGATTTATATTCAGTTGTACATGTTGCTTTTGATTCATTATAATTATAATTTACTTCTGTTGAAGTAACATATGAATAAGCATGTTTGTACATAAATTCAAGCTGTTTTACTGCATCTGCATCTTTTGCAGTTTCTGCATTTGTTACAGATTCTTTTGATAACAAAGGAATTGCCTGTTCTACACAAAGTGCTCCAACTACCATATAGTTCTGATTGCTTCCTAAGTTAACTTTTAATTTATTACCCACCTTAATTACTGTTGAATTTTCTGGCAGATATACACCATAGTAATGATACTGTTTCTTGTTTCCATCTCCTGGTGCTTCGCTTTCATTTGCTGCTTCCACACCAAAATGATCTAATGTTACTCTCTCACCATCTTTTGTGAGAATTTCATTTCCATTCTTATCAAAGAATTTCACAAGATTACCAACATTTAACTCAGCAGCATTTCTGTCTGTAAATGTTGTATAAACATATGGTGAACCTTTTACGATTGTAGAACGCATCTTCGCTGTATCATCATCACTAAATGATACATCTACTGACCAGTCGCCATAACCATCTAACTTCGCTGATGTATCTCCTGTAATATTAGATGCACCAATTGTAATATCATTACTCTTAGAATCTGCCCCCATACCACCGTTATCTACACGTGTATAAATTCCATCAGCATAATATAAATTCAATCCTGTTGATGTATACTTATATACCATTGGAAGTCCCGGCATTGTATCACTGTACTTTGTATATACAATGGATGTCCACCAGTCATTGGATGGTATCGCACCTTTAATATTCTTTGTAACATACTTTGGTTCTCTAGGCTGTAGTAAGTTTGCATCATCAATTACATAACTACCTTTTCCAACATTTACGACTTCGCTCTTTGGAATCTCAGGAATCTTATTAACTACCTTTTCATCCCCTTCCTGATAATCATAAATCTGAATTTCTCTGACAGAATATCCAGAACCACGTCCCATTAAAATACCCTGAATACGAACGTATCTTACATTTTCTGCATAAAGGTTAATGTCTTCATCTTCTCCATTTCCCTTAATATTTCTATATACTGTATTCCAATTTGTTCCGTCAGCAGATACCTGTAAATCCCAAATCTTACCATACTCTGTCTGCCACTGAACTTTTACTCGTCCAATTGTATGTGTGTCTTTTAAATCGACTGTCAACGCCTGATTACTAGAATCTGCTACAGTATCTTTACCTTCTGAAAGCCAGTAAGATTCATAGTCACCATCTACTGCATTAGAGCCATCCAATGCCTTTGCCGCCCACCAAGGCTGTGCAAATGATGTAACCTCTACATCCTTTCCAAGAGCGATATTTGCTGCATCCGATACAGGCTGTACACAATCATTGTCACCTATACCATAAATTTCAATTTCTCTAATGGACGCTCCCCATCCTGACTTCTTATCATCTGAACCTGACTGTGATTTACTATAGTTAATTAACACTCTTACATAACGTCCTCTTGCCTGTGTCAATTTATAACCATCAGCACCATCTGTACTTAACACATCTTCGTAATAACTATAATCAATGCCACTTCCATCATTACGCATTACATGTTTTTCATCTCCACCTGTTCCGTTCTTTGTTTCATAAACTTTTGTCCAATTTACTTCATCATCTGAAACTAAAACCTGATAAGCAACACCATAACTTGCATTATTCTGCCAGTCAATAACGACCTTACTAATATCAGCTTTTCCTCCGAGGTCAACATCCAGCCATTGGTCTGCCACATTTGCAGCTGCTCCCCACTGGGTTCCCAATCTGCCGTCTGTAGCAAAACTTGCCACATCTCCACCATTGACAGATGATGAATATGCCGGTCTGTTCGTTGACAACAACCAAGGCTTACTTCTATCCACCGCCTGTACATCTGTGGTATGTAAATTAATGGTACCTGTTACCATTGCAGTACTTAATGCAACAGCAACTGCTTTTTTCAGCATTTTTTTATAATGCCATCGTCTCATATCACTTTCCTCCTTTTTTTTGAGTGAAACAACACAATAACGTTCCCTTTCCTGTACTTTTAGTCTAGAAAATAAAAATGTTTTTTACAATATATGGATAATTTTTCTTTAATTTTTCTCATTTTTTTAGTAGTATTGCACAATTTTTATCAATTTGAAACGTTTTTTCTTTTTTACCCTTTGACATATCCATGTTAATTTTTATTTTTTAGTACCATATTTGGATATATTCATTTTTTCGTTTTTTCAAAAAAGTGATAAAAATATTTTTAGCAACAGTTCAGCCAAGCGATAGCTGTAATTAATATCAGAATGCTGCTTGCAGACTTTCTGATATTAATTACAGCTATCATTTGGTGAGCCAAATAAGCGAGAAGTAACGAAGTGAATTCGAGCTTATGGCTGAACTGTTATTCTACTGGTGAGCCAAATAAGCGAGAAGAAGCGAAGCACATTCGAGCTTATGGCTGAACTGTTATTCTACTGGTGGCCAAATAAGCGAGAAGAAGCGAAGCACATTCGAGCTTATGGCTGAACTGTTACTTCATTGTGGTGATTCACCCTTGAAACTATTACCAAAATATGATATAAACTTTATGGATATGGAGACGTACCGAAGTGGCCGTAACGGGGCTGACTCGAAATCAGTTTATCAGTTTATGCTGGTACAAGGGTTCGAATCCCTTCGTCTCCGTTATATTGGAATCCCTTTGGGGATTCTTTTTTATTATATCATGATGATTCCTATGCCAATAAATATACATTTACGTACTCCCATAAAATACCTATACTAATCATCGGTGCTAAAGGAATACCATCCTTAAGACCTTTCTTCTTTCTAATTATCTGTATTCCTCCAACAATTGAAGACAAAATAATCGTAATAATAAATACTTTAATACTCCCTTTAAAACCTAAGAGAAAACCTGATGTCATCATTAGTTTTATATCTCCACCTCCAAAAGCTCCGTAAAAAATAATATTTATGAACAACATTACTATTGCTATAAGAATTCCATCAAACAATATATAAATATTTTGCTCTTTTCCCACAATCATTCTTAAAGATACATATAACAAACCTAATATTATTACAAACTTATTTGATATTACATGAGTTTGTATATCTTTTATAACAATCATAAATAATATTATAATGCTAACAATAAATCCAAATATTTCTTTATCCATGACTACATTATACAATCTTTACGTTGTTTTTGTATGTATTTATTTTTAATATTTTGTAAAATTAAATTTTCTGCTATAATTTTAATATTATGAGATACTATTCATTAAATAATTATTTAAAAACTAAATATGGATGCAAGGTATATAAACTCAGCCTTTCCTCAGGGCTTTCCTGTCCAAACAGAGACGGCACACTTAGTTCCACCGGATGTATTTTCTGCAGTAATGGAGGCTCTGGAGAATTTGCAAGCGATTATCAACTTAGTATCACAGAACAAATTGAGTCTGCTAAGGCAAAAGTTTCAAATAAAATAAAAGATGGAAAATATATTGCTTATTTTCAATCTTTTACAAATACATATGGAGATATTGAATATCTTAGAAAGATCTTTACCGAAGCTATTAGTCATCCTGATATTGTGGCGTTATCCATTGGTACACGACCAGATTGTCTGCCAGATGACATCTTAGAACTTTTAGATTTCTTAAACCATATTAAACCTGTATGGGTTGAATTGGGACTTCAGACAATTCATGAAAGAAGTGCTAAATACATTAACCGTGGATATAAATTAAATGTCTTTGACACTGCAGTCTCTAACTTAACTAAGCGAAACATTGAGGTTATTGTTCATTTAATTATAGGACTGCCTTTTGAAACAAAAGAAGACGTTTTAAAAAGTGTACAATACGTATGTTCACAACCTATTTCAGGAATCAAATTACAACTTCTTCATGTATTAAAAAATACCCCTTTAGAAAAGGAGTATTTCTTAAATAAATTTAAAATATTGTCACTACAAGAGTATACTGATATTCTTGCAGAATGTTTATGTAATATTCCACCACATATTGTTATTCACAGAATAACTGGTGACGGTCCAAAATCTCTGCTCATCGCACCTGAATGGAGTGCCGACAAAAAACGTGTGTTAAACTATATCAATAAATATTTTGAAGAATTTAACATTGTACAGGGAAATGCATTACTTTAATCCCAATTATTTTTCTTACATTCCATTTGTTTGATTTTCTGCACTCGTCTCTTCAAATCCTGTTGTACTTTCAGCAGGATTTTCTATCGTCTCTATAACACTTTCACTTTCAGAAGTATCTGTTGGAAATTCAACTGTTTCTGTTTCCAAGCTTTCTGTTTCATCCGGGGTCTCAAACTCATCAGTAGTATATTCTTGGTTGTCATCAATAATCACAATACTATCTACGGTGGTATTATTTCTTTTTTCTACTTTCTGAACAAGATTCTCAATATTCTTTTTACACATTGTTTTTACACTGACTTTTTCTTCTTTTGCAAGTTCTATACACAGAGCTGCTTTACCTAAAGAAACTTCATTATTATCTGCCACTCTCTTTATTTTGTCATTCATCTCGACTTTCTGATATACTGTTTTACATCTAATGTCGCGTTTTTTTAAAGCTGAACTGGTTTCTTTTTTTACTTCTTTTATTTCCTTTGTAATATCGTTTTCTTCTGCCGGAATCGCCGATACTAACATTGCATTTTGCTTTTTCTTGAGATAACCTTCTGATTTCAGATTTTTTACAACAAGTTTTATTACCTGCTTATAATCATCTTCATCTTTCAATTCACTTTTCACATAATTAACTATTTTTTTTGCATCTTTATTTCCCGCTTTAATTTTGTGAATACTTCCATCTTCATTTACATCAATACAAATACTTGGATTCACATCAACAACAATAGAAAAAGCCATTTTCTGTTCTACATGGTTACTTGCACTAAATAATGGATATAAAAGAATAATTAACGCAACAAAACAAGCCGCAGCTGCAGCAATTGCCGGAACTTTGATATACGGTTTCCAATTCTTCTTTTCTTTAAATAAAGGACGTTCTTTTCCAAGTAACTCCTTTTCACTTTTTACTGGTTCGATTGGTGTACTTAAAATCTTACTTAACATATCAGGAGCCATATCTTCAAGTTCCTGATTTAGTTTTTCTCTAATATCTTTTTCTTTCATAATGACCTCCTAACCCATAATATTTTCTTTCATCTTTTTTAGTGAGCGGTTATACTTTGACAATACTGTTGATAATGGTAATCCTGTTATCTCTGCTATCTCTCTGTGTTTTAATCCATTAATCATGTGTAAAATGACAATTGTTCTTTCCTGCTCTCCTAATACACTGAACGCATAATTTAATAGCATCTTGTTTTCTACATTGTCAGTTTCATTTGTTGCAGCAGACAATCCTTCTGAAACATAATTTTCTACCTCCCCAAAATCTGTTGCCCTGTTTTTTCCATACTTTCTGACAAAATCCAAATATTGATTTTTTGCTATAGCACACATCCAAGTCATTGGGGTGCCCTGCTTTTTATACAAATGACTGCCGTTACGGATTTTAATATATGTATTCTGCAGAAGATCTTCTGCGTCTTCTTTATTTTTTGTTAATGATAATAAAAATCCAAAAAGTTGTTTGTAACTGGCATAATATAGTTCTGTGAACGCGCAATCATCACCGGATGCAATTTTATCAAACCAATCTTCATCGATTTTACTATTCGCACTCTGTTTATTTTTTAGTTCTTTTTTCATATGTCTGTCCTGCTTTTTATTTTCTTATATAATACTACAATTTATATAGTATTAAGTCAAACATATATTAAACGCAGAACTTCCTACTTTTATTGCAATTCACATCTTTTTTATTATGTTCTACTCATTAAACGAATCATTTTTTATTTTTATTGCAAAAAATCAATCTAAGTAGATGAATTATTTTCTTTTTATTTTACTCCACACTCCATAATAATTTTTTCCACCAACTTTTTTATAAGCTCTTGCTTTGATATAATATTTTTTACTTTCTTTTATATTTTTTATGACGCAGTTTGTTTTCTTGACTTTTTTCGTTTTTACCTTTTTAAATTTGTTAGAATTACTTAATTTAACAACATATCCTGTTGCTCCTTTTATTTTTTTTAAATAAATTTTTGCTTTATCCTTTTTTATAATAACTTTTTTAATTGCAGTTTTTCCTACTGTAATTTTTTTAGATTTTGTTGTTGGTGGAACTTTCGTAATTGAAATTCTTGAAGTTGTAGTATTTTCTATAGCTGCATCTGTAAATATATCTACTCCCCAACAATCACCATCTCCCTGATTTCCCGTTGTAACTGCTGATACATTATTTCCTATAGATACAATACTACTAATACATATGATTGTAATAACGATAGAGAAAATAAGTAAATTTGTTTTTTTCATAAGATTCCTTCTTTTATGTTTGATATTATATATATTAATGTTTTGTTGTTTCTTTTTCAAGATTAATGACATAGTAATAAAAATCTTAATTAATCCTATCGGATTCCTTATTGATTTTCACTTCGTTACAATCAATAAGCGCCCTGCACTCCTTGAATATCTCACTTGCACGTCT
>CAJUBZ010000005.1:62589-87112 GCA_910584795.1 uncultured Eubacterium sp. | reverse complement strand
TTCTTATTGATTTTCGCTTTGCTCCAATCAATAAGCGCCCTGCATTCCTTGAATGTCTCACTTGCACGTCTTTCTTATTGATTTTCGCTTTGCTCCAATCAATAAGCGCCCTGCATTCCTTGAATGCAGGGCAATATAAAAAGAAATACACACAGGATTTTTTGTGCAAGCACAAACTCCTGTATGTATTTCTTTTTATATAAATCCGCGCTCAAAAATTGCCTCGGATTAGTTGTTGATTAATTTGCCGCTTTCATCATTCCAGCTATAAAGTTTTCTGATTTCTTCTCCAACTTTCTCTGCCGGATGTTCTGAAGCAAGTTTTCTCATAGCCTTAAAGTGTACCTGACGTCCACCTTCTGACATGTCAAGTAAGAATTCTTTTGCAAATGAACCATCCTGAATGTCTGATAAAACTTTCTTCATTGCTTTCTTTGTTTCTTCTGTGATAATCTTTGGTCCTGTTATGTAATCACCATATTCTGCTGTATTTGAAATAGAATATCTCATTCCTGCAAAACCTGACTGATAAATAAGATCAACGATTAACTTCATTTCATGAATACATTCAAAATATGCATTTCTTGGATCATATCCAGCTTCTGTTAATGTTTCAAAACCAGCCTGCATTAATGCACAAACACCACCACAAAGTACTGCCTGCTCACCAAAAAGGTCTGTTTCTGTTTCTGTTCTAAATGTTGTTTCAAGAACACCTGCTCTTGCTCCACCAATAGCTAATGCATATGCAAGAGCCATATCAAGAGCTTTTCCTGTAGCATCCTGTTCTACAGCTACTAAACAAGGAACACCCTTTCCTTCCTGATATTCTGAACGAACAGTATGTCCTGGTCCCTTTGGAGCGATCATTGTAACATCAACGTCTGCCGGTGGTACTATACATCCAAAATGAATGTTAAAACCATGAGCAAACATTAACATATTACCTGCTTCAAGGTTTGGCTCGATATCATTCTTATACATATCTGCCTGATTCTCATCATTGATAAGAATCATAATAATATCAGCTTTCTTTGCTGCTTCTGCTGTAGTATAAACTTCAAATCCCTGAGCTTCTGCTTTTGCCCATGATTTACTACCTTCATATAAACCAATGATAACGTTGCATCCTGATTCTTTTGCATTTAATGCATGTGCATGACCCTGGCTACCATAACCGATAACTGCTATAGTCTTGCCTTCTAATAATGAAAGATTACAATCTTCCTGATAATAGATTTTTGCTTCTGACATTTCGTTGCCTCCATTTGTAATTTAATTTATATTCATATGGCTGTGCCATATAATAATCTTTTTATTTTTCACCTCGTGCAAGTCCTGTAATACCTGTTCTTACAAGTTCTAATATCTTATAATCCTCTAACAGACTTAAGAATGCTGATAACTTTGACTGGCTTCCTGTGATTTCAATCATTACGCTGTCTTTTGCAACGTCAACGATATTAGCACGGAATATTTCTGTCATTGCCATTACCTGCTGCCTCTGAGCAGCATCTACCTGGATTTTTACTAAAATGAGTTCTCTGGTTACTGAATTAGAAGCTTCAAGAACATCAACCCTCTTCACATCTTCTAACTTAGTAATCTGTTTAATTATCTGTTCTAATATAGCATCATCGCCTGTTACAACGATAGTCATTCTTGAATATAATGGATTCTCTGTTTCACCCACAGTTAAACTGTCAATGTTATATCCTCTTCTGCTGAATAATCCAGCAATCCTATTTAATACACCTGATGTATTGTCAACTAATACTGATAAAACTTTCTTATTCATATGTATTTCCTCTTTTCTCAATCTCTAGTATTTTATCTTACCACATATGGGATTTTTGTCAATAAATATAGGCTACTTTTTCTGTCTTTACGATTGAAGCCACGCCACCTCGACTTCACTTCGCTTCGTCTCGGTCGCGGCATTCGCCGCATATACTTTTGTTCAGACTCTTACACATTAAAGCCACGCCACCTCGACTTCACTTCGCTCCGTCTCGGTCGCGGCATTCGCCGCATATACTTTTGTTCAGACTCTTACACATTAAAGCCACGCCACCTCGACTTCACTTCGCTCCGTCTCGGTCGCGGCATTCGCAGCATATAAACAAAAAAGAAAAGACCTCTTTTTGAACCAGCTCAAAGAGTTCTTTTCTTTTTTGTTTATGCGTGGCTTTATTGCTACGCGCAAGCTGCTAACGGGATTTGAACCCGTGGCCTCCGCCTTACCAAGGCGACGCTCTACCTCCTGAGCCATAGCAGCCTGTCAAACGACTTTAAAATCATACCATAACAAGTACTTTTTGGCAAGATTTCAACAGACAAAAAATGTATTTAAACCTATTTCTTTACTTTACTAATTTTAACATAACTCGAAAAGATATTGTCCTCGGTGTATCCATTCTTTCAAACTGTATTAAATATGCACTATTCTCTTCATCTCTTGTTAAAACCGTTCCCCTTCCAAAAACCTTATGTTCTACGATGTCTCCCTCTTTTATTTTTTCAATTTCCTGACTTGTCAAAAATCTTCTCCTTAAATGAATATAATCTTTAGCCTCTTTTACCAATCCTTCATTCGGTTTCTCTACATAATTCAATAAATCTTCTTTAATATCCAGAATAAATCTGGAAGGATATCTCGGTGTTCTGTCAAAATTATATCCCTCTGCTTCTGTTATGTACAATTGCCTTTCTGCTCTGGTAACTGCAACAAAAGCTAGCCTTCTTTCTTCTTCCATTCCATCCATAGTCTTTATTTTTCTAGATGGAAATACCCCCTCATTCATTCCACATAAAAATACATAAGGAAACTCCAATCCCTTTGCTGCATGAACTGTCATTAATTTTACTTTATCACCCGCATCTGCCACATCCATATTTGAAAATAATGCGATGTGGTCTAAATAATGTTCCAATGTACATTCTTCACCACAAGTAGTTTCATACTCATACACAGACTGTTTCAACTCAGCCAGATTGTCCAGTCTTTCCTGACTTCCTTCTGTTCGTAACATTCTTTCATATCCGCTGCTATCCATTACAGAAGATAACAACTCTGAAACCGGCCTTTCCTGATACTCTCTAATAAAATTATCAATCAGACTGATAAAACTTTTTGCCTTAGTTCCATAAAAAATCTCATTTTCAATATTTATTTTTAACGCATTAAATAATGTGCATTGATGCCTGTCTGCATACTCCGTCAAAAACTCAATCCTCTTTTTGCCTATATTTCTTTTAGGAACATTAACAATCCGTAAAAAAGATAAGTCATCCTGATACGCTATCATTCTCAGATAAGACAATATATCTTTTATTTCCATTCTTCCAAAAAACTGTATTCCACTATAAATATTATATGGAACCTTTTCTTTCATAAAAGCTTCTTCTACCACTCTTGTTACATAATGTGCTCTGTATAATACAGTCATATTACAATAAGAAATTCCCTCTGAATGTAATTGCTGTATCTGCTCTGCTATCCATTCAGCCTCTTTTTTAGCATTTTTACCATGATAACAGACTACCTTATTTTGAGATTTCAACATTGGAATAAGCTCTTTCTTAATACGATGTACATTACTGGAAATCAACGAATTTGCCACAGATAATATCTCCGGTGTAGAACGATAGTTTTTCATCATCATAATCGTTTTGGTATCTGGGAAATTCTTATGAAAATCAAGAAGATAATTTACATTTGCTCCTCTCCATGTATAAATCGTCTGGTCAGTATCTCCCACAACGAACAGATTCTTATGATAATCACACAACACACACATGAGTTCATACTGTAATGCATCAATATCCTGAAATTCATCAATCATAATATATTCTAGACGTTTCTGCCATTTTAATTTAATATCCTCATACTCTTTAAAAATGTATAATGAAAACTTAATCAAGTCATTATAATCTAAACCAAAGCACTTCTTCTCCTGATACAGATATCCCCAAAAGATAATATCTTCTGCGTTTTTTGCATGTTCATATTTTTCGTGAAGCTCTTTCAAAGACATATTAAGCATATCATAATAATATTCCGGCTCTTTCCACAACTTTTTTATCTCTATCATGTCCCTTGCTTTACTGAAAGTCATATCACGCAGAGTAAGACCTCTCTCTTCATAGATTAACTTCAACATCGCATCAATATCGCTATTATCTAAAACAAGAAAGCTTTTTGGATAAGAAAGAACAGAAATATCCTCCTGTAATACCGATACACAAAAACCATGAAATGTGTTGATATATCCTGTGTCACTATCACCTGTTAAGTTATGAATACGCTGGCGCATCTCATTAGCAGACTTGTTTGTAAATGTGACACACAAAATATTTCCCGGTAAAATTCCAAGTTCATTCACAAGATATGCAAATCTGTGTGATAACGCCCTTGTTTTTCCTGAACCTGCTCCGGCAATTACACGCACAAAACTCTCTGTAGTTGTTACTGCTTCTAATTGTTCCTCATTCAAATTCTCAAAAATATCCATAAAACCACCTCGAACATTTGTTCTTATTATATCCATTCTGTGAAATTCCGTCAATTACTTTTCATGATAAAAAAGATGCTCCAATTGATATGTACCCAGAATCCTGAACCCATATCAATTGGAACATCTTTTCTCACTCATCTCATTTAATTAATTTATTCTCTGTCTGACAATCTCATATGCCAATACTCCTGCTGCAACAGATGCATTCAATGAATCAATGTCTCCAAACATCGGAATAGATGCCACAAAATCACATTTTTCCTTAACCAGACGGCTGACACCTTTTCCCTCATTTCCAATTACCAAACCGATTGCACCTTTTAAGTCCAAATCATACATGGTTGTTCCACCCATATCAGCACAGACAAACCATAACCCTTTATCTTTTAAATCTTCTATTGTTTTCGCAATGTTTGTAACTTTTGCTACCGGTGTATGATTGATTGCTCCGGCAGATGCTTTCACAGCTGTAGCAGTCAAGCCTGCAGCTCTGTGTTTGGGAATTATCACTCCGTGAGCCCCTGCCAGATTTGCCGTTCTGATAATCGCCCCAAGATTGTGAGGATCCTCAATATCATCTAAAATTACTACAAAAGGCGGTTCTCCCTTTTCTTCCGCTTTCTTTAGAATATCTTCCACAGATGCATACTCATAGGCTGCAATATAAGCAATTACACCTTGATGTTTCCCTGTCTCTGACATCTGCTCCAAGCGTTCTTTCTTCACATATTGAATTACCGTATCACGTTTTTTTGCTTCCCGTAATATTGTGTTCATAGAACCTTCTTTGCAATGTTCTAAAACAAATAACTTATCTACTGTCTTTCCTGCCCGGAAAGCCTCTATCACAGCATTTCTTCCCTCTATGACAAATTCTTCGTATCTCACAATTTACCTCATTCTCTCTATTAAAAAAATAATTTCTCATACTGTTCTTACAAATAGGTTTCCAACACAGCATAATTATTTATCCGACATAAAATACATAATACCTTTCTTAATTAACTTCATCATTCTCTCTGACTGTCCCGTCAGATAAAGCCATCCCATCAATGCCTCAAAACCTGTTGCTGTCCGGTAATCTGACATAGAAGCATTCTTTGCTCTTGTCACAGCTTTTGCATTTCTCCCACGCTTATATATTCTTACCTCTTCTTCCGTCAGATCGTCCATAATCAGATGAATCATCTTTGCCTGTGTCTCTGCCTTAACCAGATTTGAAGCAGCCTTATGTATCTTGTTCACCTGTCTGTTTGCCTCATCAACAATTACTGTACGAACAACGATTTCATAAATACCATCACCAATATATGCCAGTGTTAATGGAGAATAATCCGTAATATTAATCTCTCCCAAATCCATATTTTTTTTTATAATATTAAACAAATCTTTTTCCATTTATTCACCCTAAAATTTCGTAAGTGGTTCCTTCTCTGGTGTCTTTCAGAACAATTCCTTTTGCTGCCAGTTCATCTCTGATAGAGTCAGCTGTAGCAAAATCTCTTTCTTTCTTTGCCATCGCTCTTTTTTCAATCATATCCAGAATATATGCTTCCATCTCGCTGTCTACAGAAGTCTGCTGGTCACTTACTATTTCTCCGGCTAAAAGATTTAAGGACAATACATAATCAAAATCTTTTATGATATAAAGTTTTGTTGCATCATTTGTATCTGCCTTCAGCACATCATATACCATAGTAATACCAGAAGCAGTGTTCATATCATTCCCTACTACTTCTATAAATTTCTTCTTATATTCTGCTGCCAGTTTCATATCTGTGTCGCCGCTTTTATCCAGCTTTGCAATACGATTTCTCAACTTCTTATATCCCGCTGCCACAGAATCCAATACTTCGTAACTAAATTCCAATGGTTTTCTGTAATGAGACTGTAAGCAAAACATTCTATATACAATTGGGTCATATCCTTTTTCTTCTAACAATGAAACTGTAAGAAAATCTCCCTTTGACTTACTCATCTTTCCACTTTTATCATTTAAGTGATGTACATGGAACCAGTAATTGCACCATTTATGTCCCAGATATGCTTCGCTTTGTGCAATCTCGTTCGTATGATGTGGAAATATATTATCAATACCACCACAATGTAGGTCAAGATTCTCCCCAAGATGTTTTAAACTAATGCAGGAGCATTCAATATGCCATCCCGGATAGCCTACACCCCATGGACTATCCCATTTCAATTCCTGATTGTCAAACTTTGATTTTGTAAACCAGAGAACAAAATCCGTTTTGTTCTTTTTATTTTCATCTTCATCTACATCATCTCTCACACCTACCATAAGTTCTTCTTCATTATGGCTGGATAAAGTATAATACTCTTTTAACTTTGATGTATCAAAATAAACATTTCCACCTGCTATGTATGCATAATCCTTTTCTAAAAGTTTTGTAATCATTTCTATAAATTCGTCAATACAATTTGTTGCAGGTTCAACTACATCAGGAGTTTTTATATTTAATTTTTCACAATCTGAGAAAAATGCATCTGTATAAAACTTTGCAATTTCCATAACAGTTTTATTCTCTCTTTTAGCTCCCTTTAACATCTTATCCTCACCCGTATCAGCATCACTGGATAAATGTCCTACATCTGTTATATTCATAACTCGTTTAACAGAATATCCTTCATATCGGAGTTCCTTCTCAAGAACATCCTCCATAATATAACTGCGCAGATTTCCAATATGTGCATAATGATAAACGGTAGGTCCACAAGTATACATTCCTACCTGTTCTTTAGAAATTGGTTGAAACTCTTCTTTTGTTTTTGTTAATGTATTATAAATCTTCATATAATCTCCTTATGCTTCTATCAATTTATTTAAAATTTATTTTCTTACTGAATATTCTTTTTCAATAATTCAATCTCATCACTAAGTCTCTTTAATTCATTCTGTACCGGATGTGGAATATGTACCTGGTCAAGGTCATTATGTGGTATTCTGACATCATCCTGCTTCACAACAATCCCCGGTACTCCGACTACTGTACTGTTTGGTGGAACTTCTTCAAGAACAACCGAGCCTGCCGCAACTTTTGAATTTTCTCCAATCGTAAATGAACCTAACACCTTTGCACCGGCACCAATCATCACATTGTCACTGATTGTCGGATGCCTTTTTCCTTTTTCTTTACCAGTACCACCAAGAGTAACTCCCTGATATAACGTTACATTATCACCAATAATTGTGGTCTCCCCGATTACTACTCCATGTCCATGGTCAATAAACAATCCTTTTCCAATCTCTGCTGCCGGATGTATCTCAATTCCCGTTCTTTTCGCAGTTCTTTGGGAAATCTTTCTTGCCTTAAAAACTTTTCCTTTCAGATACATCCTATGAGCTTTTCTATAATAGTATATTGCCCAAAAACTAGGATAAAGAATTGCTTCTATATTCTTTTTCATTGCGGGATCCCTGTCTTTTATGACGCATACCGCTTCTTTATAATATTTTAAAAAATTCATAACAGCCTAATCCTCATAAAGTGCTTCTCTTGTCTATGTCTATTTCTCTTTTTAATTATTTATACGTAGTCATTGATAAAGAAACTGTCCTGCCTGCATACTGGCGGAAATCCCGGAATGCTCTTATAACCAAATATATGTGCTCCCAATTCTCCTATTGTAACATCAAAATCTACTTTATCAATTTCTTTCTCATTACATTTTTCTAATTTCACGCTTCCGTGATGATATTTCATTTTAAAGCATCCGTTATTTTCTTCAATAACCGGGTCTGCTATTTTAATATATCTCTCTTTAAAATCTTTAAAAGAAAGCTGTCTCAACGTTTTTCGTATATTGAGAATTCTTGCCATCGCATATGAAGTTCTTCCATTGCCAAGCCAGCTTAAATTCTGTACGCTGTTATCCAATACCTCTTCAAAAACTTTATCGTCAATTATTATTCTATAACCGACAATAACTTTATTCTTCACGAAAATATCAATACTTCCGCCTTCGATTTCTACAACTTCTTTCAGTTTTCTGAAATACTCCAAATCTTTTGATAATGAAATGGAATATATGCTGTTTACTGCCTGCTGTGCAAAAATAGATAACTTTACTAAATCAGAATTTTCAGCTTTTCTTCTTATTACAGAATGACTTGGTTTCTTTCTATGTTTTGGATCTTCCATTTCTCGTTTATCCATTACATATTCAAAACCAAACTTTCTATATATCTCAGCATTTTCTTCACTGGATGGAATCAGATACGTAAATATATCCATATTCCGATGCATACTTTTAATTATTTCCTCAAAGATTTCTTTTACATATCCTTGATTCCGATATTCTTTCCATGTACCAACAGCATATATATATGTGATATTTGTTTTGACATTTCCTGCAATCACTACTTTAGGAATTAAATGCATGGCAGAAACAATTTCTCCTTTCTGCTCATTCACAACAACTTCATTTTCTCTGATTCTATTATCAAAATAATAATCTATATATTCCTTTGTATCTTCTCTAAAACAATGCTCGTACAAAGACCTGATTTTCACTTTTTCATGGTTTTCTAGCAATCTAATCATAACAATTCTCTCTATTTCTGAATTATAGTATACTTTTCTACCATATAAATTGGATTATATGATAATTTAGATTTTCTAAGTCCTTCAAGTCCCATATCATCCTCGCGGTTTTCTTTTCCAGCACTTGGAAATGCTGTAATCAAAAACTGGCTGCAAATATACTGATATAGCCCCCGGATTTCAGGATTTGCTTTCTCTACCGGCAGATAAACCATATCTTCCTGCTCATAATAATTTCCGATACAAAAAGCTTCCAGCCTATCATCAATATAAACACCACCGATTTTATAATTAAAAATATTTTCATGTTCTAATATAAATCTGATTCCTTTTGCTTCACTTTCGATAAATTCATGTTCTTCACTATCGCTCTTATTGTCCTTCCAAATATCTAAAAACTCAAGAATTTCCTGCTCGTTTTTTTTACTCAGCAGACGAAACTCATATCTTCCTTCATAATCCCGCTTAAAGGAATTTAAATGATTTTTCTTTTTATGATATTTCTTCCCGGAAAAAGTCCTTAATTTCTCTGCATCATATACATAATCATAATATGTTCTGTCCGGAATAATTATATAGTCTTCTTCCGGCAATTCTAACGTTTCTATCGCTTTTTTATCCACCAGATACATTGTCAGTTTTTTCTTCAGCACTTGATTAAAATATTTCTGGGTTGCCAGAAAACATTTTTTCAAATCTTTATCTTTACAGCAGGGAACTGAGGAATAATATTGTCCTTTTCCACTCTTTGCTACCCACATCAATCCATATTCATTTGTAAAATACCATGTAGGATAACTGTTTTCCCATAAGAATAAATCCAGCAGGTTGCTGTCAGCTGTTTCGGGACGTCTCAAATTATAATATTTGTTAAGTTCATCGTAATCTTCTATCTTTATTTCCTTTAATTGGTCTTCCATGATTCCAAACTACCTTTTCGAAAATGTATATTATTTTTTTATATTTATGTATATTAAGCTTCCTCTAAAAGAGCAATCGCCTGAGAAGATATTCCAAGTCCCTGTCCGGTGAATCCCAATCCCTCTTCTGTAGTTGCTTTGATGCACACCTGACTTTCATGAATATCTAATGCATTTGCCACATTTTTTACCATCTCTTCCCGGTACATGGCAAGTTTCGGTTTCTGACATATAATTGTCGCATCAATATTGCCGATTTTATAATGGTTCTCTTCTAATAAGTTCCCTACATACTCTAGCAATTTGATACTGGAAATACCTTTATATTGTGGGTCCGTATCAGGAAAATGTTTGCCAATATCACCCAGAGCTGCTGCTCCTAATAATGCATCCATAATCGCATGAACGACTACATCCGCATCCGAATGCCCCAACAATCCCAATTCATATGGAATCTCCACACCACCTAATATTAATTTTCTTTTTTCAACTAACTTATGGACATCATATCCCATGCCAATACGCATACTGTCCTCCTAGTATTATATATTTTTTCGCACAATCAATTTATTATACCACATTTTAGGATAAATTCATTATTATAATGCAAAAAAATAAGACTTAATATACATTTTGTTGTACATCAAACCCGTTTTTTTGCAATAAAAAAGTAGCGAGAAAGGGATTCGAACCCCCGACACCACGGGTATGAACCGTGTGCTCTAGCCAACTGAGCTATCTCGCCACATTATTATAGATGCTTTCGCATCAATATTTATTTATGCTTTTTAAATAATGTAATGGGACCTACAGGGCTCGAACCTGTGACCCCCTGCTTGTAAGGCAGATGCTCTCCCAGCTGAGCTAAGATCCCATACAGAATTTAAACTGCTTTATTAATATAAACGTTTCAGTAA
Organism: uncultured Eubacterium sp.; assembly: GCA_910584795.1. GTDB lineage: Bacteria > Bacillota > Clostridia > Lachnospirales > Lachnospiraceae > Eubacterium_G. The sequence goes on along the minus strand of CAJUBZ010000005.1, from coordinate 76,193 downwards.
CTATTGTCAACAACTTTTTTACAAAAAATACATTTTTTTCTACGAAATTCTTTTTGTAAAGAAAATACTTTTCATTTATTATACTTTTTTTATATAAAACTGTCGCTCCAACGATTAGAAATCGTAGAGCGACAATCAATTCTTACATAAACAATTTTGTTTACATCTTATTTTTTCTTTTTTATCAATATAACTTCTACAACAAAAATTACTATTATTTCAGCAATTTCTCCTATGATATAACCTCTATCTAACAGATAAGTTATCATTGGTATAAGACTTGCATAAGCAAATATGTTAATCATCAAAAACATTCTAATCTGCTTATATGCAAGTTTTTCATTAGATACATAAAACAATGCTGTGCCAATTATCATACAAACAACAACTACTATTTTCGTAATTATCATTGTATTTGACATCGCAAATGGTTCCCAATTCCAAGTATGATAAGCATCGAAAAACAATATGATAAGTCCAATAAAATTAAAACATGTTGCAAATACTGTTAGAATCCTATTCCAATTAGTTTTTTTTGCTTCAACTTTTTCGATTCCGTTTAAAATGTAATCTGTTGTAACTTCAAAATATTCTCCTAATGCAATTATTTTATCAATCTCAGGAATATTTTGTTCACTTTCCCATTTTGAAACAGCTTGTCTTGAGACTCCAATTGCATCTGCTAATTGTTCTTGAGAAATTCCTTTTGCTTTTCTTAAATGTTGAATTCTGTCTGCAATATTCATTTATATTTCCTCCTTACACAACTATATTAGCAAATACATAAAATTAATTCTATACATTATACCTTACAGTTTGTCAATTATAGGTTGATTTTATACTTTTTTGTATATTTTAAACTTTATATTACAACTTACAATACTTTCCAGAGAATAATATCTGAATAATCCAATGCATTCATACCATACGGACAAAAAGAGCTGCGCACTAATTATTTAGTGTGCAGCCCAATAATTCATTATTGTATTCGATCGGAATCTATCATTACGTTTTTCCAATCGTAATCTACTTCTTTATAAGCAGAATCTACTACTTTAAGAATATTATTATACAAATATTCATGTCCGGAAAAATTCTTCATTAAAACTTCATCATACAGTATCTTTGCAACATCAAATACCCGATATGCCGAAACATTACTATAATAATAAGTTCCATCTTCCATCAGTGCATATGCTCTGACTTTATACTTAGCATTGAATTCTGCAACATTCTTCTTTGAAAACAATGTTGTTCTTGCAAAATATGTCGCTGTAGTCGAATTACCCATCTGAACAGACAATGTTCCTACATCTGTCGATTCCATAGAAGCAATATATGGATTATCATTTCCTACATACATATCATCATCCTCTATGGCATAGGATTGATTTCCATTTTGGATAATAGCATACACAAATCCCCATTTAGAAACTTTTTTTCCATCAATTACAGGTTCTACAGAACCAATTACCCTGCTTCCTTCTGAAACTGTACTAATCTGATATCCTTCAACTCTAACAGTATCTTTTACAACAATCTCAGGTTTTGACGGATCTCTTGTTGTCTCTTCCTCTATCTGCATGTTCCATATGCCCATTTCATAAAATGAGTATCCATAACCTGTACCACGCTTTGTACCATACATTCTGACATACCTTGTATTATATGTCTGTCCCAGATCTATCTGTACATTTTTATTCGTTGTGGCATTTACAACTGCTACAGTCTTCCATTCATTTGCATCATCAGAAACCTGTACATAGTATTTTGCTGCATAAGCTCCTTCCCACATAAATCCAACTTTATTGATATCTTTCTTTTCACCTAAATCTACATATAACCATTGTGGGTCTGCAGATTCTGTCTCCCATCTTGTTCCTGTATTTCCATCTACTGCATAAGATGCACTCTGTTTCTCATTCGATGCATAAGCCTGACAGCCTACCGCCATATTGCCATTTGCTTTTGTAAATGCATCTGCATTAACGATTTCTCCTTGAACAGGTTTCAGTCCATCTGGGTTCAATCCTGCATCAGGGTCTGTATAAGTACCGCCTACAGATGTATATGTATCATTTCCGGATACCGCAGGAATTACTGCCTGAGAATATTTATATCCTAAAGAGAAAATCAAATTTAATGTCTCAAGACTGTATGTCGTCTCTCTTCCTTCATTGGTATATGCAACATTTGTATTAATTAAATTATCTAAATAAGACTGGTCTGCTGATGTAAATGCTTCATATGCCTCATCCGGATACATTGCATGATAAACAGCTGCCGCGGAAATAAATGTTCCTAATACCTGTGGATGTTTATTATCTCCGCAATAATAATCCTTATTATGCTGTGTAAATAATTCATAAAATGCCTCACCTGCCAGTGCTAAAGATGCTCCCGCAGACTTTGCAGTCTGAATATAGCTGTATGTAAAATACGGCAATAATCCTGCTGTACCTGTAAGGGTATCTTTTGTCGGCCATGGTTCATAGAAGATAATTTTCGCATCAGGATTATACTGTTTAATAATCGGAATAATTGCATCTGCACCTGACTGCAATTTATCGCTGTCAAATCCTCCTACAATATCCTGCAATACAACGACTTCATATCCACCCTTTTTAATCGCATTCAATACGTTAGCTGCGGTTGACTGGTAAATCAGATTCTGTCCGCCATTCGTTGCTGCACTACATTTTACATTATGACCTTTTCGTGTTGCGATCCCCTGTACTACATTACAAAGGTTATTATAATATGTCATGGAATTTCCAATAAATAATACATCTGTCATATTTAAATCCTCTGCTTTTGTTGTAGTCTCAGGTGGTGTAGCTCCTGTAGGATTTTCCACTTTTCCTCCATCTGCCACGGAAGTGTAAGTACCTGTACCATTCACTGCCGGTATCACAGCATGGGCATATTTATATCCATAAGATGTAATCTTATTTAATGTATCCAAACTATAAGAATCCAGTTTTCCTTCTGATGTATAAGCAACATTACTGTTAATCAGGTTATTTAAATATGTATGGTCACTTTCTGTATAGACTCTATAAGCATCATCAGGATACAATGCATAATAAATCGTAGAAGCTGAGTTAAATGTTCCAAGCGGCTGTGGATGTCTGTTATCACTACAGTAATAATCCAATCCATCATTAGCATATAACTCATAGAATCCCTCTCCTGCAGGTGCTAAAGATGCATTATATTTTTTTGCCGCATTAATATAACTGGATGTAAAATATGACATTTTACTCTCTATCTGATCTTTCGTAGGCCATGGTTCATAATAAACCAATTTTGCATCCGGGCTGTATTGTTTAATAATTGGTATAATAGCCTCTGAACCATTCATTAACGTACTTTCCTGGAAATTACTTCCCACTTTATCCTGTAATATAACAACATCATATCCACCAACTTTAATTGCATTTAATACATTCTCTGCCGTTGACTGATAAACGAGATCCTGTCCGCCATTCGTTGCTGCTGTCACTGTTATATTATGTCCATTATATTCTGCTAATCCCTTTACAACATTACAAACGGTATTGTAATACGTAAATGAATTACCAATAAAAAGGACATTCATCATGTCATCTTCTCCATCCCAGAGCACAGTATCATCTGTTTCATAAACTGATAACTCATATAAAGAACAATAATTTGCATAACTGTCTACCAAAACTCTTACATATCTTGCATTCTGTCTTGGAAATGTCAAGGATTCTGCCGCCATTGTACCATTTGTAACGGTTGCTACTGTTTTCCAAGTAAGACCTGTTATCTGACCGGCAGAAGAAATTGCTGTATTTTCTGCTGCAACCTGTATTTTATATTGAACAGGATAGGCATTTGGATATGCCCCATCTGCACCCGGAGTAACAATCACTTTATTAATATCATGAACACTGCCCAAATCTACTGCAAACCACGGGTTCGCATCTCCCGGTGTATTTGCAATAATATAATTTGTTCCGGTTGTATTGCCATTTGTCAGATTATTTACCGTCAATGGCGTTGTAGAACCATTTCTTAAATTAGAACTTGCATAACCTTTTACTGAACTATGATTTGTCTTTAGTGCCAAATCGTCATTATGAGACCCATATAAAGTATTATCTCCTGCGCTTGTTGTAACTTCTTCCTGATTACTTGTAACCTCTGTTTCTCCGGTTATTGTTTCTTCCGTTTTTTCTGTAGTTGTCTCTTCAACATGTAATATACCATATACTCTTACCGACAATAAACTCACCGTGCCTGTTGTCCCAGTATTATTTCCACTAGTTCCTGTTCCCATACAGGATTCTTTATCAAAAACAATTTTCACACTTCTGGCTGTATATGTATTATCGAATGTGATCTGATCTCCGCTATCACTGACATACTCTGCATTTTTTATTTTTGCTCCACTATATATTGTTCCATGATCACATGCACCTGCCAGATTCCATGAGATATTTCCCTCATTCGCTGCTGAAACCTGTTCCGTGGAATAATAAATCTGATAGCTTCTACAATAAGAATCAAAGAAATTATTATTAGTAGAACCTTGATAAATTAATGTACTGCTAATATCATAGTTATTTCCCAAATCCACATAAATTGCCGCTTCATCCGTCGTGGCAGTTTTGCCAAGCATATTATTTCCATTGCCTAAATTTTCATTACAAGTATTAATTGCAGAAAATCCCTTTCCTACATATAGAAATCCTTCTAGCGGTGTGTTGGCATTGGATGTCATGAATGTGTAGTTTCCTCTGTTGTTTGCAACATTTGCCAAAGTGTCTGCCATTGCTGCATTTGGGACAAAATGAAGTCCGCTAAACACCATACATACGCTAAGCAATGCCACTATGATTCTTTTTAGTTTCCTATTCATTTGAAAATCCTCCTTTGTATTATATATTTATTATTTCATTATTTTTATTTTCTTTATCTTTGACCATTTACTGTAATATCTCACTCCTTCTGAAACTTTAAAAGTTCTCGCCTTTACATAGTATTGTTTCTTTCTTCCTAACTTTTTTACAGTAAATGTGCTTTTCTTAAAACTGATTCTTCGGCTTTTTCTTAATTTTTTTGTAATTCCGATCTTAATCTGATAGCCGGTGATTCCTTTTATTTTCTTTAATTTTATTTTTGCTTTTTTTGATTTTTTCTTTTTAACTGCACTCTTTACTTTTGTCTTTCGCACTTTAATTTTGGGGACAACAAAATTTGTTCCATCTTTCCATACACCTATTTCGTATAAAGAATATCCATAATTTGTACCTCGTCTCGTTCCATACATACGAACAAATCTTGTTTTGTATATTTTGTCTAATATGATCCGAACTGTTTGTTTTGACCGAGCTGTCACATATGCCACAGTCTCCCATTGTTCTGCATCATTTGAAATTTGAATATAATATCTCGATGCATAAGCGCCTTCCCACATAAATCCTACTGTTCTTATCTCCGTTTCAACACCCAAATCCACATATAACCATTGTGGATCAAAATATTCCGTCTCCCATCTTGTCTTTTCATTTCCATCCACAGCATTCTTTGCCGACTGAAATTCATTAGACGCATATACTTTACGGCCAACTGCTAAATTTCCTTTGTTTTTTTGGAAAAATATTTTGTCTGTCTCAGTCCCTGTAACTGCCGGGAGATTATTCGGATTCATTCCAATATCTGGATCAATATATTCCCCCGCAACTGATACATATTTTAAATTTCCTGTTGTATCAGCCACTACTTCCTTTACAATATCTGCATAATAATGACTACGTTCCATAATCAGATTTAACGTATTTAATAAATATGTATTTTTCTTTCCTTCTGTAGTAAATGCCACATTGTTATTTATCAACTGATTCAAGTATGATTGGTCTGTTTCCACAAAGCTCTCAAATGGCTCCTTATACAATGTATAATATATGGTTGCCGCTGCCATAAATGTTCCTAAAGGCTGTGGATGCTTTCCATCCTTGCAATAATAATTCAAATCATGATTGACATAAATATCATAAAAAGCTTCTCCTACTGGTGCTAACTGTGCCTGAAACTTTTTTGCTACCTGAACATATCCATCTGTAAAATATGGGAGCATACTGTATTTTCCTGTTAAAGCAGACTGAATTGGCCATGGTTCATAAAAAACTATTTGAGCATTTGGATTATATTTCTTAATTACTGAAATAATATCTCCTGCACCTTCCATCAATCTTTCACTATCAAATGAACCTACAATATCCTGTAAAACAACAACTTCATATCCACCTTTTTTAATTGCAGTAACAACATTGTCTGCCTTTGCATTGTAAATAAGATTTTTTCCACCATTCGTTGCTGCACTGCATTTTATATTATGTCCTTTGCGTCTGGCAATTCCCTGTACCACATTACACAACGTATTATAATAAGTCATAGAATTACCAATAAACAAAACATCTTTCTGTGTTTCTTCAGCATTCACAAAGACATCTATTTTCCTGTTTTCATAAAGCATTGATCCACTGAACAATATCCCAACACTAATTAATATCATTAAAAAAATTTTTATTTTTGACTTCATAGATTCTCCCCTGCAGTTTATCTTATCTCATACAATAGTTGTCACGATTTCATTTAATTCCTTTATACTATATATTTTAGTAAAAATATACTTTATATTGAAATACACATTACGTTATATGTATATACCCTATAAGGTATATACATGTATAAAAAACGTTTCATTTTCCTTATTTTACATATATCCAAAGGGATTGATTTATTTTTGCTCTTATATTATTATCGATATAATAAATATTTTTAAAAATCAGGAGGTTTTATGGAATTATTACAATTAAGATATTTTCGCGACGCTGCTGAATTAGAGAACTTTTCCAAAGTTGCAGAAAAGAATTTAGTTCCCCAGCCTTCGATTAGCAAAACGATTCATAAATTAGAACAGGAATTAGGCGTACGGCTTTTTGACAGAAATGGGAAGAAAATTTCTTTAAACGAAAACGGGAAATACTTTTATGAGAAAGTTAATGCTGCTCTTTTAAATATTGATGACGGAATCCAACATTTCAAAACACCGATACAATCCAGCATTTCAATATATATTCAGGCCGGAAACCGTTTCATTTCTATGTTGACAGCAGATTTCCTTACATCAACCAAAGATATTTTTGTATCATCCGTAAATCAGATTACCAATAATACACAAAACAGTTATGACTTTACTTTTATGCAGTTATTTGATGATATGAGTTGTTACAATTATGAAAAACTAATGGAAGATGAAATTGTTCTTGTTGTATCAAAAGAACATCCTCTATGCACATTTCATGAACTAAGTATCCGTGATTTAGCAGACTATCCGTATATTGCCTATTACAAGTCTATTAACTTAAGAGATTTTACAGATGAATATTGCAGACGTGAAGGTGGTTTTACCCCTGGCGTCGTTTTTGAAACTGCTGACTATCAGGCAATCCGGTATATGATTACAAAAAATAAAGGAATAGCTCTTATGCCTGAAAAACTTTTTGAAATTCAGGCTTCTGAGAAGTACAAAATTATTAAATTAAAAGAAAAGGCCTATCGTACTCTTGTAATTGCCTGGAACAAAGAAAAGATTTTAAGCTCTCAGGCATCACAATTTCTTGAATTTACAAAAAACTGGTTTAGAAATTTCTAAACCAGTTTTTACTTTACAAATCTTATTTTAAATTTTCATTGTCAATTGGATACGTTTTCTATCTTTATCAACACTTAATACTCTGACTTTCACTACATCTCCTACTGCAACAACATCCAATGGATGCTTTATAAACTTATCACTCATCTCCGATATATGTACCAGTCCATCCTGATGTACTCCAATATCTACAAAGGCACCAAAATCAATTACATTCCGTACAGTTCCGTTTAGTTCCAATCCTTCTTTTAAGTCATTAAAATCCAAAACATCACTCTTCAAAATCGGTTTTGGCATTTCATCTCTTGGGTCACGTCCCGGCTTTTCTATTTCAGAGATCATATCTTTTAACGTAATTGCATCTGTTCCTATTTCCTCTGAAACCTCATTGAAATCCTTTATTTCCTTGGACAGTTTCACATCTCCTGATACAATGTCCCTAGTTGTAAACCCATATTTCTTCAATAATGCTTTCGCTGCTGTATAACTCTCAGGATGGACACTTGTATAATCAAGAGGTTCTTTTCCATCTCTTATTCTTAAAAAACCTGCACACTGCTCAAAAGCTTTCGGGCCGAGCTTTGATACCTTCAATAATTCTTTTCTACTTGCAAACTGACCATTCTCTTCACGATATGCCACAATATTTTTTGCTAAAGTTTTATTAATTCCCGAAACATACTCTAAAAGCGGCGCTGAAGCTGTATTTAAATCTACCCCTACGTTATTAACACAGTCTTCCACTACATTTCCTAATGTTACATCCAGTTTCTTTTGATTCATATCATGCTGATATTGTCCAACACCAATTGCCTTTGGTTCTATCTTTACAAGTTCTGCCAAGGGGTCCTGAAGCCTTCTTGCCATAGATGCGGCACTTCTCTGTCCCACATCAAAATTTGGAAATTCTTCTGTTGCTAATTTACTTGCAGAATATACCGATGCCCCCGCTTCATTTACGATAATGTACTCTACCTTTGTCGGACATTGCTTAATTATATCAACCACAACTGCCTCAGATTCCCTTGATGCTGTACCATTTCCCAAAGAAATCAGACTTACATTGTATTTTGCAATAATATCAATCACTGTCTTTTTTGACTCTTCTATCTTATTCTGTGGCGCTGTTGGAAAAATAACTGTTGTGTATAATACTTTTCCTGTTTCATCTACTACCGCCAGTTTACAGCCGGTTCGAAAAGCCGGATCCCATCCAAGCACTGTTCTCCCTGCAATTGGGGGCTGCATGAGCAGCTGCTTTAAATTCTGTCCAAACACAGTAATGGCACCATCTTCTGCTTTTTCAGTTAATGTATTTCTTATTTCCCGTTCAATAGCCGGCTTAATTAACCGCTGGTATCCATCCTCTATCGCCTCTTTTAAAACTTGTGTAAAATTAGATATTCCTACTATAACAGATTTATTTAAAGCCATAATAATATTGTCATCCGGCATTTCTACTTTAACTGAAATAACTTTTTCTTTCTCTGCCCTATTAATTGCTAAAATTCTATGTCCCGGTATTTTACTGACTGCCTCTGTATAATCATAATAATTTTCATAAGGAGTTTTCGCTTCTTCATCTTTCGCCTTAGAGACAATATCCCCATGTCTCATAACAGTATTCCTGATTGCATTTCGAAATTCTGCATTATCTGATACCATTTCTGCAATAATATCTTTTGCTCCCTGTACTGCCTCTTCGACAGACATAACTCCTTTTTCCTCATCTATATATGCTTCAGCTTCCTGCTCCGGAGTTTTGGTGCTTTTTTGTAATATAAATATATTAGCAAGAGGTTCTAGACCTTTTGCTTTTGCTTCTGTAGCCCTTGTTTTTCTTTTCGGTCTATAAGGTCTGTAAATGTCATCCACCGCAACAATTGTCTGAGCTTCCTGAATCTTCTGCAGCAGTTCCGGAGTCATCTTGCCCTGTTCTTCAATAGAAGCAATCACCGTCTCTTTCTTCTCCTCTAGATTACGCAGATATTTTAACCGTTCATCCAAAATTCTTAACTGTTCATCATTTAACTCTCCTGTAACCGGCTTTCGATATCTTGCAATAAAAGGAATTGTATTTCCTTCATCGATTAACTGCACTGCGGCATCCACCTGCCACACCTTCACCTGCAGTTCTTCTGCAATTAACTGATTAATGTTCATTTCTGTCTCCATTTCTCTGAATTTAATTTATTTTTTATATTTTCTATGTTATACTTTTTTTGAACACAACGTAACAGTTCAACCCATGCATTCGCAAAACAGTGACTTCGTCACTTTACATCTGCTTTGCAGATGAGTTTTACTCATATATGGGCATTTAGCACATAAAAATATCAATATATCCGAAAAATCCTATAAACAGTCTTTTCGTCATATTGATATTTTTATGGCTGAACTGTTACACCAAAACTATTGTACCAGATTTTTCTATCTTTGTGTGGGATTTTATAATAGTTTCATACATTTTACTATACTGAATGAAGGTGACTTATGAACAAACTAAGAAAAGAACTTCGTAAGTACAAACACGCATGGCCATTACTTTACGTTTTCATTTATATGCCATGGTTCATATTATTAGAAACACTAATACCGGCTGATTATTCCGGATTACATATTATTCACTGTGCTTTGGATGATATCATTCCATTCTGCGAATGGTTTGTAATTCCATATCTTTTGTGGTTTTTATATATTCCCGCCGTATTTGTTTTTTTATTTTATCATTCTAAAAATGAATTTTATCGTCTTTGTGCATATGAATTTACCGGTATGACTATTGCTCTACTAGTATGCAGCATATATCCAAATGGACTCAATCTTAGACTATCAAATATAGGAAGAGAAAATCTGCTAGTAGATCTGGTTCATTTCCTTTATAGTAATGACACACCTACGAATGTCTGCCCCAGTATTCATGTTTTTGCAACAATCAGTGCACATATTTGCCTTGTAAAAAGTCCTCATATGAAAGAATTGCACCCTAGGCAGCATATTAAGAAAATATCACTTATATTATCTGTTTTAATTTGTCTGTCTACGATGTTTCTAAAACAGCACTCTGCAATTGATGTTTTTGCAGGTATTCTTTTAGCATTCGTACTATATTTTGTTGTATTTAAATGGTGGTTTGCCAAAGTTACTTTTCCCGCCCCAAAAATCAAGGACCCGAAACAGCATCAGGTGTTATATTTCTTAAATAAACGAAAAAAATAAAACTGAGATTTTATAATATTAAAATCTCAGTTTTATATATATTATTTAGTTGAATCCAAAGAATTTCTGTGTGATGCTATATCCAATTACAGAACACTTTCTTCCTACTTTCCCTGGTAAATTCATCGTTATTCCAAGAACAGATTTTCGAACTTTCCGATATAGCTCCGGATTACTTATCTTTAATTCATCCCATAATTTTTCTTTATCCTCTAATCGCTGTTTTGACCCCTCTAAAATAGACAATATAGAGGATACGCACATCATCATATCAAAATAATGTACCATGGCATCATCTGTATTTTGATGAGGAATATCAGATTTATTATATATATCCAGCATTAATCTCGTAACACGATATTGTTGATCAAGCCTTTTAATCATAACAGATTCATGTACTGATTGATCATCTCTTCCAATAAAATATTTGTATAGACAAACATCCAGATAATAAATATTTTTTACATATGGCAATGGCTGAAATACATAAATATTGTCAACATAGAATGTATGTTTTGGAAGCACCATGCCACACTCTCTTAATACTTTAGTTCTATAAATAACGGAATGCATTAACAGATACTGTGTTTTACCAAACCGCAATTCATTCCAGCCAAACATCTTTCCAACAGGCATAGCCCGTTTATATTTCATAATCTTTTTATGTTTCACTCCCTGTTTATCATACATATAATTAGATATCAGCATATCTAATCCTGCATCTTTTGAAATCATATCTTCCAATAAATCTAATACTTTTGTCAATGCCTTCTTCCCAAGACAATCATCACTGTCTAACACTTTAAAATACAATCCTGTCGCATTTTTTATTCCTGTGTTTACTGCCTCTCCATGACCCCCATTTTCCTGATGTACCACTTTAACAATATTAGGAAACTTCTCCTGATACTTTCTGGCAATTTTTAATGTATCATCTGTTGAACCATCATCTACAATAATGATTTCAACTCTGTCTCCTCCATTTAATGCACTGCGAATACTTTTTTCCATATATTCCTGTGAATTATAACATGGAATTGCTACTGTTAATATTTTCATCCCCTACCTCCTTCGGCTTTACTATCTTATTTATTATAATTCCCATTATCACTGCTAATGCAAAAAAGTTTAACATCGATATGGAAATTGCTTTTAAAATATACCAATCTGAAAACTGTTGTGTACTGATATTCTGTGTTTCGTTTATTTTTTGTGCTATATATGATATTCCAACTGATGCAATGTTTGCTGTCATATGCAATAAAATCGGTGCAGTAATAGACTTATACTTTTCATATACAAAAACTGCTACCAATCCAATAATAATCGCATAAGGTGCCTGCACCCAGTTACCATGAAATACCCCAAACAATGCTGCGGATAAAATAGCTGCCCATCTAATATTAACAAGATCTTTTAACCGCTTATATATAAGCCCTCTAAAAATCAATTCTTCAACAACCGGAGCTGCAAATCCAGCTGCAAGAAACTGTACTGCCACACTGCTGCCATAAATTACATTTTCTGCCCCACTGTATGATTCAATCATAAACTTTGGCATAAACATCTGTAAAACAGATACAAACATATTTGCCCATTCCATATTAAAAAAACCAAAAGGAAGAATTAACAGATACAACCATCGATTACTCAATTCAAATTTCTTATAAGTATGGGCTACTTTTTTATGTTCAATATCTTTCTTCATAAAAATAATTAATATCGGAATTGTAATCAATGCTGACATCATTGTTAACACCAATTCCTTGCCATGCAATGTCTGTGCAATAAGTATATTTATTTCTTCCATGGAAGTAAATCCATTAAAATACCAATATGCAGCACATACTGTCTGTATTACATTGATTAACAGTATTTGAATTCCAAGGTATATCAGCATGGGGTAAATCACTCCCCATATTTTTTTTACTAAACCAGTATTCTTCAAAATACTCTCCTTACTCTATATAATCTAATAATTGCAAAGCAGTATCCACAACCGCAATAGCACCATTCTCTGACATCTCCTTCTTATTGCCATATCCATATGTCACACCAATACAACTGACACCAACAGACGCTGCTCCTAAAACGTCAAAACTTGTATCTCCTACCATTATCATCTGTGATTTATCTTTTATCGGTAAAACCTCAAGCAGTGCATTCAATACATCCTCTTTGCTCTGTTTTCCTCCAATCAGATCAGCTCCCATAACAAAATCAAAATAATCTGCAATGCCTAAAAATCTTAAAACCTCTTCTGCTAAAGGCTGTGGCTTGGATGTTGCCATCGCAATTATTTTCTCATCTGCTTTCAGTCTGTCCAATAATTCTCTGACTCCTTCATACAGGCTCGTCTCATATATTCCTGTTGGTATATATCGTTCCCGATAAAATCTTACTGCATCTGCTCCCTGCTCCTCTGTTAAATGGTAAGTTTTTATAAATTCTGCTTTCAGTGGAGGGCCTACAAAATGCTTTAAATTCTGTAAATCTTCTTCTATAATATTTAATTTTTTTAGTGCATATTGCACCGATTTTGTAATCCCTTCTCCCGAGTCACTAAGCGTCCCGTCCAAATCAAAAATAATTACATTGTAATTTTTCATAATGCTTTTATCCTATATATCTATGAATGTAACAGTTCAGCCATCAGCTCGAAAATCCGAAGGATTTCCTTCGCTGCTTTCTTCTC
>CAJUBZ010000005.1:0-62489 GCA_910584795.1 uncultured Eubacterium sp. | reverse complement strand
ATAATGTACTACAGTTCAGCCATCAGCTCGAAAATCCTTCGGATTTCCTTCGCTGCTTTCTTCTCATAATGTACTACAGTTCAGCCATCAGCTCGAAAATCCTTCGGATTTCCTTCGCTGTGGTTGTTCACCATATGATATAAATTGAATATAATATTTAGTCTGCAAGCAGCCACATATTATATTCAATTTATATCGCATGGCTGAACTGTTGTACATTATATCACAAATGGCTCTTGTTTTACAGCCACTTTTGTTTTATAATTTAATAAGCAAAAAAAGTTTGAGAGGTACAGAACAATGAGTCAAGCAAAAGTAGATAAGTACAAACAGGAAAAATACAACCGCAAAAATGTAAAAAAGAAATCTAACGTGAAAAAGATTTCTGGTTACATCGTTGCTACTTTAGTGGTTATTTTATTTATTGGTTATTTAGGATATTCCGTAGCTGTAGCTACAGGTCTTTATACACCGCCTGCTACAACGATTCATAGAGAACTTTCTGATGCTGAAAAAGAAAGTATTCGTAATGTGATGATTCAGAATGGCAACACAGATGTAAAAGTTACCACATCAGCTGCCAAAGAAAATACTACTACAGCAAAAACTGAAAAGACTACAAAATCTACAGAACAAAAAACTACAGCAAAGAAATAAACTTTTTACTGTAATAAAAGGCGTTGACACTTAAACTAGTGCAACGCCTTTTAGTAAATCTATTTATCACCAATGCATCTGATGTACTGACTTTTGTCCAATCCCTCATTAATTGATCTCCTGTTTCTCTTTTAAGCCATTTCAATTAAACCGTGAAATAGCATCAACTTTGGTAACACCATCAATATGAATATAAACATCCATATATACAACTCCATTTTCTTCATATTCATATTCAAAGCAACTGACAATGTTATCTTGTTGTTTCTCTTTAAAATTATTTGCTTGGAGATATTCCATTATAATTTTATATGCATTAGGAATTCTCTCAAAAGGCTGTATAAATGGCTCTTTTATGGTAATCATTGCGTAGATAGCTTCTGCATTTTCCGCATACTCTACGCCGGGACATTCCGTATCAAACCCTTCTGGCAAAATGTAAGCTGCCACATATCCATGCATTCCAAATCTATTTTGTTGTTCCTGTGTATATTTTTTCTGCTTTCTTAAAAAACAAATATTTGATCCTAAACTCATATATTCCTTCTCCTGTCATTCAAAATATTATCTTCCGGCCATCAAGACAAAATATATTATGACATATCATATGCAACATAACAACCAACTGACATGTACTCTTTTTTGATTCCATGTAACACATCATGTTGCGTAATGTCCTATTTTCCAAAATCGACATTTGCCATTCTATTGTATATTATGCCATTCACTATAATTCCACATCTTCTTCAAACCGAATGCGGAATTATGTTATCTTTCCCATGTTTTATACAAAGGTTTCCGTTCTTAAATAATATTAATATCTGGCTAGAATATAAAGGAGCCTTAAACAATATTGTATTCATATCTTTTGTAAACGTTAAGAATTATTTATGAGACATTTTTATCGTGTGCAAAACTAATTATAATCTCATCACATATAGAAAAACATGCAACCTATTATCAGGTCACATGTTTATACCTACATTCTATCCGGTGCTTCAAAGCCAAGTAAATCAATACCTGTTTCCAACACCTTCTTTGTCAAATCAATTAATGCAATATATCCTTTCTTCTTTGTCTCATCTTCTTCTGCAAGAATCTTTGTTCCATGGTAGAAACGATTAAATGCATTTGATAAATCATAAATATATGAACAAATCTTGTGAGGTGCCAGTTCCTTCGCTGCGTTTTCAATAACCTCGTTTACCTTGGCAATTTCAAGCATAAGCTGTAGCTGTTCCCCATTGTCAGTATCCATAACAGTTAAATTCTCTACTTGTCCACCTTCTGCTTTATACTTCTCAATAATAGATTTAATACGAACAATAGTATATAAAATATATGGTCCGGTATTTCCTTCAAAAGAAGCAAATCGTTCAATATCAAATATATAATCTTTTGATGCCTGATTGGATAAATCACCATACTTCAAGGCTGCAAGGCCTACGATTTCAGAAGTTTTTCTTGCTTCATCTTCACTGACAGAACGATTTTCCATAATCTTATTATAAACAGCATCATTAATCTGTGAAATCAGATTTTCCAGACGCATCACACCACCTTCACGTGTTTTAAAAGGCTTACCGTCTGCACCATTCATAGTGCCAAATCCAATAAAATTAAGCTCTGTATCTGGTTTTACAATTCCAGCTTTCTTTGCCACACGGAAAAACTGTGTATAATGTAAATCCTGTCTCTTATCTGCAAGATAAACATACTTGTTTGGTTGAAAATCCTGCTCTCTCTGAACTAATGTGGCAATATCCGATGTAGCATACAATGCCGCCCCGTCAGATTTACGTACAATACAAGGAGGAAGCTCTTTGCTATCTCCTTCCTCTGCAATATCTACTACCAATGCCCCCTGACTTTCATATGCCAGTCCTTTATCAATCAAATCCTGAATCAGCCCCGGAATATATGGCTGGGCATCACTCTCACCCTTCCATAAATCAAACTCAACATTTAAATTATCATAATTTTTCTTTAAATCTACTTTTGAGACGTTCATAATATGTTGCCATAAAGCATAATAAGGAGCATATCCACTTTGTAATTTCAATGTAGCCTGATGAGCACGTTCTTTAAAGGCTTCATCTTCTTTTGACTTTTTGCTGGCACATGGATATATTTCTTCTAATTCTGAAATTGTAAAGGGTGCATTACTTGGATAATCTCCACTATAACTTTCATCAAAATAAACCAGCTCCGGCTTACGTTCCTGGAGTTCTGTAATAATAAGTCCCATCTGAAGTCCCCAGTCTCCTAGATGAACATCACCAATTACTTTATTTCCCATATATTTTACAATACGTTTTACACTTTCACCAATAACTGCAGAACGTAAATGTCCAATATGTAACGGCTTTGCAACATTGGCTCCACCATAATCTACTACGATTGTTTCCATATTGTCGTTAATAGCTCCAAATTTCTCTGCATCTGCTACGTTATCTAAGTATTCCGCCACAAATCCACTATTTAAATTAATATTAATAAACCCTGGATTTACTGCCTCGACTGACTGAAACATTGGATGCTCTCCAATCGCAGTTACAACATCATTTGCTATCATAATCGGCGCTTTATGATACAACTTTGCACCTGCCATCGCACCATTACACTGATACTGACAAAGATCTGGTCTGTTAGAAATTCCAACTTTACCTAATTTTGTATCATAACCACATGCATCAAATGCTTTTTCAAATTCCTCTGTAATTAACTCCAGTAACTTCTTCATTGCTTTTCTCCAAATTTAATTTCTCTCTGATCTGCTCTAATCTAAATTGAAACTTTATTATGATATTTCAATATTTTACAATTCTACACCATTCTGCTTCAATAAGGCTTTTGCAGTATCTACTGAATCTACTCCTGTCTTATTCTTAATTGGTGCAAACTCTTTCTCTCGTACCACCTCATATGCCAGACAATTATCCATCATATGAATCATATCTAAAACAAGTGTTTCAAATTTATAACCATTTTCACTTTCCGGCTTTACTGCATTTCCATTTTCATCAATATAAGGAATCTTCTTTTTTACAATATGAACTACTAAATTGTTCTCAAGATTTTTTTCTAAATCTTCCATATTGAATAAATAATTTAAAATAACACCATATTTATAAGCAAGTTCACCATTCTCTTTTGTCTCATAACGCATGTCCTCGGTCAATTCATAATACTCAACAATCGAAGGCTTACCATCTTCTAAACATAGTACTCCTACTTTTTCTTCCGGATTTGCCTTAGATACAACCTTTGAAGCAGAACGGTATCCGCCATCAATCATTGCGCCAACAAAACATGGGTCTGCCATACGCTGGCATACATTATCTACAGCAAAAATATTAATATATTCTACACCTCTTGCTTTCGCCTTCTCACAAAGTCCCGCCTTAACAAATGAGATAAACCAGCCGCCATTTCCATTTGGAGATGTTGACACTCTGTCCTTCTCCTCAAGATAAATCTTTCCATCAAAAGTTGCTGCCGGAGCCATCTCCTGTACAAAAAAGTCAACATAGTCCGGATCATATCCAAAATAATTTTTTTCTTTAAAAAAGTTTACTGTATCATCATTGTTTTTCTCACTGGTCATGATATACAATGGAACCCATGCACCTGTCTGATTTACAACATCCATTAAATTTCTTATCAGCATTTCAAAAATGTAAACATCTTTTGTTTCACCAATATTATACATTCCTTTTGGCTTATCTGAACCAAGTCTTGTTCCCATACCTCCAGCCAGAAGAAGTGCTGCTACTTTTCCTTGTTTTATGGCATCAACACCAATTGCTGTATATTTTTCCTTATTTTCTTCAATATCCTGAATAGACACTGCATCATCCAAAGGTGTTATAATTCCCTTTTCAGTTGCTGACTCTCCATCTTTCACTAAATCTAACAAACCAAAATCAATCTCACTAATTTGTTTTAAAAGAGATTCTTTCTGAATGTCATTTAACTCATCATAATATTTTAAAAGCTGTGTCTGACCATATTTCTCTAATAATATTTTAGCTTGCTCGTAACTCATTTTAATTCCTCCATTTCACATTAAAATTATATAATATATAGAATATAAAATATTTTCAAAGAATATGCAAGGATTTCATCTCACATAAGACCTCAATACAATTCTGATATCTTTTATTTGGATTTACTTGTGTACACTTCTTAATAATTCTTTTCAACTTTCCATGTATTTTTCGAGAAGAAATTCTGCCAGTATATTTGGTCTTTGTTTTCAAATAATACATTGTCGTACCAATCCCATAAATGTCAGTTCTAATATCAGTATTGTACAAAGACATGCCCTTCGCATCTCCAAACTGTTCTGGTGCCGCAAATCCAACACTTCCAAACGCCTGCTCATCTGCAACGTCTGTACGATATCTTTTCGCTATTCCAAAATCTATTAATTTTACACGTCCGTCATTCTTTAAGATAATATTAGAAGGTTTCAAATCCCTGTATACAACCGGTGGCTCTAAAGAATGCAGATAATAAATCCCACTGCAAACCTGCATCATAATATCCTGTAACAATTTTGTCTTTACAATTCCATTTCGGGCAACATACTTCTTTAGATTTATCCCCTCTACATACTCCATAACCAAGTAGAAGTTTTCTTCTTCCTTAATTATATTATAAATTTTTGGAAGGCTCGGATGAGAACAATACTTTAGAGCATTTAATTCCTTCTCCATTCCTTCCATTAAATTCTTTTGATTTGCCGGATCCGATGTTATGTATTTCTTTAATGCGTAAAACAGCCCCGAATAAATATCTCTGACCTTGTAAACATCAGAACAGCCTCCGGAACCTATATGTTCTAATACATAATATCTTCCTCCAACAACATTGTTTATTATATTTTTCATTCACACACCTTCCCGGATGTGCTTCTCTCCACAACTTGAGAAACACGCTTTGCGCGTTCCTCAAGTTATCGCGATGCTCGTCAAATCTGCATACTAGTATGCGCTTTTCCTCACTATTCGCGTAAATCAAATGTCTGCTCCGCAGACGCTTGATTTTCAAAACTTAGCTCAAAAGCAAAGCTTTTTTCGCTAACTCACCAGGTAAAATCAAATGTCTGCTTCGCAGACGCTTGATTTTCTGCTGGTGAGTTATATTGTTGCAATGTCAACCAAAGTAAGGTTTTCTTTTGCATCACTCTCCAAACTAGTCAACAATGCATCTACTGTATCCAAACTTGTAAAACAGTTTACCCCTGTCTCGATGGATGTTCTTCTGATAAGAAAACCGTCACGATGCTTGTCACGACCCTGTGTCGGTGTATCAATCACAATATCTATCTTATGCTCCAGTAACAAGTCCATCACTGTCGGTGCTTCCTGATGTATTTTATTTACCTTAATCGCATCCACACCATTTTCTCTCAAAACATCTGCTGTGCTTCTTGTTGCATAAATCTCATATCCCAATTTTTCAAAACGCTGTGCAAGAGGAATTGCTTCCTGCTTATCAGCATCCTTTACTGACATAATCAGTTTCTTATGCTTTGGAAGTACCACACCTGAACCTAAGAATGCTTTGTATAATGCTTCATTAAATGTCTTTGCAATACCAAGACACTCGCCTGTTGACTTCATTTCAGGCCCTAAACTCGTTTCTGCACCACGAATCTTTTCAAACGAGAATACTGGCATCTTGATTGCATAGTAATCAGCATTTGGCTGTAAGCCCGGTTTGAACCCTTGTTCTTTAATTGTCTTTCCAATAATACATTTCGTAGCAAGTTTTACGATTGGAATACCTGTAACCTTGCTGATGTATGGAACTGTTCTTGAAGAACGTGGATTTACCTCTATTACATAAACCTGACCGTCACATACGATGAACTGAATGTTAATCATTCCCTTTACATGTAATGACATCGCAAGCTTCTTTGTATAATCTTCAATGGTATCAATAATCTCCTGTGATAATGTATATGCCGGATATACGGAAATACTATCACCGGAATGTACTCCGGCTCTCTCAATATGCTCCATAACTCCCGGAATCAGAATATCTGTACCGTCACAGATTGCATCTACTTCTACCTCTGTTCCCTGTAAATATTTATCTACTAAGATTGGATGATCCTGAGCAATCCTGTTAATGATTTCCATAAATTCTTCAACTTCTTCATCACAGGTAGCAATCTGCATACCCTGACCACCAAGAACATAGGAAGGACGGACAAGTACCGGATAACCTAATTTATTCGCTACTTCTTTTGCTTCTTCTGCTGTAAACACGGTTCCACCTGTTGGTCTTGGAATACCACACTGTTCTAATATATCATCAAATAACTCTCTATCTTCTGCTGCATCTACATCTGCTGCGTCTGTTCCAAGGATTGGAACTCCCATCTTCATAAGTGCTTCTGTTAACTTAATCGCTGTCTGTCCACCAAACTGCACCACTGCACCATCCGGTTTTTCTACGTTTACAATATTTTCAACATCTTCCGGTGTCAAAGGTTCGAAATATAGTTTATCAGCAATATCAAAATCTGTAGAAACAGTCTCTGGGTTGTTGTTTACGATAATTGTCTCATAACCTTCTTCTTTAAATGCCCAAGTACAATGTACAGAACAGAAGTCAAACTCAATACCCTGTCCAATACGGATAGGACCGGAACCAAGCACAAGTACCTTCTTTGGTGGGTTTGTCTCTGCTGCTTCGTTTTCACCGCCATATACAGAATAGTAGTAAGGTGTTGCTGCCTCAAACTCTGCCGCACAAGTATCAACCATCTTGTATGCTGCAACGATTCCATTGTCATATCTCATCTGCTTAATTTCATCCACAGATTTTCCAGTCAATCGGCTGATTACTGTATCCGGAAACTCAATTCTCTTTGCATCTTTCAATAACTCTGCTGTAAGAGGCTGTGTTTTTAATGCCTCTTCCGTTTCCACAAGAATCGCAAGTTTATCAATAAACCACTTATCAATCATTGTAATTTCATGGATATGATCATAACTCACACCACGTCTTAATGCTTCAGCAATTACCCAAATACGTCTGTCGTCTACTTTGTGCAGCATCTCTTCTAGTTCATCATCATTTAATTCTGAGAAGTCATAGTCAAGAAGACACTCTACATGCTGTTCTAATGAACGAATCGCCTTCATTAAAGCACCTTCAAAGTTGTTACAGATACTCATAACTTCACCGGTTGCTTTCATCTGCGTTGTAAGTTTTCTGCTGGCAGTAATAAACTTATCAAAAGGAAGACGTGGAATCTTAACGACACAGTAATCCAGTGTCGGCTCAAAGCTTGCATACGTTTTCTGTGTGATTGCGTTCTTAATCTCATCTAATGTGTATCCAAGAGCAATCTTTGCTGCCACCTTTGCAATCGGATAACCGGTTGCTTTAGATGCAAGTGCTGATGAACGGCTTACTCTAGGATTTACCTCGATAACACAATATTCAAAACTTTCCGGATGAAGTGCATACTGCACGTTACATCCACCGGTAATATTCAACTCATTAATAATATTGAGCGCTGATGTACGAAGCATCTGATGTTCCTTATCTCCTAATGTCTGAGATGGCGCAACAACGATACTGTCTCCTGTATGAACACCTACCGGGTCAATGTTTTCCATGTTACATACTGTAATGCAGTTTCCTGCAGAGTCACGCATAACCTCGTACTCTACTTCTTTCCAACCTGCAATACATCTCTCAACCAAAACCTGACCTACACGACTGAGTCTCAGGCCATTCTCAAGAATTTCTACTAATTCTACCTGATTGTGTGCGATACCGCCTCCGCTGCCACCAAGTGTATAAGCCGGACGAAGAACAACCGGATAACCAATCTTATTGGTAAATGCAACACCATCTTCAACATTTTCAACAACTAAAGATGGAGCACATGGCTCATTAATCTTTTCCATTGTCTCTTTAAACTCAAGACGGTCCTCTGCCTTTTTGATTGTCTCTGATGTCGTACCAATCAGTCTACATCCATGTTCCTCTAAAAATCCTGTTTCAGCAATTTCCATAGCGAGGTTGAGTCCTGCCTGTCCTCCAAGGGTTGGAAGAATGCTGTCCGGCTTTTCTTTTTGAATAATCTTCTTTAATACAGGTACTGTTAATGGTTCAATATAAATCTCATCAGCAATATCCTTGTCTGTCATAATTGTAGCTGGGTTTGAGTTTAAAAGTACTACCTCAATGCCTTCCTCTTTCAAAGAACGACATGCCTGTGTACCAGCGTAGTCAAACTCTGCTGCCTGTCCAATGACAATCGGACCAGAACCAATTACTAAAACCTTCTTTATACTTAAATCTCTAGGCATTCTTCTTCACCTCCATCATCTCTATAAATTCATCAAACAGTCTGTCGGAATCCTGTGGACCCGGACAAGCTTCCGGATGGAACTGAACTGTAAATATACTCTTATTTTTATATCTTAGACCTTCTACTGTCTTATCATTAACATTTACGAAAGCAACTTTAGCAACATCAGAGTTTACTGTGTCACCATCTACCATATACCCATGGTTCTGTGAAGAAATATATACATGACCGGAATCTAAATCCTTAACCGGATGATTTCCTCCTCTATGTCCATATTTCATTTTCTTCGTATCAGCTCCTGTGGCAAGTGCCATAAGCTGATGTCCAAGACAAATAGCAAAAATCGGAATATCTGTATCATATAATTTCTTAATCTGTTCAATCTGATAAACACACTCTTTGGGATCTCCAGGGCCATTGGACAGCATAATACCATCAGGATTCATCGCAATCATCTCTTCTGCTGATGAATCGCAAGGAAGAACTGTCACATTGCAACCTCTCTTATTCAAAGAGTCTGCAATATTATTCTTTGCTCCAATATCTAACAAAGCAACATTATATTTCTCTCCCGGTAAAACTTTCTTTTCTTTACAGGAAACTTCTTTTACCACTCCTGTCACTTTGTATTCCTTAATCTTTGGAAGAACTTCATCTAAATTATAATTTTCATTGGTAGTAATCATACCATTCATCGTGCCTTTTTCACGAAGAATTTTTGTCAGTGCTCTTGTATCAATCCCTGAGATGCCTGGAATATCATTTTCTTCCATGAAATGCTGAATGGTATCATCACATCGGAAGTTGCTCGGAATACGGCTTAATTCATTCACAATATATGCATCCGGCCATGGTTTCAATGATTCCATGTCTTCATGACAAATACCGTAATTCCCCTGCAGAGGATATGTCATACATACTGCCTGTCCCGCATAAGATGGGTCAGTTAATACTTCTAAATAACCCCACATAGACGTGTTAAATACAATTTCACTAATAACTTCTTTCTGTGTTCCAATGGATTTTCCTTCGAAAACTGTACCGTCTTCTAAGATAAGAAATGCGTTCATAAATGTGTTTCCTTTCATTTGTTTGTTGAGCTCCACAGGCAACGAACCAAGGGCAAATTCATTTGACCTTGAAGGCTACCACAAGAGTCGAAATTTTCATGGCTTGCAATGAAATTTTCGAATTTTGCCTAAACTTACAAGATTATATCAAAAAAGATATCATGTTTCAACAAGTTTTGCGGAACACTTTGCATTGTGAAGTCATCTGTGAATTTCGTGTTACATTTGAATGAAAAAACAAATTATTTTAAATAAGACAGACCTCTAATGTGCCTGTCCTATAATATGATTTAATATTTCTTCATTCCCCTCTTTGAATCTTCTTACTGTTTCTACATTAAAAGATACATCATTTTTTAATTTCATATAGATGGCATTTTCTACCCGCACTTTAATGATCTCAAAGTGTAACAGCATTCTTAAAAGGCACTATGAAATTCAAATTTTCATAGTGCCTTAATCATCGCCTTTTTTGACGTTTCTATCTCCAATTTTTCTCCCTACCTCGGTATTCCCTCAGCTATCCTCGTAATTCCTACATATATCTGTGATATTTTATACCACGTAGCAAAATCTACAATTCCTGTCTGTGGTAAATCAAATATTTTCTGGAATGCTCTTACCGCTGCCTGCGTATTCTCACCAAAGATACCATCTGCTGCTATTCTTGGAATTGCAGTATACACTGATGCTATCGTATCTAACTGTTCCTGCATCTGCTGAACTTTCGGTCCACTTGCTCCCACATCTAAATTATAGCCAGGCCAGGATGCCGGAATTCCCGATATCTGTTCTGCTGTATTAATGTACATATCACTGCCATAATAATTTCTTATAATTTCCAGAGTCGAATATCCCTGTTCTCCTAAATTACATGATCCCCACTGACTGAGCCAGTTTGGACAGCTAACTCTTCTACCGTCACAATATTGGGTAAGAATTGGCTGTCTCACATCCGGAAATGACAAATACTGGTCAAAAATATTATCAACCACCAGACTGATGGATTCAAATATATTTCTTCCATTAATCCATTTCTGGTCATACGCTGTAGACGAAGTGATAGTAAAATCGTAGCCTTTGTTTCTGTACCACTCCGTATATACACGATTCATTGTAAATGACATAATTGCTAATATGTTAGCCTCTAACGTAGCCTGCGGCCATGTTGCATATATTTCTGAAGATGCTACATTTTTAATATAATCTTTATATGTTACATAGTAATCCTTTGCATTACTAGAAGGCGTTCCATCATGTACCACAACATATTCCGGAACAACTACACGGCTCAATACAATTTCTCCAGGCTCGCCGACATCTTTAATATCATCTTCTGGAATTTTGGGAGGATACTCATAATACAATGTATGTGGAGAAATATTAATATTCTCTACATCTTCTCCTTCTACTCTGCGCATTTTGACATTCTGAATTGATAACTCGTTCGATAACAATTCTACATTTTCAATATTTTCCGTCTCATATCCTGGAACATCAACCTCCACATCATAATTGGCATACGGCTGCAAATCATTATTTTCGTCCAGACTCAACTCCAATGGTGGTGTACTTAAATCCACAATCTGTGTCTGCCCTGAACTATCTGTCTGTAACTGCTCAATTTCCTGTACCTGATTCTGCTGTGGGTCGCCTTCCTGCCTCGGTCTCCTAATAATTACTTTTGCATCCTTTATGGGTACATTATTACTATCTACTACGTTTACCTGTAATTCTCCTATTTCTCCTGAGTCTACCTGCATTTTTATAAGCATAAAATTACCATACCTATTTAATCTATATATTTTATGCAGTATAAAGAAAAATATTCCTTCTGTATTTTTTATTGCAAAATTGAAATAAACTCATTATAATCTGTGCAATGAATAATTTTCTGTTGCAGTTTTGAATCATTTACAATTTCAATAAAACTGTCATACAAACGTTCTATATCTTTTTGTACCCCCTGCTTAATAGCAAGAAGAAAAACAATTTCTACTGTCTCTTCTTCATTCCATAAAACCGGTTTGTCCAATATTGCAACTGCAACTTTTGTCTCCTTTGCACACAATTTCATAGGGTGTGCCAGAGCAAATGTATCATTCATATTTGTATTTCCTAATTCTTCTCTCTCTAACACAGAATCAATAAAATCATCTTCCACAATACCTTTTTCATTTAGTCTATTACATAAAACCCGAAGTAACGATTCCTTATCTGGTACTTCTTGAAACCGGAAGAATAATTCCTCATCAAAAAAACCTGATTCCTTTTGTCCTTTTTTGATGTTCATTATATTAATAAATCTTGAGATGGATTCAATGTCTTTATTTTTTAAAGCAAAATTTACCGTAATTGAAGGAACGATTCTGCTTTCTAATGGAACTGTAGAGATAACAAAATCAATTCGGTTAAAATCCTTCCCCCGATAATTATTATATTCATTATATGATATACATCTTACGATATTAATTTTATCAGAAAAATATAAATTCAGTCTCGCTTCCAGCATTCTTATCGTAGCCTGTCCATTTCCACATACAAGGATAACATTTTTCTTTTCAAGTCTTTTTGCAAAATATCGTTCAATTGCTGCTCCAATATGCACAGAAACATATCCTACATCTTCCTCATTTAATACAAACGGCTGCTTTGTAAAAACTTTTGATACTGCTGTCAAAGTAATTTCGAATGCAAGTGGATAGTTACTTTTAATTGTATTAATCAATGGATTACGAATATTCAAACCAAAGGTTTTATTAATAAAGATTGATTTCATATGCCGAAACAAATCCTCTAATAAAATCTCATCATCCCGTAAATCAAAACTATAACTTTCATATATTATTTCCAAAATATCGAAAACAGATTTTTCCAGCCAGATATCATCTATTTTTGTTGCTTCCATATGGGTATTGGCAACAAAATGAAGATAAATATAAATTTTTTCTCCTTTTGAAATAACAATATCATAGTACTCTTCTACATCTTGACATAAACTTTCAACGATTACCATAATAGAATAGTCTATTTCAATATCTAATAGATTGATATAATTATTTCGTCTCACACGAGAAATCATCAATGCCAGATGAATAATCAAATTTTTTATATTATAATCACTGGTCTCAATGTTTCGCCTTTTTAACTGAGACAATGTAATCTTTTTTAAATAGTCTAAATCAATCCCTTTAAATAATGCTCGCTCTTCTTTTGTAAACCCTGTAATATAATTATCAAAGTCATAAGTTATAACATGATCCATTATGCACTTTCTCTTGTCATCTTCCGCACCGATAATTTTAATTCCTGCATTCGGTTTTGAAATATATTCCAGATGATATCTCTCTACAATTTTTTTTATAGTTTTTATATAGTTATTAAGAGTATTTTTAGAAATATAAACCCTGTCCATAATTTCAGTAAGCGATATATAATCATCTGATTCCAACAACAGTCCTAAAATATATCGTATCCTATCCTTACTTGTTTCAAGTTCAATATTGTTCTTTACATTTTTCTCCAACTGTTCCAAAAAACTTATAAATAAGCTATCGTCGGTTACATCAATATAATATCCGTATTTTCTTTTTAATTTGATAACTGCTCCATGCTCTGATAAAACAAAATTAATTTCCTGAATATCGTTTCTTATCGTTCTATCTGTCACATCAAATCTGGATGCAAGTCTTTCAGAAGAAATGTAATCATGTTTTCTAATATAATGAAATACTTCATTCAACCTTCCGTACTGAAACACTTTTCCTCCTCCTTTTTACCTTGTTTTTTCATCAATCCACACTTTATATTTAAAATATATTTGTTCTTATTGTAATGTATATTTTAACAAAATTACAATTGTGGTATTTTCCAAAAAAAAATGGAAACAACTTGTTATATGACTATTTATTTTTCCACTTATTTTTGGAAATATGATTTTTCCTATAATTATTTTTTCCATTTTGAAGCGGAAATTGCATCAATTGAATTTTAATTTCCTTCCGAATATACTTAATTCATAAACAAAGCAACTATACCATAAGCCGAAACGCTAATGGGAAATAGTATAACCAAAAACAAGGAGGTAAACAATTGTTTAAAGAAGAATATATATTTTTTGATGTTAATGTAAACACTAAAACAGAAGTTTTAGAATTTATCAGTAATCAGGCACTCTCACTTGGTCTTACTGATGACAAGAATGGACTTCTTGAAGATTTTCTAAAAAGAGAGGAAGAGTTTTCTACAGGCCTGCAGGACGGTTTTGCAATTCCTCATGCAAAATCATCCCATGCAAAAGAAATTGCAATAATATATGCCCGCTGTAAAAACCCAATTAAAGAATGGGAAACTTTAGATGATTCATTCGTTACAAATTTATTTGCATTAATTGTTCCAAAGCAAAACGCCGGTAATGAACATTTGATGATGATTTCAAAATTAGCAACAAATTTATTAGAAGATGAATTCAAAAATACGGTACGTTCATCTGATAATAAATCTGAGCTGACAAAATATATAACAAAAATTATAAAGGAGGATAATTAATATGAATATCGTAGGAATTTCTGCTTGTCCTGCTGGATTAGCACATACTCCAATGGCTGCAAAAGCTTTAGAAAAGGCTGGAAAAGAATTAGGTTATGACATTAAAATCGAGCAGCAGGGAAGTATGGGACAGATTAATATGATTACCCCGGAAGAAGCCAAAGCAGCTGATTTGGTTATTATTGCTTCAGATCAGAAAATTACTGACATGGAACGTTTTTCTAGAAAAAAGGTAATTCGTGTAGATATTAATATCTGCATCAAGGCCCCTGAAACGGTAATCAAAAAGTGCGTGGCTGCAGTAAATAAATAACAATAAATACAACTGTAAATGTAAATACAATTTTAAACCATAATTAACAAAAGGAGATTATAAAACATGAAAAATTTTTTTAAAGAAGCAAAAGGTCATTTGATGACCGGTATCGGCTATATGCTCCCTCTTATTATCGGAGCATCCTTAGTCGTAGCTATTCCGAAAATAATAGCTTTATTTATGGGTATTACTTCACTCGACCCATATGTTGACGGAACAGGTTTTTTACACATTCTGAAATTAATTGAAAACGTAGGTTGGACAGGTATCGGACTGATCAATACAGTATTAGCAGGTTTCATTGCATACAGTATTGCTGACAAACCGGCTATTGGTGCCGGTCTCATCGGTGGTGCTCTTGCCTCTGACACACAAGCCGGATTCTTAGGTGCTGTTATCGCTGCTTTTATTGCAGGTTACACTGTTAAATGGGCAAAGAAACATATTCATCTTCCAGAATCAATGCAGACAATGATGCCACTTGTTATTTTGCCATTCCTTGCAACCGGTATCGTAGCAATTATTATGGGTGCCATTCTTGCAGACCCACTGGCTGCAATTAATAACTGGCTGGTAGACTGGCTAAGTGCAATGAGTAAAAGCGGCACATCCCAATTAATTATGGCCCTCACTTTAGGTGCCATGATAGCATCCGACATGGGAGGCCCAATTAATAAATCTGCATGGATGGCTGGTAATGTGTTATTAGCAGAAGGCATTTATCAGCCGAATGTATTTATCAATTGTGCTATTTGTATTCCACCTTTAGCATATGCTATTGCAACTGTTATTAGAAAAAAGAGATTTTCTGCTTCCTTTAGAGAAACAGGTAAAGGTAACTGGGTAATGGGATTTATCGGTATTACAGAAGGAGCGATTCCTTTTACCTTAGTGAAACCTCAGGTATTAATTCCTATTAATATGCTTGGTGGTGCTATCGGTACAGCAGTTACATGCTTACTTGGTGCAAAAGGTGAGATTCCTCCTGTTGGCGGTATCTACGGTTTCGTATCTGTCACAAACGGATGGGCTTATCTTATCGGTATTTTAGTAGGTGCTATTATAATCGCAGTACTTGCAACAATTTTTGTTGACTTTAATCAAAATACTGACAATGTTTCCGAAGATGTAGATATTAACGAAATTGAACTTTCTTTTGAAGATGTTGAATAAAAAAATTAAATAACCCAAAACAGTTAAGAGAAATGGGCAGAGGCGTGATTTGCCTCTGCCCTGCTTAATTCAACATAAGCGATAAAAATTTACATCGCTTATATAATATAAGGAGGATTTCCCATGAAACATAAAATACATGTTGTACCCCACTCACACTGGGATAGAGAATGGTATTTTACTACTTCACGTTCTAAAATTTATTTAATGAAAGACTTAAAAGATGTTTTAGACACGTTAGAGAATGATGAAGAATTTAAATATTTTATGCTGGATGCACAAGCATCTCTTTTAGATGATTATATTAAATGGATGCCTAATGATAAGGAGCGTATCACAAAACTTGTAAAGGATAAAAGATTAATTATAGGTCCATGGTACACACAAAGTGACCAGTTGGTTATTTCCGGCGAAAGTATTGTGCGAAATATGTACTATGGTATGAAACGGTGTGAAGAATTTGGCGGCTATATGAATGTAGGATATGTTCCAGATTCCTTTGGACAATCTGGAAATATGCCACAAATTTATAAGGAATTTGGTATTGATGATACTTTATTCTGGCGTGGTGTAAGTGACGATATGGTAAAACACACGGATTTTAACTGGAAAGGTGATGATGGCAGTGTTGTCTTTACTACTCAGATACCATTTGGTTACTATATAGGCGGAAATATACCAGAAGAAACAGAAAAAAGTAACGAATTCTGGCAAAAAGAATGCTTTGAAAAAGCCGGAAAGGGAAGCTCCACAAAACATATTTATTTTCCGAACGGTTTTGACCAGGCACCTATCCGCACAAATCTCCCACAAATTATTACTGAAAGGAATAAAATAGACCCGGAAAATGAATATGTCATCAGCAGTATTGAAGATTACATTCATGATGTAAAAAGCGAAAATCCAGCATTAGAAGAAGTTCAGGGCGAACTAGTTATTGCCAAACATATGAGAATACACAAATCCATATTTTCTTCACGTTCGGATTTAAAAGTTTTGAATACTCAGGTTCAAAACTATGTTACAAACGTAATGGAGCCTCTACTAGCTTTATCTTACAAATTAGGGAACACTTATCCCCACAAAGTTGTGGAAGAAGTTTGGAAACTATTATTTGAAAATGCAGCTCACGACTCCATTGGCTCCTGTATTTCTGACACTGCAAATGAAGACGTTTACATGCGTTACAAACAGGCAAGAGATATTGCCGTAAACCTTGTGGAACTTCATTCCAGACTAATTGCAACAAGTATTAAAAATAATGCCGATATAACATTTACTTTGATAAATACTTTACCTCAAAAACGGAAAGATACCATTCTTATCAAAACTTATATTCCGGGTGGTGATTTTGCAATTCTGGACGACAAGGGCAATAAAGTTAATTATACCATCGTTTCATCAAGAGACCTGACAGATTATGTTCTGTCACAGACAATTAAACTTAATCCGTCAAGAGAATTCTACATTCCTGAACATGTGTTAGAAGCTGTTTTAGCAATTAAAACAGAAGATGTTCCTGCTCTTGGATATGTTCAATATTCCATTGATGTAAATGATAACAGTTGTATTCCAATGAAAAAAAATAATACACTGGAAAATGAATTCTACTCTATTACTATTGCCGAAAATGGTTCTCTAACTATTTTGGATAAAGAAAATAATAAAACCTACAATAATCAGGGTGTACTTGTGGAAAACGGAGATGATGGTGACAGTTTTAATTACTCTCCACCAAGAAAAGATATGGAAATTTTCTCTACAGATTCCAAATTTGAATATGAAATCTCTGGAAATGATATATATAACAAAGCCAAAATACACTATCAAATGATTATTCCAAAAGATTTGGAAGAGCGCGCAGAATATAAAACTTCTACTACTCTGCCCGTCACTTTAGAAATTGGCTTAAGAAAAGATTCAAAAATTATTGATTTCAATGTTCATGTAGACAATAAAGGATTATCCCATCGTCTGTGTGTTATTTTTGACAGCCAGATTACAAGTAAATTTAATTATGCTGACCAGCAGTTTGGTTTGATTAAACGTCCAAATTATTATGAAAAAGAAATGAATCTGTATTTAGAAGGCATGAAAAACCACAAAGAAGAAAAAGCCGGAATTCAGGAACTTGCCAACTGGGCAAACGACCAGTCATCCTGGCAGGAACCTCCTATATCTATCGAGCCTGCACAATCCTATGTTTCATTAACTGATGACAACACCGGAATTGCAGTAATTCCACAGGGAGTAAGAGAATATGAAATTTTAGATGATAGGAAAATTCGTCTTACCTTATTCCGCACTTACGGATTTATGGGCAAAGAAAACCTTATTTACCGCCCGGGTAGAGCAAGCGGCGAAAGAATTATTGAAACGCCTGATGCACAGTTGCTAAAAGAAATGGATTTTTCTTTTGGTTTTATGACTTATAATTCCGATATTAATGATTCAAATGTTGATACTTTGGCAAAGAACTATAACACGCCAATTGAAGTATACACTTATGCAGAATTCTTAAATGGAAGATTAATTTTCTCCCAGAGAGAAATTGAAGGCACAGAAGCATCCAGAATTTCTCTTTTTGAAACAAAAAATAATCTTGTAGTTTCTGCTATTAAAAAGGCGGAAGGCAGTGAAGGTTTCATTATACGTTTATTTAATGGAAAAAACCATAAAACTGTCAGTGATACAATTAAATTTAACTTTGATATTTCTGAAGCTTATTATACGAACTTAAAAGAAGAAAAAACAGAATCCATTGCGATTCACAACAACACTATAAAAGTAAAGGAGCTGTCGCACTGTAAATTTGTGACAATTTATGTAAGATAATGAAATACGCTATTGCTATTGATATCGGTGGCACAAATACCCGTGTCGCCCTGGTAGACGAAAAATTAAATATAGTTGACAGGCATCAGTTTGCCACAGATTCATTTAATCCCGAAGTTACTTTAGGAAAAATCACTGATATCATTAAAAACTATGACTATAGTATTACAGGAGCAGGCATGTCCTGCCCAGGACCTCTTGATCTGATGAATGGTCAGATACTGACTCCACCAAATTTGAATGGTAATTGGCATAACCTGCTCGTAGCAAAAGAACTCAGCAAAATGACAGACATCCCGGTATATCTGGACAATGATGCAAACCTTGCCGGCCTTGCTGAGGCAGTTGTCGGAGAAGGACAAGATTATCGCTTTGTTCAGTTCCTAACAGTATCTACCGGACTTGGAGCAGGATTTGTCATTGACAAACAAATTTATCTAGGGGCACATGGTTATGCAAATGAAGTTGCAAATTGTATTATGATACAGGATGGTCCATCGCACGGTTCTATTATCCCTGGAGGCATTGAAGCCATTAGTAGCGGAACCGCCATTACAACCCGTGCAATAAATGCGGGACTTAATGTTACACATGCAGGGGAAGTTAATGATCTGGCTGTTTTAGGTAATAAAACAGCTAAGACCATAATAGATGATGCCAAAAATTATCTTGCCAACTTTATTGCATTCATTTTTGCATTTGCAGACCCGGAGATAGTAATATTAGGAGGCTCTGTTGCCCTTAAAATAGATGGGTTTGTAGAAGATGTAGAGACTCTTGTAAAAACCAAAGTTTATGACAATGTTAAACCATTTATAAAAGTACGAAAATCTACTTTAAATGAAGATTCCGGACTAATCGGTGCTGCATATCTGGCATTATCTAAATAATTTTTTCTTATAGGAATTACAATTTTCTATATAACAAAGAGTTCGCTTGCGAACTCTCTCGCGAGGCGCGGATTCGAAGAATAACTACATTTCCGCGCCTCTGCGATCCTGCGGAGCATTTTTATTCTATAGGAAGTTCAGAGAACTTTCCTATAGAATAAAAAACAGAACCTGAATCAGTATTAACTGATGTGGGTTCTGTTTTTTGCAACTTTTTATATTTCCTTAATTATTTTCTCTTATATGTTCTAAAATAATACTCTAAATCAAAGTAAGTATTCTCTTCTCCTTCTTCAACCAGTTCCCACTCGTCCTGCATTTCATCAAGATTTGGAATAAAAGTATCAGCCGCATATTCATGATCTACATAAGTAATATATGCTGTATCACAATACTGCAGCATCTGCTTATAAATGCTTCCACCACCGATTACAAACACATCTTCAGAATTGTATTTCTTTGCTTCTTCCAGTGCCTCTTCAATAGAATAAACAACTGTAGCACCATCAACTTTATAATCCTTCTCCAAAGCAATAACAATGTTCACTCTGTTTTTTAATGGTCTTCCTCCCGGAAAACTCTCCAACGTATTTTTTCCCATAATGCATACCTTACCGGTAGTACTCTCCCTAAAAAATTTCATATCATCAGGAATACTTACAAGCAAATCATTGTTATATCCTATCGCCCAATTCTTATCAACTGCAACAATCAAATTCATCTTCATTACCTCATTTCTATATTCTGCTTATACAGCCACCGGTATTTTAATCTGTGGTCCATATTCATAATCAATCAACTTCACATCATCTACTGTGAAATCATAAAAATTTTTAATTTCCGGATTTATCCACAACTTTGGAGCCACATGCTGCTCTCTGGAAATCAGTTCTTCCACAAGCTCCACATGCTTATCATAGATATGTGCATCTGCAATAACATGTACAAATTCTCCTACTTCCATATCATTTACCTGTGCAAACATATGAACAAGAACTGCATACTGACATACATTCCAGTTATTTGCCGTTAACACATCCTGTGAACGCTGATTTAAAATACCGTTTAAAACAAACTTTCCCGTTTCCGGATTGGTTGTCACATTAAAGGTCATACTGTAAGCACAAGGATACAAATTCATTTCTGACAAATCCTGATGAACATAAATATTTGTCATAATTCTTCTACTATATGGATTATGCTTCAAGTCATACAGTACTCTGTCTACCTGATCCATTTCTCCTTCCGGATAGTGATGTTTTACACTCATCTGGTAACCATAAGCTTTTCCTATCGACCCTTCTTCATCAGCCCATGCATCCCATATATGACTTCTCAGTTCATTCACATTATTGGACTTCTTCTGCCAAATCCATAAAAGTTCATCCACACAATTTTTTATTCCCGTCTGGCGCAATGTAATGGCTGGAAATTCTTTCTTTAAATCATACCTGTTTACTATGCCAAACCTCTTAATGGTATATGCATATGAACCATCATCCCACTTTGCCCTAACGTTTTCACCTCTTGTATCTGTTCCGTTTTCTAGGATATCTCTACACATATCCACAAAAACTTTATCTGCGTAACTCATCCATGCCTCCTAAAATTTCTATCTGGCTTTTCTTTAAAAACTTATAATAAAAATGCTATACTTAATTCACTAATCAACATAATCAAGTATAGCATTTTTATTTCAATTAATAAATATATATTTTTATTGTCTGTTATAATACCTTTATTTATTCAATCTTTTTTCTGTATAACCAATAAGAATAAACAACCGGTATGATAATAACTGCCAAAACAGTAGCAATAATCGGTATAATACTTAAAAAGAAAGCGTTCACGATAAATATAAACCCACAAATCACAAATAAATACCCACTCAGTCTGTTTGTCTTATTCCAGTTTTCCTCATCAGCCAAGGTCCACGGAAGTTTAATACCAACAGAAAAATTCTGCCTGTTTTTCGGTAAATAATTTCCAACAATGATGAACACTGCTCCAACGAGTATATTTGCAACAAGTCCTATATTCATTTTGGTGCCCAAAGCCGACAAATATATCGTCATCATTGCAAACCAGCTTACAACAGGAACTATCCAAAACAATATACCAATCATCCTCTTACCTATATTCCTCTTTTTAGGATCTGCCATAGTAACACCTACAGCCAGCAAATGAAGCGCCATTAATATCACTGGCATTCCAAAAACTACAAACTGCCTGCTGCTCCATCCATTGGCTTCATTATTTGCTCCCCAATGTGTCGCCATTGTCTCTGGCAGCCTGTTCCATAAAATCAAACCAACTATCATTGGTAATAAAGTAATAACACATGTTAATGTTAATCTTCCACTATATTTTTTCATATTACTTATCTCCTTTCAAATCCGACAACCATAACATCACTTCTTCTACAACCGAAGTATTTAATTCATAATAAATAAAATTTTTCTGTTTGGATTCAATCACTAGATCTGCCTTTTTCAACAAACTTAAATGATATGAAATTGTTGCCCCTGTCATATCAAAGTGACTTCCTATTTCTCCTGCTGACATTCTTCCTTCTTTTAGCAATATAAGTATATCACGACGTTTCGCATCTGATAGTGCCTTAAAAGTTTCTGCAAATCCCATTTTATCACCTTTCTCTTAGTCTATTTAGAAATACTTCTAAATAGATATTATCATTTTAATTTTCAAAAAGCAAGAGGTATTTAGATTTTTTTCTAAATACCTCTTACCCATATTTAGCATACTAATTTTTGTCTCCAAACTTAACAAAAGGAAAATGTTCAATAAACTTTGAATCCATTTCCATCATGCTTAAAATTCTACTTGCAGCTCCTGATGGCTTATTGGTTCCTTTCTCCCATGCTTCCACTGTTTTATTAGATACTCCCATAAAACCTGCAAATAATCTTTGAGATAAGCCAACTTTGTTCCTTATTTCTTTAACTTCTTTTGCTTCATACTCCTTTATTGGCTCTATGGTAACAATATGCCTTTTTAATGTTTTCTTTTCACTTTTGGCGTCCTCGATTGCCTCATTTAAACCGGTCATAATACTGTTGTATAATTCGCTCATAATAATACCTCCTATAAATCTTTCTATAAACTCTCCTCCAATATGTCTATTGCTTTCTTAATCTCATTCCTCT
Source organism: uncultured Eubacterium sp. (assembly GCA_910584795.1). Classification (GTDB taxonomy): domain Bacteria; phylum Bacillota; class Clostridia; order Lachnospirales; family Lachnospiraceae; genus Eubacterium_G. Next base: position 39,489 of record CAJUBZ010000005.1, on the reverse strand, counting down.
CTCTTTGTGATAAATTCTCCTTTTCATTTTTTGCATATGCTGTAATCATATACACTGTTTCATGTAACAAGAAATCTACATAACACACCCTTGTGCTTCCTCTTTTTCCTCGACTCGGTAATGCAAACCTTACTTTTCTCAATTTTCCTGTTCCTTTTATTATCTTTCCGATTTGAGGATTTTCTAATTGATTCTCTATTTTTCTCAAATCCTCATCCGTTAGTCCTAGCTGCTCCCATTTTCTTGTAAACTCATTTGTTTCTATAAATGTTCTTGTCATATAAAATCCTTTCCTTATTTATGCCCTATTTGATAGGGTGTGTCAATGGTTTTTTATTAAAAGAGCAACTTTTTTCTAATTTTATTATATTCTTTTCGTTGCATTTGTCAATCAAAAAAAGACTACCAGTACAATAGCCTTTTTTTGACAAATCTTATGCATAATGTTATCCTTGACTATATCTGGAGAGGAACTGCTGTGTTCTTTCTTCCTGTGGATTGTTAATTACCTGCTTAGCCTCGCCCTGCTCTACGATAACCCCCTCATCCATAAAGATAACTGTATCTGCTACATCTCTGGCAAATGCCATTTCATGAGTAACAATAATCATCGTAGTTTTTTCTTCTGCCAGGCTTTTAATTACTTTTAAAACTTCTCCTGTCAATTCCGGATCCAACGCAGATGTTGGCTCATCAAAGCAAAGAATATCCGGTTGGAGTGCCAACGCTCTGGCAATAGCCACACGCTGTTGCTGTCCACCTGATAACTGATGCGGGTAATGTTCCATCCTATCTGCCAATCCCATCCTTGTGAGCAGCTCTTTTCCATGAGATTCTATATTCGCTAATATCTGTTTCTTATTCTGTCTATAGTCTTCTCTTTCCTGAGCCAGCAGTTTCTCCGACAACATTACATTTTCCAATGCTGTGTATTGGGGAAAAAGATTAAATGACTGAAATACCATTCCAAAATGAAGTCTCTTTTTTCTCAGTTCTTTATCTTTTTTCGACCGTGGCAAAGCTGCATCAAATAAAGTTTCATCTTTTACTGTAATTGTGCCGCCATTTGGTGTTTCCAAAAAATTCAGGCAACGCAGTAATGTCGTTTTGCCGGAACCAGAGGAACCAATAATAGCCAGTGTCTGTCCCTCTTCCAGATTAAAACTAATATCATTTAAAACATTGGTGCTGCCAAAATGTTTCTCTATATTTTTCACTTCTAATATTGCCATTCCTTCGCACCTCCTTATTTAAAATAATCTAATTTCTTTTCTATATAATTAAATAAAAGTGTAAGAATACCTACAAATACCAAATAGAATACTCCGGTATAGAACAACGGCCATGTAATACCATCTGACTTCATAAATGCAAATCCTGTAAAGGTCAATTCATATGCCGCAATAATTCTCGCCAATGAAGTATCCTTAACCAAAGTAATAATTTCATTCGACATCGGCGGGACAATTCTCTTAATCATCTGTAACAATGTTATTTTGAAAAATATCTGCGTTTTTGTCATACCAAGAACCTGTCCTGCCTCTCTCTGTCCCGCAGGTACTCCTTCAATTCCACCCCTGAATATAACGGAAAAATAACAGGCATAATTAATCGTAAATGCTACGACTGTTGCTGTAATCCTTCCCCAGGCATCCCCACTCCATATATTATGTCCCAGCCATAATCCCGGACCATAAAAAATAATAATTAATTGAAGCATCAACGGTGTTCCCCTGATAATCCATACAAATATTTGTACAAAATATTTTAATGGTCTAAATTTACTCATTGAACCAAACGAAATAATAAGTCCTAACGGTAATGCAAGTAATAAGGTTAAAATAAATATCTCAAATGTTGTACCTAAACCTTCTAATAATGTCTGTGTAACTTCCCAAAACATAAATGTCTCCTCTTATATCAGCAACATAAGGCAGAGAGCCTTCACTCTCTGCCTTGTAATATTTATAGTTGATATCTTGTATTTCAAACTTTATTCAGCTGGAACTACAACTACCTGTGCATTATTGCAGTATGCATTTGTACATTCCATAGCGCTCTTAACTTCATCAGTTAAAGTCATACCATTCCATACCACATCAATGTTCTTTGATTCAAGTTCCATTGCTTTTGTATCCCAGTCAATCACAACAAACTTAACTTTTACACCTAACTTTTCTGCAAGAAGTGTTGCCATGTCTGCATCAAAGCCAATCCATTTACCATCTTTGTCTTTATAATCCATTGGTTCAAACTCAGTGATACCTACAATTAATGTTCCTTTATCCTGAATATATTTTACATCACCATCTTTAATCTCGCCACCATCTGCTTCTTTCTGCTCTAAGATAGCCTCTTGTACACCATACTTTTCAGCAACTTTTTTCATTTGTCCAGACCTATATGTATCAACAAAGAAATTGTTAATATATGCTGCCAGATTAGATTCTTTTCTACACCCAACACCATACTCTTCTGTAGTAAGTTTATCTGTATACTTCAGATTTGGATAGCTTGTTCCCTCTCCAATCATTGCACCTGCCATTAATAAATCAATAATTGCAGCATCTGATGTACCTGATTTAACTTCCATGAGTGCATCTGCCTGTGCGGCAACAGAATTTGTTTTCCACTTATTTTCTTTTGCAACTTTTTCACCTGCAGAACCTGCTTCTACAGCATAAACCTTGTTTTCCTTCTTTGTATCCTTGCTGCCACATCCAACCATACATAAAGATGCAACCATTGCAACTGATAATAACAAAGCAATTTTCTTTTTCATTTTTTAATCCTCCGTTTTTAACTGTATTTTCATAAATTATCGCTTTACTACGCTAAACTAACGAAAATATAACATATATGCCTTACATTGTCAATTCATTATTGATATTTTACGACAATTGTTTCATAATAGCTGCCGGCACATATGCCTTCACATAAATTCCATCTTCTTTATAATCCTCACTAATTATCTGTCCATACTTACGAATCAATCCTAATTTTCCTGCGTCAGAATAATCGAATACCTTCTCAACTACCACTCTCATAGATTTTAACGCCTGTTCAACAGACTCATTAATTTCGTCAATACCTTGTCCTTTTTTTATAGCAGCATTTACTACATAATCAGCCTTAAAATCCCTTAAAATAGGTTTTTCTGTAAGTTTGTCCTGTTTATTAAAAACAGTAATTATAATCTTATCTTTTACATTCAGATTATCTAATGTTTCATATACAGCATGAATATTTTTGTCCATACACGGATTAGAAGCATCTACTACATGAATAATAATATCCGAATATTTAGCTTCCTCTAACGTACTTCGGAATGCATCAATCAAATGATGTGGAAGTTTTCTGATAAAGCCTACAGTATCTGTAAGAAGAATCTCCTGTCCATCCGGCAATCTATAATTTCTTGTAGTCGGATCCAATGTTGCAAATAACTTGTCTTCTTCCAAAACGCTTGCATCGGTTAATGTATTTAACAATGTTGACTTTCCTGCATTAGTATATCCTACAATTGCCGCAACCGGTACCGGATTATCCTGTCTCTTTGCTCTGGTTACCTGTCTGTGATTCTCCATATCACGTACCTGTTCTTTTAATTGAGAGATACGATTTCGAATCAGTCTTCTGTCAACTTCTAATTTCTTTTCTCCCGGACCTCTGGTTCCAATTCCACCTCCCTGACGTGAAAGATTTCTCATACCAATCAGTCTGGTAGAACGATATCTGAGCTGCGCCAATTCTACCTGAATTTTGCCCTCTGCTGTCTTTGCCCTTCCTGCGAAAATATCTAAAATTACTAACGTTCTGTCCATAACTTTTACATTTAATTCATCTTCTAAGTTTTTATACTGTGCAGGGGACAACTCATCATCACATATAATCGCTGCTGCATCTGTTTCCCAGATAAGTTCCTTTATTTCCTGTACCTTTCCGGTTCCTACATAAGTAGCATTATTAATATGTTCCAAATTCTGCACAATGCGTCCTACAACTTCTGCTCCTGCTGTTTTCACTAATTCTTCTAATTCATCAAGTGATTCCATGGAATCCTCTTCGTTTCCAGTAGAAACAGCCACTAAAATTACTTTCTCTACACTTTCCTTCATTTCATACATACAATCACCTCCCTCTATTTATTTTGCACAATTTTTAAGATATATTTCCCTACAATCCACTATCTGCCTCAGCAACTTCCATAAAATCTGCTGATTCATCTTGTGTCTTTATAAAGTTAATTGTTTTCCATTTTCCACGTTTATATCTCACTAAACTAAATAATCCATTTAGCAGCCATGTAAGCCCTGTTGCATAAAATACTCCATAACTTCCCAAAAACGGAATTAACGTCAACGGATATGCCAGACCCACTCGTCCAATACACTCCACAATGCCTGTAAATAGCGAAAACATAGCATCACCTGCGCCATTTAACACATTTCTGGTAGGATAAATCAAACCTAAAAACAAATAAAAGCAACTGGTAATACGAAGTCCGTCTACTGCGATTTTTAGTACATGGCTGTCATCTCCAAATATGGATACAATCTGTGGTGTGAATAACCAAAAGGCTGCAATAACTACCAGTGCAAATATTGTATTTAGCACATTTGCAGAATTAAACCCTTTGATAACACGTTTCACTTTTCCTGCTCCCAGATTTTGTCCTGTATACGTAGACATTGCCGCACCTAGAGACATAAATGGCTGTTGAATCAATGTCTCTATTCTTGTTACTACCGTAAACGCAGTTGTAAAATTAGCTCCATAACTATTAACAACCCTTTGCAGAACAATCAGTGAAAATGCTATCAGTGAATTTTGTAACGCTACCGGTATACCCAGTCTTAAACTTTTCTTAAGTATCGTTCCCTGCAACTTAAAATTGTGTTTTTTCAAGCGAAAATATGTATTGCTTTTATATGCATATATAATGCATGTAATGGCTGATAAAAACTGTGCAAAAGCTGTAGCCACAGCCACACCTATAACCCCCCAGTCAAAAGCCAGTACAAAAACAAAATCCAGTACAACATTAATTATACTTGCAAAAATCAAGAAAAATAACGGAGTTTTACTATCTCCCAATGCCCTTAAAATACTGGACACACCATTATAAAGTCCCATACAGCATATGCCTATGGACGTAACTTTCAAATATGCCACTGCATCCTCTAAAATCACAGAATCTGTTTCTAATAGAACAAGAACCTGTCTTGCTGCAAAAAATCCAATCAAAGCCATAATAATAGAGCCTGCTGAAATAATCCATATCGCATTTCCGATGGTATCCTTAACCTTTTCTTCATTCTCAGCACCGAAAAACTGGGCTACAATAATCCCAATGCCTACAGAAAGACCGCCAACCAGTGAGAAGAAAAAAAAGTGAAGTGAATTCGTTGTACCAATGGCACCTAAAGCATTGGAACTGACATAATTTCCTACTATTATGGAATCCACCATATTATATAATTGCTGAAATATATTTCCGATAAAAAGGGGTACTGCAAATTGCAATAACAATTTCCAAGGCGTACCCTGTGTCATATCCTTTACAAACTTATTTTGTTTTGACATATTATCATCTCCTATCAAACTGTAAATCTGATTAGATTTCTATAAACCCTTTCAATTTTTATATTAGATAAAATCCAATGATTCCTGATAATGTTCCGATAACTGCCCCTGCAATCACATCCCGTGGAAAATGTACGCCTATGATTACACGTATGACCGCCATTAAGCTTCCTATAATAAGAACGATAATTCCTGACACTGTATTGATATACATAAACGCCATTCCAATAACAAATGCAGAAAAAACATGTCTGCTGGGCATAGAATCTCCCTTTTTTTCTTTTTGGACTAATGGTATAAACTCATACTTTGTATACGGCCTTTCTGCATTAATAAAATGTCTGATTATACTAACCAAAACAAACGACATTCCTGTAACAATTACAATCTTTATCATATCCTTATCTCTATGTAATGCCAGATAAGCTAACAATGCCAGAAAGGCAATATAAACAACATCCGTCAATAACCTATTGATAAAGACGATTATCCTCTCTCCATAATGAGTTGACCTTATCTTTTCTGTTATCTTAATATAAGTTTCCTGTGTCATGATATCCTCTTCATTTTGTAACAATCAAATCTACTGTTTTCTGGCAATTTTATATTCATCACCATAAGAAAAATACGGACATGTTGCACGCTTAAACTGCATCAGCATGGCAAGGTCATCTTCATCCATATTCACCACACAGCCATACTCTTCATATTCTTCATCATATACATAGTTGCTGCAAAACTCACAACTGTACTGATCACTCATATTTCACGACCTTTCATTATATATCAATTGCTCTAACATGCTTTTACTATTTATAACTATCTGCCAATGCCTGAAATGCCGGCAGTGCATCTTCTATCTGTTTTGTCTGTACGCAGTAAGAAACTCTCACATATCCAGGTGTTCCAAAGCTGTCTGCGGGTACCAGTAACAATTCCTGTTCTTTCGCTTTTTCACAGAATTCATGAGAATCCTCACCCATTGCTTTTACAAACAAATAAAATGCTCCATCAGGATAAACACATTCATATCCCATTTCTGTTAATGCATTATATAACAAATCTCTATTTTTCTTATAAATGGAAATATCTGCTGTATCATCAATACATCTTGCGATAACTCTCTGATACATGCTTGATGCACAGACATAACCAAGTGCTCGTGCCGAGCCGCATACTGCCGCATATGCATCCTCTTCCTCTACCATATCCGGTGATACTACAATATATCCTATTCTTTCTCCCGGCAATGACAATGCTTTACTATAAGAATAGCACACAAATGTATTATCATAGTAATTTATGATGTAAGGAACCTCTGTATCATCATAAACCAGTTCTCTATATGGTTCATCTGTAATTACAAATATCGGATGACCATATTCCTGTTCCTTTTCTTTTAAAAGATTACACATCTTTTCAATGGTATCCACTTTATATACTACACCAGATGGATTGTTCGGAGAATTAATTATAACAGCTTTTGTATTCTCTGTAATTGCTTTTTCAAACTTATCCATATCAATTTGAAATGTTTTTTCTTCTGATGTCACAGCAACTAATTTAGCTCCTGTTCTCTCGATGAATACTCCATATTCAGGAAAATAAGGAGTAAATGCAATACACTCATCATCCTTTTGTAAAATAGCATTTAATACGATGGTTAGTGAAGCTGCTGCACCACATGTCATATAAATATGATTTGCTGTAATCTCAGTACCAAATTTTTTATTTATGTAATCAGCAATTGTTTCTCTCACTTCTGTATCACCTTGTGCTGATGTATATCCATGTAATGCGACCGAATCAAAATTATCTACCAAATCAATAATTGCCTTATCTACACTTCTAGGTGCGGGAACACTGGGATTTCCAATACTGAAATCAAAAACATTCTCTGCTCCGATTTCTGCCTTTCTTTTGTTTCCATACTCAAATATCTCTCTGATTTCTGAGCGTACCTTTCCCAACTTTACTAATGATTCTGTGTACATTATTTTTTCCTCCATTCCTAAACATTTTGTTCTTATGTTAAATCTTAAATATATTTTTTTACAATTTGTTCTTTCATTAGCGCATCTTAATCTTGTAATCTCTCTCATGTTCACGTTTTAAATCACGTTTTCTGATATCATCACGCTTGTCATATAATTTCTTACCTCTTGCGAGTCCGATTTCCACTTTCACAAGACTTCCTTTAAAATATACTCTAAGCGGGACAAGAGTTAAACCTTTTTCGTTTAATTTTCCAATTAATTTATTAATTTCATACTTATGAAGCATCAATTTTTTTGGTCTTAATGGGTCTTTATTAAAAATATTTCCTTTTTCATAAGGATTAATATGCATTCCATAAATGATTACTTCCCCATTATCTACTCTCACAAAAGACTCTTTAATGCTGCAATGTCCTGCACGAAGAGATTTTACCTCCGTGCCATGCAATACAATTCCTGCCTCATAAGTGTCTTCTATAAAGTAATCATGTCTCGCCTTTTTATTGCTGGCAATTAATTTTTCTGAAGCCATTGTTATTCCTTCCTTTCCTTTCGCCATGCACCTCGAATCCGCTCCGCTTCTTCTCGGTCACGGGCTTCGCCTCTCTTCTTTCGCCTTGCACCTCGAATCCGCTCCGCTTCTTCTCGGTCACGGGCTTCGCCCTATATAATATATAAATCATATATTCTTACGAAAGCAAGCTTTCGACGAATCATGATTTATATATTATGCATGGCTCATGCCTATTTGTACATCATACCATAGAGAAATCAATAGTTCTAGACAACTTATCTGCACCCTCTACTCTTATTTTTACCGGTTGTCCAAGTTTGTAAGTTTTTCTTGTATGTTCACCAGTCATAGAATAGGATGATTCATCATAGATATAGTGATCATCTGCCATATTTGAAACATGCACAAGACCTTCTATTGTATTTGGAAGTTCCACATAAATCCCAAAGTTCGTCACTCCGGAAATTACCCCTACAAACTCTTCTCCTATCTGACTTCTCATATACTCTGTTTTTTTAAGCTTTTCTGTTTCCCTCTCTGCTTCATCTGCCCTTCGCTCATAGGTACTGCAGTCCTTTGTGATCTGTGGCAGAATGCTTCTGAAATGCTCTGCATGTTTATCTGACATCTTCCCATTAATACACTCTTTTATAATACGATGTATCTGTAAATCAGGATAACGTCTGATTGGTGAGGTAAAATGTGTATAATATTTTGCTGCCAGCCCGAAATGTCCCATACATTCCGGAGTATATTCAGCTCTCTTCATAGAACGTAGCGTAACCCTGCTAATCATAGCCTCTTCCGGTGTTCCCTCTATTTTGCCCAGAAGTTTCTGAATCTCCTTAGGATGTACTTCATCTCCTGAAACCTTTAAAGAATATCCCATATTAGTAATAAAAGCGGCCAATGCCTTCATTCTGTCGCTGTCCGGCTTTTCATGATTTCTGTATACAAAAGGAACCTGCTGCCAGAAAAAGTATTCTGCAACTGTTTCATTTGCTGCCAGCATAAAATCTTCAATAATCATTGTTGCTGCATTTCTGTCGTATGGTTCAATAGACACAGGATATCCCTTATCGTTTAATTTAATTTTACATTCCGGAAAATCAAAATCAATTGCTCCCCTGCCATATCTCTTTTCACGAAGTATATTTGAAAGCTCCGCCATTAAATGAAACATATCCACAAACTCCTGATACTCTTTCATAGTATCTTTGTCCTTATTAGTAACAATATTATTAACTGCTGTATAGGTCATTCTCCTGTCCACGTTTATCAGAGTCTCTGCTACCTGATGGTCTATTATTTCACCTTTTTTATTGATTTTCATTATACAGCTTAAAGCCAGCCTGTCCTCGCCCTGATTTAAAGAGCAGATACCATTGGATAACTTATGAGGTATCATAGGAATCACTCTGTCTACCAGATAAACACTGGTGCCACGTTTCACTGCCTCTTTATCTAATGGAGAATTTTCTGTTACATAATGAGATACATCTGCAATATGAACACCTAATGTATATATTCCATTTTCCTTTGTCAATGTAATAGCATCATCTAAATCTTTTGCATCCTCTCCATCTATTGTTACTGTCTGCCATTCTCTGATATCCATTCGACCGGTCTTTTCTTCCTCAGGTACTTCTGTAGGAATTGAGGCTGCCTGTTCCATCACTTCTTCCGGAAACTCTGATGGTATCTCATAGCTTTTTACAATAGACATAATATCAACTCCGGGATCATTCGCATGACCTAGTATCTCTGTAATTACACCTTCCGGTTTTCTATCATCAGTACCATAACTAGTAAGTTTCACAACAACCTTATGTCCTTGCACTGCCCCCATCGTATCCTTACCTGCTACGTAAATATCGCTGGTAATTCTCTGATTATCAGGTAATACATAACCAAATCCCTTGTTCTGTTGAAAAAATCCTACCACTTCCCGAATCTCATGGGACAAAACTTTGACCACTTTTGCTTCTTTTCGTTTTCCTGTCTGCACCGGTTCCACAGCAATCAATACCATATCATGATGAAATGCTCCGTTTACATTGCTTTCAGGTATGAAGTAGTCCTCTTCCTCTCCCTCTACCTCAACAAATCCAAACCCTTTTTCATGACTGATAAATAAACCTTCCACATATTGTTCTTTCGGAATACTGTATTTTCCCCGTTTCGTAAGCATTATCTTTCCTTCATTTACCAACTCTGACAATACAATATCCAGTAGTCTTCTGTCTTCTTTACGAACATTTAGAATCACTGCAAGTTCCTTAAACTTCATTGGTACATAATGCTTATCTCTCATTAACTCTAATATTATTTTTTTCTTTTCATTGATTATATCCACGTCTTTTCCCCTTTTTATTTTCTTGTAACAGTTTTTCCAAAAAAGTCGAATATTAAACCATTACACATCGTTTCACTTCATAAAAGATTCTATACATAGAAAAAAGGTGTAGAAATCTACACCTTCATCAGTTCATATTAATTGAAATCTTAATAATTTACAAAACCCATATTGAGAATAACTGAAAGTACAAAGAATAATACAACGCAAATCTTTGTAATCTTCTCTAACTTACCTTCCATTGAACGTCCCTTGTTCTTTCCCCAATATGACTCAGCTGCTCCACTGATTGCACCAGTAAGTCCAGCCTGTTTACCTTCCTGAAGTAAGATTACTACTGTAATAATAAAACTTATTATCATAAAAACTACTGTTAATATTCTTAAAATTGTCATGAGTCTACACCTCCCTCTATCTATTAAAAGAATTATCTTCTATTTTTTCGTTTCATTTTACGCAAAATCAATTTTAACACAACAGAAATGTAAAATCAAGGGAAAATTTACAGCATTTATGTTTTTGGAAATCAGATTCTATCTTATGTATATCTCCTTTTTTTTATTTAACTTTCTTTTTTGTCGCTGTAATCTTCATCACATTTGCTTCCCGGTATTTCTTTGTGCCTGACTTTGATTTTGAAATTACGTTCTTCTAATGTTTCACACCATTCTGTTTATATACTAAACCAAGGGTTTTCTCATAATATTGCAACTTATCAAGCAGAAGGAGAAATATCATCAATTAAAAATCTAACTAATTAGTAATGTCCATTTGCCATATTAATGTAATCTGCTTAAGGACATACATTTAATCACCAGTTACTTGCTTCTTCATTCCTTCCTACAATCTCAACATCATAATTCACCTCTATATGGCATAATTAATTCTAGTCCATATTCAGTATTCTAGTTTTTTCATCTTTTCTAATACAAATTACATTAATCATTCTTAAATCTAAAATATCTAATCCATTCTTTTCACACATCAAAACTTTCATTGCATGCAATCCACTCACATCAATATTTTTCAATTTATTATAGCTACAATTTAGTTTATACATTTCATTTCGCCCAAGAATTAAAGATGATAAAAGATTATGAGAACATTCTAATCTGTCATATATTTGCTGTTCACTCACATCTAAACTTTCTAAAGAATTATGAGAGCAATCAAGAACTTCCATTTTAATTGCTCCTATTCTAAGTTTCCGTATTTTGTTATATGAACAATACAAATATTCCACTTTATTATTTACTAAATTAATTTCTTTTAATTTATTATTTGTACAATCTAAAAATTCCAATGCCTCACATGAAGCTACCTTCAAATAATTTATCTGATTATCTGAACAATCCAGATTAATCAAATCTTCACATCCTTTTACATTCAATATCGTTATACTATTACGAGAACAATATAAATTTTCTAAAAAAACACATCCATGCACATCTAATTTCTTAAGCTTGTTGTTTTGGCAATATAATTCAGATAATTTTTTTAAGCCTTTGACATTTAAGTGAGCAATTTGGTTATTGTCACATTCTAAGGAAGCTAATTTTTTCAGTTTATGAACATCTAATTTCTTTAAATGATTATGTGAACAATTTAATGACTGTATTTTTTTTAATTGATTAATATTTAATGTTTTTAATTTGTTATAATCGCAACTTACATAAATTAATTTTTTTAAACCATTTATATTTAGTTTTGTAAGAGCATTATTTTGTAAAGATATATCTTCTAAGCTCTTGAAATCAGTTAAATCCAGTTTCCCTTTTAGTTTCCGCTTACTCCAATCAAGCATTGTAAGTTTTCCTGTTTTTACATCCCATACATATGCATTATTGTTCAAATTTGTGGGAATACTGGCCCCCTTCCTTAATTGCTTTTTTATTAATTTAGACAAATTTAAAACGTCTTTCTTATCTTTGCCTTCTGTCCCTGATATAGATTGATTTTTTCTCCTAACCCTGACTTTAGGAGTTAAAATTACCATTCTATCACACTTGATATTTATTAATTTTTTTAATCTTTTAATATTTAAAACTTTAATTTTATTATGTATGATATTAATCGATTCTAATTTTTTGTTTTTTAGTATATTCAATTTTAATAATTGATTGTTTCTACAATTTAGATAATCTAATTTTTTTAGTTTGGTTACATTTAAAGTTTTTAATAAATTATTTGCACAATCAACCATCATTAAATTTATATTATGTTTCAAGTTCAACTTTGATATTTTATTATCATTACAAAATAATATATTTAACTTTTTAAATTTTTTTAATTGTAATGTTTTAATTTTATTCTTTTCGCAAAATATTTCTCTAATATTTTCACATTTTCCAAACTTTACATCTGATAAATTATTTTTTTGACACTTTAAACTTTTTAACTTATTCAATTTATCAATCTTTAAACAACTTATTTTATTCTCTGAGCAATCAATTTCACGCAATTCTGTAAAATTATTTAAATCTAGTTCTCCTTTAATGCCATAACCTGATAAATCGATTTTAATTAATCTTCCGGTCTTATCGCTCCATTCATAATGGTAACTATTAATATCATGATCTACCCATACATTCTCGCTATTTAGCTTAGCTAATAAATGCTCTAATGAAGCAACATCACTTTCATTTTTTTTAAATTTTGCCTCTGCGTTCACATCCCAAATTAATAATAATGCTAATATTAATATTGCAAATGAAAACTTTGTATATATTTTCCTCATTCCCATATCTACACTCCCTCCCTTCTGTATTTGTTAAACGAAAGGTTTCTCCATAAAATTGCAAGATTCCTAAGCAGAAGTTAAATCAAAAAGTTACTTTCAATTTAATTCTATAATTTTTTGAGAATAACTTCTGCTTAAGAATTTACAATTTATTTTTACCTTATTATTTTTACATTCTTATCACATTGAATCGTCTTTAAATTAGTTAAACCATTTACATCAAGACTTAATAAATAATTGTTTCTACAATTAATGCTCACAAGCCAAAGCGAATCACTTAAATCAATCTCCGTCAATTTGTTATTATTACATGTTACTTTTTCCCAATATGCAGTACCTAATTTTAAATTTGTCAACCGATTATATGAACAATCCAGTTCTACATAGTCTGTATTATCTGCCAATAATTTTCCAACATCATAAAAGTATAACTCATTTAAGTTATTATGTGAGCAATCTACGACACACAAATTGTATAGCCCATTCAAATTCAATGTTGTTATATTATTATAAGAACAGTCCAGTGCACATAAATTATATAGTTCCTTTAAATCTAATTTTTCTATATTATTGTTAGAGCAATCCACCACACCAAGATTGTATGCCTCTTTTAAATTTAGCTCTTTTAGTGCATTATGAGAACAAATAAGTGACTCCAGCTTTTTTGCACCAAAAATAGTAAGTTTTTTTAATTTATTTTCTTTACAATCTAAATATTTTAATTTTTTTAATTTGGAAAAATTCAATGAGATAATTTCATTTTTTGAACAATCAAGTTCACGTATTCTTGTTAATTTGGAAATTTTCAGTTTGTTTAGTTTATTATGATTGCAATTCAATCGTACTAATGACTTATTATTCAAACTTAATTTCTTAATCTTATTTTTATGACAATCTAATTCTTTTAATATTTTAAGTTTTGAAACGTTTAATTTTTTCAATTTGTTTTCTGAACAGTCCAAGTAATTCAATCTTCTACATTTACTAACATATAAATTTGTTACTTGATTATCATTTAATTCAATTGATTCTAATCGGGTTAATTTATTTAGACTTAACTTTCCTTTAACTTTATTCCCCGACCAATTAAGATAAATTAATCTTCCTTTTTTCCATGTATATTCATTTGTATCATTAATGTTTTTTGATACTTTTGCTCCCCGTTTTCTTTGAACTTTTATGATATGTTTCAACGCTCTCACATCATTCTTATTCTTTGCATATACTTTTGTCTGATTAATTCCTATAGCTTGTAATACAATTAACAACATAAATAAATTTATTATTATATACTTCAAAATATTTCTTTTCATAAACCATCCCTCCTAAAAACTTAATTTTTTGTAATATTTACTATTCTTTTTAACTGAATACTTAGTTTTTGTATCTGAAAAACATATTGCAGCCTTTTCCAAATATTCTATAGATTCTTTCTTTGCTTTTTTCAAACGCGGATTGCTTCCTTCTGTAGTTATCACCCATTTGTTGCCATCAAAATATGCATTAGGATTATCTGCAGTAATTGAATGTATACCCATATTTGCTCTTATTGTCTTACCACACCCCTTAATAAATTTCTGACTTAAATACTCATTGTGTTCACTTGCCACAAATATTGTACCACTGCCCAAATTGGTTACCCATAGTACTCCATCTGCTACTTTTCTTGAGCCTACAATCTTCCCATTTAATTTAACATTATGTGCATAAAAATCTTGAAGTGTATGCAATCCTTTTCCTAACTCAAAATATGCTTCTTTATATTTCTCTTTTCTAGCCTTATTTTCTTTGCACTTTTTACCTTTTTTCCATAACTTTTGTGCTTTAAAAATTTGTTGTTCCATTATTTTAGCATAACTACTATGCCCATGCCATTTTCCTTTTCCATATTCTGCATTAGATTTTCTTTCTCTATCAGGAAAAGTACATCCATCTAATAATCCATTTTTTGTATATCCCTTTTTTAAAATATCTCTTGCTTTGCCAAATGCGTATGCAGATATCTTTTCATGTATTTTTCCACTCCACATTCCCGTCGGGTCCACCATATTCACCGAATCATTTCCACAGTAAACATACCAGTTATCCCCATCCATTGCCGGGTCCTCACTGATAAACCTTCCCGTATCCGGGTCATAATACCTCGCCTGCAGATACGTATAGCCGCTCTCTGCATCATAGTACTCCCCACTGTATCTGTATGGATTCTCATCTCCATCATCTGTAGCAGACTTCTGTACGCCAAAACTGTTATATTCATAATTCTTCGTAACCGTTCCATTATTCGCAGTCAGTGCCGTCACATCACCATGGGCATTATACAGGTACCATCCATATGTACTGCAGATAAGATTCTCACCGTATACATAAGTGCTTCTTACTTCTTGGCTCTCCAGTTCCAGTGCAATCTCATCATCACTCCATATCTGCGTGATTTCTGCATTGTTTCCTGTCTTTTTGCTCCTTCGCATATCATCTGCATAGTAACCATATGTAGTAACTGTTCCTTCTGCTGACTTATAACTGCTCATTCTGCCAAGCAGGTCAAATGTCTGCTCTATTCCTTCTGATTTCTCCAGCATGTTTCCATTATCATCATAGGTATAAGTAACTGTTTCATCACCAGTACTCTCTGTGAGCAGTCTGTCGTTTTTGTCATATGTATAGGTTGTCTGTTTCACATTTCCTTTTTCACATTCCAAAAGTTTTGTCCTGTTTCCGTTACCGTCATATGTATACTCTGTAACATGTTTCTTTTCATGTGCCGGAGATTCAATATTCAATAAAAGACTGCCTGCACTGCCATATACCGATACACCAATCACGTATCTTTCTCCTTTCGTCAACTGATACTGTACCTTTCTCCACGAATCTACACCTGAACTGTTTGTACCTCCCGCCAGATATGTTCCAGTGCCTGTATACAGTGTAACTATCGTTTTTACACCGTTTCCATTTCCTTTTATCGTATACATTCCAGACACTGCCGCAGTCATTCCGTAATATCTCGTCTGACCGCTCTGCTCTATCTCCACACACTCCGGAATGTCTTCCGCAATGACTTTCGCACTGGCTGCACTTGTATTAGTTCGTTTACTCTGCTTTAATACAAAATTTAAATCTCCTTTCCCCGTCCGATCTTTAAGTGCAATCACATAATTTTTACCCTGAATCAATGTATATGATATGGATAAACTGCCTCCGTCCTGTATGTCGACATTTTTTTCATAAACCTGTGTTTCATCTTCGTATAAATACATTTGCAATTCATTACTATTATTATATATCTGTATTGTATAAGAACAGGTTGCTACTGGTATATATGTATAATACCTTATCTCTCCACTCTTTTCTATGCTTACATGTTCCGGGATATCTGCCAGAATGCTTGCTGCCTTATCCTTGGTAGTATTGTCTGTCTTCCTGTCATACTTTATTTCCTTTTCCAGTTCCCCGTCTTTGTCATACAGGTATACTGTCGTTCCACTGCTGTCTGTTTTTGTTCTCTCTTTATCGTCATAGTAGTAAGTGTATGCATACTGTGATAATACATTCGTGTCCCTCTTATTAATGACTGATGTTACAAGCCCTGCCGCATTGTATGTTCTCTCCTCTATGTTTCCATTTCCACATGTCGTCTTGATAACCTGCCCCCATTTGTCATACTCATATACTGCTTTCAATACATCATTTTCATATACATGAGTTACATTTCCACACCTGTCATATGTGTTTGTTACTTTTTGTTTCTGTGTTCCGTCTAACGATATTGTGTATTCTTTTACCAAATCCGAATTATTATATTCATACTCTTTTACAATATTTCCTGTTTCTTCTTTGATACAGTTGTTTCTTCCGTCATATGTATATGTTGTTGTAACATTTCCTTCCTTTTCTGTTGCTACATTTCCCATGTTGTCATAGGTATACTCTTTTATGATTTTCTGGCTCTCTCCCGCTTTCCCACTTGTCTTTTTTGTCGGATTGTCCCCATTATCATACTCTATTGTATGGCTTACTCCGTTTTTATCAATATGAGTCTTTTCTCTTCCTGCTTTGTCATAACTGTATGTCTCACTCTTTCCAAGCGGGTCTGTTTTTTTCGACAGACGTCCCATGGCATCATATTCATATTTAATAACACTATACTCCTGATTACCTGTATTTACGACATCATCCAATCCCTGAATGGTTAATGGTCTCGTCATTCCTTTATAGTCTCTCAGTATCTTTCCATCCCAGCGATAATAATGCTGGACATATCTTCCGTCTGGAGTAATTGTTTTAATTTCATTATCTTGAGAATCATATTCGTGCGTTGTTGTTGTATATGTTACCTGACCGCCTGCAGCATTATTCTTTACCGATTCTGTAAGAACATTTCCATAATTATCATATGTGTACTTTGTCTTACTGTTTCCTGTCTCATCAAAGGATTCTGTCCTGCTTAAGGTTCTTCCCCATGTATCGTAAGTATATTCCGTAAATGTTTTTTCAATGGTCGAGTTCTTTTCTGTTGTTGCCTCTCTCATCAGCCGCCCATTTGTATAATCGCTTGTTTTTACCAGACCTGACGGTGTTTCCTCTCTGATTACATTTCCTTCCCAGTCGTATTCCTGCACTGTAGTTGAAAACAGGCTGTTATCAATGTAATCTGTTGTCGTGACTTCATTTTTATTTTCGGCGTATGTCATCTTTTTCAGAACCAGCGGCACTGCATTTTCATTCTGGTGGAATTTTTCTTCTGTCTTTCTGCCGTCTTTATCGTACTTTGATGTGTAATAGGTACCATTGGGTTTTATTTCTTTTTCCATGTTTCCGTCTGCATCATAAACATACGTGGTGATATTTCCAAGTGTATCTCTTTCACTGATAACCTGACCTTTGTTGTTATATGTCGTGTATGTTCCTGCTGTTTTATCACTGTATAAATCCGCATCCAGATTGTCTTTTGTCGGATCAAAAACAGCTGGTCCGATGACCTGTATCTCTCTTCCCAGTGCATCATGTACGTTTCTTGTAAACTGTATGTTTTGTCCGTTTTTATCCATTACTTTTGTAAGCAGCACTGCACCTGCTCCATTGTAAATATACTCTGTCCTGACACCTTCCGGGTCAACTGTCTTTATCAGTTGTCCTTTATTATCATATGTATTCGTTGTATCATGGCTGACTCCGTCTATAATCTGCTTTGTTTTTGTCACATTGCCTTTTGTGTCATATTCATACTCTGTTATATTTCCATGGTCATCTGTTTCCTGCTTTACCAGTCCTTCAATTCCATATGTTATTTCCGGATAATAACTGTATGCTGCTGTTACAAGCCCGCCTGTTTTTACCTGTGTCAGAAGACCGTCTGTATAGGTGTTCTCAGTCAACAGACCGTTTCTGTCTGTTGATGTCAGTACATCATTGGTATCTTCATCATAAGTTGCTGTCTCTGTGGAGCCGTCGGGATATGTGGTCTTCGTCAGATTTCCATTATCATCATACTCATAACGGGTGATATTTCCATACTGATCCGTACTGGACAGTGGTCTGTCCGGGTCTATGTTTGTGGATGATGTGTTTCCATATCCCACTTCGCTGACCTGCTGATTCGATGTTGCCATCTTCAGGTCTTCTTCTTTTGTGACTGCCAGACTGTCATTATATGTATATCTCATTTTTCTGATGCTGGCATTATCAATGTTGCTGTCATTTACTGTTGTTGTATGGTTTGCAAAGTCATATGTATAAGTTGATTTGCCCCCTATGGTATTCTCAACTGTCTTTACCATTCCTGCATAACTACCATCAGTGTAATATGAAATTCCTAATGACTTCAATTTTCCTTCGTTATTTTCTCCACTGTTTGATATCTTCGATAATCTGCCATCTGTATACTCATAATGGGTTTCCAGTTTCTCCGGATATATTACCTTTATAAGATAATCCCCATTATATATGTATGATACTTCCTGAATAGCAGTACCGTTCTTTACTTCTTCTGCTTTTGTCAGTTTGTTTCCTGTATATGTGAACTGTATTAATGTACCGCTGCTGTCTGTGATTGTCTTCACTTTTCCGTTACTGTCTGTCCTTATATTAAGCTGGTTTCCCTGATAATCCCTGATATATGCCAGATATCCGTTTGTATCAAAACCGTACTCTGTCATATCGATTGTTACCAGTTTGTATTTATTGTCCGTATAGGTCAGTGTTCCTTTATTTCCTAATGATATATATCCTCCACATCCGTCATTTTCAAAGTTCCATCTAGAACTGTTCGGCATAATGCCCCTGACATAATTGCTTTTCGCTTCAATCCTCATTCCATAATTCAAGTCAAACCCTTTTCCTATGGTGGTTTGTTTATGTGCATTCAGCGAATTATAAGTCCTGGAAATTGAAATATCTCCCAAAACTGTCTGGACGGACATATCTGAGGATGTCTCTGCATAGTTTCCTGTTGGCGCATAGACTCCGTCTATTCCATAGTAACGTCCTGCATCCCGATAATCAATTGTCAGATAAACATATGTTGCTTTTTGGTTTCCCTCGTCATCTGTTATCAGATTGTACTTTTCACTGTAGAATGTATCTCCTGTATTTTCTTCTTTTGCCCGCAGTGCCAGTCCGTAATTCGGTGTCTTTCCACTTACAACTGCTCTCGCCCAGTCTGTCAGGTCAATGTAATGATATGTATATTTTACACCTGTGCACTGAAACTCTGCCCATACCTTATTTCCCATTTCCGGATGTTCATTCCATGTCAGTGTGTCTGCACTCCATTCTCCCTCTATGTGTCTTACTTCTACCGTTCCCGGAGTCCATGGAATTAAGTTTCCCTGATATGGGGTATATCCGTTTTTTTCATACTCGGTAAGGCGCAGGGTTGCTTTCTCTATATACATGTCATCTAAATGCTGGGGATGTCCCGCTATAGCACTTCCTCCAAGCACTCCGCTGGTATCTATGTAACAGTATTTCTCTGTTCCCTCATATGGTCCGACATGGTTGCATTTATTCTGCACTTCCATAAAAGATGTGTTTCTCATATTTGTACTTGTTGTATATGGCATGTTTGACAATGCTGCACTAGGAATATACGATTCAAACCATACCACTGTAGGATCAATTACTACCGGATACTGTACTTTTTCCAGATACTCCTTATCTACAACGACTCTTAATTCATATTTGTCTTCTGCTATTTTTTCTAATTTATAACCTACTTCACTGTAAGATGTTTTGCCCATTTTATCTTTGATGTTCGGTTCATCAATATATGCAATCTGTTTCTTTGTCTTTTTATCGATGAACCTGATTGTCTTGTCATACTCTGTTGGTTTCAGTTTAATTCCTTCTGCTTTGATTTCAAACCTAAATACATTGTCTTCCGGTTTTTGGTTTAATATAATCTCTTCTTTAATTCCATTATGATTAGAGATATACTTATATGCGGTATCTCCTTTTTTATCTTTGTATATGATTTCGTTCTGGTCTGTTTCTTTGATTTCTATGTCTGTGTTTTCTGTATCTGTTATTTCTTCTGTTTTATTTTCTGATTTGTTTTCCTGTAAATCTTCTTCTGTTTTTTGATTTGTTTTTTCTCCGCTTTCCGGCTCTTTATCTTCCTGCTTTTCTTCTGTTTCATTATCTGCTTTGTTATAGTTCTCTTTCTCATCCGCAGATGATTCTTTACCGTCAGCCTGTATCACCGGCACAAAATGAATTGCACGCTCATTCTTTTCAAGCAGTATTCCTGTATCTTTCAATGATTTTGGAAAATACTGCTTTGCGTCTCCTGATTTGTTGGTATAAATATAATCACCAATATTTTTACTATCTGACGTCTGTTCTCTTAATTGATTTTTCTCTGTCTCATCCATCCTTTTTAATGCTGGATTATAGTCAATATACTTTCCGTCCTCTTCATATCGTATATTGTCACTATAATACTCTACACGTTTAAATCCATTGCTTAACAGATATGTGGAAGAATCTGCCGTTCTTAAATCTTCTAATTCTTTCACAACTGTTGGTTCTTTTTCTGTTTTTGATTGTTTTTCTTTTCCTTTAACTTCCGTTGTTAAAGTACTCTTCTCTGCTTTCATAAAATCATGAAATGATTCCATGTTTACTCCTGTCATTACCATTGTCACTGCCAGCATTACTGATGTGAACTTCTTTAATAGTCTGTACTTCATATTTCTCCCTCCTATGAATTACTTCTCCTGTGTTTCTGCTACCTCCTTCTATTGAAAAATCCCCGGACGGCAACCGCATGCATAAGTCAGATTCTATCTGATACATCAATCCGGTTCTGTTCGGGGATTTGTGTTTTATTAATGTTTTTCATAATACAATCGTCCGTATTCTCTTTTCTTGATTGTATCACCGCTTACTTGTTTTTACAATATTTTCCAATTATTTTCTTTATATTTTAATGTTTTATAACTATTAGTATTACAACATCTCCTCTATCCTTAATAACTGGTTATACTTCGCTGTTCGCTCGCCTCTGCATGGTGCTCCAGTTTTAATATATCCAGTATTTAAAGCAACTGCCAAGTCTGCAATCGTTGTGTCTTCACTCTCTCCGGAACGATGCGACATAATCGCAATAAATCCTTTATTCTGTGCCATCTGAACAGCTTTAATAGTTTCTGTAACACTTCCAATCTGGTTTGGTTTAATTAAAATCGCATTGGCACTGTTCTCTTTAATTCCGCGTTCCAACCTTTTTACATTGGTAACAAATAAATCATCTCCTACCAGTCTGACTCTGGAACCAATTGCAGAAGTAATCTTGCTCCATCCTTCCCAGTCTTCTTCATCCAACGGATCTTCAATAGAAAATATCGGATATCTGTCCACAATATTTTCCCACATCTTGATTAATTCATCTGTGGAATATTTCTGATTTTTCTTTGGCATTAAATACTCACCAGTATGCTCTCCCTTCCATTCAGATGCTGCCACATCTAAAGAAATCTTAAAATCTTCTCCTGGTTTATAACCTGCCTTATCAATTGCGTCAACAATCATATCCAGCGCCTCTTCTTCTCCTGATAAATCAGGTGCAAAACCACCTTCATCTCCCACTGCAATAGACAAAGAGTTTTTCTTTAATATTTTTTTCAGGCTGTCGTACACTTCTGCACACCATCTCAAACCTTCCTTAAAACAGCATGCTCCTACAGGAAGAATCATAAACTCCTGCACATCAATATTATTGGATGCATGAGCTCCACCATTTAAAATGTTCATCATAGGCACTGGCATCTTATTTCCACAAATTCCACCAATATATTTATAATCCGGCAGTTTTAACGCTTTCGCACATGCTTTCATACTTGCCATAGATACTGCGAGAATTGCATTCGCTCCTAATTTCGCTTTGTTATCAGTCTTATCCAGTTCAATCATAATATGATCTACTTTTTCCTGATTGAGAGCATTCACACCCTCCAAAGCAGGAAAAATTGTCTCATCAATATTTTTTACCGCCTGCTGTACTCCTTTTCCAACATATCTGTCGTCATCATCTCTTAACTCCACAGCCTCAAACTGACCGGTAGATGCACCGGATGGTACAATCGCATTTCCGGTAAACAGCTCTCCTGCCTTCCCATCTACCTTTACTGTGACTTCTGCCTCTACTGTAGGATTTCCTCTGGAATCCATTACTTCTCTTCCCTTGATATTTACTATTTTTAAGTATTTATACATAAAAAAACCTCCCAATGTACTATTTACACTTATTTTGCACATTTGAGAGGTTTTTATTACTTTTTAATAAATTTGCCGAAAACTTTTTTACATTCAGACACCTTCTTCTATGATATACTGAATGATATTTCTTATAATTTTTTCTTCTGTTTTCCATTTTATCTCCTAAATATAATAGTAAATATATAAATATCAAATTTATGTTAATATTGATTATTCATGTTATATTTTAATTAGAGATGGCATAATCATCCACATAAGTGGTAGCCACAAGGGTTTTGTCCTAACGGACATCGCCTACTCTGTTGGTCAGAACAGGGGAGGCTTTTTTATATTTTTGAAAAAAGTAAAAAAAAGTCCGATTATAAGTAACCTATATCGGACTTTTTTTATTTATACACGGCTCATTATCATCGTATATATTATTTAACAATCAATGATTTTCCTGTCATTTCTTTTGGCTGTTCTAATCCCATTACTTCAATTAATGTCGGAGCGATATCTGCTAAGCATCCGCCTTCTCTTAATTTCCATGAAGGATCTGCATTTACTAAAATAAATGGAACAGGGTTTGTTGTGTGTGCTGTATGTGGTGCACCTGTTTCGTAATCTACCATCTTTTCTGCATTTCCATGGTCGGCACAGATGAATAATACACCATCTACATCTTTTACTGCTTCAACTGCTTCACCAACTAAGCTGTCTACTCGCTCAACAGCCTTCACTGCAGCTGGAATCACCCCTGTATGACCTACCATATCCGGATTTGCAAAGTTAATAATAATTACGTCATATTCATCTGATTTAATTGCTTCTACTAAGTCCATTCCAACTTCCGGAGCACTCATTTCAGGCTTTAAGTCATATGTTGCAACATCCTTTGGTGAATTAACCAATAATCTAAATTCATCTGTATTAGGGTCTTCAACACCACCATTAAAGAAGAATGTTACGTGTGCATATTTCTCTGTTTCAGCCAGACGTAACTGCTTCTTTCCATTCGCAGCCAAAAATTCTCCAAATGTATTCTTAATTTCTTCTTTTTCAAATGCAATCATTTTATTAGGAATTGTTTCATCATAATCTTTAAAGCAGACAAATGTTGTGTTTAAAAATTCTCTTTCAAATCCTTCAAACTTATCATCACAGAATGCTCTTGTTAATTCTCTGGCTCTATCCGGACGGAAGTTAAAGAAAATAACGGAATCTCCATTCTTTACCAATGATAAAGGCTTTCCATTTTCATCTGTAATTACTGTCGGAAGTACAAACTCGTCTGTCTTCTCATCTGCATAAGAATCTGCCATTGCCTGTACTGCATCTGTAGCCTTTACACCTTCGCCAGTTACTAAAGAATCGTATGCCATCTTTACACGATCCCAGTTGTTATCTCTGTCCATTGCATAATAACGACCTGATAATGATGCAACCTTACCTACACCGATTTCAGCCATCTTTGCTTCTAATTCTTCCACATAATCCTTACCTGATGCCGGAGGTGTATCTCTGCCATCTAAAAATGCATGAACGTAAACATTCTTTAATCCATTTTTCTTTGCCATTTCTAACAGGCCATATAAATGTGTGTTATGACTGTGTACACCACCATCAGATAATAATCCCCATAAATGTAAGTCTGAATTATTTTTTTTGCAGTTCTCTATTGCCTGAAGCAATACTTTATTTTCAAAGAATGTACCATCCTCAATATCTTTTGTAATTCTTGTAAGATCCTGATAGATAATTCTTCCTGCACCAATATTCATATGTCCTACTTCCGAGTTACCCATCTGTCCCTCCGGAAGTCCTACTGCCATTCCTGATGCATTTCCTTTTACAAAAGGATACTCTGCCATTAACTTGTCCATCACTGGCGTATCTGCCATAGCGATAGCATTTCCTTCTGTTTTGTCATTCAATCCATAGCCATCTAAGACCATTAATACTACTGGTTTCTTTGCCATTATCTGCCTCCTATAATATCAATAATGCAGAACACCAAAAGAACAGTGTCCTGCATATTCTATATATTATTTATTGTAATTAACTATCTGTCCAAACTCAGGTTTCAGGCTTGCTCCGCCTACTAATCCACCATCAATGTCAGGTTTTGCAAGCAATTCTGCTGCATTACCTGCGTTCATAGAACCACCATACTGAATTCTGATTGCTGCTGCTGTAGCATCATCATAGATTTCTGCGATACATTCTCTAATCGCTGCACATACTTCTTCAGCCTGATCAGATGTAGCAGTCTTTCCTGTTCCAATAGCCCAGATTGGCTCGTAAGCGATAACCGCTTCCTTAGCCTGATCTGCTGTTACATTCATAAATGCAATCTTAATCTGCTGACGAATGAAATCAATTGTGATTCCCTGTTCTCTCTGCTCAAGAGTCTCACCACAACAGATAATTGGTGTGATGCCATGCTCAAAAGCTTTCAGAACTTTCTTGTTTACTGTTTCATCTGTTTCAGCAAAGTACTCTCTTCTTTCTGAATGTCCGATGATTACATATTTTACTCCGATGTCTGTAAGCATGTTTGGAGCAATCTCACCTGTGTAAGCACCACTCTCTTCAAAATACATGTTTTCAGCACCGATGTTAATATTTGTCCCCTTAGCAGCTTCCATTGCTGGAACTAAATCAATTGCAGGTACGCAGAATACTACGTCTACTTCATCATTTGCTACTAATGGTTTTAACTCATTAATCAATGCAACTGCCTCGCTAGGAGTTTTGTTCATCTTCCAGTTGCCTGCGATAATTTTCTTTCTCATTGTAAAATCTCCTTAAATGTATTAGAACGCTTTCTGACAGGCTCGACCGCTTCGCGCTCTCGCTATTGTCGCGCGTCCTATCAGCTGTTGTGTATGAATCAGATTAAAAATCTGATTCATGCTTCGCATTATCGCCCAAAAGGAAATGTGCTTATTTGTGCAAGCACAATCGCACATTCCTTTCGTTCTCAATACACAACTCAATCAATTATTTATCATTTGCTGCTACAACACCTGGTAAATCTTTTCCTTCTAAGAACTCAAGTGAAGCTCCACCACCTGTTGAGATGTGAGTCATCTTATCACCAAATCCAAGGTTGTTTACTGCAGCTGCTGAATCGCCACCACCAATAATAGTAGTTGCATCTGTTTCTGCTAATGCTTCTGCTACTGCAATAGTACCACCTGCAAGACATGGGTTTTCTGAAACGCCCATAGGTCCGTTCCATACAACCGTCTTAGCACTCTTAACTGCATCTGCAAATAACTCTCTTGTCTTAGGTCCAATATCAAGACCTTCCTTATCATCCGGGATAGCATTTGTTGGTACAATCATTGTCTCAATTTCTGCATCAATTGGATTTGGGAATCCGTCTGCAGCAACTGTATCAATTGGAAGTAAGATTTTCTTTCCAAGTTCTTCAGCTTTTTTCATCATATCAAGACAGTAATCAAGTTTTGTATCATCTACTAAAGAGATACCGACATTTCCACCCTGAGCTTTTACAAATGTATATGCCATACCACCACCGATAATTAAAGTATCACACTTCTCAAGTAAGTTATTGATAACGTTTAACTTATCAGCAACCTTTGCGCCACCAAGAATAGCAACAAAAGGTCTCACTGGGTTGTTTACTGCATTTCCTAAGAAATCAATTTCTTTCTGCATCAAGTAACCAACTACTGCTGTATCTACATATTCTGTAACACCAACATTTGAACAATGTGCTCTATGAGCTGTACCAAAAGCATCGTTTACAAATACATCGCAAAGAGAAGCAAGTTCTTTTGAGAACGCTTCGCCGTTCTTTGTTTCTTCTGCTCTGTAACGAGTATTCTGAAGAAGTACAACATCTCCATCATTCATAGCTTCTACTGCTGCTTTTGCATTTTCACCTACTACATTATCATCTGCTGCAAATTTTACTTCCTGTCCTAATAACTCTGAAAGTCTGACTGCAACCGGTGCAAGTGTTAATTCCGGCTTTGGTTCTCCCTTTGGTTTTCCAAGATGTGAGCAAAGGATAACCTTTCCTCCATCGTTAATTAATTTTTTAATTGTAGGAAGTGCTGCTACAAGACGATTCTCATCTGTAATCACACCTTCTTTTAAAGGCACGTTAAAGTCACAACGAACTAAAACTTTTAGTCCTTTCACATTGATATCATCAACTGATTTTTTATTAAGCATACTGTGCTCCTTTCATATGAAAAGAGGTCCGGGCCATCAAAGCCGGACCCCTTTTGGATCTAATTAATTTTCTGCAATGTTCTATGCTAACTCTGAGAAGTATTTGATTGTTCTAACCATCTGGCTTGTGTATGAATTTTCATTATCATACCATGAAACAACCTGTACTTCATATGTGTCATCATCAACTTTAGCTACCATTGTCTGTGTAGCATCGAATAATGAACCATATCTCATACCAACGATATCTGATGATACGATTTCATCTTCATTGTATCCGTATGACTCATTAGCTGCTGCTTTCATAGCTGCGTTGATTCCTTCAACAGTAACATCTGTTCCCTTAACAACTGCTGTTAAGATTGTTGTTGAACCTGTTGGTGTAGGAACTCTCTGTGCAGAACCGATTAATTTTCCGTTTAATTCTGGAATAACTAATCCGATAGCCTTTGCAGCACCTGTTGAGTTAGGTACGATATTCACTGCTGCTGCTCTTGATCTTCTTAAGTCACCCTTTCTCTGAGGTCCGTCAAGAGTCATCTGATCACCTGTGTAAGCATGGATTGTTACCATGATACCTGACTGGATAGCTGCATATTTGTTAAGAGCATCAGCCATAGGTGCTAAACAGTTTGTTGTACATGAAGCAGCTGAAATAATTGTATCTTCTGCTTTTAATGTCTCGTGGTTTGTATTGTAAACGATTGTTGGAAGATCATTTCCAGCTGGAGCTGAGATAACAACCTTTCTTGCACCAGCATCAATATGTGCCTGTGCTTTATCTTTAGATGTGTAGAAACCTGTACACTCTAAAACAACGTCTACATTAAGTTCTCCCCAAGGGCACTTTGAAGCATCTGCTTCAGCGTAGATTTTGATTTCTTTACCATCAACGATGATAGAATCTTCTGTAGCTGAAACTGATTCAGCTTTTTCATATTTACCCTGTGATGAATCATACTTTAATAAATGAGCTAACATTTTAGGACTTGTTAAGTCATTGATAGCTACTACTTCATAACCTTCAGCACCAAACATC
Source organism: uncultured Eubacterium sp. (assembly GCA_910584795.1). GTDB lineage: Bacteria > Bacillota > Clostridia > Lachnospirales > Lachnospiraceae > Eubacterium_G. The sequence continues at coordinate 11,346 of CAJUBZ010000005.1, read as the reverse complement.
TGTCTGAAAGCAAGACGTCCAATACGTCCAAATCCGTTAATTGCAACTTTAACTGCCATTTGATTTTTCCTCCTAAATAAAATATAAAGAATAAATTTTGTTAACTTTCATTAACCTAATGCTTATTTTACATAATTAATTTATAAATATCAAGGTATTTTTATGGTTTTTCTTGGTTTTTTGTTAAATTTTTGTCAATTTGCAACAGTTCAGCCATGCGATACAGCTTAAATATAGCAAATTGACGGCTTGCAGGCAATTTGTTATATTTAAGTTGTATCATATGGTGAGCCATAACAGCGAGAAGTAGCGCAGCGGATTCGAGCTGTTGGCTGAACTGTATTTCGGTGCAAATAAACACATTGGAGAAGATTATGTTTTCAGATTATCATGTTCACAGCGGTTTCTCTTTTGATTCCGACGAAACATTAGACAATATTATTACAAAAGCCATTTCGCTTGGCATGAAACAGATTGCCATTACAGACCATCAGGATTTTAACTGGCCTGTTCCCGGTGAAAGTCCTTCTATTCCTGTTGCAGATTATTTTTCTGTAATTGATTCAGCAAGAGAAAAACATGCTGGGCAAATCCATATTTTAAAAGGCATTGAGCTTGGTCTGATGAAAGGCACAAAATCTCAATGCCAGAACCTGATTGCTTCCAATGCGTTCGATTTTGTAATTGGTTCCTGTCATATTGTGGACAATATGGATCCATATTATACAGAATTCTGGAAAGAACGAAAAGACAGAGCAACTTTTGAACTTTATTTTCATACCTTATTGGACGGTCTGAAAATGTTTGATTCTATAGATACTCTCGGACATATGGATTATATAGTACGATACAGTCCGAATAAGGACACGAATTATTCTGTAGCTGATTATACAGATGTGATTGATGAAATTTTAAATTTCATTATTAATAAGAACATTAAATTAGAAATTAACACTGCAAATCTAGCAAAAGGATTTACTTTTCCAAATCCTCATACAGACATTATTAAGCGATATAAAGAATTAGGCGGAGAATATGTAACAGTTGGTTCTGATGCCCATAAGGCATGTGATATCGGATATGGATTTGATAGAATCAGGGGAATTACAGATAAATATTGTCTAAAAATATTTACAATATAACCTCATTTATATGAAATAGAGACTATTAAGAATACACCGATTCTCTAATAGTCTCTATTTTTATGTATTACTAGTATTAATTTGTAATCGTAAAACCTGTCTGCAGCGTACCGGTAAAATTACCTTTTCCTTCGATAATTATTGTTGCTGCTCCAACATTTATATTATTGCTATATGATACAGTATAATCTTTTCCTTCCTCCAATATAATACCATTATATTTAAGTATAAGATTTGGTTGTATCTCCTTACCGGTATATTTCTGGCTTTCAATTGCAGATACTGAAACTTTATTTATCTGTGCCGGAATTACGTTATATGTAATGGTTTTACTTCCAGTGTATTTTCCTGTTCCAATAACAATATAAGAATATGTTCCGACATCACAATTATAATGCGGCTGAACAGTCACAACATAATCCACATTCTGCTCCATCACTCTTCCTCCTAAAGTTACTTTAGGAGTTTTAGAAGGTCCTCTGGTCAATCCGCTATATATCATATCTTCTATTGGTTCTATTATTGCATACGAAAAATCGTTCGTTATAATAAATTGCTCTATCCTTGATCCTGCAAAATTATTACAACCTATCAGACAAATTCTTGCTGTCCCCACATTACATGCAGAAAATACAACAATTGAATAATCAATGCCTCTTTGTAATTGTCTTCCTAAATATGTCACTGAAAAAATTGGAATAACCGTATCCCCTGTATAACATTGTTCTGGAACTTTTGCTACATTGCACTCTGACATACTGGCTCTTTCTATTGTAAATTCTTGAATAGATGTGCCTGAATAATCTCCAATTCCTTTAACAATTATTTCAGCTGTTCCAGCATTAATATTATCTTTATAATTTAATATGTAATCCGTTCCCTCAATCAATGTTTTCCCACTATCTGTTATGGTTATGTTTTGTTTTATTGGCTGACCTGTATATTTCTTTGATATAATTCCTTTTATTTCGCAATCTGATATTTTTTTACTGATATCCTCTGTTACTAATTTTATAGAAAAATTTCCTTTTTTGTCCGTAAAATTAACTCCTTTATCTTGTGTATCCACGTCAATAAAATCCGTAATATTTCCATCACTGTCAACCAAAAAACTTTCTCCTCTATATAACGTAGCCTCTGTCTGATCCGTATAACCATCCTCTACTCCGATGGATACCCTGTAACTATCTTTCATATAAACCATAATACCACACTTTGTTCCCTGTGATTGTACAATATCCTGTTTTATATCAATTGTATGATATCCCGAATATTGATTTACCTCTTCATCACTTAATTTAACTTTTTGTGATAACTCAGGCATACCATTACTATCTATTGGTACATAGAACAACTGGCATGACGCAGTTGTCGGAGTTACATAATAGGTTACTGATTTCAATTTTTCTTTGTTTTCTATATCAAATACATTCAGAAAGCCTTGCTCTGAGTTTAACAATGTATAATCAGTACCTGCACCTGATTCATCCAGATTGTAAACTTTCTCGTTATCAGTCATCTCTTCATAATCATAGATTGTCATTTTAGGAGCAAGTGTCATATCTTCATATGATACCCAGAAATATCCATTATCCCAATAATTACTACCCCAACTGTTTCTTACCAGCCATGCCCCATTGGATTTTGGCTGATGTTTGAACCTGCTTTTGGACCAGTTATCATCCCAGCCCACAATCAACACTGCATGGTTTGTTCTGTGAGTTGTCATATCATGAACAAAATAAGATATATTATCGCTGCCGATATATTCACTTTTTGAACTTTCCCCCTGCTCATCAGAATAGATTTTGGCATATACTGCTCCGTTGTTATAAACTGATTCTTTAACCCACTGATTAATTTCATCTGCCAAAGGACCATTGTTTACTCTCTTGCTTGTCATAAACTCAATATCTCTCGCACGATATTCTGCTCTGCCAAAATCATATTACGGAATCATCTCTAATTTGTTCTGCCAAGGGTATTTGTCCGCTGACACAGGACCATATCCGGATACAAAATAAGCAGCACATTGATCCTGATTTCCTCCTGCATCTTTTGTCTGTGCCAGAAATCCACAATTTCCAATATAAGATGTTTTCTCTATCATATGCTCTGCCGAAAAAGATGTATTGGAAATATTTTCTCTTTTATCTATAGTATATTCGAATAAAGATGTTCCTGCAAAAGCCCAACAGCAACCAAATTTACCTTGATCATATACCTGTTTCTTGTTGTCTCCATACTTATCGGGCAATGTTTCTCTTAACTGACCTAAATATTTTGAAGGAATTTCAATATTCTGTATTGTTGACGATTCCTCTTTCATTACAGGCAATGTCTGTTCCAAATACTCTGCCCCCCCTTTAGCTGCAGCAGTATTTTTTGCCGATATTGTCGATAAAAATATAATAGCAATGAAAAGAAAATAGTTTTTATATCCTCTATTCCAAATTTTCTTTTTCATATATCATTCCCTCCCTTATCGTTTGTATCCTTTAATTATTCTACATATAGATTCTTTTCATGGTCATGTGATATATCTCCGCCTACTGCTATAATAAACGCATATAATGTAATATCTCCTGTACATATATCTGTTTCTCGAATTCTTTTTCCTGAACGATACTCCGTAAACCAGCCTAAACAAGAATACTCTAATGTTCCTGATGACTCCCATTGTAAGTCAGGCAATTCACCATAAGGTTTACCTATCTCACAAATCATATCATCTACCAACGGTCCTCCATCTGTATCAAACTTCACTGTTGCATATTTTACAGGAGCTAACGTTGTCTCTTCCTCTGATGTTGTCTTTTCTTCCGGCTTTGTCGCCGGAACTTTATGTCCTTCTTTTGTGGGATTATTCACTCTAATCCTTACTTTATATGTCTTCTTCCCACATTTTACTTTAATCTGTGCTGTTCCTGCCTTTCGTCCTTTTATCTTAATTACATTTTTCCTTTTGCCCGATATTTTCGTAATTCTTACTACTTTCTTTCCTTTGATAACTTTCCATTTTACTCTCTTCTTTGCATTCTTTAACTTTATTGTTTTCTTTTTTCCAACTTTCAGCGTTATCTTTTTGCGGCTCAGTGCAGTCTTTCCGTTCTTTGCCAATATTGTTTTTGGTGATAATGTAAATATTTCAACAAATACTAAGACAATTACTAATATAAATGATGTAAATCTTTTCATACTTTTTCTTCCTTTCCTCTAATATCCGTACACTATTTTCTATAAATATATAGTAACACCAAGAAATATTATATACAATTAAAATATACATTATTTTTCTAAAACAGTTAAAAGGCAGCTGTGCCAGCCGCCTTTTATTTATATAGAACGCATCTGCATTACATTTTCCTTTAATCTGTGAATTGTATAATCTATCTCTTCTCTCGTATTATCCGCACACAATGTTAATCGAATTGTTCCATAAATATATTGATCCGGAATACCGATCGCTCTAATCACATGAGAAGGTGAATCATCGCCTGCCGAACATGCAGAACCTGCCGATACACAAATTCCATCATTGTCCATAAGAATTACCAGAGATGTTCCATCAATTCCTGCAATCGTAAAATTTGCATTTCCCGGTAACCGTTTTGACATATGACCATTTAATTTAACATACGGAATCTCTCTTAATACCCGATTAATTAAATAGTTTCTTAATTCTATTTCTTTTTCCATTCTCTGATTCAGCTTTTCCATGGCTTCTTCTACAGCAGCTCCCATTCCCACAATGCCTGCAACATTCTCAGTACCTGCCCTTCGTCCTTTTTCCTGTCCTCCGCCAAAAATCAGAGACTCTACATTCTCCGGATTTCTTATATAAAGAAAACCAACTCCTTTTGGTCCATGGAACTTATGACTGCTGGCACTTAACATATCAATGTTCATCTCATCCACATTAATTGGAATATGCCCAAATGCCTGAACTGCATCCGTGTGAAATAATATCTTCCTTCTTCTTGCTATTCTTCCAATTTCTTTTACCGGCTGTATTGTTCCGATTTCATTGTTAGCAAACATAATTGATATCAATGCTGTATCTTTTCTAATATGCGATTCCAATTCATATGGATTTACAAAACCCATTCTGTCAGTACCTACATAAGATATATCAATACCTCTCTTACTTAAATTTTCACATTTATTTAAAATTGCATGATGCTCTATTTCAGATGTTATAATATGTCTTCCGTATCTTGCAGCATTTTCGAGAACCCAATTGTCTGATTCTGTTCCTCCTGATGTAAAAAAAATATTTTCCGGCTTTGCATGAATTGCAGATGCAATGGTCGCTCTTGTCCTTTCCACCATCTCTTTTGACACTTTTGAAAAATTATATATTCCGGAAGGGTTTCCATACATCTCATTTAAGTATGGTTCCATTGCGTGTACTGCCCTGTCACAAATTTTTGTTGTTGCCGCATTGTCCAAATAAATCATGGTTTACTCCTTTTTAAAATTTAATAGTATTTTTTCTAATATTTAGAATAGATTGTATAAACAAGTATTTTTTGTGATTATATGTCTGTAAAAAAACAAATTATCAAAGGTACGATTGTACTTACAACCGCCACTTTAATAAGTAGAGTTCTTGGTTTCTTATATAGAATATTCTTATCAAACCTAATAGGTGCTAAAGGCATGGGAATTTTTCAATTGATTTTTCCAGTGCTTGGTTTTTGTATTGCTCTTAGTTGTGGCGGAATCCAGATTGCGGTTTCCAGATTTGTCGCTGAAAGCAGAAATAAAGCAAACAAGTTTATGATTTTAATCAGCAGTCTGATTATGTCACTAATGCTTTCATCTCTGACAACCATATTGCTTTACTTTTACGCACAGCCAATTTCAATACATATTATTAAAAATGTACAATGCTATGAATTGTTAAAGTATGCTTCCATAACCATTCCTCTGGCAACATTTCATTCCTGTATCTCAGGTTATTATCTGGGCATGAAAAAAACTTTTGTTCCGGCAGTTTCATCTATTATTGAGCAGATTGTAAAAGTTGCATCTATTTTTATTATCGGATTGGTCTGTGTAGGAAATCATATTAAAATCACGCCAATGGTTGCAGTTTATTCTATGATTATTGCTGAATCATTTGGTGTTATTTTCTGTATTATTGCCCTCACTGGCGAAAAAAGTTATTCTTTTAAAGTCAAAGAACTTTTTTCATCAATGAAAAAATTATTTTCTGTTTCGTACATATTAACAATAAACAAAATAATGATTACCTTTTTGCAGTGTTTTGAGGCAATTCTTGTTCCAATTGTATTAACAAAAAGTGGTCTGTCTTCTGACAATGCCCTTAGTATTTACGGAATTCTTACAGGAATGGCTTTACCAGTAATATCATTTCCTTCTGCTATTAATACCTCTGTTTCCACAATGATTCTTCCAACAATTGCAGGTGCAAATACTAGTGGTAACAAATTGCAGGTAAGAAAAACCACAGAAATATCTATATGGTTTTCTGTAGTAATGGGAATATTTTTTATAGGATTCTTTTTATATTTTGGAGATTTTATAGGTGGGACTGTTTTCGGACATTCTCAGGCCGGCGAATATATTAAAATTCTGGCATGGCTCTGCCCTTTTATGTATTTATCTATTACGATGGGGTCCATTCTGCATGGATTGGGACGTACAAATACTGCATTTGTTCACAATGTTATTGGTACCGCTATCCGTCTTGCCTGCCTTTGGTTTGTCGTTCCACAAATAGGCATTGTAGGCTACCTCTGGGGACTATTGGGCAGTGATTTATTAATCACGTTATTACATGGCAGATACATAAAAAAAGATATTCATTTTTCTTTTGATTGTGTAGACAATATCATTCGCCCTGTCATTTGGGTTCTTTGTAGTATGGCTGCCGGATGGCTCGTAAAATATATTTTAAGTTTTTCATCATTTCATGGAAAAGTCTTTCGTTTCGTTTCATCGGGAGTCAGCGGATTGGTACTCGTGGGAGTGTTCTTATATTTTTTACTACGACAGATGAAAGAATTGAAAAATACCCAATAATTCTTTGAAGATTTTAGTCTGTCGGTGGCAAATATAAAAGGAATACACGTACTAATTTAATTTTTCATATATTTACGTGTAATATTTATCTGATTTTTTTTCAACTCAAAAAAGATTACACGTGTAAATTCATTCTTTCAATGAATCTACGTGTAATCTTTATCGGTACTTTATTGAAATCCCCCCAATTTTACATGTTTAAAATCATTTTTTCTATAAATCTACGTGTAATCTTCTTCTCCGATTTATCAATTTACTGATATTGACTATTATACAAGTTATAATAAAAGCCTTCTTGATCCAATAACTCCTCATGACTTCCTTGTTCAATAATTTTTCCGGCATTCATTACCAAAATAACATCTGCCTCTTTTATCGTAGAAAGTCTATGGGCAACAATAAACGTTGTACGCCCCTGCATCATTTTATTAAATGCCCGCTGAATACGGATTTCAGTACGGGTATCAATAGAAGAAGTCGCCTCATCCAATATCAACATAGGTGGCAGGTTTAACATCACTCTTGCAATACACAAAAGCTGTTTCTGTCCTTGAGAAAGGTTTCCTCCATCCTCTCCAATGACCGTATCATATCCTTGTGGTAAACGTTTAATAAAACTGTGGGCATGGCTCTGTTTTGCTGCCTCCACAATTTCTTCTCTTGCAGCATCAGGATTTGCCATAGCAATATTTTCTGCTACAGTAGCATTTCTAAGCCATGTTTCCTGAAGTACCATACCATAAGAATCTCTTAGACTTTTCCTTGTAATATCCTTTATATTTTTATTATCAACCTTAATCTCTCCTGTATTTACATCATAAAAACGCATCAAGAGATTAATAATTGTAGTTTTTCCACAACCGGTCGGTCCAACAATCGCTACTCTTTGTCCCGGCTCAATATGAAGATTTAAGTCGTTAATTAACTCTCTATCTGGTTCATAAGAAAAACTAACATCGCATATATCTACCTTACCGGAAACATCTGTTAGAACAGTATCTTCCGTTTCTGGAATGTTGGCAACCGGCTCTTCTTTCATAACAGAAAACACTCTAGCTCCACAAGCCAATGCATTCTGCAGTTCCGTCACAACTCCTGATATTTCGTTAAAAGGCTTTGTATATTGATTTGCATAACTAAGTACCGTCATCAATCCACCTACGGTAATACCTCCTGTAATGATTGCCTCAAGTCCTCCACTGATTGCCACACCGGCATACACAATGTTGTTGACAAACCTGGTACTTGGATTTGTAATAGATGAGAAAAAGGTTGCCTTTACATTAATTTCATTTAACCTGTCGTTCGTATCGTCAAACGCCGACATCATATTTTCTTCCTGACCAAATGCTTTAACTACCTTAATTCCACCAAAAACTTCGTCTACAATCCCGGTCTGCTCCCCACGAATCTCTGACTGTTTCCGAAACATATAATAAGTTCTTTTGGCAATAAAACTTGCAACAAAAAATGAAACCGGCGTAATACATATCACAACCAATGCGATTTTCCAATCTATCTGTATCATGAATATTAATGTAAAAAGTATCGTGATGACGCCGGTAAACAGATTTGAAAATCCCATTAAAAGTCCGTCTGCCAGCTGGTCCACATCCGTAATAACATTATTTACAATATCTCCACTGGAACGGGAATCAATATAACCCACGGGAAGTTTCTGGATTTTTGCAAACACCTCCTGCCTGATGTCACGGATAACATTAAATGTAATACGATTGTTGCATAATCCCATAATCCACCATGCGATTGCTGCAACAATTGTGCAAATAAAAATTTCACCAATCACACTCTCTAAACCATCAAAATTTACTTTTCCCTGTGCAATGATTTTATCTGTTCCATAACCAATTAATCTTGGAATATAGAGTGACAATACCACATATACCGATGCAAAGATTACTGATGCAAAAATCATATACCAATACTTTTTAATTCTTGTAAGCAGCTCTCTCATGGCTGATTTTTGTGAAATAATATTTTTCATTTATCTGCCCTCCTTCTCTGCCTGTTTAAACTGAGACTGATATATTTCTCTGTAAACATCACAATCTTTCAATAATGTTTCATGTGTACCTAAACCAACAACCTCTCCATCATCTAATACAATAATTTGGTCTGCATGCATAATGGAAGATGTCCTTTGAGATACAACAAAAGTTGTTACGCCTTCTATGTTTTTTATTTCCGCTCGAAGTTTCGCATCAGTTGCAAAATCCAATGCCGAAGAACTGTCATCTAATATAAGAATTTCCGGCTTTCGAACCAACGCTCTTGCAATTGTGAGTCTCTGTTTCTGACCTCCTGAAAAATTTCTTCCGGCCTGTGCTACTTCTGTATCTAATCCATTTTCTTTTTCCATAACAAAATCATAACTTTGGGATTTCTTCAATGCATCAATCAACTCTTCTTCTGTTGCATCACCATTCCCCCATAAAAGATTGCTTCGTATCGTTCCTTTAAATAAAAGAGATTTCTGAGGCACAATACCAATCTTTTCCCTAAGTGCTGACTTCTTAAATTCTTTAATATCAGAACCTTCTATCTTTACAACCCCTTCTGTTGCATCATAGAACCCCGGAATCATATTAACCAGCGTTGTTTTTCCACTACCGGTTCCACCAATTACACCAATGGTATCGCCTGTATTTACTTTCAGATTTACATTTTCAATAGAATTGTCTCCTGCACCTTCATATTTTAAGGAAACATTATCAAATTCAACTTTTACCGTTTTATCGATACCCTCTGTTAATGTACCATAATCTAAGTCTGCCGGTATATCAAATATATCATTTACACGTCTTGCACAGGCAAATGCTTTTGTAAGATTAATAATAAGGCTTGCCAGTTTGATTAGCTCTACCAAAATCTGAGACATATAATTTACCAATGCAACAACCTGCCCCTGCGACATGGAGCCAGTCTCAACTCTCTGTCCGCCAACCCAAAGAATTGCAATAATTGCAAAATTTACAACAATATAAGTTGCCGGATTCATTAATGTGGAAATTCTTCCAACAAAAATTTGAAACTTATTTAAAACCTGATTTTCTTCATTATAATCTTCTATCTCATCACTTTCCTGATTGAATGCCCTGATAACTCTTGTCCCACTTAGATTTTCACGTGTACTGGACATTACTTTATCAAGCATTCCCTGCACCCTTTTGTATAGAGGAATTGTAATCAGCATAATCCCATAGACAATCACAGACAATGCCGGAATAGAAATAACAAACACCATTGCTGTTTTCACATCAACTGTAAACGCCATAAGCATAGCACCAATCACAATAAATGGCGAACGAAGCAGTAGACGGAGCACCATATTTACCTGTGTCTGAATCTGATTAACATCTGCTGTCATTCGAGTTATAAATGTTGAGGCACCATATTTGTCTATCTGTGTATAAGACAAACTTTCAATGTGCCCAAATAAATCATGACGTAATTTTTTTCCAAACCCTGCCGAGGCTTTTGCCGCAAAATACTGTGCAGTAATAGAAAATGCCAGTCCTACAATCGCTAAAAATAAAAGTACACCTCCCATTTTCCACACATATGGTATATCCCTTTTAGCTATACCCGAATCAATAATAGAAGCCACAACCAGCGGAACCATTAAATCAAAACAGGCTTCCAGCATTTTAAATAATGGTGCTAAGACTGACTCCTTTTTATAACTATTTAAATATCTAAGTAATCGAAACATAACAACTCTCTCTTTATCTTTATTCTTTTCCAGAAATTCTTAACTCTGCATTCTTAACTGTTAATAATTCCCTTTTTCCTAGACAAGTATACGTTACAATTAAAAAAAAGGCAAATTTCGGTTTGTGGGGAGGAGACTTTCCTGCTGGAAGAGAATACAGAGGAAATACCTTCACCTCATTACTTGAACATTTATTAAAAAGAAAACATAGAATTAATATCTCAAGTACCGACTTCATCTTCGAAAAAATCTTGATGATTTTTTCTCAGGTAAGTCTTAAGATTTGATTTTGAAAATCAAATCTTAACTTGATATTAATTCTATGTTTTCTTTTATAAATGTAATCAAGTAATTCGAGTTCCAGTATTTCCTCTGTATTCTCTTCCGGCAGTGAAATGTCTCTGCTCCTGCGAACCGATA
>CAJUBZ010000004.1 GCA_910584795.1 uncultured Eubacterium sp. | reverse complement strand
GTAGAGCAGAGGACTGAAAATCCTCGTGTCTCTGGTTCGATTCCGGAACTGGGCACTGTTTTTTATAGTTAAGAGAATATATATTAAAGTTAATTAATTTAAAAGAAGGATTGTTTATCGTAATCCTTCTTTTTTTATGTTATAATCAAGCCTATGAGTGATAAAGGATTATATGAAAAATTAATTGAATATAGACAAAATGGAAAATATCCTTTTCATATGCCGGGGCATAAGAGGCGGGAAAAGTTGTTAGTTGATCCATATGAAATAGATATTACGGAAATAAGTGGTTTTGATAATCTTCATCATCCAGAGGGAATTATAAAAGAGTGTATGGACAATGCCAGTGAGTTTTTTGGAACGGATAAAACCTGGTTTTTGGTGAATGGAAGTTCTTGTGGTTTGTTGACAGCAATTAATACGGTGACGAGGATTGGGGACTGTATTATTATAGGAAGGAATTGTCATAAAGCAGTATATAATGCGATAGAGCTTAGAAATTTAAAAGCACGGTATATTTATCCACAGATTATAGACGAATATGGTATATATGGTGGATATAATCCGAAAGATATTGAGAAACAGTTGCAAAAGGCAGAAGAAAATGGAGAAAAGGTAAAAGCGGTGGTTGTTACCAGTCCTACATATGAAGGGATTGTATCAGATATAGAGAACATTGCAAAAGTTGTACATAAGTATGGAAGCATACTAATTGTGGATGAGGCACATGGAGCCCATTTAGGGATTTGTGAGGGATTGCCTAAACCGGCATATAAGTTAGGCGCAGACATTGTAATTGAGAGTGCTCATAAAACTTTACCGGCAATGACACAAACAGCTTTTTTACATTTATGTGGAAATAGAATAGAGACGGAACAAATAATGGAGACTATAGCCATATATCAAACTAGCAGTCCTTCTTATGTGTTAATGGCAAGCCTTGATAAATGTATCAGGGAGCTACAAGATAGGGGAAGAGAAAAACTGGAAAAATTGTTAATAACTTTGGACATGTTTTATACAAAAGTTAATAATTTGGAAAATATAAAAGTTTTGGGAAAAGAGTGCGTTGGAAAAAGTGGTGTTTATGATTTCGATATTTGCAAGCTTAGTATTTTTCTAAATACTTTTAAAATTAGTGGAAAGGATTTAGAGGAAGAACTTAGAAAGAACTATGGTTTTGAGATGGAGATGACATCTGCAAAATATGTATTAGGAATGACTACTATGTGTGACAGTATGCAGCAAATTTTAAAATTGGCAGAGGTTTTAGAAGAATTAGATAATAAACTAAAAGGATCTATGCAGACAAATATGTTTATAAAAGAACAAACTTTAACCAACAGTGAACATTTAAAAGACAGAGAAAATATTACAGTTATGTCTATATATGAAGCAAAGAGCAAGTTATCAGAAGAAAGATTATTTGTAAAGTCGGAAGGTAAAATTTCAGCACAATATATATACATATATCCTCCCGAAATTCCATTAATTGTACCTGGAGAAATTATCTCTAAACAATTAATAGCGCAGTTGCAATATTATAAAGAAATAAATTTGAATGTTAAGGGAATAGAAAAAGACAAAATTAAAGTTGTTAAAGTTAATAAATAGAATTGGAGTAAATATGTCAAAGATATTTTTTGTATTAGGAAAAAGCTGTAGTGGGAAGGATACAATTTTTCAATATTTAAAGCAAGATAAAGAGTTAAATCTAAAAACAGTAGTTGGGTATACAACCAGACCTATGCGTGTTGGTGAAACTGAAGGTTTGGAATATCATTTTGTTTCAGAGGATATGTTGAACAAGATGAAGGAAAACGAATTGGTTATTGAATGCCGGGATTATAATACCATTCATGGAAAATGGAGTTACTTTACTGCAGATGATGGACAAATTGAATTAGGAAAGGAAAATTATCTATATATTGGAACATTGGAATCATACAATGATATGGTAAAATATTATGGAGGAAATGTTGTTGTTCCTATATATATAGAAGTAGAAAATGGTGAAAGGCTTGAAAGGGCAGTAAGGAGAGAAAGAGAACAAAGTGAACCGAAATATGCAGAGCTTTGCAGACGTTTCCTGGCTGATGAGGAAGATTTTAAAGAAGAAAATATTGTAAAAGCAGGAATTTGCAAAAGATATTATAATAATGATTTAGATGAGTGTATTTCTGAAATTGTGGAAACAATTCAGAAAATATGATATGATTAAAGGTAGTGTTGTTGAAAGAAAGGTTATTATGCAGTCAGCAAGAGTTTTAGGTCAAAACCATATAATAAAGCATTTTGAAAATGCAATCAGAATGGGAAAGATTTCTCATGCTTATATTATTAACGGAGAAGAGGGCACAGGAAAAATGCGGTTGGCAGTAGCATTTGCTAAGGCTTTGCAGTGTGTGGAAAATAATCCGGAATTTTATGCTGATAATAATTTGCAATTTAATTTTGTAGAACAGAACACAAACACAACTGTCATAGGGAGAGCTTGTGGTGAATGTCACTCCTGTAAGCAGACAGAGTCAAAGAACCAGCCGGACATTAAGTATGTTACTTATGAAAAGTCAGGAATAGGTGTTGATGAAATTAGAGATCAGATTAATAATGATATTGATATAAAACCATATAGCAGCAGATATAAGATTTACATTGTTGATAATAGTGAGAAAATGACAGTGCAGGCACAGAATGCTCTTTTAAAAACAATAGAAGAACCTCCAGAGTATGCAATTATTATTTTGCTTACCACGAATGCGGATATGTTTCTTCCAACAATATTGTCTAGATGTGTTCTTTTAAATATGAGACCTGTTAAAGAAGAAATTATTAAGAATCAGTTAATATCACAGTATCATGTAAGCAATTATGAAGCTAATGTTGCAGCAGTATTTAGTGGGGGGAACCCTGGAAAAGCTGTAAAACTTGCTACATCAGAAGAATTTAAGGAATTAAAGCAACACGTAACTGGGATGTTAGGAGCTCTTGAGCGTGCAGGAATGGATATCATTTCTAGTTATATCAAGGAAGCTGCATCTTTTAAAAAACAGATAGAAGACTATTTTAGTCTTATGAGAATCTGGTTTCGAGATGTGCTTTTATATAAGGCAATAAAAGACATTGACAGCCTGATATTTCAAGATGATTATAAGCTTATTGAGGAGATGTCAGAGAAAATAGATTATTTAGATTTAAATGAGGTTCTAAAAGCTATAGATATTTCACAAAGCAGAATAAAGTCAAATGTAAATTTTGACGTGACAATGGAAGTTCTGTTTTTGACGATAAAGGAAAGGATTAAGAAATGATAAAGGTAATTGGAGTAAGATTCAGGCAGGCAGGAAAAATTTATAATTTTGATCCGGCCGATTTAGATATAAAAAAGGGAGACCACGTTATTGTTGAAACCGCCAGAGGTGTAGAATATGGATATGTGGTGGAAGATATAAAAGAGGTTACAGAAGAAGATGTGGTTATGCCTCTAAAACCTGTGATGAGAGTAGCAACACCGGAAGATGATAAAAAAGCAGAGGAGAATATTGAAAAAGAAAAGAAAGCTTTTAAGATATGCAAAGAAAAGATTGTGAAGCATGGCCTTGAAATGAAATTAATTGATACAGAATATACGTTTGATAATAACAAGGTATTATTTTATTTTACGGCAGATGGAAGAATTGATTTTAGAGAATTAGTAAAGGATTTGGCTGCTGTATTTAAAACAAGAATTGAACTGAGACAGGTAGGAGTCAGAGATGAGACAAAAATGTTAGGCGGAATGGGTATTTGTGGAAGACCATTGTGTTGTAACACATATTTGTCGGAATTTATTCCAGTATCTATTAAGATGGCAAAAGAACAGAATCTGTCATTAAATCCTACAAAGATTTCGGGGATTTGTGGCAGACTGATGTGTTGTTTAAAAAATGAACAGGAAGCATATGAACATTTAAATTCAAACCTTCCGGATGTGGGAGAGATGGTAAAAACTTTTGATGGATTTAAAGGTGAAGTTGTTAGTGTGAATGTTCTTCGTCAGAAAGTTAAGATTGTTATTGAGCAGAATGACGAAAGGGAAGTAAAAGAATACGCTATAAAGGAATTGAAGTTTAAGCCAAAGAAAAAGAAGTTTGATTTAGCAGTAGAGGAACTGAAAGAGTTAAAAGGATTAGAGGATTCTGAAGGTTCTAAATTAGATTAATCGTTAAAGCAGTAAAGAAAAAGATTCTATAAAGGAAATGGATTGTGAAAGTTGAGTTAAAAGAAGGAGAGCGCATTGACGAGCTTGAACGTAAAGATTACAAAATAATTCAGGATAGAAATCGATTTTGTTTTGGCATGGATGCTGTTCTTTTGTCAGGATTTGCAGAAGTAAGGAAAGGAGATAAGGTTCTTGATTTAGGGACGGGAACAGGAATTATTCCGTTGCTTTTAGAGGCGAAGACTGAGGGGAATCATTTTACCGGACTCGAGATTCAGGAGCAAAGTGCTGACATGGCAAAAAGAAGCGTTCTTCTTAATGATTTACAGGATAAAATAAATATTATTAATGGTGATATCAAAGAGGCTTCGGATATTTTTGGCGGAGCCATTTTTGATATTGTGACTTGTAATCCACCATATATGACAGAGCATCATGGATTAAAAAATTTTGAAGAACCAAAAGCGATAGCGAGACATGAAATAAAATGTAATTTAGAAGATGTTATTAGAGAAACAGCAAAAGTATTGAAGCCTGGTGGAAGATTTTATATGGTACACAGACCTAGAAGACTGGTCGAGATTATTCATTTGATGCATAAGTATAAAATAGAACCGAAACGGTTGAGAATGGTGCATCCATTTGAAGATAAAGATGCAAATATGATTTTAATTGAAGGACACCGCGGTGGTGGAGTGATGATGAAAGTGGAGCCTCCGTTAATCGTTTATCAGTCACAGGGGGTTTTTACAGAAGAGATATTAAAAATTTATGGTAAGATATAAAAAACAATTGTATATAGTTTGATTAAAAATAAAGCAGGGAAAAGATATGGCAGGAAAATTATATTTGTGTGCTACACCTATAGGAAATCTTGAAGATATTACGTATAGGGTGGTGAGAACGTTAAAAGAAGTTGACTTAATTGGAGCAGAAGATACAAGAAATAGTATTAAGCTATTAAATCATTTTGATATTAAAACCCCAATGACCAGTTATCATGAATTTAATAAATATGATAAGGCAAAGGCGCTGGTGGAAGAGATGCTGCAGGGAAAGGATATTGCGTTGATTACAGATGCCGGAACACCAGGGATTTCTGATCCGGGAGAGGAGCTGGTACGACAGTGCTTTGAGGCTGGTGTAGAAGTGACATCACTGCCTGGTGCAGCAGCCTGTATTACGGCACTTACTATGTCCGGGCAGAAGACGAGACGTTTTGTTTTTGAAGCATTCTTACCAAAGGATAAAAAAGAAAAAGCAAGGGTATTAGAAAACCTTGAAAATGAAACAAGAACAATGATAATTTATGAGGCTCCGCATCGGTTGACGAAGACTTTAAAAGAATTGGAAAAGGTTTTAGGGGACAGATCTTTGACCATATGCAGAGAGCTGACAAAGAAGTTTGAGGAAGTGTTTCAGACTACAATTAAAGAGGCAATTACATATTATTACGAGAAGGAACCAAAGGGGGAATTTGTGCTGGTCATTGCAGGAAAACCACAGGAAGAACTAGAAGAGGAAAAGAGAAAACGGTGGCAGGAGATGACAGTAAAAGAACATGTGGATTACTATATGAATCAGGGCAATGATAAAAAAGAATCCATGAGACTGACGGCAAAAGACAGAGGAGTATCGAAGCGGGATATTTATAATCAATTAATTAAGTAAAAATAAAAAAGAGGGAAGTATAGGACAACGTTTGTTGACAGATACTTCCCTTTTTTTGTAGCAAAAGCCCGGCAAGCGATATTGTGCTTGCACAAAATATCATTTGTCGGGCGTATGAACAACGAGAAGCTGTGCTTCGAGGTGTTCACTTGCATAATTGAGTAGAAATCAGTCTACTCGATTAGGGGTGTGCGACCTGGCCGCTTTATAAATTCAATTGATAATTAGCAGATATAATCTTTTAGATCCTCAGCAATTTCATCGCCGTGATTTTGTGAGTGAATGTTAAGCTGCAATGGTTTTGATAAGTCTAGTGCAAAAATACCCATAACTGATTTGGCATCAATTAAATGGCGCCCGGAAACCAGATCAAAATCATTATCATATTTTGTAATATCCTTTACGAAGGATTTCACTTTTTCAATTGAATTCAAGTTTACAGTAACGGTTTTCATTTTAAATACCTCCTTAATTTGAAAATGCTACTTCTTGAATAGGATATGTTTCATCCTCCATTCGGGTATCATATTAAAACGAATGGAAATTTTAGTCAAGAAAAGATAGGAAAGAAAAATTAACAAACTTTTTTTATAAAAACAAAGAAGTACAGGCATATTTTTGTGTTTTATATAGAGTTATAAATAAAATTAGGTAAAAGTAAAATATATATAGTAGATTACGAACAATATATAGCAATATTTACTAAAAATACAAGAAAATATATATAAAAAAATATTTTAAGCATAGGACAGATTTTTAAGTAATATGATGATAATAAATATTATATAAAGAGGATAATATGCTTAATTATATCTGGGCATTTATGATTGTTATCGGGGTAATATATGGTGTGCTCACAGGGACTATAGAACAAGTTGGAAATGGAGCAATAGAATCAGCGGAAGAAGCAGTAAAACTTTGTATTACCATGTTGGGAATAATGAGTATGTGGATGGGTTTTATGAAAGTGGCAGAAAATGCTGGTTTGATAAGAAAAGCGGAAAGAGGATTAGAGCCTGTTGTAAAATGGTTATTTCCCAATTTGCCAAAAGAGCATAAAGCAAGACCACACATTACAACAAATATTATCGCAAATCTTTTAGGTCTGGGGTGGGCAGCTACACCGGCAGGGTTAAAGGCTATGGAAGAACTGTCAAAAGAACCAATTCCTCAAAATGGAAAATTAATTCCGAGTCATATCTCAACAAATGAAATGTGTACATTTCTAGTAATTAATATATCATCTCTACAATTAATTCCTGTTAATATGATTGCATACAGAAGTCAGTATCACTCACAAAGTCCGGCATCAATTGTAGCACCAGCCATATTGGCTACAATGCTTAGTACATTGGCAGGGGTAATTTTTTGTAAAATAATGTGTAGAAGAAAAGTGAAAATCAGGGATTAGATTAAAAAATATATGAAAACAATAGATTTGACATCAAATGTCACATAAGTTACAATAATCATGTCAATTTGATATAAATTGTTGTGGTCTGGGATAAGAAAAATAACTT
This sequence comes from uncultured Eubacterium sp., assembly GCA_910584795.1. Lineage (GTDB taxonomy): Bacteria > Bacillota > Clostridia > Lachnospirales > Lachnospiraceae > Eubacterium_G. The sequence continues at coordinate 234,312 of CAJUBZ010000004.1, read as the reverse complement.
ATTGCCAGTTTAAGGGAAGTCCGGTGGGAATCCGGCACAGTCTTTCTCTACTGTATGAGGGACGAACGAAGCAATATGTCACGGGAGAATCCTGGAAGGCGCTTTTAGTAGGAGGAACTTAAGTCAGGATATGTCAACATAACAAACCAGAATTCGCAGGCAAGGCGAAGAGGAAATATATGTTATCTGATAAATTAAAATGATTTGTCAGACAACTTTTTTTAGTCTTGCAATTTTGCAGGACTTTTCTTTTATTCATTTCTGGAAATTATCAATGGCAGAAGGAGGATAAAATGAACAGAATTACAAAAAAGATTTTGTCAGCAGTGATTGTATTGGCTATGGTTTTATCAACAATTACTGTTACATTTGCGGGGGAAGCAAAAACGGTTAAGGTTACTATAAGTATTGAGAGATTTACGATTGGACAAGGTTTTTTAGTAGAGCCGATGACTGTAGAACTTAATGAGGGGGCCTCTGTACAGGAGGTACTGGAAAAAGCAGCAGAAGAAAAGAATATCAAGCTAAACGCAACAACAAGTGAATATGGATATTATTTAGAGAATATCAGTAATGCAGACACAGGTATTGTAAATATACCACAGACTATTCAGGAAATGGCTAGTATTGATGTTGATTATGGAAATGGCTACGTTTACCATTATGATGCTCCAAACAATACAAGCACGAATAAATTATTTGAAGATGAACAGAAATTAGGAACAGGTTCTTATACAGAATTGTCTGGGTGGCTGTATAGCATTAATAATAAAGAGTCTAGTAATGGAATGAGTGCTCAGCCGGTTATGGATGGTGATGTAGTAAGAGTACAATTCAGCGTGTATGCAGGAGGGGCTGATTTAGGTTTTCACAGTTGGTATGATAATATTGAAAGTGCAAAATTAGCTGATAAGGATAAGTTGATGAAGCAGGTGGCAGGCATTGATGCTGAAGGAGAATTTAAAGAGGCAAGAGCAGAGGCAGTCAGTGTACTTGAAAAGTATGATGCCACACAGGAAGAAGTAGATAAAGCGTTATTAAATCTGGGTTATGTAGAGGAAACAACAGAGAAGGAGACGACAACTGTTGCTCCGACAATTCCGAATACAACTACGATTGCACCACTAAAAAAGGTTACGATCAAAAAATTAACCAATGTAAAAAAATACAAGGTTAAAATAAAGATTAACAAAGTAACTGGAGCTAAAGGTTATCAGTATCGGTATGCAACAAATAAGAAATTTAAGAAGAGCAAGGTAAAAACTACTACAAAGACTACATACACAACAAAGAAACTTTCAAAAAAAGTAAGATGTTATGTAAAAGTGAGAGCTTACAGAATTATAAAGGGAAAAAAGAGTTTTGGTAAGTGGAGTAAAGTAAAATCAGTAAAAGTTAAAAAATAAAAAGGGAGCAGGCAGGGGTTCAGGTTCCTGCCTGTTTTAATAGTTGGATGTGTTAGGAGGCGAAAGATGAATAAGTATTGGTGGAAGAGTATTCAGTATATATTACTTGTGGGAAGTGTATTTTTATGTTTTTTTATCTTTGCGGCACCGACACAGGGTAAGACTATTCTAACAAAGGAACAAACAGAAAAGTATTTGAATAAAATTTCAGCATATGAGATTGATAAAGTAAGTAATCCAACATATGGGAGTGTAGGTGGAGAGTGGCTTATTTTGGGACTTGCCAGATATGGAAGCCTTACAGAGGATTACTTAAATCTTTATTTAAATAACTTAGAAACAGAAGTTAAAAAATGTAATGGTATCTTATCAGAAAAAAAGTATACAGAATATGCACGTGTAGTGCTGGCGCTTACAGCGGTAGATGTAAGCCCAAATCATTTTGCCGGATATGATTTGTTAAGTCCCTTGGCAGAATTGGATAATGTAGTAAGAATGGGGATGAATAGTGTGGCATTTTCTTTATTGGCATTTGATTGTGGAGATTATGCGGTTCCAAATGTGAGTAAGGAATATAAAGGAATTGTGACAACCAGAGAAAAGCTATTAACGCTTCTATTAAAAAATCAGTTAGAGGATGGTGGCTGGTCAGTTACAGGAAAAAAATCAGAAGTAGATGTTACAGCTATGGTGTTGCAGTCTTTAGCAAACTATTCTAAGCAGGATAAAGTAAAAAAATCAATAGATAAAGCGATTCGGTGGCTGGTTTCAAAACAGAATGACAGTGGAGCTTTTTCCAGTGCGGGGGATGAGAATTGTGAGAGCACAGCACAAGTGATGGCTGCTATGATGACATTAGGAATTGAGGTATCGGATAGTCGTTTTATAAAAAATGGAAATTCTGTATTGGATGGACTATTACAATTTTATCAAGAAGGTGGATTTAAACATACGAAGGATAGTTTTGTCAGTCAGATGTCAACAGAACAGGCAATGTATGCACTCACAGCATATTATAGAAATCTTTCAGACGGTAATCGTTTATATGATATGGATGATAATGGAAACTATGAATATAAAGATGAAAGTAGTAAGAGAAACAGCCCCAAAAAAGTAAAAAAAAGTACTAAAAAGGTAAAAAAACAAAGAACAAATAAAAATGCGGAGCAGAGTGATATACAGAAAAACATTGAGGAAGAAAGTGTTACTACAAAAAATTTTTTGACAGATAAGGGAGAAATTAAAACCAAAACCAATAAAAAACTAAATCAAAATAGACTTGAATCATTGAAAAAAAATAAGATAGCTAATACAGCGAACAGTGTGAAGGAAACAAAAGAAATAAAAGAGCAAAAAAAGAAGGATAAGAGTAATAAAAATTATTATTGGCTGGGGATAATTGCGGCTATAGCAGTTTTTACAGGAACCGGAGTATTATTAAAAAGAAAAAATAAGTTGTTAATAATGCTAATGACAGTTTGTATTGTTTTGAGTGGTTGTCGTGGAAGCAATGTCAATAATGAGAGTGCAGGAAATTGTACGATATTGGTAGAGTGTTCAACAATTTATGATAATTTGGAAAAATTAGAGAATGGTTTAAAAGGACATATTCCTGAAGATGGAGTAATATTAAAAAATCAAGAGGTATCATTTAAAAAAGGTGACAGTGTTTATGATATTCTTTGTAGAGAATTAAAAAAGCACAATGTTTTGATGGAAGCATCGTTTACAGGAACCAGTGCCTATATAGAGGGAATTGATAATGTTTATGAATTCTCCTGTGGTGGACAGTCTGGGTGGCTGTATAGTGTAAATGGAGAATATCAGCAAATGAGCTGCAGCGAGTATGAGATAAAACCCGGTGATAAGATAGAATGGCACTATACGTGCGATTTAGGTGAGGACGTAAGATAATGAAAGATGAGTTTTCAAGATTTCATCCGTTAGTAAATTTAATATTTTATCTGGTAGTATTAGGACTTACTATGTTTCAGATGCAGTTAGGGCTAGTGCTGATTTCTATATTTTCAGCACTGGTTTATTTCTTTTGTTTAAAAGGACAAAAAGGAATAAAGTATCTGATAATGGTAGGTATTATTTTTTTTATTTCATCTTTTATAAATCCATTATTTTCCCATAAGGGAGGAACATTGTTGTTTTATTTGTTTACCGGAAACCCAGTTACATTGGAATCTATTTTATATGGAATTGTTTCTTCAGCAATAATAAGTGGAATGCTTTTATGGTTTTCTACGTTTTATCAGATAATGGGTGTAGAGAGAATGTTAGGTGCAGTAGGGAGATTTATGCCACATGTAGCATTATTAATTTCTATGATTTTAAGGTTTATTCCCCAATATACAAAACACCAGAAAGAGGTTTCTTTGGTAAATAGAGAAGAGGATGAAAAATTTATTGGGAAAATAAAGAGAGGAAGCAGAGTTTTTTCTATAACAACAACATGGGCGCTGGAGAACTCAATTTATACAGCAGATTCTATGAGAGCCAGAGGATTTGGGGTAAGGAAGAGGACAAATTACAGTAATTATAAAATAGAAAAAAGAGATATTGGAGTAATTATATGGATTGTTATTTTAGCTGGAATCGTTTTTTGGTCGTTAAATAAAAATATTATCTTTACTTATTATTATCCATATGTAGTTTATAGAGGTAATGTTTGTATTTATATTTTTTATACGTTGTTATGTTTGACACCGGTTTTTATTAATATCAGGGAGGGGTTACGATGGCGCAGATTGAAATCAAAAATTTAAGTTTTAAATATAAGACATCTGATAAAGAAACGCTAAAGAAAGTTTCCCTTTGTGTTGAAAAAGGACAGTTTATTGTAGTATGTGGAAAATCAGGATGTGGAAAGACAACTTTTCTTCGATGTTTTAAACCACAAATCAGACCAGCAGGTAATATTGATGGAATGATATATTATACCGGAGAAAATATGGAAGAAATGACAGATGAAGATCAGGCAAAAAAAATAGGCTTTGTTATGCAGAATCCGGAGCATCAGATTGTAACAGATAAAGTCTGGCATGAACTGGCATTTGGGTTAGAAAATTTTGGAGAGAAAAGTGAACACATACGTGCAAAGGTGGCAGAAATAGCAGAGTATTTTGGTATTACTGATTGGTATTATGAAGATACAGATTGTTTGTCAGGTGGACAAAAACAGTTATTGAATCTGGCATCTATTATGGTAATGGGGCCTGAGGTACTGGTTCTGGATGAACCTACAGCACAGTTAGATCCTATTGCGGCAGAGAAGTTTCTGGATATATTAAAAAAGATAAATGAGGATTTTGGAATTACTGTTATTATTTCAGAGCATCGTTTAAATTATGTCTTACAAAAGGCAGATAAGATGTTAATATTGGATATGGGTCAAGTAGAAAAATATGGTGATGTGAGAGAAATCGTAAAAAAAGGTTTGTACATGGATATAGAACCATTGATGCCTGTACCAAGCAGAATTTTTGGAAAAAGTATAGGGCAGGGAGAGGTGCCAATATCTGTCGCTGAAGGTCGCAGATGGTTGGAGAATCAGGGAAAAATTCAGAACAAAAAGGCAGGGAAGGTTATAGAAGGAATTGAGACACCAAAGAAGAAAGATAGAAAAACATTAGATTTTCAATACAGCGTTGTATGTAAGGATATTTGGTTCCGGTATGAAAAAAACGGACGGGATATTGTGCAGGGGCTGAATTTAACAGTGAAGAGAGGAGAAATCTTTGCCATTCTTGGTGGAAATGGAGCAGGAAAGACCACGACTCTTCTTTTGCTATCTAAAATTTTGAAAGCATATAGAGGAAAATTAAAAATTGATGGTAAGACGGCTTTACTACCGCAAAATGTGCAGATTTTATTTGAGAGAGAGACTGTGTCAGAAGAACTGGGACATATTTCTGATAAACTTATAAAGGAAATGAAACTAGAAGGACTTATGAGGATGCATCCATACGATTTGAGCGGTGGCGAGCAGCAGAAGGCAGCGCTAGCAAAAATATTATTGAAAGATCCGGATATTCTGTTGTTGGATGAACCTACAAAAGGAATGGATAATATTTTCAAAGAAGAGCTGGGGAGGCTTTTGAAAAGTTTGGCAGCAAGAGGAAAAACCATTATTATTGTGAGCCACGACTTAGATTTTTGTGGTGAATTTGTGGATCGATGTGGACTCTTTGCCAATGGTAGTCTTATATCAATATCAGATGTTCGGGAGTTCTTTGTAAATAACAGGTTTTATACGACAACAGTGGCAAAATTAGCAAGAGAAATAGTGAAGAATGCTTATAAGATGGAGGATATTATATGTTAAAAGAATATTATCTGATATCTGTATTAATTATTTTTATGTCAATCATCTTTTTTGTCTGGTCTTTTGAAAAAAGAAAACCAAAGACAAGGGAAATTGTTTTGCTGGCAGTTTTGACTAGTATGGCGATTGTTGGAAGGCTAATATTTTTTATGACACCACAGTTTAAGCCCAGTGTTGCAATTATTATAATTACAGCAGTTATGTTGGGAAAAGAAGCAGGTTTTTTAAGCGGATGTCTTACTGCGTTTATTTCTGATTTCTTTTTTGGGCAGGGTCCGTGGACGCCGTGGCAAATGATTGCATTTGGGCTTATTGGTATTATTTCGTCCTGGATTTTTCAGGGAGTGGGCAAAAACTTTATTTATCATAGATGGATACTAAGTCTGTATGGTTTTTTTGTAACATTTCTGCTGTATGGTTTTATTATGGATACAGCTACTGTTGTGATGTATATGGACAAACCACGGGTATCTGTTTTTCTTGCAGCATATGCCACGGGTTTTGTATTTAATTTCATACATGCAATGTCTACGTTTATATTTTTGTTTATTATTTCAGGAGAAATGTTTAAAAAGATTAACAGAATAAAGTTAAAGTTTAATATGTTTTAGAAAAACAAAGTCAAAGATGAATAAAATTAATTGAATTCGGTATGAGATGGTGCTATTATGTATCGGGCTGTGAAAAAGAAACTATTTGTAAACATTTAATGTTTTAGTGCATTTAATATAGGGACAGCAAGGTACATAGAAAGAGGAAGTACATTATGGAAAAGTATGGATATTTGTGGCAATTAGCTTTGATTTTAGCAAGTACAAAGGTTTTTGGATTAGTGACAAAGAGATTTCATATGCCGCAGGTTGTTGGAGCGTTGTTAGCAGGACTTATTTTTGGACCAGCCATTCTTGGAAATTTATTATCAGGGGTCAATATTGGCAGCTTTCAATTTGTGAATTTTACACTTTATCAGACCTCTTTTATTAATAATCTCGCAGAAATAGGGGTTATAGTTCTAATGTTCTGCGCAGGTCTTGAGACAGATATCAAAGAGTTAAAGAAGTGTGGATTAGCATCATTTATTATTGCAATATCTGGTGTTATTGTACCTTTAGTTGGAGGAGGAGCGCTCACATACTGGTTTCTTCAGGCGGGGTGGATAAAACAGGCGGATACATCTTCTGTATTTATGCAGGCATTATTTGTAGGTGTAATACTTACAGCAACATCTGTTAGCATTACTGTTGAGACTTTGCAGGAGATGGGAAAACTTAAGACTGCCTCCGGCAATGCAATATTAGGGGCAGCAATTATTGATGATATATTAGGAATTGTTGCACTTACAGTTATTATCAGTTTAGGAGGAAGTCCAAAAGAGGGAGTAGAAAATCCCCCTCTTGGAATGGTACTTTTTAAAATTGTATTATTTTTTGTATTTGTCGCTGTTTTTGGATTTGTTATTTATAAACTATACAAGAAGTGGTGTGAACATGATGGAAAAGGAAAGCACAGACATGCAATTATGGCATTTGTTATTTGCCTGATTATGGCTTTTGCAGCAGAAAGTCTATTTGGTGTTGCAGATATTACAGGGGCATTTTTTGCAGGCGTAATTATCTCCATGACACAAAAAGACCAGTTTGTTGCATCGAAGTTTGATGTTGTTGCATATATGCTTTTAAGTCCGATATTTTTTGCAAGTATCGGTTTAAAAGTGGATGGAGAGGCAGTGATGCATATGGGGCTACTCGTTGTAATTTATGCAGTCTTTCTGACAATCGTTGCTATTTTGACAAAAGTTATTGGATGTGGTCTGGGAGCGAAAGCATGTGGATATAAGAATTATCAGTGTATTCGCATTGGTGTAGGTATGGTATCCCGAGGTGAGGTTGCATTGATTGTGGCAAATAAAGGGATAGAGGCAGGCCTCATGAGTTCGGAAATTGTTGCACCGGTAATTATTGTTGTCATTGTCACTACGATTTTGACCCCAATTATTTTAAAACCGGTATTTATGCGAAAGGGGACAAATGGTGCAGATATAACAATGGAAAGCAAGTTGGTAAATAACTACGAGGAGAGAGCAGAGTATAATAAATATAAGCCAAAAAAATAAAAACAAAAGAACCTGTGTTAAGTCATAGGTTCTTTTTTTATACCATATATTTGTAATAGCGGTTGTGTTTGCATTTTATTAAACGCACACCTTATTCATCTAAATATCAGGGGGGAAGTATGTCAATATTTGTGACAATATCATCTTTTATTATACCAGGAATTATGTTGTTTATTGTAATTTACGGTGTTGCAAAGAAAAGAAATGTTTACGATGATTTTGTGGAAGGAGCGACAGGCGGACTAAAGACAGTGATAAAAGTCATGCCGACTTTAATTGGATTAATGGTAGCAGTGGGAGTGCTGAGAGAATCAGGATTTATGGAGTTTTTGGGACAGCAGGTGGGGAAAGTAACAGACCAGATAGGATTTCCGGGAGAGTTAATGCCAGTTACAATTGTAAAGATTTTTTCATCCTCGGCAGCAACGGGTATGGTATTAGATATTTTTAAGTCTTATGGTCCGGATTCGTATTTAGGAAAAGTCACATCATTAATGATGAGCTGTACCGAAACAGTGTTTTATACAATGTCTGTTTATTATCTTACAGCAAAAGTAACGAAAACCCGATGGACTCTGCCGGGTGCGCTTTTGGCAACAATTACAGGAACTATAGCCAGTGTAATACTTGCAAATGTAATTTAAATATTTTATATTTTGAATAAAGATTAGGTTTAAAAGTAATGATATTAGTATTTCATTATTAAAACAAAGAAATATTAGGAGGCGAAATGATATATACAGTTACCTTTAATCCATCTATTGATTATACTGTTATTTTAGGAGATTTTCAGTTGGGAATGGTTAATAGGACAACAAAAGAGTTAATGTTTCCAGGGGGAAAAGGAATTAATGTATCTATGGTTCTTAGTAATCTAGGAGTTCGAAATACAGCATTAGGTTTTACAGCAGGGTTTACAGGCGAGAAAATTCAGGAAATGTTAGGAGATAATCATGTGAATACTGACTTTATCAGAGTCAAAGAGGGAAACTCCAGAATAAATATAAAAATCCGTTCAGGACAGGAAAGTGAAATTAATGGTATAGGTCCTCAAATTAGCAAAAAAGACATTGACGAGTTATATGAAAAACTCAATAAATTGCAAGACGGAGATATCCTCGTATTAGCAGGAAGTATTCCGAGTGTTATGCCTGAGACTATGTATAGTGATATTATGAAGTATCTTCATAATAAAAATATAGAAATTATTGTAGACGCTACAAAAGAGTTGTTGGTAAATGTGTTAAAACATAAACCTTTTCTAGTTAAACCTAATAATTACGAATTGGGTGACATTTATGATGTAGTGTTAAAAACAAGGGATGAGGTAGTTCCTTATGCAAAGAAGATGCAGCAGCAGGGGGCAAGAAATGTCCTTGTTTCTATGGCGGGAGAAGGAGGCGTGCTTGTGGCAGAAAATGGACAAGTTTATGAAAGTCCGTCTCCTAAAGGAAATGTTATTAATTCTGTAGGTGCCGGTGATTCCATGGTTGCAGGATTTATTGCAGGATTTTTAGAGACTGGAGATTATAAAGAAGCATTTAAAAATGGACTGCTTGCAGGAAGTGCCAGTGCTTTTCATGAAAATTTGGCCACAAAGGAAGATGTAGAGTCTTTAGCAAAGATATTTCAGTTTGATTAGAATATCATCGACAATATTTTAAAAGGCGGAATACCTTTAAAGTATTCCGCTATTTATATTGTTCATAGAAGAAACAGATCCATTTTTCCGCCACATCAAAAGATGTAGGTCCCATAGCTAAAAATGCAGAGTGGAATGTTTTTAAATTAAAATGAGTACCATATTTCTCCATGACTTTGTTTTTTAATTCTGTGATTTCAAGATATCCAACATAGTATTGAAGATAATTAGCAGGTTCTTCAATGACAGCTTCATAGATAGAGTTGCAGACATTTTCATCTTCGATGCTGTAATGAGATAAAAATTTGATTGTATCTTTTCTGCTCCAGCCTTCAAAGTTTACTCCGATATCGCACAGAGAGTATAATGCCAGAGAGTATGAGGCATTGCAGGCGAGAGCGTTTGCCAGCTGATTATCCTCATATTCGTAATGATAAGATAAAAGTTCTGTATATGTTGCCCAGCCTTCAGAATAGCCACCAAAGTTTAATAGATGGCGAATTGGTAAAGGATTTGTATCTGCAAAAAAGTTTGACTGGAACATATGTCCGGGAATGCCTTCATGTGCCAGAGTTGTAAAAAGACTCTGACTAGTATTTGGAGAGGCATTATTAATATAAATCATATTCTTGCTGTCACTGTCGATAGGAGGCGACATGTAAAATGCCGGACTTAAATGTTTTTCTAGACTTTTATCGACATACTTAATATAAAAGGGATAATTTTCTTCCACAGGGAAATCTTTTGTGGCTTTTTTACTTAACTGATTTAGTATTTCTTCTGGTTTGTTTTTGTTTTCTTTTATAGATGACAGTTTCTCTTCTATTTCAGGAGAGACATTTAGCAAAGAATACATTGTCCGCATATCCTTAGCAAGCTGGTTCTGTATCATTGCTTTTTGTTCCAGAACATTTTTGGTACTTCCTGTATTTGAGCGCACAAGATATTCGTAGTAGGCTTTTCCATTTTCCAATTTACAAAGACCTTCTTCATTTTTGCAGAACCCTTTTTGTTTCAGGTCCGATAATGTGGAAATAATCAGTTGGTAGGCAGGAATAACACTGCTCTCCAATAAGGCTGCGTTCTTATTAATGTATTCGTCTTTTTCTTTGCCGGATAAGAAGTCTGAAGAAGAAATTCGGTTCTCAAAAGAGGAATAAAGAAGATTCTCCTTTATATTTTTTTCGGTAATAAAGTCTGAACATTGATTAATTATTTTATTACAAGAAAAAGTACTGATAAAACTGTTGTTTTGAGCTTTTAATATTTGAAAATTACAAATTTTCTCGAAATAGCCTTTTAATTGAGATAAAAGAATTAAATAATTTTCTATATCTTTTTGTGTGTTAAAAGCATATTCAGATAATAAGATTGGAAGCTGTGCCTGTAGTCCGGTAGTTGGGCTCAACGTCTGAGAACAGAGACACAGATCGCCAAAATCCAGTTGTGAAGTAAAAGAACTCATAAGTGTATCGTATGTTAATTGTTGACTTGGATAAAGTTCTTTATAATTTAATGACTTTAAATAATTGATTTGGTTTATGTAATAATTCTGACTTTCCTGCATAGACTGATAGTTATATTCTCCGAGAGTAGGAGTGGATGTATCAAGGTCCCAGTCCTCGGGATGTTCCAAATAAAAATGAAGGCTTAACCAGTCTCCGGAAAGTTGTGACGAAAACAATTCGTTGGTATATTGGTCAAAGTTATATTGTGTGTTGTTAGTATAGTTTCTTGTTGCAGGTTTATTAGAAGATGATAAAACAAGTGCTAAAACAGAGAAAACAATGATAACCATGAAAGAAATTAATAGTAATATTTTTTTGTTAATTTTTGAAATAAAAGAAAAACGATTCATTGGAAAACTCCAAAACGTTATTAATATAAAATATAAAGAAAATAGTAAATGTATGATATATTATTTAAAGATGTATCAATAAAAGTAATTTTTATATGGAAAAAGATATAAGAAATAGGGTAAAGAAAAAATTGGCATAATAATGTCTGGGGAAAAAATAGGGGGAGATATGAAAGTGTTAATGTTAGAGCCTGTTTTTAAAGATGCAATCTGGGGAGGAAAACTCTTAAAAAAATTTGGATATGAAAAAGCAGGAGACAAGGCAGGTGAATGTTGGGGAATCAGTGCTCATAAAAATGGGGATTGTATAATTAAAAATGGTGCGTACAAAGGTAAGACATTATCATGGTGTTTTGAAAATCATAAGGAGTTATTTGGTAATATAGACAGCCAGACTTTTCCTCTTCTGGTAAAAATCTTAGGTGCGGAGGATGATTTGAGTATACAGGTACATCCGGATGATATGTATGCAGCAGACCATGAGAATGGGGCATTAGGCAAAACAGAGTGCTGGTATATTCTTGACTGTAAAGAAAATGCTACAATTGTAATCGGTCATAACGCAAGGGACAAAAAAGAATTAAAAGAATTCATAAGTAATGGAAAATGGAAAGAATTTATAAGAGAGGTTCCAATTAAAAAGGGAGATTTCTTTCAGATTAATCCTGGCTGTCTACATGCGATAAAAGGTGGAACATTATTGATAGAGACCCAGCAGAGCAGTGATGTGACATATCGTGTTTATGATTATAACAGGATGCAGGAGGGGAAGCCAAGAGAACTTCATATTAGGCAGAGTATCGATTGTATTACAGCCCCACATAAAGATTATGAGAAAAATATAATAGTTAATAAATATATGGGAATGAGAAGTGAAAGGTTAGTTCAATGTTCTTATTATACTTTAGAAAAATGGGATATTGACGGAAGATATCGTTTTAAAATGGAAAAACCATTTGTTAATGTCAGTGTAATAGAGGGTCATGGAAAAGTACAGGATATTAAAATTAAAAAGGGAGATCATTTTATAATACCGTCAACTTTGAAAGAGTGTATTTTTGAGGGGAATATGACAGTGATAGTATCTTATTGTGAGAAATAAAAGATAGGATTGCATAAAATAAGTGCATAAATTTTATTACATCCATTGAATTAAAGAATATAAATAGATAGAATAAAATTAAACAAAGAAAATAGCTCTATGGAATAAAAATAGATAATATTGAAAAAATAACAGAAGAAGATGTTACATCAGCGGATGTTGTTATTTTAACAACAGATATGCCATGCTGTTGTTGCAGAATTAATTTCTGTGTTAAATGTATAATGGAAGGAGAGTAAAATGGTAAGCAGAACATTAACAGTAAATAATCCGGAGGGATTACACATGAGACCGGCAGGAGTTGTTGCAAAGGAAATGGGAAAATTTTCATGTGAGGTTTCAATTGTATTTGGAGATAGAAAAATTAATGCAAAGAGTCTGATTAATATTATTTCGGCATGTATAAAAAAAGGGTCAGAGATAACCTTTGAATGTGATGGAGAAGATGAAGAAGAGGCAATGGCAAAAATTGTTGAGTTGCAAAGTCAGAATTTCGGAGAATAAGAGGTAATGCCTATGTACAGGGGAATTGCCGGTTCTGAGGGAATCGGAATTGGAAATGTTGTAATAATAGAAGAACATCAAATTATAATAGAAACCAAAACAATAACAGATACAGAGGATGAAATCAAAAAACTGCAGTCTGCTATTGAGAAATTTGTGATTGCAACGAATGATATGGCTGACAAGATGGATGAAACAGTTGGAAAGAAAGATGCTGATATTTTGCGGGGGCATATTCAGATGCTGCAGGATCCTATGATTGAGGAGCAGATTTCAGCATTAATAGTAGCTGAAAAGGTGACAGCAGAGATGGCAGTAAATCAGGTTTTAGAACAGACAGCAGAAATGTTTGCTCAGATACCGGACGAGCTATTACAGCAAAGAGCTACAGATTTTAGAGATATAAAACTTAGAATGATTAAGCTGTTACAAGGAGTAGAGGATGTTGATATTTCACAAGTGCCGGCAGATACCGTTTTGGTAGCAAGGGATTTAACCCCGTCTATGACAGCGGGAATTAATCCGGAAAATATTGTAGGTATTTTAACAGAAGCAGGCGGAAAGACATCCCATTCTGCTATTCTAGCAAGAGCAATGGAAATTCCGGCAGTTCTCAGTGTTCCGGGAATTTGCAGTATAGTCAAAAATGGCGATAAAGTGGTCTTAGACGGTGCAAGCGGAGAAGCGATGGTAAATCCTGATGAATCAATTATAAAACAGTTTGAGGAAAGGTTAAGTGTATATCAGAAAGAAAAAGAACTGCTTGTTGAATATGCAGGAAAGCCATCTGTTACGAAAGATGGAACAAAGGTAGAATTGGTATGTAATATTGGGAAACCCGAAGAGGCAAAAAAAGCAGTAGAGAGTGATGGTGAAGGGATAGGGCTGTTTAGAACAGAATTTCTGTTTATGGACAGAGACAATATTCCAACGGAAGAGGAACAGTTTGAAGCTTATAAATCAGTGGCTGAAGAAATGAAAGGAAAGCCGGTAATTATCAGAACTCTTGATATAGGAGGAGATAAAGCAATTCCATACTTAGGCCTTGAGAAAGAGGAGAATCCGTTTCTTGGTTTTAGAGCTATTCGATTCTGCTTACAGAGAGAAGATATTTATAAGATTCAGTTAAGGGCTTTAGTAAGGGCCAGTGCTTATGGAAAGATAAAAATTATGGTACCATTAGTTACTTGTGTAGATGAATTGCGCAAGGTTAAAGAGATGGTTGCTGATATTATGAATGAATTAGAGCATGAGGGGATTTCTTATAACAAAAATCTTGAGATTGGTGTTATGATGGAGACATCAGCCGCATGTATGATAGCAGATGTTTTAGCAAAAGAGGCATCATTTTTTAGTATAGGAACTAATGACCTGACAGGTTATACGATGGCAGTGGACAGGGGAAATGCAAAGGTTGCATATCTGTATTCAACATATCAGCCTGCTGTTTTAAGATCTATAAAAAGAATCATCGAATGTGGAAAAAGAGAAGGTATTATGGTAGGTATGTGTGGTGAAGCAGCGGCAGACCCAAAACTAATACCATTGCTGCTGGCTTTTGGGCTTGATGAATTTAGTGTAAGTGCAACCAGTGTATTAAAGACCAGAAAAATAATTTCCAGTTGTGATGTCAGTGAATGTCAGGAATTGGCTGAAAAAGTGATGGAGTGCACAACGGAAGAAGAGATTTTAAATATTTTAAAATAAAGTATCATCAAAGTATCGGAGGAAGAAATGGATATTAAACTTATAGCAACAGATGTAGATGGAACCTTAGTAGCAGACAATCATTTGACGATACCGAAGGAAAATATTCGGGCATTTGAGAAGGCGAAGAAAGAGGGCATCATTACAGCTATAAGCACAGGAAGACCATTTTCATTAGCAATGAAAGAGAACGATACGTTAAAGGGTGTCGATTATATGATTGTATCTAATGGAGCAGTTATTGTAGATATGAAAACCAAAAAAGTTATCAATAGCTGCTGCATTCCTAATGATTCAGTGAAAAAAATTGTAGAAATATTTGAAAAATATCCACTCGTGTATGAAATCTACGCAGACTGTAAAGGATTTATTACTCAATATACGTATGATCATTATCTTGACGGGGAATTGCCTGTTGAGTTTATGAGGGAGTATAGAAAATTAATGATAGTATGTGATAGTCCCTGGGATGTGGTTAGGAAATATGATATCGAAAAGATGAATATTGATTATATGCCGGAAGAATGTATTGCATCGTTAAAAGAAGAGTTGAGCCACATACCGGATTTGGTTTACTCTGCAGGATTTGAAGGTAATTTGGAGATTACTGCCAAAGGAGCAGATAAGGGAAGAGCCTTGAAATGGTTGTGTGACAGTCTTAGCATTTCTCAAGAAAATGTAATGGCGTTTGGCGATTCGGGAAATGACATTACAATGCTGAGGACAGCAGGATGTTCCTATGCGATGTCATCCGGCAGTGACTTGGCAAAGGCAGCGGCGAAGTTCGTTACAAAGCATGGAAATAATGAAGGCGGAGTAGGAAGAACGATAATAGAATATTTAGAGAAGCGCAGATCTGTGTAATGCAACAGGTACAGTTCTGTTAGCATCTCCACAGGAAAAGACAGGAGTTATTAATATCCGAGGGGAATTACAAAAGTTGGAGAGTCTGCATTTCAGTATTCTAAAGCAACCTACATAAATATACCAGATACATTAACAATGTTAGAAAAAAGTGCTTTTGATTATTGTGACAATATTACAGAGATAACCATTCCGGGTCCTGCATATCAAATATCCGGTGCAGGTTTCTGGGGGTGTAAAAATTTGAAACGGGTAACATTAAGCAGCGACGTAAGTAAAATCTGGAGAAATGCATTTTGTGGCTGTAAAAAGTTAAAAAGAATGGAACTTCCTAATTTCCCATGTCTTTTGAAAAGGCATGGGAGATTTTTATTTATGTGGTAAATCTATAATATATTATACTAGATATTGACATGAAGTTATATTATGTTAGTATAAAATAAAGGAATAAAATATGTGGGGGACAAATTAAATTTAAATAAAAATGTATACTATAAATTAGTCAAAATCTCCCATAAAGTATATTTTGGGAGATTTTGTGCTTGAAAGAGGAGGATATTTATGAATATGACAAAAAATAAAAGGAGAAAAATGCTTAGGGTAGGGTATTGTTTTGTATTGATAACAACTATGATAATTTCGGGAATATGCTTAAATGTATCTGGACAGTCAAAAAGTAAAACTAGTTTAAAAAGGCAGAAAAAAACTACTATCGTCAAAGAGTTGGTAAATGAAAGGACGGAGAATTCAAATACCTATATATTAAGTGATGGTAGTAAAAGGGTGGATATTTATCAGGAGAATATTCGATTTAGACAGAATAATGTATTAAAAGAGTATGATTCCTCTTTAAAAAAATTAAGTTTAAAAGAAAAAGGCACTTTTAAAAAAGTCAAAAAAAAAGCAATAACAAAAGATTATTTAGCGGTTAATACAAGTGGAGATTCAAAACAGTATTTTCCAGATGAGCTGGATGGTAAAAAATCTATAATTATGAGAAAGGATAATTATGAATTTTCATTTACGCCAATAATAGGTAATAAAAAATACTCTAGTAAAATAGATAATGATAGTATTGTATATAAATCAGATAATAACATATCGCAGTATCAGTATATTTCCCAAAAACATGGTGTAAAAGAAACTATTATACTAGAATCAACGCCAAAAGATAATGAAATTAGTTTTGAAGTTTCTGCAAAAAATATGGAATTAGTTTTAGATGAAAATAGTGGAGGAATTTATTTTAAAGATATTGCAAAAAATTATAGAGTAGGTTATATGATGCCTCCCAATATGGAAAATGCAGAGGGTGAGGTGAATTATAAGGATGTTTCTTATAAATTAGTAAAAAAATCTCATAAGATTATTTTAAAACTTATTATAAATGAGGATTATTTGGAGAATGTATCATATCCTGTTAAGGTGGATCCTACAGCTGTGTGGTTTTCAAATAAATTAAAAACAGCTATTGTGAGCAGCTTAAGTTTTGTAAGAGATCAGTGTTGGAACGCTGAAAAGTTAATAGTTAAAAATAAATGTGATAAAGCACCTCCATACGTTGGAACTGAACAGAGAGTATATTTAGACATACATACCGTTGTTGCAGGGAATGCGTATGTTGGAGGACAGATAGACTGGAAAGGAAAGAAGATTAATGAAGCTTTTTTGTCGGTCGCTGAAAGTGTAACGGATTATAAATCAGGAACAGTTGAAGTGAGAGAAACAAGTGGAGGTTGGTCTATGGAAAGTTTATCATGGAATAACCAACCACAAATTGGTAAAGTTATAGGATGTTTTAATAGCACCAGAATAGAAAAAAATAGGCATAAAATTGATTTGACAGAGTATATAAAAGAGATAATTAGTTTAGGAAATGTAAATAAAGGCTTGGTATTTATGGCAAAAGAAACTGGCACAGGTGCAGGCATTATTGGACCAGAGATAGGCTCGGGAAATATGTTTCTTTCAATTGTGTATGATGATATGGAGTCTATACACTTGGCAGAGTATGACTGTTATACCAAAAAGCAGAGCGAGTATGAATTCTTTTATGAAAATAGTTTAAATAATGTTACAGAACAACCATACATTCCTGTCAGCCAAAATGATTTGGTAAACGAAAATGGTGTTTTACCTTATGTGTTGTTGCCAGATAGTGATATAAATGTAGTAAGTCCGACAACATTTCCTTATTCGGCAATAGTTCATATGAAAATCTGGACTGATGAGAATAAAAATAATCAAGTAGATAAAGGTGAAACATTTATAGGTTCAGGATTTATAATTGGTCCAGATACAATAGTTACGGCAGCACATTGTATATGGTCTTTTGAGTCAGGTTGGGCAGATGACATAAAAGTATATTTGAAGTACAAAGATGGAATAACAGGAGAATTTTATCATCCTAAAACGGTATTAAGTCCAAAGGCTTACTTTGATAGCGGAAATATTGAATATGATTGGGCAGTATTAAAATTAATTCAGAATGTTGGGGCTTATACAGGATGGTTAGGATTTAGTAGCAGGGAAATGCAAATAAACAGAAATATTAATGTAGCAGGATATGCATATAATGAAAATAAGAAAATTGTACAATATCAAAGTGAAGGACCGGTTTTGGATGTGAGTCAAAAGGGGATTAATTATTATTCTAGTACAAAAGGAGGACAGAGTGGAGGGCCAGTGTTCGAAAGTGACTTTATTGCATGTGGTATACATCATGGGGGGAGTGAATTAGGTAAATATAATAATGGAAGCCGAATTAATACATGTTTATTTAGCATATTACAAAAACATAAGTTGACGGGAAAAGAAACATATGGATATGAATAAACGATTATATATAATAAAGATTTAATAGAATAAGAAAACGCAAATTATTTTGTGGAAATATTAATGAAAGTAATTAAAGGAGAGGCAATATGAAAAAAAAATTATCTATAGTTTTAATTATAATATTATTAATTACTCAAATGAGTTGTATAGGAATACCAAAAGTATCTGCAAAAAACAGTAAAACAGTAATAAGTAGGAATAAAATACAAATGTCTATTGGTAAAATAAAAACTATTAAAATAAAAAATGCAACGAAAAAGGTAAAATGGAAAATTGGTAACAAGAAAATAGTTAAGATTGTAAAAAAAGCAGGGGCAAAAAATAATACGATAAAAATAAAAGGATTAAAAGCTGGAAGAACAAAGATTACTGCTAAATGTAGTAAAAAGAAATATATTGTAAAGGTTATAGTAAAAAGAAAAAATAGAAAAAAAGAAATAAAGCAGCAGACTGTAGTGCGTCCGGTAGAAACAACGACACAACCACAAAGTATAAAAACGGAAGATAAGCCCCCGGTAATTGAAGATGAAAAAATGGAAATTACAGGAGAAGTAGTTAATAATAATCTAAAAATCGATGAGGTTTTGAAAATAGAGTATACGGTGAAAGGATTAAAAGAAGAGGAATCTATTTATTATGGGTATGGTCTGGGGAAATTGGAGATATTGGAAGATGGAATCTGGAAACGTATGCCATATAATCCAGAGCCAATAATATTTCCAGATTTGGCAGTACAAATTACTGGATCCGGTAGTTTTATAAGAAAAATTCCGATTAGTAAATATTATATAGAATTAAGAGCAGGGCACTATAGGTATACTTTCGAAATAGGAAATATAGATGTGCCAACGGAATTTGATATGGTTAGTTTATAAAAAATGAAGTAAATTTATTTTATATACTAAAAATAAATAATTTGACAAAAACAGTATAAAATAATAGAATTAGTGGCATAGGTAAACGCAATGAGAGGAAGAGTAGGCTGGAGCAAAGCTTAACAGAGAGCCTGATTAGGTGGAAGCAGGCAGCGGAGTGACAGTTGAAGATGGCCCTGGAGCGGTGGTAATGAGTGTAGAGATTCATCACATAAGTTATCGACGGGAACACCCGTTATAGTGTCAATGAGGTCTGGAACATTTCAGATAAAGTAAAGTGGTACCACGAAGTTTTTATGCTCTCGTCTTTGCAAAAAGACGGGAGCTTTTACGTGATGGCAATGAGCCATGCTCGTAGAATAAGATATTGTGCTTATGCTTGCATAAGGGCACAAATATCTTATTCTACGAATAGGGCGATAGCCCGCGACGAAATAGACCAAAGGTCTATGAGTACGCATGGCGGAAGTCATTGTAATAGGGCGATAGCCCGCGACGAAATAGACCGAAGGTCTATGAGTACGCATGGCTTACATGAACTAGTATATAAAATAAAAGGAGAACGAAAATGAGTAAAACATATTATTTAACAACAGCAATTGCTTACACATCAGGAAAGCCGCATATTGGAAATACTTATGAGGCAATTCTTGCAGATAGTATTGTACGTTTTAAAAGACAGCAGGGTTATGATGTTAGATTTCAGACAGGAACAGATGAACATGGACAGAAAATCGAGTTAAAGGCAGCAGAGGCTGGCATTACTCCAAAAGAATATGTTGACAATGTGGCAGGAGTCATCAAAGAGATATGGGATGCAATGAACACATCCTATGATAAGTTTATTAGAACTACGGACGTAGACCACGAAGCACAGGTTCAGAAGATTTTCAAGAAATTATATGATCAGGGAGATATTTATAAAGGGCATTATGAAGGAATGTACTGCACACCATGTGAATCATTTTTCACAGAGTCGCAGTTAGTAGATGGTAAATGTCCGGACTGTGGAAGAGAATGTACACCGGCACAGGAGGAGGCATACTTTTTCAGAATGAGCAAGTATGCAGACAGATTGATTGAACATATTAATACCCATCCGGAATTCATTCAGCCGGAATCAAGAAAGAATGAAATGATGAACAATTTCCTTCTTCCGGGGTTGCAGGATTTATGTGTTTCCAGAACTTCATTTAAGTGGGGAGTTCCTGTAGATTTTGATCCGAACCACGTCGTTTATGTTTGGATTGATGCATTGTCAAACTATATTACAGGATTGGGATTTGATCTGGATGGAAACAGTGACCCGATGTTTGAAAAGTATTGGCCGGCAGACCTTCACTTAATAGGAAAAGATATTTTGAGATTCCACACAATTTACTGGCCGATTATGCTGATGGCTCTTGATATTCCACTTCCAAAGCAGATATTTGGTCATCCTTGGTTATTGCAGGGTGATGGAAAGATGAGTAAGTCTAAAGGAAATGTTATTTATGCAGATGACCTGGCTGGACTTTTTGGAGTAGATGCAGTGAGATATTTTGTTCTTCATGAGATGCCATTTGAAAATGACGGAACAATTACATGGGAGCTGATGGTTGAAAGAATGAATTCAGACCTTGCCAATACTCTTGGAAATCTTGTAAATAGAACAATTTCTATGTCAAATAAATATTTTGATGGTATTGTTGCAGACAAGGGTGTTGTGGAAGATGTGGATGAAGAGTTTAAGAAGGTAATTTTAGAAGCACCGGTGAAAGCAGCAGAAAAGATGGAGAAGCTTCGTGTGGCGGATGCAATGACAGAAATTTTTGCATTATTTAAGAGATGCAATAAGTATATTGATGAGACAATGCCTTGGGCGTTGGCAAAAGAAGAGGATAAACAGGACAGACTGGCGACCGTTCTTTATAATTTAATTGAAGGAATTAATATTGGTGCAAGTCTGCTCGAGCCATTTATGCCTGAGACATCGCAGAAGATCTTAGAGCAGATTCACGGTACATCGAGAGCATTTGATGATATGACGGAATTTGGAAAATATTCTTCAGGAAATAAGGTGACAGAAAAACCGGAAATTTTATTTGCCAGAATGGATGTGAAGGAAATAATGGAAAAAGTAGAAGAAATAGAGGCTGCACAGAAGGCAGAAGTAGAGGATGAGAAATATCCGGAAGTAGAGAAGAAGCCTGAGATTTCTATCGACGATTTTGATAAGGTACAGATACAGGTAGGTGAAGTTGTAAAATGCGAGCCGGTACCAAAGGCAAAGAAACTTTTGGTTTCACAAATTAAGATTGGTGCAGAAACAAGACAGATTGTGTCAGGTATTGCGAAATACTATAAGCCGGAAGAAATGGTTGGAAAGAAAGTGGCAGTTATTACAAACCTGAAACCGTGCAAACTTTGCGGTGTGGAATCACAGGGAATGATTCTTGCTGCAGGAGATGATGAAGGAAACTTATCCGTCGTAACGGTGGATAAAGATATTGCTGCGGGAAGTGAAATCTGTTAATTGCTCAGAGACAGACGGAAGATTATAAACATTTTTGAAAGACTAAATAGAAAGGAAAAACAACATGATTTTTGACACACATGCTCATTATGATGATGAGGCTTTTGATGATGATAGAGAACAATTGTTAGAGCGAATGCGTAATAGAGGCGTAGAATATATCGTGAATGTTGGTGCCTCTATGGCTTCCTGTAAAAGTACAATAGGTCTGATACGCAGATTTCCGTATGTGTATGGAGCTTTAGGAATACATCCTGATGAAATTGCAGACCTGACAGAAGAAGATTATCAGTGGCT
This sequence comes from uncultured Eubacterium sp., assembly GCA_910584795.1. GTDB lineage: Bacteria > Bacillota > Clostridia > Lachnospirales > Lachnospiraceae > Eubacterium_G. Next base: position 212,258 of record CAJUBZ010000004.1, on the reverse strand, counting down.
GGGAAAGAGTATCTACAAGCCGAAAATTGTGGCTGTAGGTGAAATCGGACTGGATTATCATTGGAATGATAATAAGGAGCAGCAAGTGAAAGCTTTTGAGAGACAAATGGATATTGCAAGACAAGCAGAGCTGCCAATTATTGTTCACAGCAGAGATGCAGCACAGAATACGTATGAGGTAATGAAATCAAATCATGCCCATGAAATTGGTGGTGTTGTACATTGTTTTTCCTATGCAAAAGAGATGGCAGAGAAGTTTTTAGATATGGGATTTTATCTGGGAATTGGTGGTGTGGTAACCTTTAGCAATGCAAAGAAATTACGAGAGGTTGTAGAATATATGCCAATGGAACAGATGCTAATAGAGACAGATTGTCCATATCTTGCACCGGTTCCCAATAGAGGAAAGAGAAATGATTCATTTAATCTTCCGTATGTAGTAAATAAGATTGCGGAAATTAAGGGGATTCGCCCGGATGAAGTAATTGACATTACCAGTGCAAATGCAAAGAAACTGTATGGCATTGGACAAAATCAAATATAAGTTACGAGGTAAATATATGGCATATCTAGGTTCGCCCAGTGCGACGAAGGAAGTAATAAATAAATATAGTTTTGCATTTCAGAAGAAATTTGGACAGAATTTTTTAATAGATTCCAATATTCTTGAGAATATTGTGGAGGCAGCAGACATAACAAAGGAGGACTTCGTGCTTGAAATCGGTCCGGGGATTGGTACGATGACCCAATATCTGTGTGAAACAGCAAGACAGGTAGCAGCTGTCGAGATAGACAAGATGCTGATACCGATTTTAGAAGATACACTGTCAGAGTATGATAATGTGGAAGTAATTAATGAGGATGTGCTAAAGGTTGACATAAAATCTTTGGCGCAAGAGAAAAATAGTGGAAAACCAATAAAGGTCGTTGCCAATCTTCCATATTATATTACAACACCGATTATTATGGGGTTGTTTGAAAGTGGAGTACCACTTGAAAGCATTACTATTATGGTACAGAAGGAAGTAGCAGACAGAATGCAGACTGGTCCCGGGTCTAAAGATTATGGAGCGTTGTCACTGGCAGTTCAGTATTATGCAGATGCTAAGGTTATGTTAAATGTTTCGGCATCCTGTTTTATGCCAAGACCGAATGTAGATTCAGCAGTTATTAAATTGACACGTCATAAAAAACCAGTTATAGAAGTTAAAGATGAAGCATTAATGTTTCGGGTAATTCGTGCCAGTTTTAATCAAAGGAGAAAAACCTTGGTAAATGGGCTGAAGAACTCAGCAGAGTTGAATTTTACAAAAGAAGAAATACTTTCTGCAATTCATCACATAGGAAAGGAAGAGAGTATTCGAGGAGAAAAGCTTACATTAGAAGAGTTTGCAAAATTAAGTAATTATTTATATAAAGAATAAAGAAGCAGGTATATCTGCTTCTTTTTCTATGCCCGAACTATTACATTTTTTTTGAATTGCAGCATATAATATAGAAAAAATACTGGGTTGATATCTTGGAAAATTTATTGATTGCAATGAAGAAAGCAAAAAAACTTGAAATATTTATGTCGGTTGTACTTTTAATAGCAGTAACATCGATTGCCTGTAATATGAATAAAGTTATTGATACAGACAATGAGAGTAATACCACAGAAGCAAAAAAAACAAATGGAAAAGTTGTGGTAATTGACCCGGGGCACGGAGGAGCAGATCCTGGAAAAGTAGGGATTAACGGGGCAAAAGAAAAAGATGTAAATCTGGCAATTGCAAAGGTGTTTCAAACAGTTTTGAAAGAAAAAGGGTTCGAAGTAGCAATGACTAGAACAGAGGATAAGGTGTTAGGAAATAGCAGTAAATTCTCTAAAATAGGAGATTTAAATGGAAGGTGTGAGATAATTAATAATACGTATACGAAAAATAATGAATGTATTATGATTAGCTTACATCAAAATAGCTTTACACAGGAAAGTGTTCATGGTGCACAAACCTTTTACTTTCAACGATCGGAAAAAAGTAAGGCATTAGGGGAAGCAGTTCAAGAGGCATTAAACAAAGAAGTAAACAAGGAAAAACAAAAAAAGGCAAAGCCCAATGATAGCTATTACATATTGATAAATTCAAAATGTCCGGGAATTATTGTGGAATGTGGATTTTTAAGTAATTTTACTGAAGCAGGAAAACTGGTTGATGAAAGTTATCAAAAGCAGCTGGCTGAAATATTATGTAGTGGAATTATGGAGTATTTCGACATAAAATAAGTAAAACAGATGTAAGACAACAAAGTTAGTCTTTTGCAAAGTTGTATTTTAAAAGTACATATGTTAAAATAAGACAGATACAATTTTGATGAGGCGGAAAATGAATACGAAGATTGTAAAAATAGACATGAATAATATAGATGAATCTGTTATTTGTGAGGCAGGGAATATTATTAGAGAGGGAGGGTTAGTTGCCTTTCCTACGGAAACTGTCTATGGATTGGGAGCGAATGCATTAGATGAAGAGGCTGCAGCAAAGGTTTATGCGGCAAAGGGACGCCCATCAGATAATCCGTTAATTGCACATATTTGTGACCGGAAGATGCTGGCTTCTCTGGTAAGGGACATACCGGAGAATGCAGAGAAACTGATGAATGCTTTCTGGCCGGGACCTTTGACTTTAATATTTAGAAAAAGTGATAATGTACCAAGGGGAACAACGGGAGGATTAGATACTGTGGCAGTCAGATATCCAGATCATCCAATAGCAGACAGGCTGATTAAAGCTGCAGGTGTAAGTATCGCAGCACCAAGTGCAAATTTATCAGGAAAGCCTAGCCCGACACTTGGAGAACACGTTGTTGATGATATGAGTGGTCGTATCGATATGATTATTGATGGTGGAATGGTTGGAATGGGATTAGAATCTACAATCATAGATGTTACAACAGACCCGCCATTAGTACTTCGACCAGGATTTATTACGTATGAAATGGCGAAAGGTGTAGTTGGCCAGTTAGAAATTGACCAGGCCATTTTAACAAAGCCAGAGGAGGGTTTTCAACCTAAAGCTCCGGGGATGAAATACAGACATTATGCACCTACGGCTGATTACAGTATTTACAAAGGAGAAGCAGTAAAAGTAGCAGAGCATATTGCTTTTTTGGCAAATGAAAAAGCAGATGCAGGAATGAAAGTTGGTATTATTACAGCTGATCAGCATTTGAAACTGTACAAAGGAAGACTGAATGAGAAAATTGAAGTAGTATCGTTGGGTGATTTGGACAAGCCTGAGACTATTGCAGGTAAATTGTTTAAAGCTTTAAGAGATTTTGATAAATGCAATACACAGTTTATTTTCGGAGAGGCATTTTCTGAAGATAATGTAGGGTGGGCGATTATGAACAGGCTTACAAAAGCAGCAGGTTATAACATTATGGATGTATAACAGTTCGGAGGAAAGATGTTAGAGTATTCAAAAATATTATTTATTACAGATGCTGACACGTCACTGGGACCATTGGCGGCAGCATTATTAAAGCATTATCTGCCTACAGAGAGAGCAGAAATCAGTTCCAAGGGACTGGTAGTGCTTTTTCCGGAACCGATGAATCCTAAAATAGTTGCCATTGCAGCATCTAAAGGAATCGAAATTAATCGGACTTCAGTGCAGTTAGAGGGAAGTGACTTTGGGCAGGATGTGTTAGTTCTTGTGTTAGATGAGACGAAAAAGCAGGGGATATATGATGATTTTGTAGAGGCAGTAAATGTTTATACGTTAAAAGAATACATTAATGAACAAGGCAGTATTACAAATCCGGATGGTGGAGAACTGGCGGATTATGCAAAGTTATATGAAACGTTGGATGAGGTTATTATTAAGCTGGCGAATAAGCTTAAGTAGAAACGATATAATAAAAAATGTACGGAGGAAGAGATTATGGCAAATACAGTTGTTATGGATCATCCGTTGATCCAGCATAAAATCGGGATTATCAGAAGAACAGAAACAGGAACAAAGGATTTCAGACAGTTAATTAGCGAGATTGCAATGTTAATGACTTATGAGGCAACAAGAAATCTAGAATTAAAGGATAGAGAGATTGAAACGCCTATTTGTAAGACTACTGTAAAAGAACTGGGTGGAAAGAAATTAGCGATTATTCCTATACTTAGAGCAGGACTTGGAATGGTTGAGGGAATGTTGGCAATGATCCCTTCAGCAAAAGTGGGGCACATTGGATTATATAGAGATCCGGTAACTGCATTACCTCACGAATATTATTGCAAACTTCCGGAGGATTGTGATAAGAGAGCTGTTTTTGTCGTAGATCCAATGCTTGCAACAGGAGGATCAGCGGCAGCAGCGATACAGATGTTAAAAGATAAAGGAGTAAAAAATATTACACTTATGTGCATTATTGCAGCACCAGAAGGGTTAAAGGCGATGCAGGAAGCCCATCCGGATGTAGACATTTATATAGGAGCATTAGATGAAAAATTAAATGATCATAAATATATTGTTCCGGGCTTAGGTGATGCCGGTGACCGGATATTCGGAACCAAATAAGCAACGCATAAAAATACAAAAACTCAAGAACTTGTGCTCGCACAAAGTTCTATGAGTTTTTGTATTTTTATATGTCGCGCATGGCGCGACTGAGATGGAACGAAGTGGAATCGAAGTTGCGTTGCGAAAGCATAGAGTGCATGGCGCGACTGAGATGGAGCACGCAGGTGCGAAATTGAAGTTGGCGTTGCATACTTTATAGAATGAAAGGAGATATTATGAGCAGCAAAAGACAGGATTACATAGCGTGGGATGAATATTTTATGGGAGTAGCATCATTATCAGCATTACGTTCCAAAGACCCTAATACACAAGTAGGTGCATGTATTGTCAGCCCTGACAATAAAATTTTGTCTATGGGGTACAATGGACTGCCAATTGGATGCAGCGATGATGAATTTCCTTGGAATAGAGAAAGTGATGACCCGTATGATAATAAATATTTTTATACAACTCACAGTGAGTTAAATGCAATTCTAAATTATCGTGGCGGCAGTTTAGAAGGGGCAAAAATTTATGTAACATTATTTCCATGTAATGAGTGTGCGAAAGCAATTATTCAGTGTGGTATCAAAACAGTTATTTATGGTGATGATAAATATGGGGATACATCAGCAGTGAAGGCATCTAAGAGAATGATGGCGGCAGCAGGGGTTGCTTATATTCCGTATGAGAAATCAGATAAAGAGATTAAAATAAAATTGTAAAATTTGTACATATGGAGGAAAAAATAACCATTAACAAGAACTTATAGAAGCCATATTGAATATTATAAAATGATAAACGATTAGGATGGCTTATGGATTACAGATACGTACCCTTTTATGTTCAGGGAAATGCTGTTACAGGCATTTATTATGGACAATGGGGAATGGCAGAGGACAGAGATATTGATTATGTAAAAGAAATGTATCCTTTGACATTTTCCAGAATACAGGAACTTGTTGAATTCGAAAGCGACAGACAAGAGTTTGCCGGAAGTATGATGTTTGATGAATATCCGGATAAATTAGGTGTGTTACAAATAGTTAATAGAATATTTGCTAAGATAAAACAGGAAGAGAGCGAATGTACAGAAGGGGATAAATGCACAAAATACCCTGATGACCAATGGTTAAAAGATATTATTATGGTACTCTTACTGAATGAAATGTATAGAAGACGTAGAAGAAAAAGATATTATTAGAATAAATTACTATGAAAAAGTGTTATATTTATCAACTTTGTGAAGAAGATAAATGTAACACTTTTAAAATTTTATATAAAATAAATTATGAAATTGTAATAAGCTATAATGCATAGAAAATAATAGCAAAAAAGTGAAGTACACTTCCTGCAATAATAAAGAGATGGAAAATAGAATGCATCCATTTCTTTTTTTTGCCTAAACCATAGAGAACGGAACCGATAGTATATGCGATGCCACCAGTTACAAGAAAAAGAACACCGCCCAGAGTCATTACATCATATGTCTGTTTTATAAAAAATATAATTGTCCAACCCATTGCCAGATAACAAATCATAGAAAAAATACTATACTTTTTTAAGTCAACAGCAGTCAGAGAACAGGCTAAGACAGCACATCCCCAGACAATACCGAAAAGTGTCCATGCAAGAACAGTGTATTTCGGCCTCATGGCAACAAGAAGAACAGGAGTGTAACTTCCGGCAATTAGAAAATAAATTGTACAGTGATCTAATACCTGCATTACTTTTTTTCCCATACCGGGACGAAGCCCATGATAAACACTGGACATTGTGTAAAGTAGTATCAGTGTTGTACCATAAATACAGCTGGAAACTACACCAATAGCACTACCGGCTTTCGCAGCAGTAATGATACATAAAACCAGGGCTGCAATACCTAAGGCGCCACCTACGATGTGGGAAACCATATTGAAGATTTCTTCCCCTTTTGTATAATCCGGTAATTCTCTGTCTGATAGTTTTGTTCTTTTACCCATATGAATCTCCTTTCAAGTCACCATAAATCGACAAAAACCACAACACGTAGTTTTGATTACTACATAGAAGTATATCATGAAATAGGAAAGTGTCAAGTTGGCAAAAAAGTAACATTTTTTAAAATATAAATAAAGTCACAAAAAATGTATGGACAAAACCAAAAAGGTTTTATATAATGTGAGAACAATCCAAAGAGAGAGGAAGTGATAGAGTGTGTGGAGGAGTTTTGGCAATTTATGATTTAGAGCCAGGATATGCTGATAGTTTAATGCAGTATATTAATCAAAAACAAAATATGCCTTTTAAGACAGTAGCTTTTACAAATAAAGTTGCATTATATGAATATTTGAAAGAAGGTCATATAGATATATTGCTGATTACAGCTAATGAGATGGAAAAGAGGTTAGAAGACGAACATATTGAAAAAATTATACTATTGTCAAATGGTAAAATTTTTTCAGAATATATTGGATATGCATCGATATATAAATATCAGTCGTCAGAGAAAATTATAAGAGAAGTATTAGATTTTTTTGTGGAAGTGCATAACTGCGAGAATGTATTAGAAAATATTTCGCGAAATGTAGAAATTATTGCAGTGTATTCACCTGTTAAAAGAATAGGGCAAACAATTTTGTCCCTAACGTTGGGACAGGTTTTGGCAAGTGACTATACTGCTTTATACATAAATATGGAGGAGTTCTCAGCTTTTGATAAAATTTTTCATCAAAGTTATGAAGGTGATTTGTCTGATTTAATGTATTTTTATAAGCAAAGTCCAGATACTCTACCCATAAAGTTAAAATCTATTGTACATACAATACATCAGTTAGATTATATTCCGCCATTAGTTTATTCGAAAGATTTGAGAAATATTAACACCGGAAAGTGGGTAGAACTAATTGAATCTATTGCAGCAACCGGTATGTATGAAAAAATTATCATTGATCTTAGCAGTGTGGTGGCAGATGTTTTCTCGATTTTAAACATAAGTAGTAAGGTGTATATGCCGATAATAAATGATGTAGTGTCTTCTATGAAAATGTCAGCATTTGAAGAATATTTAATTAGAAGTGAAAATAGTGAAATAATTGATAAAATTATCAAAGTTAAAATGCCCCAGTTTCATATAGATATAGAGGATGAGAGCTTTATTGACAGACAGTTATGGAATGAGTTTGGAGACTATGTACGTTCAGTATTAAAGGAGGCGGCATAGTGAATTTAGACAAAGAGATGATACGGGAACAGGTTCTCCGGTCTATTGATATGACGAGAGAGGCTGATGAGCAGGAACTCCATGAGATTATAGACCGTGTTATAGAAAGAGAAATTGAGTATAAATATATAACTATTGAAGAGAGAATTAGAATTCATCAAAAAATATTTAATTCTATCAGAGGCCTGGGAGTAATTGAAGAGTTATTAAAAGACGAGAGCGTTACAGAAATAATGATAAATGGAAAAGATAATATATTTATTGAGAAAAATGGTAGAATTGAGCGCTATAGTGACTGTATTGGTTCAGAACAAAGATTATACGATATTATTCAACAGATTGTAGGAAAAACAAATAGGAGAGTCAATGAATCAAATCCTATTGTTGATGCCAGACTTTCGGATGGTTCTAGAGTTAATGCTGTGCTGCCACCAATTGCATTGGATGGCGCAATAGTTACTATTAGAAAATTTGCAAGAGAACAGATTACTATAGAACAGTTAATAAAATGGAAATCAATAACAACAGAAGTTGCAGATTTTCTTAAAAAGTTAGTAATTTCTGGTTATAACATTTTTGTCAGTGGAGGGACTGGATCGGGAAAGACAACATTCTTAAATGTATTATCAAATTTTATTCCAGAGGATGAGCGGGTAGTTACAATAGAGGATGCAGCAGAATTGCAGTTAAAGAACATAAAAAATATAGTGAGATTAGAGACAAGACAGGAAAATGGTCAGGGAGAAAATGAAATTACTATACGGGATTTAATAAAGACATCCCTGAGAATGCGTCCGGACCGAATCATTGTAGGAGAGGTAAGGGGACAGGAGACTTTGGACATGTTACAGGCAATGAACAGTGGACATGACGGTTCACTAAGTACTGGTCATGCAAACTCTCCCAAGGACATGCTTGCAAGGCTGGAGACTATGGTGCTGATGGGAATGGAAATACCACTGAATGCAGTAAGAGCACAAATAGCATCTGGTATAGATATTATAGTACATCTGGCCAGAATGCCAGATAAATCAAGGAAGGTTGTTGAAGTTAACGAAATACAGGGTTGTGTAAACAATGAAATTCAGATGAATAAAATATACGAATTAAAGGATAAGACATTGGTAAAAACAGGAAGATTACAAAACATAAAAAAACTAAAAAACTATGGAATAGATGTGGGTGATATGTAATGAGGATTTCGGGGATAGAAAAGATATTAAATTTTTTAGTTATCGAATTAATAATATTTTTTGTGGGAAAAACATTTTATGGAGATTTTTTGGCAGGATTTATTTTGACACCATTGACGATTGTTCTATACAGAGAAAGAAAGGCACAAATAATAGAGAAGAAGAAAAATGCGTTGGAGAAAGAGTTTAAAGATATGTTGATTTCTGTTTCGGATGGATTAAAGACAGGTTACTCTGTAGAAAATGCCATACAAGCCAGTTATAAAGATATGGGAGTGTTGCATGGTAAAAACAGTATCATATGTTATGAAATTAAAATCATGATATCACAGTTGAAATTAAATGTTGGAACAGAAAAAGTAATCGACGATTTTGCAAAAAGAATACAATTAAAAAATGCAAGGTTATTTGCGGAGGTATTTCGTGTTTCAAAGAAAACGGGTGGAAATATGCCACAAATAATTAAGAATGTTACAGATGACATTGTTTTAAAAGAAGAAACCAGGGAGGAAATATGTGCAGCAATCACAGAGAAACGTATAGAGCAAAAGGTAATGACAATCATTCCCATTTTTATAATCGTTTATATTACGATAACGTCACCGGGATTTTTAGATATTATGTATGATACATTATTTGGAAAATTAATCATGACCGGATGTATTGCAGCATATGCAGCAGCATATATATGGGGAGAAAAAATTATACGTTCTATAGTTCAGGAATAGGGGAGGGATCATTGATTATAATCACAATTGTTGGAATAAGCATTTTAAATTTATTTATTCTTTTTTTGTGTAGATATAAGATAAAAGAAAGAAAAAAAATTCAGAGGAAAAAGAATAGGCTTGGGTTTTTCTATGGGATTTCCATGTTTATTGTAGACCATATTCCAAGATGGATATTAGAGAGAAACATAAAAGTTAATAAGGCGTTAAAAAAATTAACAGTAAAGGAAAATATAAAAAGAGATGTATATTTGTATAATGTTCAAAAAGTTTCCATTTGTATCGTTGTGATAGAAATAGCATTTTTACTGACATTAGTAGTGGGAATTACAGAAAAAACGGAGCAAAAAAATATCAATACTGTTACTCGGAGTCCGCTAGAGGACAGTGAGTATAATCTTGAAATACAAGACAAAGACGGACATAAGGAACAAATAACAATTAATGTTGCAAGAAAACAATATACAAGACAGCAGATAGACAAAATCTTTCAAAAAAGAAAAGATGAGTTAATAAAGAAAGTCCTAGATAAAAATAAAAGTCCCAATAAAGTGGATAAAAAACTTAATCTTGTTTCGAGGATTGGCAAAGAGCAAATAATGATTTCATGGAATATCAGTGATAGTGAGAAAATTGATTATGACGGAACTTTATCAGAAGATATACAACCGCAGGGAGAGGTTATTATTTTAACAGCGACAATGACATTGGAAAAACACACACAGGATTATTGTTTTGCTGTCAATGTTTTTCCACCAGTGGAGAAGACCAGTAGAGTAAATAAATTACAGACATACATAGATAAAAACCAAATATACAGTGAAACAGTAGAACTTCCCAAAAAGATAGAGGGAAAAGAAATTACATATTACAAAATCACGTCAAAAACCAGTAGTTTTATATTGCCGCTGGGAGTTATAATTGCAATTTTATTATTTATTTTAAAGGATAACGATTTAAAAAAAGAGGTAGAGCAAAGAGATCGACAGATGCAAAACGATTATCCAGAAATTGTCAGTAAACTTCTTTTATATTATGGTACAGGACTCTCTATGAAAGGCATCATTGAAAAAATGGTTAAAGGGTATGAGGCGGAAAAGAAAGAGGAGCATAAACTCTATCGTTACGCATATGAGGAATTAACAATGTGCTGGATTAAAATAAAGAGTGGTGTGTCGGAAAGTGTCGCAATGAATGAGTATGGTGAAAGGTGTAAACTACATTGTTATATAAAACTGGCAGGTCTGGTTGAGCAGAATATGCGCAGGGGAACAAAGGATTTAACATTTACCTTAAAAAACGAACTGAAAGAAGCAATGAATGAAAAGAAAAATAATTTATTAAGAAATGGTGGGCAGATATCCACAAAATTGTTAGGTCCGATGATAATAATGCTGCTTATTTCTGTTGTAATTATTATGGTACCAGCATTTATGTCCATGGGCATTTGAGAAAGGAGAAAAGATGAAAGAAAAAATAAAAGAGATATTGAGTGACGAGAGTGGAATGGGAGTTATTGAGGTTGTGTTGATTATATTAGTTTTAGTGGGTTTGGCATTTGTGTTTAAAAATCAAATAAGTGGAGTAGCTAATAGTGTATACACTTCAATTAAAACACAGGTACAAGCATTTTAAATATGAAAAGAGGAAGTATAACAATTTATCTGAGCCTGGTGCTTATAAGTGTGTTAATACTTGTTAGTGTCGTTACAGAGTCTGCACGAATGAATATCGTGCAGACAGAATGTAAGGTTTTCACGCATTTGGCATCAGATTCTGTTCTGGCGGGATATGCCAGACAGGTGTATGAAGATTATGGAATATTACTTGTATGGGAAGAAAAAACATTGAAAGAGCAGCTAATGGAATACATACAAGCTAATATAGAACAGGCAGATTTGAATGTTGCTACAGCCAATATTATGTCTACACAGGTTAGAGATATAAAGATAGGGCAAGTACAGTATGTAGAAGATAATGGTGGTGAAACATTCATAGAGCAGATTTTATCCTATATGAAATATGCAGTAGTCAAAGAATCAGTAAATAAGTTGATGGATTTATATTCAAAGAATAATTATCAGGAAAAAAGCGATACGACCGAAGATATGATTAATGTAGAAAAAAATTCGGAGATTAGTAAAATTGTTGATGATATTAATGATGAATTAAGTAACCTAAAAAATAACAATATAAAAAATCAACTTATATCTGAAAAGATGAGAAAAAATTTCCTTAGAAAAGTAAAAAAAATAATTAATAAAATAAAACTTTATCAAATAAAAAGAAAGTCTTATTTAAAAAGTTATAAGGAAATCGAATGCGTTGATTATATGGATTTTAACCTTGAAATACTAGAACAAATAAAGAACAAGATAGAGAAAGAAGAGCTTATGGATTCTAGCAGTTTAGAGGAAAAATGGGGATATATCTGGAAAGAGACTCAAGAAAAGATAAAGAATTTAAAAGTGAATGTTTCAACAGAAGAGGACAAAAAGAATCAGGGCATTTATGAAAGTGCCAAACAATTCCTAGATAAGGGGATTTTATCAATGGTAATTGATGATAGTTCTAATGTTTCTTCGGCTTCTATATCAGATTTAAATCTGCCATCAAAAAAGAAAATAAAAAAAGAAGATTTGCCATATAGTGCCATAGATAAAGCAAAAGTTATTTTATATGCGGGAATGAAGTTTGGAAATTATACGCACTTAAAGAGTAATACAGATTTAAAGTATGAATTGGAATATATTATTGCAGGTAAAGATAATGACCGAAGTAATTTAGTGGCTGTGGTGGAGCAGATGACAGGAGTTAGAAATATAGCTACATTGGCGTATATTATTAGAGATAAGGCGAAAATGGCACAACTATCATCTATTTCCGCATCAGTGGCGACGTCATTAGGGCTTCCGTTTTTAGAACCGGTAATAAAAGTAGTCCTGACAGAAGCCTGGGCATTGGCAGAAGCAGTTCATGATGTGAAAACTCTTATGAGAGGAAAGAAAATTGACATGACTAAAAATAGTACAAATTGGGTAACACAATTAAATCATTTGATTAGTAAAAAATCAAGAGGGTCAGAAAAAAAATCGGCAATAGATTATCAACAGTTTTGTTACTTGTTGGCTATAAAAGAGAAAATAAATAAGATTGGTTTTCGAATCATGGATTTAATCCAGCTTAATATACAAAAGAACTATAATCAATCATTTCTTATGAGACGTTGTTTTACAGGGTTTCACATAAAAGTACAGTATGAAACGGAACCAATGTTTGCATCAATGCCATGGACTATAGATACTTTAGGAGAAAAGATTGGAGCTTATAGTTTTTTTGTAGAAAGTAAAATGAAATATTAGGAGGTAAATAAATATGCCCTTTTTCCAACCTGTTGTACATAGTGATAATTTTTTAGGATGTGGTTCTCTCCGAGTACAAAGGCCAAAAACAAAGAAAGAAATGGAAAAAAACCAAAAGTCCCAAGGAAAAAGGGTGTATTTATTTACCTTCGCAGGAAGCATTACGTTAGAAGCGTCGATTGTGACAACAATGTTTTTATTAATGGCTTTTTCAGTACTTGGGTATATGTCCCTTCTAAATAAGCATTTAATGTATCAGATAAAATTAAATAATACAGCTGTGGCAATGGCAAAATTAAAATATTATACAAGTATGGTAAATAAGGTAACAGATTATCAAAAGCAGGTAAAAGAGTTAAAAAGAAAATTAAATTTTAACAATTTTGACATAGAGGAAGATCAATCAGATAAAATAGATATTGCTTCTAATTTTGTTTATAAAGTACCATGGATAGGGAAAAAAATAAAAATTACAGAAAGATGCAAAGTAAAAGATTGGACAGGTTGTGATATTGCCAAACAGCAGGAATTGGTTTACATAACAAAGAGAGGGAGAGTATATCATTTCACAAAAGAGTGCAGTCATCTTTCATTAAGCATAAGAAAAATTTTATATGGACAGTTGGCGATAGAGAGAAACTGCTATGGGGGAAAATATAAAAGATGTGCAATATGCGTAAATGATAAGCAGATAACTGCATCAGAAATATTTATAACGGAAGACGGAGATAAATATCATCGTAGTTTAATGTGCAGTGGATTATTAAGAAATATTATAACGATAGATATAAATAAAGTGGGAAATAAAAGACCTTGTAGTAGATGTTCAGGAGGATAAGGCAAAGGTGTTATTGAAAGTATGGAGCGGTATATTTTTGTTAGGATGTGCAATTGTGGATGTAAAAACGAATAAAGTTTATCAAAATATCTGCATTATTAATTATCTAATAGCGTTGATAGCAAAAGTGATATTCTCAAAATTTTATTTTCAATCTCTGGTCATTAGTCTATGTATGTGTGCAATTCTATTTTTGATCGCAGTTTTAACAAAACAAGCAATAGGTTATGGAGATGTGTTTGTAATATTAACGTTAACCGGAATATTAAATGTAAAAAGCACTGTAGAGATATTTTTTTTCGCATTACTTGTCTGTTGTGTTTTTTCGATTGTTATATTGTTGACGAGGAAAGGTAGTATGAAAAGCACATTGCCGTTTGTACCATTTCTATTGGCAGGAGATTTTATTTGGATTGTTTTAGGAGAGTTTTATGTATAATAAGTGGAAAAAAGTAAGCGATGGAATGATAACTGTTGAAGCATCTATTGTTGTACCAATCGTAATGTTGGTTATTACATCATTTATATTAATTTCGTTCTGGACACATGATATTGTCAGTCTTAGAAGCGGGATGTATGGTTTTGCATACAGTCAAAATAAGAATAAAATGCCTGCTATGTTTGTGGTAAGACCTGAAATTACAAAGAAAGAAACAGACAATCGTGTGAAAATTACTACATATATAAAAGAGAAAGAGAAAACTGCATTTCTAAAACGCATTATAAATAGAAATAGTAAAGAGTCGTTTACAGTACAAAGCACGATGAATACCAAGATTTTATATGCGGGAAGAGCGATTATAGATATAAAAGAGAAAGGGGGAGGCTAATGGAGATATCGTATATAAAAGATGGAAGCAAAAATATAATGATTATAAAGGGTACTAATATTGACGAAAATGATTATAAACTTCAGATGATTATGAAAAACAATATTGAAGGGATTATTCCGTTAACAGTGGAGCAGATGAATAATGAATACATGGTAAAATATAATGTGTCTTCAAAAACGAGATTGTCAGATCTTTATGCCAGAAAACAGATGTCGGGGAAAGACTTATATTGTTTTATAAAAGATTTAAAGAGATTATCAGAAAGAATAAGTGAATACCTATTAAACATCGATAATATTGCATTTGATGTGGAGTTGATTTATTTTAACCGGAATACAGGAAAATATGAATTTTGTTATGTTCCAAAGGAGCAAGGGGAGTTTCAATTAAAAATCAGGGACTTATTTGATAAATTATTAGAATATATAGATCATAATGACAAGGAAGCGGTTAAAATAGCATACGGTGTACAACAGATCACATTAGATATGGATTTTACATTGCATGATATATTAAGGTGTGCGTATGAAAATATGAAAAAATTAAAGGAAGAAGAGCAGGAACAGCCGAAAGCAGATGCAAAAGTAAAAATTAATATAGTAGATGAGCCCCATAAGAAGAGAGGAATATTTGAGACGATACAAACATGGTTTGGTAAAAGAAATAAATATAAAACAACTGATGAAATAGGTGAAGACAAATTTTTGCAGGAATATCTGGATGAGGGGAATGAAACGATTGTCGTTGCAGAAGAGGAAGAACCATATAATCAAAAAGAAGATAAGACAATGTTATTAATGAACCCATATTTAACACCACCACTTGTTTTAAAAGCGATTGGTACAGAAAACCCTATTGAAATTAAACCTGTAGAGTTTCCATATATAATTGGAAAAAGTGAACATAGTTGCAATTTTTGCATTGATAGTGCAGTTGTCAGCAGAGTACATATGCGTATAATCGAAGAGTTAAATGATTATTTTATCGAGGATTTAAATTCTACTAATGGAACGTTTATTAATGGCGAAAAAATATCAGCTCATAATCTTTTACCACTGCATACGGGGGATAAACTAACGATAGCAAATATAGATTTTATTGTGGAGTAATATAAGTGGAAGTGATATAATTTTTTTATAGAAAGATAGAAATAATTTTGGATAAAGAAAAGGATGAATGTTATGGATGAGAGAATCGCAGAGCTAAAACAAGTCATAAATGAAAGTGATAATATAGTTTTTTTTGGCGGGGCAGGTGTTTCTACAGAAAGCGGGGTTCCAGACTTTAGAAGTGTAGATGGGCTTTATAACCAAGAATATGATTATCCACCAGAAACAATATTAAGCCATACTTTTTATAGAAAGAGCCCGGAAGAGTTTTATCGTTTTTATAGAAATAAAATGTTATTACCAGACATAAAACCAAATGATGCACACAAAGCTTTGGCAAAATTAGAAGAAAAGGGAAAATTAAAGGCTGTTATAACACAAAATATTGATGGACTACATCAGGCAGCAGGAAGTAGAGTGGTATATGAGCTACATGGTTCAGTGCATAGAAATCATTGTCAGAAGTGCCAGAAATTTTATGGGTTCGAGGAGATATATAAAATGAAAGGTGTGCCGAAATGCGAGTGTGGCGGAGTCATTAAACCGGATGTCGTTTTATATGAGGAAGGATTAGACGAGAGGACAATACAACTTTCTGTACAGGCTATTGCACAGGCAGAGGTACTTATTATTGGAGGAACATCTTTGGCAGTGTATCCGGCAGCAGGATTAGTGGATTATTTCAAAGGAAAGAAACTCGTGTTGATTAATAAAGGAAGAACACAAAAGGAACAGAGAGCAGATATGGTTATTAATGAGCCTATAGGAGAAGTATTTCGTCAGGTTGTGGAAGTATAAATTGTTTATTGTATTATAAAGGGCACTACTGTATATGTAGTGTCTTTTTTGTCGCAAAGTTTTTGGAAACTATACGTGGTTTTGACAAATTAAAACAACATTGCTGTGCTATGATTGGGACGTATTTTAGAAAAGGAGGGGGCCCATGATAGAGATGGTATATAGCAGTAAAGAGTCACAGGAGCAAGAAAATGTAATAATTCCAAAAAACATACGGCAGATGGGGGAAAATGATTCAAATCAAAAAATTTATATTGAAGATAATGTAATGACACTTCTTAGGAAAAAAACACAAAATCCGGATGATATAAAATATGGAGTTTTATTGGGAGAGATAAAGAGAAAGAAAAATAATACATATGTTTTTGTAAAAGCAATGGTAGAAGTGCGTGACATTATTGAAAATAGTCTGATATTCAATGATGATATCTGGTCGGATATTTATAAAGATATCAAGAAGTTTTTTGGTCGAATGGATATTGTTGGCTGGTTTGTGTCAGTTCCTTATCGGGTAAGGGATGATTTAAAAGGAATTAGAAAATTGCATATGGACAATTTTGCTGGTAATGACAAAATTTGCTTTTTGAGTGATAGAACAGAAAACGAAGAAAGTTTTTATATGTGTAGGCGGGGAAAACTTGAAAAGCAAAAAGGATACTATATCTATTATGAAAAAAATGAAAAAATGAAAAAATATATGAAGAGCTTGAATAATGAGAAAAAAGAAGAGAAACCGATAGAAAACAATAAAGTGGAAATAAAAGAAAAACCGGCTAATGAACCAAGAAGTTTTAGAGAGATATTAAAAGAAGAAGGACAAACGGTAAAACAGGGACGAGTTGCTTATGGAATTAGTGGATTATTAATTGTAGCTTTATTATTGTCTACGGTGGTAATGTTAAATAATTACGGAGAGTTAAAAAATATTAAACAGACTTTGGCAGGATATAGTATGGATGAAGAGGCAAGAGTAGTAAATCAAATGTTAAATGGTGAGGATGCCACAACACAGCTGACTACTATAGAACAGACAACAACTATTGGGAGAGAGACAGAGACGGTTACACAGGAACCTGAGAGTACAGAAATGGAAACAACTAGTATGATAGAAAAAACGACCACAAAACCAAAACAAAAACCGGTAAACAGTAATGTGACGGGAACGACTTATACTGTTAAAAAGGGTCAAACGTTGTATGATATTAGTATGAAAGTGTATGGAACAAGTCAAATGGTAGAAGAAATAAGAAAATATAACGATATTGATGAAGATTACAAAATTATTGAAGGTCAGAAAATAAAATTGCCATAAAAAAAATAGTGCCATAATCGTAAACTTATTGTATAATCGTTATAGATTGAAAAATAGGAAGTGAGATTGTGGCACGAATAAATTCAAGTAAAGTGAGAAATTTTAAAAAGTCTTTTTCAGGTTCACAGATTTTTAACTTTATAAAAGAACATACAAACAGGATAACTATTAGAATTGCTATTGGCATAATTTGTGTCACTATTGCCATTCTATCTATATATCTTCATAAACGATATAGTAGTTATGATGATTATAAAGTTTTAAATTATATTAAAGTGGACAGCAGTTCTAATAGTAAATATCTTCCATATCAAGATTTTGTCATAAAATATAGTGGTGATGGCATATCATATATAGATGACGAAGGAACTGTATGGGATGAATCATATCAGATGAAAGCACCAATCGTAGATATATGCGAGGATTATATTGCGGTGGCGGATAAAAACAGCAACGACATTTTTATATATAACGATGATGGAAAGCAAGGAAAAATTACTACAAGTTTTCCAATTATCAAGGTGGAAGTTGCCAATCAAGGGGTCGTGGCAGCATTGTTAGAAGATAAAAATGCCAATCATATTGAGGTGTTTGATAAGGAGGGGAATAAACTAGTATCTCATAAAACATTGTTGGATGAAAATGGATACCCTCTGGATTTTTCCATATCAGATGATGGAGAAAAAATGGCTGTTTCTTACATTACAATTCATAATGGAGCTATGGGAAATAAAGTTGTTTTTTACAATTTTTCCAGTTCAGTAAAAAATTCTACAAATAAAATTGTGGGAGAGCATAAACAGTATCAAGAGACGATAGTGCCAATTGTAAAGTTTTTAACGAACAGCCAGGCTATTGCAGTGGGGGAAGATATTTTCTCGATATATCAGGCAGGGAAACAGTCTGAACTAGATGAAGAAGTGAAGATAAAGGATGAAATACAGAAAGTATTCTATAGTGACAAGTACGTAGGTTTTATTTTAGATAATCATAATAGTAAGAATCCATATCGTATTGAAGTTTATGACCTTAATGGTAAACGAAAGATGAAAACAGAAATAAAAATGGAGTATGATAATGTGGATTTTTCTGGGGATAATGTTTTAATGTATGATGATATGAATTGTCAAATAATTTCATTTGAGGGTGTGGAGAAATTTAGAATTATCTTCAAAGGTGAAATTAATGGAATAATACCGGTAGATGGTTCAAGAACTTTTCTGTTCATGACAAGGTCAAAAATTCAAAAAGTAAAATTGAAATAAGGAAGTACAAAAGAAGCCTGAATGTTTCAGGTTTGGAGGAAGCATGGGAAATATATTGTTAATATCAGTGGGTTTGTTTATGGTGGCAATGGTTGCCATTGGATTGAAAAGAGGAATGTTAAAAATGGCATTTTCTCTAGTATCAGTAATTGTTGTGTTATTGCTTGTAAATCTATTGACGCCACCAGTAAAGGAGTTATTAAAAAGTACCCCTGTCTATACAGGCGTGCAGACAGGTATAGAAAAATATATTAAAGAAAACGTAGATACAGCAGCAGAAAATGTGACTCAGACAGGAGTCAGTGCTCAAAAGAAAATTATCGATAATCTGCCATTGCCAAAAGAGGTAAAGATATCATTAAATGAAAATAATACGAAGGAAAGTTATGCATCATTAAAAGTAAACTCTTTTGCCGGATATATTGCAGAGTCTTTGGCTGATATGATTTTAAGTGCAATAACGTTTATTCTGTTGTTTGTTATTCTGACTATATTAGTAAGAATACTGGTGCATCTTTTAGATATTGTAGCAAAGTTACCAGTGATAAAGACTTTTAATGCTATAGGTGGAGCTATTATAGGATTGTTTGAATCAGTAATTATAATCTGGATATTGTGTATTGTCGTGACAGCTTTTAGTGCTACAGACTGGGGACAGACAGTTTGTAAAGCTATAGCGGAAAATGGACTTTTAAGTCTGATTTATGATAATAATATGATTCAGCAGTTCATAACAGGAATTTTTAGTGTATAAATATGTTGACAAAACAAAATTCATTTGGTACACTACTAACGCTGTGAATACATAAAGTATTCTTTATGGCTCCTTGGTCAAGCGGTTAAGACATCGCCCTTTCACGGCGGTAACACGGGTTCGATTCCCGTAGGAGTCATTTCTGTTAGGAATGATTTCATTCTTGACGATAAACAGAACCCTTGTTATAATAAAGTGGTTCTAGATATATGGCGACATAGCCAAGTGGTAAGGCATCGGTCTGCAACACCGCTATCACCAGTTCAAATCTGGTTGTCGCCTCTTTTAAAACCGTTCGAGTAATCGAGCGGTTTTTATTATATCGGAATTTGCTCGGAATTTTTGATATAATAAAAAATGAAGGGGAAGGAGAGCCCTCTTTGTGTTGCTACGGTGGAAAAGTGAGGAGGCACGCAAAAGTAGTTGTTCTTGTGAACCTGCATCTTATTTAGGGGGGGTTCGAATGAACTCTTTGTCATATTATTGTAGAATTTGCAAAACGAATATGTTATTCTAAAAGATAGAGAAGAAAGGGGAAAACATATGAACAGAAAAAAAATTATTTCTATTATAACAATCATAGCTTTAATGATTACAACGGTAGTACCGGCTTTAGGAGCAGGTGGGGATGGTAGTGGTTC
The DNA here is from genome assembly GCA_910584795.1 of uncultured Eubacterium sp. GTDB lineage: Bacteria > Bacillota > Clostridia > Lachnospirales > Lachnospiraceae > Eubacterium_G. Next base: position 191,688 of record CAJUBZ010000004.1, on the reverse strand, counting down.
AACTGACTGGCCGGTTAATATTGGAATTAGTAATTCATCTATAGAGACAACGAATTACAAAATAGGAACATCAAAGGAATTCAAAATAGGATATTATCCGAATAATGTTTCAGGTTCATCTTTTAAGGGGATCAGACATATAGAAATTATAGGACCGGCAGAGGTGACAGATTTTCAGTATTCAGATGATGGAAATACTTGGAGTGATATTAGTACCTTTGAAAGTGAGATAGTCATTAATACTTCAAAAGAGCAGAAAATGAAAGTTACTTTTCAGGAAGCAGGGTTATATACAATCCATTTTTGGATGACAATGGGAAATGATAAGTTGGAAATAAGCAGAGAATTTTATGTATCAGATTCTGGTATTTCCAGGATACCTCCTGTACCCGCCGACTTGAAAGAAACAAGTAGAAAAATGCGTTTTGAATGGTCATGGGGTTCTGATCTTTCTGCTACGTTTAATTTTTATATCGACGGAGAGAAAATAAATGATACACCAATTACTACAACGAAATATAATGTATCTGCATATGCTGATAGGTTTACTCCAGGTACTCATATTGTAGCAGTTGAGGCAGTACATATGTTGGGAAATGAAAGTCTTGTGTCGAAAAAAGCAGAGTTGGAATATTTTGTAGAGGAACCAACAACAGAAGAGCAGACAACAGAAATGCAGACAACGGAAGTGTCAACAACAGAAGCACAGACAACAGAGGCACAGACAACGGAAGAACAGACAACAGAAGAGCAGACAACGGAAGCGCAAACAACCAAAGTACCATCAACAACAGGCAGGGCCACAACTACGCCTGCATCTGTTGCGACAAAGAATATAAAACTAGCAAAAGGAAAAATAAAAAAAGCAGAGAAAAAAGCTGCAACAAAGAAAGTTAAGATTACATTTAAAAAGATAAAAAAGGCGACTTCTTATCAAGTACAGATTTGTGCGAATAAGAAGTTTAAAAAGAAAAATACTATTACAAAAAAAGTAAAGAAAACAAAATGCACATTTAGGAGATTAAAGCCAAATAAGAAATATTATGTCAGGGTCAGAGCGATGGCAAAGGGCAACGGAAGAAATGTGTATGGAAAATGGAGCAAAAAAACAAAAATTAGATTAAAGAAATAGCAGATAAAAATTTATAAAGATTTCACAGACAGTGTGAAATCTTTTGCTATAAGGAGAATATATGATAACAGGTGGATTTATGGGAAATTTTATAACAAAGGGAAGGATTTCGATTAAGAAAATTTTAATATCATTGGTAATTATTGCAGTGTTGGAATTTGCAGCATTTTATGCCTTTTTACCATCGCTGAATATACACTCCATGGAGTTTTGGGAGTTTCAGGGATTTTTTGCGATTCTATTTTTCGCATTAACATTAAGTATGCCGGATAAAGAAAAGTTGGAGTTTCAATACAATATTATATCAAAGGTCATGGGGGGGATAATTTTATTAGCGGTTGTATTTGTTATTATAGGAAGCATAATTTCTGCAAAAATATTTAACGCTGGCAGATATTCATCTCTTATTGATATCAAAGATACAAAATTTGAGGAAACAGTAAAGCAGACAGATACAATTACAGATGTAGCGTTGATGGACACTGCCAGTGCAAAGGTAGTGGGACAAAGAGCTATTGGAGCTTTATCGGATGTAGTAAGTCAGTATGAAATTAGTGGTGATTATAATCAGATTGCATTAGATGGGGCACCCATGAAGGTAGCGTCTTTAGAGTATGCAGGATTCTTTAAATGGTTTAACAACAGAAAAAACGGAATACCAGGATATGTTTTGGTGGATGCAGTAGATTTTGAGGCTGACTATGTAAAATTAGATAAGCCAATTAAATATACACCATCAGGCTGGTTTAATGATAATTTGCAGAGACATTTAAGGTTTAAATATCCAACAGCCATCTTTGAGGGATATTATTTTGAATTGGATGAGGATGGAAAACCATACTATATCTGTCCTACAATGACTGCAAAGGTTGGCCTGTTTGGTGGTTTTGATGTGAATGGAGTAGTTATCTGTGATCCATGTACCGGAGATTGCAAAAGATATGATTTAAATGAGATACCACGATGGGTAGACCGGGTATATGATGGAGATTTGATAGAAAGAAAATATAATTGGTATGGAATGCTATCTGATGGATTCTGGAATAGTATTATTGGTCAAAAAGACTGTAAAAAAACAACAGAGGACTATGGGTATAAAGTAATTGATAATGATGTCTGGATTTATACTGGTGTGACATCAGTGATAGACGATTCTTCCAATATCGGCTTTGTAATGGTAAATGCCAGAACAGGAGAAGCCAGTTATTTTAATGTGGCGGGAGCAGAAGAATTTTCTGCAATGGAAGCAGCAGAAGGACAGGTACAGAATCTTGGATATGATGCGGCTTTCCCTTCCTTGATAAATATTGACGGAAGACCGACATATTTTATGGTGCTAAAAGATAAAGGAAATCTTGTAAAACAATATGCATTAGTTGATGTAAAAAAATACAGTATTGTTGCAACAGGTACAACACAAAAAGATACCCTGAATACGTATAGGAAATTAATTAAAGAAAATGGAATTGCCACGGAGATAAAAAAGGAAAACCTCTCTGAACAATATTTACATGAAATAGTAATAGTAAAAGATATAAAATATGTAAATGTTGAAGAAGGAACATTTGTATATATTACGGATACAAAGGGAAATGTTTACAAGGAAAAATTTTCCGATGACGAAACGCTTGTGTTTATTCAACAAAATGATATCATTGAGATATACTATGAAGAAAATCAGGATACAGGAATCAGAGAAATAGAGGATTGGAAATCAAATGAAGAAAACGACACAACGAAAGAAGGAAAGAAGTAAATATCAAAGAAAATTTATGACATTGTTATTGGTAATTACTTTAAGTTTTCCGGTAAATGTTTTGCAGGCGAAAACTACTTATAGTATGTCAGACACAAGTCTGGTGTTAATTAAGGGGAACACAAAAAAGATAAAATTAGTAAATGCACCTGCTGATGCTAAGATTAACTGGAGTACATCTAATAAATTTGCGGCTGCTGTGGACAAGGGGGTCGTAACAGCCTTAAACTATGGGACAGCGAAAATTACAGCAACTTATAAGAAAAAAACTTATACGTGCAGCGTTATTATACCGGATACATCTAAGAAGATTACACCAAACGTTTATTCTGTATCACTTGTGGAGGGAAAGAATTTTCAATTAACGACGGTTTCAGCAAATGTAGTACATTATCATTCCCAGAACGAGTCTATTGCCACGGTAAATGAAAAGGGTTTAATCATTGGAAAAAATCCGGGGAAAACAAAGATTATATTAAAAAGCAACGGAGCATCAGCGGAATGCACTGTCACAGTAGTTGCAGATAAGTCTAATGTTGAACCGGTAAAAAACGGTGTTAGCAAAAGAAAGACAGCAATTAGGAGAGTAACAAAGAAAAATAATATTCGGTATGAGCGCATAGTATGGGCAAAGAATAAAGAGATTCGTTTTAAAATAGCAAATTTAGATGAAGGTAGTATTAAGAAGTGCGTTTGGTATACATCTGACAAAAAAGTGTTAGCCAGACCAAAAAAAATAAAAGGAAATAAGATTGCAGCCGAAGCCAGAACTGTTGAAAGCGGCAGAGCAAAGGTAATAGCAAAAGTTACTTATAAAAATGGTAGAGTAAAAGAATACAGTACAAGAGTTTATGTATCCAGTCCTTTAATTAATACAAAAAATCTAATTGTCTTGGGCAAAAATGCAGGTTCATGGAGATTACAGTATATTGCATTTTCAGGTTTGTCAAAATATAGTGTGGTGAAATGGGATACATCATCAGCTCCAAATATAAGGACAACATCATATCGAAATAAATTGGCGATATTAGGAAATACTCCATCAAGCGGTATTATTAAAGCACATGTGGATGGAAAAACATATAAGGTAAAATATACTGTATTGAATCCAACATTTCATAAACTGACAGGATATATCGTTAAAGGAAAGTCAGCAAAGATAAATATTGAAGGAATAGGCATGGTTCAGCCTCAATATTCCGGCAGAAGCGAAAATATTGCTACAGTGGCACAAGATGGAACCGTTTGGGGGAAAGGGCCTGGTGTTACGATTGTTGATGCGAAGATAGGAAATTATTCTTTTGGTTTCAGAGTAGAAGTGGCTGCAAAGGGAATGAAAAAAATTATAGAAAGAGCAGATTACATAGTGAATAACTGGAAGTACAGTCAGAGTAAACGAATGAAGGATGGATTTTATGATTGTTCTTCTCTAGTATGGAAAGGATATAAAGTTTATAAGGAATATCAGGAGAAACTGGGAAGTAGAACACAGGCATACTGTGCAGCAGATTTGTTTGATTATTTAAAGGGCAAAAATCAGATTGTGTATTTTGGATATCTAGGATATGATTATTTGAAACCTGGAGATTTGATTTTTTATGGAGATTACGACAGTGCAGTTCAATACAGCACCCCGGGAAGGACTTTGAATATTTATCATGTTGCAATGTATGCAGGAAATGCAAGAGTTGTAGAAAAAGGTGGGCAACCAATAAATTATAATAATTTAGACCATGTTGTAGGAATAGGAAGGGTAATAAATTAATGGATTATCAGATTGGAAATATTGTAATGTTAAAGAAAGGACATCCTTGTGGAACGAATGAATGGGAGATTATTCGGGTCGGAGCAGATTTTAAACTTAAGTGCAGGGGGTGCAATCGAATTGTAATGGTGCAAAGGAAAGCATTTGAGAAAAGTGTAAAAAAATTGATATTAGAATAACTATGAAATTCCAGTTTGTAGTGAGGAGAGATAAAAGGAATACGCTTGAAATTTAGTTTTCAAGCGTATTTTTTTTATACTTGAATCACTTCGACAAATAGAAAATTAGAGTGTTCATGTAAAAACATTTATAAAGTTCTTGACAAATATGTATATAAGTGTATTATTGTATTAAGGGGTTGATACAATAATACAAAAGGAGGGATATAATGCCGTGGAAATTTAAGAATGATAGACCTATATATACGCAGTTATTAGAACAGATTGAGCAAAAGATTATTTCCGGCGAGTATGAGATGGGCAGCAAATTACCGTCTGTGAGAGAGTTGGCGGCGACTGCAGCAGTAAATCCTAATACGATGCAGAGAGCAATGTCAGAGTTAGAAAATCGGGGACTTATTATAACCAATCGTACGGCGGGAAGGATAGTGACAGATGATGAGCATATATTGGTTCAGATTAGGGAAAGCAGGGCAAAGGATTTTACAGAGAATTATATTCGAAGAATGTCTGAATTAAAATATGACAAGGAAGAAATTATTAGATTTATCCAGAAGGGAGAGAAATCATGAGCGTTTTATTTGAATGTAAGGATTTAAAGAAAAAATATGGAAAAAAAGAAGCGTTGAAAGGAATCAGCCTGCAGATAGAGAGTGGTCAGATTGTGGGTTTATTAGGCCCAAATGGAAGTGGTAAAACTACAATGATTAAGTTGGCAAATGGTCTTTTGACACCTTCAAGCGGGGAGATTACTATTAACGGTAATAAGATTGGTGTGGAAACGAAGAAAAGGGTATCATATCTGCCAGAGAGAACGTATCTTAATAATTGGATGAAAGTAAAAGAAATGATAAATTATTTTGCTGATTTTTATTTGGATTTTGATTGTGACAGAGCATATGATATGTTGAATAAATTGAACATTAATCCGAATGATAAACTGAAAACAATGTCAAAGGGTACAAAGGAAAAAGTACAGCTGATTCTGGTAATGAGCCGTAATGCAGATGTGTATTTTCTAGATGAACCTATTGGTGGGGTGGATCCGGCAGCAAGAGATTATATTCTTAATACTATCATATCAAATTACAATCCGGAATCTACAGTAATTATTTCAACACATCTTATTTCTGATATAGAGAAAGTGTTGGATGATGTTGTTATGATAAAAGACGGTCAGTTAGTAATGCATAAAAAAGTAGATGAAATTCGAGAAGAATATGGAAAGTCGGTTGATGAAGTGTTTAGGGAGGTGTTCAAATGTTAGGTAAGTTAATAAAAAATGAGTTCAGAGCTACAGCAAGAACATTTGGGGCAATGTATTTAATTGTTTTTATAGTAACAGTATTATTAAAGCTTGTTATTGAAATACAGGATATTTTTCAGTTAGATAATGTCGTTATTAATATTTTAAGTTTTGTAACAATAACAGCGTTTGTATTAGGTATTATTGGAGTTGTAATAGGAACTTTTATTCTTATAATAAAGAGATTTTATGACAATATGTTAAAGAATGAAGGGTATTTATCTTTTACATTACCAGCTACTGTAGGACAGCATATAGCAAGTAAATCGATTGTTAGTTATATCTGGGTTATTGTATCTGCTGTATTTATATTTGGCATTGTCATAATTTTATTTTTGGGACACACAAGTTTGTTTGTTGAACTGAGACAGGATATCATTTATATTATTAAAGAATTTAATAAGCAGCATTTGTGGAAATATGTAATTGCAATCGGAGCAGCATTGTTGATTTCGGCGTATAATTATATTGCAATGGGATATGCCTGTTTTAGCGTGGGGCAGGCATGGACAAGAAATCGTATCGCAGGCGCATTGGCAACATATATAATATTTCAGATAATTACTGAAATTATTACATTAATCTGTATGGTAATTATGTTTGGAGGAAATATGGAAGCGATGAATAATGCACAAATTGGAGAGGCTGTATTCCAACCATTGTTGATATTCATGATTGTTGAACAGGTGGTATTGGCTATAATATGTACAGTTATTACCCATGTGATGTTAAGTAAAAAGTTGAATCTCGAATAAGAGTAATACAAAAAGTCCTTGCATAGAGGGCCTTTTTGTGTTAATATGTTGTTTCGTGATATATAAATTATTCCTTGCTTTTCCAATGATAAGGAAAGGCCAGAGACCAAAAGGAGGTAAAAAGCATGAACAAATATGAGATGACAGTTGTTATTAGTGCAAAACTTGAAGAAGAAGGAAGAACTGCAGAACTTGACAAGGTAAAAGCACTTGTTGAAAAGTTTGGTGGTACAATCACTAACATCGATGATGCTGGAAAGAAGAAGTTTGCTTACGAAATCCAGAAGATGTCAGAAGGTTACTATTACTTCATTACTTTTGAAACTGATAATGTAAAGGCTCCAAGCGAAATAGAAAGCCAGCTTCGTATTATGGAAAACATCCTCAGATTTATGTCCATCGCAGTGGAAGCATAGTTTGATAGAAAAGAGGAAGATAATATGAATAAGGTTATACTTATGGGTCGTTTGACTCGTGATCCTGAAGTTAGATATTCAACATCAGGTGATGGTCAGTTAGCTATTGCCAGATACACATTGGCAGTAGATAGAAGATTTAGAAGAGATGGAGAACAGACAGCTGATTTTATCAGATGCGTGGCATTTGGTAGAAGTGGTGAGTTTGCAGAAAAGTATTTTCATCAGGGAACAAAGATTGTAGCAGAGGGTCGTATCCAGACAGGAAGCTATCAGGACAAGGATGGTAAAACAGTTTATACTACAGAAGTAGTAGTAGAGAATCAGGAATTTGCAGAGAGTAAGGCAGCATCTGATAATAATGCAGGATTTGCTCAGGCACCTGCAGCGTCAGCGCCAACAGCTCCGGCAGGAGATGGGTTTATGAATATTCCTGATAATGTAGATGATTCGGGATTACCATTTAACTTTTAATTAAATTAGGAGGTCAAGTTATGCCATATAATAAGAGTGAAAGACCAGATTCTCCAATGAGAAGAAGAGGCGGTCGTAGAAGAAAAAAAGTTTGTGCATTCTGTGCAAGTGAAAATAAGGCAATCGATTATAAAGATGTAGCAACATTAAAGAGATTTGTATCTGAAAGAGGTAAAATTCTTCCTAGAAGAATGACAGGTACATGTGCTAGACATCAGAGAGCTCTTACAACAGCAATTAAGAGAGCTAGAAATATCGCATTAATGCCATATACAGTAGAATAATCGCGAATCAACGAGCAAAGCGTTACTCGCGAGAGAAATAAGAAGAAAACCGATTATCAAACTATCATGCTTGCATGAATTTGTTTGGTAATCGGTTTTCTTTTTATTTCGTAGCGTCAGTCACATTCTGTGACTGACTCGTGCTTATTGACAGAGCCAATAGGCACTATCAATAAGAAACGCGGGTAAGAAGCTGGAGTAATAGTGCAGTAAAACTTTCCTGAAAGAGGCAGAGCTTTTTTAACTAAGTTTGCGTTAAAATAAATATTTATTGCATTTAATAAAAAACACACATAATTATATAAAAATGTGATAAAATACACATAATTATATATAATAATGTGAAAGGAGTGCTATATGGAACGGGAAATAATGAAAGAATTATTAAAATGGAAAAAATCAAAATATAGAAAACCTTTGATATTAAAGGGTGTCCGTCAAGTTGGAAAAACGTGGATACTAAAGGAATTTGGAAAAAGATATTATGAAAATATTGCATATTTTAATTTTGATGAGAATGAAGAATACAAACAGTTTTTTGAAACGACAAAGGATACAGGAAGAATTATCGAGAATCTTATGCTTGCAACAGGACAAAAAATTCTACCGGAGAAAACGTTAATTATCTTTGATGAAATTCAGGATTGTCCGAAGGTTATTAATGCCATGAAGTATTTTTGTGAAAATGCTCCGCAATATCATGTTGCATGTGCAGGTTCATTGTTGGGAATTGCGCTGGCAAAACCGGCATCCTTTCCTGTGGGCAAGGTAGATTTTATGCAAATGAATCCGATGAACTTCACAGAGTTTTTAATGGCCAATGGAAATGACAATTTAGTACAATATATGGAAAGCATTGACACGATAGAAAAAGTTCCTGATACATTTTTCAATCAATTAAGTGAAAAATTGAAAATGTATTATGTAGTGGGAGGAATGCCAGAACCTGTTTTGATGTGGACAGAAGAGAAAGATGTGGAAGCTATGCAAAAAGCATTGTCGAATATTATAAGTGCTTATGAACGGGATTTTGCAAAGCATCCGAACGTGAAGGAATTCCCTAAAATCTCTATGATATGGAAGTCAATACCATCTCAGCTTGCACGAGAAAATAAAAAATTTATATATAAAGTAGTGAAAGAAGGGGCAAGGGCACGAGAATACGAAGATGCTTTACAATGGCTGGTGGATGCTAATTTGATAAAAAAAATATATCGGATTACAGCACCAGGATTACCAATATCTGCTTATGATGATTTGACAGCATTCAAAATATATATGTCAGATGTGGGAGTTTTAAGGCAATTGGCGCAATTGGCTCCAACTGCATTTGGAGAAGGGAATCGTTTGTTTACAGAATTTAAAGGAGCATTGTCTGAGAATTATATTTTAGAATCATTAACAAATCAATTTGAAGTATTACCTCGGTATTGGTCCATGATTAATCCGTCATATGAAGTTGATTTCATTATTCAACGTAAAAATGAGATTTTTCCAATAGAGGTGAAAGCAGAGATGAATACTACATCTAAGAGCTTGAAAAAATATAAAGAAAAGTATGGAGATAAGGTAAAACTACGAATTAGATTTTCTATGGATAATTTAAGTTTAGATAATGATATGTTAAATATTCCATTATTTTTAGCGGATTATACAGATAAATTAATAGAAATGTCATTAAAATAAAGTGAGTAATAGTAATGACTGGATAGATTTTCGAACGGTTTTTACGGAAATGACAGAATCATGAAAATTATAATAAAAATGGGATTCATCAGTTGCAGAGATGAATCCCATTTTTATTATCAGTTTGTATATGAATATAAGAACCTAAAAAATTAAGTTCTCATTGCTCCATCTACAGAAAGAATTTCTCCTGTTACATAACTGGCCATATCGCTTGCCAGGAATAAAAATGCATTGGCAACATCTTCCGGCTCGCCGACTCTTCTTAATGGAATCGCATTAATTAGTGGTTGTATCATCTGCTCTGGAAGGGCTGCAACCATATCTGTTTTTGTAATTCCAGGTGCAACTGCATTAACGCGGATGTTGCTAGGTCCCAATTCTCTTGCCAGAGACCATGTAAGACCATTGACTGCAGATTTGCTGGCAGGATATGCTACACCACTTGGCTGACCGCAGATGCTGACCATGGAACTTGTATTTAAAATACAACCACCGCCTTGTTCTTTCATTATTTTTGATGTTGGCATTACAGCATTAAAAATTGCATTTACATTTAATTGCATTACTTTTGAAAACTGTTCCGCTGTATAGTCATCAATTTTGGTGCTGTCAGATATTCCGGCATTATTCACGAGAATATCAATTCTTCCATATTGTTCTTTGATTTGTTTAATTGTTTCTTCTACTTCTTCGGCGTTCATAAGATTAGGAAAATATCCGGAAACCTCCCATGAACTATTTTCTTTCTTTAAACACTTCAGTGCTTTGTTTACGGTCTCTTCTCTGGAACCCAAAAGAATAACTTTGGCGCCATTTTCTAAATATTTTTTTACAATAGCGTAACCAATGCCTCTTGTTCCGCCTGTAATAACTGCAACTTTACCTTTTAACATTGCATATACCTCCTGTATATTATAAATTTATATCGTTATTATATAACAAAATGGATAATATACCCATAATTTTTTATAAAAACTATTGATAGATTGATAAAGGGAAAGAATGGAGAGATTGACTTTGTAATTAAAAGCAAAGTTGATCAGTTTTATGAAGAATTTGGAATACCATTTTACTTTACATTTTAGTTAAAGGAGCGTTATAATATTTCCCAGAGGTGAGTAAAATGAGAAAAAAACTATTTTGCATTGCAATGTCAATGATAATAATACTATCAGCGGCAGTACATGGAGATGACAAAATTCTGGTGCAAAACAAACTGATGGAAGTCAACACAGCGGATAAAGTGCTGAAAAGTACTACATTTACAATAGATAAAGATACAGCAAAGAAAATAGCAAAGCATCATTACAAAAAATCAAAGCTAACGAAATTTGAAAAATACAAAAAAATGATAACCCATTTGGGAATTGTATCATCAAATAACGAAGATGATTTTGTGACAATAAAGAAACAGCCGGAAAAGAAATCAAAAACAGTTGGTTATGTACCAAATGAAAAACCTGTTATAATAATTGAGTTAGTAGGTGAATGGTATAAAGTAAAATCAGGAAAGATTACAGGATACATAAATCAGGATAATGTAACTGTAGACGATGAGGTGGAAAATCTTTTATTAGATAATTATGGTATTGAGGCTCTGATTAAAGTTTCAAATGTAAAGCTGAGAAGCAGTGCAAAGAATACCGATAGTGCAGTGGGGATGGGATACAAAGGTAACGTTTATCCGGTAATAGGTTTTTCTAATGATTATAAAAAGATACGTATTCAAAGAACAGAGACAATAGCAGGCTGGGTATCTATAAAAGATGTAGATATTAAGATATTGTGGGATAGTGCAATGACAAAGGAAGAGTATGATACCTACATAGAAGAACAGGAAAAAATACAAGAAGCAGAATTGCAGAAGATTTTAAATGCAGGTATGCAAAAGACAGGAGACCCATTGTTTGATACAATCTCAGCATTAATTGCCCATAATGAATCAGGAAATTATGTTGCAGCAAGAAATGGTCTTCCACAGTTTAAAGGAGAAACAACAATAACTGTGGGTGCATGGCAATGGTATGGAGAAAGGGCTCATAGCCTTTTGAGACGCATTTATACCAGTGATTCTAAGAAAGCAAAGCAGTTAATAAAAGATGCTGTATCTGGAAATAAAAAGATAAGAGAAGAAAAGACAGAAGAACTTTGTAGAGAGATTACAGATAGCTCAAGTTGGGAAAAACGGAAGCGCAATTTCAGTAAAGAAGAACTGGTAGCGATTAAAGCTTTGTTGGGAAGCAGTAATGGTGTTTCGATACAGAATACTCAGGCAAAGGAAGATATTACCAGTAGAATATCGGTTGCGAGAAACACTTATAAACTGACCAATCCCCAATTAATTGCTTATTTCTGTGATATGTTTTGGCAGAATCCTGAAAATGCCAGAACGATTACAAAAGCGGCAATTGAACATTTTAAAAGTACAAAGAAGCTTAATGAAGAGAAAGATGGACTGAAAGTTTTGCATGAAATAGCAATGAAGAATTCTGTTTTAGGAAAATTTTTGGGAAGAAGAAATTATACTTACTCTGTCTGCAAAAAGATTAGCAAGAAATAATTATAAAATAAAAAGAAGTCATACGAAAATAATTTTTGTGTGACTTCTTTTTTATTAAATAATAATCATTACATTTTTAATAAATCTTCCTGTGAAACAAGTTTAATATTGTTTTTCTTTAAAACAGCAGCAACTTTGTCGTTTTCTTTTACTCTGAAAATCATGAGAGCATCATCAGTTCCTCTGGCAAGGAATGTGTAAACATATTCAACGCTGACACCAGCTTCGGCAAGAATGCTCATAGCCTTTGCCATTGCTCCTGGTTTGTCAGGAATTTTTACTCCGATAACCTGTGTCAGATTACAAATCCAGTCATTGTCTTTCAGTAATGTTAAAGTATCAAGTGGTTTATCGACAATAATTCTGATAATACCGAAATCGCTGGAATCTGCAATTTCAAATGCTCTCATATCTATTTGGTTTTCTGCAATAAAATTTGTAAACTTTGCAAGATTACCAGGTTTATTTTCTATAAAAACTGAAATTTGATTAATATACATATTTTTACCTCCAATAATAAGATATTAAATTTTACGTTTGTCAATGACACGTACTGCTTTTCCTTCAGAACGGGTAATTGATTTTGGTTCTACCAATTTTACTTTTGCATAAATGCCAAGCATACTCTTTAATGCGGCAATTATTTCTTTTTCTTTGTCAGCAATTGCTCCGATAGTATCAGAAAACATTTCCGGTGTCATTTCTACTAAAACTTCCATTGTATCACTGTTATTGACACGGTCAACGATTAACTGATAATTCGCAGGCATACCCTGTTTAATAAGAACTTCTTCAATTTGAGATGGATAAACATTAACACCCTTAATAATCATCATATCATCAGATCTGCCCATTAGTCTGTGGATACGTGCATGAGTACGTCCACACTTACATTTTTCTCTTGTAATATATGTAATATCTTTCGTTCGATAACGGATAAGAGGAAAAGCTTCTTTGGCGAAACTGGTAAATACCAATTCACCAATCTCTCCATCAGGAACAGGTTCTAATGTCTCTGGATCAACAATTTCAGGAAGAAAATAGTCTTCACAGATATGCATTCCATCCTGTGCCTCACATTCAAAAGCTACTCCAGGCCCTTCGATTTCTGTCAGACCGTAAATATCATAAGCTTTAATTCCTAATTTTTCTTCAATATCGTGTCTCATTTCTTCCGACCATGCTTCAGCGCCAAAGATACCTGCTTTTAATTTAATCTGGTCCTGAATACCACGTTCATGAATGGATTCAGCCAGATAAGAAGCATAACTTGGTGTACAACAGAGGATTGTAGAGCCTAAGTCTGTCATAAACTGAAGCTGTCTGTCGGTGTTGCCGGAAGACATTGGAAGCGTTAAACATCCAACTTTATGAGAACCGTCATTTAGACCAGGTCCTCCGGTAAAAAGTCCATATCCATAAGAAACATGGCAGACATCTTCATCTGTTCCACCGGCAGCTACAATTGCACGTGCACAGCCGTTTCCCCATTTGTCAATATCTCCATGTGTGTAGAAGTCAACAACTCTTTTTCCGGTAGTTCCGGATGTTGACTGAATACGAACACAGTCTTTCAAAGGGAGTGCTAATAAATCATATGGATATGCATCTCTTAAGTCGTCTTTTGTTAAAAATGGAAGTTTTGAAATGTCTGCTGTTGATTTGATATCATCAGGGGTAACACCGGCTGCTTCCATTTTTTTTCTATAAAAAGGTACATTCTCGTATACTCTTTTTACAACATCTAATAGTCCGTCATTCTGCCATTGCTCGATGGTTTCACGAGAGGCAGTTTCAATATCTTCTTGAAAATATTTTCCCATTATATTTATTCCTTTCTTCGTTACATTATTTTATGTAATAATTTTACAATATTCAGTACTTTAAAGCAATAAAGAAAAAGTAGAAAAAGAAAAACATGTTTATTTTAAAGAAAAAAAGAAAAAAACTTCTTCATAAAAACGTTGCAAAAATATATTTTTTTGTCACAAAGTGCCTTTTTATAAGGGTAAAACATACAAAAAATAATTTTTATATCTATTTAAAATTCAGTATAATAAAAACATTTTTCTGACTGCAAAATATGGTATTTAGGAAAATCATATGTTATAGTGGGCTTATATGGCAAGTGCGTTTTAAACGTAGTTTTGTTGATAACAAAAATATATTGAGAAGTTAAAAACAATATGCTTTGGAGGAAAACAAAAATGAGCGAAAGTTTGAGAGGAATTCCGGTAGAGGGATTTGCCGAAAAGAGCCGTGAGGCAGCAGTGGAAGGGATTGTATTATTAAAAAATGATGATAGTGTACTTCCGTTTACAAAAGAAGATAAAATTTCAGTATTTGGCAGACCACAGCTAGAGTATTATAGAAGTGGAACCGGTTCAGGAGGGGCTGTTCAGGTTGAATATGCTACAAATATTATTGAAGGTTTTCAGAAAAGTGATTTACATATAAATGAAGAACTGGCAAATGATTATGTAGAATGGCTGAAAGACCATCCGTTTGATAATGGTGGCGGCGGCTGGGCGGCTGAACCATGGTATCAGAAGGACATGGATATTACATTAGAATATGCAAAGAAACAGGCAGGAGCTTCTAATAAGGCTGTTTATATTATCGGTCGTACTGCCGGTGAGGATAAAGATAACTATAATGGAGCAGGAAGTTATCTTTTAACAGATGAGGAAATTGCAAATCTTAAAAATATAACCGAAGCGTTTGAAGATGTAGTAGTTGTTTTGAATGTATCTAATATTATTGATATGAAGTGGATGAATGACACACAGTTTCGTGGAAAGATTAAGGCGGTTGTATATGTGTGGTCCGGTGGAATGGAAGGCGGTAATGCGGTAGTTGATGTTCTTTCCGGTAAAGAAACACCAAGTGGAAAACTCCCGGATACGATTGCAGAGAATTTAGAAGATTATCCATCGGCAGAAAATTTTGGAAATTCATTAACAAATCTTTATCAGGAAGATATTTATGTAGGTTACAGATATTTTGAAACTTTTGCACCAGAGAAGGTGATGTTTGAATTTGGTTATGGTATTTCATATACTACATTTGATATTGAGATATTGTCAGCAGAGGCAGAAGACAATCAAATTAAGATTCAGGTTAAGGTGACAAACACTGGAGATAAATATTCCGGTAAAGAAGTTGTTCAGGTATATTATAGTGCACCGCAAGGAGTGCTTGGAAAGCCGGCAAAAGAACTTTGCGCATATGCAAAGACAGACAAACTTGCACCGGGTAAGAGTCAGATTATAGATATTTCAGTTGCTATCAATGATATGGCATCTTATGATGACAGTAATGCTACAGGACATAAATCATGTTATGTTTTGGAGGCTGGAGATTATGCTATTTATGTTGGTAACAGTGTAAGAAATGTTAAAAATGTTTATACATATCAATTAAATGAATTAAAAGTAGTAGAACAATTGTCAGAAATCTGTTGTCCAAATGATGAGAATCTTACAATCTTAAGACCAGGAAGTCTGAAAGCAGATGGAACTTTTGAAAAGGAATATGTTCCATCTCAGAAGCCTACAGTGGATATGGCAAAAAGAATAGAAGAAAATCTTCCAAAATCAATGGAGATTACAGGAGATAAAGGAATTACTCTTCAGGACGTTCAGGCAGGCAAGAATAGTCTGGAAGAATTTGTTGCACAGCTTTCGGTAGAAGAAATGGCGCAGATTGTCAGAGGAGAGGGAATGAGCAATCCACGTGTAACACAGGGAACAGCTTCGGCTTTTGGAGGAATATCAGATGCTCTGTTTGGTTATGGTATTCCGGCAGCCTGTTGTGCAGATGGACCAAGTGGACTTCGTTATGATGGTAAGGCAGTTCAGCTTCCGATTGGTACAGCTCTTTCATCTTCATGGAATGTACCATTAGTCAGAGAGCTATATACAATGGAAGGTGAGGAATTAAGAAGAAATCAGGTTGACACTTTATTAGGACCTGGTGTAAATATTCATAGACATCCTTTAAATGGACGTAATTTTGAGTATTATTCAGAAGACCCATATTTGTCAGGAACAATGTCTGTTGCATCTACCGGAGGTATTAAAGACGGAGGTGCATGGGGAACCATTAAGCATTATGCATTAAATGGACAGGAATCACACAGATTTAAGATAGATGCTGTTTGTTCAGAACGTGCTATCAGAGAAATATATTTAAAATCCTTCGAGATGGCAGTAAAAGAAAAGACTGTTATGGCATTGATGACTAGTTATAATCCGATTAACGGACATTGGGCAGCATCAAATTATGACCTTTGTACTACAGTACTTCGTGGTGAGTGGGGATACGAAGGTATTGTTATGACAGACTGGTGGGCAAAGATGAACGACGTAGTAGAAGGTGGGGAGGAATCCAATCAGGATACACGCGATATGGTTCGCTCACAGAATGATGTATACATGGTTGTAAATAATAATGGTGCAGAAGTAAATTCGAATAGCGACAATACAGAAAGTTCTGTCGAAGCAGGAACACTTACTGTTGGAGAACTACAAAGAGCAGCAATGAATATCTGCAACTTTATATTGAATGCTCCTGTTATTGAGAGAGAGTTGGTTGATACTGATGTAGCAAAATATTATCCATCAGTTCCAGCAGAGGAAGCAAAATATCAGCAGTTTAATTTGTCAGATGATAACAAAGTAATGTTTGATTGTGGCAAGGAAGCAACAATGATTGTGGAAGAAGATGCAGAGTATACGATTATTGTAAATATCTCATTTGCAAAATCAAATCTGGCACAGTCTACGGTCAATGTAAATGCGAATGGAGAGACCATGGTAGTTATTCAGACCAACGGAACGGATGGAAACTGGATTACTCAGAAACTATGCAAGGTGAAATTAGATAAGGGTGTATATAACTTGAAATTAGAAGATGTCCTTGCAGGTATCGAAGTGAAATATATGCAGTTTAAGAAATTGAAGAAGAAATAAAAATAAAAAATAGCCAATAAGAAGCTGTTGCTTAAATGCAACAGCTTCTTATTCATTCTAAGATTTTTTCTCATATCGCCAAAATTCATATGTACTATATTTTTGAGCAGTTTCCGTCATCCAATGAAACACCCTGTCACGCAACTCTTCCTTTGCGGCTTTCTTGCTTAGAGTCGGATTAGCATACATTGGGTTGCTGCAATATACAGTAATTGCAGGTGATCTGAAAAATAATCGAAAAGGCCAATGTCTTTTTCTGTATGTAACAACAGAGGCAACAACAGGTGCATTCAAAGCTACAGGATAAGCAAAGCTGGCACTTTTAAAAGGACGAATTCCTACATAATATGGCCAGATATGAGCTTCGGGATAAATTGTAATGCATGATTTTTCCTGAATCCTTTTGGTGACGGTATGAATCATCTTCTTCATACTGGCAATATCATGTCCGATAGGCATTGCTCCGAGCATATCTACAAGGTGACGGAGTCCGGTTATAGAAAAGGCATCATTTCCTGCAATAAAGTAAGTCCGGTGTCCCCACCCGGAGACCGTTGCGGAAATCAGAGGGTCAATATGCTGTGTATGATTACTGTATAAAAAACAGCCGGTCTTTAACTTTTTAATTACTTTTTTGTTTTTGATATTCAAGCCTACAATAAAAGTATTAAAAACTTTCACTAGAGGATAAACAATAAAGTAATAAAGGACATCTGCAAAAAGGTTCCACAGTCTGCTTTTGTGTATCCATTTATAATTTTCCGGCAAGGGCTTTGTTTTAATACCCTGAGTTGCGGCAAAGTCATCATTTAATTCATCTTTATAATAAATTGTTTTCATTTGTATCACCTATATGATTGAAAGTATCATTTCTTCCATCTGATCCATACATTTATCAAACTGCCACTGTGTTGCAAAATCAGCATAGTCCAGGCTGCGTTGTTCTTTTTCCTTTGGGTGTTCGATCCAGTAGTCTATTTTGGAGGCCAAATCCTTCGCATTATTGCATTTGAATAGATTTTTTTCATCGAATGCAAAATATTTCGTTGCAGAGCGTGGCGAATTATTGATGACTGGAACAAGACCACAGGAAATTGCTTCTAAACAGGAGATTGCTTCTAATTCGATCTCAGCAGCATGTACATATAAATCTGCGGAGCCAATAACTTTTAAAAGATCCTCTCTGGAATAAAATCGCATAATCGGCTGAACGGGTAAATGTTTTGCTGCATACATCTGAATGTTTTTCTTTTGTGGGCCGTCTCCGGCAAAAATCAGCTGGATACGATTGCGGTATTTGCTTTTATTTACGGCTTTTAATAAAACGGAATGTGTTTTTTCTTTGCTGTATCTGCCGATATATAATATACGGAACAGACCGTCCTCTTTCCTGTATTTTGGAATACCACGATGGAACTGGTAGTTCACGCCGTTGGAAATAACATGGTGTGGTGTAATACCTACTACATTTTCAAAAGTATTACAGATAAACTGCGTAGGATAGTGGATTGCATCACAATACTGATAGAGATGCTTATAAAAAAATTTATAAACCCGATTATTAAATCTGTGTGCATTCATCAGATGTAAATGGTTTGAGAAATTTTCTGCCTGGCAATGAAATCCTGCAGATAATGGAATGTTGTGTTTATTACAGTATTTTGCAACATAACATCCGGTCAAAAATGGAACCATAATGTGTACTGCATCAATACCATGCAAAGCTTCTTTGATAACTTTTTTATCAGGACGGGCAATGCTTACTCCGTTTTTTTCTACATAACCATTGAAAGGTCCCACATTCAGAGTTTTTACAATATAATATCCAAATTCGCCGGTTTTTTCTATGTCGGGACAAATGATACGGACTTCATGTCCTTTTGCCCGAAGTGAACGTATTAAATTCATGGCAGCAATGGTTGTGCCGTTATTTTCTTCTCCAAGTACATCACTGACTACTGCAATTTTCATATGATCTTCCTCACATAATATTTGTAGCCGCATTATAATTTTTGGCGGCTTAGTTTTTCTTATGTATACATTCTAGTATAGATATAAATATAGTATACCAAATAAAATTAATGAGATCAAAATTAGACAAAATGGAAGTTTTGTTTAATATCAAAACGCATGCTTTACTTGAAAAGCACCCTTAAATTTTATATAATAAAATAGACTGAGTAGTTAGTAAAATTAATGGAGGAGACAATGATTAAATTATCAAATGGAGGAGCCTACCTTATCAATGGAACTGAGGTTATTGAAGCAGGTAGTGAAGAATTATTAAAAAGTAAATTAGGTGATAAGTATCTTTCAAAAGAAGAGGCTGGTAAGAATACTATCGCTTACGGTATTTTGAAAGAACATAATATATCGGGAAATATGGACAAGCTTCAGATAAAGTTTGACAAACTTACTTCCCACGATATTACATTTGTTGGCATTATTCAGACAGCCAGAGCATCAGGGCTTGAAAAATTTCCGATCCCATACGTACTGACAAATTGTCATAACAGTTTGTGTGCGGTTGGAGGGACAATTAATGAAGATGACCATATGTTTGGACTGACATGTGCAAAGAAATACGGCGGAATGTATGTACCACCACATCAGGCGGTTATTCATCAGTTTGCAAGAGAAATGTTAGCAGGCGGCGGTAAGATGATTTTAGGCAGTGATTCACATACACGTTATGGTGCACTTGGTACGATGGCAATGGGTGAGGGAGGACCGGAACTTGTAAAACAGCTTCTTTCACAGACATATGACATTAACAGACCGGAAGTTATCGGAATCTATATGACAGGCGAGCCTGCAAAAGGTGTAGGTCCTCAGGACGTGGCACTTGCGATTATCGGTGAGGTATTTGACAAAGGATATGTAAAGAATAAAGTTATGGAATTTGTAGGACCGGGTGTTTCATCTTTAAGTGCAGATTTCAGAATTGGTGTGGATGTCATGACTACGGAAACTACTTGTCTTTCATCTATTTGGAGAACTGACGAAGAGATTAAAGAGTTTTACGATATTCATGGCAGAGTAGAGGAATATAAAGAATTAAATCCGGGAGAGGTTACATACTATGACGGAATGGTTTATGTAGATTTATCAAAAATTAAGCCAATGATCGCAATGCCTTTCCATCCTAGCAACACATATACCATTGATGACGTCAATGCAAACCTTGAGGATATTTTAAGAGATGTTGAAAAGAAAGCATTGGTTTCATTAGACGGACAGGTTGATTATCAGCTTACAAACAAAATCAGAAATGGCAGATTATATGTAGATCAGGGTATCATTGCAGGTTGTGCAGGTGGTGGATTTGAGAATATCTGTGCAGCAGCTGATATTTTAGAAGGAAAAAGTATCGGTGCAGACGAATTTACATTGAGTGTTTATCCTGCATCAATGCCAGTATATATGGAGTTAATTAAAAATGGTGCAGCAGCTTCTATTATGGGAGCCGGTGGTGTTATGAAAACAGCATTCTGCGGACCTTGTTTTGGAGCTGGAGATACACCATCAAATAATGCATTTAGTATCAGACATTCTACAAGAAACTTCCCGAACAGAGAAGGAAGTAAATTGCAGAATGGACAGATTTCATCGGTTGCCCTTATGGATGCGAGATCTATTGCAGCTACAGCGGCAAATAAAGGATATTTAACATCTGCTACAGATTTAGATACAGAATATAAAGGACGTAAATATCACTTTGACAGTAGTATTTACGAAAATAGAGTATTTGATTCAAAGGGTGTGGCTGATCCGGAAACAGAAATTCAATTCGGACCAAACATTAAGGACTGGCCGGAAATGGTTGCACTGACAGATAACTTATTACTGAAAGTGGTATCGGAAATTCATGATCCGGTAACAACGACAGACGAGCTGATTCCATCTGGTGAGACATCATCTTATCGTTCCAATCCTTTAGGACTTGCAGAATTTGCATTGTCACGTAAGGATCCGGAATATGTTGGAAAGGCAAAAGAAGTTCAAAAAGCAGAAAAGGCAAGAGAAGCAGGAAACTGTCCGGGAGAGGTTTTACCGGAAGTACATCAGTGTACATCACTTATTAAGGAAAAACTTCCACAGTACCCAATCACCAGAGAGACCATTGGTATCGGCAGTACAATTTATGCAGTGAAACCAGGTGATGGTTCTGCAAGAGAGCAGGCAGCGTCCTGTCAGAAGGTACTTGGCGGCTGGGCGAATATTGCACAGGAATATGCAACAAAGAGATATCGCTCTAACCTGATTAACTGGGGAATGCTTCCATTTATCTTTGAGGAGGAAGAGCTTCCATTTAAGAAAGATGATTATATCTTTGTTCCTAATATTGCAGATGCAGTGAGAAATAAAGCGACAGAGATACCTGCATATGTTGTTGGTGAAGAGATGAAGTCATTTACATTAAAGCTTGGTGAAATGACAGATGATGAGAGGGATATTATATTAAAAGGATGTTTAATTAATTATAACAGGGTATAGAAAACATAAACTATAAGGCGGCGTAATGGCATGCGGGAAGGAAAACCATATGGGAAACAAAAAAGCGATAACAAAAGATGATTGTTATTTGTTCGGTCAAGGCACTCACTATGAAATCTATGAGAAATTAGGCGCACATATAACAGAAGTAGACGGAGTGAAAGGAACACACTTTGCAGTGTGGGCACCAAATGCTGTCAATGTTGCTGTAATTGGTGATTTTAATGACTGGCTTGGATTTGACCACAACATGAAAATGGAAAATGACTCAGGTATCTGGGAGTTGTTTGTTCCTGAAGTAGGCGAGGGGGCAATGTACAAATATGTAATCTCAACACAGACAGGAGACACGTTGTACAAAGCAGATCCATATGGAAACTGGGCAGAGGTACGCCCGGATAATGCTTCACGCGTTGCAGATGTAGATTCTTATCAATGGAATGATGCAAAATGGATTCGTCAAAAAGCATCAGAAAATCATTATGAACAGCCGATGTCTATTTATGAAGTACATCCGGGTTCATGGAAAAAGGAATTTCATGGACCGGATGATCAAGACGGATTTTATGATTACAGGCGTATGGCAGATGAGCTGGTCAAATATGTTGCCGACATGGGATATACTCATGTAGAACTAATGGGAATTTTAGAACATCCTTTTGATGGTTCATGGGGATATCAGGTAGTAGGATATTATGCACCAACATCCAGATATGGAACACCTCAGGATTTTATGTATCTGGTGGATTCTTTCCACAAGGCGGGTATTGGTGTAATCCTTGACTGGGTTCCGGCACATTTTCCGAGAGATGCTCATGGACTGGCATTTTTTGATGGAACACCGCTTTATGAGTATGCTGATACCAGAATGGGAGAACATCCGGACTGGGGAACAAAAGTATTTGATTATTCGAAGACAGAAGTAAGTAATTTTCTGATTGCAAATGCACTTTTCTGGGTGGAAAAGTACCATATTGACGGGCTTAGAGTAGATGCAGTGGCATCAATGCTTTACCGGGATTACGGCAGAAATGATGGACAGTGGATACCTAATATTCATGGCGGGAATGAGAATTTAGAGGCTGTTGAGTTCTTTAAACATCTCAGCAGTATTATGAAATACAGAAATCCAAGGGCCTATGTAATTGCGGAGGAATCTACGGCATGGCCGAAGGTGACTATGGCACCGGAAGAGGACGGACTGGGATTCTCTTATAAGTGGAATATGGGATGGATGCATGATTTTTTAGAATATACAAAATTAGACCCTTATTTTAAGAAGAATAACCATAATAAGATGACATTTGGTATGACATATGCTTTTAGTGAAAACTTTATTTTGGTATTATCCCATGATGAGGTTGTACATTTAAAATGCTCCATGTTAAATAAAATGCCGGGATATCCGTCAGATAAGTTTAAGAACCTAAAAACAGCTTATACGTTTATGATGGGGCATCCCGGACGAAAGCTGTTGTTTATGGGTCAGGAGTTTGCACAGCTTCAGGAGTGGTCTGAAAAGAGAAGTCTGGACTGGTATCTTTTAGAAGAACCAGAACATAAGGATATGCAGAATTATGTTAAGAAATTACTCCATATGTATAAGAAATATCCGGCATTATATACAGAAACCAAAGGATATGGTGCATTTGAGTGGATTAATGCCGATGATGCAGACAGAAGTATTTTCAGTTTTATTAGAAAGACCACAGAATCAGATTACAAGAACTCTATTGGTTTTGTCTGCAATTTTACCCCGGTGGAGCGTCCTGACTATTGTGTGGGTGTTCCAAAAGCTGGAACGTATAAAAGGGTACTTACAACAGAGACAGGAGAAACAGAGACGGTGAAATATAAGGCGGTCAAAAAAGAATGTGATGGTATGCCTTATCGATTAGAGATGCCTCTCAGAGGTTATGAATCTGTGGTGTTTGAGTTCCCAAAAACAGTAAAGAGAACAACAAAGGCATCTAAGAATACAAAAAAGACGTCAGCAAAAGATAAAGTGATAAAAGAGAAGGTATTAAAGAATAAATAGTTTGACAAAAAAGGGCGGTGAAAGAACTGCCCTTTCAATGCCTAAAAGTAAAAGGAATAAAAATGAAAGGCCCGATGCAGAATATGAAAAAAAAGATAGTAGTAGTTATTACAATTATTGCAATTATCGTTATGGCAGTTGTAGCAGCTATGATGTTTCAAAGAAAACAGTCTGATGACAAGAGAATCAATAAAGAGGTAAAAGCAAGTACTAATGCCATACCTGAAATTAATGTGCAGTATAGTGAGGAAAATATAGGGAAGATAGAAGGTTATTCTATGGATATGGAAGAAAGCCATATGCGTGATGTGATTATACCAATTTCTCAAAGTCATACTGTTTCTATGAAAATTAATATGCATGGCAATAAACTGAAGGCGATCTCTTATGAATTAAAGGATTTGAAAGAAGGGAAGCTGATTGATAATGGAAATATAAAAAAATGGAACCAGAAAAAAGGAATCGTTTCTGCTGTTTATGAAGCAAGTACAATTATGGAAGAGAGAAAAGAATATTTTCTGAAATTTACGATTGCTACAGATAAACATGAAGAAATAAACTATTATACAAGAGTAATGCTGATGAATGAAGATGTTGTTCCTAAACAGATAGCATTTGCAAAAAAGTTTAGTGATGATACCTTTAGTGAGGAAAAAGGTGTGAAACTGGCAGCGTATTTAGAGCCGGATTCTCGTTATGCCAGTGACAGCTTGGGGCAGGTGACGATTCGCTCTAGTATTGGTATGCTGATTTGGAAGACATTGAGACCTGAAAGAACAACGAAAATAGATGTTTCAATAAAAGATATTTGTGTGAAGGATAGTGGTCAGGCAGGCACATATACATTGACATATGATATGAAAGCCACCAATGCACAGAAAAAAGAAGAAAAATATCATGTTGCAGAAACAATTACAGTATGGAGTTTTCAAGGAAAAACATATATATTGGCATATAATCGAGAGATTAATCAGGTCTGGGAATGTAATGAGAATAATGTAGGTAATGGATTTATTGATTTAGGAATACAAAAACAAAGTGAAATTCGGCATGTAGAAAGTGAAAACGGACAATTTGTGGCATACGAGATTAATGGTGATGTTTATGTAATGGATATATTGAGCAAAGCAATCCGACCGGCATTTCAGTTGAAAGCAAAAAGTTCAGAGACCTTGTATAAAACAAAAGTAAGAGTCATGAAAGTGAGTGATAATGGCGATATGGATTATATGATATATGGCTATAGTCCTAGTGACGTTCATACAGGAAAGAATGGTATTTCTGTGATGCATTATAATTGGAAAGAGACAGTTTCTGAAGAGAAGGTTTTTATTCCATGTACAAAACCGGCACAAATATTGCGGGAAGAAATGTCCGAGTTGTGTCATGAAGGGGACGGTACGATATATATTATGCTTTCCAATACGATATATTTTGCAAATCTGAAAACAAAAGAGTGGGGAACATTAATTGAAAATATTGAGGATGGCAGTTGTGTAGTAAATGATACAGGAGACATTATTGCGTATAATACGAACGGAACCCGTTATGGAAGTGACAGGATAACGATTGTGGATTTGTCTAATGGGAAAAAGCAGGAAATTAAGGAAGAAGGGAAGAAAATAACTGTATGTGGCTATATAGGGGACAATCTTGTATATGGTATGGCAGATACCTCTATGAACAAGAAATATAGTAGATTTCCGATGAAGGTGCTGGTTATCGTTGATAAGGATTTAAAAGTTGTTAAGACCTATCAACAGCGAGGAATTATTTTATCCGATGTAGAGATTACAGAATCAGTCATTAGTTTTCAGCGATGGAAAAATAACAAAAAGTTAGACGAGGAGCAGTTATTGAATAATACAGAAGAAAAGAAGGCGATAGCAAAATCCAGTTATTATATGGATGATGTGAAAATGAAAGAGCTTGCACTGGCATTTACAAATAATCTGGATTCCAAACTGACGTTGGGAATCGGACATTTAGGAAAAGTGAACTTCCATGGTGGTGCAGAGATTCACGCCGGGTTTGTCAAAGAAAAAGGTAAGAGGTTCTTTGTATATGGTTATGGAAAACTTCAAGGAATCTATAGAGATTTGAGGGCTGCGGAGAGTGCGGCAAGAGAAACCTATGGATTGGTAGTGAATGACAAAGGAGCAAAGATTTGGACCTTTGAAGAGAATTATAATAACGAGTAATGTAAGGGAACAATTTAATATAAAAGTAAAAATGCACACGGCAGGTTGCCATGTGCATTTTTATTAAAAAGTTTATTGCTAACGTTATATAGAGTTTTAAAGTAAATTTTCAGGATTTAAACATTCCAGCTCCGGAATGACAAATCTTCCATCTTTTCGAATCAGGACGTCATCAAAATAAATTTCTCCGCCGCCAAACTCAGGAGTTTGTATCCAGACTAAATCCCAGTGAATCGCAGATTTGTTGCCATTAGGAGCTTCATCATAGCAGTTACCCGGTGTGAAATGAATAGAACCTTTAATTTTCTCATCAAATAAAATATCTTTCATTGGCTTTGTCACATAAGGGTTTACACCAATGGCAAATTCTCCGATATATCTTGCGCCTTCGTCCGTGTCAAATATTTTATTGATACGTTCGGTGTCATTGGCAGTCGCTTCGATAATTTTACCATCTTTAAAAGTTAATTTGATATTCTCGAAAGTAAATCCCTGGAGTACACTTGGTGTATTATAGCTGAGTGTTCCGTTTACAGAATCACGTACAGGTGCAGTGTATACTTCACCGTCAGGAATATTCATGTTACCCGCACATGGAATAGCAGGAATGTCTTTAATAGAGAAAGTAATGTCTGTGCCAGGTCCTGTCATATGAACTTTATCTGTTCTATTCATAAGATTTACGAGACTTTCCATCGCTTTACCCATTTTGCTGTAATCCATTGTACAAACATCAAAATAAAAATCTTCAAATGCTTCAAGCGACATATTAGATAACTGTGCCATTGAATAATTTGGATAACGTAAAACTACCCATTTTGTTTTTGGTACACGAATATCGTGGTGAACTTTTGTCTGATAAATAGTTTCATAATAATGCATTTGTTCTTCAGGAACATCTGATAATTCAGCAATATTATCTGAACCGCGTACAGCGATATAACAATCCATTTCGGACATCTCTTTTGCATCCAATTCCGCCATAAGTTCCATCTGTTCTTTTGTGCAGTTTATTAATACTTCTCTCTGCAGAGTTGGGTCTGTGTAATGTACAAAAGGGATACCACCTGCTGCGTAAGTTTCTTTAACTAAGGCACGCGCCAAATCTTTGGTGGCACTGCCGATATAATGAATGTATACTTTTTCTTCCGGTTGTACTTTAACAGAATAGTTTACCAGATTGTATGCCAGTTTTTTTATTCTCTCGTCCATAAAATCCTCCTTGTATATATTTTAAATTGTCCAATCATCACTTATTTTATTCCTATATTTGGATTTTGTAAAGATTGAGACACAATTTGACCCTGCTTTCTATAAATGATATACTAATATATGGATTAGTAGGACGATTCATAATAATAAAAATCAGGAGAAAGGTTGAGAGAACTTTTCAATCTGTTTGTGCTTTAACGATAAGTGCAGGCACTTCTGATGAAAGCATTAGGAGGCAAACGATGCGTTTCATTCATACAGGAGATATTCATTTGGGAGCACACCCTGAAAGTAAGCGGGAATGGGCTGCAAACCGAGGAGAGGAAATATGGGGAACATTTGAAAAGCTGATTAAAAAGATAAAAATGGATTCGGTGGATTTATTGATTATTTCAGGAGATTTGTTTCACAGACAGCCGCTGTTGAGAGAGATTAAAGAAGTAGATTATCTATTGTCCACGATACCGGACACAAAGGTGGTTATCTGTGCGGGAAATCATGATGCGATAAAAAAAGGCTCTTTTTATGAAGGTTTTCAGTGGAGTGAAAATGTAATTTTTTTAGAAGATAGAAACATACAGAAAGTTGATATTGAAGAAATTAACGCTTGTGTATATGGATTGAGTTACCATGAAACAGAAATAGAAGAGAATCTTTACGATCACATTATTGTAGATGATATTAATAAATTGAATATTTTAGTTGCTCATGGAGGAGATGAGAAACATATTCCGATTAATAAGAAAAAACTTGCGATGTCAGGGTTTGATTATGTTGCTATGGGTCATATACATAAGCCGGAAATGGATGAGCGCGGCAGAATGGCATATTGCGGTTCTCTTGAGCCGATTGATATGAATGATATCGGTAAGAGAGGTTACATATACGGAGAAATAAACAAATATGGTTTGGAGCTGGAGTTTGTTCCTTTTGCAAAACGTATCTATAAAGAAATTGATTTTACCGTAACGCCAAAAGTGACAAATATGGAAATTCGCCACAGACTGCTTGATATGATGGTGGAAAATGGTGAGGAGAACATGTTTAAAGTTACCTTTAATGGTTATAGAGATCCTGATTTTGAAATCAAAGAAAAGGATATTGAACAAATAGGAAATATTGTTTCTATTGTGGATGAAACTGTTCCGGACTTTGATTTTGAAGAACTATATGAGGATAACCACGATAACATATTAGGAATGTTTATAGAAAGATATCTTGATAAAGGATATTTAAATGAACGGGAGAAAAAGACTCTTTATTATGGCGCTAAAGCGTTATTAGACGCTATGGAGGATGAAACATGATTATAAAAGATATACAACTTACAAACTTTGGAAAATTTCATCATAAAGATATGCTTTTGGAGCCGGGTCTTAATATTATTTATGGAGAAAATGAAGCTGGAAAGACTACGATACATACATTTATCAGAGGTATGCTCTTTGGGATAGAGAAACAGAGGGGAAAAGCCAGCGGAAAGGATTTGTACAGTAAATACGAACCTTGGGAAGATCCATCTAATTATCAGGGGATGATGCGGATTGAAAATGAAGGAGTTACTTATAGAATTGAAAGAAATTTCAATCGGCAGAATAAATCTTTTAAAGTGATTAATGAAGATGCAGGGATAGAGCTTTCTTCTGGTGAGATTGACCGTCTGTTTATGGGGTTAGATGAAAGCTGTTATTACAATACGATTAGTATCAGTCAGTTAGGGAGTGTTACAGATAAGGAGTTGGAAGTTATATTAAAAAATTATGCTGCGAATCTGGGAACTACGAAATCTATGGAAATTGATATTAAAGCAGCTTTTGCCGATTTGGACAGTCAGAAGAAAAGAATTATACAGGAGAATAAGATTGGAGAAGAGGAAATAATAGAAAAGACTCTGAAGAATGTGAAAGAACAGCTGGAAGTATCAGAGAGAGAACAGCATAGTATAATTGCATCTGTAGAACAAAAGAAAGAATCTTCGTATAAACTCATTGACAGGAAAAAGGAACTTTCTACGTTGGACAAAAAACGTTTGGAGGAACTGGCAAAGCATAATGAGCGTAAAGATAAGCTGTATCAGGATGTGATGAGTTATACTGCAGAAGTAGAAAAAAATACAGCAACATTAGACAAGATTAGAGAACATAAAGCAGAGCTGGAAAAGCAGTTATTAGAAAAGGGTGTAGACAGCAGTGAAACTATGGAAGCATTATCGGATAAAGTGATTCACCGCAGTAGTATGCCGATTACGCTTATTATTTTAGCACTCGCATTTATTGGGGCAGCAGTTGGATTTACTGTAGGTAATATTGAGTTCTTGGCATTAAAAGAATACTGGATTCGTCCGGCGGTGTGCTTGGGAGTTGCCGCAATGTTTTTGCTTTTGGCAATTATTCGTTATGGTTTTAACCAAAGACGCAAGATGAAAAAACTCGAGGCTTTGAAAGAGTTGAGATTGGTATTGGATAAACTTGAAGCAGCGAAGCACGAAGAGTTATATATGAAACGCCAGTTAGATAGCAAAAAGGAAGCGTTAAATAACACGCAGCAACAGATTTTACAGGAAGAAGAGAAAGAAGTTACTGCGCAAGATTATAGTCAGGACATTCAGGAGATAGAAGAAAAAGAGAGAGAATTGAATGAGTCTATTTCTAAAGCAAGATGGGCACTAGAGCAGAAGAAAGAAAATGATATTCAGACAGAAAAACGCCTTGATGAACTCAAGGAGCGTCTCGATAATATTAAGAATGCTAAAATTGAGATTGAAGCTATAGACGAGGCAAAGAAAGATATTGAAGAGATTGCTAATGAGATACGAAATAGTTTTGGTAAGAAACTAAATGAGCGGGCTTCTTATTATATGGCACAGATAACCAATGGAAAGTACGATAAACTGACAATTGATGAAAGATTGAATATCTCCGTAAATAGCAGAAAAGCGTTGATAATGGCATCAAGACTTAGCAAGGGAACAATAGAGCAGATTTATATGGCACTGCGGCTTGCAGCAGCAGATATTATTTTTGAAAAAGATAAGAAACCGATTTTGTTAGATGATGCTTTTGTAATGTATGATAACAAACGTATGGGAAATACATTAAGATTCATGTCGGAGAATATGGATCAGGTGATTTTGTTTTCCTGTCATACCAGAGAAAAAGTTATGGCGGATAAATTGGGATTGAAGCATAACTTTATCAAACTGTAAAAATGATAGAAATAAGAATCATAGATAGAGAATTAAGCAAATTCTATATTTATGGTTTTTATTTTTATTATAGTGTGTATTTGTATGATTCGGATGAACACGTATTGTATTATATACATTATAATAGATAGAAGAACTAAGATGAAACTGTTGATGTGATGTGAACACAGAAAGATTATGATATATGAAAAAGAAAATCCGTTAGAGGAATTATATGTTAAATATATTGGAGCAGTAGTCAACAAGTATACATTTGTATAGAAGAAGGCTATTGAAAAATCATAACAAAAGAGGTTATCGTTTTAATGATTTTTATTCATTAAAGTGGATAGCCTCTTTTTTGAAATTTAAGATATATTATTTATTTTTATATTTTTCCACACGTTTCTGAATTTTATCATATGGATCTAACAAATCGCTGATAGAAGAATCGTGATTTAATCTGTCGATAAATAATGCTGTGTATTTTGCTACATCTACATTAATGTACCATTCTCTGGAGAGAAGTTCCGGTGTCTGATATATGCAGTTTGTAGTCATAACACGATAGATAAGCCCTTCTTCATATGCCTGGTCAAACTTTTCCAGACCATTTGTGAAAAGACCAAAAGTTGAAGCGACAAACACTCTGTTTGCTTTGCGTTTTTTCAACTGTTTTGCAACGTCTAACATACTGTCACCGGATGAAATCATATCATCAATAATTAACACATCCTTACCCTCTACAGATTCGCCTAAGTATTCATGTGCAACAATCGGATTTCTACCATCAACAATCTGTGTATAATCGCGACGTTTATAAAACATACCCATGTTAATGCCAAGTACATTTGCAAAGTATACAACTCTGCCCATGGCACCTTCGTCAGGACTGATAACCATAAGGTGATCATCGTCAATAATAAGGTCATCTACATTTCTTAATAGATTTTTAATGTATTGATATGTTGGCATGATGGATTCAAAACCACTGATTGGAATCGCATTATTTACGCGAGGGTCATGAGCATCGAAGGTTAGAATATTGTCAACTCCCATGTTCACTAATTCCTGAAGCATTACTGCGCAGTCCATTGATTCTCTGGAACTACGTCTATGCTGTCTGCTTTCGTATAAAAATGGCATAATAACAGTAATTTTTCTTGCTTTACCGGCAGCAGCGGCAATTACTCTCTTGATATCAGCATAATGATCGTCAGGAGACATATGATTCTTCTGACCACAAACTGTGTATTCAATGCTGTAGTTTGTTACATCATCAATAATGTAAAGGTCTGTTCCACGTACTGTATCTCTCAAAGTACATTTCGCTTCACCAGTTCCAAAACGTGGTGTGCTTACATCCAAGAGATAGGAGTCTTTAACATATCCTTTGAAAGTAATAGGTGATTCTTTTGCTTCAATTCTTTCGCTTCTCCAGTCAGAAATATATGCATCCACAGTCTCGCCCAAAGCCTTGCTTCCTGATAAAGCAACGATAGCAAGTGGTCCAACAGGAATTGATTCAATGAATTTTTCGATAGCCATTTGTGTTTTCCTCCATGTGTAAAAAAGTGTTAATTAGTTATTTGTTTTTTTATTCTTATATCATCACCAAAAATCTTAAATACAGTATATCCACCAAGAACTCGTGAATAGATTCTGTCAGAATAATTTCTATTTAAATCCGCTAGAGTAAGGTTGGTTGAAATAATGGTGGATTTTTGGTGTATAAGTCTGTCGTTCAGGCAATCAAATAATGTAGAGTCAGTAAAAGAGTTTGCCATTTCACTGCCCAAATCATCAATGATTAATAAGTCGCACTGTAATAATTCATGCATGGTAATCTGACCGAATGCAGAAGACGTGCTTTTGTTAAATGTAATGTTTGATAACAAATCAAAAAATGCCACAGCTGACAAATATAAAACAGTGTATGATTGTTCTAATAATTCTTTGGCAATGCAGTTAATAAGGAATGTTTTCCCACGGCCTGCGCCACCATAGAATAACAGATTGTCAGAGGTTTTGTCAAAGTGTTTTATATAATACTGACAATAATCAACTACAGTCTCAATGTTATCCAGAGCGGAAACTCCTGAAACTTCATCGATAAAATTGTCAGAGTAATAATCAAAATTAAAGGTATCAAAGTTTTCTGTCTTTAATATGTCTGCCAATTCTGGTGAAGTATATAGTGAATCAGAAATCTCTTTTTGAAGGCACTCACAAGGTTTACCGTTGATAAATCCTGTATCCTGGCAAAAAGCGCAATCATAGATGGGATCCAAATAATCGCTGCTGTATCCATTTGATAGCAAGAGGGCTTTTTTTCTTTCGCTAATAATGGATATATCATCTTTAAGTTTTTCTTTTAGAGAAATATCCCCACCTAATGCAGTTCTTGTTGCATTAATAGCAAGAGAACTGATTTCTAAATCACATTTTTTAATTTCAGGAATTTTATTATAAATGTCCTGAAGTCTTTGATTTTGCTTCATGCTGTTATTTAAGCGTTTATCATTGTATTTATTATAAATAATATCATATTGTTCTCTAGTTAATCCCATATAATTCTCCATTTATTTGCAAAACAGCCTTTGAACCTTTTTATATACACAGGTGTGTATCTATTTATTTATTTTCTGATAAAATAGCATGAATTTTTTTGTCACGGCTATTCCGAATCTGCTCTTCCAATTTGCTATGGTTATAGTTACTGCTTTCAAAAGATTTTGCGTTTTTAGGGCGTCCAACTTTTTTTGCAGAAACCTGGGTACTATATTTTTTCTGGTTATCTTCAGAGTGAAGCTTGTCTAACTTATCAATATCAGCCATTGAGCTGACTTTATTTTCTGACCATCCAAATAAAATTTTATCGGCATAAGGAAAACTTGCGGTATGAGTATGTTCCATTGTGCGGTTACATGCTTCTAAGATAATGTCATCCGAAAATCCGAAATCTTCCTTCCACTTTGTAATATAAGTTATTTCTTTTTTAATAGGTGATTTGGAAGCGAGGCCAAAAACTTTGTATATGCTTTTGCAGATATCCTGACGCAGTTTCGAATCAGTCTTTGCTTCCTCAGCACTATGTATGTCTTTCTTAAAATAAGTTACAGCTTGTTTTTCTATGTATGCTAATGATTTATGACCCGATGAAATACATGTTTCCATAATGTACTCAATGAAATCGGGTGCTAACTTCAGACCATCTAACATGTATAAAATACTATGAATATCAGAAGTATTCAATGTTTTTCCGAGATATGTCTGAGCCAGGAAAGTTAACTGCGTAAAATTTTCATTTTCAGAAAAAGCAGAAATTTCTTTTGCAGTGTATTTTCTCTTTCCAGGAATAATAGTGCCCGATGGTGTTGGAACCATTGCGGGTACAGTTTCGCCGGAAGCTGTAGCAAGGGTTTCGGGAACCACTTCGATAGAAGTGTCATTAAGTGAATCTGCTTTGTTAGAAATATCCCGGACGATATATTTGTTAGAATGAGACGATTCCAGTCGAATCCCATTGATGTTACCACAGTGGTCTAAAGATAGAGATAATAGATTCTGTTCAGACCAGAATCTTAATGCACGGATAACATCTGATTCTAACATATTAAACTTGTCCGCAATCATGGTAGTAGACAAGTCCTTGCAACCGGTATTAACAAGGCGTAACAAAAGAAGGTAGACTTTCACAAATTCACCATTCGCTTTTGGCATATATTCGTCGATAAAAACATTCGAAACTGAGGTAAAATCTGCAAAATTACCTCTATCAAAAACTAACTTGCTCATATTAAAATCCCTTTTCCCGAAAGTAACATATTTGCGAAAAGAATTCGCTTAAACTCGTATGGAAAAGTATAGCATAAAAATATAAAAATGCAACGTCACAAATTGGGTGAAATGCCTATTTTTAAAGGGGAAACCGGCAATGTTAATAATGTTAATAGTGTTAATATCTGCCGGTCGCAACCTGTCAAAAATTGTCGAAGTCCCCGTATTTTAAAGCAGTTGAATAACTTTTTAAATAAAGTATTATGTAAACAAAAAATCCACAAAACTTCGTTGAAAGTTATCAACAAAATTTTGTGGAATGTTAATAAGTTAATCGCCAAGAAGGTGTTCACCTATTTTAACAACATCTCCGGCACCCATTGTTATTAACAAATCGCCTGATGAACAATTTTCCAATAAAAAATTTTCTATCTCACTAAAACTTGGGAAATAGCAGGCATTACCGCCAAGTTTTTGAATTTCATTTAATAAATCTTTTGAACTGATTCCAACTGTATTTTTTTCTCTGGCAGCATAGATATCTGCTAGAACCACACAGTCTGCTTCTTTTAAGACTTCAGCAAATTCTGGAAGCAAAGCTTTTGTTCTGGTGTATGTATGAGGTTGGAATACAACCCACATCTTATGGTGTGGATAATGTTTTGCGGTACGTATTGTAGCAATAATCTCATCAGGGTGGTGGGCATAGTCATCAATAATTGTGACTTCACCGATTTTCCCTTTATACTGGAAACGTCGGTCTGTTCCTCCATATGCCATAAGTCCTGAGATAATATCCTTATCGCTGATTCCCATAAAATGAGAAGCGGCAATAGAAGCTAAAGAATTATAGATGTTATGCTCACCGGTTACATTTAATGAAACATGAAAAGTTTTTTTTCCGTTTACAAGTAAATCATAAGAGCCTTTGGCAAATTCGTCATATTGAATATTTGCCGGGCTGTACATGCTTTTGTCAGGATTGGAACCTACAGTAATAACTGTGCAGGCCAGACCCTTGGTAAAATAGTCTAAATCGTTAATATCACTATTGATAATAAGACATCCATCCTCAGGTACCAGTTCTGCATATTTTCTAAAACTATGTCTGATATCATCTAAATCTTTAAAAAAGTCCAGATGATCAGCAGCTACGTTTAGAATAATAGCCATATTGGGCTTAAAAGATAGAAAACTGTTGGTGTATTCACAAGCTTCGGTAATCATTTTGTCTGAGTGTCCTACACGTGTATTTCCGTGAATGGCCGGCATAATTCCGCCCACCAGGATAGTAGGATCCGTATCTGCTTCTAACATGATTTGAGATAACATAGAGGTTGTGGTAGTTTTGCCGTGTGTTCCTGCCACACCAATAGCCATCGGATAATTTAACATAATCTGTCCCAAAAATTCTGCTCTTGTAAGCAGTGGAATGCCAAGTTCTTTTGCCTTTTTTAATTCGGGATTATCCTGTTTCACAGCAGCCGTGTAAATAAGGACATCAATATCTGATGAAATATTAGTGGCAGTTTGGGTATAATATATTTTGGCACCTAAAGAGGATAAGTGGTCTGTTATATCAGATTCTTTTGTATCAGAACCTGTTACAGAGAAACCTCTTGAAAGCATAATTTCTGCAAGTGCACTCATACTGATGCCTCCAATTCCGGTAAAATGAAGATTGGAAGGAGCATCAAAATCTAAATTGTACATAATAATTCTCCTATATAAATAAAGTGTAATTATTATACACTTCTTTTATTGATTTTTAAAGACTGAAAAAAATAAAAGGGATGAAGTTTATTGTGTTAAAAAAATCACAAAATTAAAAAGTGACAAATTTTGACAAAAATATTGTGCATTTATAACAAAAGATGTAGAAAAAAGACGATAATTAAGGAAAAAATGAATAAAAAAAGTATGAAAACAACCATAAAAACCCTTTTATTAAGCAAAATTTAATGATATAATTTTATTACTAAATAGAAGCAGCGAGGTATAAGACATGATCAAAAAAGAGATGATAGCTATGTTGCTGGCAGGAGGCCAAGGAAGTCGTCTGGGTGTCCTTACAGCTAAGGTAGCAAAACCGGCAGTTGCTTTTGGAGGAAAATATAAAATCATCGATTTTCCACTAAGCAATTGTATTAATTCGGGCGTTGATACTGTTGGTGTGTTGACACAGTATCAGCCATTAAGATTAAATGCTCATATAGGAATTGGAATTCCCTGGGATTTGGATCGAAATATAGGAGGGGTAACAGTTCTTCCACCATATGAGAAAAGTAAAAATACAGAATGGTATACAGGAACGGCCAATGCAATTTTTCAAAATTTAGATTATATGGAGTCATATAATCCGGATTATGTCTTGATTTTATCTGGAGATCATATCTACAAAATGGATTATGAAATTATGTTGGACTATCATAAAGCAAATAACGCAGATGTAACCATTGCAGCAATGCCAGTACCTATGGAAGAAGCCAGTAGATTTGGGGTAGTCGTAACGGATGATAATCATAAAATTACCGAATTTCAGGAGAAACCTGAACAACCGAAGAGTAATCTGGCATCTATGGGGATATATATCTTTAGCTGGCCGGTATTGAAAGAGGCATTGATACAGTTAAAAGAACAGCCGAAATGTGATTTTGGAATGCATGTTATTCCGTACATTCATGAAAAAGGAAATCCGATTTATGCTTATGAGTATAATGGATACTGGAAAGATGTCGGCACATTGAAGTCTTATTGGGAAGCAAACATGGAATTGATTGATATTGTTCCAGAGTTTAATTTGTATGAAGAGTTCTGGAAAATATACACGAAAAATGATGCACTCCCTCCACAGTATATTTCAGCAGATTCCAGTGTAGAGAGAAGTATCATTGGAGAAGGTTGTGATATACAGGGAGACATTTATAATTCTGTGATTAGTGCAAATGTAGAAATCGGAAAAGATGTTGAGATTCGAGATTCCATTATTATGCAGGGGTGCAGGATAAAGGACGGAACAAAAATATATAATACGATAATAGCTGAAAATGTGAAAGTTGGGGAACGCTGTACAATAGGTGTCGGAGAATATGCGGACAGTCAGTTGAGTCAGAAAATATATAATTGTGAGTTGACTGTTATCGGTGAAGGAACTGAAATTCCAGATGATGTTACTATAGGCAAAAATGTGGCGATTTCCGGAAAAACAGAACCTGAAGATTATCCTGACGGAGGGCTCCCATCAGGCGGCTATATAGTTAAGGCAGGTGAGATTTAATGAGAGCAGTTGGAATAATTTTAGCAGGTGGAAACAATAGTAAGATGAAAGAACTCTCCAAAAAAAGGGCAGTTGGGGCAATGCCGATAGCGGGAAGTTACAGAGCTATTGATTTTGCGTTAAGTAATATGACAAATTCCCATATACAGAAAGTTGCAGTATTGACGCAGTACAACGCATGGTCATTAAATGAGCATTTAAGTTCTTCGAAATGGTGGGATTTTGGTAGAAAGCAGGGAGGTTTGTATGTATTTACTCCTTCTATTACATCAGACAACGGATTCTGGTATCGTGGAACAGCAGATGCAATTGCACAGAACATTGCATTTTTAAAAAAGAGCCATGAGCCATATGTTATTATTGCATCAGCAGATGCGGTTTATAAGATGGACTATAATAAGGTTTTGGAGAAACATGTGGAGACAGGAGCCGATATTACTATTGTCTGCAAAGAAATGGGAGAAGGTGCAGATGTCTCAGCATATGGCGTTGTTACAGCAGATAATAATGGAAGAGTAATTGATTTTGTTGAAAAACCAATTGAAAGCAATAGTACATTTATTTCAACAGGTATTTATATAATCAGAAGAAGACTGTTAATTCAGTTGATTGAACAATGTATTACTGAAGACAGATATGATTTTGTAAATGATATTATTATCCGAAATAAATCATCTAAAAAGATTTATGTATATTCATTGGAAACATATTGGAAAAATGTATCTAGTGTAGAAGGATATTATAAAACGAATATGGATTTTCTAAAACCAGATGTGAGAGATTTCTTCTTCAAACAGTACCCTGATGTATATTCTAAAGTGGAGGATCTTCCTCCGGCAAAATATAATCCGGGTTCTAAAGTGAGTAACAGTCTGATTTCCAGCGGTTGTATTGTAAATGGAACTGTTGAGAACTCGGTTGTCTTTAAGCAGGCGTATATTGGAAATAATTGTGTTATTAGAAATGCAGTCATCCTGAATGATGTTTACATTGGAGATAATACTATTGTGGAAAATTGTATTGTTGAGAGCCACAGTACCATTAATCCGGGAGAGCATATTGGAGACGAAAGTGAAGTAAAAGTTATAAATGAAAGAAATTTTAGATACAGTTTATAAAGAAAGGAAAAATATATGAACATAACAGATGTAAGGGTTAGAAAAATGACCAAAGAGGGAAAAATGAAAGCTGTGGTATCTATTACTATTGATGATGAGTTTGTAGTACATGACATTAAGGTAGTAGAAGGCGAGAAAGGCTTGTTTATTGCAATGCCATCTAGAAAGGCAGCAGATGGTGAGTATAGAGATATTGCTCATCCAATTAATTCAGGTACCCGCAATACTATTCAGAGTCTTGTTTTAGAAGCTTATGAAAAAGCATTATTAGAACCAGACGATTCAGTTTCAGCAGAATAGTAAAAAAGTAAATAATAGGACAGGCAGATCAAAGCAACAAGCTTTGGTCTGCCTGTCTTTTTATAATATAGAAAAGTTTTTTGAACTTCCTATATTATAAAAATGTTCCACAGGATTGCAGAGCTACAGAAAGGCAGTTGTTCTTTCGAATCCACGCCTCGAGAGAGAGTTCGAAAGCAAACTCTTTGTTAAAAAAAATATAATAACCAAAAAAATGTTTTTATCAGAATGTTATAAAAAAGTAGAAATATAGCAAAACCATATAAAAAGTGTAATGAAATTATTCATACTGCCAAAAATAGATAATGAGAATTGGTAATATTGCTCAAAAACGTTTTTAAGATTGAATTTAAAGTGTACAAAATGCTACAATATATATAGATAAATATATGGTTTCGAAGTTAATATATGTAGAGAAACAGGAGGAATTTAATATGAGCAAATTTTTTAAGAAAGCGCTTTCATTAATGCTGGCGTTAACATTGGCAGTAACAGGAATAACAACAATGTCACAGACTACAACGGTAATGGCAGCAGAGTCAGCATCAATGTCAACGGAGACAATTGACGATCCGTCAGAGGCAACAGTAAACGCAGAAGTTTATTTTGTCAGTGCTGCAACAGGAAAGGTTATTACAGTAAATGGTGTAGTGGATGATCCGATTGACTGTAGCGTACTGTATAGTGGTGTCGATAGTGTTCCGTCAAATGGTATATTTAAAATCTATTATGCCACGGCGACAGGCGATTTTTTCAAAGGGGACACAATTGTCAACTTTACATGTTCTGCAAAAACTAGCTGGAAAGCTACTGGAGATAAAGTTTTTCAGATAGCAGGAAGAACAAATCCATCTGGTTGGGAGTCAGTATATATTGAACCTCAAGGCGATGGAACAATTGCATTTAGAAGTAACAATAATGGTTACTATTTTACATTGGAAGGCGAAGCTTTAGGTCTGGTTAACATAAAAGCAGGCGAATCTGTTTCATCCAACGAAAAATTCATTATGTATACGGCAACAGCTCCGAAGTCAGCTAAGAAAGTTACTCTTTCTGACGTTGCAGGCGATATGGTTACTGTATCATGGCAAGGTGAAAAAGAACATCTCTACAGTGCTTATGAAGTATTATATTCTACAGCAGAAGGTGGTGAATATGTATCGGCCGGGTCTACTGGAGATACAACATTTACAGTAGAAAATCTCTCATTAAGCACGAAATATTATTTTAAGGTACGTACGCTTGTTAACCTAAGAGGTGGTGCCTATACAGATAGTAAAGCTGCTTATACGACAACTTTATCAAATTACAGACCTAAAAAGCCTACAGGTGTAGATGTTGAAAAAAAAGATAATACTTTAGAAGTTCATTGGAATAAGGCAAATGGTGCCACAAAATATTATGTATATCGTGCAGTAAGCCGTTATGCAGAATATGAAATGATTGGTGAAACGGCAGATACAACTTTTGTTGATAAAACTCCAAATGCTTCAAAGTTCCAGAATTACTACAAGATTAAAGGTGTTAATGATGCGGATATTAGTGCATTTTCAGAACCGGCATCATTAGAAACCAGTATGTTCGGAAAGAATGCATATATTTTTGCACCAACAGATGATCAAAAAGAGATAGATGCGGTAACGGCAGAGGTTTTCCAAAAACAGCATTATAGCCAGTTTGGTGATAATCGATATGCAATGATGTATAAACCTGGTGATTATACTTCTACAAAACAGTATATTGAACAAGGATATTATACCCAGACATTAGGCTTAGGAAAAACTCCATATGATGTCAGATTAGTGAATGTTAAAACACCTGCGGCTTTGTCAGGCAATAACGTTACATGTAACTTCTGGCAGGGAATTGAAAATGTAACAATAGCAGATTTAGATAATAATGATGACCCATTTTATTGTTTCCAGTGGGCAGTGTCACAGGCTGCACCGGCCAGAAGACTTAACGTAGAAAGAACAGCAGTATTTGACTGGTATTATGGATGGGCCAGTGGTGGATATTTTGCGGATACATATTTCCACAAGTCAGCAGGTTCCGCAGCACAGCAGCAGTATTATTATAGAAACTGCCAGATTGATGGTGGTGTTTACGGTATTAACTGGCAACAGGTGGTTCAGGGTTGTACAGGTATTACAAATGAAAATTCAAAAGATGGTAGTGGAAAAGCCTTTGCTAATATGGTTTCTTTGAAGAGTGGAGAAGGAAAGACCAATTGGGATCAGAGAGGTAATACAACGATTATTGACGAAACAGAAAAAATTAGAGAAAAGCCATTTTTGTATTTTGATGCAGAAACAGATGAATATAAAGTGTTTATTCCGGCAATCAGAAAGAATTCAAAAGGCATTAGTTGGTCGGCAGATAATATGGGTGAAGGGACATCTATTGGTGTAGATAAATATTTCTATATTGCAAATGCTGATGTGGATACGGCGGTAACGATTAATGCACAGCTTGAAAAAGGAAAAAATATTATTTTTACACCTGGTGTTTACCATGTAGAAGAGCCTATTAAAGTAACGAAAGCCAATACAGTACTTTTAGGATTAGGTATGGCTTCAATTATTCCGGATAATGAGGAAGCAGCTATCAAGGTTTCAGATGTTGGCGGTGTATCAATCGCAGGATTAATTCTTGATGCAGGAAATTATTCAAAGACTCTTCTTACCGTTGGAGAAGAAGGATGTAATAAAGATCATTCTGAAAATCCAATCGTTTTACAGGATGTTATTTACAGAGTAGGTGGAACCGGTTCGTTGGGAAGAGCAGACTCGTGTCAGGTAATCAATAGTAATGATGTTATTATTGACCATACATGGATTTGGAGAGCTGACCATGGCGATCATGTTGGATGGACGCAGAATACATCAAAGAATGGTCTCGTAATTAATGGCGACAATGTAACAGCTTACGGTCTGTTTTGTGAGCATTTTCAGGAATATGATATTCTTTGGAGAGGTGAAAACGGAAAAACATATTTCCTTCAGAACGAAAAATGTTATGACCCACAAAATCAGGATGACTGGATGAGTCATGACGGAACAAAGAAGGGATATGCAGCATATAAGGTGGCAAATAATGTTAAGAAACATTATGCTGTAGGTCTTGGTGTCTACGATGTATTTATTAATACAAATGGAGCAAGTATTTATCTTGATAATGCCATCGAAGTGCCAAATACAGAAAATGTATTAATAGAAAATGCTTGTATTGTTGAAATTGCAAGTGGTTCAGGACCTAAGGTAGGTATAAATCATATTGTGAATAATACAACAGCAGGTATTAGAACAGGTGCAGGAAACGGTGGAGGATATGCAATACAGAGATTGTTAAGTTATAGCAATGAAACATCACTTTCCCTGCCAGACTACTATACGTCACAGAGCAATGTAGAAGTTCAGGAAGAAGTTGGTGAAAAACCGACAAATGATGTTTATGCAGAAAAGGATATTGAAAAAGAAGCTCCATCTAAAGATACGGAAAAACCATTATGGGAAATGACAGAAAAAGATTTTGACGAAAAGATTGAGCAGTCTGGAAACGATGGCAACAACAATAACAATAACAATAATAACAACAACAATAATAACAACAATAATAATAACAATAATAACAACAATAATGGTTCAGGCAACACTACAACGGTGACGTTGAAGAAGGGACAAAAATTTACTTCTGGTAAGTTTACTTACAAGATTACGAGCGTAAGTGGAAAGAAAGGAAACGTAACGCTTGTTAATGTTAGAACAAAATACAGAAAGAATTTCAAAAAAGCTACTGTTAAAGCAACAGTAAAATATAAGGGATATAGTTTTAGTGTTACGGTTGTTGGAAAGAATGCATTTAAGAAATGTAAGAAATTAAAGAAAGTTACTGTTGGAAAGAATGTTAAGACCATTAGTGCAAAGGCATTTGCAGCAAGCATCAAACTAAAGAGCATAACTTTCAAAGGAAAGAAGGTTAAGAAAATTGCAAAAACTGCATTTAACAAGAAAGTCAGAAAGACTGTTAAGGTAGTTGCAAAAAATAAGAAAGTGAAAAAGCTTGTTTTAACATCTCTTAAGAGAAAAAAATAAATGAGATGACGAAAGAACTGTTGTACCTAGAGGAGAATGATTAACGCTTTTTGTGGATGGGCATTCCCTTAATATACGGTGTGATAATCTCATAATTTCAATATAAAATCCTAATGGATGTACATGTAGAAATTTTTACATGCATATCTGTTGGGATTTTTTATAATTTATATAATGGTGTAATATAAAGAAAAATGTAAGGATTTGTATTGGAATAAAAACAGGTTGGAAGTGTTCAGAGAAAATGGTATAATTTATCATGTTAGTATAGAAAGAAGTAAAAGGATGAACAGAACATGTATGCAGTAATCGGACTGGGAAACCCGGAAAAAAAATATGATAAAACAAGACATAATATAGGATTTGATGTAATAGATGAACTGGCTGCCCAGATGAGTGTAGAAGTAAAAACAAAAAGACATAAAGCATTGTGCGGTGTAGGCCATATAGGCTCAGAAAAAGTTGTGCTGGTAAAGCCACAGACATATATGAATCTTAGTGGAGAAGCTGTGAGGGCAGTAATGGATTTCTATAAGTTAGATGCAACATCAGATATTATTGTAATTGCGGATGATATCAGTCTTCCTACCGGAAAAATCCGAATTCGTACAAAAGGCAGTGCGGGAGGACATAATGGATTAAAAAGTATCATCAGCCATGCAAAGACAGATGGCTTTACCCGTGTTAAAGTAGGTGTTGGTGCTAATGAAGGGGATTTGGTAAAACATGTTCTTGGAAAGTTTTCCAAAGGGGAAAGGGTTTTGGCAGAGGATGCAATAAGAGATGCAGCAGCAGCAGTTGAAGTTCTTGTTATGTATGATGCACAGACAGCAATGAATAAGTTTAATTAATGATGTTGTGGAGCGTGATATGAATTTTTTTGATTATCCACTTTTAAAATTAAATGAGTATGAGCAGGTCAGGGACTGCTTGTCAAAAAGTACATCCTGTCAGGTAACCGGATGCACAGACTCCCAGCTGGCTCATTTTATCAATGGATTAAGCAATGGCTTCAAGCAGAAAGTCATTGTTACTTTTAGTGCTATGAAGGCAAAGGAATTATACGAGGATTTAAAGGGTTTCACAGATGATGTGATAATGTATCCGGCAAAAGACATGATATTCTTTAGTGCCGATGTACATGGCAGTTATATATTACAGCAGAGATTAGAATTTATTAAAAGAGTAGTAGAAGATAAACCATTTACAGTGATTGTAACTGCAGATGCATTTTTAGATAAGATACAGCCTTTTGACAAAATCAGAGATAATTATATTGAGATTACAGAAGGAAGCATCGTAGAAATGGATGCCTTAAAGATAAAACTGGCAAGAATGGGATACGAGTCTGTAACACAAATTGACAGTCCCGGACAGTTTGCAGTCAGAGGCAGTATCTTAGATATATATACCTTAACGGATGAAACACCATACCGTATTGATTTCTGGGATGACGAAATAGATATTATTAAAAGTTTTGACATAGACAGCCAACGTTCTATTGAAAACATAGAGAGTGTAAGAATATATCCTGCCAGTGAGTATCTTTTGGATAAGGAAGCTATTACAGTAGGGATTCAGAAAATAAAAAGTGAACTGAATCAGGCTGTGGAGAATTTCAGAAAAGAATTTCACACCGAAGAGGCAAATAACTTAAAAAATACAGTCGGAGAGTTTTTAACAAACATAGAAATTAATCCTCATAGTGTGGCGCTTGACAGTTATGTAAACTATTTTTGTGATGGATTAGTCAGCCTGATGGATTATTTGAAGGAAGCTGTGTTTTTTATTGACGAACCTCAA
This sequence comes from uncultured Eubacterium sp., assembly GCA_910584795.1. GTDB lineage: Bacteria > Bacillota > Clostridia > Lachnospirales > Lachnospiraceae > Eubacterium_G. The sequence continues at coordinate 146,895 of CAJUBZ010000004.1, read as the reverse complement.
AGAGTAGAAGAACAGTTAAAAGCTGTGGAGACCGAGTTTCAGGAAAGCATGAGCCATAGGCTTGAAAAAGGATATGTTTTAGCAGGACAGACAGATATAATTTGGGATAAAAATCAGATTATAGATGAAATTGATAATAAAAATAAAGTTTTGTTTACTGCGATTGCACAGAAATTAAGATTTTTAAAAGCAGATGAGTTTGTAGAGGTTTCTGCCAGAAATATCAGTCCGTATAATAGCAAGTTTGAAATGCTTGTAGAGGATTTGAAAAAATATAAAAATCAGAAATATGCAGTACTTTTAGTAACATCTTCTTCTACGAGAGGAAAGAGACTGGCAGAGGATTTACGTGATTTTGGTATTAGTGCTTTTTATGAGGAAAATAGAGAGCGTGAGGTGAAACAAGGGGAAGTAATGATTGTAAGAGGAAGTCTTAGAAAAGGTTTTACTTACCCTATGATAAAGTTTGTGGCAATTTCTGACACTGACATATTTGGACAGCGAAAGAAAAAGCTGCGGAAAAAGCATAGTCATGGCGGAACAGTTATATCCAGTTTCGCAGATTTAAATGTTGGAGACTATGTAGTACATGAGAATCATGGATTAGGAATCTATAAAGGTATTGAAAAAGTAGAAGTAGATCATGTGGTAAAAGATTATATTAAAATTGAATATGCAGGAGGAAGCAGTCTTTATATTTTAGCTACCCAGCTGGATATGATACAAAAATATGCCGACAGTGAAGCGAAACCTCCAAAGTTAAATAAATTAGGCGGACAGGAATGGGCAAAGACGAAAAAAAGAGTTAAGAAGGCTGTTGCTGATATCGCAAAGGAATTAGTAGAACTTTATGCTGTGAGACAAAATGGAACAGGATATGAGTTTTCAGAAGATACAGAATGGCAGAAAGAGTTTGAGGAAATGTTTCCTTTTGAGGAGACGGAAGACCAGTTAAATGCTATCGTTGAAGTGAAAAAAGATATGGAAAGTTCCAAAATTATGGACAGACTTATTTGTGGTGATGTAGGATTTGGAAAGACAGAGATAGCCATTCGTGCAGCATTTAAGGCGGTGCAGGATAACAAGCAGGTGGCGTATCTTGTCCCTACAACTGTTTTGGCACAGCAACACTATAAAACCTTTAAACAAAGATTTAAAGATTTTCCAGTCAGAGTGGAAATGCTTTCGAGATTCCGTACAAAAGGAAATATTGAGCAGAATATCCGGGATTTGAAAAAGGGTTATGTGGACATTGTAATTGGAACACACAGACTACTGTCAAAAGATGTAAAGTTTAAAGATTTAGGTCTGCTGATTATTGATGAGGAACAGAGGTTTGGCGTCAAGCATAAAGAGCAGATTAAAGAGCTGAAAAACAGTGTGGATGTCATCACGCTGACTGCAACGCCGATTCCGAGAACTCTTCATATGAGCCTGATTGGTATTAGGGATATGTGCATTATGGAAGAACCGCCTCAGGAACGTATGCCAATACAGACTTTTGTAATGGAGTATAACGAAGAAATCGTAAGAGATGCTATTCATCGGGAGCTCTCACGTGGTGGACAGGTATATTTTGTACACAACAGAGTACAGGACATCGGAGATGTAGCGGCAACAGTACAAAATCTGGTGCCTGATGCAAATGTAGCATTTGCACACGGACAGATGAGTGAAAGACAGCTCGAAGAGATTATGTATGACTTTGTTAATGGAGAAATTGATGTTTTAGTATCTACTACCATTATTGAAACCGGGTTGGACATATCAAATGCCAATACAATCATTATACACAATGCAGAGAGAATGGGATTATCCCAGTTATATCAGTTGAGAGGACGCGTGGGCAGGTCTAACCGCATGGCATATGCATTTTTAATGTACAGCAGAAATAAGCTTTTAACAGAAATAGCAGAAAAAAGACTCGGAGCGATTAGAGATTTTACGGAACTTGGTTCCGGTGTAAAAATTGCTATGAGAGATCTTGAGATTAGAGGGACAGGAAATCTGCTTGGAGCACAGCAGAGCGGACATATGGAGGATGTTGGATACGATTTATATTGCAAAATGCTGAATCAGGCGATTGAAGTTCTAAAAGGAAATCAGCCGGATGATGACTTTGAAACAAAAGTGGATTTGGTATGTGATGCATATGTACCGGCATCTTATATTAAAAATGAATCGATTAAGATGGATGTTTATAAGCGCATTGCCGGAATTGAAACTTTAGAAGAATACGAAGACATGCAGGATGAATTGATAGACCGGTTTGGCGATATTCCAAATCAAGTGGAGAATCTGTTACAAGTGGTATTGCTGAAGGCGGCGGCGCACAAAGCATATGTTACGGAAATATCCGGAGATAAAAAGAAAATTAAACTTACCATGTGGAATCAGGCAAAGGTGGATGTTGCACGCATACCAATATTGGTAAGGGAGTATAAGGGCAGGTTGAAATTTATACCAGGAGATCAACCAGGGTTTGAGTATGCACCGAAACCAGGCAACGAAAGTGTTATTGAGCTGTCAGAAAAACTTATTGAATCATTATCTACGTTGCAATGAAGGAATGAAGTGAAATATTCTTGATTTCTTTTAAAAATATAGATGCAGGATATTGAAAGAACAAAAGTTAAATGAGGTAAGCATATTGAAAGATAATAAAATACTATTGAAACAACAAGAATGTAGTATGAAGGAACTGGTTCGCAGAAAAAGGCAAGTAAAGAGATTTGTGTCAATTTTTTGCCTGCTGTTGATTTTAAGTTTTTGTATTGTGGGATGTGGAGGAAATTCCGGAAAGGAAGAAGCGACAACGAAAAGTGCTGAGGACACTGTAGCTATTCATGCAGGAGAAATTAATGTATATTTGGATGAGGCCAGATATTATGCATATATTGCTCAGGGAACTTATGAGACTTACTATTTAACAGAAGGAAAAGAAATTGATTGGAACAAAAAAACGAAAAAAGGATTAACAATGGAAACTCTGGTGAAAAGCACAGTATTAGATGAAATCTGCAGACGGGAATGTATTTATAGTTACTGCAAGGAATATAATATTGATTTGTCGGAGGAAGAACAGGAACAGGTAAGAATAGATTTGGATAATTATTATAAAGAAACTGATGGAGAATTATTATCTAAAATTGGAATTAGTAAAGAGCGCCTTAAAATGGTTTTTCAAAAACAGGCAATCGCAGAAAAAATTGAAAATGTAATGGCTTTTGCAAATGAAAATTTACCGGATGAGACGTATAAAAATTGGAAAACAGAGAATACTGTTACAGCAGAAGCACAATGGGAAAGTATTACTTTTAATCAACCTATATTTACAATGGAGGATTTATACTAGTTCGTAGGTTTGTAGGAGGATGTTCCATGAAGAGTAGAATGCGCCTGCTGTTCAGTGCAGTAATTGCAGTAATTTTGATTATTATTACAGCAAATTTTGGACTAAATGCAGGCAAACAATCAAAAATAAACAATGAAGAAGTAAAAGAGGCTGCCCAGAGTCAGGTGGTAGTGCAGGATTTTATACATGATAATTATGTTATTAGTGAAAAAAATCCATGGACTGATTATGACCTGCATCCGGTAGAGTATAAGGAAAGTGCAAGTACATTTCGGGCGGATGTGAAAGCAAAGGCTGCCGTACTGGTTGACTTAAAGACAAAGAATATTTTATTTGGAAAAAATATAAATCAAAAAAGAAGTCCGGCCAGTACCACGAAATTAATGACAGCACTCACAGTGTTACAGGTTATGAATCTTAATTCTGCAGTTGTCGTCGGTGGTGAGGTAGATATGATAGCCAGTGATTCCAGCAAAGCAGGATTTTCTAAAGGTCAGGTTGTAACAGTAGAAGAGCTGCTGAATGGTATGTTGATTTGTTCAGGGAATGATGCGGCTTATATTTTGGCAAAAGCAACAGGTAAAGAAATTTTTGCAAATAATATAGCCAATGAAGGAAAAAAGTTCACGGATGCTCAATGTGTAGAACGGTTTATTCTGGAAATGAATAAAAATGTAAGGGACATGAAGTTGGAAAATACTCATTTCACATCACCGGATGGATATGATGACAGCAGACAGTATACTACAGCAAGTGATTTGTCTAAAATAGCGATACAGGCATATAGTAATAAAACGATAGCAAAAATTTGTAAAAGGCGTAGCTATAAGTCAGAAACTTTGGGCAAGACATGGACGAGTACGAATGAGTTATTAAATAAGGACAGCAGTTATTATTATCCTTATTGTATGGGATTGAAAACAGGAAGTACTGATAGTGCAGGCAAATGTCTCGTGTCTGTCGGAAAAAAGGAAGAAACAGAATGTATCAGCGTGGTGTTGGGAGGCTCTTCTGATGAGCAGCGATGGAATGATACCAGAGAGTTACTGCGTTATGGATTAGAATAAAATTCGATTTGTCGAGGTGGGAGAGTATTGCTTTTATATTTCTTACCACCTCGACAAATCGAATTTTAGCATGGATGGCAGCAAAGATTTAACAGGCACAATGTTGCACAAGGATTAGAACAACAGAACATGCTGTCTGAATCGCCTCCAAAAGCAGAACGCTGACCGGAATACCATGAACCTCCGTTTTCTAAAGTCTGCAGAAGACGCTGATAGGTCATATTGCCCGGTTCCATACTGACTGCAGTCTGTGCAAAATCGAGGGCTAAAACATTGTTACCTACACCGTTATTTGCAATAGCACTGAGAAAATACCAGTATGCAGTACGATTTTCAATGCTGTTTAAAACGTTTAAAGCTTCCTGATAATATCCGTTGTTAATGTAGTTTGAAGCGGCAGTGTAATGTGGATCATTGCTTTCAGAACGGTTTTGGTATGTGCTGTTGCCAAAACCACCGAAGTTGCCAAAATCACCGAACCCACCAAAACCGCCGAAATCACTTTGTCCATAACCAGAGTTGCCGTAACTTCTTTGTCCATAACTGGAATTACCATATGCAGAACCACCGTATTTTTTTTCATTCATTATCTGGTCATATGCCTGCTGAACTAATTTGAACATTTCTTCAGCTTTATCCTTGTTTGGATTATTCACATTGGCATCCGGATGGTATTTCCTGCTCAAATCCCTATATGCTTTTTTTATTTCTTCATCAGTTGCATCTCTCGTAATACCTAAAACTTTATATGGGTCACTCATAATATTTTGTCCAAACTCCTGCGTATAATATATTTCTTAAAATATTGATGTTGTCTAAGATGGGAAGATATTCAAATTGCTTAGAACACTCAGCCATCATCATTGTTAACATTTTTTCTATTCTATCATTAAAATCCGGTTCGTTACAAATGTTTTTAAAAGGATTATAGTTATTTTTTTTGAGGTCTTTATTTATATCTTTGTATGCATCAAGAATATAGATAAATTTTCCCAGAAAAAATCCTAAACGTTCAAGTGTCGGTGCCCATTGGTCATTTTGTGGCGTACATACAATACTCATGATTTTTCCAAAGGTACCGGACACAATATCTATATTTGTTTCACCGGATTTTTCATATTCCTGCAACTGATTTAATAAATTAGAGATTGCAAGACATTTTTGTTCATGTTGTTTACATTTATGTTTTAATAATGAAGAGTATGCCAGTTTAAAAATGTTATGCTCATCGTTCCAGTCGTCTAAAGATTTATAGTAGGCAAGAATAATATTCATATCGGCAACATAGTCTGTATATTTACTTGACACCATAAAATGTTTGCTGAGAGGATGTGAAATACACCGATGGCTTTCCTCAGTTATATCAGGTTCATATAAGCTGGTTAGAAGTATTGTTAGAAAAGTCATGTCATATGTCAGAGAGATTTGTCCGGCAATGCCATGTCGTTTTTTTAAAGTATGACACAGACCGCAATAATAGCTTTTATACATATCATATTCTTTAAATTTTAATTCGGGTTTATTTATAAGCACATAACCAAACATATTTTACTCCAGAGCTGTTAATAATTAACTTTTTCTAATAAATTTCGTGTTACATTTTGGACATTTGATTTCTATTTTTCCATGTCCTTTTGGAATTCTGATTTTTTGGGAGCAGCCGGGACATTTAAAATATTTATAATATTTTTTTTGTTGTGAACTCTGATGATGATAGGTATTTGTACCGGTTTTTCTTTTGAATCTGCCTGCAAGTTGAAGATATTTTTCATTTTCTGCAGCTCTTTTATAGATGTTTCTTGAGAACATCCGATAATATGTCAAAATAATTAAGAGAAAAATAAGTAAACTTAAAATTTGTGTTCGGAAAAACATCGATAAAATACACAAAACAAAAATAATAATCAGCATAAATCGTGAAAGTTGGTCTACGCCATATCTTCCATACATAAAATTTGTAAACTTATCTCGCCAATTCATAGAAATTACTCCTATCGCATAAAAATAATAAAGTTAATATTATCTTTATTAATAGATAAATGCAACAGCTAAAATAAATATTTAACAGTTAAGTCATAATTTTTTACAAAAAGGACAAAAAAGATGAAAAACAGTAAAAAGCAAAATATGACAAAATAATGGAAAAAACATTTTTTTATTTACTTTTAATTAGTAATAAGATAAAATTAGTGTGTAACGTATCTTGGGGGGAGAGAATAAAAAAAGAGGGAGAGGAAATAGAATGCATTTAAAGAAAAATAGCTGGCTTAAGCATTGGGATTTTATACTTGTAGATTTACTATGTCTGAACTTTACTTTTTTATTTGCTTACTGGCTGCGATTAGGATTTGGGAACATGTACGAGCTGTTTGAGTATCGCAGAATGGCAATATTATTGATGACACTTCATTTTTGCATTGCTTTTTTTACAAATTGTTATTCTGGTATTCTCAGAAGAGGATATATTCAAGAGCTTAAAATTGTAATGATATATAATGTAGAATTAATAGGCCTCATGTTTACATATTTATTCATAATTCAAAGAGGCGGAAGCTATTCCAGAGTGATTTTGGTCGGCTTCTTTTTTATGAATACAATAGCGATGTATTTGATGCATATTATTCTTAAAAAGATATATGAACTTATTGATCTGAAAGACAGTAAGAATAAGCCGAAACTGTTAATTCTAGCGAGTGAAGACAGAATTGAACAGGCGATAAAGAAATTACAAAACGGACCAGACAAAAATTACAATATCTTAGGAATTGCCATAAGGGAAGAAAATTCAGATAAACAAGAGGTAATGGGGATTCCTGTCGTAGTTAAAGGGAAAGAAGTTTATGAATACGCATGTAGAAATGTAGTAGATAGTATTTTGCTTTGTATAGCGGTAAGCGAAAATGACATTATAGAACGTGTTACAGATAAGTTTCTGCAAATGGGAGTAACAGTTCATGTGGAACTTGATCTTTTCAGAAATGGTGTTCCAAACGTACAATTTGGGCATTTAAATGATGTAGATGTCATGACTACCAGTATCAAGGTTATATCGTCATATCAATTATTTGTAAAGAGATTTATTGATATATGTGCAGGTTTAGTGGGCTGTCTGATAACGGGAGTTCTGTTTATCTTTGTTGCACCTGCCATTAAGATTGCAGATCCTCATGGTCCGATATTCTTTGGGCAGGAGAGAGCAGGAAAAAATGGAAGAGTGTTCAAAATTTACAAATTCCGTTCTATGTATACGGATGCAGAAGAGCGCAAAAAGGAATATATGGCCCAGAATAAAATGGACGGATTAATGTTTAAATTAGATAATGATCCGCGAATTATTGGAAGTGGTCCGGATGGCAGTAAAAAAGGACTGGGATATTTTTTAAGGGCGACATCAATAGATGAATTTCCAAACTTTTGGAGTATGTTAAAGGGTGATATGAGTTTGGTAGGAACCAGACCGCCTACATTAGATGAATATGAAAAATATGATTTACATCATAAAAGCAGGCTTGCTATAAAACCGGGGCTTACAGGAATGTGGCAGGTGAGTGGACGTAGTGAGTTTACGGATTTTGAAGAAATCGTAAAACTTGACAACGAGTATATAAAGAATTGGAGTATTAGTTTAGATATTAGAATTATATTTAAAACAATATTAGTAGTTCTGAAAAGAGACGGTTCGCAATAATGTGAACGAGTTTGTATCACAACAGAGTAAAAAAGATAATATTAAGGTAGAAGAGTAACAATGGAAGAAAGTTTTAGAGATATGTCAAAAAAACACGTTTTTATTGTGGGATGCAAAGGAATTCCTACCAGATATGGCGGGTTTGAGACGTTTGTTGATAAATTAACGGAATACAGAAGAAGTGAAGAGATACAGTATCATGTAGCAAGAATCGTTGAAGATAATGATTATAATGAAGAGAATAGAGAATACGAGTATAATGGAGCTCATTGCTTCGATATCAGGCAGCGTGTAGCAGGACCGGCCAAAGCTATTTTCTACGATATTGATGCTATTAAATTTAGTTTGGAGTTTATAAAGAAATATAATATAAAGGATCCTATTATATATGTTCTCGCATGTAGAATAGGTCCTTTTATTGGCAGACTGAAAAAAGAGATACACAAACTTGGAGGAAAGTTATATGTAAATCCTGATGGTCATGAATGGAAAAGGGCAAAATGGAGTCGTCCTGTCAGAAAATATTGGAGAAGCTCTGAGAGACTTATGGTTAAAAATGCTGATTTATTAATTTGTGACAGTCAGGGTATTGAGACATATATTAAGCAGGAGTATAAAAAATATCAACCAAAGACAACATTTATAGCATATGGTGCAGAGACTAGTGCATCTATATTAAGAGATGATGAGCCAAAGGTAAAAGAATGGTTTGAAAAACATGATGTTCAAGCAAAAAAATATTGGTTGATTGTGGCCAGGTTTGTACCGGAAAATAATTTTGAAACTATATTAAAGGAATTTGCTAAATCTAAAATTAAAAAGGATTTGGTTATTATAACAGATTATAATAATCCCTTTTATAAAGAGTTAAAAGAAAAGACCGCATTTGATAATGATGCCAGAATAAAGTTTGTGGGAACGGTTTATGACCAACAGTTATTAAAGAAAATCAGAGAAAATGCTTATGGTTATTTGCATGGACATTCTGTTGGAGGAACAAATCCAAGCTTATTAGAAGCTCTAGGAAGAACTGATTTAAATTTATTATATGATGTAAGTTTTAACAGAGAGGTTGCAGAATGGGGAGCAAAATATTGGACCCATGAATATGGACTGTTGGCGAGAACATTAGAATTGGCAGATAACATGACAATAGAAGAAATAGAGGCATTAGGGGATAAAGCGAAGGAGAGAATTAACAAATATTATAGATGGGAATATATACGGGACAAATATGAGGAACTGTTTTTGAGGTAAGCTGTTGAAGAGGTTATAAATGAAAATTTTACATTATGCATTAGGTTTTCCACCGTATAGAAGTGGAGGGTTAACGAAATATTGTATTGATTTATTGCTAGCTCAAAAAGCGGCAGGACATGATGTTGCAATGATGTGGCCAGGAGCGTTTAGCTTTTCTGGTCATTTTGTGCGTTTAAAAAAGAGTAAAAGACTGATTAAAAACAGCCAGAACAAGTTTGTAATAGATAGTTTTGAGGTGATAAATCCACAACCGGTACCTCTTGATGAAGGAATTGTTGAAGTGGAAGAATTCACAAGGAAATGCTCTGATGTGAACGCTTATAAGAAATTTTTAAAGATGTATCATCCAGATGTAATTCACATTCACACTTTAATGGGTCTTCATCAGGAATTTGTCGAAATTGCAAAGGAATTTGGCATTAGAACTGTTTTTACTACGCATGATTATTTTGGTATATGTCCGAAAGTAACAATGTTTCGAAACGAACAAATCTGTAATGGAGATTGTAGAAAATGCGGAATGTGCAATCAAGGAGCATTGTCCTTAAAGAAAATACGAATATTGCAATCAGGATTATACAGAAAGGTGAAGGACACAGCTTTTGTAAAAAAGTTAAGGGAAGCTCACAGGAAAGAATTTTTTAGTAATGAATTATTAGAACAGAACATTCTAGAAGAGCGGGCGGAGAGATATGAAAGATTAAGAGCTTATTATTTGGATACTTTGAAAATGGTTGACATTATTCATTTTAACAGTACTGTAACAGAAAGTGTATATAGAAAATTTTTGCCTGAGGGTATACGTGGAGAGGTTATTAATATCAGTCATCTGGACATTGCAGATAATAGGAAAATAAAATACTTTGATGATAAAAAATTAAGGATTACGTATCTTGCGCCGGCAAAAAACTTTAAGGGGTACGGAATAATGAAGCAGGCACTGGATGAATTATGGATAGAAGGAAAGAGAGAATTTCATTTGACAATGTATAATGAGGCAGATATTTCAGTGCCATACATCACAGTAAATCCACGATTCGAATACAAGGAACTGGCAGATATTTTTGAAGACACGGATGTGCTTATCATGCCTAGTGTGTGGAACGAAACATTTGGATTTACCGTGTTAGAAGCATTAAGTTATGGGGTGCCGGTTATTGTCAGTAAAAATGTTGGGGCCAAAGACTTATTAGAAAATGGAAGATTCGGAATGATTGTTGAACCTACAGTGAAAGGTGTGAAGCAAGGGGTCTTGCAACTGCTTCAGAATAATGAATTGCTTGCAAACTATAATAAACGAATTGTTAGAGAAATGGATTTAAGAAACATAATTATGTCTGTGAAGCAGATAGAAAAATTGTATTTGGAGAAGTAAAATGATGATACCAAAAATAATACATTATTGCTGGTTTGGCAGAGGAGAAATGCCGGATAAAGAAAAAATGTGTATAGAGACGTGGAAAAGGAATTTTCCAGACTATGAATTACGTCTGTGGAGTGAAGATAATTTTAATTATAAACAGTGTTCATTTGCAAAGCAGGCATATGAAAATAAGAAATATGCTTTTGTAAGTGATTATGTAAGGGCAAAAGTGTTGTACGAATATGGTGGGATTTATTTAGACACAGATGTGCAGGTGTTAAAACCTTTTCCGGAGTGTGCAGCAGAAAACGGGTTTATGGGCTTTGAAAGAAGAGCATTTCTTGGAACTGCAGTTATTGCAAGTACTCCCAAAAACGAAAATATAAAAAAATTATTAGAGTATTATGTAAATCATGATTTCGTGCAAAAAGACGGAAGTTTTGACAATATAGCAAATGTTTCTATTCTAACAGATATAATGAAAGATAAAGGTTTGATTTTGGGAGGGAACAGACAGTGTGTCGATGGATTTGATATTTTTAATAGAGAAGTATTTTTTCCGAAAAAACTAAGTGATACAGAATTCAGAACAACAGAAGAAACCTGTGCTATACACATGTGTTCTAATAGCTGGTTAAGTGAGAGAGAAAGAAAACGTGGGAATAATAAGATCTGGATTGAAGTGGTAAGGCCGACACTTAGAATGTTAAGGAGCCTTGGAATTAAAATAATTGGAAAAGAACGAATAAGAAAAATCGAAATTAAGTTACGAAATAAATTGAGGTAGAAATATGTGGAATGAAATATGTGGGAAAATTTTCTTAGAATGTGTAGAACAATTTAAATTAAATAATATCAGATATTTTGTTCTTAGAAATTATCAGAAGCTTCCAGAACAAAATATCGGTAAAGATGTTGATATTGTAGTTGAACCTAAGAAGTTGAAACAGGCGAAGAACATATTAAAAAATATATATCAATGTAATGGTGCTGTTTTCTATGATGAAGCAGTATTTGACAGACTACATTGTATGCATGGAATGGGTACAAATTCACATGTTGGAATTCATATTGATTTAATAGGCGGTTATTTAGTCAGGGGATATGAAATATATAATTTTGAAGAGTTGTATGTTCATACAAAGTGGTATCGTGGATTTTGTGTGTTAGATGAATTTTTTGAGGGTATAATGCTTTTGATTTATAAACAATTCGGATATCAGAAGCCTAAACTAAAACAAACATATAGAGAATGTATATATAATACATTTCAAAATCAACCCATAGAGTTTGAAAAGGAATTAGCAAAGATAACTTCAGAGCAGTTTGCAAAAGAGCTAATTGAAAATATTAAACGAAATGACTTTGACACATTAATTTGTAAAGCAGAAGTTCTTACGAAATATTTGAAAAGATATGTAAATAAGAAGAGGTTTTGGAGAACAAGAGTCCGAAAGATCCGTTTTATTTGGCAAAAGTTAGACAGAATTATATTCAGATATAAAAAACATGTGAGGGCTTTTGCTGTTCTGGCTCCTGATGGGACTGGAAAAACAACGTTTTTAGATGCATTAATTAAAGAACTAAACTATTACTATGTAAATGATGAAGCAGATGGAAGATGTCATGTTTATCATTTTCGTCCGACAATACTTCCGAATTTAGGAGCTGTAGGAGAAAAAGCGGGAATAATGGAACAGGATACAAATTGGACCGATCCCCATAGAAATAAACCAGCGAATCCAATAAGTTCCTTAATAAGAATTGCTTATTATACATTAGATTATATTATTGGCTGGCAGAAGTGTGTAAGAAATGATGTTCATTATGACAGGTTTTCTGTTTTTGACAGATATAGTTATGATTTTATTGTTGATCCTCTTCGGACAAAATTAGGGCTGCCTACATGGGTTAGAAAATTGTTTGTAAGGCTGACACCTCAGCCCAAAATTGTTTTTGTATTAGATGCAGATCCAGAGATTATTTATTCCAGAAAACAAGAACTTACCCGGGAGGAAATTGCCAGACAACTGGAGGTATATCGCAAACTGGCACACAGTAGTAAAAGATTCCGAGTGATTAGTGCAGAACAGACACCGGAAGAAATGGCAAGGGAAGCTATAAAAATTTTGTTAGAACAATATTCAGAAAATTTGGAGAAATAGATGGAGAAAATAAAAGTATTTGTATCGGCATATGCATGTGAGCCGGGATTGGGATCAGAAATCGGTGTAGGATGGCATTGGGTGTTAGAAATGTCAAAAAACTTCGAATTATGGGTGTTGACTAGAAAAAGCAATCAACAAAATATTGAACAATGGATAAATACGCAGAAGGAACAATACGATATAAATTTTATATATTTTGATTTGCCCAAACCATTGCGTTTTTGGAAGAGGGGAATGCATGGAGTAAGAACATATTATACTATTTGGCAGACGCTCACAAATCGCATTGTAAAGAAAACAATGCAGGAAAACAAAATTGAAATATATCATTTACTGACATATGGAAATTCTTTGTGGAAAGCAAGCAGATATGGAATGAAGCAGTTTTTTATATGGGGACCTACAGGCGGTGTGGATACTATTCCGGCAGAATTTTCAAAGCATTATAACATGAAATCCAGAATGATAGAGTTTGTGAGACGTATGATAGTAATGACTTTGCCATTAAATTATGGATTTAATAAAAGATGTCGTAATGCAAATCTTATTTTATGCAAGTCTCATAATATGTATAATGCGGTTCCTATGAAACATAGAGACAAAGCAATTCTGTTTACAGATGTTGCTGTAGAGATGAATAAAGTAGATAAAACACATATAAAAAGAAACGACAATACAACAAAATATATTGTTGTCGGGAAGCTGGATGCATGGAGAGCATTTGATGTACTTATTGAAGCATTTGCCAAGGCACATCAAATCAATAGTGATATTCAGTTAGAGATTATAGGTAAGGGAACAGATTGGGATAGACTTAACTCTCTTATTGAAGACAAAAAAATGAAAAATAATATTTTTATGACAGGTAAAGTTTCTATGGAAGAATATTTCAGACGGATGGAAGATGCGGATGTAATTGTGAATTCCAGTTTAAAAGAAGGAGCGGTAACAGTTGCATTTGATTCTATGGCATTGGCTAAACCATTAATATGTGTAGATACCGGAGGATACACCAGGTATTTTAATAATGAAAATGCTGTTGTTTTGCAGCGGGGAAAGAGAGTGCAGTTAGTAGACGATATGTCTGATGCGATTTTGAAATTAACGGATAAGAATGTAAGAGCGAGATTGGGAAAACAATCACAACAAGATGGAAATAAATATACTTGGGAGCATAAAGGAAAAGCAATATACGAAGAGATAATAAAAGCATATTGCAGATAGAAAGAGTGGATAATGAGTAAAGTAATGGCAGTTATCTTAAATTATAATACCCTGAAGGACAGCATTAAATGTTCAGAATTATTAAAAAAACAGGATTATAAAGATTTAGAAATTGTAATTGTAGATAATGGTTCGACAGATGGAAAAAATGATAATTTGATTGAATATGGCGAAGAAAGTGGCGTGCATATTATTCTAAATAAAAAAAACGGAGGATTCTCTGCAGGTAATAATATTGGGTTGAGAAAAGCAGAAGAAAGACAATGCAAATATGCTTTGATTATTAATCCTGATGTTGAAATTCATGATGTGGAGTACATTTCAAAAGCAGTCGATAAAATGGAAAAAGATAGTTCCATTGCCGTACTTGGGACTGATGTAGTTAATGCAAAGGGACAGCATCAAAATCCGATGAGAGAAATTTCTTTTTTGGAAGAAAGCTTTTTATTATTAGAACTTATTAGAAACAAATTATCTAAAAAGATTCCGTATGTAGTTAAAAGAAAAAGAAGTGGATATTGTGAAAAAGTATCGGGATGTTGTTTTTTTGTAGAAATGAGTTTTATAAAAGAAATTGGTTTTTTAGATGAGAATGTATTTTTATATTGTGAAGAACCTATTTTAGCCAAGGCTGTACAAAAAGCGAAACGTAATATTTATTATTTTAAAGAAAAACAGGCCTTTCATAATCATATAGAATCGAAAAAAGGAAATTCAAAAAAGAGATTAGACATGTTTTTAGAAAGTCGGTTGTACTATTTGGACAAGTATAGTGGATATTGTGGAATAAAATTAAGAATGGTAAAGAATTCTAGGAAAAAACAGAATGCTTTTTTTTACAAGAATCATAGAGGATAGTTATGGTAGATGTTTATAGTTTTAAAGTAAAATTTGACTTGACGGGGATAAGGACGATATATTGGCCTATCGTATTACTAATGATGGCTAGATATTTTGGTTTGTCTGAAAAAATAATATTTTTTATTGTTACTGCTGCAGTCATTTACATAATGGGAATCAGCAAAAAAATTGTTGTTCCAAATGTTAATGGATTATGGTTTTATACTATTATGGTTATTTTTTCAGGATGTTTAGGATTTATACTAAATGGAACAAGAAATTTAGCAAGAGACATATTTTATGTTCTGCCGACAATTGTTTTTGTGATTTTAGGGTATTATCTTGAGAGATTTAATGATAAGAGTAAGTTTTCAATGATTAATACTATGATTGTTTACGGTGGTCTTATTTCATTTATGTCGTTCTTAAAAGCATTATTATCTGTTGAAGCATTAACTGGTTTTGATGCAATGAGATCCTGTTTTGGAAAGAATAATATTTATGAAGTTTGTGTTGTTTTTGCAGTTTTCTTTTTTAAAAAAATTATCAGAAAAGAAGTTTGTGTTTCTAAATGGTTTGACAGAGTGTTGGGATTTTTTATGGCTGTTCAGATTACATTGTGCTTAGGAAGAATAGCAATTATACAAACCGGTGTTTCTATTATTATGTTGTTTGTATTTTCGATAATAAAAGATAAGCAGCCCAAGGATAACTTAAAGAAGATGGTAATGTTTTTGCTTGTAGTTTGTATCGGTGTATTTATCTTAAGTAAAGTTATGCCTGAATCTACATGGGATAAGTTAATGGATAAGTTTAATTCTTCAGCTGAGGAGATTAATAGCAGTCAAACATTTGATTCGACAGAGGATGCAATGGAGAACTGGCGTGGATTTGAGATTGAACAGGCAAAAAAACAGTGGAAAAATAATAATGTATTGTTTGAAATAATTGGAGAGGGACTGGGAAAAGGTGTGGAGATAGCATATGTGCCATATACATGGTCAAATGTTGTTGTTTCCGGTGAGATTCTGTTATTACATAATGGGTATTATACATTATTGCCAAAAGCCGGAATAGTTGGTGCATGTGCATTAATCTGGCTTTTCTTATCTAATATTTTGATGATTGTAAAAAAAGATAATAAATATACAGATATGATAATTATTCTTGCAGCTATAACGATTGGTGTGATGATAAACACATATGTAGTAAGAGGACCGATATCTCAGATTCCTCCAATTTCGTGGGCGCTGCTTTTAGGTACAATTAATTATAAAGTAAGGAGAACAGGATGAAAACGATTGGATTATTTGGATTGACATTTCGAAGTGGAAACAAGGGGTGTTCAGCCCTTGCATATTCGTTTTTAGAAATATTAAATAAGTGTGTGAAGGAAGAGATGCAGATTATAGTATTCTCGTACTTACAAAATGAGAAAATTGTTGGATATGAAGAAAAACTAAATATTAAGATTTATCCATTTTCATTAAATGGTATAAAAAATATTAAAAATTTAAATGATCAGATAAAGAATTGTGATATTGTGTTTGATTTTACTGAGGGAGATAGTTTTTCGGATATCTATGGAATAAAAAGAGCAGTAAAAGTCTCGTTGACAAAAGAGATGACTATAAGAAATAATGTACCTTTAGTATTAGGACCTCAAACCTATGGACCATATTATAATTTATTTATAAAAAAATGGGCAAAAAGAATTGTAAAAAAATCTTATTATGCGTGTGCGAGAGATATGACTTCCTCAGAGCGGATGGAGAAGATTACAAAAAAGAAAATGGATTATTATACAGATATTGCTTTTGCATTACCTGCTGATGATAAAAATCATCAGATGAGTAATAGAAAAAAAATAGGCATTAATGTCTCAGGTCTGCTGATGAATGGTGGTTATACAGGAGATAATCAGTTTGGATTAAAGGTAGATTACAGACAGTACATAGAAGGATTAATAGAACGAATTCTTGAAGAGGAAGATTGTGAGATTCATTTAATCCCTCATGTTATTTCCGCAGTATATGATAGTGTGGAAAATGATTTTAAGGCATGTAATATTTTAAAGGAAAAATATCCTCAGGTTATAGTAGCTCCTCCTTTCGATACACCAATGGAAGCCAAAAGATACATGTCTGAGATGGACGTGTTTTCAGGTGCTAGAATGCATGCTACAATTGGTGCATTTTCAATGAAAGTTCCTACGATTCCATTTTCATATAGCCCCAAATTTGAGGGTTTATTTAATAGCTTAGAATATGATTATGTAATACATGGAAAAACGATGTCTACAAAAGAAGCAGTTGATAAAACAATAGAATTTATTCAAAATAAAAATGAGTTAATTGCGAAACAGCAAATATCTATTGAACTCATAGATAAGAAACTTAATGCATTGTATAAAAAAATAACAAAAATATTAGAGGCAATTTAAAATATGTTTCATGTACAGGTAATTCTAATTAGAACATTAGGAGACAGTTTATGAAGATAAATAGAACGAAAAATGCATCAAAAAATATATTTTTTGGCGCTATTTTAAAATTGTATCAAATTGTAATACCATTTATTTTACGTACAGCAATGATAAGATATTTAGGTATGGAATATATAGGACTAAATAGTTTGTTTATTTCTATATTGTCAGTGCTCAATTTAGCCGAACTTGGGGTTGGAAGTGCTATGGTGTTTAGTATGTACAAACCTATTGCAGAAGATGACGAGGTTACTATTTGTGCATTAATGCGGTTATATAAAATATATTATCGTATCATTGGATTGGTCATTTTATTAATAGGATTGTTTTTAACACCTGCAATACCAAAGTTGATAACAGGAACTGTGCCACTGGGGATTAATGTATATATCTTATATTGGTTAAACTTAGGTGCAACAGTATTGTCATATTGGTTGTTTGGATATAAAACATGTTTATTAACAGCACATCAGAGAACCTATGTGTCCAGCAGAACTTTGCTTTGTACGAATAGTGTGCAATATATTTTACAGTTTCTGGCATTAGCGTTGTTCAGGAATTATTATTACTATTTGTTTATTGCTTTGTTTTTACAAGCGGTAAGCAATGTTGTAAGTGCGGTTATTGTAGATAAAATGTTTCCGAACTATCATCCAAAGGGGAAACTTGATAAGGATGTCGTGAAACAGATTAATCAGAGAGTAAGAGATTTGTTTACAAATAAAATAGGAAATGTACTTTTAAATTCTGCGGATTCTATTGTGATATCGGCTTTTTTAGGATTGTCAAGTTTGGCGGTATATAATAATTATTATTATGTTATAAATTGTGTAATGGGATTTATTACAATATTTTATAATTCCATTACTGCGGGTATTGGCAATAGCATTCTAACAGAAACAAAGGAAAAAAATTATGCAGATTTTAAAACATTCCAGTTTATTGTATTTTGGATAGTGGCATTTTGTGGAAGTTGTTTATTGTGCTTGTATCAGCCATTTATGAAATTGTGGATTGGTGATTCTAAATATGTTTTGCCATTTACAATGGTGATTTTATTTTGTGTTTATTTTTTAAGTTTGCAGATGATAAGAGCATTAGAAACATACAAAGATGCAGGAGGAATATGGCACGAAGACAGATTCCGGCCTTTAATTGCAGCCATCGTCAATCTGGTAATTAATTTGATTTTGGTTCGTTATATAGGCCTGTATGGAATCATAATCTCTACAATATTAGCATCATTATTTGTAAATGTTCCCTGGTTGATACATAATGTATTTACTAATATATTTAGGCGGGGATGCTTACAACAGATTTTTAAAATGTTGGAATATATTTTAATAGATTCAGTTATTGTTACAGTCACATTTATTTTATGCGGTTTTGTTAAAGGAGAGGGCTATTTAGCGTTTGTCATAAAGATGTTTATTTGTGTTATTGCATCAAATGCGATGATAATTTTGATACATTTTAAAAGACTCGAATTTAAAGAAGCAATACAAATAATGTGGCGGATGGTTCCGGATAGACTGAGAAAAGGAAAAAGAAAATGAAACAGAGAGATGTAGTAATAGACATAATGAAGGGACTTGCAATTTTAATAATTGTTCTTTGGCATGCTGACAGTCCATTTGGTCAGTACTTAAAGCCATTTCATGTAGGTGTTTTTTTTATGATAAGCGGGTATTTGGTAAATGATCATTATACTCAGAATATAAAAGGGATTGGACATTTGTCTGTTAAACGTTTAAAAAGTTTGATTATTCCTTTTATATTTTGTAATGCTGTTTGTATTTTTTTGAATAATCTGTTTATAAAATTACATATTTACATAAGTCCTGTGGAGTTGAATGGATTGTCTAAGGCAAACCATTCAGTAAAAAATATGTATAGCCTTAAATCTATTTTTTCACGATCTTTGAATGTCGTATTTAATGAAGGCGCCGGCGGACTGGCAGGAGCTACATGGTTTTTAAAAGCATTGTTTGTTATTGTGATGATTAGTGCAGCTTTACATTTTATCGTATCCAAAATTGCTGATAAAAATAAGAGGAATATAATAATTATTGTTATAGCATCTATTTTTTTATTGGCAGGATTTTATTTGTCACAGAAAAATAGCATGCTTATGATAGGAATAGTATGTACGAACCTGATATTATATGAAATAGGTTATATGATTTGTGTATATAAAAAAAATAATGCAATTTTAGCAGGAACTATTTGGACCAGAATTATTATTGTATTAATTTGTATTTCAGTAGTATTTATAGGCAGGCATTATGGCAATATCTCTTATGCAAATAATGAGTACCATAATCCGCTTATCTTAATTTTATCAGCGTGTGCCGGATGGGTGTTAATATTAAACCTAGCCATGATAATAAGGAAAAATGCATCTATTACAAAAGTTATGTCGTATGTTGGGAGGAATACACTACCAATATTATGTATACATTTTTTTGCATTTAAGTTTGTTACTCTTTTTCAGATTTGGTTTTATAAGGATTCTGTTTTAGAATTATCATCATTTCCGGTGTTTCGAAGTGGGGGAATATGGTGGATCGTTTATGCTGCAGCAGGAATTGTTATTCCGTTAGGAATAAATGTACTTTACCAAAAATGTAAATATCGTTTTGTGAATTTAGTCAAGGAGAAAGGAATAAATAGTGATGAGTAAGGTTAAAAAATATCTTCAGGAAATATGGCATCAGTATAAGACAATAAAGATTTTGAAAGAACAGGTAAAAACGTATATGCGTTGTTCTGAAAAAATTGTTGACCCGCAGATAAAAGTGGAGAGAGCGGATTATGTTTTGGCAGTAGCGGTGCATAGTATTGAAAAAGGATTAGGATATAAGGATATTAAAGAAGGTTTTGGCGAGGCAAAAGCGAGACGGATATGCAAACTAATGGAGAATTATTTGTTGAATGGGTTTCCAGAGGAGCGTTTCGGATTTAAAGAGGCTTATGCCTTGATGGCTCGTTATATTGAGTATAAAAAAAGTGTGAACGAAAATATTGAGGATATTGAAACATGGTTTGAGAAAATTAAAAGCATGTGTACTGTTGATATGAGTTTAAATAAATATCAGGCAGGTGGAGTAATATATTCTAAAGAAGAAATTAGATGTGATAATCCAGAAGAAATAATTGCATTTAAAAAGAAATGCCATAGTATTAGAAATTATTTAGATATAAAGGTAAAAGAAGAGGATATTAAAAGTGCACTTAAATTGGCAAATTTATATCCATCAGCATGTAACAGACAGCCGGTTTCATGTTATTATACATTGGACAAGGATGAAATTAAAACAGTAGATAGGATTATTCCGGGAAATGTACCTATAAGAGGAACAACGCCAAACTATTTAGTAATAACTGCTAAAATGTCCCACTTTAGTGTAGATGAATATAACCAATGGTATATTAATGGCGGTATTTATTTAGGATATTTAAGAGAAGCCTTATGTATTCACAATATTGGTAATTGTATTTATCAATGGAAGTTTAATGAAGATGAATCAAAAGTGAGGGAAATCTATAATATTCCGGAGAATGAAGTCATTATTGCATTTGTAGGGATAGGATATTATGATGAGAAAAGCTATTGTATAGCAGCACAGAGAAAAGGAAATTAAAGATATTTATGAAAAAATATTATCTTATATCTCCAGGAAGTTTGACAAGTAAACAAATGCTGAGAGATTTAGAGACATATAAAAAAGACAATTTTTTTTATAAGAAAGAACCAATTATATGCAAAAATAAATTTGTCAGAAAAGCGTTACAGTTATATTTTAGAATAAATATAAAGGTTAATCTGCCTTTAAAATGTATCTGGCATAGGTTTTTTACTTTATCTCATATTGATTTGAGCAAGGATGAAAATTATATAATTTTGGGAAATGGCATATTTAACTATTATGACAGTGCATGGCTAAATAAGTTAAAGAAAAAGTATAATGTTCACTATATATTATATTATATTGATCCGATATCTGGGCTCATGTCAAAATACATGAAAGATAATATTGAACAATTAGATAAAGATTATACATTTACATTCGATTATGAAGATTCAAGAAGAATCGATGCAATACATACTATGTGTCTGTATAGCAAGAGAGATGTTCCCATAGTGGAAAAAGTAAAGAAAAACAGTGTTTATTTTGTAGGAATGAATAAGAAAAACAGGGTAGAAGTCATTCATGAAATATGGGATAAGTTGCAAAGTGGTGGAATTAAATGTGATTTTAATATTGTAGGTGTTGATAAAGACAGCCAGATAAAGGAAGAGATACATTATAATAATATGCAGACATATGATGAAATATTGGAACATATTCAATCATATGAGTGTATTTTAGAGGTACTTCAGCCGGGACAATCTGGAGTGACATTAAGATATTATGAGGCTGTACTTTATAACAAAAAACTTATAACTAACAATCAGCTTGTTAAGAAATTACCTTTTTATAATAGTAAGTATATTCAAGTATTTGATAACATTGAAGATATAGACATAAACTGGATAAAAAAGAAAGAAAAGATTGACTATAAATATCAGAATGAGTTTTCTCCAATAAATTTTATGAAGAAAATCGAAGAACTTACAGATGATGGAAGATAAGAGAGTGACCATACGATGGAAATATGTTATGTAAATCAAATAGGGGATAAATTATTAATCAATATATTTCAAATGTTTACAACAGTTATTCAGGCTTTGCCGGCAGGAATGTTAGTGGCAGTTATTACATTCTTTATTATAGCAGTTTTAGAAAAAGTCAAAGGAATTCAAATAAAAAGAAGTAAAAGAAGAGATGTCATAATATTTGCAGCATATTTAATGATTTTATTTGATATAACAATCTTCAGCAGAACCATTGGAAGTGTTAACGTTATTGATTTAATACCATTTAATACACCGGGGGGAATTAGGTATATAATATTATATGCCTTGGCCAATGCTGCAATATTTATTCCTTTTGGAATTTTAGCACCAAAGATTATAGGAGTTTTACAAAGTTCAAAAAAGTGCCTGTGTTTAGGTTTCTTGGTAAGCTTATTGATTGAGCTTATTCAGCTGCTTTTAAAATGCGGTGTAGTACAAACGGAAGATGTTATTATGAATATGTTTGGTATAGAAATAGGATATTGGATATATAGGAAATGGATAAAATAAATGATTATAAAAGACAGGAAGGCATAACAATTGATATGAAGGTACAAGACAAGGTGGAGTATGTTTGAGAGAGATTTGTTAGAGAGATTGTTTGTAGAAGATCAAAGCGGAAAAGATTATATCTGTTTTTCTCATAGTAATAAAGTATGGCTAATTCCGGAAGAAAATTGCGAACCTGCACTTGAGATGTATCAGCCATCCACAATAAAAGGAAAGGTTTTAAAGTCCTGTATAAGATTTTTTTGTAAAAGCAAAATTATTTTAGGGAAGGTTGGAGTTTATAGAAGGAAATTATCGTTTCATTCTCAGATACATTCATATTTAAAGAGTATTGTGAATGGGGAAGAGGTATATATAGCAGCATATATGGGCGATACAACTTCAAAACAAAACAATAAAGTGACGCTTCAAATATATAACGAACAGAAAATTTTATGTTATGGGAAAATAACAAGGGAACCGGAAGTTTTGGAAAATTTCTCAAGGGAAATTGATGGGTTAAAATTTTTGGAGAAAAAAGGCATTAATAATATTCCGAAGGTCTTGGGGGAAAGGGAGGTTGGAGATTTGAAAATTTTTGTACAATCAACAAACAAACCTTTAAGGCAGCCGGTTCGATTGGAATTTGGCAGAAAGCAGATTGAATTTATTCATAATATAGTAAAAAAAACGCAGTTCCAGGTAAGATATGAATTATCTGAATTTTATATATTAGTTCAATATTTAAAAGATAATGCAGCGAAATTAGGAAAGACTGAAGAAAAAATAATTTTATCTGCAGTAAAATGGGTTGAAACATATGCAGAAGAGAAAGGTCTGCCCGTCGCATTTTGTCATGGAGATTATACTCCGTGGAATGTTTATTATCAGAATGGGGAGCTAAACAGTTTCGATTTTGAATATTGTTTAAGAATGATGCCTGCTTATATTGATGTTTTTCATTATTTAACACAATTATCAATCTTGGGGAAAAGTAATGATGCCAGTGAAACGATAAAATTATATGAAAGCTATCAGGGAATATTGAAAGAATATATGTCAGATACAGATGTTATATATGGTTGTTATCTATTATATATTATAGGATTTTATTATCACAGGACTGATGGTGACTGTAAACGGATTGGGAAACAATTGGAGATTTGGCTAGAGTTACTGGAGTATTTGTTAAAAGAAAATGAAAGGATATGAGTATGTATGATTTTTTAATAGTAGGAGCAGGTCTTTTTGGAAGTATTTTTGCTCATGAGGCAAATAAAGCAGGGAAGAGAGTCTTAGTTATTGATAAGAGGTCTCATATCGCAGGAAATATTTATACAGAGAATATGGATGGAATTCAGGTGCATAAATACGGAGCACATATATTCCATACGAACAATAAAAAAGTATGGGATTATGTCAACCAATTTGCTGAGTTTAACAGATATACTAATTCACCAGTGGCGGTGTATAAGGATGAACTATATAATCTTCCTTTTAATATGAATACGTTCAGCCGTATGTGGGGAGTGAAAACTCCGGAGGAGGCAAAGAATAAGATTGATGAGCAGGTAAAAGAAGCAGGAATAAAAGAACCACAGAATTTGGAAGAACAGGCAATTTCTATGGTTGGTAAGGATATATATGAAAAACTGATAGAAGGATATACGGGGAAACAGTGGGGAAGACCGTGTAGGGAGCTGCCAAGTTTTATTATTAAAAGACTACCGGTAAGATTTACCTATGATAACAACTACTTTAATGATAGATATCAAGGGATACCAACAGGTGGATATACACAGATTATTGAAAGAATGCTGGAGGGTGTGGAAGTAAAACTGAATACAGACTTTTTTGAGCAAAAAGAGGAATTAATGAAACAGGCAGAAAAAGTTGTATTTACGGGAATGATTGATGAATATTTTGATTATTGTTATGGTGAATTGGAGTACCGTTCTTTGAGATTTGAAACTGAGAAGCTGGATGTTGATAATTATCAGGGGAATGCAGTGGTTAATTACACCGAATATGATGTACCGTACACAAGGATTATTGAGCATAAGCATTTTGAATTTTTATGTCAGGGAGAAAAGAGTGGTTCTGTACAAGGAACTGTTATTACAAGGGAGTATCCGTCTGATTGGCAAAAGGGGGATGAACCTTATTATCCAATGAATGACAACAGAAACAATAAACTTTATGCAAAGTATAAAAAACTGGCAGAACAGGAAGCGAATGTAATTTTTGGAGGAAGGCTGGGAATGTATAAGTACTATGATATGCATAATGTAGTCGAAGAGGCATTAAATACTGTTGATAAATGCTTAAATTAATTGCAAAATATGGCGGTAAATGATAAAATATAGACATTTATAATATATGATTAAAGTTATTGAATTATAGAAAAGGAGAAATGATTTATTATGAATATTGTTGTGACAGGCGGAGCCGGTTTTATCGGGAGTAATTTTGTTTATTTAGAATTGGAAAAACATCCGGAGGACAGAATTATCTGTCTGGATAAGTTAACATATGCAGGAAATTTAGCAACATTAGAAGATGCAATGAAAAATCCTAATTTTAGATTTGTAAAGGGAGATATTGCAGATAAGGAATTTGTGGAGAATTTGTTTGAAGAGGAAAAGCCGGATATTGTAGTAAACTTTGCTGCAGAATCTCACGTGGATCGTTCGATAGAGGATCCGGGCATATTCCTGAAAACAAATATAATGGGAACTCAGGTATTGATGGATGCATGTAGAAAGTATGGAATAAAAAGATTTCATCAGGTATCAACGGATGAAGTATATGGTGATCTGCCTTTAGACAGACCTGATTTATTCTTTACGGAAGATACACCAATTCATACATCATCACCATATTCATCATCAAAGGCGGGAGCAGATTTGTTAGTAATGGCATATTACAGAACATATGGCCTGCCGGTTACAATTACAAGATGCAGTAATAATTACGGTCCGTATCATTTCCCGGAGAAACTAATACCATTGATTATTGCCAGAGCTTTAGCAGATGAAAGTCTTCCGGTATATGGAAAGGGAGAGAATGTAAGAGACTGGTTATATGTAAAAGACCATTGTATTGCGATAGATCTAGTAATGCGTGAGGGAAAAGTAGGCGAGGTTTACAATGTAGGAGGACATAACGAGAAATCGAATCTGGAAGTGGTAAAGACAGTCCTACAGCAGTTAGGAAAACCGGAAAGCCTGATCACTTTTGTGACAGACAGACCGGGTCATGACATGAGATATGCCATTGATCCTACAAAGATTCATAATGATTTAGGATGGCTTCCGGAAACGAAGTTTGAGGACGGCATTAAGATGACAATTGACTGGTATTTAAATCATAAAGACTGGTGGGAGAATATTATAAGCGGCGAGTATCAGAATTATTTTGAAAAAATGTATGTAGATAAAGACAGAGCTTAGAAAAATAATAGACAACTAAAGGGGAGACAAAGATTATTTCGTTCTCCCTTTTATAAAATAGTAGGAGTAATGATGAAGATTTTAGTAACAGGTGTAAAAGGACAATTAGGTTTTGATGTAGTTAAAGAATTAGAAAAACGAGGATATGAAGCCATCGGTGTAGATATTGAAGAAATGGATATTACAGATGAGGAGTCTGTAAACAGATTATTCAGCAAGGAGTCTCCAGAGGTAGTCGTTCATTGTGCGGCATGGACTGCAGTGGATGCTGCAGAGGATGAGGAGAATATTTCGAAAGTTTTTGCGGTAAACAAAACGGGAACAGAATATATTGCAACAGCATGCGAAAAAATAAATGCAAAACTGTTATTTTTAAGTACCGATTATGTATTTGACGGACAGGGTCAAGAACCTTGGAAAACAGAAGATGAAAGGAATCCATTAAATGTTTATGGTCAGTCAAAGGCTGAGGCGGAGATTGCTATTCAGAAAATAATGGAGAAATATTTTATTGTAAGAATCTCATGGGTTTTTGGAAAGAATGGAAAAAATTTTGTAAAGACAATGTTAAATTTAGGAAAAACACATGATAAAATAACAGTTGTAAATGATCAGGTTGGGAGTCCGACATATACTTATGATTTGGCACGATTGCTAGTTGATATGGCAGAAAGCGATAAATATGGTATTTATCATGTGGCAAATGAGGGTGAATTTATCAGCTGGTACGACTTTACAGTGGAAATTATGAAACAGGCTGGTAAGATAGATGATAAATATAACCATGTAGAAATAATTCCTGTAGGAAGTGAACAGTATCCGTCCAAGGCAAAACGACCATCTAACAGTAGAATGGAAAAGGGCAAATTGAAAGAAAAAGGATTTGAACCATTGCCAGTATGGCAGGATGCAGTTGCAAGATATATTCGAGAAATAATGGAATAGTAATTGATAAATATATGAAGGAGAGATAAAGATTATGGGACAGATTAAAGTAACAAAAACGAACATAAAGGATTTGGTTGTTATAGAGCCAACAGTTCATGGGGATGACAGAGGATATTTTATGGAAACCTATAATCAGAATGATATGAAAGAAGCAGGGATTGATGTAGAATTCGTTCAAGATAATCAATCTATGAGTACAAAAGGAGTACTGAGAGGACTACATTACCAGAAAGAATTTCCACAGGCAAAGCTTGTCAGAGTAATAAAAGGGGAAGTTTTCGATGTGGCAGTAGATTTGAGAAGAGATTCAGAAACATATGGTGAGTGGTTTGGAATTCGTTTGTCAGAGGAAAATAAAAAGCAGTTTTATGTTCCGGCAG
Organism: uncultured Eubacterium sp.; assembly: GCA_910584795.1. Classification (GTDB taxonomy): domain Bacteria; phylum Bacillota; class Clostridia; order Lachnospirales; family Lachnospiraceae; genus Eubacterium_G. Next base: position 119,495 of record CAJUBZ010000004.1, on the reverse strand, counting down.
GTTTTGCTCACGGATTTTTAGTATTGTCTGAAGAAGCAGAGTTTTGTTATAAGGTGACAGATTTTTATCATCCTGGGGATGAAGGCGGGATTGCATGGAATGATCCTGATTTAGGTGTTGAGTGGCCTGAAGTAACAGGTGAATATCAGGGAAATGCATCTGCAGCCGGATATGTTATGGAGGATGGAACGCCACTTAAATTAAGTGAAAAGGATGAATTAATGAAGGGATTAAACGATACATTTAAATTTTAGGATATAGAATAAGATTGATGGGGTATACAAATGAAAGAAAAGAGGAAGATTTTACATATTGTTGAAGCAATGGGTGGTGGAGTTTTTACATATTTGGTAGAACTGGCAAATGGAATGTGCGAAGATTTCGACGTGACCATTGCTCTTGGAATTAGAAGTGAAACACCAGACAATTATGAGAGCTATTTTGATGAACGTGTGTCGCTAGTGGAAGTGCAGAATTTTACAAGGGGTTTAAATCCAGTGAAAGATTTAAGTGCTTGTCTTGAATTGAAAAAAATCGTAAAGGATGCGCAGCCGGATATTATTCATTTACATTCTTCTAAAGCGGGAGCTATCGGACGCATGGTATTTAGTGGAAGAAAGTACACAATGTTTTTTACGCCTCATGGTTATAGTTTTTTGATGCAGGATATTTCTGGATTAAAAAGAAAAATATATAAAGTCATAGAAAAAATATGTGGAAAACGAAAGTGTATTACTGTGGCATGTGGAGAAAGTGAATGGGAGCAGGGCAGTAAGATTGCTAAAAAATCTACTTTTATAAGTAATGGAATTAACATTAATAAGATTCAGAATTTAATTGATTCCGCAGAAGAGATTAAAAGGGATGAGAACCATAAATTTACGGTTTATACTGTGGGAAGAGCTGATTTTCAAAAAAATCCAACATTGTTTAATGAAATTGCAAAAAGGCTTCCTCATATTCAGTTTGTCTGGATAGGAGATGGTGAGAGAAGGGATAAATTGACCAGCTCGAACATTAAAGTAACCGGATGGTTAGAAAACGGTCAGGCACTAAGCAATGCAAAAAGTTATGATGTGTTTATTCTTGCATCGAGATATGAAGGACTTCCGATATCATTACTTGAAGCGATGTATATGAAAAAACTATGTGTTGTAAGTAATGTCGTAGGGAATCGTGATGTTATTCGCAATAATCATTCAGGATATGTCTGCAATAATTTAGAAGAGTTTGTAGAGGTAATAGGAAGACTGGAGCGAGAGGGAATAGAGCAGAGAATTGTGGACCATGCTTATAATGCTATAATTAATCATTTTAATAGTGGCTGGCTGGTAGAGAAGTATGAGGAACTTTACATTGAGCAGTTAAATAGCCGTTTAAAGGATAGAAAGTAACATGTGAATAAGATTCGCTGGGAGATAAAGGTATTTAAAATGAAAATGATTAAGATTTGGTGCCATATAAAGGCAATGATAAAAAAGATAGTATATAAAATTGTATTTGGCAGAAAACTTCAGATTGGCAAGGGAACTACGTGGAGACATGATTTTCATATTGCTATTGAAGGCAAAGGCAAAATTGAGATAGGTAAGAACTGCTTTTTTAATAATGGCTGTTCTCTGAATGCTTTAGAACGTGTATGCATTGGGGAAGGTACGATATTTGGCTCTAATAGTCATGTATATGATCATAATCACAGATTCAGGGATGAAAATGAGTCGATTAAAGAACAGGGATATAGTGTGGCCGAGACTGTTATTGGCAAACATTGCTGGATAGGGACAAATGTGGTGATATGCAAAGGCGTGCATATTGGGGATAACTGTACTATTGGTGCCGGAGTAGTAGTAAGAGAAAATGTGGTAGACGGAAGTGTTATCAGTTAAAAAGTACAGAATTATTTTTTAGACAAAACTTGATTAATATATAAAAATCATATAGAATACTATCGATAAAATTATGGCGGCATTGAACGAATAATGTCGGCAGGAAAAGAACGAACAGGTTAGGGATTTAAATTTAGGCAGGGTGGATAATATGGAACCAATACACGTACTTGTACTGGATACGGTAATGGACCGTGGTGGTGCTGAAGCTATGATAATGAACTATATGCGAAAGATTGACCGCGAGGTTATAAAGTTTGATTTTCTCACAAATAGGGATTATAGAGCAGCATATGAAGATGAGATAGAGCGTCTTGGCGGAAAAGTTTATCATATGTGTCCTATGTATCCGGGCAAATTCAGACAATATAAAAAAGAAGTAAGAGAATTCTTAACAGAACATCCGGAATACAAAATTATACACAGTAATTTGGAAGAAAGAAGTTATCTGCCACTAAAAGTGGCAAAAAAAATGGGAGTACCTGTGAGAATTTCACATTCTCATAACAGACCGTTGGGGATTAATCCCAAACTAATAGTCAGATATTATTTTCGGTTCATGTTAAAATATTACAACACGCATAAGTTTGCTTGTGGCATGGAGGCAGGTGACTGGCTGTATGGCAGAAAAAATCGTGATGAAGTGATCGTGATGAAGAATGCGGTAGATGCTATGCAGTATCGATTTAATAAACAGGTTCAGGATTCCATGCGCGAGGAGTTGGGAATTCAGGGAAAAAAAGTAATAGGTCATGTCGGAAGATTTTTTCCGCAGAAAAACCATGGTTTTTTAATAGATATATTTAAGGCAGTTCATGATAAAGACAATAATACTGTGTTATTGCTCGTAGGTGGTGGAGAGGCGGATGATGCTCTAAAGAACCAGATACGTGATAAAGTGGAAAGTCTTGGTCTTACAGACTGTGTGCAGTTTCTTGGGGTACGTGAAGATGTGGACAAAGTTGTTCAGTCGTTTGATGTGTTTCTTTTACCGTCACTGTTTGAAGGACTTCCGGTAACGATGGTAGAGGCACAGGCGGCCGGCTTACCATGTGTTATATCTGATAAAGTTCCGATTCAGTGTGATATTACTGGAAATGTAGATGTTGTAGCTTTGGAAGATAGTGCAGATAAATGGGCGGATGTAATACTAGACAGAGCATATCATTTTGAAAAATACGATACATACCAGCAGATAGCAGATGCAGGATTTGATATTAAAGCGCAGGCAGAATGGCTGGAAGCGTTTTATAAAGAGGTATTAGAAACGTAAAATAGATGTTGGTATGCGGATAGGAAAATAGAATAGAGTTGAAGGGGTTATATTAGTTTAATAGAAATGAATAAGAGAGATTTTTCAATAGAATTTATAAGAGTAGCAGCGATGTTTATGATAATCATTGATCATATATTGTGCAGAATAACATTTCCTGGTGTGGCTTTAATTATTCAGGTGTGTAATTCAGGAGTATTTCTGTTTTTATTTATTTCAGGATTTTTATTTGGAAAAAAAGAAATAAAAAATTGGGGACAGTGGTTTAAGAAAAGATGTTTCAGAATATTAATACCATTATGGATTTTTGCGGCCATAGATATTCTGATTGAATATTTGTTATGGCATCAGTTTTATCCGGAGCATATTTTTTTATATGGATTTAATCTGCAGGGGATTAAGGTTGCAACAATCGGCTCTATTAATCTATGGTTTGTTACGCTTATCATGATTTGCTATTTGATTACTCCATTGATTCAATGGATAAAAATGAGAAGTAGAATGTTCTTAAAGGCTGTTGTAACATTATTGATTGTACTACAAATGATTTTAGCGTATGTTACAGATAGTGGACTATTTGGGAATCATACTTTAAGTTGGTGTATTATAGCAGTACTTGTATATGGAACAGGGTATATCGTTGGAGATAAAATATTGGCTTATAGTAAGAGCTATAAAAGTATGATTATCAGTTTAATGATCTTGTTAATTGGAGTATTGGCTACAGTTTTCGGAAAAAAACTGTTAAATGAAACAGTTTTTTATGAGAGAATTTTGTCTGTTTATGGAATGATATGTATTGACCAATTTCTTATTTTACTTTTTTATAAATTAGGAAGTTACATTCATAACATAAAATTAAAAAATATAATTCAACATTTTGACAGAGTATCTTATGAGTTCTATATTGTTCACGGTATTGTTATCAGTGCAGTGACAGAAACAATATTAAGGAATAATGGGACGATAATATATATGTTTACCAGTGTCTTGTTTTCATATGCCGCTGCAATAATATTGCATATATTGTGTAAGGTACCTTTGAAAACATTGTATAAACAAAAAAGATAAGTAAGAGGATTTGAAATTGGATTTGCAGCAAAGAAAAATCAGACAACAAAATAGAGATTTGGCGATAAAGCTTATTATACCAGTAGCAATACTGGCAAAAATTATATATATATACTTCTTGCCACCCAGATACTTTTTTGATAGCTGGAGAATGGTAGCCATGTTGACAGATAATGGAAGCATGGGAGCATGGACAGGATATCAGGACACTGTGGATTTTCATACAAAGATTAATATTTTTAATCTTACAGATGTCAATCAGTTTTCTATCTTTTATGGCATAATTATGACACCGTTGATTTTATTTATGGTATCTAAAGTGCAGGAAATGGAGATGAAAGAAGTCCTTTTCACATTAATGGCAACAGGAGTATTAAATATTTATGTATTTAATATCAATAAAGAAATGATACAGATTTTATATTTCCTTGCAATTTATATAGTGATTAGTCTGCCGATAAAAAATACTTTGATTAAGATATTAGGATGTGCAGGGGTATTTTATTATGAAAGCTTGAGTTTTCGAAGTTATTATATATTAATGGCTGTTATGAGCATATTTCTGTATGTTATATTTTTATGGTTAAGAAAGAGAAGAAAAATAACAAAATTTATTATTATTTTTACTGTTTTTTTATGTTTCGCAGGAATCTTTGCATTTTTCTATGCAAGTAAGTTTGTTGCTTATGATGATTATATGGATGCACTGAATGTGAGAGATGGAATCACGAGTACAGTGAAAGATGCAGGAGGCGGGGCAAATTCCGCAATATATAATCCAATTACTGTTAATGGAAATTTAGGGAACTTTATGATTGATTATGTAATTAATTCAGTCCGTATGATGTTTCCAATAGAGTTATTGGTGAAAAGTCCTGGATATGCACCATTTTTCTTTTATCAGATTTTTATTTTGTACTATTTATTCCGAACGTTAAAGAATATTAGAGATATTGATAATAAAATGGTTGTTGTATTGTCTTGTTTCGTGGCTTACTTTTTTGGTTCTGTGGTTTTTGAACCGGATTTTGGTTCTTGGGTTAGACATGAGGCAACAACTTTTCCAATTATGCAGTTGTTGGCATTTCACAGTGTGAGTTATAAAGAGAATAGAGTGATAACGGAGTTAAAGTATGAAACAGAGATTATATAATGGATTCTTTAAATTAACTAAAATAAAAACATTGTCGAAGATATTATCTGTTATGGCATACTGGTGTCTTTATCTGCGATATAAATTTCAGCGTAGAAAATGTCAGAAATATATAAGTTGCATGACATATGAAGAGGCATATCGGAAAGTTGACAGTGTGCGTAAAAATATTGACAATACAAGCAGTAACATGGTTTGTAATGAAACAGATACTACGATAGATTTGTCTATTGTCATACCTGTATATAACGTGGAGCAGTATGTGCAAGAATGTATAGAATCTGTAATACGTCAAAGAACAGAATATAAAATAGAAATTATTATCGTTAATGATGGAGCAACAGATGGCAGTGACAGTATCATCAGGGAATTTAAAGACGATAGAATTAAATATATTATACAGGAAAATCAAGGTTTGTCAGGAGCCAGAAACACAGGATTAAACGCAGCAGTTGGAAAATATGTGATGTTTATTGATTCAGATGATGTATTGTGTGAAGATAGTCTGGAGTTAATGTTAGGCAAAGCATATGCTGAAGATGCAGATATTGTAATAGGAAGTTATTACACATTTTCTAATGACAGGGATAAGAATTATTTTATAAATCAATCAAAGACTATTATTGATAATCCTAAAGAAGCAGTTAGAAATATGGGGTTTGCATGGGGAAAGATTTGCAGAAGGGAAATGTTTAATCATTTAAGATTTCCTAGTGGTGCGTGGTATGAGGATACTATAATATGCAATGTTTTGTACCGAATGAGCAAAAGAATGGTTGTTTTAGAAGAGATGGTATATGGATATCGGGTTAATCCGAATGGAATATCTAAAACGGCAAGAAATTCAGAAAAGACAATAGATCATTTATGGGTGATCTATGATGCGGTGAAACAGGCAAGAGAAAACGGTTTGCCGAAAGATGCAACTGAGTATCACTTAGTTTCAGGTCATCTTTCAAACTTAATGCTTCACAGATTATCTAAATTAGATGATGAAGTACTGGAAGCTGTTTTCGTTTTAGGGTGTGAGTTGTTAGACAATATACGCCCCGAAAAGTATGAGACAGAGCAGAGTATAATAAATAAAGATTTAGATAAGGCATTTCAACAGCGAAATTATAAATTATGGAAAGCGGCCAGCTTTATAGCATAGGAGAAGAAATGAAAAATATATGTTTTTTTTCAGGTGATATAACACGAAGTGGTGGAACTGAAAGAGTCGGGTCAGTTATTGCAAATGCATTAACTAAAAGAGGGGAATTTGATGTATGTTTTTTGAGTTTGTGGGAAAAGAACAGTGATACATTTTTTCCATTGGATAAAAAAATAAAACGGTATGTTTTGTTTAATGAAGAAGTGAGTGGAAAGAGAATTCTTACATATATTAGGGGCATTAAAAAATTTATTGAAATGCAGGATATAGATATATTAATAGATATTGATGGAATCTTAGATATGTATTCTATACCAGCCGTTAGAAAAACAAAATGTAAGGTGATATCGTGGGAACAGTTTAACTATTATCAGAACCCTTATGTAAGTTACAGAAAGTATACTAGAAAACTGGCAGCGAAGAAGGCAGATGCTATTGTGGTACTGACAGATGAGGATAAGGGATATTATCAGAAAGAAGTGGCTGTAAAGGGAAAATTAGTACGAATTTATAATCCGATTGAAAAGGCTAAGAGTAAATATCTTTACAATTCCCAAAGCAAGACTATTATTAGTGCCGGCAGACTGGTAGAGCAAAAAGGTTTTGATATGTTAGTAGATGTTGCAAAACTTGTATTTGCAAAACATAGCGATTGGCAATGGATAATTTGTGGGGAAGGTGAAAATCGTACAGAATTGGAAGCAAAAATCCAGCAAGAAGGTCTGGAGAAAAATGTAATATTAAAGGGAAATGTAAATAACATACAAGAATATTACAGAGATGCAGCGCTCTATGTGCTTACATCAAGATACGAAGGATTTGGGTTGGTTTTAACAGAGGCTAAGAATATGGGACTGCCCTGTATTAGTTTTAAGTGTCCGGCAGGACCATCAGAAATTATAGAAGATGGAATAAATGGCTATTTAATAGATTGTTTTGATATTCAGGGAATGGCTGATAAAATTAACTTACTCATTGAAAATGTCGATGAGAGAAAACGATTTTCACAAAATGCATTGATTGGAACAGAAAAGTTTGATTTAGATAAGATAGTCAGACAGTGGGAAAAATTATTACTTGATTTATAAATAAAACTATTAGGAGATAAATATGAAGAAAGTATCAATAATATTGCCAATATATAATGTAGAAAACTATTTGGAAAGATGTGTCGAAACTGTTTTAGGTCAGACATATGAAGAGATAGAAGTCATATTAGTAGATGATGGAGCAACAGATGATAGTGGGAAGATTTGTGATGATTTGGCAAAGAAAGACACCCGTATTCGAGTAATACATAAACAAAATGGTGGTTTATCTTCAGCTAGAAATATAGGATATCAAGCAGCAACAGGTGAATATTTAATGTATATTGACAGTGATGATGCGATAAAGAAAGATCTTGTTGAGAGGTGTGTGAAGAGCATAGAAGATACACGTTCAGATGTTGTCATTTATGGTTATGAAAAAGTAAGTGAATCAGGCGATGTGTTGGAAATTTGTAAATGGGGAAATAAAACATATACACGTGATGAAATGGAGAGTTACTTGTTTCAGGCAATAACGGAGATGTCTTATGGATATGCTTGGAATAAACTATACAGAAAATCTGTACTAGATCAGTCAGGAATTTTAGCAGACGGAAAGGTGATAGACAGAGAAGATTTGGTGTACAATATGGAGCTTCTTTCGTATTGGAACAAGATAACCTTTATAGATTATGCAGGTTACGAATATTTGCAAAGAGGTAATAGTCTGCTTCATAATTCAAATCTTGCAAGATTACAGGGAATAGAATATTTTGTGAATCGCATGCATGATATTGATGTGGGAAAAAAGGATGTTAATAGAAAAGTATTTAATATGAATGTACTTCATTATCTCGCAGACTGTATTATAAAAAATATTATTTGGAATGATTCGCTGAAATCAAAAGAAAAGAAAAAGATTATGAAAGAAATTACCTCAACTTGTCCACACAGAGACAAATTATATCAGGATTCAGATAACAGTAAGCATTTACAAATGTTATATAAGAGCATTATTAGTGGAAAAATGCGGTACTTTTATGCATATGTAAGGCTAGGCGATTTGAAAAGAAAGATAAGGGGACAGTAATATGAGGCGTATGGCAGTAATTTCAGCAGGGTTTGTTCCGGTTCCGGCAGTTGATGGTGGTGCAGGTGAGGTGCTGACAACAGAAATTATAGAAGGAAACGAAGTGAGTGGCGATTATTTTATGGATATATATACAATAGAGTCGCCAAAACTTGATAAAATTAAATATAATAATGCAGAAATTATCCAAATACACATTCATCCGATTAGATGGTTTTGGTGTAAAGCAAGGAATGCATTTTTGAAATTATTGAAACGAAACTATCGATATATTCCGTATAATCAAGCATTAATACATAAATATTTTCGGGATAATTATGATGTCATTCTGATAGAAAATAATATGCAGGTATTTGAAGACATATATAATCATGCTAAAAATGGGACAAACCATATGATTTATCATATGCATAATGACATTGATGGAACAACAAAACCAGAGTACTTATGTAGGTTTATCGCAGATAAAGCAGAGGTAATTTTACCTGTCAGTGAATATTTAAAAGAGCATTTTATGCAAGTGGCACCAAACGATAAAATGAAAGTCTTTTATAACTGTGTAGATCTCGAAAAGTTTAATAAAGAAAATGTATCAAATACAGAAGAGTTGAAACGAAAATATAATATTAACGAAAGTGATTTTGTTTATATGTATACAGGACGTGTTTGTCCGGAAAAAGGAATCCTGGAGTTAGTAAAAGCATTTAAAAAATTAAGCAGGGAAAAATCCAACTGTAAGTTAATGGTTGTAGGCAGCAGATGGTATAACCAGATAGCAAAAGATGAATATTTCGAGAAACTTTTAAAAGAAGCTGAAGGATTAGAAGAAAAGATAATTTTTACAGGATATATTTTTCCGGAAGATATGCCGTCAATATATACAGTGGCAGATGTTTTGGTGATACCGTCTATGTGGGAAGAACCTTTTGGTGTTGTGGCGTTGGAAGGAATGGCTATGAGAGTTCCAATTATTACAACAAATTCCGGAGGACTTATCGAGATACTGGATGCGGAGACCTCTATTATGGTTGATAAGAATACAGAGGTTGAAGAACAGTTATATTCTGCAATGATTAAAATGAGGGAAGATGATGATATAAGAGAAAATCTTGCCCAAAAAGCATATACGAAATTGACAGAAACTTTTGCATTTGACAGAAAAAATTATTATGATGAATTTGAGAAGAGGATAGCAAAATGCAAATAGAGACACATGTTCAAAAGAGAATAGAGTGGATAGATATAGCAAAGGCCGTTGCCATTATCCTTGTGGGGGTAGGACATTATTCCTGCCCGGGAAATTTGTTAATTTGGATATACACTTTTCATATGCCTTTATTTTTAATCTTATCCGGATGTACTTTAAATGTTGAGAAATATACATTTGGAAAATTTGTTTTAAGAAAGGCAAAAGCATTTTTGATACCTTGGGTATTGGCAGTATGTATTAATATTGCTTTTCAAGAGTGTTGTTTAGCTATAGGTATATCTGCGAATCAAAATAAAATATCTTCAATTCCACTCCGACTGATTTTCAATATACGGGCAGGAGAATGGGATCCGGTATATTGGTTTTTGCCATGCCTTTTTATTACAGAAGTAGTGTTATATTGGATCCTTAAAGTTCTTAAGTCGCAAAAAGGTTTGATAGGATTGGTAATTTTGTTGGGTGTATGTGCATATCTGTACCAAAAATTTGTTAATATAGTACTTCCGTGGGAAGTTGATTTATTGCCGGTTTCCTGTGCTTTTGTATTAATAGGGTATTTAATACAAAAATATTACCTGAAAGTATTTGAGAGAGTGAAACGTATTAATCAGTTACTTATTTGTCTGATTTGTGTTATAAGTGGAAGTTTGCTGGGATTTCTTAATGTTCATATTATTGGAGAACCTATTGATATTGCAGGAGGCAGGTATGGAATTGTTCCGTTAATGTTTAGTGCGGCAGTGCTATTATCAATTGGAGTTATTATCTTATGTACATTTGTTCATTGTAAATTGATAAGTTTTATTGGACAGAATAGTCTTATATTTTACTTGGCACAGCCAATATCATATAAAATTGCAGACATATTATTGGTATTGGCATTTAAGGCAATACCGTTTTATACATATACATATACTGAAAACATTATGGATTTAATTATTTTGCATGTAGTTAATAATATCTTAATTTTAATATATGTTTATTCATATAAAAAAATAAAGCACAGATTCAATGCTGTAAAATGTTAAGAGTAAGGAGGATATGAATGAATAAGAGAATAGAATGGATAGATACAGCAAAAGCAGTTGCTATTATACTTGTAGGAATAGGGCATTATTCTTGCCCAAAGCTTCTTATGGCTTTTATTTATTCATTTCATATGCCGTTATTTTTTATTTTATCAGGAATCACTTTTAATACGAGTAAGTATACGTTTCAGCAATTTTTGATAAGAAAATTAAAGACGTTAGTATTTCCATGGTGGATTGCAGTTGTATTATATGCTGTTTTTCAAAATACCTGTTTGACTTTAGGAATGTCAGGTGTTCATATTCCGTGGATAAATATCATTCCAAGAATTTTTTGGCATTATCGTGTGGGGGCTTATGATCCTGTCTATTGGTTTATACCATGCCTGTTTGTTACAGAATTATTGCTTTATTGGATATTAAAATTGTGCAAAAACAGAACACACATATTTGTTTTAATGCTAGTTTGGCTTGGAGCAGCTACAGCATATTATTATGGGGTAGGCAAAGTTCTCGTATGGGAAATAGATTTAATTCCATTAACTGCTTTTTACATTTGCATTGGAATACTCGTTAAGGAATGGATTATTAATTTTATAGAAAATTCTGCTAATCTAAAATTAATCTTAATAGGAATAAGTTCTATGGCAATAGCATTTATTTTGAGCTGTTGGAATTTAAACATTACAGGAAATATATTTGGTATTTCTGATATACGATATGGAAATATGGGACTTGCAGTTGTGGCATCTTTTGCAGGTTCGTTAGGAGTGATTGTACTTTGTAAGTACATTTCATGTGGTTTGTTTAAATATATAGGAAGAAACAGTTTAATGTTTTACCTTTCACAACCATTTACTTATAAAATTGCTGACGTAATGCTGTGCATATGTTTGCCATTTTATAGATATGCAGGCAATGTTCTTGATTTAGTTTTACTTCACATATTGTCAAATATTTTAATACTACTTTATGTTTTTTGCTATAAAAAAGTAAAAGAAAAGACTTTACATAAAATAACAAAACGTGTATAGAGGAAAGTTATGAAAAAGATTTTATTTTATATAGATACTCTGGGAAAGGGAGGACTGGATAAGGTCGTTTTAGATGTGGTAAACCATATGGATTTCTCAAAATATGACGTTACAGTTATGAGGAGATTTCCCGGAGGATATTATAGTCAGTTTTTAGATCAACGTATACATAAAAAAGCAAATATGCCATTTAAGGAAACATGTTCTAAATTTTATGATCATCTTGTGAGAGTTGTGTGTGACAGGCTTCCTAGAAAAATGGTTTATAGAATGTTTGTACATAAGAAGTATGATATTGAGATTGCCTGTGGCGATGCTTTTGCAGCAACATTGATTGGTGGCTCAACGAATCCGGATTCTATAAAGATACTTTGGGAGCATATGGATGTCACAAAAGACATTTCTACAGCTACTTATTATAATAAAGAACAGGTAGAAGAATTTTTTGGACCATTCCATCAGATTGTTGGTGTTTCCAAAGATTGCAGGGATAAATTTATTGAAAAATATGGATTTGCAGAAAAAGTTTCTTATATATATAATCCCATTGATATAGAGGATATAGATAAAAAATCTGTAGAATTTATTCCTAATGAGTATCAAAAGAATGAGTTTAATATTCTGGCAATTGGAAGATTTATGCCTCAAAAAGCATTTGCAAGATTGATTACAGTGTGTGCAGGATTAAGGGATGAGGGATTAAAATTTAAGTTGAATATTATTGGAGAAGGACCGGAAGAAGATATTATCAAAGAAAAAATTAGCGAGTTAGATATGAAGGATAATGTTCAATTATTAGGTTTTAAAGAAAATCCATATCCATATATTAAAGAAGCAGACTTGTTTGTGTGTGCTTCGATACATGAATCCTACTGTCTTGTAGTAGCAGAAAGTCTTGTGGTTGGAACACCGGTTGTGAGTACAATGTGTACAGGTCCGATAGAACTTTTGGATAATGGAAGATATGGTCTGTTGGTAGAAAACAGTGAAAACGGACTTTGCGCGGGTATTAGAGAAATGGTTAATACCCCTGAAAAATTATCAGAGTATAAAAACAAGACAAAAGATAGAAGAGAATTTTTCAGTATAGAAGAAAGTATGAAAGCTTGGGAAGAAATTTTTGAGAGATGTTAATAAAAGAAAGGTATAGAGAATATGAATGAGTTAATAACGATTGTAGTACCAGTCTATAATGTTGAAAATTATCTTGATAAATGTGTTGATTCTATTGTGAATCAAACGTATACGAATCTTGAAATCATTTTGGTAGATGATGGCTCGACAGACAGTTCAGGAAAAAAATGTGATGAATGGGCAGAAAAGGATTGTCGAATTAAAGTAATTCATAAAGAAAATGGAGGCTTATCGGATGCCCGAAATAAAGGAATTGATGTGGCTACAGGAAAATGGATTGGATTTATAGATAGTGATGATTATATAGATATTACTATGTTTGAAAAGTTGTATAACGCATGTATAGAGAATGACTGTAAGGTATCCAGCTGTGGATTTTTGAGGGAATTTGATGATAAAAGCCTTAATGAACATTGGACAACAAAAGAAGACATGTTATTAGACCGAGATGGAATGATGGAATATTTATATGCCGCCGCAGTTGGCTGGGGTGCATGGAATAAATTATATGACATCTCTTTATTTGATGATGTTAGGTATCCATATGGAAAAACACGAGAAGATGAGTATACTACATATAAAATATTTTGTAAGGTTGATAAACTTTATTATCTTTCCGAATGTCTGTATTTCTATTACCAAAGAGATAACAGCATAACAGGAGTTTCTTTTAGTATAAAAAATTTGGATTCTTTGGAAGCATTACAGCAGGCAATGGAGTTTCATAAAAAGAATGGGAATAAGAAGTATTATAACAGAGCGTTAGAAGAGTATATTAGAGACACTTGTGAATTCGCTTTAAAGAATAATTGTGAGGGTGCAGAGAAGCGAAAAATAGATAAAATACTAAAAAAAGATGCAAAAGATGTTTTGAAAAACAATCATTTGGATTTTATAAAAAAATTGAAGTTATTGATGGTTTCTTATTGTATAGGGTTATATAGATTTATTGGGGTTACAAGTCGAAAAATAAGAGGTTTTCAATAAGGAGGACTGAATGGAAAAACGAAAGAATTATAATGGAATAGATGTTGTTAAATTATTGATGGCATTGTGTGTAGTTGCCATACATTTAACACCATTCGCAATGTTTGGTGAAAATGTTAGTTTTTTATTTGATAAAGTTTTAACTAGAGCAGCAGTTCCGTTTTTCTTCTGCTCTTCTGGCTTTTTTTTGAAAATGAAATTAGATAGGGTGACAAGTAATTTAGAATATAAAACACAAATTTTGAAGTTTGCAAAAAGAATATTGTTCATGTATTTCTTATGGACAATTATCTATCTGCCTTGTATTATTTTCTGGTTTAAGGCAGAAAGTCAGACGCTGTTATCTTTTTTTCAAAAATGCATTTTTGATGGCTCATATTTACATTTATGGTATTTGCCATCGGTAATGATTGCAGGTGTATTAGCAGCATTGCTTGTGAGAAAAATAGGAACAATAAAAAGTTTGATTATAGCAATTGGTGTATACATATTAGGTTTGTTAGACACGAGTTATTATGGAGTAATAAAAAACTTTGAGTTTCAGAATTTCATCAGAGAATATGATAAAATTTTTATTACTACTCGTAATGGTATTTTCTTTGGGTTGGTATTTATATTATTGGGATTTCTTGCATATGAGACAAAACAAAAATTAAGTAAGTCCCTGTTATTGTTAATTGTTTCTATAATAGGTCTTTTTATGGAAATGTATTTATTGAGGAGTTTTGGTGTTGCCAGAACATATGAGGGAGTTCTTTTTAGTGTTCCAGTTACATATTTCCTATTACATGTTGCAAAGGAGATACTTTTACAGGATAAAGAAATATATAAAAGTATACGAATAGTGGGAGTACTGGTATATCTTTCACATTGCTGGGTCGACTTTACTTATTCAGTATTATGTTATAATATATTGCACAGAACATTTGGTAGTATGGTACGATTTATATACACATTAATCATTACAGTATTAATATCAATTTTAATCGTAAAATTACAAAAACATAAAAGGTTTACATGGCTTAGAAAGTTGTATTGAGGAAAGTAAAATGAAAAGGTTTATTATTGTTGGAGAAAAATCTTCTTATAGCGAAATGTATAAAATTATGTGTAGTGATGTTATCGGAGTAGAGAACATTTACTTTATAAACAATCCCTATTCTAGTTATACATTTATTAGTAGAGGTTTTAGGAAGGTTCTAAGAGAAATTGGATTAAAAGGATATAGTGAACAATTATATACAGTATATAAAAAAGCAAAATTATTATTTAAAAAGAACAAAAAGGATGAAATAAATGTAATATTTTTTAATGCAGGATTAAGAGATGAATATAGTGAACAATTTTTAGAAAATTTAAAAAAGAGGTTTCATGCAAAAATAGGAATTATATTTGTTGACAGCTTTGGAACCTTTTCCGCGATGAGAGCACAAGAGTTATTACTAAATACGGATTTGGTGGATTATGCTTATACAATTGAAGAAGAGGATCTCAACAAAAGCGATAAATTAACAAAATGTTTTACACCATATGCAAAGATTGACGGATATGAGAATATGGTTGAAAAAAATGATATTTATTTTGGTGGGACAATTAAAACAAGGGGAGAAATCATAAAGAGTTGTGTTGAAAAACTTATAGACAATAAAATTAAAATCAAAATAGAGTTATTTGCATCAAAGGAGGAAATTGGTAAATACCAGTTCTTTGGTGACTATTCTGGAGTGACAATAGAAGATTACAGTGCGATAAAAGATTATTCACAGATGGTGGTGGAGAGTTTAGAATCTGATGTATTACTTGATATAACAGATGGAGGGCAGACGGCGTTGACTCTTCGTCCATATGAGGCAATAGTCTATAATAAAAGATTGTTAACAAATAATCAGAGTATCTTAGATTTTGAATTCTATGATCCACGCTATATGCGCTATTTTACTGAAATTACAGATGAAGACATACAGTGGATTAAAAAGAAAGAAAAGGTTGAATATAATTATAAGCAGCAGTTTTCTGTATTAAATATAATAAATAATATTACAGAGGAAGGAAAATAAAGTGAAGAAAGTACTAATCGCAACATGGTATTTGGGAAATAATTATGGAACAGTATTACAGGCGTATTCTTTAAAGAGATTTTTAGAGAAAGAAGAATTTCAGGTCTTTATGCAGTATCCACACGGAAAAGAAACACATTCTTATCATGATTACGTTGCAACTTTTATGAATAAGCTGATATTTAGATTAAATACAAAGAAAAGTTTAAGAAAAAAATCTGATAATAGTCATAAAGAAGAAATTGAACAGCAAAGGGAAAAATTTGAAGAGTTCTTTACAGATGTTTATAAAGGAAAGCATTTCAGTATAACAACAGGTGAAAAAACAAAAAAAGCAAAAGAACAAATAGATGTCTTTATTAGTGGAGGAGACCAGATATGGAATCCATATTTCTTAAATAGACATATGCTGTTTGACTACGTGGATAATGATAAAAAGGTCATCTCTTTTGGAACAAGTATTGGTGTGAAAAAAATACCTTTGTATTATAAGAAGTTTTATAGAGTTATGTTGAGTAAATATCACTTTATAGGAGTTAGAGAGGAAAGTTCCAGAATTGAATTAGAAAAAATTACCCAAAAGAAGGTTTCAAAGGTTGTTGATCCTACATTATTAGTTGGTATAGAAGAATGGAATGAAGATATCAAAAAATATTCTAGAATAAATTTAGATAATTTGGAACATGACTATATACTTTGCTACTTTGTTGGTGATAGAGATTATTGGGATTACGTTAAGGCAATGCAATTGGAGACGGGATATAAGGTATATATATTGCCAATAACACAAAGCATGCAGGAATATAGAAAGGATTATGAATATATTATTGATACATCTCCTCTAGATTTTTTACATCTCATAAAAAATGCAAAAATAGTTTGTACAGATTCGTATCATGCTACAGTATTCGCTACGAGATTCATGAAAGAAATATATGTGTTGAAACGGTTTAGCAATAAATCTAAAAAATCACAAAATGGAAGATTGTATGAATATTTAAAAACTATCGGAAGACTAGATATTATTGTGAATGATGAAAATGTTTTTCATAGAAACATAAACGATAAAATAAACAATGCAGAAGAGTATCTCGAAAGCATAACAAATCAATCAAAAGAGTTATTATTAAAGGAATTAAAAGAAGATTATGAATAAGAAACAATTATCAATTAATATGATATCGCAGATTGCCGCATATGTACTAAGCTTGGGAGTATCTTTTTTTGTTACTTCTTATGTTGTGCGGTATATTGGAACAGAAGTGTATGGTTTTGTGGGACTAGCGAATAATTTTATGAGTTATCTGTCTGTAATTACAGTGGCCCTTAGTGGTATGATTAACAGATATATTACAGTTGAATTATATGGAGGGAATAAGGATAATGCGAATAAGTATTATACTTCCGCGATTATTTCAAATATTATACTCTCGATTATATTGGCAATACCCATTATATTGTGTATAGCCTATTTGGAAAAGATAGTAAATGTTCCAAGTGGTTATGTCACAGATATAAAGTTATTGTGGATTTTCTTGTTTGCATTGTTTTTAATACAATTACCAACAAATGTGTTTAGTGTATCAACCTTTGCAAGAAATCGTTTAGAATTAACGAATTTAAGGAATATGGAAAGTGGAATAATAAAAGTGATTTTATTGTTTTTAGTATTCTCTGTACTTTCACCACATGTATATTATATCGGTGCAATTACTTTTATTTGTGGTATATATTGTATCTTATTGAATTATTATTATAAAAGAAAATTAACCCCGGAATTACAATTAAATATAAAGATGTTTGATATTAAACTAGTAGGTTCTTTGATAAAAAACAGTATTTGGAATTCTGTACAACAGTTAAACATAATTCTATTTACGGGATTAGACCTATTATTGACAAATATTTTTATTGGTGCAAAAGAAATGAGTCTCTTTTCTATTGCAAAAACCTTGCCGACGAGTGTGATGAGTTTTGTGGGAACAATTTCAGGTACATTTACACCACAATTAACAATTACGTACGCAGAAAATGATACAGAAAAGTTTATTAAGGAAACGAAAATGGCAATGAAAATCTGTGGATTTTTATGTGCAGTTCCAATTATTGGACTGATGGCGTTTGGAACTAGCCTTTTTAAACTGTGGGTACCTACTTTATCTGCAGCGGAAATAAGAAATGTTCAATTGTTGTCTATTTTAACTGTTATGCCATATTTTATAGATGTTTTTGTACATCCGTTATTTTCTATTAATGTTATTACTGTAAAACTTAAAGTACCTGTTTTATTTAATGTGATTTCAGGAGTGCTGAATGTTGTTATTGTTTACATTCTATTAAGAACAACAAGTATGGGTGTGTTTGCTATTGCGTCCATAAGCGGAATACTTATGATTTTGAAAACATTATTATTTACTCCATTTTATTCAAGTCATGTTCTAGGAGTTAAATACACGACTTTTTATGGACCGCTTATTAAAGGAATTTTTGCAAATATAATAACATTAATTTTGTTCTATTTTATAAATAATATGATTACTACTAATACATGGACAAGTTTTATAATTACTTGTTTAGTAAGTGGAGTCTTAGGCTATATAGTTAACTTTATGGTTTATTTAAATAAAGAAGAAAGAAGAAAAATCTGTTCAATGATAAAGAGAAAATAATATGAAAATATGTGATTTAGAAAAATGTACAAGTTGTGGAGTATGTTCGACATTATGTCCTAAAAATGCTATTAAATTAGTTTACAATAAATCTGGTGAATTTTTACCACATATAGATTATGATAAATGTATTGGATGCAATTTATGTAAAAGAGTATGTCAGGTTAATGAAAAAGTACAATTGAAGGACATACAAAAATGTTTTGCAGCATGGAGAAAAAATAATAAAAAAAGAGAAAGAAGTGCATCAGGAGGAATTGGCACTGCGTTTGCAGAGAAAATAATAGAGAATGATGGTATTGTATATTCCGCCATGTTGGACGACAACGAAGAAGTAAGTATTTGCCGCATTACCAATAGCACTGACTTAAATAGGATTCAAGGGTCAAAGTATGTCTATTCTTATGTGAAAAATACATATTTGGAGGTGAAGCAAGATTTAGAAAGTGGTAAGCAGATATTATATATAGGTCTGCCGTGTCAAATTGCAGGACTTTATAACTCGCTTAAAGGAGGGGAATATCCTAATTTAATTACTGTGGATATAATTTGTCATGGAAGTGTATCACAATTATTATGGAAAGAGCATGTAGAATACTTACAAAAAAAAGCTTCTTTTTCATATGATAATTTTAGTTTTAGAAGTAATAAATGGGATGAAAATTATCATCTATGTTTTCATGAAAATGGAAAAACAGTTCTAAATTTAAGCAGCTGGGAAGATGAATATTTTACAGGGTTTTTAAATGGTTCCATACTAAGGGACAGCTGTTATCATTGTGAGTATAAGCAAAAGAAACGAGTCGGAGATATTTCTATTGGTGATTTTATTGGGTTGAATAAAACAGAGTTGCAGACAGCAGATAATGGAAACACTTCGGTGATACTTGTTAATAGTCAAAAGGGCGAAAGTTTTGTTTTATCAAATAGGGAAGAAATTGAGCTTGTTGAAAGAGAAATTAATGAGGCCGTTGATAATGGACCTAGTTTAAATGGAAATATTAATAAGTATAGAAATAAAAGATTATTTAAAATTTTTAATAGCATTATTGGATTTCACAGAGCAAATATCATAGTGAATTTGTGGTTGAAAATATTAAATAAATTACGAAAAATTTTTCGTAGAGTTTAAAATAAAAAAGGAGGATATATGCGTGCCAAAAGGTTAAATAATGTAGAATGCCTGAGAGTGTTGATTATGTTTATGATTGTGATTCATCATTGCGTAGTTAGCGGTTTGCATTTAAACAGCAATTTGAATAGTGGAATTGACTGTAACAATATGATGAATTATTTATTAGTTTTCATAAATTCCATTGTTGTTGTGGCCGTGAATGTATTCTTTTTGATTTCAGGATATTTTACGATTAATTTTAAATTAAATAAGTTTTTGATGCTTTTGGGAGAGGTAATATTTTACTCATTTTTTATATACATAATATTCGCCATTGAGGGTGGAGAGATATTGAGTGTAAAAAATATAATGAAGTATTCAATACTTGCTGTTAATGAATATTGGTTTATGACAGTGTATCTTGTACTAATGTTAGTTGCACCTTACTTAAATATTGTAATAGATTTACTTAAAGCAGATAAAAGAAAATATTCAATTTTTATAATAACTTTGTTTGCCATTACTTGTATTTACGGATTTGCTTTTGATAAAGATGTCATTAATGTAAATGGAGGGTATTCATTAATATATGCGATATTTTTATATTTTACAGGAAACTTTATTAAGACATATGATATAATCAACGACTGTAAAAAAATGCACATCTTGTATATGCTGGCAGGGGGAGTAAATTTCTTGCTTGCGTTATTCTTAGTTTATTTAGGAAAAGGGAATATGGCATGGAAGTTATTTTCATATAATAATCCAATAGTTTATATTCAGGCAATAGCGTTATTTATTTCTTTTTTAACAATAAAGTGTAATGGAAGGATTGGAATATTTATAGGACGTTTTGGCCAATATACTTTAGGAATATATTTAATTCATTCTCATAGTCTTTTAATTCCTTACAGATTTAGGGAGTTAGAGATTATTATGAAAGATATGGGAGTGATATTCTGGCCTTTTCTAATCTTACTTTATTGTATCATTCTATATATTGTATGTAATTGTGTGGAAATTCTTCGAAAGAAAATTGCGAAGTGTTTCGTAAAAATACGTACCATAAATGTAAAAAGAGTTTAATGGAGTTAAAGCTTGGGAAGAAAGATATGCGAGAAGAATTAATAAGTGTTATAGTTCCTGCGTTTAATGCGGAGAATTATATTGAAAGATGTTTACAGAGTATACAAAGACAAACATACCGTCATTTGGAGATTATTGTGGTGAATGATGGTTCCATAGACAAAACAGATGATTTAGTCGAAGAAATGCAGAACAAGGATTCCAGAATTATCTTAATTAATAAAAAAAATGAAGGAGTCTCTAGTGCTAGAAATGATGGAATTAAAATTGCCCGTGGCAAATACCTATTTTTTGTAGATAGTGATGATTATATTGATGTTGAAACAATTTCAAAAATGTATGAAAGAAAAGTTAATAGTAAGTGTGAATTGGTAGTTTGTGGGTTTGAATCTATTTTTCAGAATCGGGAAAAGAATGCTTTTTCTCCGTATCAACACAATGTTGTGTTAAGTATCAATGAGTATCTTCTTAAAATGTCAGAGTATTTGTACAGTGTTTATTATGGTGCATTATGGAACAAATTATATGATGCAGACATTATTACAAGCAATAATATTTTATTTGAACAACAGGTGTCGTATGCAGAAGATTTCCTATTTAATATTAAGTATCTGGAATATGTAAATACGATTGGTGTAATACCGGAATGTTTATATAAATATTATCAGGACGCTGAAAATTCTTTGACAAAAAACAGAGACGAATGGATATTATGGAAACTGGCGGAAGACCGGTTAAAAAAATGTATCAATTTATATAAAAAATATAATATATATGATAAATGTAAAGAAAATTTATGTACGGCGCTATCTAATGAATTGATAGGACCTACATATTATATTGTTAACAACCATGAAATTGGGGTTAAAGAGTCTGTTAATAACATTAAAAAAATATATAGTGATGAGATAATAAAAGAATCGGTATATATGACAAATAAACCTACAATGGTTCATCGTATTGCAAAAGCAGCATATAAAACAAATAGTTATACACTGTTTTATATATTGATGAAAGTTTGGGTAGAAATACAAAAAATAAAAAAATAGGTGAATAAATGATGAAAACAGCAATTCTTACGATTACTGGGGGAGAAAACTTTGGAAACAGACTGCAGAATTATGCATTGCAGGAGATTTTAAAAAGTTATTCAGAAACGGTACATACAATTAAAAATTATACAAAAGCAGAAGCCGAATACAAAAAAAGTACGCAATTTAAGAAAAAAATTAAATGGTTTATAGGAACAGCAGCTTACTATCTTCCTATAAATAAAAGTTTGTTTAATGAGTGGTATAGACAAAAGGTATTTGATAAGTTTAATCGCAGTCATATAAATATTAGCCCTTTTGTTATCTCAAAGGATAATGTGCCTGAAAATCTTGCAGCATATTATGATTATTTTGTCAGTGGAAGTGATCAAGTTTGGAATCCACATTATTTATTTAATTCTCATGTTGAATTTATGGATTTCGCACAGAAAAATCAAAGAGTTAGTTATGCGGCAAGTTTTGGTGTAGATGAGATACCTGATGACAGAAAAGAAGACTATAAGAGATGGTTAAAAGAAATTCCTTCTATTTCGGTAAGGGAAGGACAAGGTAGAGAAATTATCAGAATGTTGACTGATATTGAGGCAGAGGTTGTTTTAGACCCGACTTTATTATTTACACAAAAGCAGTGGTTAAAGATTTCTAAACGACCAAAATGGTTAAAATACGATAACTATATTTTAGCATATTATTTAGGAGAAAATTCTGAAAACGTCAATCAATCCGTAAAAGAAATTTCAGAAAAATACAACCTTCCGGTTATCAGAATGAATCAGAAGGACTTAAAAAAAGAATATAGTACCTCACCAGAAGAATTTTTGTATTTGATGGCACATTGTAATTTGTTATGTACTGATTCTTTTCATGGAATTATATTTGGTTTTCAGATGAATAAGCCGGTGGTTATTTATGATAGAGCTTTAATGGCTGGAGAGGTTTCTATGAATTCCAGAATGGCAACGATACAGGAATTATTGGGAGTAGAGCATAGAGGGATTCACAATTTGGATATTAATAATAGTAAAGAATTATTTAATTGTGATTACACAAATTCAAACAAGCGCATTGAGAAAGAAAGATTGAAAGCTCACGCATTTATAAAAAGAGCATTGAGGGTTTAATATGATTAAAGATTTAGTTACAGTGATGATTCCCTGTTTCAATGGAGAAACATATTTAAATAAGTGTTTTGAGTGTTTAATGAATCAGGATTATAAGCAAGTACAGTTAATTGTAATTAACGATGGTTCAACGGATGATAGCGAAAAAATTATTTTAAGTTATAAAGAGAAAATAGAGAAAAAAGGATGGCAGTTTTTGTATCTGTATCAAAGTAATGGCGGTGCTGCTGCAGCGATTAACAATGGATTAAAATCAGCATTAGGAGAGTATATTATGCTTTATGATGTCGATGATATTTTATACCATGATAACATTAGTAAAAAAGTTGAATGTTTTAAAGCCGATGAGGAATTAGGTGTGGTTTTAAACAATGGATATTTTCTTAATGAAAAAAACGGTACAAGAAATCTTTTTGCCAATGACAAAGAGTATATCGGGAAACAGGGATTATTTAATGCACTTTTATTTGAGCATGCTTATAACTGGCCTGGGTCATATATGGTTAGAGCAGAGATGTTATTTAAGCAACTGAATAATAAGAAGATATTTATATCTCCTTATGGACAGAATCTTCAGATACTATTACCAGTGGCTTATTTTTATAAAGTAGAAATTATTGAACAACCTTTAATGGATTATTTGGTTCGGGAAAATTCTGTTTCACATACAGGAGACATACATAAACAGTTAGAGTTGCAAAAAGGTTTTACGTTAAATAGAACAGGTACTATAAAACTGATGAAGATAGAGGAATGTGTGAAAAAACAATTATTGACTCAAATAGATATTTGGAACAGTAGGAAGTGTTTTATTTTTGCATATAATCATGGCTTAGTTGATGAAATGAAAAATATGAAAAATCATTTGAGTCAGTGTTCTGCATTTACAAAAAAAGATAGAATTCGATATATCGTAAGTAAAAATTCTCTCTTAAAAAAAATATATGAAGGATTACATAAAATAAAAAATAGGAGTATATGAATGATAAATATTTCTGATAAGAGAAAGTGTACAGGATGTGCGGCATGTTTTAATATATGCCCATTTCATTGTATTGAAATGAAAGAGGATGAAGAAGGGTTTATTTATCCCATTGTGAATCAAGATGAGTGCAGAGAATGTGGGTTATGTAATAAAGTTTGTCCTGAACTTAACGTTAAAAGATGCAAGAATGAGTTTAATAATGTTTATGTTGCTTCAAATAAAGATAAGCAAGTACTTCAAAAGAGCTCTTCCGGTGGTATATTTTATGAATTGGCAAAGAATATTCTAACAAATGGTGGAGTAGTATATGGTGCTGCATTCGAAGAAAATAATATTTTGAACCATATAGAGGTGTCAGACATAAATCATTTAAAAAAATTGCTAAAGTCAAAATATATTCAAAGCAACATAAATGATGTTTATAAGAAGATAAAGGAAAATATAAAAAATGATAAGTATGTTTTGTTTTGCGGTACACCATGCCAGGTTTCGGGACTGAAAAAATATTTGGACAAGGATTACGAAAAGCTAATTTTGGTTGATTTTATATGTCATGGTGTTCCAAATCAAAAATTGTTTCAAAAATATTTGGACGATATAAGAACATTTTGTAATGAAACTAGTCAAATAAAGAAAATAGATTTTCGCTCTAAAGATTTAAATTGGGAAAAGTTTGGTATGAAAATTGAGTTTGAGTCTGGCAAGATTTACTCAAATGATGGAAATACAGATTATTGGATCAAGAGTTTTCTTCAGGATATTATGTTGAGACCGTCATGTTATAACTGTGCAAACAAGGGGATTGATAGAAATAGTGATATTACACTGGCAGATGCATGGGGAATAGAACAATATAATAGTGCATTCTATAATAAACAGGGAACTTCATTAGTTGTTGTCCATACGTTAAAAGGTCAGAACAAAATAGAAGAGATCAAGTCTTGCATTATGATAGATAGTGTGGAGGAAGACTTTATTAAAAAACATAATGTAAATACGTATTATAGTGCAATAGCTGATAGAAGGAGAAAGCAGTTTTTTAAACATATTAATAAAGGATATGGATTTAAAGAATGTGTTGATAAGGTCATTGGTATTGATTTTCTAACAAGAGTAGAAAGAAAAATAAAGAGAAAAAAGTGATGGTTAGCATGAAGTTTCACTTGCCTAGGACGAGTTTGTGTGTTTACAGACGCTTTCTATTTTGATAAAATATATTTTTAAAAGTTTTTCTATTGGAGGTTTTATGAAGTATGTTAAGTATGGAATAATGACATTATTCCTTATATCTATAATAATTTATATAGCGATTTGGTACAAAGATAAAAGTAATGTGGATAGTACAGTACCTGTTATTCAAATGAGCCAGAATCAAATAGAAGTATCGGTGAAAGATAAAAAAGCTCTTTTAAAAGGAGTTATTGCAAAAGATGCAAAAGATGGAGATATTACAAATAAAATTGTTGTGGAATCAATTTCCAAATTTGTTGATAAAAAAGAACATATTTGTAATGTAACATATGCTGTGTCTAATTCGGGAGGACATGTTGCAAAGGCTTCTAGAAAAGTAAAATTTATTGATTATACATCACCACGATTCGTATTAAAAAAACCACTATGCCTTGAAACCGGGTCTGATACAGGTGTAGAGGAGATTATTGGTGCAAAAGATATAATTGATGGAGATATCAGTAATAAGGTCAAGATATTATCCCGCGATATTTCAACAAATATTTCTGGTGACAATACGGTTACAGCTCAGGTGACTAACAGTCTGGGGGACACTGTTAAGTTAAAGGCAACAGTTATTATAAAACAGCAAAATAATATCAGTCCGACCATTCAGTTGAAGAAAAATATTGAGTATATTAAAAAGGATGAAGAGTTTGATGCAAAAAGCTTTATAAAGTCAGTAGAAGACATTGATGGAAAGAGCATGGAAATTGGTAGCGTTAAAATAAAGAGTTCTTCTGTAAAGACAAATAAGGTTGGATGTTATACTGTAGAGTATAGTGTGGTCGATCATAATGGGAACGAAGGAACTGCCTACTTAACAGTCATGGTGGAGGAATAGTCATGAAAAAAGGAATTAATTTAAGAAATATCGATTTATTTAGTTTATTAAAAGACTTAATAAGAGGATTCTGGATTATTATGATAGTCGCTGTGATGGGTACAATAGTTACGCATGCTTATATTAAATCCAGTTTTGTTCCTCAATACACAAGTTCTTCGATTTATGTTGTAACACCAAAGCAGAGTTCAGGATATGTTTATACAAATAAACGTCTGGCACAAAGTGTTATTACTGTTTTTCAGAATTTATTAAATTCAGATATTATGAAAAACAGGATAAGGAGTGATTTACATTTGAAAGATTTGGATATAACTATGTCTGTTTCTTTAATTGAGGAGACAAACCTTATGAAAGTTTTAGTGACAACAGGTGATCCAATTATCTCCTTCAGGGCTATTCAGGCAATCATGGACAATTATTCTGAGTTATCAGGATATCTTACTTCAGATGCAGTTTTTGATCAATTGGAGGCTCCAAATGTTGCTACTCATCCGGATAATTCCTTAACTCCAAGAAAAAAATCTGTTACTATGGGAATAATATGTGGTTTTTTTACAATGTTACTTTTGGCAGCACTCAGTATTATGAGAAGAACTATTAAAACAGAAGCTGCGGTGGAAGAACAGCTGGAGACAAACCTATTGGGAACTATTTACCATGAAAGAAAAAATCGTACGGTAAAGGCGAGAATTGTTCAGAGTGTAAAGGCTCTTTTAATTACCAGCCCGATTATAACAACAAAATTTATTGAGTCAATTAATAATATTAGAATTAGAATTGAGTATGAGAATGAAAGAAATCAAAATAAAAACACAGTTTTGATATCCAGTGTTTGTGAAAATGAAGGAAAATCTACAGTAGCTTTAAACATAGCATTGTCGTTAGCAAAAGAAGGTAAAAAGGTCATTGTTATCGATGCAGATATGAGAAAACCGGCAATGTATAAGATGTTGGATATTCCAAAAACAGAAGTGGTAGATATGATTAAACTTCTTCAGGGCGAATGTGGTTTAGATGAAGTTATGTATCATGATGACATTGGAATTGACTTAATTATGCCTATTAAAGGACATTCAAGTACTTATGAATTTATGAAATCAGGAGCTATGAAAGATCTTATCAGGAAATGTAAAAAAATGGCGGATTATGTAATTATCGATACGCCGCCTATGTCAATGGTATCAGATACGGAAGCATTAGTCGATTTAGTAGATTTATCACTTTTGGTTATACGACAGGATTTTTCTTATGAAAGGGATATTATTAACTGTATTAATGTCATGAATGATGCAGAATGTAAATTTTTGGGATGTGTATTAAATGATTATAAAGTTTTAAAGATGAAGGATAAAAATAGTGTATTTCATATGTTAGAGGAAAGGGTGGTAGAAGTTTATGACGAATAGTTATAATGAATCGGTTAATAATGGAAAAGAACCAATAAACCTTTCCCAGATTGTGGCTAGTTTTTTAAAGGCTTTTAAAAAATTATGGTGGATTATGGTAGCCTTTATGATTGTTTTTGCAGTGTTAGGTTACAGGAGCTATAAAAAACATTATGTTCCAAGTTTTGAAACAAAGGCTACTTTTTCTATTACTGCACCACAATATGATGGTTCGGAGGATAAGACTTATACAAATAACAGCCAATTGGCTTCTATTTTAAGTGTAAGTTTTGGTTATTTAATTAATAATGAGTTATTTTATGAAATTATAAAGCAGGATTTGGGAGTAAATTACATGCCGTCGGTCATAACAGTATCAGCGGTACCAGATACAAACATTTTAAGTATTGTTGCGTCTGGTTCAGATGCGGAAATGAATTATAAAGTGATTCAATCTGTGCTAAAGAATTATGGCAGTGTGGCAGATTTCGTAATTGGAGACACCCAGCTTGATGTATTGGAAGAACCAGTGGTTGTTGATATTCCAATGAATCCGTATAATCCAATGGATTATACTATTATGTTCGCATTAATTGGAATGTTTATTGGCGTAATACCAAGTATTGCTTATGCATTTTTTGTAAAGACAATTCGAAATAAAGAGGATGTTGTTAAACAGTTAAATGTTGCATATCTTGGGAGTTTACCAGGCATAATTTTAAATGGAAAGAACAAAAATTTAAAAAATTGTTCAATTTTGAATAAAGAAGTAGGTTTCAGATATTTAGAAGCAATGCGTTCTATTAATTCAAGGTGTGAGAAAGAGTTAGAAAAAAATGATTATAAGGTTATTCTTGTCACTAGTACATTAGATGGTGAAGGAAAGAGTACTTTTGCACTAAATCTTGCTTATTCACTTTCTAAAAGTCAGAAGAAAGTTATGCTTATAGATGGGGATTTGAGAAAGCCGACTTTGCATAGTATGATTGACCAGAAGATTAATAGTTATAAGATGGAGGATTTTCTGGAAAAGAAAATTAAAAGTAGTCATGCTATTGTAAATATAGAAGGGACCAGAGTGCTGGCATTGGCGCCAAGCGAGTCCTCAAAAGATGTGCCAAAGTATCTCAATTCTACACAAATGAAACACTTTATTGAAGAGAGCAGAGATGTAGTTGATTATGTTATTATTGATGCTCCGCCATGCAGTGAATTGTCTGATGCGGCGATATTGGCGAAGTACAGCGATGCAATGGTATATGTAGTTAAGGAGGATTTTGTTAAAGTAAATAAAATTATTGATACTTTACAGGAGTTTTCTTATACAAGAGTTCCTATTCTTGGTTGTGTATTAAATAATACAGAAGGTAAATTAAATCTTGCTTATGGATATGGCAAGCATTATGGATACGGAAAACACTATGGCTATGGTTACCGAAAGGGATATGGAAGCAGATATTATGGTAGATATGGATATGGATATGGCAGTTATGGTAATTCTTATGGAACTTATGGCCACGTATCGGATAAGGAATTTAGAAATAAAGAGCGGAGTGTTTCAAAGAAGATTCAGTTAGAAACAACAGAAGAGCAGAGAAAAGCTTTACAGGAAGAAAGAGAAGCTTTATTAAAAGAAGAGAGTAATAAGAAAACAAAAACTGAAGCGGAGAAAGAAGCACAAATAAATTCTCTTAGTAAAAAAATCGGAAAATAAATAACGAAAGGAAGTTCCATCAGGTGATGGAACTTCCTTTGTTATATAGGCAGATGCTAACTTAATCCGCATATATGAAATATTTTTTCAGTTTTAGAAATATTTGATTCTGTAATGGAGGAGATATGGTGTATACTTTGCTTCGTTTTTTTATTATAGTTAAATAAACGTGTAAAATTCAGTCGCATCCAATATAGAGGTAAAAAGTATTTGTGTTTTTTTAAAAACTCACCATAATAGTTTATCATTATTGTACTATTAGGAAAAATTTTTTTACGATAAGAGAGTTTATGATCTCCTCTCGTAACAATGTGATTTGTTTCCTGTTGTTTTTTTGTGCCAAAAGCACCACCAGCAAAAACATATTCCGCAATCATTTCCATGTCTTCTTTTGAAAAATTAATGGTATTTTTGTTATTAAACCAATAACGTACAAGAGCCTGCATAGTCAGATTAAATTTATATAGGTTTATTTTTAATAACTCGTTTTCTATATAATTCCAGTCCATCGGTTTAAAAGTCAGGTTCATTACGTGTATATCCAGAATATGATTCAGTCCGATACCACCGTTTTTAAAATGTTTTGCCATGTGAATAATATGGTAAATATAAAAATCCTCTAAACTCATTTTATATTCATGTTTGTCATTCGAACATTTTTCCCAAATGTCTTGTAAATATTCATACCATTCAGAGTATCCCATATCTATTAAATGGGGCTGCATTTCGATTTTAACATTATTGACAGGGTTGAAATAAGCAGTATCTTTGGCACCTTTTTGTAAAATTTTATATCCAAGGTTTTCAAAAATGGTATCAAGAGTTTTAAAATCAGTACCACGGAATAAAATATCTATATCGCTCATGCGACGCATAAAAGTGTCAGGATAGTAATGTTTGATGATACTTCCTTTTAATAAAATAAAGTCTATCTTCAGTGAATTAAAAACAGATTTAAGCCGTTCTGTCTCATAAGAACGATTTGCATCTAAGACTAAATTTTGTTTATACATCAACATATATGATTCCATATGTTCAATTGTCTGAATATAATCTTTTGGCAGTTTTATAATAGCGAAACAGAGAATCGGAACAATTTTATGTTTTTTTGCTAGTTGATATATGATATTCCAGTCTATTGTTGTATTCGGAGTTTTTGGAGTTTCCTTTTCAATAGCACATTTTAATAAATATATAATATAGTTCGTTTCGTTTTGATAATGCATAATATCTCCCCATAATAATTTTTAAAAAACGGGATGTGAACTAGTGAGTTTAGAACAACATCCCGTTAACATACAATTTAATTATCCTTTGGCATAGGAATGCCACGATGTTCTACTGAAGTAGAAAAAACAATCTGTGTTTTTGTACTTCCAAAGGTCTGGAGGTCACCTATAAAGTGATCGAGTTCTTCCGTACTTTTGAACATTACTTCTATTAACATCGCATAATCTCCAGTTACACAATTGCACTCAACAACGTTTGTACATTCTTTTATGTATGGATAAAAGTCTTTTTTCTGATCAGGATTTACTTCGAGGTTAATAAAAGCTTTAATATGATAACCTAACTCTGCGGGATTGACCTTTGCAGTATAACCTGTAATAATACCAGCCTGTTCCAGTCGTTCAATACGGGCTGAAACAGCAGGTGATGACAAAAATACCTGGCTCGCTATAGACTTCAAGGGGGTGCGGGCATTATCATGTAGTAACTTAATAATTTGTTCGTCAATATGATCTAGTTCGTGTCTCATAATAGTACTCCTTTCGTATATTTTTCAGTCAAATCTAATTTTGTAAAGTAAATACTTTGCAAATATGCATTTATTATAGCACACACTTAAAAAATATAAAATATTTTTATGAAGATATTGAACGAAATGCATTTTTTGTTTTAAAATGTGAAAAATATATTTTATTTCAATAAGAAAATCTGTAATATATTAACAATAATGGAACGGTATTGAAAATTTTGAAAACTTTGTTATAATTTTAACAAACATATCATACTTTTTAAAAGGAAAGCTGTTTTACAGGGAATTGAAAGGAGAAAAGGATGGAGAATTTAATTTATTTAGCTCCGGCGGCAGGAATTATCGCTGTTATTTTTGCATTACTAAAGACTGTGAAAATAAACAGATGCGATGCGGGAAATGATAAGATGAAAGATATAGCCGGAGCGATTGCTGAAGGCGCAAGGGCATTTCTGTTTGCAGAGTACAAGATTCTGATTGTATTTGTCGTTGTACTTTTTGTGATTCTTGGATTTGGAATTGACTGGCTGACTGCTGTCTGCTTTATTGTAGGTGCAGTACTGTCCACATTGGCAGGATATGTCGGAATGAATGTTGCAACAAAGGCAAATGTCCGCACTGCGAATGCTGCAAAAGAAAAGGGAATGAACAAAGCACTTTCTATTGCATTTTCCGGTGGAGCGGTTATGGGACTCTGTGTTGTAGGATTCGGTATTCTCGGACTGAGTGCAATATTGATTATCGTAATGCATACGACTGGATTTACAGAAGAAGCTGTAAGCATTCTGACAGGATTCAGTCTGGGAGCATCATCGATCGCTCTTTTCGCCAGAGTCGGTGGAGGTATCTATACGAAAGCTGCAGATGTAGGAGCAGATTTAGTAGGTAAAGTTGAGGCTGGAATACCAGAGGACGATCCACGTAATCCTGCTGTTATTGCAGATAACGTAGGTGATAATGTAGGTGATGTTGCCGGAATGGGCGCGGATCTTTTTGAGAGTTATGTAGGTGCTTTAGTTTCTGTAGTTACTTTAGCAGTGGCATCTTTAGTAGCGGGTGATGATGATTTTGGAATGGAACGTATTATTTTTCCGATTGTCATGGCTGCTGTCGGTGTATTAGCATCTGTAATTGCTACATTTTTTGTCCGTGGGAAAAAAGGCAGTGATCCACAGAGAGCATTAAATATCGGGGAATATACTGCAACTGCAATAGAAATCGCTGCATCTGCTATGTTAAGTTACTGGTTGTTTGGACAGTTTAGGGCTTTTCTTGCAGTACTGGCAGGTTTGGTTGTAGGTACAGCCATTGGTAAGGTTACAGAGATATATACATCTGAAAAGTATAGGAGCGTTAAGCAGATTGCTGACAGCTCGCAGACGGGTTCTGCTACCAATATTATTAGTGGGTTATCTGTGGGTATGAAATCCACAGCCATTCCAATTTTGTTTATTGTGGCTGGTGTTCTTGTATCTTATGCGTTCCTTGGAATGTATGGTATTGCTCTTGCAGCAGTTGGTATGCTATCGACAACAGGTATGACAATTGCAGTAGATGCTTATGGACCGATTGCTGATAATGCAGGTGGCATTGCAGAAATGTCAGGACTGGATGAGAGTGTCCGGGATATTACAGATAAATTAGATGCAGTCGGAAATACAACAGCGGCGATTGGAAAGGGATTTGCGATTGGTTCTGCAGCCCTTACGGCATTGTCTTTGTTTGTGTCATATGCTCAGGTTGCAAACCTGCCAAGTATTAATATATTATCTGCTTCTGTAGTCGTTGGACTGTTAATTGGCGGAATGCTTCCATTTATGTTTTCAGCACTTACAATGAGTTCTGTTGGAAAGGCTGCGAACAAAATGATTGAGGAAGTTCGCCGTCAGTTTGCAGAAGATAAAGGAATTCTTAAAGGTACATCAAAGCCAGATTACAAGTCATGTGTAGGTATTTCGACACAGGCAGCCCTTCATGAGATGATTGTGCCGGGAGTTATGGCAGTGGTTACACCACTGGCTGTAGGATATCTGTTGGGAGCTGCAGCTCTAGGTGGAATGTTATGCGGAGCGTTGGTTTGTGGTGTTATGATGGCTGTTTTTATGGCAAACTCAGGTGGAGCATGGGATAATGCCAAGAAATATATTGAAGGTGGTTTTGCCGGAGGAAAAGGCAGTGAGGCACATAAGGCAGCCGTAGTAGGAGATACTGTAGGCGATCCGTTCAAGGATACTTCCGGACCATCCATTAATATTCTAATTAAATTAATGACAATTGTGTCATTGGTATTTGCAATGACATTTCCGGTTCAGGGATATTTGACACAGTTGTATTATTATTTGTTTAAGTAAGAAGCTTTTGAAAAAAGAATATATAGTAATGGACTGTTGGGATACAGCCAGTTTTGAATAAGATAGGGAATGAATCATGTGAGTCATTCCCTATCTTACTTTTTTCTAAAAGGTAGAGTGAAAGCATTCTATACCTTCTCATAAAAATTTATGCAGACTAACATCAATAGTCAATAATACAATTTAGACACATCTATGTGTTAAATTATACACATTTAAGAATATTGAGGAGAAATATACATGGTAAAGATATTAATTGTTGAGGATGATGATGCCGTTGCAAATTTAATTTATAAAAGCCTGACAGATGAAGGATATCATTGCAAATGTGCGTTTGATGGAGCACAGGGATCAGATTATATTGAGAAAGAAAAATTTGATTTAGTTCTTCTTGACATTATGCTTCCTAAAGTACATGGATATGAGTTGCTTGAGTATCTAAAACCAACAAATACACCGGTTATATTCATTACAGCAAAGGGAAGTCTTGAGGATAAGATTAAAGGATTAAAATTAGGTGCAGAGGATTATATTGTTAAGCCTTTTCAAGTAGGAGAATTGTTGGCAAGAGTTGAGGTTGTTTTACGCAGATATGACAAAGGTGCAAAACAGATAGCTATTGGAGATGTAAATATCGATATGGCTTCAAGGCAGGTATTTCAAAATGGAAAGACTTTAGAATTTACAATGAAAGAGTTTGATTTGCTTTTAGAATTGGTTAGAAACAAAAATATAGCATTATATAGAGAGCAGCTTTATGAGAAGGTCTGGAATGAGCCGTTTACAGGAGAAACCAGAACCTTAGATTCACATATTCAGCGAATTAGAAGAAAACTTCACTGGGATGATAAAATAAAGACGGTATTTCGTATTGGTTATAGATTGGAGGATTAACATGCGATTTTTTGCAAAAATATTTCTGTGTGGAACGATTGTACTTAGTATGACATTTTTATTTTCCGGTTATTATTTTATGAATTATTCTTTTGAAGAAAATCTGGAAAAGGAAAAAAATCTGGTTATCAGTCAGTATCAATATGATAAATTTACAATTCAGACCCGTTTACTTTCTGATGAGAATTTGTACGAAGAATTATTGCAAAAAAATAGAAAAAGTACATTACAAAGATTGTTAGAGGATGTTGAGGCAGTCTCAGCATTTTATTCAGAGGAAAAAAAAGTTTTATATTCAGATATACAAAACATGAATCAATCTTTTATAAAAGAGTTATCTGACAACACACAAAACTATAAATATTATCAGGAAGAAGATCGTTATTATCTGTTCGTAGGAAGTATGATAGATCAAAATCATAGATGCTACTTTATCACGAAAACGGATATCTCAGGAGTTTTGGAACAACAGAAAAGTTTACAAAAACAGTTTTATAAAATTTATGGTATCACTCTTGGAATTGGTGTGATACTTTTATTTATTTTATCTGTTATTGTGACAGTACCTTTGAAAAAAATAACAGAGGCTGCAAACAGAATGGCAGGAGGCTCTTATAGTGAAAGAATTCATATAAGAGGAAATGATGAAATAGGAAAATTATCGAGGAGCTTTAATGTGATGGCAAAGGCAGTGGAAGACAGGATAAAGGAACTGTCTGAGCAGTCCAAGCGGAAAGAAGAGTTTGTCGAAAATTTTGCTCATGAATTGAAAACGCCATTAACATCAGTCATTGGATATGCGGACAGGATATACCAACGTGATATGTCCAGAAAAGAAATAAAAGAGGCAGCATGGTTTATATGGAATGAAGGAATGCATTTAGAAGCTTTATCACATAAACTTATGGATTTGACAATTTTAAATAAACAAAAATTTTTGCTCTGGGATATGAGGGCAGGAGAGGTGATCAGAGAAATTTTAAAAAGTCTGCAGCCTGTTTTAAAGAAAAATAACGTTATAATTGACACGAAAATAGAAAACGCATATATCAAGGCAGAGTATGATTTATTAAAGATGTTATTGTTTAATCTGATTGATAATGCGATAAAAGCAGATGCAGATTTCATAAAGGTGTCAGGAACAATCAGGGAAGAACGCTATGAAATTTCTATCGAGGATAATGGAACAGGAATGGTAAAAGAAGAATTGGCCAAAATTACAGAACCTTTTTATATGGTAGATAAGTCACGTTCGAGAAGGAAACATGGAGCAGGGCTGGGGCTGGCACTGGCAGCGAAAATTGGGGAGATACATGGCAGTCAGTTGCATTTTGAAAGTGAAAGAGGAAAAGGATGCAGAGTCAGCTTCTTTTTAATGTGCCAGAAAGGCGGTGAAAAGGATGAAAAATAAGATTTCTATAATATTGGTTTTTATAATTACTTTGTTGGTATCAGTAGGGGGATTATTTATTATGCAGCAAAGATTAAACACCCAGAGTGCAAGACTCCTAAATGAAAAGTTAAATAGTAAGGAAACGATATTTCGTTCAAATAGTGAAAAAGAAAAATCAAATAAAAAATTTTTAACAGAAGATGAACTGGTTGAAGTAGTGCATAGTATGGAAAATAAAAAAAATATGAGGCCTCATGAACCGGTAAAAGGGCAGTTATCAATGAATCGGGCAATTACTAAAGGAAAAGAATGGGCTCAAAAATTATTTTCTATAAAAATTCAAACTTATAAAAAAGTCAGTGCAAATTTGTGTACAAATGATCCGGCGGGAATTAATAAATTATCAAGCATTTTATACGGCTTTTGGAAGGTTAAATTAGAAAAAAACAATCTGATGATACAGATGAGCATCCATAGTGTTACAGGTCAGTTGCTGGGAATTGAAGTTTATTCTTATAATAACCAATTAAAGTCAAGCTATAAAAATCCTGAAAAAATATTAGCAGAATACGTAAGGTCATTAAATATGCAAAGCAATACTTGCATTTATACAGAAGGTGGAATGTATGAAGAAATCGTTAATGGAGATTTATATGCGGTTCTTGAAATAGGAAGTATTCAGATTTCAACAAAAAGGAGAAAAGACTACTTTGATGGAGTGATGGCGTTACATCTGGTGCCGGAAATTTAATTATTTTACAGTATCAGAGAAAAATTTACAAATATAACACAATTTCACCGAAAGCCGATGACATCTTCCGGATATGCTCTGTATGAAATAAAAAAGTTTTATAAGAGCATAAGGAGTATGGGTCATGGCAAAATATTTTTATGAAGGAAATTTAAATGAACAGGAGAATTATCATAAAAAGGGACAGATTGAGTATTATGTCCGTGGAACAGTAAAAGTAAATGGAAGAGTATATGAGCGTTATGGAATAAAGACACATTTTATCGATGTTTATGAGGATTATATTGAATTAATCAGACAATATGTTATGCCTTTTATAGAAAATGGAGACATATTAAGTATTAGTGAGAAAGTTATTTCCATATGTCAGGGAAATATTAAAAAAATGAAAGATGTTCATGTATCCCGATTTACAAAATTAATCAGCCGGTTTGGAAAAAAGACAGTGAGCGGAATAGGAATTACGGAACCGTATAAGTTACAGTTGATGGTTGATATGAATGGCTGGGGGAAAATTCTTCTAGCAGGAGCTGTGGGACTGATTGGAAAAGTAATTGGAAAAAGAGGGGTTTTTTATAAGATTTTGGGTGAAGAAACATCTGGAATAGATGGATTTTACAGCCATTCCGCTTTTGAACAATATCATAATATGGCAGTACTTATGCCTAAGGAGCCTAACAAAGTATGTAACCAGATATATGAAAAATGTGGAATACCGGCAATGATAGTGGATGCCAATGATATCAGTGCCTGCATATTAGGAAAAGCAGAGGTGTTAGAAGAAATTACAGATGAGAGACTGGCAGATTATATTGCGGATAATCCGGCGGGTCAGGATGATGAACTTACTCCATTTATCATTATAAGGGATATTACAGGAAAAACACCACAGCCATATACACCCAAAAAGCCGAAAGATATTACAAAAAGTTAAATGTGAAGTTAGATTTTTTCTAATTAATAATGCACCTGCATATATTTAAATAAATATGTGCAGGTGTTTTTTATGCAGATTTATGTAGTAACAGCAGGAGATAATGTAGATAAAATCGCAGAACAATTTGGTGTCAGTGTGGAGTCGTTGATTTATGATAATCAGCTGGTAGCCCCTTACAGACTGGCAGTGGGGCAGGCTTTATTAATAGATGATGGAGGAATCAGAGAAAATAGAAAGAGTGCATATTTCAGAGGGTTCGCATATCCTTTTATCAGTCAATATGTTTTAGAGCAGACATTAGCATCGTTGTCAGAACTGGCAGTTTTTTCATATGGTTTTACAAGAGAGGGGAATCTGATTTCACCGGCTTTAGATGATAATTTTATGATAGAGGCATCATTGAGAAACAGGGCGGAACCGATATTGACACTGACTCCCTTTGATGCGTCCGGTAAGTTTAGTAATGAATTAATCTCAGCAGTCATTAATAATCCTGATGCAGTAAATACTTTGATTGGGGAATTGCTTCAGACAATGCAGGAGAAAGGATTTTTAGGAGTAGATATTGATTTTGAATATATAAAAGCACAGGATAGAGATACTTTTGTAGAGTTTGTGAGAAGTGTTACGGAAACGATGAATGCAAATGGCTATTCTGTGTCAGTGGACCTTGCTCCAAAAGTGAGTGCTGACCAGCCGGGTCTGTTATATGAGGGTAAGAATTATGCAGCGTTGGGGGCGATTGCTAATAGTGTTTTAGTAATGACCTATGAGTGGGGCTATACTTATGGACCGAATATGGCTGTCGCACCCATTAATAAAGTACGCCAGGTGTTAGATTATGCAGTAACAGAAATTGAATCAACAAAAATTAATATGGGAATTCCAAATTATGGATATGACTGGCCGCTTCCTTATGAGAAAGGAGTTACAAAAGCAAAAACATTGGGAAATATAGAGGCAGTCCAGCTGGCGATTAGCAAAGGAGCAGAGATACAGTTTGATGAGGTGGCAATGAGTCCGTATTTTCGTTATACAGATAATGGGGTAGAACATGAAGTCTGGTTTGAGGATCCAAGAAGTATCAGCGCAAAACTAGAATTAATATATGAGTATAATTTGAGAGGTGCATCTTATTGGCAGATTATGCAGTTATTCCGCAGCAACTGGCTGTTGGTGGATTATAATTTTGATGTCGTAAAAATGATTGTATAAAATATATAGACTGAAACAGGAAATCATCCGGAATGAATTTACATGGGCTTCTGACAAAATAACAATATCAATGATTTTGCATATTTTATAGTAACTTTGATTTTGTATAAATTTGAAAGGAGTAATACTATATGTGGACAATTAATGTACATGCAGGGCACAATCCGGATGGAAAGATTGGAAGTGGTGCTGTTGGCCTGATAAAAGAGTCAAAAGAGAATAGAAAGGTATTGAAACAGGTCATAAAATATCTGCGGGTGTTTGGATTTAAGGTATATGACTGTACTGTAAATGATGGTAAAAGTCAAATTGACATTCTAGAAAAAATTGTAAAAAAGTGTAATGCCCACAAAGCTGATTTAGATGTTTCGATTCATTTTAATAATGGAAGAAACGATGAAAAGGGAGATGGAGAGACAGGAGGAGTCGAAGTACTGGTATATAGTAAGGAACTGGGTCCTATAAAATCT
Organism: uncultured Eubacterium sp.; assembly: GCA_910584795.1. GTDB lineage: Bacteria > Bacillota > Clostridia > Lachnospirales > Lachnospiraceae > Eubacterium_G. The sequence goes on along the minus strand of CAJUBZ010000004.1, from coordinate 80,418 downwards.
GCAAAGGAAGTGTGCAAATCTATAGCAAGATTAGGATTTCGAAATCGTGGAATTAAATACCGGCCGGAATTAATGTTTTTGAATGCAACGAAAGCTCCTGCTATGCTGGTGGAATGCTGTTTTATTGATGATGCGGATGATGTAAAGATATATAATTATAAGAAAATGGGGCAGGCAATCGCAGAGGGAATTGTAAACAGTTATTGTCCATATGACGTGGTAACTACAAAAAAAGGTGTAAAAGAGAGAAATAAACCGTCAAGAAAATACACATTAATGGGAAAATTAAAAAAAGGAACAAGGTGTATTATAGAGAAAGTAAGAATTGTAGATGGTATCAGTTACGGAAAAAGAAAGAAAAGAAAAACGTGGATCAAAATGAGAAATACAAAAGAGAAATAAAGCCGGACTGATTATATTTAGAAAACCAGAGCAGATACAGAAAAGACTATTTGACATAGAATTTACGTATTTGTTCTGGTTTTGCAGAAATATATCAGAGGTCTATTTTTTTCTATATTGAATAAATGAAGAAACCGTATTAAAATACTAGAGTATATAAAAGAAATAAAAACGGAATCAAAAGAAGATAACTTAGATTCTTAAGATAATACAGGAGGAAACAATGGATTTTAAAGGCAGACATTTTTTAAAGTTATTAGATTTTACACCGGAAGAGATTGGAGCATTGATTGATCTTGCTGCAGAGCTCAAGGCAAAGAAGAAAGCAGGGGAGCTGGTAGATGTTTTAAGAGGAAAGAATATTGCAGTCATTTTCGAGAAAACCAGTACCCGTACGAGATGTTCTTTTGAGGTGGCTGCCCATGACCTGGGTATGGGTGTTACATATTTAGATCCATCAGGTTCACAAATTGGGAAGAAAGAGAGCATTGCTGATACAGCAAGAGTCCTAGGACGTATGTTTGACGGAATAGAATATAGAGGATTTGGACAAGACTTAGTCGAAGAACTTGCTGTACATGCAGGAGTTCCGGTCTGGAATGGTCTCACTAATGAATTTCATCCGACGCAGATTCTGGCAGATTTTCTAACATTAAAAGAGAAGTTTGGAACATTAAAAGGATTAAAGTTTGTATATATGGGTGATGCCCGTTATAATATGGGAAATTCATTAATGGTAGGCTGTGCAAAAATGGGAATGCATTTTGTCGGCTGTGCGCCGAAAAAATATCAGCCGGATGAAGAATTAGTAAAGCAGTGCAGAGAGATTGCAAAAGAGACAGGAGCTGTGATTGAATTTGAAGAAGACCCTATGACAGCAACGAAAGAGGCAGATGCAATTTATACAGATGTGTGGGTATCTATGGGTGAACCGGATGAAGTATGGGAAGAACGTATCGGTGATCTTCTTCCGTATAGAGTGACGATGGATTTAATAAATATTGCGAATGCAGAAGTGGTATTTATGCATTGTCTGCCGGCATTCCATGACTTGAAAACAAAGATTGGAAAAGAAATCTATGAGAAGTTTGGGCTTGACTGCATGGAAGTAACAGATGAGGTATTTGAATCAGAACATTCTGTTGTGTTTGATGAGGCAGAAAACAGAATGCATACGATTAAGGCAGTTATGGCAGCTACTCTTGGAGCAGAATTATGAGATTTTTACATTTAGCAGATCTTCATCTTGGAAAACGTGTCAATGAGTTTTCCATGATAGAAGATCAGAAGTATGTTTTAAAACAGGTATTAAATATAATAAAAGAATATAATGTACAGTCTGTGCTGATGGCAGGGGATATCTATGATAAGTCTGTGCCATCGGCAGAGGCTGTTCTTTTACTCAATGATTTTTTAACGGAACTATCAAAGAGAGAAATCACAACTTTTGTTATCAGCGGAAATCATGATAGTGCAGAACGTATCGGATTTGGTTCTGATATTATGAGCCAGGCAGGAATCCACATGGCAAAGCCATATGATGGAAAAGTAGAACGGATAGTAATGAAAGATGAATATGGAGAAATCTTTGTTTATATGCTTCCTTTTATAAAACCTGCTGCAGTAAAGCATGCACATAAAGAAGAGGGGATTATCACATATGATGAGGCGATGGCAGTCGTAATGAAAAATATAAATTTAGATAAGAGCAAAAGAAATATTTTGATTGCACATCAATATGTCAGTGGGGCAGACAGATGCGAATCAGAAAACATATCGATTGGCGGAATTGATGAAGTATCCGCCGGACATTTTAAAGATTTTGATTATGTGGCGTTGGGGCATTTACACGGTCCGCAGCATGTGCATTCAGAAAATATCCGATATGCAGGGACATTATTAAAATACTCTTTCTCAGAGGTGCATCATCATAAGAATGCATTGATTGTTGATATAGGAGAAAAAGGAGAAATAAATTTTAAGAAAATAGACATCAAACCATTACATGATATGCGGGAATTGAAAGGTACTTATGATGAACTGACTGCGAGAGCATTTTATGAGGATTTGGATACAGAGGATTATTTTCATATTACGTTGACAGATGAGGAGGATAAAGTAAACGCATTGGCATTACTTAGAACAATTTATCCTAATATTATGAAACTAGATTATGATAATCAAAGAACAAAACAAAACCAAAAAGTTATGTCGGCTCAAAAACTGGAAGAAAAATCGCCTTTAAATTTATTTGAAGAGTTTTATGAAATCCAGAATAATGTGCCAATGACAAATGAACAAAAGGCATTCATAGAAGAAATGATACAAAAAGTATGGGAGGTGGACTGATTGAGACCAACCAAACTGTTGATGTCGGCATTCGGACCTTATGCTGGACGGGTAGAAATAGATTTTGAAAAATTTGGTGACAAGGGGCTTTATCTGATAACCGGAGATACCGGGGCAGGAAAGACCACTATTTTTGATGCGATTGTTTTTGCATTATATGGGGAGGCAAGTGGCAATAACAGAGATAAAAACATGCTCCGCAGTAAGTATGCAAAGCCGGACACACCGACTTTTGTAGAGCTGGAGTTTGAAAATAAGGGAGAGAAGTATGTAATCAAAAGAAATCCTGACTACATGCGTCCGGCAAAAAGAGGTGATGGAGAAACAAAGGAGAATGCAGATGCGGAACTGATATTTTTTAATGGAAAGTCACCAATTACAAAAATGAAGGAAGTAACAATTGCCGTTGAGGAGATTATTGGTCTGGATAAAAACCAGTTTACTCAGATTGTGATGATAGCCCAGGGAGATTTCTTAAAATTATTATTAGCAAAAACGGAGGAAAGGCGGGATATATTTAGAAAGATCTTTCATACGATGCCTTACAAAACGCTACAGGACAGACTAAAAGAAAAATCCAAGAAACTACATGATTTACATGATGATAAAAATAAAAGTATTGCCCAGTATATTAGAGGAATACAATGTGATTATGATAGTACGGTCAGCGTGAAATGGCAGCAGATGCGGGGGAACAAAACAGAGGCAGGAATTGAAGAGGTACGGAACGTAATTGACGAAATTATTGAAGAAGATAAAGGTATTATTTCCAGAGATAATAAAGAAATTAAGGTTTTGGATAAAGAAATTTCTCAGATTGATGAGAAAATAGGAAAAGCAGACACCTTAGGCAAGGCGTTAAAACAAAAAGAGAAAGCAATTAAGAGTTTAGAAAAAAACGAAAGAGATTTAATTATTTTAGAGGAAGAATTAAAAAAACAGGAAACGTTGGGGCCGGAGAGAGAAAGGCTCTCTTTCGAGATACAGAAACTGACAGAGAAATTAGGGGAATATGATAAGTTAGATAGCATATTGAAGGAATTGGCGGATAACCAAAAAGAACTGGAAAACATTGAATTTCAGAGAATATTTTCATTAAATAGGGACATAGAAGATTTAAATCAGGAGACGAAGTACCTTAAGGATTTACAATGTCAATATAAGGATTTGAATCAAAAACTGTCAGCAAAAAGAACGGAATATATTCATATGGAACAGATTTTTATGAATGAACAGGCAGGAATCATGGCGGCAAAACTGGAAGAAGGAAAGCCATGTCCTGTATGTGGTTCTATGGAACATCCGAATCCGGCAGAACTTACAGAAAATGCACCATCTAAGGAGCAGGTAGAACAGGCAAAAGAAACGGTGGAGCAATACGAGAAAGAGACAAAGAAATTAAGTGAGCAGGCACATAAGCAAAGCATGAAAGTCGAAGTGACTGAAAAAGAAACCTTAATGCATATTGAAAAAATATTGGGAAAAATAACATTAGAAGATGCGGTAGAAAAATTAAAGAAAGTATTATCTAACAAATCAGCAAAAAACAATGCTAATTTAAAATTAAATTGTGGATATCAATGTAATGACAAGACGATTGAAAATTACAAGATGAATATAAAATCTTTGGAAACAATATTGAAGGAAAGAAAACAGACGTTACAATTTGAGAGTAAATCTAAGGCAAAGGCATATATTAACCAATTGGAAAAACAACAAAAGGCTTTAGAAAAATTATTTAAGAGGGCAGAACAACAGTGGGAAGAATGCAAGTCGAATATTGAAAAGGCAAATAATACAATCAAAACGGTTGAAAATCAACTAAAAAATACAGAAATGATATCATTAGAGGAACTTAAGGAGGAAAGAAGAGCAAAAGAAAAAAGAAGAAACAGGTATCTGGAGATTGTAAGCGGAGCGAAATCAAGAGTAAATATCAACGAAAAATTTCAAAATGAGATTGGAAGACAGTTTGAAGCATTGAAAGAGGTTGAGAAACAGTGGAATATGATGAAATCATTATCGAATACTGCGAATGGAAATATTTCAGGAAAAGAGAAAATTTTATTGGAGACTTATGTTCAGATGCATTACTTTGATACAATTATCCAGAGGGCAAATATCAGATTCATGGTGATGTCTTCAGGTCAATATGAGTTAAAGAGAGCAGCCGGTTCAAATAATTTAAAAGGTCAAAGTGGTTTAGAATTAAATGTTATCGATCATTATAATGGGAGCGAACGAAGTGTAAGAACTCTGTCCGGTGGAGAATCTTTTAAGGCATCTTTGGCACTGGCATTAGGTTTGTCTGATGAGATTCATGCGAACGCCGGAGGTATTCAGATAGATACGTTGTTTGTGGATGAGGGATTTGGTTCTTTAGATGAGGAGTCTTTAAATCAGGCAATGAATGCCTTAACAAATGTTACAGAGGGAAACAGGTTAGTTGGAATTATTTCTCATATAGGAGAAATCAAAGAAAGAATTGACAGGAAAATATTGGTAAGAAAGGATAAAATTAACGGAAGCAGTATTACATTGGAAATATAGAAAAAATATGAATAATAATTCTTCCTTTACAAATACTAGGATTATATCAGCTACAAGATGTAAATGGAGGAAATGAAATGAAAGCAACAGGAATTGTAAGAAGAATAGACGATTTGGGAAGAGTAGTTGTTCCCAAGGAAATAAGGAGAACACTGCGTATCAGAGAAGGTGATCCTATGGAGATTTTTACAAATAGAGATGGAGAAATTATATTGAAAAAATATTCTCCGATTGGTGAGATTGATAGCTTTGCAAAACAATATGCAGAAAGCCTTGCACAGGTTTCAGGTTATAAGATTTTAATTAGTGATAGAGACCAGATTATTGCAGTAGCAGGTGGTGCAAAAAAGGAATTGTTGGGAAAGAACATTAGTACACAACTAGAAAAGTTGATTAATGAGAGAGATAATCTTACCACGGAGGGCGGAATTGAAAAAGGAATTCCGGTTGTTGAAGGAGAGAGTGCTCCGGAAGCAGGTCAGGTAATCTATCCAATAATATGTGAAGGGGATATTATTGGCAGTGTTGTTATTATGTCCAAAGATGAAAAACAGGACGTTAGTGTTACCGAACAGAAATTGGCAGGTGTGGCAGCAGCATTTTTAGGAAGGCAGATGGAGGCATAAAGCATATGCAAATCATCGATTATTCTATTTGTTAAAATGCCCAAAACACCCATAAAAAGGTGGATTTTCCTTGACAAAGTCTACAAAATGGAGTATATACTTTATAGATACGCGAGGAAAGCGATCGTACAAATTATCAAGGAGGAATTACGATGAACAAGACAGAATTCGTAGAAGCTATTGCAAACGAAGCTGGTTTAACAAAGACAGATGCTGCAAAAGCTGTTAAAGCATTCACAGATGTAGTAGTAAAAGCAATGAAAGATGGAGATAAAGTACAGTTAGTAGGATTTGGTACTTTCGAAGCTACAAAGAGACCTGAGCGTCAGGGAATCAATCCTGCAACAAAGGAAAAGATTACAATTGCAGCAGCTACTGTTCCTAAATTCAAAGCTGGTGCAGCTTTAAAGAAAGAATTAAACTAATTTAAATATTTAGAGTAGAAATAATCAGGGCTGTTACTTTTGTAACAGTCCTATTTTACGTGATGGCAATGAGCCATGCAATCGAAAAATTAAACATTGTACTGCAAGCTTGCTTGCAAAAGAAAATGTTTCATTTTACGAATATAGGGCGAAAGCCCGTGACGAAGTAGACCAAAGGTCTACGAGTACGCATGGCTTATGAATAGAAGTATGGGAAATATGATTGGAGGAGATTATGAGGTTAGACAAATTTTTAAAAGTATCAAGAATTATTAAGCGCAGAACAATAGCAAATGAGGCATGTGATGCAGGGAGAGTTCTGGTAAATGAACAGCCGGCGAAGGCTTCAAAAGATGTAAAAGTTGGAGATAAGATTGAAATACAGTTTGGGCAGAGAATAGTAAAAGTTGAAGTTGTCAGTGTAAAGGAAGCTGTAAAAAAAGAAGAAGCAGCAGAAATGTATAAAGAGATTTAATACACTACAGTTGTGTTTTGATATAAGAAAAAGGACAAATATTTCAAAAATGGGAATAAATCTTAAAATCCGAAAATATATTGTTTTATATTAAGAATATTTCGAGGCACATATGGAGCAGAATAATATCGCAAAGACACATAAACTGGCATTAGATAATAGAAAACAAATGAGTCTTACCGGAATCAAAGATGTTGTGGCGTTCGATTTAAATCAGGTACTGTTAGAATCTACTCTTGGAATGATACATATTAAAGGAAATGACTTAAAAGTTACAAAACTAAGTATTGAAAAGGGAGAAGTCAATGTGGGGGGGAACATAGACAGTATTGTTTATTCGGATGTTAAAGCATATGGAGAAAAAGGAAAATCTTTTGTAAAGAGGATGTTTCGGTAATGAGCCTGCAAATTAGCGAAGAAAGCATGCTGATTGTAATGAGTGTTTATGGTGGGCTGGTATTAGTTCTTTGTTATGATGTCATACGTATTTTGAGAAGAATATTCTATGTTGGTATTGTACGTATTATTATAGAAGATATTATTTTTTGGATGGTGGCTGCAATTTTTATGTTTAATATATATTTAAAATATAATTATGGCAGACCAAGATTTTTTTCTATTATATTAACCATGGGAACAATGTTTGCATTTGAGTGGTTTATCGGAAGAAAAATAATAGACATTCTGGCTTTGAAAATTAGAAAAGTTATAAGAATCATCGTGAAACCATTGAAAAAAGTATTAAAATTGATTAAACTAAAGATAGGAACTAAAAGAAAGAGGAAAAAAGGAAGAAAGAAATGGCATCTCAAAACCAAAAAAGAGCAACCAAACGTTTAAGCGATGTAAGGAGAAGGCGCATACATAATAAGAGGATGATTATTGCAATCTCATCTGTGGTAATGGCATTCTGCATTGTTATGGGAGCTCAGATGATAAAAAAATATAAGAATTTAAAAGATTTACAGGATCAGGAAAGGAAATTACAAACCCAGTATAAAAAAGAACTCCAATTATCAGAGGAATTAAAAGATAAAGAAGAATATGTAAAAACAGACGATTACGTTGAGGAGATGGCAAGAAATTTGGGTTTGTTATATCCGAATGAAGTAATCTTTAAACCAGAAGACTAAGAAATATATAAAATGCATTCAAATGTTAAAAAGAAAATTAACATTATGAGTGCATTTTTTATTTAACTTCATGTCGAAATGTTTAACGATTCTCATACATTATTTTGACAAAAAAATTAAAAATGAATTTGTATACTACCATGCAGAAATCAGTAAGGGAGGAAACAAATTATGCAGAAGATATTGAAACCAATACTACTTTTAATGATAGGTATGGTATTGTGTACCTTGCCTATGCTTGGTTATTATTCTATGGGAGAAAGCTGGTATGCAGCGTTGTGTCAGGTAAAAGGGCTTCCTATTATAGCGTTACCAATGATGATATATACAATCTTCGCAAATGGTGGATGGATGGCGGCAATGAAATATGGAACAATCATGATAACCACTGGAATTTGTGCCACACAGTATAGAAGATTAAGTACGAATTATAATCCATACATAACAGCTTTAATTGCAACAATAACGACGGTGTTTATGGAAGCGTTGGACTGGTCACTTAATGGAATGGTTAAAGTTGAGTTATATGGATTAGCGCCAATTGTTATGTTGACATGGTCTATGTCAGTTATTTTTTCTTATTTTGTAGATAAATTATTAAATTATATGCCAAAGAAAAAAACAATTCAGGAGGAAATAGATAAACAGCAGTTAGTAAAAAACGAGTGTATTATGCGAACTTCCAGAGCTTTTAAAAATCTGGCAGCAGAAATTAAAAAAATGTCAGGAATTGATTACGATTATAATGTTTCAGTTGAAGGAGTGGTATCTAGGGAGATTGCTCAAAGTGCATGCAGGGGGTGTGAGAATGGGCAAATACAATATTTAGAGAGAGCAAAAATAAATTATCTATGGTACAACAAAATGTTAGAAACGAGAGAGGCAATGGCAGTTCAGTTTAATGAAATGGCAAAATTAATGGAGAATTATACAAAGCCTATTTATGAAGAAAAAAAAGCATTGTTTGGCATGGATGATTATATTAAGCATAAATTGAGGGAGCAAAAGATTATTGCAAGAAAGATATTTATTCATGAAAATAGTAAGGGAATGTTAGAGATCAGATTATATGCAAAAAAAAGAAAGAAATCTAATATACCGGCAGATGTAATGAAAAGTGTAATATCTGAGGCAGTTGGAAAGAAAGTACGGTTGTCAGAGGAGTGCCTAATTGATGTGACAGAGGAATATAACGAATATGTTCTGTTTGAGGAAGTGAATTTTATGACAATTAGTGGGACGGCCAGACAGACAAAAGGAAGTGAAGACTACTCCGGAGATAATTTTGCAGTTATGAGTTTAGACAGTGGACAGACATTTATGAGTATCTGTGATGGAATGGGTTCTGGAAAACGGGCAAAGAAGTATAGCGAAATAATTATTGATTTGTTGGAAAAAATGATAGATAGTGGATTTGAAGAGAGTACAATATTAAAATTAGCAAATTCCATTATGCTCACCGGAAATCAATGGCAGGAACCGGCAACGGTAGATATGGCTTTAATCGACCAGTATTCAGGAATCTGTCAATTTTTAAAACTGGGTGCAGCATGTACTTATATAAAGAGAGGAAACTGGGTGGAGTGTATCAAGTCAACATCTCTTCCTATGGGGGTACTGGAAGAGGTAGATATGGAAACTATTACTAAAAAACTGTATGACGGAGACTTTGTAATTATGGTGTCAGATGGAATTGTGGATGCATTAGACTGTCCTGATAAGGAGGAGGCAATGGGAAGAATAATCATGGATATTCATACAGCAAATCCAAAGCAGATGGCAATTAATGTTCTAAGTCAGGCGTTGGCAAAATGCAAGGGGGTGCCGGAAGATGACATGACAGTTATTTGTACCGGAATATGGGAAAAGGTATAATCTGCAGAGAATTTGACAGAAAAACGTGCATCAAGTATCATATGAATATGATGAAAAAAGTGTTAGATTTTGTAACTAAAAATAATATATTACAACATGGTGACAGCGTCATTCTTGGAGTTTCAGGAGGTGCTGACTCTGTCTGCATGCTGTATTTGCTGAATTCATTGAAAGAAGATTTGGGGATTGAGTTGACTGTAGTACACGTCAATCATGGGATTAGAGGAATTGAAGCGGAACGGGATGCAGAATTTGTTGAGCATATTTCAAAGGAATTAGGCGTAGAATGTAAGATATTTCATATCGATATTCCAAGTATCTCCAGAGAACAGAAAATCTCAGAAGAAGAGGCTGGCAGAACGGAAAGATATGCTATCTTTGAGTCTGCTGCAGAGGAGGTTGGTGCAAATAAAATTGCAGTGGCACATAATCTTAATGATAATAGTGAGACAGTATTATTTAATTTATTCCGTGGAAGTAGATTAAAAGGAATGACTGGAATTCCATTGAAAAGGGGAAAAATTATCAGACCATTACTCTGCCTGACAAGGGACGAAATAGAAGTATATTTAAAAAATCATCATTTAGATTATTGTATAGACAGTACAAACAAAGAGACAGAATATAGCAGAAATAAGCTGCGATTGGATATATTACCCTATATTAAGGAGAATATAAACAATAAGGCAGAAGAACATATTGTTAATACTGCAGAAAGTCTCAGGGAGGTATATGACTATATTGAGTGTCAGACAGATGCAGCATATAAGAACTATGTAAAAAACAATGTTATATTAAATAAAGCAAAAGAATTACCGCCAGTTATATTAAAGGAGGTAATACGACAGTGGATTTTTAACAATACAGGGAGTTTAAAAGATATTACAGCAACCCATATTGACATGGTTGTATCATTATTGAATAACAGTGTCTCAAAAAGAATTGAAATTCCATGTTTATCAATTATAAAAAAGGGGTATCAGGGAATAGAATTAGGAGAGAGGAAAGAGCCAAAGAAAAAAATACAACAGATTTTATTAGAGGACAATAAAATAAATCAAGTAGAACATTTTTCTGCTTCTTTTGAAGAATCTAGTATCAACAAAGAGAAGATCCCGGATTTAATGTATACGAAATGGTTTGATTATGATAAAATAAACGGGTTACTATTGAGAAACCGTCAGTCAGGCGACTATATTATTGTGAATGACAAAGGTGGTAAAAAGAAGTTAAAAGATTATTTTATAGACGAGAAGGTTCCAAGGGAAAAACGTGATGAGATATTATTACTTGCTGATGGAAACCATATTGTATGGATTGTAGGCTATAGAATAAGCGAATACTTTAAAGTTACCAGTGAAACGGAAAAAATAATAAAGATAGCATATGACAAGGAGTAAAGTTATGATACATAAGATTTCAGAGTATATTAGTGAAGAACAGTTAGAAAAAAGAATTCGTGAACTGGCAGCTCAAATCAGCAGAGATTATGCAAAAAAAGAAATCCGGCTGATTTGCATTTTAAAAGGGAGTGTATTCTATACATGTGAGCTGGCAAAGAGAATTACTGTTCCAATCACTCTAGATTTCATGAGTGTTTCCAGTTATGGTTCAGGAACAGAGAGTTCGGGAAATATTAAAATTAACAAGGATCTTGACGAGAGTATTGAGGGACGGGATGTCATTGTTGTGGAAGACATTATTGATTCAGGAAATACGTTAAGCAGATTAATTCCAATGTTAAAAGAGAGAAAGCCTGCAAGTCTTAAAGTAACTACCTTATTGGATAAACCAGAGCGTAGAGAAGCAGAGGATGTGCAGGTAGACTATGTTGGATTTGAAATAGAGGATAAATTTGTAGTCGGTTATGGTCTGGATTACGATCAGAGTTACAGGGATTTACCGTATATTGGAATTGTAGAATTATAATATTTGCATTTGAGGAGGCAGTTTTGAATAATAATAAGAGCAGACTGGGAAAAATATATTTAATAGTTTTTATTTTGCTGTTAATATATTTAGTTTATAGTTTTAGCAAGGATTTTGTAAAAAGTGATTATGCATATAGTGATTTTCTGGCAGACCTGAGAGCTGGAAGCGTAAAAGAATTAACGATTAAACAGAATAAAGAGGTTCCAACAGGAAAATTAGTGGTACATTTAAATAATAATGAATCTAAAGTTGTCTATGTACCGGATGTAAACAAAGTTATTGAAGAAGTAAATCAAATTAAACAAGAAAGTAATATAACATTAAAACCATATATTCCGGATGTTGACAGAGACAGTATATTTTTAACAACGATATTACCAATGTTATTGCTAGGTGTTGTGGTTGTGGTAGTACTTATGATGATGAATGCTAATGCCGGTGGCGGCGGAGGCAAAATGGCAAACTTTGGAAAGAGCCGTGCGAGAATGGTTATTGAAATTAAGAATATGGATTTTTCTAAAGTAGCAGGATTAGAGGAAGAAAAAGAGGAGCTGGAAGAAATTGTAGATTTCTTAAAAGAGCCGAAAAAATATATAAATTTAGGAGCGAGAATTCCGAAAGGCGTATTATTGGAGGGTCCTCCGGGTACAGGTAAGACACTGCTTGCAAAGGCTACAGCCGGTGAGGCAGGTGTGCCATTCTTTACAATTTCGGGTTCTGACTTTGTGGAAATGTTTGTAGGTGTGGGCGCATCCCGTGTGAGAGATTTGTTTGCTCAGGCAAAGAAAAATGCACCATGTATTGTATTTATTGATGAGATAGATGCAGTAGCCAGAAGACGAGGAACCGGAATGGGCGGTGGACATGATGAACGTGAGCAGACATTGAACCAGATGCTTGTGGAGATGGATGGTTTTGGTGTTAATGAGGGGATTATCGTTATGGCTGCCACAAACCGTGTAGATATTTTGGACCCTGCTATTTTAAGACCGGGACGTTTTGACAGAAAAGTTATGGTAGGGAGACCGGATGTAAAGGGAAGAACACAAATTTTGGAAGTTCATGCCAAAAATAAGCCTGTGGGAGATGATGTTGATTTAGAACAAATTGCCCGCATTACAGCAGGATTTACAGGAGCTGATTTGGAAAACTTATTAAATGAAGCAGCGATACTGGCAGCAAAGGCTGAAAAAGTATTTATTACACAGGCTGAAATTAATCAGGCAATGATTAAGGTTGGTATCGGTAAAGAAAAGAAGAGCAAGATAATTTCTGAAAAAGAGAAACGAATCACTGCTTATCATGAGGCAGGTCATGCAATTCTGTTCCATGTTTTACCGGATGTTGGACCGGTTCATACAGTATCTATTATTCCTACCGGAGCAGGTGCTGCAGGATATACAATGCCTCTTCCTGAAAAGGATGAGATGTTCCTGACAAAAGGTAAGATGTTACAGGAGATTATGGTTAGTCTGGGAGGACGTATTGCAGAAGAATTAATATTAGATGATATTACAACAGGTGCTTCTCAGGACATTAAGCAGGCTACAGCAGCAGCGAAAGCAATGGTGACTAAATACGGCTTTTCAGAGAAGTTAGGTCTGATTAACTATGATGATGATTCTGATGATGTGTTTATCGGAAGAGACCTGGCACATTCGAAAGGTTATGGAGAATCGACAGCTTCTGCCATTGATGAAGAGGTTCGCAATATTGTTGAAGACTGTTATAGTAAGGCAAAAGATATTATTGGTAAACATTTGAAACAATTACATGCTTCTGCAGATTTATTATTAGAAAAAGAAAAGATTGGACAGGAAGAATTCGAAGCACTGTTTGATTAAGTATAGAAGGTATAGAGAATGATTCATCAGGATTTATTATTTCATGACGGAACGAATCAGTTCTGTTGTTATAACAGGGAAGAAAAAACATATGAGATTATCCTCAGAGCAAAAAAAGGCACTATAACAGGTGCCTTTGTATGCGTTAATGGGGAAGAAAAAACTATGAATTATCGAAGAACAGAGGGGAACTTTGATTATTATGCCGGAGTTCTGGATGATTTGCAAACAATATACACTTATTTTTTCAAAGTTTTTACTGCTGATGGTGTGATTTATTTTAATCGTTTAGGTATCAGTAATGGGGTGCCTGAACAGGGAGACTTTGAACTGACACCGGGATTTGAGACACCGGACTGGGCAAAGGGTGCTGTTATGTATCAGATAATGGTTGATAGATTTTGTAATGGTGATACATCAAATGATGTAGTAGATAATGAGTATATTTATATTGGAAAAGGTGTGTCAGCGGTAAAAGACTGGAATGAGATACCGGCAGCAGATGGTACAAGGCAGTTTTATGGCGGTGACCTGCAAGGTGTTATAAATAAACTGGATTATCTGCAAAAATTAGGTGTGGAAGTAATATATTTTAATCCAATATTTGTGTCGCCATCTAATCATAAGTACGATACACAAGATTATGACTATATTGACCCGCATTTTGGAAAAATTATAAATGATGGTGAAAGTACTATTGGTGTATATGATACAGATAACAGAAATGCCGGGAAATATAAGATTCGCACAACAGACTTAGAGAATCTTGAGGCAAGTAACCGGTTATTTATTGAATTGGTTGAGAAAGCCCATGAGCGTGGAATAAAGATTATTATAGATGGTGTATTTAATCATTGTGGTTCTTTTAATAAATGGTTAGACAGAGAAGAAATATATCGGGGCAACAGTGATTATCAGAAGGGTGCTTATGAAACAAAAGAAAGCCCGTATCACTCTTACTTTAAATTTACAGGAGAGAACTGGCCGGATAACGGAGAATATGAGGGCTGGTGGGGGTTTGACACACTTCCAAAATTAAATTATGAGGACAGTGAAAAACTCTGTAATTATATTTTGGAAATTGCGAAAAAATGGGTTTCTCCACCTTTCAATGTGGATGGCTGGAGATTGGATGTAGCTGCTGATTTGTCACATAGTTCAGAATTTAATCATAATTTTTGGAAGAGATTTAGAAAAGCTGTGAAAGAGGCGAACCCTAATGCTATCATTTTGGCAGAGCATTATGGTGATGCACATTCATGGCTGATGGGTGATGAGTGGGATACTGTGATGAACTATGATGCCTTTATGGATCCGGTAACGTGGTTTTTAACAGGGGTAGACAAACATTCTGATAATGCTAATCCTGATTTGCGTGGTAATGGAGAGGTTTTTTATAAAACAATGCAATACCAGATGTCAAGAATGCAGAATCAGTCTTTGTTGGTAGCAATGAATGAATTATCAAATCATGACCATTCCAGATTTATGACAAGGACGAATAAAATGGTAGGAAGAACCGGGACTGCAGGAGCAAAGGCTGCCGGTGAGAATATTGACAAGGCAATATTCAAACAGGGAGTTGTAATGCAGATGACTCTTCCTGGTGCCCCTACATTGTATTATGGTGATGAGGCAGGTGTATGTGGATGGACAGACCCTGACAATAGAAGAACATATCCATGGGGGAGAGAGGATTTTGAACTATTAGAGTTTTATCGTGAAGCAATTTGTATACACAGACAAAGTGAGGTTTTGAAGCGAGGCTCTTATATGCCTTTGATTGCAGATAAAGATATTGTATGCTACGGAAGATTTTTAGAGGATCAAGCTGTAGTTACAGTAGTAAATACTTCAAATGAGGATAAGACACTTCAGATACCAGTATGGATGTTGGGAAATAGTAGCGATACATGGATGAGGTTGTTAGAAACCAGCCGGGAATTTTATAATTGTGGAAGAATAACAGTAAATGCAGAAAACGGAATACTTTCTATTTTGACGAAAGCAAATAGTTCTGTTATTTATAAAAATATATAGTTTGTAATAAAGCCGATTAAGAAAAGATACTAAAATAAAAAAGTGATTTCAAAATTGAAATCACTTTTTTATAATTAGTTTGCTTTTGCACTTTCTTTTTTTGCTACAAGCATAACACCAGCTGCTGTAATTAATGCAACCATAGGAATTGCTGTTTCCACACCAGTTTTTGGTGATTTGTCAGAACCATTTGGATTGTTTGGAATAGAATTTCCATCATCTGTTGTTTCCTCATCAGTAGGTTTTACAGCACCACTTGGGCTGACTTTTGCAAAACAAGTAGTAGCAAATGAAAATGTTAGTATTAATGTAGCTATTAAAACTAAAATACTCTTTTTCATAATATGCACCTCCATCGATATTTATAAACACTCTATACAATTATACACAATAGAAAAGAAAAATCAATATATTTTTTATTTTAATCGATACGCGTATAATAAAAATCTAAGACAGTTTCAAATAATGGTTTCTTATTAATTTTAAACTGAGCCGCCGGGTCATCCGGGTTATCAATATATTTACCACTTGTAGTTTTCATATTAAGACCATTGAATTTAGTAGCCAGTGATGAAGCTAAGTAAGTAAGTATCGGCATCTGAATATTTGTTACAGTGTAATCAGATGAATGTTGATATAGTTTTATCGGAACCTGTAAATCCTTTTTAATTGCAGGAACAATCTGATTTGCAAACGAATTAATATATAATCGCTGGCATGCCATACGTCTCAGGTTGTCGTCTAATAAATTTGTATCTCTGTGTCTGACAAATTCTTCTGCCATATCACCTTTAATAGTAGTCTGTTGTCCTTTCACAAAACTGCCAAAGGTGTATTCCGGTGTCAATGTTACCCCACCGATGTCATCATTTAAGATTTTAATTGCGTCTAAATTAATCGCATAGTATGCATTAATAGGAACATTATATAGCAGACGTTCTACTGCTGTAACCTGATTTTCAGCACTAAGACTCTTCCCGTCTCCATATGCAAAAGCTAAACATAACTGTGTGGTGGTAGTATCATAGTATTTTCCACCAGCATCATATCTGCTGATATCGGTCAAAGTATCACGGTTCAAACTAAGTACTTTAATTTCACCATTTAAGGCATTATATGTAAATAAATATAATGCATCTGCCTGACCTGCTGTACCGGAAATTGCATTTTCTTTTAATTTACGGTTATCGATACCCATAAATAATACGCTTGCAATGTTTTCGTTAAATTGATAGGTGTGACCATTATAATAGATAATTCTTCCGTTATCATCATAATCAATGCCGTCAGGGACATTTATATTTAAGTTGTCATAATTCAGCATTGCCTGTTTTCCTAAATATCTTAATATAAAGAATGATGAAATTAATCCAATAATCAGGCATATAAAAAATATTAAGATGCCAATTAGAATTTTCTTTTTTTTACTCCATTTTTTCTTTGCGCCTTTTTTCTTTTTACCATTTACATTCTTCTCTTTGTTATCAGATGAATGATCTGAGTGAGAAGAGTGGTGATGTGAATGTCCGGAACCGGAACTGTGGTGGTGATGTCTGTGACGATGCTGTCTGTATTTTTTCTCCACCAAATCCCAATCTACATCAAAACCATTGGAATCATCCGTGTCTTTAATTGCTTCATCTGGAACTAATTCAATGTTACTATATAATTCGTCGTATTTTTTAATTTGTTTGCTCATCTTTTATGAGAACCCCCTGTACTAAATATCTTGTGTTTTCTGCACCGTTTGTACAAGTGCTTAATGTTATTATTTTACTATTTGCATTTAAAGAAACTTTACGCGTATTCTTTATCATTGAGTCAGGATTTAATGTATACTTCTGATATTCCTTCAGAATTTTTTTATCTTTAAAATCAAAAGAATTAATAATATGTCTGTCGTCATATTCATATGCAGCATAGATTTTAAAGGTTAATTTCCTGTTTGGCATATAAATATAGATAAATTTATTCTTCTTAAAAAAAGATGGTTCTTTAAATTTATGAAGAGTTTTGAACATAGAACCATTATTCATATTGTGACCATATAATATAGTTACCGGATCTAAATATGTAAGAGAATTATGTTTCTCACTATAAATTGCTCCAGCAAATTCATATTTCTTATGAATGTTATGATTTAAATAAAAGTCATCAGGTTCTTTTTTTGAAGACTGCACCACAGGGTAATCTACGTTTGTGTTCGGAATATATATCCAGGAATAAATATCACGGTTATCTTCTTTTAATTTTGTCCAGTTAATATTGTGATTCTCTACAGATTGTGAAGAACCAGAACTGGTTGTAGTTGTTTCCAGATATCTGTCAGTATCACCGCCATCACTTAAATAATAGGAGATAAGTTTGTAGCCGGATAAAAGGCAGATAACGAGAGCAATGATAAAGACTGCACCCCATAAAACACGGGTCTTTGATACTTTTTTTTGTCTCATAAGAAACTCCTTTATTTGTTAATTAATAATAGTATATTATTTATAAGGAAAGATGTCAAAGTTTTCGTAGAACATTAAAAAATTAATTGCACTTTTGGTTTAAGTATGATATAAATGTATATTGTTAAAGGAAAAATTTCCTTATAAGAAAGCAGTTCGCAAACGCATTGCATCACTTCTTTCTAAAATAAGAAAGCAGTTCGCAAACGCATTGCTCTCTTCTTTCTAAAATAAGAAAGCAGTTCGCAAACAAGTTTGCTCACTGTCATTTGCTTCGCAAATGATTTCTGCATTAAATATAATCTCGTTTAAGCAAGCTTAACTCGATTATATTTAACGCATCAATCGCTTTCTTAGTTATTATGGGCAGATTCCCGAGTGGCCAAAGGGGGCAGACTGTAAATCTGTTGGCACCGCCTTCGAAGGTTCGAATCCTTCTCTGCCCACTCAACAATTATCCATTAGGAGAAATTGTTATTTAATATATGAGAAGCCGGTGTGGCGGAACTGGCAGACGCGCAGGACTTAAAATCCTGTTGTGGCAACACAGTACCGGTTCGATTCCGGTCACCGGCATTGCAAAAAAAGCAGGATGATGAGAAATCTCCTGCTTTTTTTGTACGTAATAAACTGATATTTGACAGTAATCGTCATATTATGTAAAATAAAAACGTTAAAATATATAAAAATAATAGGAATAAGAGGAAATGACAATGAGGATAGGGTTTGGTTGCGATCATGCGGCAATTGATTTAAAAAATGAATTAATAAATTACATGGAAGAAAAAGGTTATGAATGTGTAGATTATGGCACTAGCTATGATGAAGATGGAGAAATTATAAAGTGTGATTATCCTGCAAAAGGAGAGGAAGTAGGACGTGCTGTAGTTTCTAAAGAAGTAGACTATGGTGTGCTTATTTGTGGAACCGGCATAGGAATCTCTGTTTCAGCAAATAAAGTGCCGGGAGTAATTGCAGCAGTTTGCAGTGAGCCATATTCTGCCCGACTGACAAAACAGCATAATAATGCAAATATAATTGCATTTGGAGCCAGAGTTGTCGGTACGGAATTGGCAAAGATGATTCTGGATGAGTTTTTTGGAGCTGAATTCGAAGGTGGCAGACATCAGAGAAGAGTAGATATGATTCGAGAGATTGAAAATCGTTAACGTACAAAAAATTATGAAAAAACGTGGGAAAAAAAATGATAGTAATTAAAGAAGTAAAGACAAGGAAAGACATGCGTACATTTGCAGGTTTTAATGAAAAAATGTATCGGGATGTACCACAGGCAATGCCGGATCTGATTTCAGATGAGATGGCTAATTTTAACCCAAAGAAAAATCCGGCTTTTGCTTATGCAGAGTCAAGACAGTGGTTAGCATACAAAGATGGCGAATGTGTTGGACGTATAGGTGCAATTATAAGCCATAAAGCTAATGAAAAGTGGAACAGAAAAAGAATTCGGTTTACCAGAGTAGATTTTATAGATGATTATGAAGTATCAGAGGCACTGTTTAAGCAGGTAGAGGACTGGGGAAGAGAAAAAGGACTTGATGCGGTTCACGGACCAATGGGATTTTGTGATTTAGACCAGGAAGGTATGTTAATTGAGGGGTTTGAGTATGATGGTATTTTTATTACTATCAATAATGCCCCATATTATAAAAAACATATGGAGCGTCTGGGTTATGAAAAATCAGTAGACTGGATTGAAAACAGAATCAATATTCCAAAAGAAATTCCCGAAGTTTTTGAAAAGATGGAGGAGCGTGTTTTAAAGGAAAATAATTTAAGAGTTGTAAAATTGAAAAACCGGCTACAGCTTAAGAAGTATATAAGTAACGTATTTTCAGTCATTAATGATACTGCAAAAGTGCTTTACGGTGAGGTAGATCTAACAGATGAGATGATTAAAAAATATGTTGGACAGTTTATTTTGATGGTAAATGTGCGATTTATTTCACTTATTGAAGATGAAAAAGGACGAATGGTAGGAATTGGTGTGACGGTTCCATCTATGGGACAGGCTTCCAAAAAATCACATGGCAGATTATTTCCTTTTGGCTGGGCAAGATTATTACATGCACCCTTTTCTAAACCAGAAACATTAGAATTATATTTGGTTGGTGTGTTAGATGAGTACAAGAATAAAGGTCTGCCGGCTGTTTTGGTAACAGAGATATTGAGGGCTGCGATTAAAGATGGAATGAAATATGCAGAGACAGGACCTATGCTTGAGGATAATATAAAAGTTCATTCATTGTGGAAGAGATTTGATAAAATAGAGCATAGACGAAGAAGATGCTGGATTAAGGAGTTAAATTAATTTGAGATTACGAAAGAAGTAATATTTATACAATAGAGGAGAAAAGTTATGTATGTGAAGAAAGTAATCGTGCAGACTTTTTTAGAAATAGGAAATAAGGAAGGATTTTGTTGAGAAAATGTTTTTGGACAAAAGGATTGGATTAGTTCTATACTAATCCAATTTTTTTGTTGTATAAATGATTGACATAATTGGTTATAGTATAGTATAATTGCTTTATTGCTTTAAAGCGTAACGGTTTAAAGTGCAACTATTAAAATAAAAAATGGAGGGAACATTATGACAGAAACATTATGTTCAATTATGCTTATTGCATTTTTCGCAGTAATGATTTTCGTTGGATTTTACACAAGAAAACATGCAACAGATGTAAACGGATTTGTTTTGGGAGGACGTTCTGTAGGTCCGTGGCTTACAGCGTTTGCTTTTGGAACATCTTATTTTTCAGCGGTTATCTTTGTAGGATATGCCGGACAGTTTGGATGGAATTTTGGTCTTGCGTCTACATGGGCAGGGCTTGGAAATGCTTTTATCGGCTCGCTTCTTGCATGGAATGTCCTTGGCAGAAGAACAAGAGTTATGACACAGCACATTGATGCAAAGACGATGCCGGACTTTTTTGGAAAAAGATTTAATTCTACACCGTTGAAAGTGGCGGCATCCGTTATTGTATTTATATTTTTAATTCCATACACCGCATCCTTATACAATGGACTTTCCAGTTTATTTGGTCTTGTATTTGATATACCTTACTGGGTAGTTATTGTTGTTATGGCAGTACTTACAGGAATTTACGTTATTTTTGGCGGATACATGGCAACGGCGATTAATGATTTTATTCAGGGAATTATTATGCTGTTTGGTATTTGTGCAGTAATTGGTGCAGTGTTGATAGATAATGGTGGAATTATTGAAGCGACAAAGAGTCTTGCCAGTATAACAGGGGATGCAGGATGGAAGGGTGCATATACAGCATTTTTAGGACCAGATCCACTGGCGTTATTGTTTGTCGTAATTCTTACATCACTTGGCACATGGGGGCTTCCGCAGATGGTTGGAAAGTTCTATGCCATCAAGAGTGAAAAAGATATACATAAGGGTACAATTATTTCTACAGTATTTGCCATAATTGTAGCAGGAGGATGTTACTTCTTAGGCGGCTTTGGCAGATTATATAGTGATAAAGTTTCAATTAATGAAGCGACAGGAAAGCCATTGTTTGACACGATTATTCCAACAATGCTCTCAACACTTCCGGCATTGATTATTGCAGTTGTTATTGTATTAGTGCTTTCAGCTTCGATGTCAACACTTTCTTCTCTCGTACTTACATCAAGTTCGACATTCACCCTTGATGTAATTCAGCCTGCATCAAAGAAAGAGATGTCAGATAAAAAACAAGTAAGTATTATGAGATTATTTATAGTGTTCTTTATTCTGATATCGGCGATGATTGCAATATTTAAAGATGCACATCCGGAAGTGACGTTTATTGCACAGATGATGGGGGTATCATGGGGAGCTCTCGCAGGAGCATTTCTTGCACCATTTCTTTATGGTTTATACTGGAAAGGTGTTACAAAAGCCGCTACAGTTGTATGTTATGTTTGGGGCTGTGGAATTGCTGTTGTTCAGTTAGTAATTACACTTGGAGGAATTGATACTTCAGGATGGGGAACTGTTCTTGATTATATTTTTAAGTCTTCAATTAATTCTGGTGTTATTGCAATGGTCGGCGGACTGGTTATTGTTCCAATTGTCAGTCTGTTTACAAAGAAACAAAATGACAATGAGCTGGAAGATTTGTTTGACTGTTATAACGAAAAAACAGAAGTTCCGGTAAAAGAACATTTGAAATAAATCCCGATTTATCGCACGCAAGAGAAAAGCAAGCGACAGAGTAAGCAGGTATTTGCTTTTCTTGGTGCGATACCGACAAAATCATAAGAGCGTAGCACGGCAGACGTGTTAGCAGATATTAAGTGTTGATTTTTTATCAATAGGAACTTACAAATGCAGAAAAGATGTTAGATATTAGACAAAATAAAATGAAATGTCTGGTATTTTACATCTTTTTTTATGCGTGTAAAGGATTGGAAAAATCTATTGACCCGGTTTTTTGAAAAGGATATACTGGCAACAATTTGAAAAAGGAGACAGCAGATGTTTGGAAAGATAATAGGTACAGGATCATATATTCCAAGGCAGTTTATCACCAATGAGGATTTGACAAATTATATTGATACAAGTGATGAATGGATTAC
Organism: uncultured Eubacterium sp.; assembly: GCA_910584795.1. GTDB lineage: Bacteria > Bacillota > Clostridia > Lachnospirales > Lachnospiraceae > Eubacterium_G. The sequence goes on along the minus strand of CAJUBZ010000004.1, from coordinate 57,721 downwards.
TGACAGGACAGGTGTGAAAAAAAGACATATTATGAAAGATGAGACTACGGCAGATATGGCAGTGGAAGCTGCAAGGAAAGCTGTGGAGCAGGCGGGAATTCATGTAAATGAAATAGATATGATTATTGTCTCTTCTGTCTCTTCAAATGTAATTCTGCCAAATACAGCTTGTTATGTTCAGGATAAAATCGGGGCAGTAAATGCTTTTTGTTTTGATATTAATACAGCCTGCACAGGTTTTATTATGGCTTATAATACAGCTCAGAGTTATATAGACACAGGTCTGATTCAAACAGCATTAATTATTGGAGCAGAAGGACTTTCTAAAATTGTGGATTGGAGCGACAGAGGAACATGCATTCTTTTTGGAGATGGTGCAGGTGCGGCTATCATCAAAAAAGATAGTGAGGCAGTATTTGATACTGTCATGCACGCAGATGGTTCTATGGGAGCTGCGCTTACCTGTGATAATGGGTTTGCATATAGACCAAGATTAATCGACGAAACAGAAAATAAAACTATGAGTCAGGAAGAGAAGAATGCACAGTCTCAAGAAGGTCATCTGAATCAGATACAAAATACATATGTACAGATGAACGGACAGGAAATATTCCGCTTTGCAGTAAAACAGGTTCCGGAATGTATACAGGAATTAATGAAAAAAATGCAGATAAATAAAGATGAAATAGATATGTTTATTCTACATCAGGCAAACTCAAGAATTTTACAGGGTATTGCAAAAAGGCTGAAAGTATCTTTGGAAAAGATCCCAATGAATGTTTCTGAATATGGGAATACGTCTTCTGCATGTATCCCAATCCTGTTGGATGAACTTTTTCGTACAGGAGAATTGAAAGAAGGAGATAAAATAATTATGTCTGGATTTGGAGCGGGAGTAACATTGGCGGCAACGTATCTGGAAGTGTAGTAAATAGTCATAAGTTGCAAGATAAAAATACAAGTAAGAGTATAAGATGAAAAAATAAAATAGTTAATAACCGGCACAGCCGGATAAAAATTATAAAGGAGAAATAAAAAATGTTTGAGAAAGTAAAAGAATTAATCGTTGAGGAATTAGGAGTTGATGAAAGCAAGGTTGTAGAGGGAGCTGCTTTTAATGAAGACTTGGGAGCAGATTCACTAGATTTATTTGAACTTGTAATGTCTTTTGAAGATGAGTTTGACGTGAAAATTCCAGTAGAAGATTTAGAGCAGATCAAGACAGTTGGAGATGTTGTAAAATACATTGAGGCACACAAAGAATAAGGGAAGGTTTTCATTATGAAGACAAAAATAACTGAGTTATTAGAAATAAGATATCCGATTATTCAGGGAGGAATGGCATGGGTGGCTGATTTTCATTTAGCCGCCGCCGTTTCGAACGCAGGAGGTTTAGGTATTATTGGAGCAGGCGGAGCTCCGGCACAGTGGGTCAGAGAGCAGATTCAGGAAGCAAAGAAACTGACAGATAAGCCGTTTGGTGTAAATATTATGCTGATGAACCCAGAGGCAGATGAAATTGCAAAGGTACTTATAGAAGAGGATGTAAAAGTTGTCACTACAGGTGCAGGAAATCCGGCAAAATATATTAAAGACTGGAAAGAAGCTGGAATTAAGATAATTCCTGTAGTAGCTAGTTGTGCACTGGCTAGAATGATGGAAAAATGTGGTGTGGATGCTGTGATTGCTGAAGGAGCAGAAGCAGGAGGACATATTGGTGAAATAACAACAATGTCTCTTGTTCCACAGGTTGTTGATGCTGTAAATATTCCAGTTATTGCAGCAGGTGGAATTGCAGATGGCAGAGGAATTGCAGCGGCATTTATGTTAGGAGCAGATGCTGTACAGATGGGAACCCAGTTTGTGGTAACAAAAGAATGTACAGTACATCAGAATTATAAAGATAAAATTGTGAAAGCAAAAGATATTGATTCTAAAGTAACAGGAAGAACAACAGGTCACCCTGTAAGAGTACTTAGAAATAAAATGTCCAATGAATATATAAAAAGAGAAAATCAGGGAGCATCTTTTGAAGAGTTAGAATTACTTACTTTGGGAGGGCTTAAGAAAGCCGTTATAGAAGGAGATGTGGTTGACGGAAGTGTTATGGCAGGACAGATAGCAGGTCTTATTAAGAAAGAGTACAGCTGTAGGGAGCTGATTGTCAGAAGTGTCCGTCAGGCAGAAGAACTGATCTATGGAGGAGTGAGAAATGAGTAAAGTTGCATTTGTTTACCCTGGTCAGGGTGTGCAGACGGTAGGAATGGGAAAAGATTTTTATGAACTGAGTGAGGTTTCCAAGGCAGTTTATCAAAAGGCAGATACAGTATTGGATTTTTCAATTCAGGATATCTGTTTTCAGGAAAATGAAAAGATAAATAATACAGAGTACACACAGGCTGCATTGGTTACTACATATATTGCCATGACAGAGGAGATCAAATGCAGAGGGATCTGTCCTGATGTAACAGCTGGATTAAGCCTTGGAGAGTACGCAGCACTTGTGGCAGCAGGTGGAATGACAGCGGAAGATGCCATAAAAGTTGTAAGACAAAGAGGAATTCTCATGAACCGGGCAGTGCCTGATGGTGAGGGTACAATGGCTGCCGTTCTTGGAATGACAGGTGAAGAGATAGACAATGTTATTGCAGGATTAGAGGATGTGTTCGTGGCAAATTACAATTGTCCGGGACAGATTGTTATTACAGGAAAGAAACAGGCAGTATATAATGCAATGAAAATATTAGAAGAGGCTGGAGCAAGAAGATGTGTGGAATTAAATGTAAGCGGACCATTCCATTCAGAGTTTTTGAAAGAGGCGGGAGTACAACTGGCGAAGGTGTTGGAAGATGTTTCGTTACAACCTTTAGTAATTCCTTATGTAACTAATGTGACAGGCGAATATGTATCTGATATAGAAGATACGAAAGAACTGCTTGAAAAGCAGGTATATTCTTCTGTGAGGTGGGAACAAAGTGTCAGAAACATGATAAAAGAGGGTGTAGATACATTTATAGAAATAGGTCCGGGAAAAACAATAGCAGGTTTCTTAAAAAAGATAGATAAGACAGTTACATGTATCAATATAAATAAGTTTGAAGATTTAGAAAAGTTAGAAGGAATAAAGACATGTTAAATGAAAAAGTGGCAGTGGTAACAGGAGCCTCCAGAGGAATTGGAAGAGCAATTGCTTTGAAGCTGGCTTCTATGGATATGACAGTAGTCGTAAATTATGCTGGTTCCAAAGAAAAAGCAGAGAATGTAGTAAAAGAAATTGAGAAAACAGGAGGAAGGGCAGAGGCACTCAGGTGTGATGTATCTGATTTTTCTCAGTGTCAACAAATGATAGAAGATATACATAAACGTTATGGAAGAATTGATGTTCTAGTTAATAATGCCGGAATTACGAGGGATGGTCTGGTTATGGCAATGAAAGAAGAGGACTTTGATGATGTTATCGCTACAAATCTGAAAGGAACATTTAACTGTACTAGATTTGTTTCCAGAATAATGATGAAGCAGAGACATGGAAAAATCATTAATATGTCTTCTGTTTCAGGGGTGGCTGGCAATGCGGGGCAGGTAAATTATTCTGCAGCCAAAGCAGGAGTAATTGGAATTACAAAGTCTATGGCAAGAGAGCTGGCCTCAAGAAATGTTAATGTAAATGCCATTGCTCCTGGATTTATAGAGACAGATATGACAGATGCACTGTCAGAAAAGGTGAAGGAGCAAGCCGTTGCTCAAATTCCTCTCGGCAGATTCGGTAAAGCAGAAGAAGTGGCAGAGCTGGCTGGTTTTCTGGCGGGCAGTAACAGCAATTATATAACAGGCCAGGTATTCCATATTGATGGTGGAATGGTAATTTAATCTGACATCTATTGGTTCATAAAAGAGATGTGGGTCAGCAGCCTGATAGTAGAAGAATGGAGAGTGATTGATTTGAAAAGAGTAGTAGTTACGGGAATGGGTGCAATTACACCTATCGGAAATAATGTAGAAGAATTTTGGGAAAGTGTAAAAGCATCCAAAGTAGGAATTGATGAGATTACAAAATTTGATACTACGGATTATGCGGTAAAACTGGCGGCAGAGGTAAAAGGATTTATTCCCAAAGAAAGAATGGATTTTAAATCTGCAAAACGTATGTCACCTTTCTCTCAATATGCTGTCTGTGCAGCAAAGGAGGCAATAGAACAGTCAGGTCTTAATTTGGAGCAGGAAGATTCCTATCGTGTCGGTGTCAGCGTTGGTTCCGGCATTGGCGGAATGAATGATATGGAGATTGAGCATAAAAAAATGCTGGAAAAAGGAAACGACAGAGTAAAACCACTTCTCGTGCCAATGATGATTACCAATATGGCTGCCGGAAATGTGGCAATTGCGTTTGGTGCAAAGGGAAAATGCATTAATGTAGTTACAGCCTGTGCAACAGGAACTCATTCTATTGGTGAGGCATATCGCTCGATACAATGTGGTGAGGCGGATGTAATGATTGCAGGTGGAACAGAGAGTGCAATCACTCCGCTGGGAGTAGCAGGTTTTACAAATCTGACTGCACTAACAAAAAGCACAGATAAATATAAGGCATCTATACCATTTGACAAAGACCGCAGTGGCTTTGTTATGGGAGAAGGAGCAGGAATCGTTATTTTAGAAGAATTAGAGCATGCAAAGAAGCGAGGTGCTAATATTCTTGCTGAGGTGGCAGGATATGGAGCTACATGTGATGCTTATCATGTTACATCTCCTGCAGAAGATGGAAGCGGTGCTGCCAAAGCAATGGAAATCGCCATAAAAGAGGCGGGGATGAATCCGGAAAAAGTAGATTATATCAATGCCCACGGAACCAGCACACATCACAATGATTTATTTGAAACAAGAGCCATTAAACTGGCATTAGGAGAGGCTGCAAAAAATGTAAAAATAAATTCGACAAAGTCAATGATAGGTCATCTGTTAGGAGCAGCCGGTGGTGTTGAGTTTATTACATGCGTGAAGACAATAGAAGAGGGATATATTCATCCGACGGTAGGTCTGAAAGAGCCGGGCGAGGAATGCGATTTGGATTATGTGATGGGACAGGGAGTTTATCAGGATGTAAATTTTGTCTTATCGAATTCTTTAGGATTTGGTGGACATAATGGGACCATTGCAATCAAAAAATATTCAGAGGAAAGGGCTTAAGAAATGAATATTAATGATATCAAAGAGTTAATCAGGGAAGTTTCAAATTCAGCAATTGATGAATTTCAATATGAAGAAGATGATGTAATGTTGTCTCTTTCTAAAGGAAAAGGCAGTATGATTGTAAAAGAATATGTGAGAGAAAACAGCAACGTTTCAGATGTAGATCAGACAGTTATTACTGACGAAGGTGTTGATGCAAAGACAGTAAAATCTCCATTGGTAGGAACTGTTTATATGGCACCGGCAGAGGGCGAAGAGCCATTTGTCACTGTGGGAGATGTGGTAAAAAAGGGACAGGTACTTGCTATTGTGGAAGCCATGAAATTAATGAATGAAATTGAATCAGAATATGACGGCATGGTAAAAGAGATCTGTGTGAATAATGAAGAAGCAGTAGAATTCGGTCAGACATTATTTGTAATAGAATAAAAGTGCTGTGTAAATTAGAATTATATTATTGTAAAAGCCAGAAGATTGGAGCATAGTATGCTAAATATAGAAGAAATTAAAAAAATTATTCCTCATAGGCATCCTTTCTTATTAATTGATTATATAGAGGATTATGAGCCGGGAAAGTATGCAGTGGGATACAAGTGTGTGACTTATCGGGAAGATTTTTTTGCGGGACATTTTCCGGAAATTCCGGTAATGCCGGGAGTATTAACTATTGAAGCACTGGCACAGGTAGGAGCAGTGGCAATTTTGAGTATGGAAGAGAATAAAGGAAAGACAGCTTTTTTTGGTGGAATTAATAAATGCCGTTTCAGAGGTAAGGTAGTTCCTGGAGACAAATTAAAGCTGGAAACAGAAATTATTCAGCAAAAGGGACCGGTAGGCATTGGTAAAGCAGTAGCCAGTGTAGATGGGAAGACAGTGGCTGTGGCAGAACTGACATTTATGGTTGGATAGTTGAAATTGAGGTGATTTTAGTGATACAAAAAATGTTAATTGCAAACAGAGGAGAAATCGCTGTAAGAATTATTAGAGTCTGCAGGGAAATGGGAATACAGACAGTAGCAGTATATTCTGTGGCAGATAAAGAAGCACTTCATACACAGCTGGCAGACGAGGCAATCTGTATCGGAGAGACAAAATCGAGTGAGAGCTATCTGAATATGGAAAGCATTATCAGTGCAGCAATAACATCAGGAGCAGATGCCATTCATCCCGGGTTCGGATTTTTGTCGGAAAATCCAACCTTTGCAAGATTATGCGAAAAATGCAATATTACATATGTAGGTCCGAAGTCTGATGTGATAGAGAAAATGGGAAACAAAGTAGAAGCAAGAAATACAATGATAAATGCAGGAATACCAGTAATCCCCGGAAATAATGATGGAATTACAGACTGCATTATAGGAAAAGATATTGCTGAGAAAGTGGGATATCCGATTATGATAAAAGCTGCTTCCGGCGGTGGTGGTAAAGGTATGAGAGTATCTTACACAGCAGATGATTTTGAAAATGCATTTATGTCTGCACAGAAGGAAAGCGAGATGGCTTTTGGTGACAACACGATGTATATTGAGCATTTTGTGGAACATCCAAGACATATTGAATTTCAGATTCTGGCGGATAAGTATGGAAAAGTAGTGCATCTGGGAGAAAGAGACTGTTCTCTGCAAAGAAATCATCAAAAAATAATTGAGGAAGCACCATCATGTGCATTGTCAGAAGAACAGCGCAGAGAAATGGGACAAATGGCAGTGAAGGCTGCAATTGCAGCAGGCTATGAGAATGCAGGAACGATAGAGTTTTTGTTGGAGAAAAACGGTAAATATTATTTTATGGAAATGAATACAAGAATACAGGTAGAGCATCCCATTACAGAAAGTATTACAGGAATTGATATTGTAAAAGAACAGATAAAGATTGCTGACGGTGAAAAACTTCCTTTTACGCAGGAAGAAATTGTAATGAAAGGACATTCCATAGAATGTAGAATTAATGCGGAAAATCCTGACAAAGGGTTTAGACCGTGTCCCGGTAAAATTACGGAAATGCATTTTCCGGGCGGAAATGGTGTACGGGTGGACTCTGCAATATTTTCAGGCTGCGAGGTGACACCTTACTATGATTCCATGCTTGCAAAATTAATTGTTCATGGTGAGAACCGGGAAGAAGCAATCTGTAAAATGCGAAGTGCCCTTGGAGAAGTAGTGATTGAGGGCATTGACACAAACATTGATTATGAATATGAAATTATAAATGACAGCGAATTTATTTCGGGAAATTTTGATGTGGATTTTATAGAGAAGTTTAACAAAGACAGGAGAGCTGTAAGTTGAAATTACAAAAACGAATCAAAAAGCAGAGAAATGATTACATAACAATTAAAATTCCAAGACCGGATGTACCGAAGGGATTATTTACAAAATGTAAAAAATGCGGCAATATGGTCCTCTCAGAAGAAGTAAAGGAAAAGGGATATATATGTCCGAAATGTGGAGAGTATTTTCGAATTCATGCAAAGACAAGAATTCGTATGATTGCTGATAAAGGAAGTTTCGAATCATGGTTTGAGGGAATGGAGATTAAAAACCCCCTTCAGGATGCAGAATATGAAAAGAAATTATTAGATATTAAAGAAAAGACAAAATTAGATGAAGCAGTAATAACAGGAAAAGTTTTAATAAATGGACATCCGGCAGCAGTTGCTGTTATGGATGGAAGATTTATGATGGCAAGTATGGGAAGTATTGTAGGAGAAAAAATTACCCAAACTGTAGAGAGGGCAACAAAGGAAAATCTTCCGGTTATTATTTTTTCGTGTTCTGGTGGTGCAAGAATGCAGGAAGGGATTGTCTCTCTCATGCAGATGGCAAAAACTTCTGCAGCATTGAAACGCCACAGTGATAGTGGAAATTTATATATCTCTGTATTGACGGACCCTACTACAGGTGGGGTTACTGCTAGTTTCGCAATGCTTGGAGATATAATTATAGCAGAGCCCAAAGCGTTAGTTGGGTTTGCGGGACCACGTGTTATTGAGCAGACGATTGGGCAGAAACTGCCAAAAGGATTCCAGAGAGCGGAATTTCTGCTGGAGCATGGATTTGTGGATTTGATTCTAGAAAGAAATCAGATGAAAGAAAAATTAAGTCAGATTATTTCTATGCATTATAAAAAAGAAGCAGAGACAATAAATCCAAGCCAGGAAGCTATTGAACTTAATAAAATTAAAATACACAAAGATTCTATTATGAATGGATTATCTGCATGGCAGAAGGTTCAGATTTCCAGAGATAATAAAAGACCATCAGGAGAGGATTATATCAAAAATCTTTTTGATGATTTTATAGAGTTTCATGGAGACAGATATTATGGCGATGACAGTGCGGTAATGGGAGGGATTGCCTGTTTCCATGGGGTGCCGGTGACTGTGATTTCCCAGGTAAAAGGTCATAGTACTAAGGAAAATATTGACAGAAATTTTGGAATGCCATCCCCCGAGGGATATCGAAAAGCGTTGAGACTTATGAATCAGGCAGAAAAGTTTCACAGACCCGTTATTTGTTTTGTAGATACGCCGGGAGCATTTTGTGGAATCGAGGCAGAAGAAAGAGGACAGGGTGAGGCAATTGCAAGAAACTTGTTCGAAATGTCTGGAATTTCAGTTCCTATTTTATCTGTTTTTGTAGGAGAAGGTGGAAGTGGCGGTGCATTGGCACTTGCTGTAGCCAATGAAGTCTGGATGCTGGAGAATTCGGTTTATTCTGTTCTCTCTCCAGAAGGATATGCCAGTATTTTGTGGAAAAATGGGAAATTGGCAGACAAGGCGGCTGATGCCATGAAAATGACTGCACATGATATTAAAGAGTTAAATGTTATAGAAAAGGTTTTCAGTGAACCGGATAATTATTGTGTAGAAAACATGGCAAGTGTAGTAGAACAGTTAGATATTGAAATTCAACTGTTTATAGCAGAAAAGATGAAACTTACTGAGGCAGAAATCGTAGAAGAACGATATAAAAGATTTAGGAGAATGTAATGAATTTAAGACCTTTAGTCATAGGAGAATTAAAAGCAGAGATTCCTGTAATTCAGGGAGGAATGGGAGTAGGAATTTCATTGGCAAATCTTGCAGGAGCAGTTGCGAATGAAGGTGGAGTGGGTATTATATCTACAGCACAGATTGGTTATAAAGAAAAAGACTTTTATGAGAATCCTTTGAGAGCAAATTTAAGAGCAATCAGACAGGAGTTTCAAAAAGCGAGAAAAATTTCTCCTGATGGAATTATTGGTTTTAATATTATGACAGCATTGAATCATTACAAAGAGCAGGTGATAGAGGCGGTAAAGAGTGGTGCAGATATTATTATCTCAGGGGCAGGACTGCCGGTAGAACTGCCGGAACTTGTGAAAGGTTATAAAACCAAAATTGCACCGATTGTTTCTGGGAAAAAGTCCGCAGAGGTTATTTTGAAATATTGGGATAAGAAATATGCAACCACAGCGGATATGATTGTGATAGAAGGACCAAAGGCAGGGGGACATCTGGGCTTTTCAAAAGAAGAAGTAATAAAATACGAAAATGAAAGTTATGATAATGAAGTCCTGCAGATTAAGGAGGTTGTACAGACATATCGGGAAAAGTATAAGAAATATATCCCCATTGTGTTAGCGGGAGGAATTTCAAAGAAAGAAGAAATAAATCATGCCCTTGCTCTTGGAATGGATGGAGTACAGGTGGCATCTGCATTTGTGACAACTGCTGAATGTGATGCAGATGTCAGATACAAAGAGTCATATATTCATGCAGAAAAAGAGGATATCAGCATTGTGAAAAGCCCAGTGGGAATGCCCGGAAGAGCGATAAAGAATAAGTTTATGACAGAAGTTATGAATGGAAAGAAGTTTTCACCAGAGAGATGTCTCAGGTGCTTAAAGAAATGTAATCCTGCAGAGATTCCTTATTGTATTACGGAGCGGTTGATTAATGCGGCAAAAGGAGATGTGGACAATGGACTTTTATTCTGTGGTGGAAACAGCTTTGAGCAAAAAGAGATTAGTACAGTGCATCAGGTAATGAAAAGATTGTTTGAGAACTAATATGAGATATTGTAATAGAGAAATTATTTTGTGGCATCACAAGCAATGTACATTTCACGGATGAAAAGGTATAATATAGAAATAGTTATTTCTATAAACAGAAAATTAATATAATGCAGAAGAGTGTGTTTGCTTTTTCGGTAAAGACAAGAGGAATGGAGTAAAAATGGAAAATTTGGAAAAGACAGACAGAAGAATCAGAAGAACAAAAAAGGCAATTAAAGAGGCGATAATTGAAGTATTAAAAAATAAAAATGTGGAGAATGTCACCATCAAGGAACTGGCAGATAAGGCAGATATTACGAGAGCTACATTTTACCAGTATTACAGGGATCCTGTAGATACACTAGAGCAGCTTCAAAAAGAAATATGTGCAGATTTGGAGAAAATCGTAGAAAAAACAGAAGGTGGAGATGCAGTAGGTTTTTTCTCGCTTCTATTCCAATATTTTTACGAAGATAAAACAAAAGCGGACATTTTATCTTTTAGTATGCAGAATCAGACAGGATATGAAAAGCTGGGAAATTATATACATAATAAATATATGCTCAGGTGGAAAGATAAGTTTATTGATAAGAGCCTGAAACAGTATGAATATTATCGTTATTATATTGTGTTTGGGTGTATTGCAGTAGTGGAAAACTGGGTCAGAGATGGAATGCGGGAAACACCGGAGGAGATGACGGAAATTGCGGTGAGCCTGCTGCCAAAACAGAAAATGTATCTGAAGTAGAGAACGGGAATGTCTGCCCGTTCTTTTATTGACTAAAAACATACAATAATTTATAATACTTTTTATGACAATAAAGTGCTGATTTTCGATAAAATATGCGTGGAAGAATATCGATTTCTTTGCATAGAATATTAGAAATCAGTAATAGGAATATTTATGAGAGGCAGGAAATAGATTTGAGTAAACAAACGATTATGCTGGGCAATGAAGCCATAGCAAGAGGTGCTTACGAAGCAGGGGTTAAGGTGACATCTGCATATCCGGGAACACCGAGTACGGAAGTAAGCGAAAATGTAGTGAAATATGATGGTGTTTACGCAGAGTGGGCACCAAATGAAAAAGTTGCAGCAGAGGTAGCAATTGGTGCATCTATGGCAGGAAGCCGTTCTATGTGTATGATGAAGATGGTAGGTCTGAATGTGGCAGCTGATCCGCTTTATTCAGATGCATATATTGGAGTAAATGGCGGTCTTGTAGTCGTTGTGGCAGATGACCCGGGAATCTATAGTTCACAGAACGAGCAGGATACCAGAATGGTAGGACGTGCTGCGATGATTCCGGTTATTGAACCATCAGACAGCGAGGAAGCAAGAGTCTTTACAAAGAGAGCTTTTGAGTTATCAGAGGAATATGATACTCCGGTTATTTTGAGAACAACGACAAGACTTGCACATTCTCAAGGGTTGGTAAATCTTGAAGACAGAGTAGAGATAGAAGATAAACCTTATGAGAGAAATATACAGAAGAATGTTATGATGCCGGTAAATGCGATTTCGGCACACGTAAAAGTGGAAGCGCGAATGAACAGAATGGCTGAAGACGCAAGCAACTTGGATATTAATAAGGTAGAGTATAATGATACAAGTGTTGGTATTATTACCAGTGGTATTCCTTATCAGTATGTTAAGGAAGTCCTTCCAAATGCGTCAGTATTAAAACTCGGACTGGTACATCCTCTGGCGAAAGGTCTTATTAAGGAATTTGCAAGCAAGGTGGACAGACTGATTATTGTTGAAGAATTAGAGCCTGTTATTGAGGAACAGGTAAAAGCAATGGGCATTGTATGTGAAGGAAAGAATTTATTTACGATTCAGGGTGAATACAGTGCAAATATGCTCAGAGAAAAGATTCTAGGTGAAAAGGTTGACATAAAACAGCCGGCACAGGCACCGGCAAGACCACCGATTTTGTGTCCGGGCTGCCCTCACAGAAGTACATATTCCGTACTAAAGAAATTGAGAATTCATGCGGCAGGAGATATAGGATGTTACACCTTAGGTGCGGTTAATCCATTAGGGGTTGTTGATACAACACTTTGTATGGGGTCTAGTATTTCTACTCTTCATGGAATGGAAAAAGCAAAAGGCAAGGAATATATCAAGAACTGGGTGGCTGTAATTGGAGACAGTACATTCCTTCATACAGGTGTAAATTCCCTTATGAATATGGTATATAACAAATCAACTGGTACCGTAATTATTCTAGACAATTCAACCACAGGTATGACAGGTCATCAGGACCATCCTGCGACTGGAAAAACATTATCCGGTGAGGCGGCATATCAGGTAGACTTGGTTGATTTATGTAAGGCATTAGGTGTACAGCATGTAGAGGTAGTTGATGCCTTTGATGTTGATAGATTGACAAAGGTAGTAAAAGAAGAAGTGGCAAGAGACGAGGTTTCTGTTATTATTTCCCAGTCACCTTGTGCGTTATTGAAATCTTTTGTTCCAAAGGGCAAGTGCTACACAATTCCTGAAAAGTGTGTGAAGTGTGGACAGTGTTTAGTACCGGGATGCCCTGCAATGACAAAGAATGTAGATGGAACAGTATTAATTGATGAAACAATGTGTAATGGCTGTGGACTTTGCATGAGTAATTGTAAGTTTGGTGCCATTGAGTTAAAAAAGAAAGGAGAATAATCATGACAGAGACAAAGAATATTATGATTGTAGGCGTTGGCGGTCAGGGTACTCTCCTTACAAGTAGAATATTAGGTGGTATCACAGTTGCTGCAGGATATGATGTAAAATTATCTGAAGTACATGGTATGGCACAGCGCGGAGGCAGTGTTGTTACTTATGTAAGATATGGTGAGAAGGTTGCAGAGCCGATTGTTGAACCTGGTAAAGCTGATGTATTGATTGCATTTGAGAGATTAGAGGCATTACGTTATGCTCATTTTCTTAAGAAAGACGGTGTTATTATTGTAAATGATCAGAGAATCGATCCGATGCCGGTAGTGACAGGTGTGGCAGAGTATCCAGAAGGCATTATTGAATCTTTAACAGAGCAGTATAAGGTAATATCTGTTGACGCACAGGCAGAGGCTCTGGCTATGGGCAATTCAAGAGTTTTTAATGTGATTATTCTTGGCATCGCAGCGAAGCATATGGATTTTCCAAAGGAGCAGTGGATAGAGGTAATTAAGAATACAGTTCCGCCGAAGACAATTGATATCAATGTAGCGGCGTTTGAGCGTGGCTATGAAATAGCATAGAAAAACGGAGTCATCTGCAGTTCAGTGATGGCTCCGTTTTTAGTTCTATGAATTACCTATAGATAAATAACTTACTGGGCTATCAAAGCCCACTTTATGGGAGAAGAACATCTCAAATGAAAATTCTTCCGTTTTCCTTTGAGGAGTGAAAGGAATATTATCATAATTTTAATAAAACAGATTTAGCAATGGCATATGGAATCACAGGAGGAGTTCCGCTTTATATGTCTAAATTAGATGATGGATGTACTATTGGAGAAAATATTATTGATAATTTTTTTGATACATCATCTTATCTGAGAATAAAAATACCATCTGGAGAATTTTAATACAAAAACATGAGAAAATTCCTATGAAAAATGTGGGAAAATGCAAAAGTTTTTATCAAAAATGTATGCTGGTAAGGCGTTTGGCAAAGATATTTGGAAAGAAGGAGAATCAAATGATAATAGATATTCATACACATACATTTCCGGAAAAAATCGCAGAAAGTGCGATAGCCCATATGGAAAAAGATATTGTAAAGGGTCAGGGATTTGAGGTAAAGTGTGCCAGAATACCGACATTTCAAGGATTGTCTGACAGTACGAAAAATGCCGGTATGGATTTATCGGTAGTGTGTCCTGTGGCAACAAATGTGAATCAGCCGGAGAAGATTAACAGATTGTCAGCAAAATTAAATGAAAAGATGAATGAGACAAGGATTTTTAACTTTGGAGCGATTCATCCGGATTGTGAAAACTACAAAGCGATTATAGATGATATTATTGCAATGGAATTGAAGGGAATTAAGATACATCCTGATTATCAGCATACTTTTTTTAATGATAAGAAATATCTCTATATTTTAGATTATGCAGCCAATAAGGGACTTGGAATTATTGTTCATGCAGGAGAAGATGTAGGACTTCCTGAAACAGTACACTGCACTCCGGATATGGTATTGGATTTGTGGAGCCATATTCAGCCGGAAAAACTGATTTTAGCACATATGGGGGGATGGAGAATGTGGGATGAAGTGGAAGATAAGTTAATTGGACTGCCACTATATTTGGATACAGCTGTTGTATTGAACACAAAGTTTCCTGTAAAGCTAGAGAATGAGCAGTTTCGAAGAATGGTAAAAAATCATGGAACTGATCGGATTCTGTATGGAACAGACAGTCCATGGTATGATCAGATACAGGCATTGGAAGATTTTCAACATTCAGGGCTTTCAGATAATGAAAAAAAATTAATATTAGGTGAAAATGCCAATCGGATTTTTGGATTTTTATAATAATAGCATTGTTGACTTATTAGACTATATTTTTTATAATGGTTTATAACTTTAAAGTGACGAAGTAAAAATCAGTATAAGTATTAAGTTTACATAAGAACTGATTATAAATAAGGAAGAAGGATAAAAAATGCCAATTACAGAGATATTAGAAAAAAATGCAAGAGAGTTTGCAGAAGATGTAGCACTGGTGGAAATAAACCCGGATATACAGGAAAAGAAAAGAGTTACGTGGCGTGAGTATGAGTTAATTCAGCCAGATGTAAATCAACAGTATAGAAGAGAAATTACATGGCATGTTTTTAATGAAAAAGCGAACCGTGTAGCAAATTTATTGTTAAGCCGTGGAATTCAGAGAGGCGACAAAGTGGCGATATTAATGATGAACTGTTTAGAGTGGCTTCCAATTTATTTTGGAATTCTAAAAACAGGAGCCCTTGCAGTTCCAATGAATTTCCGTTTTGATGAGCAGGAAATTAAGTATTGTTTGGAACTTTCGGAGACGGATGTACTTTTCTTTGGACCGGAGTTTATTGGTCGTTTGGAAAAAATCGTGGATGAAATTGATGAAAAAAGAATATTATTTTATGTTGGAGGCGATTGTCCTACTTTCGCAGAAGATTATAATGATTTGGTAAATAACTGTTCTTCTTTATCTCCAGAAATTTCATTGACAGATAAGGATGATGCGGCAATCTACTTTTCATCTGGAACAACAGGATTTCCAAAGGCTATTTTACATAATCATGAGAGTTTAATGCATGCTGCAAAGGTAGAGCAGAATCACCATGGACAGACAAAAGATGACGTATTTCTATGTATTCCGCCATTGTATCATACTGGAGCGAAGATGCATTGGTTTGGTAGTTTTTTAACAGGTGGAAAGGCAGTATTGTTAAAAGGTGTGACACCAAAGACAATTATGGAAACAGTATCTAATGAACATTGTAGTATTGTATGGCTGTTGGTTCCATGGGCTCAGGATATTTTACTGGCTCTTGACAGGGGCGATATTACAATGGATGATTATGAAATAGAGCAGTGGAGACTGATGCATATTGGTGCTCAGCCGGTTCCGCAGAGTTTAATAAAACGTTGGAAAGAATATTTTCCAAATCATCAGTATGACACCAATTATGGTCTTAGTGAATCCATAGGGCCTGGCTGTGTTCATCTGGGTGTGGAAAACATACATAAAGTAGGCGCTATTGGTATTCCAGGCTATGGATGGGAAGCAAAGATTGTAGATTCTGAAGGTAATGAGGTGCCGCAAGGAGATGTTGGTGAACTGATTGTTAAAGGTCCGGGAGTGATGACTTGTTATTATAATGATGAACAAGCCACAAAAGAAAGCTTGAAGAATGGCTGGCTTTACACAGGTGATATGGCAGAAAAGGATGTGGATGGATTTATTTATCTGGTTGATAGAAAGAAAGATGTTATTATCAGTGGTGGCGAAAATATTTATCCCGTACAGATTGAAAATTTCTTAAGTAAATATCCAAAAATTAAGGATGTGGCGGTTATTGGCCTGGCAGATGAAAGACTTGGCGAAATCTCAGCTGCCATAATCGAGTTAAATCCGGATACAGAGTGCAGTGAGGAAGAAATTAATGAATTCTGTAAGGAACTTCCTCGATATAAGAGGCCTAGAAAGGTGATTTTTGCAGAGGTTCCAAGAAATGCTACAGGAAAGATTGAAAAGCCGAGATTGAGAGAAATTTATCATAGTAAGAATCTGGTAGATGCTCAGAATAGAGGATAAGGATTAAATTTATAGTGTAAGAGATCTTTCAAACCCAGCCTTGATTTCTCCATAAAATGATAAAGCGAAAGCATTCTATTTTACTTTCATAAGATGCATCAAAAATTTACATATATTAACGCTTATTTTTTTATTAGATATGAATATATGCTGTAACAATGCAGACAGCCAATATTGGAACTTGAGAGTTTTGAATACATTTATAAAATAAAAATAATACTGAATATTAAGCGGAGATTCGATTTACAAAATCAAATGTCCAGACTTACCTGAGAAAAAATATCAGGATTTTTTCGAAGATGAAGTCAATGCTTAAAATATTCAGTATTATTTTTATTTACTATAAATGTTCAAGAATCGAGGTAAAGACATTGGCTGTCTGCATTGTTTCAGTAGGAAAGTTTCCTCGATAAACCGATTTTTATTTATTATTAATAGCAGCATTCACAAATCCAAGGAATAAAGGATGTGGTCTGTTTGGACGGCTTTTTAATTCCGGATGAGCCTGAGTGGCAACAAAAAATTGATGAGAAGGTATCTCAATCATTTCAATAATGCGTCCATCAGGCGATATACCGGAGAGTTTCATTCCCTTAGCTGTTAAGTCATTTCTATAATCGTTATTTACCTCATATCTGTGGCGGTGGCGTTCATGTATCAGTTCTTTATCATATAACTGGAAGGCTTTGCTGTCTTTATCAAGAACACAAGGATAAGAACCGAGCCTTAAGGTGCCTCCAATATCTGTAACACCTTCCTGATCAGGCATAAGACTGATTACCGGATGCGTTGTGGCAGGATTCAATTCGATACTGTGTGCATCTCTATATCCCAGTACGTTTCTTGCAAATTCTACAATAGATAACTGCATGCCAAGACAAAGTCCTAAAAATGGAATATTGTTTTCTCTTGCATATTTTATTGCAGTAAGTTTTCCGTCAATACCACGTTTGCCAAAACCTCCGGGAACAAGAATACCGGAAATATCTGCAAATATTTCATCTGCATTTTCATCAGTGATTGTCTCGGAGTCTACCCATTTAATATTAACCGTAGTATGGTTAGGGTATCCTGCGTGTTTTAAAGATTCTACCACACTGATATAAGCATCATGAAGAGCGATATATTTTCCTACCAATGCTACAGTGACTTCTTGTGTAGGGTTTTTTGCTGATTCAACCATAATTCTCCAATCTTCAAGATCAGGTTCAGGACAGTCTAACTTAAGACATTCACACACAATTTCTGCCAAGTGTTCTTTTTCCATTGCAAGTGGTGCTTCGTAAAGCATGTCTACTGTGAGATTCTGTACAACATGACTTGAAGGAACATTACAGAATAAGCTGATTTTATCTTTTAAACTCTCATTGATTTCATATTCTGTACGGCAGACTACGATATCCGGCTGGATACCGAGACGCTGTAATTCCTTAACACTCATTTGAATCGGTTTTGTTTTCATTTCCTCAGAAGCAGGCAGATAAACCATAAGTGCCACATGTATTAAGATACAATTGTCGTGTCCTACATCATGCTGAAATTGACGAATTGCTTCGATATAAGGCTGGGATTCAATATCTCCAACCGTACCGCCTACCTCGATGATTGCGATTTCAGTTTCTTCATTTAGACTGTGGTAAAAACGGTTTTTGATTTCGTTTGTTATATGTGGAATAACCTGAACGGTTCCACCGCCAAAATCTCCACGTCTCTCTTTTTCGAGTACCGACCAGTAAACTTTACCGGTAGTTACATTGGAGTATTTGGTTAAACTCTCATCAATAAACCTTTCATAGTGCCCTAGGTCAAGATCGGTTTCAGCGCCATCGTCAGTGACAAAAACTTCACCATGTTGTACCGGGTTCATAGTACCCGGATCAATGTTAATGTAGGGGTCAAACTTCTGCATGGTAACTTTGTAGCCGCGGGCTTTCAGAAGTCTGCCAAGTGATGCGGCGGTAATACCTTTTCCGAGACCGGAAACTACGCCGCCTGTTACAAAAACGTACTTTACTGACATTTCATTTTCCTCCTAATTGTGTACTAACATATATTTTCAATCATATATTTGTACTTATTGCTAATTACAAATACTTTAACAGTTTACTACCATAGAGTTTTCATTGCCAGAATAAAATAAAAATTATTAAAAATTAAAGAAATGTTCACCAATTTTTAACATTAAAAGCCCATGATATGTTATATTGTTAAGGTATAATATAAAAAACATTTAACATATTGTTAAGAGTAAGAAATATTTCAGTGTTAAATATAACAGGCAGAAAGGAAAAACAATGGAAAACAACAGAAATAAAACCCCGGGAAATCATGGGGATGAGGACAATCAGAAGAGAAATCGCATTGTTACTATTGTAGTGGCATTAGTTGCGGCTTTATTATTTACAACAATGAGTTCGTATCTGTTTGATTCAATGACGAAGAAGGAGATAACATATAGTTATTTTATAGAATTACTGGATAGTAATTTGGTAGAAAGCGTAACTTTTGATTCCAGTAAAATATATGTTGTGCCAAAAGAAGATGGCACACATTTATTAAGAACAACTTTTTGGACTACGCAATTAGATGATCCGGAATTAATCAATGATTTAAAAAATAAATATGCAGGTGTTACCTTTAAGGCGGAGCAGGCTAGTACATCAACCAGTATATTATTTATTTTACTGCAATGGATCTTACCGCTTGTAGTATTCTGGCTGCTAATGATGTTTATTATGAAAAAGGCTACCGGAGGAAAAGGCGGCGGTGTGTTTGGTGTAGGAAAGTCTAATGCCAAGGTATATATTCAAAAAGAAACAGGAGTAACTTTTAAGGATGTAGCAGGTCAGGAAGAGGCAAAGGAATCAGTTGTGGAGATGGTGGATTTTCTTCACAATCCGGGAAAATATACTGCAATAGGTGCAAAACTTCCAAAAGGAGCATTGTTAGTGGGACCTCCGGGAACAGGTAAAACTTTACTGGCAAAAGCAGTGGCAGGAGAGGCGAAAGTACCATTTTTCTCATTATCCGGTTCCGATTTTGTAGAAATGTTTGTAGGTGTAGGAGCTTCAAGGGTAAGAGACTTATTTAAGCAGGCAGAAGAAAATGCACCATGTATTGTATTTATAGATGAAATAGACTCTATTGGTAAAAGCCGTGACTCCAGATATGGCGGCGGTAATGATGAGAGAGAGCAGACTTTAAATGCCTTATTGGCAGAGATGGATGGCTTTGATTCTTCAAAGGGAATAATGATACTGGCAGCGACGAACAGACCGGAAGTATTGGATCCGGCACTGCTCAGACCGGGACGATTTGACAGGAGAGTTATTGTAGATACTCCGGATTTTAAAGGCAGATTAGAGACTTTAAAGGTACATTCTAAAGATGTCAAATTGGATGAGACAGTAGATTTAGATGCGATTGCCAATATGACCAGTGGTGCAGTAGGTTCAGATTTAGCGAATATGGTAAATGAAGCCGCTATTAATGCTGTAAAATGTGGTAGAAAGGCAATTTCCCAGGACGATTTAATGGAAGCAGTGGAAGTCGTAATTGCCGGTAAAGAAAAGAAAGACAGAATACTCAGCAAAGAAGAAAAGAAAATTGTAGCTTTTCATGAGGTAGGTCATGCATTGGTTGCAGCGATACAAAAACATGCTGAACCGGTACAAAAAATTACGATTGTTCCGAGAACGATGGGAAGCCTTGGTTATGTCATTCAGGCACCGGAAAAAGAAAAATATCTGATGTCCAAAGATGAATTGAATGCAGAACTTGTTACGTTACTGGCAGGTCGTGCATCAGAGGAGATTGTATTTCATTCCATTACTACGGGTGCCTCCAACGATATGGAAAAAGCAACGAATATCGCACGTTCTATGATAGCTCAGTATGGTATGTCTGAAAAGTTTGGTCTTATGAGTTTAGAAAAAATAAGTGATCCGTATCTCGGAGGACATTCACAATTGAACTGCAGTGATAAAACTGCAACAGAGATAGAGGACGAAGTGAAGATTTTACTGAAAGAAAAATATGAGACAGCAAAACAATTACTTCAGGAGAATCGTGATAAGTTAGACAAGATTGCAGAATTTTTATATGATAAAGAAACAATTACAGGAAAAGAGTTTATGGAAATCTTTAATCAGTGTGGCCTAGAGGAAAAGGTTGAAAATGAGAGTGAAGATTCTTTAACAGGCGAAGAAAACTGAACATAGTATAAGCTTGATTGATGAAAAACCGGCAGGAGAAATCCAGTCGGTTTTTCTTTATTTAAATTGTTATATATTTATATTTTTTACACATTTTGTTTATAAAATATATATTATTTCATATTTTGTATGGCGACATATAATCGTATGGTATTATCTTACATTGTGTGGATTATTATTAGAATCAATTTCGCATAATAAGAAATGCTTAATAAATATATAGAAAGGGCGGTTATGAGTCAAAAGAGAAAACAAAAAACAAAGAAAAATCAAAACTAGGTTGAGGAATGAAAAAACAAACATGTAAAATAAAAAAGTTCAGGAGGAGAACCTCTCTGGGCTTTTTTATTTATTTATAAAAAGTTTTACTTTCGTTTTTAATTTTTATTAAATAAATGATATAATAACGTTATGAGTAATTTTAATTTTTCAGAGGAACTAAAAAAAATGCCCCAGACACCAGGGGTGTATCTAATGCATGACAATCGTGATGACATTATATATGTGGGAAAAGCAGTCAATTTAAAAAGGCGTGTCAGCTCCTATTTTAGACAAAGCACCAAAAAGAGTTTGAAAATTGAATCAATGGTATCGAATGTATCCAGATTTGAATATATTTTGACAGATTCAGAGCTGGAAGCTTTGATTTTGGAGTGTAATCTTATTAAAGAATATCGCCCTAAATATAATACGATGCTCATGGATGATAAAACGTATCCTTACGTAATGGTAACTGTCAGTGAAGACTATCCTAGGATTGTATTAGCACGCTCAATGAAAAAAGACGGTAATAAATATTTTGGACCATTTACGAGCGGTATGGCAGTAAAAGATACGATTGAATTACTGCAGAAGATGTTTAAGATAAGAAATTGCAGGAAGTCCATTGTGGTAAAGGAAGAGAAGAGCATGGAGTCCGAGAAAAAAGAAGTATTTTCTGAGGAGCAAAAAAAAGAAGCTCCAACAGTCAATGGAAGACCATGCCTTTATTATCATATGGGAAGATGTGATGGAGCCTGTCAGGGGTATATCAGCAAGGATGAGTACGGAGAAAATATTACAAAGGCAGTCAGATTTTTAGAGGGGAACTTCAAAGAAACGATAAAAGAACTGGAACAAAAGATGCAGGACGCTTCAGCACAGATGGATTTTGAAAAGGCAATGGAGTACAGAGACTTGATTAATAGCATCAATCATGTTGCAGGCAATCAAAAAATGACATCACTTAAGTTTGAGGATAGGGACATTATTGCTTATGCGGAGGAGGGAAATGATGCAGTCGTACAGATTTTCTTTGTCAGAAACGGAAAGTTAATCGGAAGGGAGCATTTTTATCTTACGACAGCACCAGGGGATACCGGAACAGATATTATCACCAGTTTCATCAAACAGTATTATATTGGTACACCGTTTATTCCACATCAGTTATTGGTTCAGGAAGAGGTGGAGGAGCCGGAATTATTGTCTCAAATGCTTAGCAGAAACCAGAATTATACAGTCAGGATTGTTCATCCTAAGAAAGGTAGTAAAGAGAAACTAGTGGAACTGGCAGCTAAGAATGCCAGAAACTTATTAGAGCAGAATAAAGAAAAATTTCGCAGAGAGCAAAAGAAAACAATTGGTGCAGTCCATGAGATAGAAGAGTTAATTGGAGTGGAGGGAATTCATCGAATGGAATCTTATGATATATCAAATACCAATGGTTATGAATCAGTGGCATCTATGATTGTTTATGAAGATGGAAAACCGAAACGAAATAATTATCGTAAGTTTAAAATTAAAACGGTTCAGGGACCGGATGATTATGCAAGTATGGAAGAGGTACTTACGAGAAGATTCAAGCATGGATTGGAAGAGAGAAGAAAACTGGATATGGAAGATGGAGACTATGAGTTGGGAAGTTTCAGTAAGTTTCCGGATATTATCATGATGGATGGAGGAAAAGGACAGGTAAATGTGGCTTTGAAAGTTCTTGATAAACTGGGAATAAATATTCCTGTTTGCGGTATGGTAAAAGATGACCATCATAGTACCAGAGGTTTATATTATAATAACGAGGAAATACCTATTAATACACATTCAGAAGGGTTTCAGTTAATTACCAGAATACAGGATGAAACCCATAGATTTGCGATTGAATATCATAGAAGTCTCAGAGGAAAAAAAGAAGTAAAGTCAGTACTTGATGATATACCGGGAGTAGGACCGTCCAGAAGAAAGGCTTTGATGAGGTATTTTAAATCTATTGAAGCTATTAGGAATGCTGATGTTGAAGAGCTGGTAAAGGTAAATTCTGTTACACAGAAAGTGGCAAAAGATATATACAAATATTTTCACAGATGATAGAATAAGTGAGACAGAATCAGGAAACGTGATGCATATAGTGAGGAGGTAGGAGATGTCTGATATTTTTATTCCTTTTACAAAGGTAGTAGATAACTATGGATTAGTAAACCATACACCGGAGATTAATACAGATGAAGTGAAAATTATAATTCCCGAGGTGAACAGACCGGCATTGCAGCTGGCTGGCTTTTTTGAGCATTTTGATAAGGAAAGAGTCCAGATTATAGGAAATGTTGAATGTGCATTTCTTGATAATATGCAAAGGCAGAACAGGCAGTGGGTTTACGAAAAATTAATGAGCAGTGGAATCCCGTGTCTTATTCTCTGTAGAGGAAATAAACCTGATGACGATTTGATTTCAGCCGGATTAAAGTACGGAGTACCGATTATGTCAACGGACACTGCTACATCAAGTTTTAATGCGGAGTTATCCCGCTGGCTGAATGTAGAACTTGCTCCATGCATTACCAGACATGGGGTTCTGGTTGATGTTTACGGTGAGGGTGTTTTGATTATGGGAGAGAGTGGTATCGGAAAGAGTGAGGCTGCCTTGGAACTAATTAAACGTGGTCATCGACTGGTAACAGATGATGTTGTAGAAATCAGGCGTGTGAGTGATGAGACGTTGATTGGAACATCTCCGGCTATAACAAAGCATTTTATTGAGCTGCGTGGAATCGGAATTATCGATGTAAAAGCACTGTTTGGAGTTGAGAGCATTTTAGATTCTGCCAGTATAGATATGGTTATTCAGTTAGAGGAATGGAGCAGAGACAAAGAATATGACCGCATGTGTTTAGAAGAGAGGTATACAGAGTTTTTGGGAAATAGGGTTGTATGTCATAAAATTCCTATCAGACCGGGACGAAATCTGGCAGTTATCGTTGAGGCAGCAGCTGTAAACCATAGGCAGAAACGAATGGGATATAATGCAGCTGTAGAATTATATAACAGAGTGCAAAAAAATATGATGGGTGAAAATGAATAATAGGATAACAAGGATTGTTAAAAACTAGAGATTAAAATAAGAAAGTGGAGGAAATATTGTGAAGAAGTATTGTTTTGGAGTTGATGTTGGTGGAACAACGATTAAAATCGGTTTTTTAGAGACTAGTGGAAACATGTTGGATAAATGGGAAATAAAGACCAATACAGAAAACTTTGGTGAAGCCATATTAGGAGATATCTGCGAAGCATTGGAAGGGAAATTAGTCGAAGAAGGTATTCGTTTAGATGATATAGAAGGTGTTGGAATTGGTCTTCCGGGACCCGTACTTGCAGATGGTACAGTTCTTCAATGTGTAAATCTCGGCTGGGGAACATTTAATGTAGCAGAAAAGTTATCAGAAATGTTTCATGGAGTTAAGGTTAAGGCTGGAAATGATGCCAATGTGGCAGCTCTTGGTGAAAACTGGAAGGGCGGTGGAAAAAACTATCATGATATTGTCATGATTACATTAGGTACCGGTGTTGGCGGCGGTGTTATTATAAATAATAATATTTTAACGGGATATAATGGCGGAGCAGGAGAAATCGGACATATGCATATGAATGATGAAGAAACAGAAATCTGCGGTTGTGGCAGAAAAGGATGTTTGGAACAATATGCCTCAGCTACCGGTGTAGTAAGATTGGCTAAGAGATATATGGCTGCAGGTAATAAAGAAACAAAGATGATAGATTACGGAAACGAAATTACAGCAAAAGATGTTTTTGATTTAGCAAAAGAGGGAGATGCAGGAGCAGAAGAAGTAGTTCATCAGATGGGCAGCTATCTTGGAAGAGCAATGGCTCATATTGCAGTGACAATGAATCCAGAAGCATTTATTATTGGCGGAGGAGTCAGCAAAGCAGGTCAGTATTTAATTGATGCGGTTAAGACTACATATAGAGAAACTTGCTTTACAGCTTGTGGAGATGCAGCGGTGCATTTGGCAGAGCTTGGAAATGATGCAGGAATGTATGGTGCGGCAGCACTGGTTGTAAGATAATTTGTGGTGAAAGTGAGTGTGTAAATATTGTGTTTGAAAAGTTAAAAAGTATTGTTGGAGAGGATTATATTAAGCAAAACGAATCGATGGCAAAACATTGTACATTTCGATGTGGCGGTGAAGCAGAGATTTATATTGTACCAGGTACTGTGGAGGAACTGGCACAGATAATTAAGGTATGCAAAGAGAACTGCTATCCGTATATGGTTATTGGCAATGGAAGTAATATTTTAGTTAGAGATAAAGGATATAAGGGGGTCGTTATTGAACTAAATAATCGAATCAGCAGTATAGATGTGATTGGAGAAGAGATTGTTGCTGATGCCGGTGCAAAATTATCGGCAGTGGCTATGGCAGCATATGAAAATGATTTGTCAGGTTTTGAGTTTGCTCACGGAATACCCGGAAATGTCGGCGGAGCGGTTGTGATGAATGCTGGAGCTTATGGCGGAGAAATGAAGGACGTTATTAAATGGGTTAAAGTGTTAAATCACGACGGTGAAGTTGAGAAGATAGAAGCAAAGGATTTAGAACTGGGGTATCGGACCAGTATAATAGCCAAAAAAGGCATGGTAGTATTACAGATGTGTATTGGACTTCAGATTGGAAGTGCTGGTGAAATTGGTGGAATCATGCAGGTCCTTATGCAGAAGAGAAAATTTAAACAGCCGTTGGAATTCCCAAGTGCAGGGAGCACCTTTAAGCGTCCTGAAGGATATTTTGCAGGAAAACTTATTGAGGATTCGGGACTTCGGGGATATAAAGTGGGTGGAGCTATGGTATCAGAGAAGCATTGTGGTTTTGTGATAAATTATGATAACGCAACAGCAACAGAGGTTCTGCAGCTTATAAGTGATGTACAGGAGAAAGTAAAGGAACAATTCGGGGTAGAACTCGAGACGGAAGTAAAGATTATATAGGAGAATTATATGCGTTTTGTTATTGTCACAGGGATGTCCGGTGCCGGAAAGATTACGGCATTGAAAGTTTTCGAAGATAATGGATATTATTGTGTGGATAATCTACCCGTAGATTTAATAGAAGATTTTGCAGATCTTTTGTTTGCCCAGACAAGCGAAAAAAATAAAGTGGCAATTGGTGTGGACATTAGGAGTGGTGAAAATCTTGAGAAAATAAATAATGTACTTTTAGAGTTGAAAAAGAAAGAGCAGAATTATGAAATTTTGTTTCTGGATTGCTGCAATAATACGTTGATAAAACGTTTCAAAGAGACAAGAAGAAGTCATCCTATGGGAGAGACAGATAGTGTTGAACATGGAATAAAGGCAGAGCGAAAAAAACTTGCCTATTTGAGGACACAGGCAGATTATATTATTGATACAAGTAATTTGCTGGTGCGTGATCTGAGGACTGAAATAGAAAAAATATTTGTAATGAATCAGGACTATAGAAATTTATTTATTACTATTTTATCCTTCGGATTTAAATATGGAGTACCGGCAGATTGTGACTTGGTATTTGATGTTAGATTTTTGCCGAATCCATATTATATACCGGAGTTAAAGCATAAGACCGGTGAGCAGCAGGAGGTTCGTGAGTTTGTTTTACGGTCTGAGGTATCTAAGAAGTTTTTAAATAAATTGATGGATATGCTAAAATTTTTAATTCCCAACTATATAGATGAAGGGAAAAATCAGTTGGTTATAGGAATTGGCTGTACAGGAGGGCATCATAGGTCAGTCACAGTAGCAAATGAGTTATACAGCCAGTTGAATCAGGCAGATGCAAATTATGGTATTAAAGTTGCCCACAGAGATATTTTAAGATAGAGAGTGGAGTTTATGAGTTTTTCAAGTAAGGTAAAAGAGGAACTGTCATCTCATATCAGTAATACAGTACACTGTAGAGTTGCAGAACTGGCAGCCATGATTTCAATGTGTGGCAGTGTAATGATTGATGATAAAAATAATTATGCGATTCGTGTTAGAACAGAGACAGAACCTACTGCAAAGAAGATTCACACATTATTATGGAAGACATTCCATATTGACACAGAAATTACCATTAGGGATAATGCATATTCCAGGATAGGAAAGACATATACTTTAACTGTAACAGACAATCAGCAAGCAATAAAGATTTTGCAGGCGACAAAGTTAATAAATGATGCAGGCGATATTGAGGAGAATTTTTCTATTACAAACAACATTGTAATTATGAAGGACTGTTGTAAACGAGCATTTATTAGAGGAGCTTTTATGGCGGCAGGTTCTATGAGTGATCCGAACAAATCCTACCATTTCGAAATTAAATGTAATAGTAATAAAAAGTCGGAACAACTGATAAATTTGTTGAAAAAATTCAATATTGAAGGAAAAATGGTTGCCAGAAAAGGTGGTTATGTGGTATATCTAAAAGAAGGCGAAGGAATAGTAGACGTTTTAAACGTAATGGAAGCCCACGTTTCTTTAATGGAAATGGAAAATATTCGTATCTTAAAGGGTATGAGTAATTATTACAATAGACAGGTCAATTGTGAGACAGCCAATATAAAGAAAACTGTAGCGACTTCGGTCAGGCAGATAGAGGATATTAATTATATTATAAAGAAGAAAGGTATTGGTTATCTTCCGCCAAAGTTACAGGATATAGCATTGATACGCATAGAAAATCCAGATGCATCATTGCAGGAGTTAGGAGAGAGGTTGGCACCTCCCCTTGGAAAATCAGGTGTAAACCATAGGCTTAGAAAGATTTGTCAGATTGCAGATGATTTAAGAGGATGACCCTAAGGAGGAAAAGTTTAAATGACAACAAGGGATGTAACAATCGATATTAAACAGGGAGCAGAAACAAGCCCGGTAGCAAAATGTGTACAAGTTGCAAGTCAGTTTGAGAGTAAAATTTACGTAGAGTTTGAAACCAAAAAAGTAAATGCAAAGAGTATTATGGGAATGATGGCTTTAGGCATTGTCCCGGGGCAGACAGTAAAAATCTCTGCTGATGGTGAGGATGAAGCACAGGCGATAGATAGTATAGAAAAGTATTTAGGGAATAAATAAAAGTTTTCTTTAACTGATTTAAATGAAAGATAAGGTAAAATTGTTGTTACCTTATCTTTTTTTGTAAGGAATTCCCATAATTGTAACATTTTTTGCAAAAATTATCCGAATATAGTAAAATAAATACAAACTTAGGAAAGAGGGGCGGTAATATGCGTAGAACAAGAGAAATGGTAGTATTTCTATTATGTTTATTATCTGAACTGTGTTTGTTTTATCAATTTTACAGACCAGTATATTTTTTGGAGACAGATATTATTGAAAAAGGAACCGTATCATGGACGATACCAAGAGTCATTGTGTTGATAGCTATGGCAGCAATGTTTTTGTTTACGGTATCTTTAGTGAAAGGAAATCTTAATGGGCTGCTTCATATATCATATGCAGTATTTATTTTGTATTATGTAGTCATACTTGTTATGATGTTTGCGCAAAAGCAGGAGTTTAATGAGACATTAAATAGTGAATATTTTCATACAAATTTAATCGTTTACATAGGTACTGCAATAATCTCGATTCTGACATTTGGTCTGTTTATATTGAGAGAAAAGGGCGGAATAAGAATGGTTCCTAAGATGTCATCATTGTTACTTCTTGTAATATTAGGACAGATGGCAACGCATGGGTTTGTAACAAGCGGTTTCAGTGTATATGTGTCCGGCATGTCAATTTTTTGGGGAATATGCAGTGCAATACCATACCTGACAATATTTGTTTTTGAAAAGGGGATTTTAGAACCGACAATAAGAGGATATAGATAGGAAAAAAAGCTTATAAAAAGGGACATCAAAATGCTGTAACACTTAAAACAAAATGAGTGAACAGACGGGATGTCTCTTTTTTATTTTTTAAAAAATGGGTACCTTTCTAAAAAAAAAACGAAAAATGCTTTTATTAAAAATTGTACCTTTTATAAAAATTTAATCCTTTTTTGAAATGTTTTTATATTGTAAAACAGTATCATCAAGAGATAAAACGATATGTGTGTACGGAAAAACAAAAAATAGTTTAGGAGGATTTTATGAAGGGAAGAATGTTTAAGAAGATTTTATCTTCCGTATTGGCAATTGCTCTTTTAGTAACGGGTATGAGCATTGCTGATACACAGAAAGCAAAAGCAGCAACAATTGAAAGTGCAGCAGATTACACAGTAACTGCAGAGGAAATTTCTGCAAATACAACAAAACTAATATTTAATGCATCCAGTTATGCAGCATATGTCATTGCTCATTACAAAGTTAATGATGGTGCACAACAGAATGTCGGAATGAATGGCAGCAATACAAAGTATGAGTATTCAATCAATGGATTGAAGAAAGGTGATAAAATTACTTGTTCATTCACATATAATAAAGGCGGATGTCAGTATGATTCTAAAGAAATGTCATATGTAACTGGAAATCAGGCAAGTACGGGGGAAAGTTCAAATATTGCAGCACCTTTTGGTGTAGTGGTAGACAGTCCAAGAAATAATACATTTAGTATTGTTTGGGGACGTGGAGATATTAACACATACAATATCTATCTTGATAACAAAGTTATAGCAAATGCTGTAGGATGTGCTTATTATGAATTTGATAATATTCCGGCAGGAAATCATACAGTTAGTATTACAACTGTTCTAGGTGCAAATGAATCAGTAAAAGCATCATTTAATATTACAGTTGGAGGACATTCACAGGTAGTTACAACTCCAAAACCAACTACAACAAAGTTAGAGACAGGTGTTGTATATATTTATCAGGATATTAATTATGGTGGAAGAGTTACTGCATTAAACGAGGGAAGATATAACCTTGCAGCACTCGAAGCAAAAGGATTTAGAAATGATGATCTTTCATCAATAAAGGTTCAAAATGGATATGAAGCAGTACTTTATGCTGATGATAATTTCCAGGGAGAATCAAGAATAATTACATCAGACACACCTTGGATTGGTGGAGATTTTAATGATCAGATGTCTTCTATTGTTGTTCGCAAAAAGACTGTACCAACGACAGCAAAACCAACAGTACCAACTACACAGGCGCCAACAAAAGTACCAGGTGTTGATACAAGTATTGAAAAGCCATTTGGTGCAGTAGTAAGTAATCCGGCAGCAGGAACAATTGGAGTTGTCTGGGGCAGAGGAAATATTAATTCATATAATGTATATATTGACGGAAAACAGGTTGCATCAAAGGTTGGATGTGCATATTACACATATTCAGGCTATGCGGCAGGAAATCATACAGTAGAAATTTCTACCGTTTCAGGTTCTAAAGAATCAGAGCGTATCACTATGAATGTTAATGTGGCAACAGGTGGAAGCCAGCAGGAAACACAGCCACAACCAACACAGCCACAGCCGACAAAACCGATAGTGAATCCAAACACAGATGTTCCTCAGCTTAGAACAGATATTCCGGTTAGAAATGACAGAATGTTCTTACAGTTAAACAATAGAACAAACGGAAAGTACAGAGATGACCAGATTTATTGGATTGTTATCGGAAGAGATAAGAATCATGAAATCTGCTACCTTGATGCACAGGGAAATCTTATTAAAGCAAGTACAGCATTAAATACAGTTGAAAAGAATGGTAGAAAATGCGCTAATATTGCACATTCCTTGGCAGAAGCAAGTTATGTATATTTGCCGGATATTGAATCTGGAAGAATGTATTTGAGTTATGGTGAACCTGTTTATATTACATTTAACAATGATGAGGCTGGAAATGTAGGATATGCAGGACCGGACCTTAACAATCCATCAGATCCTAATAGTGATGTACTATTTGAATTTGCAGAGTTCACAGTTACAAATAAAGAATATTGGGGAAATACAACAAGAGTTGATTTCTTTAGTTTCCCAGTTGTTACACGATTAGTGGGACAGGGTGGATTTGATAACAGACCTGGTGACTATGATGTATACGATAAAACAGTAGGTGATGTTGGAACAAGAGATGAAATCTTTGCAGCATACAAAGCATCAGCTCCTACTATCTGGCAGTCACTCGTAAATAAAGACAGAATTATGGCTCCATGTAAGGGTTCATTTAATGAAGGAAAAGAAAATGCAACCTATTTTGATGCATATATTAATGAGTTCTGGAATAAATATTCAAGAGAAACATTAGTGTTTAAGTGTGACGCAGGTACATTTAGAGGAAAAGTAAATGGAGACCATATGGTATTCACAAAAGATGGAGACAATGGAACATACAAAGTTTACAAACCAACAACTCAGGATGTATTAGAAGGAAAAGGTAATTTTAACAGAGGTGTTTCAACAGAGTTAGTAATTGAAGCTCAGCTTTGTGCAGCATTTAACAGAGGTGTAGCAACAGATCCGGCAAATTATCAGAATCCAAGTGCATACTATAAGAATAGTACATATAATTACTATTCAGCATTCTTACATCAGCATTCAGTTAATAACTTCTCTTATGGATTCTGTTATGATGATGTAAATGATCAGAGTACACTTCTTCACTATACAAATCCTACAGCACTTGTAATTGATTTGAAGTGGTAAGTTTATAGCAATTAGAAAACCTTTCGAAGTTTTTCTCTATATATTTTTAAGACCCCGGGGCATCTGCCCTGGGGTTTTAAAAATTTTGGTTTGTAAAGGTGGTAGATTTTCCTGCAGATTAAAAATGAAGAAATACTCTGCATACCGGATTTTAGAAAAATTTGATTAATTGTGAAATAAATGTGAAATAATCTTCGTATAACAATATGGTGTTGACAATGAAAGTTCATTGTGATAGAAAAGTGATGAAAGGTAGGAAGTCACAGGTATGGAAAGACGAAAGATTAACACAAAAAAGAAGAAAATTTACTTATTTATTGTGACATATACAGTATTGTTTGTCTGTCTGGCTTTATGGTTAGACAGTATTTTTGCGTCTGCAGGAAGAACATTTATTTGGAAAGTTGATGGATTGTCACAGCATGTTGTGGCATTGAAGTATATTAGAAACGCATTAATAACATTTTTTACAACAGGAAAGTTTGCTATGGTCGATTATACAATTGGACAGGGATTTGATGTAATCGGCACTCTAAATTATTATGGGTTTGGAGATCCTGTTACGTTATTAACTGTATTCTTTCCGGAAACTTCATTGGAGAGAATGTATGAAACTTTAATACTGGTAAGAATGTATTTGAGTGGAATCAGCGTTGCATATTTGTGTAAGACTTTAGGCAAAACAAAACTTAGTGCTGTAGTACCAGCCTCGCTTTTATATGCTTTTTGTGCTTTTTCTTTAATTGGGGGAATCAGACATCCGATGTTTTTCTGCGGAATTATGTATCTTCCGTTATTAATTGCAGGTGTGGAAAAAGTAATAAAAGACAAGAAAATAGGTACATTGGTTATTGTTGTGGCATTGTCTTTTGCCAGCAATTATTACTTTATGTATATGAATACTGTAATTGCTGCGATTTATTTTTTTATCAGACAAATAGGTTCATACAGAATAGATGGAGTGAGAAAGGTCTTTGTACGTATAGGAAAAATTGTCTTGTCATATATTTGGGGAATCGCATTGTCAGCGGT
This sequence comes from uncultured Eubacterium sp., assembly GCA_910584795.1. Lineage (GTDB taxonomy): Bacteria > Bacillota > Clostridia > Lachnospirales > Lachnospiraceae > Eubacterium_G. The sequence goes on along the minus strand of CAJUBZ010000004.1, from coordinate 25,076 downwards.
AATCTTGTTTCCAGCAGTATATGCATTTTTAAGTAATGCACGCACGAGTGCAGAATTGGTTCAGCCGCCACTATTTTTTGACGGTAGTTATTATAAAGCACTGTTAGAAAGTTTTGCAGTACCTTATGTAACCTTTAATAACTGGGCAGTACCGGGAATCGGAATTTTGGGAGTTTTTTCATTATGTGTACTGGCTGCCCGGTGGAGAAAAGAAGATAGAAAATTGTTGCTAGGATTTGTGATACTATTACTTATGATGTCATTTCCTTATGTTGGAAAAATAATGAATGGGTTTTCCTATTCAACAATGCGTTTTAGTTATGCCATGGCATTACTATTTGTTATAATGTTTGTATATGCGATAGATGCTTTAAAAGATGTTAAAATAGTAAATATGTGTTTAACAGGGGTTTTGTTAGTGGGAACATGTGGATATCTCATATTTAGTGTGAAAAGACAGTATAATACACAGATGTTCTATGTTGCGTCAATATTGGGTTTTGTGTGTATTGGAGTAATCGTGTCTTATCTTGTATTTAGAAAAAATAAGTATGGAAAATATATATTATATATATTATCTATAACGGCTTTGGTAAATATAGCCTTTAATTGTCATTCAATATTTGATAAAAGTCAAAACTTTCGATGTTGGGATTATGTTCAGAGAGGATATCTGAATGGAGACATGGGACCACGTTCAGCCCGGATGATGAAGTCAGTGGGCGATAATTCTTTTTATCGTATAGAAAGAGAACGAGATATAAAAAATAAATCTATGTTTTTTGGATTTCATCAGACATGCTTTTACTGGAGTGTTGTTCCTACAGGAATGACAGATTTATTTGTTTCCACGTGCATTTCTGATTATTATAAAACTTATGTAATGAAAAGTCTGGAGAGAAGAACCGGATTATTATCTCTCGCAAGTGTAAAGTATTATGTAAACTATGAGCAGGATGCCCCTTTTGGTTTTTATAAAATTAAAGAGAAGACAATAGATGGGAAAAAAGTCTATTTATATGCTAATGCATGTCATTTACCGTTAGGTATTACCTATTCATCATATATGACTAGGGATCAGTATAATAAGTTAAATCCGGTAGAGAGAGAACAGGCGTTATTAACTACTGCAGTAGTAGATGAAAAGGTAGATGGTATTAAAAATAACAGTACAGTTATCGGTGGAAGAATTATTCCGGTCAGCGTAAGGGAAAAGAAAAATATAAAGATTAAAAACTTTAAGATGAAATCTAAAAGCGGTGCTGTAGTAAAATATCAGTTCGATGGTGAGCCCGACAGCCAAACATATATTGTATTTAAAAATATACGCTCTAAAGATTCTGATGTGGACAGGACATCTGCATCTTACAAGGGAAAATATGGAACCGGACATATGAGAGTTATTGGAGATTATGCAGGAAATTATTTCCATAAAGATGGAAGTGTTTTAAATCTTGGATATTCCAAAAAGGCACAAAAGAATTTTAAGTTAAGGTTTAAGAAAAAAAGACGATATACTTTCGATGGTGCTTATGCTGTTTCTATTCCGATTTCAAGGTACTTAGACAATATTAAGAATTTAAAGAAAAATACATTGGAAAATGTGAAAATGAAGGATAATTTGATTACAGGGACAATTCAGGCAGATAAAGATGAGATACTTCAGATATCTGTACCTTATAGTACAGGATATACAGTATACGTAGATGGTAAGAAAACAGATAGTTTTTCTTCCAGTGTTGCGTATTTAGGAGTTAAAATAGCAAAAGGAAATCATAGTGTGAGGATAGAATATACATCACCATTTATCAGATTAGGTCTTGTGGTGACAGTAATATCATTATTACTATTTATCGTGTATTTAATTCTCGGCAGTAAGTTGGAAAAATTTACGTTATAGATTCTATTCTCTGAACTTGACAATAAGATAAATGTTTTATATATTTATGCTGACTCTTTGTTATGATCGGAGAAAGATAATGGGAAAAAAGATTATTGAGTTAAAGAATCTGTCGAAGAATTTTGATGATAATCAAGTGCTAAAAGGTATCGATTTAAATATTTATGAGAATGAGTTTCTCACGCTGTTAGGACCGAGTGGCTGTGGCAAGACTACCATATTGAGGATTATTGGTGGATTTGAGGAGCCAAGCCATGGGCAGGTGCTGTTTAATGGAAAGGATATAGCGAAAGTACCACCGTATAAGAGAGAAGTAAATACGGTGTTTCAGAAGTACGCGCTATTTCCTTTTTTAAATGTATATGATAACGTGGCATTTGGCTTAAATATTAAGAAGACGGATAAGAAAGAAATCGAAAAGAAAGTAATAAAGATGCTTGAACTGGTGGGATTAAAAGGGTTTGAGAAAAGAGATGTCACCAGCCTTTCCGGTGGACAGCAGCAGAGGGTGGCTATTGCACGAGCACTGGTTAACGAGCCGAAAGTTCTGCTTTTAGATGAACCATTAGGAGCATTAGATGCAAAGCTTAGAAAGGGAATGCAGGCGGAATTAAAGAAGATTCAAAAAGAAGTTGGCATTACCTTTATTTTTGTTACGCATGACCAGGAAGAAGCATTGTCTATGTCAGATACTATTGTTGTTATGAATGATGGTGTGATACAGCAGATTGGTACACCAATGGATATTTACAATGAACCGGAGAATCGGTTTGTTGCGACATTTATTGGAGAATCCAATATTATTGAAGGAGTCATGCCGAAGGACTGTATGGTTATATTTGATGATGTAGAGTGGGAATGTGTGGATAAAGGCTTTAAGGAGAATGAGGAAATAGAGGTGGTTCTAAGACCGGAAGATATGGATGTAGTGGCACCGGAAGACGGAAAGGTATGCGGAACGATTGTTTCAAAAGTATTCATGGGAGTGCACTATGAATATCTTGTCGAAACAAATATGAGAAAATATAAAGTACATACCACAGAGAATATCAAAACAGGAACAGAGGTAGGATTGACGATTGATCCTTATGATATTCAGGTAATGCACAAAATGGAAAATTAGGAGGGCTTATGAATCATTTTAAAGGTATGGTAAAGCCTTATGTGATCTGGTCCTTTCTGCTGATTGCATTACCATTGTTTTTAATTGTTTTGTATTCCGTGACAACAGGAGACAATTCACTGCTTACCATTCATTTTACATTATCAAATTTTAAAAAAATATTAGACCCGGTCTATGTGAGCGTTTTTCTAAAATCACTCGAAATGGGTCTGTTAACTACGCTTATTTGTTTAGTCCTGGCATATCCAATGGCATATTTCATTTCCAAGTTTAATGATGAAGCACAGGGAATACTGATATTATTTGTTACAATTCCCATGTGGATCAATACACTGCTTCGTACATATGCATGGATCAGCCTATTGTCAGACAATGGTATTATAAATTCTTTGTTAAAAGTGCTGGGGTTAAATCCTGTAAATATGATGTATACGAATTTTTCTGTTGTTATAGGACTGGTATGTGATTTATTGCCTTTTATGGTAATTCCAATACATACGTCATTGGCAAAGATGGATTATTCTCTGGTTGAAGCTGCGAATGATTTGGGAGCAGGAAGACTCAAAACATTTACCAAGGTAATCTTTAAATTGTCTCTCCCAGGAGTAATCAATGGTGTCACAATGGTATTTTTGTTATCTATATCTACCTTTGTAATACCAGTACTGTTAGGGGGACATCAGTTTGTTTTAATAGGAAATTTAATAGAAAACCAATTTATTTCCGTAGGAGACTGGAACTTTGGCAGTGCGATTTCCGTGTTGCTTGCAATTGTTATTTTGATAATGATGGGAGTAGTTAAGAAAATTGCTCCAGATGATAATGGAGGTGCCTGATGAAAAGAAAACTTTCTATTGGACCGAAATTATATATTGGTTTAATGTTTGCATTTTTTTATCTGCCGATATTAGTTACAATGTTTTTCTCTTTTAATGCATCAAAGTCACTGACTAGTTTTTCAGGCTTTTCTTTGAGATGGTATGAAAAACTGGTAACAGACAGTAATATTATTTCGGCAGTGTATGTCTCTGTATCGATTGCCTTGATTGCAACGCTAATATCCACGGTATTAGGAACAATTACGGCCATCGGATTGTCTAAAAGTAAAAAAGTACTGCGTGAGTGGCTGTTAAATGTGAACAATATGCCGATTATGAATCCAGAAATTGTTACAGCCATTGGGCTGATGATATTATTTACATCTGCCAGAATGGAGCGTGGATATATTACAATGCTTCTGGCACATATCGCATTTTGTACTCCATATGTTATTGTCAGTGTTTATCCAAAGGTAAGAGCGATGGACCACAATCTGGCCGATGCAGCAATGGACTTGGGAGCGACACCATATCAGGCATTGACAAAAGTAATTTTACCTATGCTGAAGCCTGGTATATTTGCTGGAATGCTGCTGGCATTTACTATGTCAATTGATGATTTTGTGATTTCTTATTTTGTTACCGGAAATGGTGTATCGAATATATCAATTGTAGTTTATAATATGACAAAAAGGACGAATCCGACGATTAATGCTTTGTCAACAATATTGATTTTAGTTGTTGTTATTGTATTAGTGTTGGTGGAACTGATTCCAAAAATTGTTAAGAAGAGACGCAGTGGACAGGTAGTCATGGAGAATGCTAAATCTGGTGTAAGAAAAAAGGTATTACTTACAGGATGCGTGGTGGCAGCGGTTGTTGTGATTATTTTCTGTATCAGCAACTTTATGGGAATGAATCAGAAGAATGTTCTTCGTGTATACAATAGTGGAGAATATATAGACACGGAGCTTGTTGAGAGATTTGAAAAAGAAAACGATTGTCAGATTGTTTATGAGACTTTTGATTCTAATGAGACGATGTATACGAAATTACAGAGTGGCTCTGAGTATGATATTCTGATTCCGTCAGATTATATGATAGAGAGACTGATAAAAGAAAAATATTTGCAAAAAGTTGACTGGACAAAGATTACAAATAAAAGCAAAATTATACCAAAATTATTAAAGGGTAATTTTGATAAGGGAAGTCAATATACGATTCCATATTATTGGGGAACGGTAGGTATTCTATACAATAAAAATAAGGTGTCAGCAGCAGATTTGAAACAGGGATGGGAGATTTTGCGAAACAAAAAATATCAGGGGAAACTATACATGTATGATTCGGAAAGAGACTCTTTTATGATTGCTTTAAAAGCATTGGGGTACTCTATGAACACACATGATAAGGGCGAACTGCAGGAGGCATATCAATGGCTGATAGAGCAACAGGAAACAATGAAACCTGTTTATGTTGGAGATGATGTTATGGATAATATGATCTCCGGAAATAAGGATATGGCAGTTGTGTATTCGGGAGATGGCGCGTATATTATCTCTGAAAATGATGATATGGGATTTTTTGTACCAGAGCAGGGAAGCAACGTATGGACAGATGCAATGGTAATAACAAAACATTGCAAAAATACAGATTTAGCACATAAGTTTATGGACTTTTTCTTGCAGGAAGATGTGGCAATACAGAATACAGGATATATCGGATATGATAGTGCGGTAAAATCGGTTTACGAATATTATAGAGATGAAGAATATGCGGGAAATCCGGGATGTGCACCGGATACGTCTAATCCGAAGAATGAAGAGTTCAGATATCAGGAGAGGGAAATTAAAGAATACTGTGCCAGTCTTTGGACTAAGGTAAAGTCAAATTAAAAGCTTGTGTAAGAGTGGATAGGAAGACATTTTTGAAAAAAATGAAATCAGACAGGTCATATTGAATATTGTATGTTAAATAGAGTATTTTATAAACAGAGTAAAAATATTGAATGGGTAAAATTTAATATAAAAATCCTGTTTTTATATTATTTTTGTGTATATATGGGGATACTTTATAATGTCTGGGAATGTGGCGGCACCAGTATTTATTTATGAAGTTTTTTAGATGGAGATTATTATGAAAGAAAGTTTTTGGCAGGAGTATTTTTCTATTCCTAATATTATGGGATATTTTAGAATTGTTTTAGCAGTATTATATGTATGGGCATTTTATTTGTCGTTAGATGGTGCACCTTATTGGCCGGTGATAGCTATTATTGTTGTATCAGGACTTACAGACTTTTTTGATGGAAAAATAGCCAGAAAATTTCATATGGTAACAGACTGGGGAAAAATGCTCGATCCAATTGCAGACAAAGTAACCATTGGGGCGATTATTTTGAGTCTTATGTTTAAATATAAAATTATGATGCCAATGATTGTACTGTATATAATAAAAGAAGGATATATGGCACTGGCAGGTACTCTTCTAATAAAGAAAGGACATAAAATAGAGGGAGCAAAAATTTATGGTAAAGTATGTACGTTTGCCACATATCTGATTTTACTTGCAATTTTACTGCTTCCGAAAATGAATGATGGAATTGTTGTAAGACTGATTGTGATTAATATGATGGTTATGGTATATGCTTTTGTAAGATATATTATTTATTATGGGAAATTGTTTAAAGAGTGCTCGGAGAACACTGTGGAGGCAGAGTCTTCAAATCTTTAAAATAATTTTTATTAATCCCTTGACAAATACCAAATGTTGGTTTAAAATCATCAATGCGGTAGATGATACGAGGTATCGCAAGCCTGGTTAGCTCAGTTGGTAGAGCAGAGGACTGAAAATCCTCGTGTCTCTGGTTCGATTCCGGAACCAGGCATACTTTGCGGGTGTAGTTCAGTGGTAGAACACCAGCCTTCCAAGCTGGATATGTGGGTTCGATTCCCATCACCCGCTTTTATTATGCCATAAAGTATAAGATAATAAAAAACTGTTCCACAACATTTTATTACTAGTATTACAGTAGAAAATATTGTGGAACAGTTTTTTAAAAATTAACTTTATTTCTTCTGATATACATGAACGTAATCAATCTCGAAAACATATGGTAAATGGCTGTCGTCTACAGGACCGCCAAGTCCTCCACCTACAGCGGTGTTCATAATTAAGAAATATGGTTTATCAAAGGGCCAGGCATGATGCATCTGGTCTTGTGGAACATCAGGTCTTTCGTATTTGAACTGGCTTCTGCCATCTACGAAAAACTCAAAGTAATCCGGTGTCCATTCCATAGAGTAATTATGAAATTCGTCAGGAGGAATAAAATCATATTCCTTATGATTAGAAAATGGATTTGGTTCGCTCATTCTGTGATTGAACATTCCTGAATGCAGACTGAACAGTAATAAACTTGGTCTGCGACCAATATGTTCTACAATATCTATTTCTCCACATTCAGGCCAGCGGTCTTCAGGAGGAGTTTTTGGATATCTTTCCCAATCGTCATTGCTGAAATTTTCAAAATCAGGTTTTCCATCTTCACGTTTTGGTACCCAGTCAGGAATTGGTGGCTTTTCTTTATATGGCATCATCCAGATAGCAGGCCATGAACCGGTTCCGCCTGGAAACTTTGCTCTTATTTCAAAATATCCATATTGCCAGCATGCTTTTCCTCTGGTGTTAATCTTGGCAGAAGTATATTCTCTTTCGCCATCTTGTTCTTTTACGGAACGAATGGTTAGCTTTCCATCCTTTACAAAAATATTTCCGGATCTGTCTGTGTAAGCCTGCAATTCCTTGTTTGGCCACTGAAAGTTTCCGACTTCATAACTCCATTTTTCAGGATTTGGCTGTCCTTCATAATCAAAATCATCTGCCCATACTAATTCGTAATCGTTTAAATTCATAAAAAACTCCAATCTATTGCAGAAACTGCAACATAAATATGAACATACTTCATTTCAATGTATGTTATTTTCATCAACGCGCGATTAATTTAAGTTGATTTTAACATATAAAAACATTTTTACCTAGAGAAAAATTAGATATTTTTTGACAATTGGAAAAGATTCAATTATTGTTGTAATAGTGTAAAAAGGGTAACAGTTTAGCCATGAGCTGGAATTCGCAAGCAAGCTTGCTACTTCTCGCTGATTTGGCTCACCATATACAGAAAAAAGTAAATATTCAAAGTCATGCAAGCAGTCCTTATGGATATTTACTTTTTTCTGTGTATGGCTGAGCTGTTACCCAAAAGAGGAGCATGATATGAAAGTTTTATTGGTGGCAGTGAATGCCAAATATATTCATTCGAATCTGGCAGTATATAGTTTAAAAGAATATGCTGAAAAATATGGGAAGAATGAGCACGAAATAAAAATAAAAGAATATACAATTAATCAATATGTAGAGGAAATTGTTGCGGATATTTATGAAGAACAGGCGGATGTTATCGGGTTTTCTTGTTACATCTGGAATATTTCGCAGGTTATGGAAGTAGTTAACGATTTGAAGTCTGTCTGCCCGAAGAAAGATATCTGGGTTGGAGGACCGGAGGTATCTTACAATGCGGTGCAGGTATTGTCAGACAACGTAAATATTGATTATGTGATGTGTGGTGAAGGTGAAGAGATTTTTAAGCAGTTTCTGGATAATTATGATGAGGGGCAATTACGAAACAAGGATATTAATGGACTGGTATATAGAGAGGAGGGAAAAATAAAAACAAATCCGGTGATAAATCCGGTGGAGCTTTCCGCTATACCTTTTGTGTACAAAGATATGAGAGATTTTGAAAATAAAATTATATATTATGAGACGAGCAGGGGATGTCCGTTTTCCTGCAGTTACTGTCTCTCATCCGTTGATAAAAGAATTCGTTTTAGGGATTTGGATATTGTGAAAGAAGAACTTCAGTTTTTTATTGATAATAAAACAGCTCAGGTAAAATTTGTGGACAGAACCTTTAACTGTAATCCGAGACACGCGATGGAAATATGGAAGTATATTAAAGAGAATGATAATGGAATTACCAATTTTCATTTTGAGATTGCAGCAGATTTGATGACAGAAGAAGAATTAGAATTGATATCCGATATGAGACCTGGATTAATACAATTGGAAATCGGAGTGCAGTCTGTGAATGAGGAGACATTACAGGCGATTCATCGCAAAACAGATATTGAGGGAATAGAGAACATTACAGGAAGGATTCGGCAAAACAAAAACATACATCAGCATCTTGACTTGATTGCAGGTCTGCCTTATGAGGGTTATTTGTCTTTTAGAAATTCCTTCAACACAGTATATGCCATGAAACCTGATCAGCTCCAATTAGGTTTTTTGAAAGTATTGTATGGTGCCGGAATATCAGAAGAGGCAAAAGAGTATGGTATTGTTTGCAGCAGTCGTCCGCCTTATGAAGTATTAAAAACCAAATGGCTTACCTTTGATGAGATTTTAAGCTTGAAAGGGATTGAGACAGTCGTTGAGATATATTATAACAGTTTACAATTTTCAGAGACAATCAAGACATTAGAAGAGTATTTCAAATCTCCTTTTGACATGTATGAGCGATTGGGAAGATATTATAAAAAATGCAGCGTGGGGGGAGTGAAACACTCCAGAGCGAACCGTTATGTATTGCTTCTTGATTTTATAATGGAAGAATTAAATTTGAAAGAAAAAGACAGCCTTTTATGGAAAGAATTGTTGACACTGGATTTTTATTTGAGAGAGAACGCAAAGACCCGTCCGATTTTTGCAAAAAGTTTAGTGGATTATAAGCAGAATATACATAAAATTTATTGTAATCCGGAATTAAAACAAAAACTAAAAAGTTATGTAGACTATTCATCGAAACAGATTGAACATATGACGCATATAGAGGTTTTAAAAGGGCGGTATATATTGTTTGATTATAAAAATAGAAATGCTCTTACAAAAGCGGCAGATACAATTGATGTTACAACATATTTACAACTTTAGGATATAGTACTGAATACAGGAGGAAATAATGATAAAAGACTATGTTTGTGTGGATATAGAAACTACTGGCATTCGTCCGAAATGGGACAAAATTATAGAAATCGGAGCAGTAAAGGTTCAAAATGGGAAGGAAGTGGATTGGTTTTCCGAGTTGATATATCCGGGAGTAAAGCTTCCGTGGAGAATTACAGAACTGACAGGAATTACAGACGAAATGTTAAAGGGAAAACCGACAATCGAGGAAGTTTTACCCAGATTTATTGAATTTGCAGGAGATGACTTGTTATTAGGACACAATATCCGTTTTGATTATAGTTTTTTGAAACAAAATGCTATGAACTTAAATTTAGAGTTTCAAAAAAGTGGAACAGATACTTTAAAAATAGCGAGAAAAGTATTGCCACATTTAGAGAGCAGGGCATTGGACTATCTGTGCAACTATTATAATATTAAGGATGAGAATCATCATAGGGCGTTTAACGATGCCAGCGTTACATCACAGTTATATTTTATTCTTTTGGAACAATTTGGAGAAGAGAATCCACAGCTATTTGAACCATATGATTTCTCTTATAAAGTTAAGAAAATGCAGGCGATTACAGACAAACAGAGGAAGTATCTGATGGATTTAATACGTTTTCATAATCTTGCAGTTGATTTTGATGTAGATAGTCTGTCTAAAAACGAGGCCTCCAGAAAAATAGACAAAATTCTGTCAGAAAAAGGTAGAATTTTTGACTAGGACAAAAGAAAAAGTTGTGATATACTTTGAGAGTGCATAGTGGGAAAGACCATACTTTATTTAATAGGAAAGTTCTCCGAACTTTCTATTAAACAGAAAACGCTCCGCGAGGATGCGCACGCTTATGCAGATGAAGTTTGTCGCAAAAACGGCGCAAGAATTTCGCAAGCGATATTCTTTATTATTAATTGATTAGAGGTGAGATAAATGAATTTTTTCTATAGCAAAAAAAATCAGAAGATTATTGCAGGAGCCATTGCATTAGTGTTGGTTGCAGCTTTGGTTGTAACGACAATTGCAAGTTTTTAATAACCAATTGTTGAGAAACGATTTTACTCAAATGATACATAAGGGATGTTTGGAGGAGGAAAAATGAAAAAGATAAGGAAGGCTGGCATAATGCTTGTTGTTGTGGCTGCGCTATTTGGCGCCATTCAGGTATCTGCCGCTTCAAAAGATACAGAAGATGTTGTAAAAGAAGGAATCCATATTGAAAATATTGATGTCAGCAATATGACAGAGAAAGAAGTAAAAAAGGCTGTCAAAGGTGTAGTGAACTCAAGAATCAATGCTGCCTTATCATTAAAGATAAATAAGGATACTGTGAATACAACACTGAAAGATTTAGGATATTCATGGAAAAATAAATCTGTAATTAGTGAAGCAATGAGAGCCGGAAAACAGGGAAATGTTATTAAGAGATATAAGGACAGCATAGATTTAAAGAAACAGGGAAAAACTTTTCATATTGAAATAGACATTGATGAAAAGGAATTTAAGAAAAAACTTGAAGCATTATGTAAACCATACAATGTAGAGGCTAAGAATGCATCTTTAAAGGCTACCGGTCATGGATTTCAGATTATTCCAGAGGTTGAGGGATGTGTGGTAAATTATAATAAAACAGTAAAACAGTTTGTTTCATATATTCAAAATGACTGGGATAAAGAATCTGAGATTGCTTTTACAGCAACAACAAAGATTGCGAAACCAAAATATACTACGAAAGACTGCGAAAAAGTTTCAAATGAACCAATGGGAACTTATACAACTTATTTTTCGGCAGGAGTAGTTAATAGAAATTTAAATATAAAAAATGGTACACAGAAGTTGAGTGACAATGTAATATATCCGGGAGAGAGCTTTTCGTGTAATGAGCAGCTGGCACCATGGACTGAAGATAATGGCTGGCATCCGGCAGGCACTTATTCAGAAGGCAGTGTAGTTGACAGTCTTGGAGGAGGCATTTGTCAGGTGTCCAGTACATTGTATAATGCATTGATTAATGCAGAGTTAAAGATTATAGAAAGATACCCTCATTCTATGGCAGTATCTTATGTGCCTTTAGCGGCAGATGCGGCATTGGCAGGGGATTATAAAGATTTGGTATTTGAGAATAATACAGACGCTCCTATTTATATTCAGGGACATTACAGTGAGGGAGCTGTTACATTTAATGTATATGGTCATGATACCCGAAAAGCCGGACATAAGGTAGAATATGTAAGTAAGACGATAAAAACTGTACCGATGACGACCACAACAAAGAAAGACCCTTCGAAGGAAGAGGGATATAAAGAAACTGTACCGGGACATGTAGGATATGTCGCAGAATTATACAAGGTAACATATGAAAATGGTAAACAGGTAAGTAAAGAATTAATGCATACAAGTACCTATAAGATGGCGCCAACTACAAAGATTGTAGGAACAAAGAAAGACAAGAAAAAAGAGCCGGAGTCAACAACAAAATCTCCTGATGATAAGAAAAAAAAGGATGACGGAGATAAAAAGAAAAAATCTGAATAAATAAGGTGGTGTATCTATGCAAACAGGAAAGATTTCTGAAATAGCATATAAGCGTTCAGTTCTAAAAAAGATTCGTGACAAATCGGAGAACTTGCAGGTTGGCATAGATGGAGCACATATGGCGATAGAAGATGTTACTATGGTAATGTCTTCTAATTGCATATTAAAATGGTTTCTGGGGTGTGAGAGATATTATCTTCAAAAAACTTTAAATGATATTTATGCCAGCGGCGGAATCCCAAAGTATGTTCAACTACAAATAAACATTTCGAATGATTTTGATGAAAAACAGCTCGGAAGAATTATTAAGAGTTTTAATGAAGTTGTCACAGAAATGAAATTAAAGATTCAGAAATGTGATGTTTATGCAGGAAATGTAGATGATTTGCTCATTTATGTTAATGTAATCGGTGTGTCAGAAAAGAAGTTTTCTTTAAAGGACATAAAAGAAAATACAGATATTGTAATGGCGGGAACAATTGCAATTGGAACAACATCTGTGTTAGTCAATTTGTGCGAGAGCAGACTGAGAGAAAAATTTCATGATACATTTGTGGATGACTGCCTGGAAATTTCCGAATTTACGGATGTAAAAAAAATCACAGACATTGCCAGAGAGCAGGATATTCTATATATGCATCATGTATCTGACGGAGGTGTTTTCGCAGCTGCGTGGGAGATGGCTTCGGCAGTGAATCTTGGAATAGAGATAGATATAAAGAAAATACCTGTCTGGCAGGAGACTATAGAAATTGCGGAAGTATTTGATTATAATCCATATATGACAGATGGGACAGGTGCAGTATTGATTGCTGTGAAGGATGGAACAGCATTGGTAGAAAAACTTAAAAGTGCGGGGATTTATGCGGATGTGATAGGGCATATAACATCCGGCAGGGACAGAGTGGTTATGAATGGCGATGAGAGAAGATTTCTAGAACCTCCAAGAGGGGATGAAATATATAATTATTTAAATCGAAAAGGAGAAATGGCATGAGAGAAGAGATTTTAAGATTAATTGAAAACAAAAGTAGAATTGACCTGAAGGAGGCCGCCATCCTGCTGGGGATGGAGGAAGCGGAAGTCGCCAATGCCATTGCCGATATGGAAAAAGAAAAAATAATATGTGGATATTACACAATGATAGACTGGGATAAAACAAGTGAGGACAGAGTTACTGCTTTAATTGAAGTCAGAGTAACGCCACAAAGAGGCAGAGGATTTGATGAAATTGCAGAACGTATCATGAGATATGATGAAGTAAAAGCAGTATATCTGATGTCTGGTGGATTTGACTTTACAGTAATAATCGAAGAAAAGTCCATGAAAGAAATTGCACAGTTTGTTACGAGCAAATTATCTACATTAGACAGTATTTTAAATACAGCAACACATTTTGTTCTGAAAAAATATAAAGATTACGGAACAATATTAGCAGATACAGAAGAAAGGATATTGGTGACACCATAATGAGAGACCCGTTGTCAGAAGTAATAAAGGAAGTGAAACCATCGGGTATCAGAAAGTTCTTTGACATTGTCAGTGAAATGAAAGATGCTATTTCGTTGGGTGTTGGAGAGCCGGATTTTGATACACCATGGCATATCAGAGAGGAAGGAATTTATTCTCTCGAGAAAGGACGTACATTTTATACATCCAATGCAGGTTTAAAAGAATTAAAAATTGAGGTAAGCAATTACCTGAAAAGAAAGATAAATGTAGAGTATGATTATAATGATGAAGTAATGATTACAGTTGGTGGAAGCGAAGCGATTGACATTGCTATGAGAGCAATGGTAAATCCGGGAGAAGAGGTACTGATTCCACAGCCGAGCTATGTTTCTTATGTACCATGTGCACAGCTTATCTATGCGGTACCTAAGGTAATTGAATTAAAGGAAGAGAACGAATTCCGCCTGACAAAGCAGGAATTGTTGGATGCAATCACAGATAAGACAAAAATGTTAGTATTACCGTTTCCGAATAATCCGACAGGAGCAATCATGGAAGAGGAAGATTTGGAGGAGATTGCAAAGGTTTGTGTAGAGAAGGACATATTTGTTCTATCGGATGAAATTTATTCTGAACTTACATATAAAGGAAAACATATATCTATTGCATCAATGCCGGGCATGAGAGAGAGAACAGTTGTGATTAATGGATTTTCAAAGGCTTATGCGATGACCGGATGGAGACTGGGATATGCAGCTGCACCAAAAGAAATTTTGGCACAGATGTTAAAAATTCATCAGTTTGCTATCATGTGTGCACCGACGAACAGCCAGTATGCTGCTGTTGATGCATTGAAGAATGGAGACAAAGACGTACAGATGATGTGCGAGTCTTACAATCAGCGAAGAAGATTTGTAGTACATGAGTTAAGAGACATGGGAATGGAATGTTTTGAACCATATGGAGCATTTTATGTTTTCCCTAGTATTAAAAAATTTGGAATGACTTCGGAGGAGTTTGCCAATAAATTACTAGAAGAGGAAAAGGTAGCAGTTGTGCCGGGTACGGCTTTTGGCGACTGTGGCGAGGGATTCCTTAGAATATCTTATGCATATTCATTGGAAAACTTAAAGATTGCTTTAGGCAGAGTAAGGAGTTTCGTAGAAAGACTTCAAAAATAAAAGTTACCGGCATTTGGAGATTACTCATGCCGAAGAATAGACAGAAAGAGGAAGAATATGAATATTGTTCTTTTGGAACCGGAGATACCACAGAATACCGGAAATATTGGCAGAACATGTTGTGCAACCGGGACGAAATTACATTTAATAGAACCTATGGGATTTCGAATTAATGAGAAATCTCTGAAAAGAGCAGGTATGGACTATTGGGAGAATCTGGATGTGACAATTTATGATAGTTACGAAGATTTTCTTAAGAAAAATCCGAATGTTAAAATGTGGTATGCAACAACGAAGGCACCGAACAGATATAGTGATGTGGAATTGGGACAGGATGATTATATTATGTTTGGAAAAGAAAGTGCAGGAATACCTGAAGAAATTCTGGCAGAGAATAAAGAAAAATGTATACGCATTCCGATGAATCCGGAAATCCGTTCTTTAAATCTTGCAAATTCTGTAGCAGTTGTTTTGTATGAAGGACTGCGTCAGAATAATTTTGCAGGAATGCAGATGGAAGGGGAGCTTCATCGATTACAGTGGAAATAGAATAAGTACCTGACAAAGAATTAGAGTTTTAGGATTCTTTGCCAGGTACTTTTTTGACAGAAGTAAAATTTGTTGTAATTAAGATGATATTTTGATAAAATTAAATCGTTTAAGGTATTTGAACGTGACATTTAAGTTTTGACAAAAGAATTTGCAAAAAACCAAAAGAAAAGGGAGGATTTGACAATGTCAAACGAAAAAATTAACGTTGGCAGAGAACCAGTGTATGATGCAAGGAAACTGGGATATGGAAAAATGGGGATTCTTGGATTTCAGCATATGTTCGCTATGTTTGGTGCCACAGTAACAGTTCCGCTTTTAACAGGTCTGAATGTTCAGGCAACACTTCTTATGGCCGGACTTGGAACACTTTTATTCCACTTACTTACAAGATTTAAAGTGCCTGCATTTTTAGGCTCTTCATTTGCGTTTATTGGTGGATATTTAGCAATTGCACCATTGAATGCAGATGGAAGTGGAAATTTAGAAATGCTTCCATATGCATGTTTAGGTGTTGTATTTGCAGGTTTATTGTATCTGATACTTGCATTGGTAATGAAACTGGTAGGTGTTTCAAAAGTTATGAAACTTTTCCCACCAGTGGTAACAGGACCTATTATTATTGCAATCGGGTTGTGTTTAGCACCATCAGCATTAAATAACTGTGCTACATGCTGGCCACTTGCTATTGTAGCACTTTGCATTGTTATTGGATTTAATATCTGGGGAAAAGGAATGGCAAAGATTATTCCTATTCTGATTGGTGTAATTGGTGCTTATATTGTGGCATTATTATTAGGAAATTTAGCAGGCTTAAGTTTTATTACACCAGTGGATACACAGAAAATCGTTGATGCGGCATGGATTGGTCTTCCGGTTGACTGGAGTGGAACAGTATTTGGTGGTGTTGATTTTGCTGATACTGCAAAGGTTACAGTAGCTCTGACTACAATGATTCCAATTGCCATTGCAACAATGATGGAACATATCGGTGATATTTGTGCAATTAGTGCTACAGTAGGTAAGGATTATATTAATGATCCGGGGCTTCACAGAACATTAATCGGTGATGGTCTTGCGACATCCTTATCATCATTGTTTGGCGGACCTGCTAACACAACATATGGAGAGAATACAGGTGTACTTGCACTTTCCAGAGTGTATGATCCAAGGGTAGTGAGAATTGCTGCATACCTTGCAATATTATTCTCATTCTGTCCAAAATTTGCAGCAATAATAAATGCTATGCCAATTGGTATTGTTGGAGGAATCTCTTTTATGCTTTATGGCATGATAGCATCTATTGGTATTCGTAATATGGTTGAGGCACAGGTTGATTTTTCAAAGAGCAGAAATGTTATTGTGGCGGCGGTTATTGTTGTTTGTGCTCTTGGAATTAAGTTTAGTTCAGGAATGGGAGCAGACGTGATAAACAGTATAGACGGTTCAGTTAATTTTAAAGTTGGAACTGTAGCAATTAGTTTATCAGGTTTAGCTATAGCGGCGATAGTTGGAATTATTCTTAACGCTTTATTCCCTGATAAGGATAAAGTGCAGAGTATTAATGAAGAGATAGAAAAATAGAAATAGTAAAAGAAACAAAGTGACATTGCCTAGAGCAATGTCACTTTTCTTTTGTCCATCTGAATTAATCCCTCATCTTTCATTTTCCCGAGTTCCCGGCTCATGGCACTTCTGTCTACGGACAGATAATCTGCCAGATTACTGATAGTAAAAGGTAATTCGAAAGTGTTACTACCTTTTTGAGCAGACAGGATGCCGAAGTAAGATAAAAGGCGTTCACGTGTAGAACGCTGGCTTAAAACCTCCAAATGCTCACAAATACGCTGCGTTTTTTCCTGCACCATCTGTAAAACATTGCTGACTAACTGGCTGTGATGGGTACAGGCATTTTTGCACCGCTTAATTAAATGTTCGTAATTGATGAAACGAATCGTACAATCGCTGGTAGCTTCTACTGTAATATTATTCCTTGCTGCATGATAATAAAATAATTGTCCGAAGATATCTCCTTCTTCCATACTTTCAAGAATGGTACGTGAACCGTTGGGCAGGCTGTGAACCACACATGCTGAGCCTTTCTCTACAATGCCGATGCCCATATCCTGTTCACTATAGAAACAGATAATTTCTCCGGATGAATATTTTTTTAATCGCGAATTAAAACAGTGCATCATGGAATCATGCTCTGTTTCCTCTATATTATAAAACAAATGGGTTTTAGTCATAAAAATTTCCTCCACATTAAAATTATGTTTATATTGTAAAGTATAACAAATTTGAAAGTATGTTGCAAATGCAACAGAAAAAATAAATAAAATCTATATAATAAAAAATGTAAAGGAAAAAATATACAAATATTAAAATGAAAAGTGGATAAAATCTCCTATACTTTACAAAGTGTGGAAACGATTAATTTTTTCATGAAAATATTCTATGTTAATCGTTGCAAAACCATTTATAAAGTGTTATATTATTCACAGTTAGTGAAAATGACGTTTTATGTGTGAAAGTGCGTCTTTTTGACGCAAAGGGCATCATGACCTATCGAAATAAACTAACTACTATTTTATGGAGGTATGCTTATGGATGCGGTTACATGCATAAAGACAAGAAGAAGTATCAGAGAATTTAAACCTCAGAAGGTTTCTAAAGAAACCATCGAGGAGCTGGTACAGGTATCAGCTTTTGCTCCTTCTTGGAAAAACACTCAAACTACCCGTTATATTGCCATAACGGACCCGGAAACCAAGAGCCTTTTAGCAGAGCAATGCTGCGCTGAACATAATCAGGGGATTATAGGCAGTGCTCCAATATTGGTTGCGACTACCATTGTAGAAAAGCGCTCAGGTTATGAAAGAGATGGCAGTTATTCTACTGTCAGAGAGGATAACTGGCAGGCATTTGATAATGGTATTGCTGCACAGACATTTTGTCTGGCTGCTCATGACAAGGGCCTTGGAACAGTTATAATGGGCTTGTATGACATTAACAAGGCAGAAGAAATCTTAGAGATTCCTGAAGGACAAATCCTTATGGCTTTGATTGCTGTAGGATATCCGAATCAGGAACCGGCAGCTCCAAAGAGGAAACCGGTTGAAGATTTGCTTACGTTTCGTTAGTCATTCACTAAATATATAAAATTTTAAGCTTTACATTTATTTTTAGGAGGAAAAAAAGAGATGAGAGAAGAATGGACAGGATTTAATGGTGGCGCTTGGGAAAAAGAAGTCAACGTCAGAGATTTTATCCAGAAGAACTACACACCATATGATGGTGATGCTAGTTTCTTAGCAGGACCTACACAGAATACAACAGATTTGTGGGAACAGGTACTTGAATTACAGAAGTTGGAAAGAGAAAAAGGCGGAGTTGTAGATATGGACACAAAGGTTGTTACAGGTATTACAGCTCATGGACCGGGATATCTTAACAAAGATAAAGAAACAATTGTAGGATTCCAGACTGATGCACCATTCAAGAGAGCACTTCATGTAAACGGTGGTATCCGTATGGCTATGCAGGCTTGTTCAGACAATGGTTATGAAGTAGACCCTGAAGTAGTAGATTTCTACACAAATTATAGAAAAACACATAATGCCGGTGTATTTGATGCTTATACTCCAGAAATGAGAGCTTGTAGATCAAGCCACGTTATTACAGGTCTTCCAGATGCTTACGGACGTGGACGTATCATTGGTGATTACAGAAGAGTGGCTCTTTATGGTGTTGACAGACTTATTGAAGATAAGGAAGCACAGAAGGCAGCAACTTCTAATGTTATGACAGCAGAAGTTATTCGTGATAGAGAAGAATATTCAGAGCAGATTAAGGCTTTAAAACAGTTAAAAGAATTAGGAAATATTTATGGTTTTGATATTTCAAGACCAGCTGAGAATGTTAAGGAAGCTATTCAGTGGTTATATCTTGCATATTTAGCTGTAGTTAAAGATCAGAACGGTGCTGCAATGTCACTTGGTAGAACATCTACATTTATCGACATTTACGCTGAAAGAGATTTAGCTAACGGAACATTTACAGAGGAAGAAATTCAGGAATTCGTAGATCATTTCATTATGAAGTTAAGATGTGTTAAATTCTCAAGAACACCTGATTACAACGATATCTTCTCTGGTGACCCGGTTTGGGTAACAGAGTCAATCGGTGGTGTTGGTATTGATGGACGCCACATGGTATCAAAGATGTCTTATAGATATCTTCATACATTAGAGAACTTGGGAGCAGCTCCAGAGCCAAACCTTACAGTTCTTTGGTCAACAAGACTTCCAGAAAACTTCAAGAGATACTGTGCTAAGTTATCTATTGAGTATTCATCAATGCAGTATGAGAATGATGACTTAATGAGAGTAACACATGGTGATGACTATGGTATTGCCTGCTGTGTATCTTCTATGAGAATTGGTAAAGAAATGCAGTTCTTCGGAGCTAGAGCAAATCTTGCTAAATGTCTTCTTTACGCTATCAATGGTGGTGTTGATGAAAAGACTAAGAAACAGGTTGGACCTAAGTACAGACCATTTACAGGTGAATATCTTGATTATGATCAGGTAATGGATTTATTTGATGATATGATGAAATGGTTAGCAGGTGTATATGTAAATGCATTGAACATTATTCACTATATGCATGATAAGTACTGTTACGAAGCAATTCAGATGGCATTACATGATGCTCATGTTAAGAGATGGTTCGCTACAGGTGTTGCAGGTCTTTCTATCGTAGCTGATTCTTTCTCAGCTATGAAGTATGCAAAGGTTAAAGTTATCAGAGATGAAGATGGTCTTGCTGTAGATTATGAAATTGATGGTGATTTCCCTAAATATGGTAATGATGATGACAGAGTTGACTCAATTGCTGTTGAAATCGTTGATAAATTCATGGGATATCTTAGAAAGAACCACACATACAGAGATGGTATTCCTACACAGTCTATCCTTACAATTACATCAAATGTAACATATGGTAGAGCTACAGGTAATACACCAGATGGAAGAAAGGCAGGAGAACCTTTTGCACCAGGTGCTAACCCACTTCATGGTAGAGATAAGAATGGTGCTGTTGCATCACTTGCATCTGTATCTAAGATTCCATTTATGAATGCACAGGATGGTATTTCAAATACATTTACTATCATTCCTGATGCACTTGGCAAAGATGATAAGGTTATCGCTGGTGACATCGATATTCCAGGATTCAAACCAGAACAGTAAAAAGAAAAATTCAACGATGCTCTTGTGAAAGCAGGAGCATCGGATACAAGGAGTATTCTTATATGAAAACAGGTATTATTCATTCACTTGAAAGTTGTGGTACAGTAGACGGACCAGGAGTAAGATTTGTTGTTTTCTTTAAAGGATGTCCTATGAGATGTGCATATTGTCATAATCCGGATACATGGGAGATGTCCGGTGGTCAGGAGATGACAGTAGAAGATCTTTTGAAGGAGTTTGAAAAGAAACGACCGTTTTATGAAACCGGTGGAATTACTTGCACCGGCGGTGAGCCGATGGTTCAGATAGACTTTCTGACAGAACTGTTTGAAGAGTGTAAGAAAAGAAAAATTCATACTTGTTTAGATACATCAGGAACAACATTTCAGCCTGATAATGAAGAGTACCTAAAGAAAGTAGATAGATTATTAGAATCCACTGATTTGGTAATGTTAGACATAAAACATATTGATCCAGAGGAACATATGAAGTTATGTAAACGACCGAATGATAATATTTTGAAATTTGCCCAGTACATTGATTCTAAGGGAATTGATATATGGATTCGTCATGTTTGTGTTCCGCACATTACGATAAATAAAGAGTATTTGTTTAAATTGGGTCAGTTCATTGGAACACTTCGCAATTTAAAATCAGTAGATGCTCTTCCGTATCATGATATGGGTAAAATGAAATATGAAGAGTTAGGGATTGAGTATCCTATTTCTGAAATAGAACCTGCCACAAAGGAAATGGCTATTTCCTGCAGGAAGATTATTTTAGATGGAATAAGAGATATTCGCTCAAAACTAAGTTAGAACAAAATGATTTCACATAATAGGTAGAAGTCAAATACGATATAATATAGGAGGAAATTAAAATGGCAGCAAGTACAAAACAGGTTGACAATTTAGTAGCTTTATTAGATGGTTATGCAGCAGAAGGCGGACATCACCTTAATGTTAATGTTTTACAGAAGGAAATGTTATTAGACGCTCAGGCTCATCCGGAAAAATATCCACAGCTTACAGTTCGTGTTTCAGGATACGCTGTAAACTTCATTAAATTAACAAAAGAGCAGCAGGATGATGTTATTCATAGAACATTCCATGCCAGCACAGGTTTATAAGAATTACGGACAATAAGTCCTTTATGGATGTTTTACATTCATAGGTAAATAGAAAGGGAATCACAGTGAGAATGTTACATTCAAATCAGTGATTTCCTTTTTGTTTGTCGCAATCTTAAAAGCTATGCTTTTGGCTTGCCATATTATGAAATACGTTTATAATATAAGAAGGTATTGTAAAGAGAATAGTTTTACATAATGTGAGGTAGAAAATGCATAATATTGTATCGAAATTAATTATTTATGGTAATATGCCAAAGGATTCCATATTGATGGAGTTAAGCAATATTATTAAAGAATATAAACAGGCAGATGAACAGCAGGAATTGTCTGAAGATAAAAAAAGTGAGATTATTACACGTGTATACCAGCAGGTAAAGCGAATTTTAGAGGTTGCTACGGATTATGGATTTAATGATAATTTATGGCATAATTATCTGACATATTTGTTAATAACTGATGAGAATCCTTTTAGTATTACATGTGAAAAGATTGGTGCAAGTGAAGGTAGTGTAAATCATTTTGCAAAGAATGATTTTAAACAGTTCCAGTCATTGTTTGATTATAACTTTTCAGAAATGGAAAATAAACTGGGGATTGACTGCTTTTGCCAGTTAGAGAATTATGAGGCTATTGGCAAGCCGGAACTTATGTATAATAAAAATGTAAGCGAGAAAGTTCGCTCATTAAGCAAGAGACTGGAAGCAGCAAAAGACGAGGATGAATTCTTTGCATATGTGACAAAATTCTATAAAGATTATGGTGTAGGAATGTTTGGTCTGAATAAGGCATTTCGTATTACAGATGAATCTCCATTTCGGTTTAAAGCGATTAACAATATGGACAAAGTTACTTTGGATGATCTGGTTGGTTATGAAATTCAGAAGAAGAAACTGATTGATAATACTGAGGCGTTTGTGGAAGGCAGAAAGGCAAACAACTGTCTTTTATTTGGAGATAGTGGAACAGGAAAATCTACCAGTATTAAGGCAATTGTAAATCAGTATTACGATAGAGGTCTTCGTATGATTGAAATCTATAAGCATCAGTTTAAAGATTTGTCTAATGTTATTGCCACAATTAAGAATAGAAACTACAAGTTTATTATTTATATGGATGATTTGTCTTTTGAGGATTTTGAGGTGGAATACAAGTTTTTGAAAGCAGTTATTGAGGGGGGAGTGGAAACAAAACCTGAAAATATTCTGATTTATGCCACATCCAACCGACGTCATCTGATAAAAGAAAGCTGGAGTGACAGAAGTGACGTAAAAGTACAGAATGGAATGCACCAGTCTGATACTATGGAAGAAAAACTTTCTTTAGTAAATCGATTCGGAGTGACAATTAATTATTCAAAGCCGACACAGAAAGAATATTTTGATATTGCAGTAGAGTTATGTAAACGAGCAGGAGTGACATTGTCAGAAGATGAGATTAAGGCTGAGGCTAATAAATGGGAATTAAGCCATGGCGGCATTTCTGGAAGAACAGCACAGCAGTTTGCTAATTACCTTGCAGGGCAAAGTTAATAACTGGAGAATTTTAGATGAGAAATGTTTATAAGTTCGGAGGAATTCCGGTTTTAGTAAAATACAGAGGGCAGTATTTTGGGGAGATATGTAAGGAGTATCTTTCTGAAGAAGAGCCTTTGTTTGAAATTATGGCAACAGATGAAGATTTGGAATATGAAAGACAGCACGCTGAGGAGAATACTTCATATTCAAAACCTTATTTGGAACATACTGCAGTATACCGAAAATTTTGTGAAAAAGCAGTGAATTATAATGTTGTTTTGTGTCATGGAAGTGTGTTGGAATATAAAGGAGAAGCTTATTTATTTACAGCGCCAAGTGGGACAGGGAAATCTACACATACCAGACTATGGAGAGAATTTTTTGGTAATGATGTCATTATGATAAATGATGATAAGCCGCTTTTGAGATTTGAAAAAGATGGTGTGTATGCATATGGAACACCGTGGGATGGTAAACATCATATTTCAT
This sequence comes from uncultured Eubacterium sp., assembly GCA_910584795.1. Classification (GTDB taxonomy): domain Bacteria; phylum Bacillota; class Clostridia; order Lachnospirales; family Lachnospiraceae; genus Eubacterium_G. Next base: position 1,121 of record CAJUBZ010000004.1, on the reverse strand, counting down.
GCAATAGAAATGCAAAATTAAAAGCAATTTGTTTTTTGCATCAAGATAAGGAAAATCGAATTTGTAAAATAGATGGGGGCGATGCATTGTCAATGTTGATGAATCAGATATATCGTCCAAGAAATACACAAGGTTTGTTAAAAACTATGGATTATGTTAATACATTAATCGAAAAGATCCCAATGTATCAAATGGGATGCAATATGGAATTAGAGGCTGCGAAAGCGGCATATGAGGGAATGAGATAGAAGAGTTAAAGTTTTGTGATAAGCCAGAGACATAAAAAGAAATATTTCGAAAAGAAAGATTAGTTATGATAGGAGAATGTTAAGATGAAAGTCAGAGAAGGATTTATTTTAAAAAAGATGGGAACTCAAGCTGTTGTCATCGCAATAGGATCAGCGAGTAAAGTTTTTAACGGAATGGTAAAACTTAATGAAACCGGTGAGTTAATGTGGGAGAAACTTGTGGAAGGGGCTACAAGGGAAGAATTGATTGCTGCGATTCTCGAAGTTTATGAGGTAGAAGAAGAAGTGGCTCAAAAGGATGTAGACAGATTTATAGAAAAATTAAAGAAACCGGGGATTATCGAATGACAATTGAAGAAAGTATTGTAAGGAATGGTTTTCATTTGTCAACAGTTGTTGGTGACAGTATGATGCCTCTGCTTAGACAGGGAAAAGATTTAGTGAAGATTGTTCCACTTACGAAATCATTGGAAAAATATGATATTGTATTATTTAAGCGTCCTACAGGCGAATATGTTTTACATCGTGTCATGAAAGTTAAAAAAGATTACTATGTGATTTGTGGTGATAATCGATTTTTAAGGGAAAAAATTCCGTCTGAATGGATTGTCGGCGTAGCAGAGTCTGTGTTTATTGACGAAGAGGAAGTACAAATGTCAGATGAGAGACAGTTGGAATATGCAAAGAAAATATGTGGAAGTTTTTGGAGCAGGCGCATAAAAAGTAAAATAAAAAGAATACTAGAATAGAGATGATAATATTTGAGATTATATGGAAAAAAGTACTTGCATTATAGAAACTTGTGTGATAGAATATTCTCTGTCGCGAGACAATGGCCCATCGCCAAATGGTAAGGCACTGGACTCTGACTCC
>CAJUBZ010000003.1:70329-253836 GCA_910584795.1 uncultured Eubacterium sp. | reverse complement strand
AATCACTTGTCAGTGTCAAAGGTGTTCCCTTTGCTTCATAAATGTCATTTGCTGTTATTAATGTTCCTTCTGTAATGGCGTCTGATGCTACTGCATCCATGTTATCTGATGCAATACTTGCCTGAAATCTGATTCCTGCTGTTCCTGCATATCTGATTCCTGCTCCGTTTGCTATAGTCACATTTAATTCGTTTACTGATGTAAATGCCATATCTTCTGTAATTTCTACTGATGCATTTGGTGCATACATCTTTCCATCACAGAAATATCCATATTCAGCATTTCCAAGTGTTACCTTTCCATCTTCTACAGTTACTTCTTCCCCATCAACAGTTACCTTGTTTGTTAACACAGGATCTGAAAGAACCTCAACACCTGTAACTACTCCTTCAGGAACTTCATTATATGTTGTAAGTTTTTTTGTCTCAAAATCTAATGTTGCAGCTTCAGCAACTGAGCCTAAATAAATATCAAAGTTACCATTATCTGTACTCTTAGTCGCTTCAAATACATATGTAATCTTCACTTTATTTCCTGCTGCAATATCAACCTCATAACCCGCATCTGTGTCAACAAAATCCCAAATATTAACTCTCTGGAATATCAGCTTAATCTTTTTGTCAACATTTGAAGACACAACAACCTCTGCAACATATTTCTTTCCTTCAATATAGTTTACAGGGGCGTTATTAAATTCAGCCTGCCAATAATCTCCTCCTGTAAAGGCTGGGACTTCCTTAACACCTGAATCATCTACTAAAACTGCACCATCTACATATGGAGCTTGAGTTGTAGGCTCTGGTGTTGTTGTTTCAGCTTCTTTTTCAGCTTTAACCCACATAGTAACTGTTTCATTTCCATAAAAATCTGTAACTTCAAGTTTATTATATCCTTCTTTAAAACTTGTCTTTGGAATTTCAATATCTGCACCATCCCTTGGTGTAACTGCTTCATCATTCAATGTAACTGATTTAAACTTTGCTGCTAAAGCAAATGCAGCATAAAATGTATCTCCATGCATTTCAGGTTTTACACTTACTTTACTAATTTTTCCATCCATTACACAATATGACAATGTTGTTGAATTCATAACTTTTGTCCAATCTGTAATTGTACTTGGATCAAATTCCACACCTGGAACTGTAGTAATCGGTGCCGGTGTAGTTGTCGGTGCCGGTGTAGTTGTCGGTACTGGAATAGTCGTAGGTGCATCAGGATCAGGAGTTGTTGTTTCACCTTCTTCTCCTTTTTCATTATATACATAACATGTAGAAACACCACCGCCGTATGTAACTGTAAACTCAGTTACTTTCTGAACAAATGCGTTTACGTGAATTGCTATTCCCGCTCCTTGAATATCATAATTTTCTGTTCCTAGTGAACACTCACTAATTCCTGCTGGAAAAGTTACATAAAAACTACTTCCATTTGCAAATCCTGGTTTCTGGATATTAACCAAATTTCCTTCTGCACTGTAGAACTTATATGTATTTGCTAAAGCTCCACCTTCAGCACCATCGCCAGCCCAGTCAATTGTTGACCAATCCGGTTCTGCTGCTTTTACATCAGCACTTCTGTATATTGTAACCGATGTCACAACCATTGCAATTGCACAAACTACTGCAATTATTTTTTTGAAACGTCTGCTCATTTCAAATTTTCCTCCTTAATATAAATCCTAAATCTCATGAATAAAATTCTGTCAGTTTTTCTCTAAATGTGCCTTTTATCCATAATCTAAATCTATTTTATATAGAATGGTATCTTTTTTATAGTGCAATATTTTTATTTTGGTGTGTTTTTTTATAAAAACGTTTCATTTTCCTACTTTTTCCTACTACTTTGTTTTATAAGATAAAAACTTCTTTTTTTCCTGACCATTTCGTACAAACTATTTTTCCATCTATTTTTTTGGAAGCTCTATAACGCACAAAATATTTTTTCTTCTTTTTTAATTTGGGTAATTTAACTTTAGTCTTTGTCGTTAAAACTTTTCTTGCATTTTTAAAATTTCTTGCTGTTGAATATTGTATTGTATATTGAACTTTGGTTCTTATTTTATTAAGCATCACTGTACTTTCTTTCACTTTAATAATCTTTGGTCTTTTTATTGCGAATTGTGCTCTTTTACTTCTTGTTGAAAGCTGTTTTTTGCCGGTCTGATAATCATATTTTGCCATAGGATATTTTCCGTAAAACATATAATCTTTATAATTATCAAATCGGAAATGTTGTGCAAAACTATCACCCTTCAAAAAATTTTTATAGCCATATCCTTTTTGATAATTTCCTGAATCCCATGTGACATCAACATTATAATAATATTTCCCGACTTTCACAATATTCCATCCATGTAGTTCACCATTTGCATATCCCGGAATCAATCTGACTGGAACATCAACCTCACGCAGCATTTTGTACATTAACTGTGCATATCCCTGACACACTGCCTTTTTATAAAACAGAGCTGAATAAGCTGTAAAAGACATATTATTTTGAGGATTATATGCATAATGAACATTCTTACAAATATATTCATATATTAATTTAATTTTTAGATAATTTGACATTTTATCAGTAATTCCAAGCTTTTTAATAACAGATTTTATCCTCTTATCAACCTTTTTCCTTTGTGCCAAAGTCGTATAATATTCATAAAAAATATGAAACTCATAATAATATGTCGTTTTTCTCTTTTCAGTTATTGGCATATAAATATAATTAGGAACTTCCTGCTTTATATTCCAATACATATAATCGCCTTCACTACTACTTTCGGTTTCCTTTGTAAGTTCAGCCTTAAATTTTTCATAAGCCTCTGTCGGCGATGAAATAAAAGTCTTAAAACGAACCTTTATTTCTTTTTTATGCTTCGCAACCTTTAACCTAACCTGATTTGCAGCATCTTCTATGGTTACATATTTACTGGTATTCAGTTCCATTTCAGATGAAAACAATCTGACATTTTCCTTTACAGGAATTACCTTTATGCTCTCTTCATCTGTGCTTGCATTTACCGCCACATTACTATAAATCAAACTCAAAATTAGCAATAATATCATTACTCTTACTTTTATTTTTTTCATTCCCCTGCTTTCTCACTTATTTAGTTTTCTTTTTATATTTTGAAGTATATGTTTTCTTATCATATCTTTGAGCACGAATCATCTTCTTGCCTCCCTTTAAAGTGTACGCAAACTTTTGATTGTGGAATTTTCTCAATTTAAAGTGCAGCTTATAAGTCCCAATCTCTATTTGCGACACCTTATTTTTACTGCTGATTACTGTATCAAAACCTAAAACCTTATTATTTTGATCCTTAATTCTTAGGCATGGTTCTCCTTTGAATAATACCGTAGAAATATAAATCTTGTATACTTTCTTTTCACCGTTGACAATTCCCTTATGACTCCATGTTCCTACCCAGAATCTTACTTTATATTCAAAATCTTTAATATTTTTATATAATTTGTCAGCATCCTTATTTTCTTTTCTTATGGTTTTAAGTAAATCCATTGCTTCTGGTATCTTACCACTTTCACCCATTTTAACTGCCTGCTTGAAGATACTATTATTCAAATTTTCAGCCTTAGTGTACGAAGCAATATCATTATAAAGATTCATTCCTTCTTTTGTTTTTCCACCATCTACCAGCGCCTTTGCGTATGCATAACCATAAGTCCCATATTCATTCTCATAAGATTGATCCTTGGCAAATACGTTTTTAATTGTATTCCATGCGGTACTATAATCACCCTTTAAATAGTAAACCTGCGCCATTCCGGCACTTGCCTTATTTACCAGATTAAAATCAGAAGCAGCATTCGCACTTGCCTTAAACAACTTCATTGCCTTATCGTAATCTTTTGTATCTAAAGCTGTCACACCATTAAAATAATCCAAAAACGCTCCCGACATTATACCATGCTGAGATTTCTTGTCTGCTCTTTGACTCTTTTCAAAAAAATCTATTGCATTTTTTTCGTCATTTTCCAATGTTCGTAATCCAAGATTGTAATATGCTTCAGATAAATATGCCTCACTCTTAAGAAACCCTTTTAAATTCGTAAATTCTTTCGCTGCCTGTTCATATTTTTTATTATTTAATAACTTCTTAGCATCTTTGTATTTATTATTCGGTATCATAAAAGCCATAATTCCGGCAGCTAAAATACCTATAATTACTACTGTAATAACAGATGTAATAATAGATTTCTTTTTTACGGATTTTCTTCTATGTAATTTTTTATCCTCAATTTTTTTTCTTCTTTCTTCTGTACTTTTTAAAGCAATATATTTATGTTCTGTATCTCTCAAAATTTTTTCTGAATCTTTATACCATGATATACGCTTTAAAATTTCAATGCCATTGCTCATATTAATATAATCTTCTTTGGAGATATCTTCCTTCGCTATAATATAATTGTCTTCATAATCCTTATTTTTCGCTTTGGCGAATACCTCAAGCTCCTCAATATCTCCTGTACTTTCATAAAGAGCCTCTTCTTTTGTCCAGACAAATCCATCTGAAAACAACACTTTATCTACCGTAATAGTCACATCTGTATCTTTTTTAATCTCTTCTGGTATAGTAACAACTTGTGAATGTGATTGTAAATAATCTAATGTCAATTCTGTATAATTCTGTACAATCTCCTTCTTTTCTTCTTCAGAATTTATAATTTGTAATTTAATTGTAATTTCGTTGATAGTTTTCTCAAAAATATTAGCAAATGTTAATGTAAAATCTACTGCATTCTCCACAGAGCTCTTACTTATTATTCCACTCTGAAAAATAACAGGACTACCATAAGTCCATAAATTTTTCTCTAATGTTTTCAAAACTTCTTCTTTTACATTTGTATTTTCTTTCATAGTAATCTCCATTCTGTTGCCAATACAGCCACTTAATTTCTTATGAAATTTCAACTTTCATGCTATTTTTAACTTTTTTATAAACTTTCAATTTTGCATTTATCATTTTAACATATTTCATTATAAAAGGACACCTTGTTTACTCAAAAAATATACAGAAAAAAATCCCAAATATCGGATTTCTCCAATATTCAGGATTCCTTTAATTATTTTTTAACCTTAACCCTTTTTACTTTAGACCATACTCCATAAATCTTCTTTCCTTTAGATACCTTATACGCTCTAATCTTAATAAAATATGTCGCCTTCTTCTCTAACCCTTTTAATGTCATCTTAGTTTTCGATGTTCTTTTTTCCTCATATCCATTAAACTTTTTATTATTACACCAACGTACCTGATATCCTTTTACAGCTTTTACCTTTTTAAACTTTAAGTTTATTTTTTTCTTCTTAACATTCTTTGCCTGTGTGATTTTTACTTTTGCTGGCTTTGTAACTTTTGTTGTCGGCACATCTTTCTTTGTTGTCGGCTGAACACTCTGTGCTGGCTTTTCTTTATAATATCTTACATAATCCACTTCCATTACTGCATTCCATTCAGGATTATACGGAGGCACTCCACCTGCCAGATTTCCACCACAAGCAATATTAAACAAGATATAATAATCGTCATTTAATACAGAACGCTTACCAGCTTTATCACTTGTCATTAAATCTTCTGTAGAATACTCACGCAACAGAGTTCTGTCTATATAAAACGCAATTGTTTTTCCATCTCTATAACATCCGAATGTGTGCCACTGTGTTTTATCATAATCATCAGTATTAGCCCATGTGTAAACATCTGCACCTGACCAATTAGGATAATGAATAGTACTCTGTAGTGTCGGTCTTGTATTGAACGCTTCCATAATATCAATTTCGCCACATGCAGGCCATGTCTTACCATTCGTTCCTAACATCCAAAATGCCGGCCAAATTCCCTGAGATGATGGGATCTTAATTCTTGCTTCCACATATCCCAATCCTACATGAACCAACTTATCGCTCGTAATTCTAGCTGAAGTCCAACTGTATTTTGTATTCATATATGTAGTTGGCTCATATTTTGCTGTAATTTTCATTGTACCATCGGATACAGAAACATTTTCTGCTTTATAATTCTGTTTCTCTTTATTTCCCCATCCTATCAAGTTTGGTCCACCATATGCACGGCCATCACCTACCTGTGGTGTCCAATTCGAACGATTCAGCTCTGTTCCATTAAATTCATCTGACCACTTTATTTCCATATTGTCTAAACTAAATTTCTGCGGGGCTGCAAAAACCGTCACTCCTAATGCAACTGTCGCAATTAAAGATGCCACCAATAACATTACTTTCTTCATATTATTTTTCCTCCTATATTCTTAATTTAAAACCATGAGAATTATAACATGACAGCATTTTCAATAACAACATTCACTAAAAAACGATACCCTTATTTAAAAAATTTGCACCTGATAACATAACAAAAAAAACTGACAAATACTTTTCATAAATCACAAAAATATTTGTCAGTTTTTTACTTATTTATTTAACAATATTATTTTCTATAAGCTCACCATTCATATATGCCTTTGCATTTTCCATTGTTGTATAACAGATTGCATCAATTGCTTCTTCAGTTAAAAATGCCTGATGAGATGTGATAATCACATTAGGAAATGACAATAATCTGGAGGTTACAGAAGTCTCTAAAATATCATCCTCTCTGTTTTCAAAAACATTTTCTGTTTCTTCCTCATAAACATCTAATCCCACACTTTGAAATTTCCTGTCTCTGATACCTTTAATTAGATCTGCAGTATCTATTAGCGCTCCCCTTGAAGTGTTGACTAATACCACATTATCTTTCATTTTTTTTATACTTTTTGAATTAATAATATGATAAGAGTCATCTGTCAACGGACAATGCAGCGAAATCAAGTCACTCTCCCTCAATAGTTCATCCAGCTCGACATACTCAACAAAATCTAGTTCAGGATTCTGAAAAATGTCATAGGCAATAACTCTCATTCCAAATCCCCGGCAAATTCGACACATTGCTGCTCCAATTTTTCCCGTTCCTATAATCCCTGCTGTCTTTTGATAAAAATTAAACCCTTTCAGACCTACAAGACTAAAGTTATTTTCCCGAACCTTAATATAAGCTTTATGAATATGACGGTTACATGCTAATGCCAATGCCATAGCATGCTCTGCCACAGCCTCTGGTGAATATCCTGGTACTCTGAGAATGGTTATTCCATGTTTTTCACATGCTTTTAAATCAATGTTATTAAACCCGGAGCATCTCATAAGTATCAGCTTTACTCCATTTCCAGCCAGAATTTCAATAACTTTTTTACTTAAATCTGAACTTACAAATGCGCAGATTGCATCAAATCCTTTAGAATATTTTGCCGAGCGTTCAGATATATCTGCCTCAACATACTCTATTTCTATACCTTCGTACTTTGGCAAAATCTTATCAAAAGATTCTTTATCATACTTCTTTGTATCATAAAATAGTATTTTCATAATAACCCCTTATCCAGTTCCACACTGTCTGGTGTTTTTCAGTCCAATCTTATATCTGCCTGGTTCTACTACACCTGACTTTGTTTCGCTTTAATATTTTCTTCAATCATCATATCTTTAACTTTCATTAGACGAATCTGTGTACTTCGTTCATTTTCATCTAATTTCATCGTTATATATTTTATATTGTCCAAAGCTTCAGGAATTATTACATGTTCAAGAGCATTTACTCTTCTTCTTGTCTTTTCAATTTCTGCTGCCATTAACTGACAGGACTTTTCTACCTCAGCCAGTTTTAACATATCTGAGAAAACTGTCGACAAAGAATACACTGCATCATCCAAGTCACCTGCCGTAAATGCATAACCATAAGAATAAATATCATTGCCGCTTATATCACCTTTTGCAGAAAACTGTGGAATATCAACACTCATGATATTTTTGATGTCCTGTTTTATTTCTAGCGTTTTACTGGTAGCCATCAGCGCTGTATTCAAAACTTCGTCACTCATTCCCGCTCTTGCTACTGCAAACTCCATGTTGGCAGCTTTTAAGCCCTTCTCAACCTTCAGACGCAAATCCATATTCACCTTTATTAAATCCATGAACTGACGAACCAGTTCATCACGTTTATCTTTTAAAAGTTTGTGTCCTCTGGTGGCTGAAGTAAGTTTCTTTTTTTGTTTTGTAAGTTCCATTCTGGTTGGATTTACTCTGGTACCTGCCATAAACTATCCTTTCTTTGTTTCAACGAACAAACCACTACTTACCGTAATATTTTTCCAAATACTTATCGTCTATACGTTTTAGCTCTGACTTAGGAAGCATGGATAGAAGTTTCCATCCAATATCCATTGTTTCTATAATCGAGCGATTTGCATCATATCCCTGAGAAACATATTCTTTCTCAAACTCATCTGCAAACTTTGCATAGATTAAATCGATATCAGATAATGCCGCTTCGCCTAAGATTGTCATTAATTCCTTGGCATCTTTTCCTCTGGCATAAGCAGAGAATAACTGATTCATTACATTACTGTGGTCTTCTCTTGTCTTTCCTTCACCAATACCTTTATCTTTCAAACGGGATAACGAAGGCAGAACATCAATCGGCGGAGTCACGCCCTTTCTATAAAGTTCACGGCTTAATATAATCTGTCCTTCAGTAATATATCCTGTCAAGTCAGGTATTGGGTGCGTCTTGTCATCCTCCGGCATGGTCAGAATTGGAATCATAGTAATACTTCCATCTCTTCCACGCTGACGGCCTGCACGCTCGTATAATGTAGCAAGGTCCGTATACATATATCCCGGATAACCACGTCTGCCTGGTACTTCTTTTCTGGCTGCCGATACCTCACGAAGGGCATCCGCATAGTTTGTAATATCTGTTATGATAACAAGTACATGCATTCCCTTTTCAAAAGCAAGATACTCTGCCGCCGTAAGTGCCATACGAGGTGTCGCAATACGTTCTACTGCCGGGTCATTTGCCAGATTCATAAACATAACTGTTCTGTCTATCGCCCCAGTCTCTTTAAAACTGTTTACAAAGAAATTGGATTCCTCAAATGTAATACCAACTGCAGCAAATACTACAGCAAAAGGTTCGTCAGTTCCTATAACCTTTGCCTGTCTGGCAATCTGTGCCGCAAGATTGGCATGTGGCAGACCTGATGCCGAAAAAATCGGCAGTTTCTGTCCTCTTACCAATGTATTTAATCCATCGATTGCTGAAATACCTGTCTGAATAAACTCAGATGGATAGTTTCTGGCTGCTGGATTCATGGCAATACCATTAATATCCTTTCTCTCATCCGGGAGAATCTCAGGTCCATTATCAATCGGATTACCAAGTCCGTCAAATACACGTCCAAGCATATCCATAGACACCCCAAGTTCCATGCTTCGTCCAAGAAATCTTACTTTACTATTGGAAAGATTGATACCTGTAGAATCTTCAAACAACTGTACCAGTACATTATTTCCATTAACCTCTAAAACTTTGCAACGGCGAGTCTCGCCATTTGCCAACTCTATTTCTCCTAATTCATCATAAGTCACGCCTTCCACATCACGTACAAGCATCAACGGACCTGCGACTTCCTGTATTGTTCTATACTCTTTAGGCATATTAGAATTCCTCCTTGCTGAATGTATTTGCAATCTCTACGGACAACTGATTGTTAATTCTTGCGAACTCAGTATCAAGACTATCCTCCGGAGTGTATTTAAATCTGCCAATTGCTTCACGAACCGGCATCTTAATCAATCCTTCTACATCTGCTCCTTCACTTAACGCTTCTGCAGACTGTTCATAAAATCCGATAACCAGTTCCATCATCATTTCCTGTTTCTTTAATGATGTGTACGTATCTATCTCATGGAAAGAGTTCTGATGCAGATAATCTTCTCTGATAGAACGTGCTGCCTCCATCTTTAATCTGTCCGGTGCGGATAAAGCATCCATACCAACCATTTTAACAATCTCTTCTAACTCCGCTTCCTCCTGAAGCAGACTCATTAATTTCTGACGCAGCTCTAACCACTTCGAATCTACATTCTCTGTAAACCAAGGACCAATACTGTCCACATAGAGAGAATAACTTGTCAGCCAGTTAATTGCCGGGAAATGTCTTTTGTACGCAAGTGCTGAATCAAGTCCCCAGAACACCTTAACAATACGTAGTGTTGCCTGAGATACCGGTTCAGAAATATCTCCTCCTGGAGGAGATACGGCACCAATAACAGACAATGCTCCATCTCTTCCTTCTTTACCCAATGTTACCACATCACCTGCACGCTCATAAAATTGTGCCAAACGGCTGCCAAGATATGCCGGATATCCTTCCTCTCCCGGCATTTCCTCCAAACGACCGGACATTTCACGAAGCGCCTCAGCCCAACGGGATGTAGAATCTGCCATTAATGCTACAGAAAATCCCATATCTCTAAAATATTCAGCAATCGTTATACCTGTATAAATCGATGCTTCTCTGGCTGCAACAGGCATATCCGATGTGTTTGCAATAAGAACTGTTCTCTCCATCAAAGACTGACCTGTCTTTGGGTCCTTTAACTCTGGAAATTCGTTCAGAACATCTGTCATCTCATTTCCACGCTCTCCACAGCCGATATATACTACAATATCAGCCTCTGCCCACTTTGCCAGCTGATGCTGAATCACTGTCTTTCCACTGCCAAATGGTCCTGGAACAGAAGCCACTCCTCCTCTGGCAATTGGGAACAAAGTATCTACAACTCTCTGTCCTGTAATCAATGGCTTATTAGGATTTTTCTTTTCCTTATAAGGACGTCCCTTTCTAACAGGCCATTTCTGCATTAATGTCACTTCTTTTTCGCCATTTTCTGTTTGAATAGTCGCTATCACTTCCGTTACATCATATGTTCCTGCATTGATGCTTGTAATCTGACCTTTGATACCATAAGGTACCATAATCTTTTGGGTAACTACCGCAGTTTCTTTTACAGTTCCAAGAATGTCTCCTGCTTCAACAATATCTCCTTTTTTTGCTGTCGGCTCAAACTCCCATTTTAATTCTCTTTTCAAAGACGGAACCTGAACGCCACGCTCTAAGAGATTGCCGGAAACCTTCATAATGTCATCTAACGGCCTCTGTATTCCATCATAAATACTGCCAATTAATCCCGGTCCTAATTCAACAGACATTGGCGCTCCTGTCGATACAACAGGCTCCCCTGGTCCCAGACCGGTGGTTTCTTCATAAACCTGAATAGATGCCTGATCGCCATGCATCTCAATAATCTCGCCAATCAGTTCTTTGTCGCTTACACGAACCACATCAAACATATTGGCATCACGCATCCCATCGGCGATAACCAATGGACCTGCTACTTTTTTTATTACACCTTTGCTCAATTCCATGCTTTGCCTCCTACTTATTTCCGAACACAATATCCGAACCAATGGCCTGTTCTACAGAATCTTTTACTCCCTGTACACCTGCTCCTGTATTTCCTAATACTCCGGGAATCAAAATGATTGCCGGAGTAACCATTTCTTTATACTTTTCTATTTCTTCCTCTATCTGTTCTGCCAGCGCTTCTGTAATATATATAATCGGATACTCCCCGCCTGCCAGTTTTCTTAGCAGATGAGCAGCTTCCACCCTGTCATCTGCGGGATAAATATCAAGACCAAGAGCCCCAAAGCCATATATACTATCATAATTGCCCATTACTGCTGCTTTAAGCATACATCACCCTTACCCTTTCCTTGATAAACCCATTATCAAATCCGTTTAATTTCCCTGACAATATAATCTTAACCGTTTTTATCTCATTTTCTCTGGCAATCATGTATGCTACAATCGGACCAATTGAAAATGCATTATATTTTTCCGGTTTGATATCCTCAATAATTTTATTGTCACACCAACATTCAAATACAGATTTTGACTTTCTCAAAGCCTGTACTGCATCTGACAATCCTGCACTCTCCAGATAATCACAGACACCTGTAATACCATTCTCCACTGCTACTGTCAGATCTGTTACACTAATTCCATTACACGGGACAAGACATTTCTTTGTAAACTGACTGTCCTTTCCTGTTGTAGCACATCTTACAGCGATTTTAATATCAGCTATCATTACCTGCAAATCTGCATATTTTTTAATCAGACTATTTTCAGAATTATTTCCGCCTTCTCTGATTGCCTCAAGTGCTGCCCTGTCAATAATCGCATCACAAAGCTGACCGCTTCCTGTTTTTAATAAAACCTCTGTAGCTTCCTTTGCTGCAGATGCCATGTTATCTGGAAGGCTGCTGAATTCACCCTGCTTGATACAGTTTTGAAGATACTCTGGCTCTAACTTACAATGAGAGAAATAAATATCCTTTGTTTCATCTGCTGTACAGACCTGTTTGATTGCTGCCTTTAAATTATGAAACTCATCCTTGATTGTCAAGATATTAATGGCATCGCTGTCTTCTACTAAATCATTTAATATTTTTTGTGCTTTTGCCTTTTCTTCACTTAACATTTCCGGAAGCGTCTGTTCCGGACTTCCATTTCCCCAGCCTTTATCCCGTAGGAAATTAATACAATCATCATATGTTTTACACTGTAATAATGCTGTAATTGTATCATCTGTAAAAAGACTGCTCTCTAAAGCTCTGATTCTGGCAACACCATAAGTATATTCTAATTCCATGGCATTACCTCCTATCCAAATAACTGCTGGTTTGCAATATCTTTTAATCTGTCTATGTCTGCATCAAACAGTGCCTTTATCTGACAATTCTCCTCAATGTCTCCATAGGCTAATATAAACCCATTATTTACGCTCTCTCTGTCTGATAAAATTGTCATCTGACCACCCATCTGTTCCGCAATTTTTTTAATTTTTTCTTTAAAATCCGCCGGCATTCGATTGATGTCTCTTTCACTCATATACATGATTCCCTTCTGGGATTGTACGTTCTTTTCAAAAAGTTTTATTAAAAAAGCAAAATATTCTGCATCCGGTAGATTCTCTAACTTTTCCTGTGCCTTTATTATCACTTCGTCAATACTCTGCTGTCTTATTTTTAACACCGCATTTCGTTCACGAAACTGGGCTCCGGATTTTGTTTTCTCTTCATAGAGATTTCTTTCTGCCTGAGCCTTTTTTTCAAATTGCTCTACTTCTTTTTGAACTTTCACTTTCACATCTGCCATATATTCTTCACAGTACTTATCTGCTTCCTGTAACACTGCATCTGCTTCCGCCTTTGCACTTGCCTGGATTTCTTTAATAATATTATCTAATCCACTCATATTCTATTTCCTTTACTATTATTGTATTGATACTGATTACAATTCCCCTCAATAAACAGCATCAAGCAGGTTATCAATTTCTTCAAAATTGGTAACAAGTTATAGACTTATTCCATTAATTGCAAGGAATGAAATAAGGAGTGCAAGAATCGCATATGTTTCTACCATGGCTGGGAAAAGCATAGCCTTTGCAAACTGTTCCGGTCTCTTTGCAATAATTCCGATGCTAGCAGCGGCCGTCTTGCCCTGATGCTTTCCTGATACAAGACCTACAATAGCAATCGGAAGACATGCTGCCAAAATTTCTAATCCCTGAAGTGCACTCATCTGAACAGCTCCGCCACCAATAATTCCAATTTTTGATAAGGTTACGAAACCAATCAGTAATCCATAAAGTCCCTGTGTACCAGGTAATAACTGCATAACTAAAACTTTTGCAAACTTTGATGGGTCCTCTGTCATAACGCCGGACGCTGCCTGACCTGCCGTACCTACACCAATTGCTGAACCCATACCTGCCATAAGCACTGCCAGTGCTGCTCCAAGTAACGCATAAAATAATCCTAAATTGTCAAAAAATGCTCCCATAATTAATTCTCCTTTACATTTACATATTTTGTATTTTCTTTAAATGGCTTAAATTCTCTGCTGCCTCCCTCGAAGAATTTTCCAAAAAATTCAACATACTGAAGACGATTTGTATGAACATAAGCACCTAATAAATTTATTGCCATATTGAACACGTGCCCAATAACAAATACTAAAATAAACATGATAACACCAACTACAGTCTTACCTCCCATAGCTGCCATGGTATTAATAACCTGTGCGATTACTCCCGTCGCAAGCCCTAATGCAAGCAGTCTGGAATAAGACAACAAATCGCTAAGCCAGCTGGTTGTATCATATAAACTATACGCACCGAGCATCAATCTCTTCAATGGATTTTTTGCCCGTCTGCCTGCCATCAGCAGTATTCCTATCATGCCTCCTAAAGCCATAATCTTTGCCAAAAGATTTGCCCATGCTGGAAATATAACCGTCATACCTGCCAATGAACCAAAGATACTAGTTGGTACTAACATTAATATCAACCCTATTAGAAAGACATACCAGAATACAACATCACACACGAAAGACATCACATCTTTCTGTCTTAGCATCATATATCCTTTGATACCAAGTCCGACAAATAAATGGACAATACCAAAGACCATACAGTAAATTAACATCTGCATCGGTTTTTCAATTGGTGCAAACCACAATGCGGGTACCGTAATATTTACACCAAAGAAAGTCTTTGCAATCACTGTTATGGCATCTCCAAAATATCCGCCAAATAAAATGCCCCATATCAATGTTGAGATACCACAGTTCTTAAACATGCGAAGGGATTTCTGCATACCTTCTGACATATTCGGAAATCTTTTAAGAGCCCACAGACATCCTAAAAACATCAACAGTCCGTATGCCGCATCACTCAACATAATTCCAAAAAAGAAATAATAGAAAAACGCTGTGATAGCAGTAGGGTCAATCTCATGTTTCGTTGGATATCCAAACGATGTAACAACTCCTTCTACCGCACCGGTTGTTTTACTGTTTGACAGCAATACCGGTACATTTTCTTTTTCATCAGGCTCTTCCACATCCATCACTATCGTATATTTACTTTCCAGCTTGGATTGTAAATCTTCTATTTCTTTTTGAGGAATAAAGCCTGTTACAAAAAATGTATGTTTTGATTGTAAAATACTCCCCACAACCCGGTACTTATCTGCACGAACTGTGTAATAATCTGCAATCTTCTGTATCTCTTCTCTTCTTTCTGAACACTTTTGTAATTCCTGTTTGATATTGTCTATCTCTTTATGAATAGAAACTATCGCATCTTCTCTTTTCTTTGTGGAAATGCTCGGAATATGGCTGGTAATAATTGGCGGCCTGTTAAAACTCAACGCCCTTAATGCTTTCTCAACCTGTTCCTGCTCTCCTTTCAGAAAGACCACTGTTACATAACTATGGTATTTATCAGCATCAATGACCTGCATGTAGACTGATTCCGGCATATCTTCAATCTGTTCAATTCTAGTTGTCAATTCTTCCTGCGTATATGTTCCTGATATACTTCCAATAAGGAAACCTGTCTTTTTTGTTCCCTGATAGTTCATTGGAACATCTAACGTAAGCCATGGTTTTAACGCCTCTATCTCCTCGCTGCATCGAAAAGCTGCTGCCTCTTTTTCCTCAAAGATTTTTTGTGACTGTAAAATTCTATTTACCAGATTCATAATATCCTGCTGATTATCAATAGATTTCTGATATTCATTTTCATCAATCTGTTTCTTTCCTTCCAGTCCTGCAAACATCGTTTTATTTTCAGGACAATGCTTCTCTAAAATCTCTAAAGCATTGTCTGCTAACGCTGCATTTCTTTCAAAAATAGATATCTGCGTCGCTGTATTCATCTTTTCAAAAACTGCATCTTCATTGTCTGTTGTCTGTATTTCCAGACAACCTCTTCTTTGCAGAAATTCGAGAATCTTTTTCCGATTTTTTTTCATTGCACAAATATTAACTTTGCGCATTTGTAAAACTGCCATAAGACCTCCTATATTAAAGAATCAATCACAGCATCGACTGCCACATTTATTTTCTGATCTGACTGCGCTTTTAATTCTGCAACCTCTTTTTCGATTTGTTTTTCCTTAACCAAATCATATTCGTTACATTTTTTTACTACTTCATTCATCGCCTTGTCCGCCTGAGCCTTTGCTTCCCGCATTAGTTTTTCGCGATAAGCTGACTCTTTCACTTTTACCTGAGCCTTTTCGCCTTCCGCATTCTCCTTTGCTGTGGCAATCTGTCTATCAGCTTCCATTTCGGCTACACGAACAGCATCAACTGTCTCTTTTATCAAATCTGTACCGTCCTTTCTATCATGCTCTATACTGTTTTCTGATTAATCCACAGGTAATTTTCACCCCGTAAAATACCAAATAAACAATTTTACATAATCATATAATGTTATATTTTTATATACAAGTTTCAATTTTTATCGTTTGTATAATTTTGTTACACCTTATAATAATTGTATATATTTTCCATATTTATCATTATTTACTAATATACCATATTTTAAATTTAAGATGTGAAAAAATTAAGAACATATTGTTTCTATTCTTTTATTTTTTCTTACTAAATTAATAATATTCATTCCACATCTTTTCATACTCAAATTTTGATATTAACTATTTTTCTATATGACATGCTTATTTTCATTTGTAACTATTACTTCTTTATTACTTATTGTAATATTTTTGTAATATTCACCTTGTTTTTGTAATATATTTGTGTTAATATAGTAACACTTTATACGTAACAGGAGAGATTTATTATATGAAGTTTTATAGATTGATCACATTTATATTGGTTATATTATTCTCTTTATCAATCCAGTTCAGTATTCACGCTGATGAGAGCACAGAGATAATCACTGCCACTAATTTTACTGAATTGCAGACAAATACAATATCTGTACTAAAAATTCCAAATGCCTATATTAAAAGTATTGTCGAAACCAATTCCGGTATGCAGATTACTTGGAAAAATGTAAACGCAGCAAAATATCAATTATATCGGAGCAGCAATAGAAAAAAAGATTTTAAATTAATAGCAACTACTAAAAAAACTAAATGGCTTGATTTGAAAACGAAGCCGGATACAATTTACTATTACAAAATAAAATACTTTCAAAATGTAGGAACCTCTGCCTTCTCAAAAACTGTAAAATTCAGAACTCCTACCAAAAAACCCCGTATGAATTTTGAAAAAAATTTAAAATCTTTTATAAAAAAACATGTATATCGCCGATATCCATGCAACGTCCTTGTAAACAAATATGTTGAATCGTGTTATTCTCTTTCTTCTGGAAAGAAAGCAAAACGTTCCAGGCAATTTAACAATGTCAAACTACATGGTTCTCCACTGGCAGATCATTGGAAACACGGCAATGCAAAATTATCATTTAAATATACAACAGCAAAAAAAATTTATAATGAAAGAGGAACTGTGAAATCGAAAACCTTCCCTTTAAAATCATCTGGCAGAAAAAAGGTAGTATCCCATTTCAAGCCAAACATGAAACAGTTGGTAAAAGGAGACATTATTACCTACAGCCGTGGAGGGAGAGGAAACCATGTTGCAATTTATATCGGAAAATTTAAGAATAAGTCGGATTTAATTGATTACTTGAATAATGAAGTGGGTGTAAAATGTAATTCCAACACTTCATGGATTAAATCCTGGAACGGCAACTGCAAATACTGGGTTCTTCAAGGTGGAATGAGTTATAACAATCAAGTATATATCTGTAACAATGCCAATGTTACCACTACTGGTGGTGGCAGCAGACTTTCCCATAGTATATCGTTATTTGAAAATGAATAAAAACAGTTCTTTATCAAAAGTACCGATAACAATAAAACATGGTGACATCAACCGCCACCATGTTTTATATATTTTCTGTTCAAAAGGTTTATTCCTTCTCAAATGATATGATCATTCCCTTGTTTTCTGCATAATAACTACACAACCCACTGGTTGTCATTACTTCTGTTTTTACATCTGGAAAACTTTCTTTTATAATATCTAAAACGAAATTTACTTTTTCTTCATTGAAACAATGGCTGATTATAATCTTTCCTCCCTTGTATCCATTTGCCAACATATCTTCTACTGTTTTTTTATATATTACATCTTTTCCCCTTGTTTTTCTTAATAATTCAATAGTCCCTTCCGAACTTGCCTGTCCTAATATTTTTATTCCCAGTATTCCAGCAAGTTTTCCGGCAATAGCACTAACTCTTCCGCTTTTTACCAGATTATCCATAGACTCCAAAATAAAGAAAACTTTAATTTTTTTGCAATATTGTGTAATGCTATCTACGATATCTTCAAACGGCATCCTCTGTTCAATAAACTGCTGCAATTTTCTTACAATCAACGTAAGTCCGGAACCTGCTGCTTTAGAATCAATAATATGCACTTTTTTTTCCGGATAATCTTCTAATATCATATTTTTAGCTACTACAGCACTGCTGTAAGTACCTGATAATGCACTTGTTATAGTAACAGCAAACACTTCATCTGCCTTTTCGAAAGCATTGTACCACTCCTGAGGACTTGGTGCCGCAGTACCTGTTGCCTCAGAGCACTGACTCATTTCATTCATAAATGATACAATATCTAAATCATAATCATCAATATATTCTTTTTCACCTACTCTTAACTTTAATGGTACTCTTGCCATAAATGTATCATTCGTAAAATTATTATCTATATACATATCACAACTAGAATCCACTATAATTGCATATTTCATATTGCCTCCTTATATTTGGAATACTAATTTCGTAATTTTCTTTTATAAACTATATTATATGTAGTTTTTATTACTACATACTATTGTATCACCTACTTTATTATGCTACAATTTACACTATTGATAAAAATGTAAACTTTAGCGAACAACGAAATTTTCAAACAACTTTAGAAGGGAATTTTATATGCAGAAATTTTCTATCAGCAATTTTACAAAAAGAAATAAATTTACCCGCATGTGTATCGGCGAAGCAGTTATTGCATTAATGAAGGAGAAAATCTTTGATAAAATAACCATTCTGGATATTACCCGCAAGGCCGGCGTTTCAAGAATGACCTTTTACAAATACTATCATTCAAAAGAACAGGTAGTACAATCTTATCTCCAGGAAATTATTTCGGGATATGTTGAAAAGTATGGCGACAATTTTTCAGGTGACTTTCCTAATTTTGAAAATACATTGGCTGCACTGAACTATTTTGATAAATATTCCGATTTCTTTCTTGAGCTTACTCATGCCGGATTATATAACCTTTTAATTAATGCATTGAATCTATACATGGAAGAAACAATTGTACCTCGTTATAATGTATCTCCCTACAAAATATACTACTATGCCGGAGCATTACTGAATATTTTTATTAAATGGGAAGAATCCAAAAAAAATATTGATGCCAAAACGATTGCCGAAACCATTGCTTCTATCAAACTTAATGAATAGAAAGAAGACCTTTCAAAACATCTTGTTCCATGTTTTGAAAGGTCCTCTTTATATTTTATCTATAGAAAAACATTCACTAGATTACTTTTCTACAAATGTGAATCCGTTATTTTTTGCAAATGTTTCTGCATAACTTCCTTTTGTACCCTTAATTGTCTTTAATACTGTACATTCTTCAAATGCATTCGCAGCAATATTTGTTACACTGGCTGGAATCGCTATTTCTTCTAAAGATGTGCAGCTGCCAAATGCATATCCATCTATTCTCTCAACTGTTTCCGGAAGAATTACTTCTTTTAGTAAAGTGCAACCATAAAATGCCATCTCTCCGATTGTTTTTACCGCTCCTTTTATTTCTACACTTTCCAAACCTGAACATCCCATAAACTGCATATCTTTCAAATTTACAATTGATGCTGGTAATACGATAGATTTTAATGCACTGTTGTATGAGAATTCAGGAATCATTTTTGCTCCTTCATCAATAGTGATATTATGTAAACTACTACATCCACTAAACGGTGATGTGCCAACACTTACCAAATCTGCCGGAACATTAATTGATGACATAGCCTTGCAGCCTGCAAATGCAAATTCACCAATACTCTGTACTGTACTTGGAAGTTTTACAGCCTGCAGTGAACTACACTGGTCAAATGCCTGATTTCCTATAGACTTCAAACCACTTCCTTTAATTTCCAATGTTCTCAAGAATTTGCAGTTAGCAAATCCTAATCTTCCTATACTTGTTACAGTTTCCGGAATTACAACACTTGTAATTCTTACTGAACTGTAATCAGATTCCTGAAAAGCTGTTTCACTAATACCTGTTACTGGTTTTCCACCAATTTTCGCAGGAATTACTACTGTAGTTGACTTTCCCTTATATTGATTAATTGTAACCGTACTTCCAATAATCCTATACCCAAAATCATTCGCTGCAGTATCTGGTTTTGTTGGTGTTGTTGTAGGCACTTCCGGTTTCGTAGTCTGCTCTGGAACAGCTGGTTTTGTTGGTTGTTCCTGTTTTGTTGTTTCCACAGGTTTTGTAGTCTGAACCGGTTTAACACTTTTCTTCTTTACAATAACTCTGCATTTATATTTTTTCTTTCCTACTTTTGCAATTATATAAGTTTTACCTTGCTTTCTCCCTTTTACTTTTCCGGCTTTCGTTACTGTTGCAACCTTTTTATTCTTTGAACTCCATTTTACTTTTTTCTTGTTTTTCTTTACTTTAAGTTTTACTGTCTGTCCAACCTTTATCGTTACTTTCGTTTTGTTTAGTTTGCTCTTTGCTGCAGCGTTTACACTCATACCACTGAGCATGGTAAGAACTAAAACAAACGACATAAACATTGATAAAATTCGTGATGATTTTCTCATAATTTTCTATGGATCGTAATGTTCAAAACTGTTTTTAAAAAATTGTCAATAACTGAACATTTAACATCCTTTCTCCTTTCTTTTTTCAATTAATGTTTATAACAATTAGACTTACTTTTCTACAAATGTAAATCCTTTATTTTTTGCAAATGTCTCTGCATAACTTCCTTTTGTACCCTTAATTGTCTTTAACGCTGTACATTCTTCAAATGCATTCGCAGCAATATTTGTTACACTGGCTGGAATAGCTATTTCTTCTAAAGATGTGCAGCTGCCAAATGCATATCCATCTATTCTTTCAACTGTTTCCGGAAGAATTACTTCTTTTAGTAAAGTGCAACCATAAAATGCCATCTCTCCGATTGTTTTTACCGCTCCTTTTATTTCTACACTTTCCAAACCTGAACATCCCATAAACTGCATATCTTTCAAATTTACAATTGATGCTGGTAATACGATAGATTTTAATGCACTGTTGTATGAGAATTCAGGAATCATTTTTGCTCCTTCATCAATAGTGATATTATGTAAACTACTACATCCACTAAACGGTGATGTGCCAACACTTACCAAATCTGCCGGAACATTAATTGATGACATAGCCTTGCAGCCTGCAAATGCAAATTCACCAATACTCTGTACTGTACTCGGAAGTTTTACAGCCCCCAACGATTTACACTGATCAAATGCCTGATTTCCAATCGTTGTCAAACTATTACCTTTAATTTCTAATGTTTTTAAAAAGTTACAGTTTCCAAATGCTAATCTTCCAATGCTTGTTACAGTTTCCGGAATTACAACGCTTGTAATTCTTACTGCACTGTCTTCACCCTCCTGAAAAGCAAAATCACTAATTCCTATTACTGACTTGCCTGCAATTGAAGCCGGAATAACTACTGTTGCTGACTTTCCAAAGTACTTATTAATCGTTACTCCACTTCCTGAGTCATTATAACCAAAGTCGCTTGCCGGTGAATCTGGTTTTGTGGTACCAGGTGTCGTCTCCTCTGGCGTAGATGTCTCTTCTGGTGTAGTTGTTTCTACTGACGGTGTTGTCTCTACCGCTGGTGTTGTTTCCACTGACGGTGTTGTCTCTACCACCGGTGTTGTTTCTACTGACGGTGTTGTCTCTACTGCTGGTGTTGTCTCTACCGCTGATGTTGTCTCTACCGGCTGTGTTGTCTCTACTGACGGTGTTGTTGTCTCTACTGGCTTTGTAGTCTGAACCGGTTTTGTTGATTCTACTGGTTTTGTAGTCTGAACCGGTTTAACTCTTTTTTTCTTCTTTACAATAACTCTGCATTTATATTTTTTCTTTCCTACTTTTGCAATTATGTAAGTCTTACCTGTTTTTTTACCTTTTACCTTACCCTTTTTTGTTACTGTTGCAACCTTCTTATTCTTTGAACTCCATTTTACTTTTTTCTTATTCTTCTTTACTTTAAGTCTTACTGTCTGTCCAACTCTAATGATTACTTTTGTTTTGTTCAATTTGTTTTTTACCGCAGCGTTTGTATTCATACCTGTAAGCATGGTAAGAACTAAAACGAACGACATAAACATTGACAAAAATTTCGATGTTTTTCTCATGATTTTCTTTGGATTATCGTAAGTATTTATTTTATATTTTTCAATCACAATATAAAATACCCTTTCTTAAATCCTGCTCCTTTCCTTATTTTCCACCATATATTCTACGATAAAATTTCTTAATTAAACAACGGTCTATATTTTATATGGTGTCCTTTTTTTATTCTCTAGGAAATCCATCAATTTTTTTATACAAAAAAAGAACCAGCCACATGACTGATTCTTTTAACAGGGGCACTAGGAATCGAACCCAGCTCTGGAGTTTTGGAGACTCTTATTCTACCGATGAACTATGCCCCTATCTGCAATTTTGCACAAGGATATTTATACCATAATCCATCGGTCTTGTCAACTTCTTTAACTATTTATTATAAAACCAAAACTTTTCAAAATCATACTTATAACATCGATAAGTATAACCTTTAGAAGGGCTTACAAATCTTCTGATTAATTTTCCTTCATTATCAAATTCATTAATAACATGTGGATTTCCACTTAACGTTATAATATTTTCTTGATATACCTGCGCACTGCTTAAGATAGAGGAATATTTTACATCAATAGAATCAATAAGTTTTACCGTTCTTCTTTTCTCATCTACTAAGTATTTGTAATAGTAAGAAACAACATCTTCCCCTTTTCCGCTTTTAGTGAATCCCTGATTGAAGTAATTTTTATCATCTCTCCAATTATATAAAGTAGCTCCATACGTTGAATTCGTATAATTGTTATTATATAACACAAGATAGTACTGACCATTTTTCAAACTGTCATCGTTAATTACCTGTAGTGAGTGTTGTCCACCTTGTAACGAAAACTTTCCAATCTTTTTTAATACTTTTGTATTGTATGCCGTTTTCTTATAGAACTTTTTCGAACCAATCAGATAGTCAATATCCTTTCTCTTATATGGTTCTTTCACTTTAATAATGGTTGAAGTCTCTCTGGCACTTATCAGCAGGCCTCCATCTGATGTAAACTCCAGCGAATTGATATGAATCCAGTCTAATATTCCTCTATAGTCTCCCCAAACTGCATTATCATAATAGTCTGATAAAAGTTTTTTCATATCGATAAATTCTGTCACTTTTCCGCTTTCTATATTTACAGATATTATTATATCCTCTTCTACATCGCTGTCTCTTGTTGTTGCACATACTAGCAAATCGTTCTTTTTTCCCATAATCATATCATGATGCAAATTATAGATGCCAGTATCATAAATTCGGTTCACGTATCCTGTCGGCTCCATTCTGACGATTTTATTTCTGCTTACTTCAAGATACATTCCATTTTTATCAAACAACAATCTATTCGTTCTATAATTAATTATTGGAATAATGCAACGTACAACTCCCTCATTATCAAACATCACTGTACAAATACCACCGGAACCTTTTGTAATATCATTTCTAAACATTACATAAAGTCCATTTGATAACTTCTGATTACTCTTTCCATCTTCTACTTGTTTTTGATAACCATAATCATTTTTTATTTTTTCAGGGACAAATATAAACTTTACAGAGCGTACTCTTTTACCTTTCTTATTGAGTTTGTATAATGTAATTGTATTTTTTTCTCCCGGTATAGCTCCCAGCAACATATACTCATGTTCTGTGGACAAATTGTTCGCTCCGCCGTTATTTAATTTGGCTTTGTAATCTGGATATCCTTCTGTACTTACTTTATACTCAAAGCTTTTCTCCTTTTTGGTTCGGAAAAAAATATATAACCCGTTGGATATTGTTCCGTAAGGGTTTTCCACCAAAAGTGGAGATTTCATTGTATATTTACGTTTCTTTTTTAAGATTTCTATCTGATTCTTTTTATCTTTTTGATAATTCACATCATAAATCTTAGAGATATCGTTTTTTACATCATTAAGTTTTATAATATCTATTCCCTGTTTTCTCTGCACATTATAAATCTGTTTGCTGCTCTCTTTATTCTGGCTGATGTCAGATTTTTGAGAATCATTACTACATCCCACTCCTGTAACTAATACAAATATAGCCAGTGCAATTATCAATATGTTTTTTATCTTCATTTATTTAAACCATTCTCCCTTTAAATCGTACTTATAACATCTGTAAATATAACCTTTTCCAATGCCTGTAAATTTCGCAATTAATTTTCCTTCACTGTCATATTCTGCAATACTCTTCTTCATTCCACTGCAGGTAACCACATTTCCATTGTTCAGTAATTGGGCACTGCTTACGATTGCTGAATAATCTACAGGAATTGAATCAACTAATTCAAAAGTCTTTTTATTCTCATCAACTAAATATTTATAATAGTAAGAATCTACTTCATCATTATCAACAACTTTTCCTAAAAACGTTGCACCAAAATAATTATCATCCGCACTCCAATCATATGTCGTTGCACCGTAAGTAGAATTTGCCATATTGTTATTGTAAAGCGTTAAATAATACTGACCTTTTTCCAAACTCTCGTCAGTTATATAATCAACAGAATGCTGTCCGGTGTGTAAAGAGAACTTTTCTCCAACCGGCTTATATAAATACTTCTCATATTCTGTATCCTTAAAAAAGTTGTCTGAACCTAATATATATTCAATCTTTGGCTCATTATATATATCAGTTATCTTTAAAATAATAGAAATTTCCCTTGCACTGATAATCAAATCGCCCTCATCTGTCAATGTCATGCCATTAATATGAAACCAGTCTAAACGTTTACTTGTAAATTTTCCCCATGTTGTATTATTGTAATATTCAGAAAACATTTCTCTAAAGTCAACCATCTTTTCAACTTCACCGGTAACTCTGTCTATTGTTATTATCAGATCTTCTTCGCTTTCACCACTTTTTCCTGTTCCGCAAAGGATAATCTTATTATTTTCTCCCATTATCACATCATGATGAAGACCATATTTCCCTGTATTATATACATTAGATACATAGCCTGTTCTTTCCATTCTTACTAGTTTATATTTGCTTGCAGCATAGTATAAACCACCCTCTTCATCAAATACTAATCGATGTGTCATAAAACTTTCAATAGGTATAATGCATCTTACAACACCATCATTGTCAAACATCGACATACCATAATAGTCAGATTTCTTCTCTACTCCTGCCTTATCTCCCTCTTTAGCTTTTGTATATACATTTCGAAATGATACATATAGTCCGTCAGACAATGTCTGGGAGCTGTCGCCTTTTTCCATTTTACATTGATAGCCATAATCATTTGCTAATTCAGGTGCATTATAGTTAAATTTAACTATATCAATTAATTTATTATTTTTATCATACTTGTTTAACGTAATTACATTTACTTCACCTGGAATTGCACCGATAAGCATATATTCATGCTCTGTTGCCAGATTATCTTCACAATCATTATTAAGTGTTCTCGTAAAAGAACCATAACCTTTTGTTTCAACAGTATACTCTATATATGATGCATCTTCTGTTTGAAAATAAATATATAAACCATTATCAACTGTTCCAAATGGATTATATATTGCCAATGGCTTATCCATACTATAACTGTCGGATTTTTTTAAAGCATTAATTTGTTCTAATACATTGTCCTGAAACTTTTGTGAAAAAACTTCCTTCATTTGTCCGTAACTATTTTCAATACTTTTCAAATTAACAACAACTTCTTTTTCCTGCACTTTTTCTATTGTCGGTTGTGTCGTTTTGTCCGATATATTTTTCGTATTCCCACAGCCTGCAATCCCTATACATACAAGTACGACCCCTGCAACAATAACACTTAGTTTTCTCATATTGTTTTCTCCTCTCATAATAAAAACAGTATTACTTTTCTATAACTGCATAAAATAATATCAAATATTTTTTATAAAACTTTGAGAAAAAAACGATAACAATTTGAGCTTTCTACTTTATTGAAAATAATATGCTCTTTTTTATATTATTTATGTTCTATATAATAATTTCTCCAGCTTGCTTAATATTACTCACTCCTATTAATTCAATTCCATCTAATTTTTTTAAAGACTTCATGGAAACTAATGGTAATACACATCGTTTAAAGCCAAGTTTCTTTGCTTCCATGACTCTCTGCTCTGCCTGTGACACTGCACGAACCTCTCCAGACAAACCAATCTCACCAAATACCAGAGTTTCAGAGTCCACAGCACGATTCTTATAACTACTGATTAATGCCATAACTAATGCCAAGTCCATAGCCGGTTCATTGATTTTCATTCCTCCTGCTACATTTACATATGCGTCATAATCTCCCATCTGTATCCCAATTCTTTTTTCGATAACAGCCATTAATAAATTCACACGATTATAGTCTGTTCCCACAGAGGTACGCCTTGGCATTCCAAATGCAGTATGATTTATCAATGCCTGCACTTCAACAAGTATCGGTCGGGTTCCTTCCATAAGACAGGAAACAACAGAACCTGATGCATCTGTAGGTCTTCCCTCCAACATAAATTCTGAAGGATTTAGCACCTGCTGTAAACCATCCTCCTGCATTTCAAAAACACCAATCTCATTGGTTGATCCAAATCTATTTTTTACTCCACGCAGAATACGATACGCAGCATGTCTGTCCCCTTCAAAATAAAGAACAGTATCTACCATATGTTCTAAAACTCTTGGTCCTGCAACAACGCCTTCTTTCGTTACATGTCCTACGATAAAGACAGGAATCGTATTTCCTTTTGCCATCTGCATTAAGGTGTTCGTTGATTCACGGACCTGACTGACACTCCCTGGTGCAGAACTGATATCTTCCCTAAAAATTGTCTGAATAGAATCAATTACCACCGCATCTGGTTTCGTTTCTGTAACAACAACTTCAATAGCATCCAGACTTGTCTCAGCCAGCAAACTTAAATTATCTGAGAACCTGCCCATTCTGTTAGCACGAAGCTTTATCTGTTTTAATGATTCTTCACCTGAGATGTACAGAATTTTCTTTCCTGCAGCTGACATATTTCTACAAACCTGCAATAATAATGTAGACTTTCCAATTCCCGGGTCACCACCAACCAAAATCAGCCCACCAGGAACTACACCACCACCCAGTACACGATCAAGTTCACTGAACCCTGTGCTGACTCTTTCTTCATCATTGGCAGTTACTTCATTAATTGCTACCGGCATACTGCTTAACATACTGTGTCTCACTGTTTTGTTTCTCGGCCCTACAGGTTCTTCCACAAAAGTTCCTACCTCTCTACAACCTGGACATTGTCCAAGCCATTTCGCAGATTCATAACCACACTCCTTACAAAAAAATACCGTTTTATCAGACTTTGCCATATCTTACTTTTCCTTCTCTTTTTTCAAAATAAGAATGCCGCATCAAACACTTTGTAGAAGTATCCTATGTGCTTCCACAAAACTACTGATGCGACATTCTGCTAATATATTTACTTTACGCTGCTATAACCTTTACCATAGCCATAGCCCCCTCATGAAGTTCCACATCAAATGTAAGCTTTCCACCAATGTCTGTTTTAGAAACTCCCAGTTCTCTCTCCCCAACAATAACCTTGTACTCTTTATTTGACTCTAATTCTAAAGTGATTTGTGTATTTCCTGTTCCATCAACAAAAAAACTTACCTCTTCTGCCGTCTCCTTAAATACATTTACTGCTGTACCCGGAATTGATTCATAAACGAAAGTACCATTTCTCTCTAATTTTGTAATCTCACTCCATGTCTTTACTTTATACATGTCACCGGAAACCTCAAAGTCAGATAGTTTCTTTTTTTCATCTAATTGATAATTTCCAAAACTAATTGTACCATTACTTTCTTTTTTGATTAATTCCTTTATAATTGCCATTTCATCCTCCTGTTTACATTCGCCCTCAGCGACTTTATCTCATAAGATATTTTATCATATTGTGTCAAAAATTACACTATTTTTTTACTGTAAAAGAAACATTTCCATTCTTATAACCTACGCTGACCTGCTGCCCTTTGCACACATTTCCAGCCAGTATTTCCTCTGCAAGCTGATCCTCCACTTTATTCTGAATCATTCGTCTCAACGGTCTTGCACCATACTTTTTGTCATAACTTTCCTTAGCAATATATGCTTTTAGACCTGCTGTAAATGTCAAGTGAATGTCCATCTGTTCCCGAACCTGTTTGGCTAAACCTTTCAGCATCAGTCCTACAATACTCTTAACTTCACTTTCTGACAATGTGTGGAATACAATGATGTCATCAATCCTGTTGATAAATTCCGGTTTAAACATCTGTTTCACTTCTTCCATCACACTGGATTTCATTTTCTCATAATCCTGTTTGTCTGTATCGCCCTGACGAAATCCCAAACGTTTGGGATCCACGATCCTATTTGCACCTGAATTACTTGTCATTATAATAATTGTATTTTTAAAACTAATCTTTCGTCCCTTAGAATCTGTAATATGTCCATCATCTAATACCTGAAGTAAAACATTGAACACGTCTGGGTGCGCCTTCTCAATTTCATCGAACAATACTACAGAATAAGGATTTTGGCGAACCTTATCACTTAATTGTCCTCCATCTTCAAATCCTACATATCCCGGAGGCGAACCAATCAGCTTTGAAACACTATGCTTTTCCATATATTCTGACATATCTACCCTGATAATAGAATCTTCTGTACCAAACACTGCCTCTGCCAACGTTTTTGAGAGTTCGGTTTTTCCTACACCGGTAGGACCGAGGAATAAGAATGAACCAATTGGTCTGTTAGGATTTTTCAATCCCACACGCCCTCTTCGAACTGCTTTTGCAACAGCACTGACTGCCTCTTCCTGTCCAATCATTCTCTTATGAAGAATATTTTCTAAATCAAGAAGACGCTTCTGCTCATTTTTCTCTAACTTGGTTACAGGAATCCCTGTCCACATAGCAACAATATCCTCAATGGAACTTTCTGTTATTTCAGGCTTAAATTCTTCTGAAGTGCCTTCCCATTTTGCTATGGCACGATTTAATTTATTTTGGGCCTTATCCAGCTCTTTCTTTATCTCTGTAGCTGTCTTAAAATCCGAATGTCTGATACACATTTCCAATTCGAGATTCAACTCCGCCACATCCAGTTCGCGTTCTTTAACAGCCTTCGGTTTTGGCACCTCACGGATTCTTATTTTTGAACAAGCTTCATCTACTAAATCTATCGCTTTATCCGGTAGATTTCTATCATTAATATATCTGGATGAAAGTTTTACGGCAGCTTCAATTGCTTCATCAGAAATTTTAACATTATGAAACTCTTCATAAGAACTTTTTAAACCTTTTAATATTCTTACTGCATGTTCCGCTGTAGGTTCTTCCACATGAACCGGCTGAAATCTCCTCTCAAGAGCTGCATCTTTTTCAAAATACTTCCGATATTCTGAGATGGTTGTTGCACCAATAATCTGCAATCTGCCTTTCGTTAATGAAGGTTTCAATATATTTGAAGCATCCATAGAGCCTTCTGCTCCTCCGGCACCAATTATCGTATGAATTTCATCGATAAATAAGATAACATTACCTGAATTCTCTACTTCATCAATAATCTTTTTTAAACGCTCCTCAAATTCACCACGATACTTAGAGCCTGCCACCGCTCCGGATAAATCCAGACTAAACACTCTCTTGCCTGACATTGTTTTCGGAACAGTTCCTTCACAGATACGCCAGGCAATCGCTTCCACTATCGCAGTCTTTCCAACTCCCGGCTCACCCATCAGGCACGGATTGTTCTTTGTTCTTCTACTGAGAATCTGTATGATTCTCTGTATTTCATTTTCACGTCCCACTACCGGATCCAATTTATTCGCTTTCGCCTCTGCTGTCAAATCTCTTCCATATTTCTCTAATGTAGGGGTTTTTGTATTAGAATTTGCTCTTCCTTTCTTTTCAGGTTTAATATATTTTTTCACTTCACTGACATCCCTATTGGTAAGTCTCAAGATATCTGCACAGATTTTTTTCATATTAACCCCAAAACTTGCCAATATGCAGTAAGCTTCACAATCTGTATCTGTTAATATAGCTAAGAGAAGATGCTCTGTGCCGATTTGTGGCAGCCCCTGCTCCAATGCCTCCTGTGCCGCTCTTCCCATTAAAGAATGCGCCCTATTAGACGGCATAATATTTTTTGCCCTGGACTTGGAACGAACCTTTGATTTAATTCCCATATCCTCTTCAATAGCAGAAATAATATCATTATAGACTAAATTATAATTATATAAAATATTCGCAGCCACACCATCTGTAACCTTAGAAATTCCGGCTAATATATGTTCTGTACCAATGTAATTCATCCCCAAATCAATAGCAGCATTCTTTGCATAACCAATTGCCTCTACTGTCTGCCTGGTAAACTGATTACTTCCCATATCTATTCCTCCATGATGTTTTAGAACCACATTATATTCCCAAAATGTGTCTATTATTTTAAAATTTTTTAAATAAAGGGTAATTCTTTAGCATTCAAGAATTACCCTTTATCATCATACGTTAATCTAAATCAATAAATTGAAAATCATCATCATCGTCATCATCCTGCTCGTCTGGTAACAATGATTTCATCGTCTCTTTTAAATCATCATCATAATCTGCGCTTTCTGAAACCTCTGTATCATTTGCCACATCTTCTATATCGTCTTTATCATCATCTTCAACAATATCGATAAACACCTCATCTTCTTCATCTACTTCTCCACCATAGAATCCTTCTTCCGACTGCTTATCTGTTCCAAAGGTTGGCTCATCGCCATACGGAACTGCTTTTGGTGCTCTGCCAAGAATTCCTCTTTTCGGAATCTTTTCTACTTCATTCTCAATATCTTCTGAGATACTCTTTTCTTCTGCTGATACTTCCTTTTCAACATCTTGTAAATCTACAATCGGCGACACATCATCTTCTGAGATGTCTTCGGATATTTCCGCTTCTATTTCATCTCCAATCTTACTCAAATCCTCTTGTATACCTTTTTCTAAATCATCTTTAAAATCTTTCTCGCCATCCTGTTCAATAGCAATCCCAGAATCAATATCGTCATCATCCTGCTCATATTTCTGATTCTTTTTTGCTTTCTTTGCCTCTTTTTTTGCAGCTTTTTTGTCTGCTTTAGATAACTTTTCATCATTCTTATCATCTAATGAATACTGATTATCATTCTTTATCTTCTTTTCCTTTTTATTTAAAACAAGATTTATTAAAACAAATATCAAGATAATAATTAAAATTACAAAAGCACATAAAATCTTAATCAATACATTGTATTTATCTACCAGTTTATTATAGTCTTTCTGCAACTTATTATAAGCTTTTGCTGCTGCCTCTGACTGCTTATTTGCATCAGAAGATGTAAGATATCTCTGGAAACATTTTTCATTGTCGTCATAACAATAGAGATTTGTATCTCCATTCCAATTCATTGCATAAACAAGATACATTCCTTCTTCTTCATCAAGTGCCCACGCCTTAACCTTCTGGTCTATAATAGTAACTTTCTTTTTCTTATATGCCTCAACAATTCCATCTGTTTCTTCCGGCTGTACAATCGTATACATTCTGCTCTTAATCTTTATATTCGACATTGTATAAAATGTATCTTTATCCTTGTCGTAAATATAAAAACCTTCTTTATCTTTTCCATAAAGATAAAATGCTGTGATATCTTTCACTTCACCTTTAATAGCAGTATACTTCTTATCCTTATATTTCTGTGTAGACTTCTTAAATCCTTCTGGAATTTTATCATTTCCAAATGAAGAAATGATTTTCATTTTAGATTTTCCTACTTTTACAGTTGTTTCACTGGCAGTATTTTTTATGGTGTCATTTGCTTCTGTTTCCGGCTCTTTATAAGTAGCCTCCTCAGCTGCTGTCAATTTCTTTGTATTTAAGGTATACTTTTGTACCGCACCTGCCCTTGATGTCACAGCTACAATCGTTTTATTCATACCTGTATCCATCTTCGTATTGATGCCATCTTTTTCAATAACCCACTTAGAAGCACTATCTTTCGTTTCTGCCTCTATCTCAATAGATGTCACATCTGACTTCACTGTCAGATCATACTCATATGTTGTTGCATTAAAGCTCATAGGAACTTCTGTTTTATTTCCTGATGCATTTACACCATATACCTTCATTTCTGATAAGTCTGTAGCCTCATCTGCACTGACAGAAAAGACCATAGCTATTATCATCGTAGATACTGCAGCTGCCATCATTACCAGACTTCTTATTTTCTTCATGTCTTTTTCCTTTCTACGTATCGTATTTCTATCTATCCACAATACACTTTTTCACTTTTGTTTTCTTGAATTTATTTTTACAAGATTGTTCTCTGCCATTTTATCTGCTTAAGCTTCATCAATTGCTTTTCCGATATCACTACGCATATACTTATTTTCAAAATGAATCAGCTCTGTGGCTTCATAAGCATTTGCTCTTGCCTCTTTTAGGTCACTTCCCTTTGCAGTAACTCCAAGAACACGACCTCCATTTGTTACTATCTTTCCATCATAGAGTGCTGTTCCTGCATGAAATACATAATAGCCTTCCTTATTGTCAAACTGCTCCAATCCTTTGATTTCAAATCCTTTTTCATATGAAACTGGATATCCGTCACTGGCTAGAACCACACAAACAGCTGCATTATCCTCAAACTCTAAATCTATTTTATCCAATTCTCCATCAACACATGCCTCAAATACATCAATTATATCATTTTTCATTCTAGGTAATACAACCTGTGCTTCCGGATCACCAAATCTGGCATTATATTCCAATACCTTTGGACCTTCTTCTGTCAGCATTAATCCAAAGAAGATAATCCCTTTAAATTCTCTGCCCTCTGAAGCCATAGCATCCACTGTTGCCTGATAGATATATTTTTTACAAAACTCATCCACTTCATGTGTATAAAAAGGACTTGGTGAAAATGTTCCCATTCCCCCGGTATTTAATCCCTGATCTCCATCCTTAGCCCTCTTATGGTCCTGAGCTGATGTCATAATCTTAATCGTTTTTCCATCTACAAAAGATAATACAGAAACCTCACGCCCTGTCATAAACTCCTCAATTACAATGGTATTTCCTGCACTGCCAAACTTCTTATCAAGCATCAATTCTCTGACGCCATCCATAGCTTCTTCTTTGGTATTACAAATCAAAACACCTTTTCCAAGTGCCAGACCATCTGCTTTCAAAACAATAGGGTATTTTGAAGTCTTCAGATATTCCATTGCAGCTTCCGGTGAATCAAAGTTTTCATATCCTGCTGTTGGAATATCGTATTTTTTCATTAAATCTTTTGAAAATGCTTTTGAGCCTTCTAAAATAGCAGCGTTCTTTCTCGGTCCGAATACTCGAAGTCCTGCCTCTTCAAATTTATCTACGACACCACCTACCAACGGATCATCCATACCAATGACAGTTAAGTCAATTTCCTTTTCCTTAGCAAACTCCACTAATTTATCAAACTCCATTGCACCAATGTTTACACACTCTGCAATCTGTCCAATACCGGCATTTCCAGGAGCACAATATATTTTATCGACCTTTGAACTTTTTGCCACTGCTGTCGCAATCGCATGTTCTCTTCCACCACTTCCTACAATTAAAACCTTCATAATGTACCTCTTTACTTAATATTATAATTCACCATTCGCTATAGCATTAATAGCTGCAGGTAATATTTTCCATTCCGCCTGCTCCATAACACGTTTCTGCAATATTTCCGGAGTATCCCCCTGTAAAACCTCTACAGCTTTCTGATAGATAATCGGACCTGTATCTGTACCCTCATCCACAAAATGAACTGTCGCACCAGTCACCTTAACACCACGCTCTAATGCCTTTTCATGTACATGCAGCCCATAAAACCCGTTCCCACAAAAAGACGGAATCAATGACGGATGTACATTAATAATCTTATTTCTATATTTTGCAATTAACTCTGGCGGTAATACAACTAAAAATCCCGCAAGAACAATTAAATCAAGTTGATAGGAATCAATCTTTTCAAGCAAAGCCTGATTAAATTCATCCCTTGTCTTATAATCCTTTATGCAGACACATTCTGCTGCAATATGATTATCTTCTGCTCTGGTTAATGCATATGCATCCCTCTTATTACTAAGAACTACCTCTAATGATGCATTGGTTATATCTCCATTCTTTACTGCATCAATAATCGCCTGTAAATTTGTACCCCCGCCGGATACCAAAACACCTACTCTAATCATAAACTTCCACTCTACTGTACTTTCTATATAAGTTCTACGGATTTTTCTCCTGCTGTAATCTCACCAACTAAGAAGCATTTTTCTCCTGCTGCTTCGATTGCTTTCATTGTAGCTTCCACATCGTTTTCACCCACTGCAAGCAACATTCCAATACCCATGTTGTATGTGTTATACATCATTTCCTCTGCAATATCGCCGGTCTTTTGTAACAATGTAAAGATCGGTGGAATATCATATGAATCTTTCTTTACTACTGCCTTTACGCCATCCGGCAGCATTCTAGGAATGTTTTCATAAAAACCACCACCTGTAATATGGCTGCATCCATGAATTGTTACTCCCGCTTCTCTAATTGCATTTAATGCTTTAACATATATAATAGTTGGAGCAAGTAACGCCTCTCCCAATGTAGTTCCTAATTCATCATAATATGTATTTAATGACTCTTCTGTCATATCAAAAACTTTTCTAACCAGTGAGAATCCATTACTATGAACACCGGAAGATGCGATACCGATTAATTTGTCACCCGGCTTAATTTTTTCTCCTGTAACCAAGTCTTTCTTATCAACAACACCAACTGCAAAACCTGCCAAGTCGTAATCGTCTTCCGGCATTAATCCCGGATGCTCTGCTGTCTCTCCTCCAATCAACGCACAGCCTGACTGTTTACAGCCTTCTGCCACACCTTTCACGATTTGTGCAATCTTTTCCGGAAAATTCTTTCCACATGCAATATAGTCTAAGAAAAATAATGGTTCTCCACCACCACACACGATATCATTTACGCACATTGCAACACAATCTATTCCGATTGTATCGTGTTTATCTAATACAAAAGCAAGCTTAATCTTTGTTCCGACACCATCTGTTCCTGATACTAAAATCGGCTCTTCCATATTTTTAAATGCACTCATATCAAATGCACCTGCAAATCCACCAATGCCTCCTAAAACTTCCGGTCTCACCGTTTCCTTTATAGAACCTTTTATTAATTCTACTGACTTATAACCTGCCTCAATATCTACGCCTGCCTTCTTGTAATCCATTTTGTTGTTTCCTCCTGATTTTCCTAAATGTTTATAACTGCTTCAAAGTATTTTATGTTGTGTCTTTTTATACTCTATATTGTTTAATAGTTTTTATAACCTACTTCTTTTAACTTTGCATCTTTTGCTTCTACTTCAGACTTCATCTGTTCTGCATAATCTTTAACCTTAACCAACAGTTCATCATCTGACGTGGCAAGGATCTGCGCTGCAAGAATTCCTGCGTTCATACCACCATTAATTGCTACTGTTGCAACCGGCACACCAGAAGGCATCTGAACGATAGAATAAAGAGAATCGACACCACCCAAATCTGATGTCTTCATTGGAATACCTATAACCGGCATTTTAAATAATGCTGCACACATTCCCGGCAGATGTGCTGCCTTTCCTGCTCCTGCTATGATAACTTTAATATCTCTGTCTTCTGCACTTTTTGCCCATTCAAAGAATATATCAGGCTCTCTATGTGCTGAGATAATTGTCATCTCATACTCTATTCCAAACTGCTCTAAAATATCTGCTGCTTTACTCATGATAGGCATATCTGAATCACTGCCCATTACAATACCAACTTTTGCCATGATGTTCTCCTTTTATTTATATTTATTAAAATCAACATAACAGTTCAGTCATCATCTCAAAAATCCTTTGAATCTCCTTCTGCGGTTGTTCACCATCTGATATAAATGTAATATGACATGTAGTCTGCAAACAGTCCCATGTTCTATTTCATTTGTATCGCATAACTAAACTGTAACAAATCAATCTTTATTCTAACACAAATCATCGACTTCGAAAAGACAATATCTTCCTTATTCTACACTTATTCAACATATTTTTTATATGTTTTTTATTTATAGAAAAGGTTCATTCAATAATTCACATCCCTCCAGAACAAATCTTCCATCCTGAATAATAACAATCTCTTCTCCTTCTGCTGTCACTGCTACAATTTCACCAAGCTCATCATAAGGGATGGTAATGTCCGTGTGGCATCCGAAATATGCTTTCTTACTGTCTGTTTTTCTCAATGCTGAAATCTCATTATCGCGGGCAATAATCTCTTTTCCATCAGGATTATATACTTTCACATCTTCCTCAAAACTGTAACATGTATCTCCTACTGCAAAGTGAGGTCCCATTTTTTCAACTATGAGAATTGGCAGTTTATATACAACATCATATTTATTTGCAATCACATATGCTGTCGTATTCGTTCCTATTGCAAACTCACCAATCGGAAGTGTATCATGATTGAACATTACATTTTCTTTTATATATTTCTTATTTTCTCCCTCTGTATCAAAATTTTTACATGTGTAGTCTTTTATCATTCCATCGTCAAACTGAATCTCTAAATCTTTGTAATTCAGTTCTCCTAAATATACTTCACTCACATGAAGAACTCCGTTTGTTCCTTTTAATAACGGAGATGTAAAAACCTCGCCTAAAGGAATATTTACATCTGCCAAACAATTTTCAAAATTTGTCTCCTTTTCAGGATTGTTTAAATGATGCAGTTCCACATTCAAATAAGTTTTATTGTTTCCTTTTCCTACAACTCTCACATGTTCTGCCCTGTCCAGTGCGTCGATAATTTTTTGTTGTACTTTTCCATATTTATCTGCATCCAGTGTATTGATCTTTACTGTTGCATCAAACATCTCTTCAAACTTATCTCCGAATTCAGGAATCGGAAAAGCAATAATTGTAAAGCTTCTTTCTTCTCCTTTAATATATTGCTGAACAATACGCACATATTCTGTTCTAAAATTTACACTTAACTTCTGCTGCTCCTCTGTAAAAGATAAAGCTTCTTTTTTATTTTCCGGCTCAAATGGATTCTCTCCAAAAATCTCAATCACTGCCGGGCCTGCCATTTTACCGGCTATCTCTTTCTTTTCCTCATATGCCTGTTTTACAACTTCTAATTTCCGCTTAACAAAGGCCTTGTCCAGATATAATGCCTCATCAAACTTATGATCAAACCAGTACTGCTTGTTTGGCATAGTAGAATTATATCCACCGGGGTAAATGACCGGCTTAAGTCCCATTGCTTTGAAATCAGAAATCGCAGCCCTTACAATACGCTCAAATCCTATATTATACCGAATATCCACTGTCTCTTTAATTGATAAATCTTTTCCTGCATTCTCAAAGCCTCGGCGATACCCTTCTGTGTAAACATGTGCAAGTAAATCTATTTTTTCCTGTTCCATACTGTTAAGATACTCTGCCATCTGAATTTCATTATCTCCCACATATTCCCCATATTGATATAGATATCTTATATCAGACAAATCACTATTCATAACAATATCTACTGCAAAACGCTTTTCAGGATTAACTGCCCAATCTACTTTCTGCTCCATGAAAATCTCTGTATTATCTTTTTCAAAAGAATACAAAATCTCTCTGATATTGTCACACAATAATTCTTCTCTCTCTTCAAAATGATTGTAAATTTCAATAAATAACTCAATCCATAATGTGACAATCTCTGTTTCCTCACGGTAAATATTACCTATAAGGTCACGTATGTTTTTATAGAGATAACACAGAATCTGACCAAATTCCTGTCCAAGAAAATTTACTGCATAGGATGGATTCGCAAAACTTTTCTCGTACTTTTCAGGATATATATCCTGATATAATTCTGTATTCTGACTCTGAAGCTGTTCCAATGTATCGTCTGTTAATTTATTAGATTTTATGTCCTTGTTTAGTTTATCCAACTTTAAAATAAACTGTGAAACTGTACAAAAATATTTTATATATTGTTTATCTACCACTTCTTCTGTTTTAATTTCTTTAATTCTGTCTATAGCAATCTGATAACGCTCATCAATAATATTCATTTACAATCCCTTTCTGACAAACAGCCTTTATGAATTTTATGCTTTTTTATGCACAGCTGAACTGTTATACAAAAACTAAATATATTCCTAATATAAAAATCCATATTGCGGCATTAGCAATAGTTCCTATGTATGTATATCTCATAAACCTGTTTTCTTCATCAAAACTTTTAATCCCTATCCCAAACCCAACGGCTGAGGCAATCAATGAAGCAAACAGCATCACCCCTACATAGATTCCTGCATGGCCTCTCATCAAAGTAGATATCAACACTGCCAGAATAATCATTACCAGACTGCCTGATGCTGTCAGTGACGATATTTTTCCACCTTTTGTGTATTTCCGAAGAGGTATACGCTTTGCCGGCTTATCCTCTTTTTCATCTAATTTTATTTTTTTCTTTTTATCCCAAAATTTCAAATTCATAATACTCACTGCACTTTACTAAATATGCTTTCTAACTCTTGTCAGTTTCATAAAGATATAACCTACCAGTCCTCCGACCGTATTCAGGAATATATCATCCACATCAAAAGCTCCTACCTTCATCAATAACTGGACTGTTTCAATTCCCAAGCTAAAAAGCATTGCCATAAACGTTACACTTAGAAAATTTTTGAAAATTTTCTTTCTTGATACTGTTGGTAATAAAAAACCAAATGGCATAAAACACACTACATTTCCTAAAAGATTTACAATCGTTACATCCCACCCATACGTATATCTCATGTTCCAGAATCTGTTTATTTCTTTAAACAATGTGAGATTATACCGATATTCGTCACTCACCATTGTCCTGTCCAATGTTTCTGAAAAAAACATAAAATATAGGGCAAGTATCATATACAACACAAAAAATATTCTACCGAAAATCCGGACTTTCCTATCTGTTTTCGTCACTTTTAATCTCCCTGAATTTTATTTTGCGCCATACTGCTCATAATATTTATCAATTGCAGTCTTTATCTCGTCGTTTATTACAACATTTCCATTACAATCCTTATTATAAAGATGTTCTACAACATCTGCCATAGATACAATGGCATTTGCATCAAATCCGTATTTTTCTTTTATTTCCTCTAATGCACTCTTATCACTGTCGCGACCCTTTTCCATTCTGTTAAGAGAAACCATAAGTCCTAAAATCTCTACATCTCCCTGTGCCTTTATAATAGGAAAGGTTTCTTCGATGGATTTGCCGGATGTGGTAACATCTTCGATAATTACAACCTTATCGCCATCTTTGATTGGGCTTCCGAGAAGAATCCCTGCATCGCCATGGTCTTTTGCCTCTTTTCTATTAGAACAATATTTAATTTCTTTACCATATAATTCGCTGAATGCGATACATGTAGCAACTCCAATAGGAATTCCTTTATATGCCGGTCCAAACAAAACATCAAAATCCTCTCCGTAATGTTCATGAATCGCTTTTGCATAATACTGTCCCAGTTTATGTAATTGTGATCCTGTGACATATAATCCTGCATTCATAAAGAAAGGAGACTTACGTCCACTCTTTAATGTAAATTCTCCAAATTTTAATACGTCACTTTCTACCATAAATTCTATAAATTCCTGCTTGTATGCTTCCATTTTTATCAATCTCCTTTTTGTACACTTATATCCTTTCTATCTTATCATGAAAAAGCAAGTTTCACAATCTAAAAAAGTATAGCAAGAATCTAATTCTCACTATACTTTTTTAAACTAATTATTTTTATTTGTCTCAGCCACAATATAATGTGGACGTTTTTTTACTTCTACATAAGTCTTCGCCAGATACTGCCCTATAATTCCCATACAGAATAACTGTACACCACCAATAAATGTAATGATACATACCAAAAACGGCCATCCTTCTACCGGGTCTCCCCAGATAAACTTTCTGACCATAATAAATATAATCGCGGCAAAAGATATAAATGTAAAGAACAATCCAATAAAAGATGCAATCTGAAGCGGTGCCTGAGAGAAGTTAAATATTCCATCCAAAGAGTATTTAAACAATCCCCAAAAATTCCATTTGGTCTCTCCTGCTGCTCTCTCCACATTCTCAAAAGGAATCCACTTTGTTTTAAATCCTATCCATCCAAAAATGCCTTTAGAAAATCTATTCTGTTCTCCAATTTCTATAATGGCATCTACCATCTCCCGTTTCATCAGCCGAAAGTCCCTCGCTCCATCTACAATATCTGAATCTGAAATTCTATTAATCAGCTTATAAAATCTTCTTGCAAAGAAAGAGCGGATTTTGGGCTCTCCCTGTCTGGAAACTCTTCTGGTAGCAACACTGTCGTACTCACCGCTTTCAAGATAAGACATCATTTCAGGTAGTAATGACGGTGGATCCTGCATATCCGCATCCATAACTGCCACATAATCACCGGTTGCATTACAAAATCCGGCATACATGGCTGCCTCTTTTCCAAAATTTCTTGAAAAAGAATAGTAGATGACTCTCTCATCCTGTTCTGCCATCTCTCTCAAAATCTTTAATGTATCATCTTTAGAGCCATCATTTACAAACAATAACTCAAAAACATACTGCTTCATCTGACTGGTTACTCTTTTTAACTCTTCATATAATATCCCCAGAACTTCCTGTTCATTATAGCAGGGAATAATCAGTGTAATTTTTTTCATTTTTCAACACCTCACTATCCCTTACTTTACTATATATTAAATGCAAAAGCAACCTGTAGTATAAGTATACTATAGGTTGCCCTGACAAACTTTACTTCACCATTCCTATTAAATCATGTATATCATCAACATTGTGCCTTCTCATATAATCCTCGATACCTTCAATCACTTCAATTGTTGTATTTGGATTATTAAAATTCGCTGTACCAACGGATACCGCTGTTGCACCTGCTAAAATAAACTCTATTGCATCTTCTGCACTGGCAATACCTCCCATTCCAATAATCGGAATCTTTACAGCATTGGCTACCTGATAAACCATACGAACTGCCACTGGTTTTACTGCCGGACCGGAAAGTCCTCCGGTTTTATTTGCTAATACAAACTTCTGTCTTTCAATATCTATCTGCATTCCGGTTAATGTATTAATCAAAGACAAGGCATCTGCACCACCTGCTTCTGCTGCCTTTGCCATCTCTGTAATGTCAGTTACATTCGGACTGAGTTTCATAATAACAGGCTGCTTCGCCACTTTCTTCACTTCTCCTGTGATTTCTTCTACTGCTTTCGGGTCCTGCCCAAAAGCAATGCCGCCGTGTTTTACATTCGGACAGGAAATATTTATTTCTAATAAATCTACATTTTCATGCCCTAATTTTTCCACGACATCAATATAATCCTCTGTCGTTCTTCCACATACATTCACGATAATATTCGTGTCAAACTGTTGTAAATAAGGAATATCCCTTTTCGCAAACAATTCGTACCCCGGATTCTGAAGTCCTACTGCATTGAGCATACCGCCATATGTTTCTGCAATACGTGGAGTAGGATTTCCCTCCCAAGGTACATTTGCCACACCTTTCGTCGTTACGGCACCTAATCTGTTTAAATCTACAAAATCACTATACTCTGCACCGGAACCAAATGTTCCAGAAGCTACTGTTACAGGATTCTTAAATTCTACTCCTGCAATATTTATCTTGGTGTTCATTATAGTTCCACCTCCTGTGCTAAAAATACCGGACCATCCTTGCAGATT
This sequence comes from uncultured Eubacterium sp., assembly GCA_910584795.1. GTDB lineage: Bacteria > Bacillota > Clostridia > Lachnospirales > Lachnospiraceae > Eubacterium_G. The sequence continues at coordinate 211,698 of CAJUBZ010000003.1, read as the reverse complement.
CTCTTGTTATTTACATTGGTGTGATGGTCTTTTTCCTTTGACTTGCAGACACATGCGAGACATGCACCGATACCACATGCCATTCTTTCTTCCAAAGAAATCTGACACTCAATATGCTTTTCTAAAGCATACTCTTTAATTGCCTTAAGCATCGGTGTTGGACCACATGCATAAATCACATCACCTTCCACTGCCTGCTCTTTGATTGCATCAATAACAGTACCTTTTGTACCTGTACTTCCATCTTCTGTGGCAATATATAGAGTCGCACTATTCTCTATATCATCTGTGAGAAACAATTCATCACGATATCCTGCAACAACCTGAACATAATCCTGTGAATCTAATCCCTGTTCTTCTGCCTTTGCTTTCAAACTTTCTGCCAGTCCGACCATCGGCGGAATGCCAATACCACCACCAATAAGAATTGCTTTTTTTCCTTCTCTCTGCATAAATCCATTTCCCAGAGGTCCAATCAGTTCAATATCGTCTCCTGCCTTATATGTAGACATCTCTTCTGTACCACCGCCTACGACACGATAGACAATACGCAGGATACTTTCTTCTTTATTAATCTGACAAATGCTGATTGGCCTTGGAAGCAATTTTGTTTTGTCCTTACAGTAAACAGAAATAAACTGTCCCGCCACCGCTTCTTTTGCAGCCTCTGTTTTTATCATCATGCTGTAAACACCGGTACCGATACACTCTTGGCTCACAACTTTTGCAATTTCTTTTTGTCTCATATGTTTCTCCATTCTGCTTCCATTTGTTTTATCTGAATTTTCAATTTCATTTAAAATATTGAATTAATATCCTCAATCATATCAATCACAGCCTGACGTGATGCATCTGCATAATTTTCAGCACCAAACTTCGCGTACTGCTCCTGCTTGTATGCACAGATAATTCCTCTGGATGAGTTTACAATAGCTCCAAGTCCATCTTCATTAAAATAAGGTTTTAATCCTTCTGCCGTCCCCCCCTGTGCACCATATCCCGGAACGAGAATATAACTCTTTGGCATAATCTGACGAAGAACCTTTCCCATTTCAGGGTATGTAGCACCTACCACAGCTCCAATATAGCTGTAATCGTCACCCATATGGTCTTCACCCCATTTTGCAACTTGCTCTCCTACCCATTCATAGAGCGGTCTTCCATCAATTAATCTGTCCTGAAATTCTCCACTGGATGGATTTGATGTTTTTACTAAAATAAACAACCCTTTATTTTCTTCCTTACACACATCCACAAACGGTTTAATTCCGTCAGTTCCCAGATAAGGATTTACTGTTGCAAAATCTTCATCAAACAAAGAATATGTTTTGCTTCCTACCTGCACCTTACCTAAATGACCTGTGGCATAAGCTGCAGATGTAGAACCAATGTCACCACGCTTCACATCACCGATTACAACTAAATCTTTCTCTTTCGCGTATTTCACTGTCTTATCAAATGCTGCAAGACCGGGAATTCCAAACTGCTCATACATAGCAATCTGTGGCTTTACTGCCGGAATCAAATCATAAGTCGTATCAATAATACCTTTATTGTACTGCCATATTGCCTCTGCGGCTCCTTCTAACGTCTCACCATACTCATCAAATGCCTTTTTTGTAATATGCTCTGGCAGATAACTCATCATTGGATCAAGTCCCACTACTACTGGTGCATTTGTTTTCTTAATCTTGTCTACTAACTTATTAATCATTTCTGTTCCTTTCTCTTTCTTATATTTTTATATTCACTCAAATACTATAGAAAATACATTTTTGTATTTGTCAGCATTTTATTAACTTTAATAAACTACATAAACCTCTTACCAGTTGTCTTTCTCATAGACTGCCTTGCCGCCAAGAATTGTACATTCCACTTCTCCAAACACTTTATATCCATCAAACGGAGTATTTTTTCCTTTCGACACAAAAGTATTCACATCAATCGAATATTCCTTATCAGGATTAATAATTGTAATATCTGCTATTGCACCTTCATTCAAAGTACCCTTATCAATTCCTAATACCTTTGCAGGATTGTAGCTCATCTTTGCCGCCATTTGAAGAGGTGTGATATAACCTGTTTTCACAAGATTCGTTAAGGTTAATGCCACCGAAGTTTCCAGTCCCACGATTCCAAAAGGTGCATGTTCTAAATCTCTCGCTTTCTCTTCTGCACTGTGTGGTGCATGGTCTGTGGAGATTACATCCATCACATCATCACGAAGACCTTCGATTAATGTTTCCATATCTTCTCTTCTTCTCAGAGGTGGATTCATTTTGAAATTACTGTCATTCCCTGTAATGTCATCGGTACACATAGAAAAATGATGCGGACATACTTCAGCGGTAACTTTAATTCCCTCTGCTTTTGCCTGTTTCACCATTTCAACACTATCCTTTGTAGAACAATGACAGAGATGAAGTGTTGCTCCTGTCTCTCTCGCAAGCATAATATCACGCATGGCAATGACATCTTCGACAGCATTGCTGATACCTTTTACTCCCAGTTCTTCCGACTTATCTCCTAAGTTAATAACCCCACCTTCTACCAGATTAATATCTTCACAGTGTGCCATGACTGGTAGGTTCAATCTGGCTGCCTCTTTCATTGCTTTTCTATAAACGCCTGAATTCATAACAGATTTTCCATCTTCACTGATGGCACAGATTCCTGCCTCTTTTAATTTTTCAACATCTGTAATTTCTCTGCCTGCCATCTGCTTTGTCACTGCACCTACCGGTAAAACGTTGGTAAGTCCCACTTCTTTTGACTTGTCCACAATATATTTTACTGTTTCTACACTATCCACTACAGGTTTCGTATTTGGCATACAGCATACTGTTGTAAACCCGCCTTTTGCGGCTGCTCTACTGCCTGTCTCTATATCTTCTTTGTATGTAAGCCCCGGGTCTCTGAAATGCACATGTAGATCAATTAGTCCCGGCATTACATAACACCCTTTTGCATCAATCACTTTATCTGCATTTTTTTGTATATTTTCTGCTCTTTCCTGAATCACGCCGTCCTGAACATAGATATCCATTTCTTTATCCATATTTTCTGAAGGATTCAGTATGCGTCCGTTTTTAATTAATATTGTCAAAATAATACCTCTTTTTCTTTACAACTATCAATTACTTTTACTAATATAAAACATAAAAATCCACTTAGAAGTATAACAAAAAAACACATCTCTTTCAACATAGAACTCCCCTTTCTGTCGTTCGTGAACTTACGGGTTATGAGCTCTTAATCAAAAGTGATGTGCCTCTTTTATTTTTTATGATATACGCTTACCACATTTGGTTCATTGTAAATCAAATCATATTGCCCTGTATTTAATACATCATTAAATTTTTCTTTTTCACTGCCACGTTCATCAATTACAAGATATTCTACGAATTTCATTTCGGTAAGATGATTCTGATCATACATATCTAAATGGTCTGCCAGATGTGGCACCAAATATCCGGAAGCTGACACCGAAGCCCCTGCCGGTACTAAATCGATTGCTTTATTTATTTTTTCATAATCAGCCTTGCCCTCACTGTATTTTGTTACATAATAATCCATCTTTGGAAAAATGGAACCTGCAAACATAATACTTGCACATATCACTGAAATAACGACGAATGTCTTCGCTTTTTCCAATTTAATTTCAGAAAGGTTTAAAATCATTAAATACATGAATAGTGCAATAATACCAAAATTATATTGAAATGAAATATCATGCAGATACAAATATGTTGTAAACACATTGAAAACTATAAAAGGTGACATCAAAATATATCTTGAATATTTCCTGCCTGTGGAAAATATAACGGTAGCTACCGGAACAATCATAACTATCAGATATCCGATTTTATCCATCTGATTAACATCACTATTAGATATCATCTGAGCCAATACATATCCCGGATTAGATAAAATTGTCTGAATAATCTGTCCTAGCCCGGCATTTGGATCAAAATATAAATTTCCAAACCGGTTGTCTAATATTCCCAATCCAAAACTGTTTACAATAGTAATTGCAACAACAAAATATATAGCTGATGTAATTATTATTATTACTCCACGCTTTTTATCTCTTCTAGAAAACAACAAATAGGCTCCAAATACCATAATATATACTGCTGCATCCTCTTTTACCAAATATACAAGAATTACTGCAATGATTGTTAAAATATCCCTCTTTTTTTCTAAAAAATAAATCGCTAAGAGAAGAAAAAATGTCAGAAAACAATTTTCATGGATATCATATAATGTTCCACCCGCCGTTGCCGGATACAATGCATATAACAATACCATAGCCACACTCATCCAGTGTGACATTTTATAATTCCTGCAAAGCAAAACAATCGGAATCACCGGCAATGCTACCATTACTGCCTGAATCAACTGCACGGTAACCGGACTTGGAAATACGAAATATACTGGAAGTGCAATATAAAATATCGGCGAAAAATGTACTCCAAAGTGAGAGAGTAATGTGTTTCTTTCTACTGTTGTATTCATTAATCCTGTCTGTTTCATATTTTCATACATCTGTGCAAATATTCCAAAATCAAATGTAGAATTGCTATAAGTAATATATCTATATACAGTGACAATTCCAACAAAAGCAAATAAGAATACTCCAATTAAAATAAAGATAATCCTAGCTTTTACTTTATCAATTACCAATGACTTAAATAGACAGAATACATCTTCTTTCACATACAAAAATGCCAAAACTGCCACAAAACATAACATTCCCTGAAAGCAAATGTTTCCTATAGGATTTTTGTTTATGGAAGTCCATTGCTGTTCGTAGCCTGTTATAGCTGACAAAATTACAAAACTATATACCGCTGCAAACATAATCAGTCTGGCTGCAGAATCTTTTTTATAATAAACCAAACCAATCAGTATCCCAAATAGTACTATCAAAACAATATTTACAGCAAAATTACTCTGTGCCGCAAACTGTACATCACCAATTTTTTTCGTTGCTCCTCTGACAACAGACACAATTGCCCATGCTGCAATCAAACTTATAAACAGCCCCTCTATTATTTCTTTTTGGTATTTCAATATACTTTTTATTTTATCCACAATTCTCCCCTTTTCCGTTCTTAATCCCATTTTTTTATGTAATAACATAGAAATATTGTACCATAATAAATTAAGAAAGAAAATTCGAATGTTAAATTTCTGTAAAAGTCTGTCTTTTTTTTATAAAACATATTGATAAAAATCACATAAGTGTTATACTTATGTAGTATTGAATACTACGTAAAGGAGTTTTTGAAATCTATGTACAAAATTATTAGTGATAGCGCTTGTGATTTAACACAGGCATATGTAAATGAACACGATATTACAATCGTTCCTTTGTCAGTATCATTTGATGGAGAAACTTATTATAGAGACGGCGTAGATATTACCAGAAATGAATGTTATCAGAGAATGGTAGACAATCCCGGCATTTATCCAAAAACATCCCTTCCAAGTGTGGATAGCTACTATACCACTTTTAAAGAATATGTAGAAAAAGACATACCAGTTATTTGTTTTACAATCTCTTTAATATTTAGTGGTTCATATAATTCCGCTATGAATGCAAAAGGGCTTGTGGAAGAAGAATATCCAAATGCAAAAATTTATATCATAGATACAAAACAAAATACTGTTACACAGGGATTAATTATTGACCAGGCTGTACGCATGCGTAATGCCGGCCTGCCTCTTGACAAAGCTTTAGATAAAATTCAAAAAGTAATTGATTCTGCCAGAATCTTTTTTACTGTAGGTTCTCTCGATTATTTGCAGATGGGCGGACGTATCGGTAAGGTAGCTGCCGCTGCCAGCAAAATTGACGTGAAGCCTGTAATCATCATGAAGGATGGCGACATCAGTCTTGGTGGTATCGGACGGAATCGAAACAAATTAAAGAAAAAAGTTTTATCTGTTGCAGACAAATATTTGACCGAAAAGGGAAAAGATAATTTTATTGTCTCTGTAGGATATGGTTATGATGCTGCAGAAGGTGTTAGTTTCATGAATGAATTAGAAGAAAATCTTGATATAAAACTTCAATCAGAAACCAATGCTGCAATAGGTATTGTATCCGGAGTCCATACTGGTCCTCATCCAATTGGACTTGGATGTGTTCAAAAATATGAAACTTTATAATAAATCATTTATGTAAAAGCAGATAGTTTCACTTCAATGTGATGCTATCTGCTTTACTATAAATCAATCTATTATTTAATTACTTATCATCTGTATCATCTTGAATATCTACGATAATTTCATCATAAATATCTTCTCCTAATATCGTTGTTCTCCGTTCAGACGTCCACCTTTTTATCTTCCCTGAAACAGAAAGTGTTGTAACTAAATCGATGAAACCTGTCACTGCAAATATGATTCCTGAAGCCTGAATCAGAAAACCTGATGCTGTACTTGTTCCATTATCATTATTATCCATAGGCATCATCAAAACTGAGATCCCCAACATAATACAAATTATTGCAAACACTATAAGTGGAATCCAGTTGTTTCCCATCTTCTTTAAATCCAATGCATTCTCCACTTTCATCAAACCACTAATGATGATAATGATTGCAATTAAATATGTGATAAAAGATAAAATCAATTTCATACAGAAAAGTACAACTATACCACCTAAGATTAAGGCAATACCTGCTACTAATTCATATTTATAAAAATTCTCAATTGCATTATTTCGTCTATATTCTATTAAATATCTGACTCCCAGAATAAAAAGAATGCAAGCTAAAACAATACATACCGTATTTATTATCTGACTAGGATAAAAAAACATTAATATGCCTATTACAATGCTTGCCAGTGAAAATAATATCATTTCCCATTTTAGATTTTTTAAATAATTCATATGTTCCTCCAATCATATTAATGGTATTCATTGATCATAAATAACGGAAGTAAAATATTTTTCTTACCTCACATCCAAACCATTACGAATTTTTGTATTATTTGATACCCAAAGTTATAGCCTTCTGTGCTATTATGCTTGATATGCCCTTTTCTGTTAATTCCTTTAACGTATGAGTGCCTTCTTTCATATACTGTATTGCTTGAATCAACTCGTCCGCACCATTTTCTTTACCAGCCTGTATGCCTGATTCATATACGTGCTCACTTAAATTACACATATTGTTTACCTCCTCTTTTATCTCCTCTGCCATAGTCAGACCTAAATCTTTTTCTAATATATAAGTTTTCCTATCATAGTCTATTTTCTCTGATAATAATACGCTTAGAAAATCAATGATATATTCCGATTCTTCCTCTAAATTTTTCTTTAAGTATATCATAACCACACACAATTTGTCATATACTTCTTTGCTGACTTTTGCATGACGATATACAACGTCTTCTTTAATAGAATACCTGGTTATTCCATCCGTATGTTTTCCGTCCGGACTCACACATATCCATATGCTGTAGACCTTTTTGATGTTATTATACCCAGAGTTTTTAAATTCTCTACCATGCTGCGATGAAATCTCCCTTGCAGTATAATAAATTCCTCTGGTTACTAATTCATATCCCGGATTATTTTCCCTCTGCGCTTCGATATTTATAATCATTTTTACCATATCATCTGCCACTGGTATATAAACATCAAATATAATATCAAAAGTAACTGTTCCTTCTCCTATAATACTATTCTCATTGGTTTTTCCATAAATCTTCTCGTTTGTTTGATTTGGATGAACTTTACGTTCTCCCACCTCAGGCATTTCAATACAAGTAAAGATTTCACTTATTTCCATATCCTTAGATTCATTTACAATTGCTTTTAATATTATGGCAAGTATCTGTCTGTTTGCAAGAAGAGTTTTTACTTCCTTATCATATGCCTCTTTGCCTGCAATGATATCTAAATCTGATGCTATACTGTTACGTATTGTCATACCCATTCCTTTTATATATTGTTTATGTTTGATTTTATATTGTATTACTCCAAAACATTATATTACTGCCTATGGTATATTTCTTTCTCACCATTCTTAAGCCATGCAACAGCTCGATTTCGCTTCGCTTCTTCTCACTGTCGGGCTGCGCCCTATATAAATAAAAAGAGAGAATCTCTCTCGAAAGTAAACTTTCGTCGTGAATTTCCCTCCCACTACTTTAAAGCCATGCAACAGCTCGATTTCGCTTCGCTTCTTCTCACTGTCGGGCTGCGCCCTATATAAATAAAAAGAGAGAATCTCTCTCGAAAGTAAACTTTCGTCGAGGTTCTCTCTTTTTATTTATGCATGGCTTTGCTTACGCAAAGTAGCCCACACCTGACTCAAATACTTTGAGGTCTTGTTCACCATAAATATTTGTGGCAACGGATGTGCCTTTACGCTCGATATGTGCCATCTTACCAAAGCATCTTCCGTCTGGACTTGTAATACCTTCAATTGCCATATAAGAACCATTTACGTTCCATTCTTCGTCCATTGTAGGCTGTCCTTCCTGATTTACATATTGTGTTGCCACCTGACCGTTAGCGAACAATTCTTTAATTGTTTCTTCTGGAGCAACAAATCTTCCTTCACCATGAGATGCAGGGTTTACATATACTCCACCTAACTGTGCTTCCTGTAACCAAGGAGATTTATTTGAAACAACCTTTGTATAAACCATCTTAGATACATGGCGGTTAATTGTATTGTATGTTAATGTAGGAGAATTGATATCCTGTCCTGTAATCTTTCCATTTGGAACTAATCCAAGCTTGATTAATGCCTGGAATCCGTTACAAATACCAAGAGCCAATCCATCCCTTTCATTTAACAATTTATGAACTGCTTCCTCAATCTTTGCGTTTCTAAATGCTGTAGCAAAGAATTTTGCAGAACCATCCGGTTCATCACCTGCACTAAATCCACCTGGGAACATAATAATTTGCGCCTGATTAATCGCATCTTCAAAAATCTTGACAGAATCTCTAATGTCTTCTGGTGTAAGATTCTTAAATACCTTTGTAATAACATTTGCTCCTGCATTTTCAAAAGCTTTTGCTGTATCATATTCACAGTTGGTTCCTGGGAACACTGGAATAAATACTGTAGGTTTTGCAATCCTGTTCTTGCATACATAGATACTTCCCTTATCATATATCGGAGTATCAAGGATAGAAGTATCCTTGTGGCTTCTTGTAGGGAATACTTTTTCTAACGGTTTCTCCCATGCTTTCAAAGCTTCACCCATAGGAATTACATCATCGCCATACTCAAATGTCTGCTTATCATTTGTCTCACCAATCAATACATAACTTACAGTAATATCGCCTAACTTATCTGCCGGAATTTCAGCAACAATATCACCAAATCCTGGTGCAAATAAATCTGCTCCCGGAATGCTTCCACTAATGCTGACACCAATATTATTACCAAATGCCATCTTACTGACAGCTGGGATAACACCCTTTCCATCTACAGCATATGCAGAAACGATAACACCATTCTGAATCATATCATGAATCTGATCATAAAGTTTCATAATTTCTTCATATACTGGTTTGTCATACTGATCTTTACTGATTTCAAACTTAACAATCTTATTTCCTGCAGTCTTAAACTCTGGTGTGATGATATCCTTCTCTCTTGCCACATCTACTGCAAATGAAACAAGTGTTGGTGGTACGTCAATGTCATTAAATGTACCTGACATACTATCCTTACCACCGATAGATGGAAGTCCAAATCCCATCTGTGCATCATAAGAACCAAGAAGCGCTGCAAAAGGCTGACTCCAACGACGTGGATCTTCTGTCATTCTTCTAAAATATTCCTGATATGTCATACGTATCTTCTTAAAATCACCACCATTTGCTACAATCTTTGCAATAGAATCTACAACTGCATACATTGCACCATGATATGGACTCCAACTAGATAAGTATGGATCAAAACCATAACTCATCATTGTAACTGTATCACACTTTCCTGTAAGAACCGGTAACTTTGCTACCATAGTCTGTGTTTCAGTCTTCTGATACTTACCACCATGTGGCATAAATACAGAACCCGCTCCAATAGATCCATCAAATTTTTCTACCAAACCTTTTTGTGAACATACATTCAAATCAGAAAGTGTTTCTATCCATTTTTCTTTTACATTATTTACTTCCGGTTTATTAAAGAAGTTCTCTTCTTTTACCGGCATATCTACCTCTACAGAAGTTTCCTGATGTGCTCCGTTTGTATCAAGGAATGCCCGAGAAAGATTCACGATTTCTTTTCCTCTCCACTCAAGAACTAATCTAGGGTCTTCTGTAACCTCTGCCACAACTGTAGCCTCTAAATTTTCTTCGTTTGCATATGTTAAAAACTGTTCCACGTCTGCCGGATCAACCACAACAGCCATACGCTCCTGTGATTCTGAGATAGCAATCTCTGTACCATCCAAACCTGCATATTTCTTTGGAACTTTATCTAAATTAATGTGAAGTCCGTCAGCAAGCTCACCGATAGCTACTGATACACCACCGGCACCAAAATCATTACATTTTTTAATAATATGGCTGACTTCTTCTCTTCTAAACAATCTCTGTAATTTACGCTCAGTCGGCGCATTACCTTTCTGAACCTCTGCACCACATGTCTCAATAGATTCCTCTGTATGAATCTTTGATGAACCTGTAGCACCACCACATCCATCACGTCCTGTTCTTCCACCGAGAAGTACAATAATATCTCCCGGATCAGATGTAAGTCTTTGTACTGCACGTCTTGGAGCTGCCCCCATAACGGCACCAATCTCCATTCTCTTTGCAACATAGTCCGGATGATAAATTTCTTTTACTAAACCTGTAGCAAGTCCAATCTGGTTACCATAAGAACTATATCCATCTGCAGCACCCTGAACCAGCTTCTTCTGTGGAAGTTTTCCACTAAGTGTCTCACTCATGGACTTCGTAGGATCAGCAGCGCCTGTTACACGCATAGCCTGATATACATATGTTCTGCCTGACAATGGATCCCTGATTGCTCCACCAAGACATGTAGCAGCACCACCAAAAGGCTCAATTTCTGTAGGGTGGTTATGTGTTTCATTCTTGAAGTTTACTAACCACTCTTCTGTCTGACCATCTACCTCTACTGGTACAACAATACTACAAGCATTGATTTCGTCTGATTTTTCCTGGTCGTCCAGTTTGCCTTCTTTCTTTAGCTTACGCATAGCAATCAATGCTAAGTCCATAAGACAGACAAACTTATCCTTTCTCTCACCAAAGACATCTTTTCTTGTTTCGAGATAATCCTCGTATGTTTTTACGATAGGCTCATTATAATAACCTTCGTCAAATTTAACATCTGTAAGCTCTGTATTAAAAGTAGTATGACGACAATGATCTGACCAATAAGTATCAAGTACTCTGATTTCAGTCATTGATGGATCTCTATCTTCTTCAGATTTAAAATAATTCTGAATGTGTAAGAAATCTTTAAATGTCATAGCAAGTCCAAGAGAATTGTAAAGTTCTTTCAATGGAGCTTCCTCCATATCTTTAAAACCGTCAAATACGATAACATCTGCTGGTTCTTCAAATTCAGTAACCAATGTTTCTGGTTTTTCAAGTCCTGTTTCTCTTGAATCTACTGGATTAATACAATAATTCTTAATCTGCTCAAACTGTGCATCTGTAATGTTACCAACCAATACATATGTTGTGGCTGTTTTAATTTCAGGATTTTCATCTTCATTTAAAAACTTAACGCACTGTACAGCTGAATCTGCTCTCTGGTCAAACTGTCCTGGTAAATATTCTACGCTAAATACCTTTGATGTTGTTTCATCATAAGGGAATGTCTCCTCATATACATCATCTACCGGCGGCTCTGAAAATACACTGGTAAGTGCTTTTGAATAAGTATTGTCTGATAAATTTTCTACATCATATCTTACTAACACTCTTACTTCTTTTAATCCATCAATTTCAAGATAACCCTTAATGTCCTCTGTCAGTTCCTTTGCCTTTACAGCATAAGGCGCTTTCTTTTCCACATAAACTCGCTTAACTTTACTCATCGGTTCCTCCTGGTTTGTAAAATATCTCTTTTTCCTCAATAAATAGTGGTAAAACCACACACGATAGTATAACATTAAAAACTAAAAAGGTAAAGCATAAGCACTCCTTACTTATGCAAAATAACCAATCGCCCGCAAGCAGTCATATGCTCTATTTATTCTGCATCGCATGGCTGAACTCCGTCATATTCTTGCGATACCACTGTGGCATATGATTCTGCTGACATTTTGGATTTTTCCTTGCCTCAATTCCTATTGTATCAAAAAATACACGCCACAAGTCTCTATACTCATCATCAATCTTCAAATCTGTAATACGTTGCTCGATATCCTGCCCCTCTACAAACACTACATCCATATTGTGCTTGTGTACTGCAGCCTTCTTTCTTTTTTCATCATAGATAATCCAATCTTCCTCAGGAAACCGTGCTTCAAAATGCTGACTCACAAAAGGAAGTACGTCACATTTCGGTTCTATTTTTCCATATAACACTCTGCCTTTTAATTCATCAAATCGTAAGAACTCCTTAAATAAATGTGCTTCGTTTAACACCTTTCGCTTTAACTCCATCAATCGCATAACAAATGGATTCGTCAACATCTGTGTCACCCTTGCCCCTGCCGGATATGCTAGTTTCAAAAATCCAAACACTGCGTCTGCCCTATCTGCATCATAATGCATGCATGCTTCATAAACCATACGATAGGCTTTGTCTGATACTTTTACACGAATAGATTCAGCCACCCTTACTGCCTTATCTAAGTCAGTCTCTATAGGTACAAACTGTGAAAAAAATGTAGGTGCATAGTCCCTGCCCGGATGTATGTGCACTGTGCACCCTTTATTCATAAGAACCCAGCCATCATATATCGCTGTCATAATGCCATCAAAGGTTTCATCGCATACCAGCGTTATATCTTGATTATAAATCTCATTCATGCTTTCGCCTCCAAATCCATTAATGTCATCTGTCTGTATGTCGTATCCTCTTCAATTGCAAACGTCTGCCTTCTGTCAACATTTGCCAATGATCTGGCAATAAAGTCCTGATTCATTTTAAGAGGAAACATCGTCTTTCCATTGCAAGTAATAAAATATGCTGCCCGCTTTAACACTACCCCCATCTTCTTTAAACTATCAAAATCAAGAACTCCATATCTTCTGGCTGACACAATACGTTTCGCCGACCTGACGCCAAGTCCTGGTACACGAAGCAATGTATAATAGTCTGCTCTCATGACCTCTATTGGAAATCTTTCTAAATGATTGATTGCCCAGTCGCATTTGGGATCTAGAACTACATTAAAATTCGGATGCTGTTCGTTCAGTAATTCTTTTACCTCAAAATTATAATACCTAAGCAGCCAGTCTGCCTGATATAACCGATGCTCTCTAAGCAACGGATTGGGACCGATAGGTGCAGGAGCATCAATGTTATGATTCACATCCACAAAAGCTGAATAAAACACCCTCTTCATCTTGTATTCCTTGTACATGTACTCCGTAACAGACATCAATTGATAGTCTGTCTCTGGTGTTGCTCCAATAATCATTTGCGTACTCTGTCCTGCCGGAACAAACTTAGATTTCTGCTGTCTGCCACTCCTGGTAACCAACTGATACCCATCACTCGAAGATGCAATGAGATTACCCGTCCCTAATTGTATCTGTCTCATAGAACGAAGCATATTTTTGTGGTTCTTATTTGGTGCCAGTTCTTCCAAGCCCTTTCTCGTTGGAAGTTCTAGGTTTGTACTCATTCTATCTGTTAAAAAACCTATTTTTTCTATAATATCAGGAGAAGTACCAGGTATGGCCTTTACATGAATATATCCGAAAAAGTGATGTTCATTTCGTAATTTCCATATCGTCTCATAAATCAAACTCATGGTATAATCCGGACTTTTTAATATTCCCGAACTGAGAAAAAGTCCTTCTATATAATTTCTTCTATAGAACTCCATCGTAAGCTTACAAACCTCATCCGGTGTAAAGCTGGCTCTTGGCACATCATTGGAACGTCTGTTAATACAATACTTACAATCATAAATACATTCATTGGTATAAAGTATCTTCAACAATGATATGCATCTTCCGTCGGATGCAAATGAATGGCAAATGCCACAGGCATAGGTATTTCCCATCCCTTTTCCATTGTTTCCCCGGTCTACACCACTACTGGTGCATGCTACATCATATTTTGCAGCATCGGTTAATATTTTTAATTTTTCAGATATGTCCATATCCTGCTGAATCTTCATAGCATACGCCTCCACTATTTTCGAACACTTGTTCTTTTTTTTATATTATCATGCTTATTTTATAATTGCAAGATATAATTGCAAATTTATTTGTCAATCAAATATCTGATTTTATGACTTTTTATCTCTGCATTTTCCACACTATTAGAATCTTTGAATAAACTTTATTTTTCGTTTTATACATAATAAAGGTAGACTATCTCATACTACAATAATCTACCTCTTTTGTTTCAATATTCAATTGATACTTAATATCTGCTTTAACAAAAACTATCAAATTATCTTTCTGAAAATTCTATTATTACTCACCTTTATAACGTTACTTTTCCTGTTCCAAAACAATGGTTTTTCCCTTTAAATTTGTGACATTGTCTACTACTATTTCCAGATACATTTTGTCATTTTTTATGTCTGCTTCAGCTTCCCAAATACATTCACTATCATCACATGATTTCTTATCACCATAACAAAATTTAAGATAATGCTTTCCACTATCAGATAAAACATTTACATTTTTCTTAATATCAATTTCTTCATAATTTAAATGTGCTATTCCATCTGGTTCTATACATACACTTTGATCTTCGGAAACCCATACATTAGAATAATCAGAATAGTTTTTTCCACAGGCAGTCGTCAAAACTATTAATAAAACAAAAGTAATAACAACACTTATTTTCCTTATTTTTTCCACACAATATACCTCACTATGAACTTTTTCCATCGCCAAATAAATTTAATAATTTGTATCTTTTACTTCTTGATTGTATACAAACCATTTGTGCAAACCTTTTCATATTTATTCTTAGAATCTTTATGTACATACGAATACTTGAATTATATTGATTTTAAATTATATTAATCTATTTTCTTTTTTTCAACACCACTTACGTGAACGATAGTGATTTCTGCACAAACGATAGTATTCTATAATAAATAAAAGTATTTTATTTCATTAAAACTAAAGTTATTTAATGTTTCTCTAGCGATTATTTCTTATCATTTGTGATATAATGAATAACAGTTCAGCGAATTTGAACTGATGGCTGAACTGTTATTTATAATGAATCATATAAGGAGTTTTACAATTTATGCCTTCACTATACGCACACAATAAATTTGGTAAACTAGTTATTCCAAAGTTACCTGAAAAAATAAAAAAGACAATTAAAAAGTACCCTGACTCATTTCGAATCGGATTACAGGGTCCGGATTTTTTATTTTTTCACATTTTAAATAGTAATATGACCAAACTTGGAATTTCCATGCATCATAATGACACCTATGCTTTCATTCAGCATGCATGCACTGTAACAAAAAAATATGGAATAGACAGTCCACAATATAGTTACATTTTAGGATTTATCTGCCACTTTACATTAGATAATGCTTGTCATCCATATGTAAATCAATTTATGAAAGAAACAGGATGTGGACATGTAGAAATTGAAGGAGATTTGGAATATCTGATATTAAAAAATGATGGATATACTCCTGAGAGTTATCCTATTCACAAATTAGTTCCAAATTCTAAACAGACCGCTGTCAGTATGGCTCCTTTTTTCCCTCAACTAAAAGTCAGCGATATTTATTATTCCCTTTGTATGATGCAACATATAAAAAGATTTTTTGTTGCACCTAGGACATTGAAAAGAACGGCCATTACTCTAGCAATGAAAAGTACATTTCACTACAAACGTTTAAAAGGACATGTCATCATGCCTTATCCTAACGAAAAATGTAAAACCCAGAGCAAATTTTTATTAAGCAAACTGACAAACTCTGTAGACGAAGCTGTTTTCCTCATTACCAACTTTACGAATTCTACTTTAAATGATACTATCTTAACAGGCAAATTCCACAAAGATTTTAATGGAAACTATTGTATTTTCTAGGAGGGGCCATTTATGATTAAAGATTTACCGAATAAATTAAAATTACTTCGGGCAGAAAACCGATACACACAAAGACAATTAGCTCAAAAACTACAAGTCTCTCCTTCTATTGTATCAGGATATGAAACGGGAGACAGAACACCAAGTCTGGAAAATTTACTAGCTTTGGCAAAACTTTATAATTGCAGTACGGATTATCTGCTCGGAATGAATGCAGATGAGCCCTCTATCGCCATTGATACAGAAGGGCTTACTATTCAGCAAATAACTGTACTTCAGGATTTAGTTGCCGTCATGAAGGATGAAGTATAAAAAAAGATGAGATTTCTAGCAATCCCATCTTTTTTATATACTATAATAACTTTATTTCACTTTTACTTTTTTCACTTTGCTCCATTTCTTTGAGTAAACTTTTTTCTTTCCATTCAGTTTATATGCTCTTACTCTAAAATAATATGTCTTTTTTGATTTTAACTTCTTAATTGTTTTTGTTCTGGCTGTTATATTGACACTCTTTTTCCCCTTAAAAGATTTTTTTGTAGAATATTGTATCTGATAGCCCTTTGCTCCTGAAACCTTATTAACCTTAACTTTTACCTTTTTCTTTCCTTTTGTTAAAGATTTAAAAGAAGCTCTTGCTGGTGCTGTAACTTTTTTAGGAACGGTCGGAGGTGGTGTTATCAACTGGACATTCTTTGCATTATACTGTCTGGTCCTCACCGGACCAAACCAGAAATTCAAATCGACATCCCCATAAATACCATTGACTCTTCCGGTACTGGTACACTGCCACATCTGGTATATTCCCTGATACGTAGTTCCAGTATTATTATACTGGGCTACCCATTTAAACCACGTCTGATTATTTGCAATAGATGCATCAATATAATTAGTCCACCAGTTCAGATTTGCATAAATCCCCACTTCATATCCCTGATTATGCACCGCTTCTACAAAAGTATTAATAATCTTTGTCAATGTAGATTTGGGTAGCTTTTCCTGAACACTATCTTCTACATCTAAATAAATTGGAAAGTTTAATGTATGCCCCTGTATCAATCTCATAACATGGGCGAACTCGCTTTTTGCCTGATTAACACTCTCTGCATATGAATATATGTAAACACCATATGGTATATTGTTCTCCTCACATCCCTTTACATTCTTTTCCCAATATGTATCATCCTGACTGACATAATTATCACCAAATCCACAACGGATAATGGCATAATCAACATCACTTTCAGCTACCTTTTTCCAATCAATATCACCATTCCATTTGCTGACATCGATACCTTTCATAGTAGCCCCTTCCAATATCTGACCATTACCATTGACAAATTTCCCATCTTCCGTTTTGGACCATGGTATTACGTCGGCCGCCTGTACTGTATTGCTACACATCACAAAACTTATTGCAAAACATACTGTTGCGATTGCTTTCTTAATCAGCCTCTCCATTTTTATTCCCCTTTTGTATTTCTTTAACCATATCTTATATTGCATTTATAATATAAGAATATTCTTTATTATCATACCATAATCTACAGGCAATAACCACCTGTGGAAAAAATTTCTAAAATTATATTATATACTTGTATATAATTTGTATATTTCCTTTATTTTATATTTCCTTGGAATAATATAACTTTGTATTGTCATATTTGCCAGTTTTCTACTTTTTTTTACCATATTCTTGCTTAATTTCTTCTCTTCTAGTAAAATTTATATCGTGGTTATAATAAATAACCTGTTTTTTTATTAATTCAAAGGAGAATGATTGAAAATTCTTTCAATTATATGTTTGTGCAAGAGCGAAAAGCACAAGCACTTCTGAATGAAACATTAGGAGGTAAATTATGAAAAAATTAGTTAGTTTATTACTGGCACTGGTATTGACATTCAGTCTGGTAGGATGTGGTAACAGCGATGATCTTAAAGCCATGGTGGGTTCTTATGAACTGACAGGTTTAGTTGATCCGGATAAGGGAGATCTTTCAAAGCAGCTTGATACTTTATCAGCATTTGGGCTCTCTATTACTTTTGAGATTAAGGATGATGGAACTGCTATATTAAACACTAATGGTCAAAAAACAAATTTGAAAATTGATACTGATAAGAAGACAATTTCTGCAGAGGGTGAAGCCATCGAATATACTTTTGAGAATGACACAATTTCTTTCGAAAACGATGGTGCAAAAATGTCTTTCAAAAAGAAATAATTGTTTCTTTTTGAAACCAATAAAAAGAGGTTAATCGTTTCGATTAACCTCTTTTTATCTCATCCAATATATTCTCTGCTACTTCCACTTTTGACATAATTGGAAGTTCCTTCACATTATTCTTTGTAATCAATGTCACCACATTCGTATCGGTCCCAAAACCTGCACCATCTACTTTCAGATTATTTGCACAAATCATATCCAGATTCTTTTTCTCTAGTTTTACTCTGGAGTTTTCCAACATATTCTCTGTTTCCATAGAAAATCCACATACAAACTGTTCTTTCTTTTTGGCAGACATTGTGGCAAGAATATCATCGGTACGCTCTAGCTCAATTACTGCCTCTCCATCTTTTTTCTTTATCTTCTCCGCAGCCACATTCTTTGGTCTATAGTCTGCTACGGCTGCACTCATTATGACAATGTCCTGATTATCAAAAACACTGTCCACTGCCTCAAACATATCTTTGGCACTTTCTACCTCTATAACATTCACAAAGTCAGGTTTCTGAATATTGGTCTTTCCTGTTACCAGTGTCACATCCGCTCCACGAAGCATAGCAACCTTAGCTAGTGCATATCCCATTTTCCCTGTAGAATGATTGCTGATAAATCTTACCGGGTCAATTTTCTCTATTGTTGGACCTGCTGTGATTAAAACCTTCTTCCCCACCATATCTTTTTCCATGGCAATCTCTTTCATGATATAGCTTTCAAGCACCACTGGATCCGGCATCTTTCCTGCTCCGGTATCCCCACAAGCCAGATATCCACTTGCAGGTTCAATAATTTCATAACCATAATCTTTTAATTTTAGAATATTGTCCTGTACAATTGAATTTTCAAACATATTGGTATTCATAGCCGGTGAAATAATTTTATGGCACTTGCACGCCATAATAGTGGTAGTCAGCATATCATCTGCGATACCCCCTGCAATCTTTCCGATGACGTTGGCACTGGCAGGCGCTACCATAAACACATCTGCCATCTTTGCCAATGATACATGTTCGACACTGAACTCAAAATTTCTGTCAAATGTATCTACTAGACACTTATTTCCTGTTAATGATTCAAATGTAATTGGGTTAATAAAATTGGTCGCATTCTTTGTCATAATCACATGAACATCTGCTCCTTTTTTTACCAGGCTGCTGGCAAGGTTTGCAATTTTATATGCTGCGATACTGCCTGTCACTCCCAAAACGACTGTTTTATCTTGTAAAATTTTTCTCATCTTTTTATCTCCTAATGCTTCAGAAGAGTTGTCCATGTTTCTCATAATTAGTTACTCTTGTAATCTTATTATCATCATCTACAAAAACCACCTTCGGTTTGTTATCTTTAATTTCCTCTGGTGTCATTTGTGCATAACTCATAATAATTACTTTATCTCCCAAATCTACCATATGTGCTGCTGCTCCATTTAGACAAATCATCCCTGAGCCTTTGTCTCCAGCAATTACATAAGTCTCAAATCTGTTTCCATTATCTACATCTGCTATCTGTACCTTTTCATATTCGTAGATGCCTGCTGCCTCCATCAGTTCCTCATCAATCGTAATACTTCCTACATAGTCTAACTCTGACTGCACAACAGTTGCTCTATGAATTTTACTCTTTAACATATTTATCTGCATTTTATTTTATACCTCTTTATTTTGAATTATAGTCTTCGCCATGCCTCAGCTCTACAACGCTTCGCGTTATTTCGCTGAACGGGCTGCGCCCTATTCTATCTTCGCCATGCCTCAGCTCTACAACGCTTCGCGTTATTTCGCTGAACGGGCTGCGCCCTATTCTATCTTCGCCATTCCTCAGCTCTACAACGCTTCGCGTTATTTCGCTGAACGGGCTGCGCCCTATAATCATAAAATAAACCACTCATATATGCAAGCAAGCTTGCATATGGTGTTTTATTTTATGATTGCATGGCTTAAGCCAAAATCATGTTGTCAATTAATCTTGTCTTTCCAATATAAACTGCCATTGCTATAAGCATTGGTGCCTTAATTTCCTTTTGCTGCTGCATTGTCAGTCCATTTACTGCCTTAACATAATCAATCTTTGCCATTGGTTCTGTCTCTATGTTTGCTTTCATTTTCGCCACAACCACGTCTGCATCTCGCTCACCTTCTGCAATTAACTTCTTTGCTAATTCAATGGTTTTACTTAAAATCAAAGCTGCCTGTCTTTCTTCTACGGAAAGATAAGTGTTTCTGGAACTTTTCGCCAAACCATCTTCCTCACGGACAATCGGACAACCTACAACATTTACATCCATATTTAAATCCTGTACCATGTGTTTAATAATTGCAAGCTGCTGAGCATCTTTTTCTCCAAAGTACGCATTATCCGGCTGAACGATATTAAACAATTTGCTTACTACGGTACACACACCTCTGAAATGCACCGGACGGCTAAGTCCACACAATTCCTCTGTGAGCACAGACATATCCACATAGGAACTGAAATCATCATGATACATTTCTTCCGGTTCCGGATGGAAAATCAGGTCTGCTCCCAAACTCTCACAAAACTTGCTGTCCTTCTCCAAATCCCTAGGATAACTCTCCAAATCCTCACTTGGTCCAAACTGTAATGGATTTACAAAGATACTAACAACAACTTTGTCATTATTCTCCCTCGCTTTTGTAATAAGACTTCCATGTCCCTCATGCAAATATCCCATCGTTGGAACAAAGCCCACACTTTCACCATTTTTCTTCCATTCTTTCACTAAGGTTCTCACTTCTTTTATTGTACCAACTACTTTCATCTTTTCTACTCCTGTTTTCTGTAAAATTTGTTAGTAACAGTTCAGCCATAACAGCTCGAATCCACAGGCAAGCCTGCTACTTCTCGCTGATTTGGCTCACCATATGATATCAAATGTATATGCAAAAAAGTTTGTAAACATCCTTTTTTGCATATACATCTGATATCGCATGGCTGAACTGTTACCAAAATTAATATAATTTTTCTATAATATCATCATCTATTTTGTAAGTATGTTCCTCTGCCGGAAAACTTCCATCCTGCACAGACTGAATATAATCTTTAAATGCTCCCTTCATAATATCACCTACGCTGGCAAACTGGCGTACAAACTTTGGCACGTAATCAGTAAACATTCCGAGCATATCCTGATATACCAACACCTGACCGTCACAGCCTGCTCCGGCTCCAATACCAATCGTAGGAATATCCAGCATCTCTGTAATCTTTGTAGCAAGTTTTGCCGGAACGCCTTCTAAAACTACCATTGTTGCTCCTGCTGCCTGTACAGCTTTTGCATCCTCAATTAATTTCTTTGCCGCAGTCTCTGTTTTTCCCTGAACTTTAAATCCACCAAATGCATTGATTGACTGTGGTGTCAACCCAATATGGGCGCAAACCGGAATAGATGCTTTCACAATTGCCTCTATCTGAGGTGCAACCTCTACACCACCTTCTAATTTTACCATGTTTGCATGTCCTTCTTTCATAAGACGCCCTGCATTTACCACTGCGTCATAAACGGATGTCTGATATGACATGAATGGCATGTCACAGACTAACAATATATCCTTTATTCCACGGGAAACTGCTGCACAATGATGTATCATATCTTCCATTGTCACCTGTATTGTATCATCATATCCCAGTACTGTATTTCCCAAGGAATCACCAACCAGAATCGTGTTCACACCGACTTCTTCCATTAATTTTGCTGTGGAATAATCGTAACAGGTAAGCATTGTTATTTTTTTTCCTTCCTGTTTCTGCTGTAATACTGTATTTACTGTATTTTTCATTTCAGAACATCCTCCATTTTACTATAATCTCTATCCTCATTTTTCATCTTTGCAATTTTTAATACCTGCCTCGAAACAGCCTGATAAATATCACGGTCATCTGTCTCTAGTACTGCCAAATGTTTTTTTACTGTACTAATATCATTTCGCTCAATCGGACCTGTTAATGCTTTTTCGCATCCATTGTTTAAAATATGCCCGATGTTCCCTTTAATAATTGGAGCAAGGGCATTATGTGCTGACTCCTCATCAAAACCACATTCTATCAGTAATTTTTCACTCAGTCCAATCAAACCAACCACTAGATTACTGGCAATAGCTGCTGCTCCATGATATTTGACTTTGTCCTCCTTAGAAATAATACACACTGTATTTCCTAGACCCTCAAACAAAGATTTCATATCTTTTATTTTTTCTTTTGAACCTTCTATTGTGAAATAACTCCCTGAAAGCTCTTTGTAGGAATGATACTTATCACTTACTGCAAAGAGTGGGTGGATAGAAAATCCGAAACCACCATGTTTCGAAATATCCGAAAAGACTTCTGACGATAATGCGCCACTTGTGTGGCAGATAATTTTTCCACGAATATCTGTATCTTTTATCTGATTCCAGACAGTTTCAATCATACCATCTGTAACTGTTAAAAATAAGACATCACTATCCTTTACCAAAAGTTGTATTTTTCTATAACTTTTAGAACCGGTAAACTCTGCTGCTTCTTCAGCATCTTCTTCAAATTCGCTGTAATAACCCACTACTGTCTGGTTATTATCTGCTAAATATTTTCCAAGGGAAAATCCAACTTTCCCCGCACCTATAAATCCAAATTTCATGGGCATCCCTCCTTTTTAGTCAATCGCTGCCGATTGTAATTTGTTTTCAGCAAACGGAACCAAAACCGTTATCAATTGCTCTACAATTGTTAAACCCTAGGGACAATGAGTCTCATTCATTAAGATATGAGCTGTGCTCCAATCTTTATAGTGAAAAAATATTCAATTATCATCGGTATAGTTTCATTCGAATACTATCCGCGACTAATGTATCATAATTAATAAACCAATGCAATTCTTTTTTATTATTAAAGACAATAAATTTGTCTATTATGCAAATTTATTGTCTTTATAATCTCTTAACTATTTATATTTATCTATTTTCCTGACAGTATATTGTTCTCCCTTCTTTGTCACTTTAAGATTTAACTTATAATCTTTTATTATTTCTCCTTTTTTATTCTCAAGATATTCCTCTCCAATCACTTCCACTCTATAAACATCATGTTTTATCCTGTATTTGTTATACTTTATAATTTTAATATCATCAAAAATCTTTTGCTGCATATATTTTTGTGCTTCCACGATATATGGATTATCCTGTTTATCTAATACAATATGCTTTAACTCATCTGGAATACATTTATCATTTTTATATTCCACTTTATCAAAATCAAACATCATTTTTGTATCTGTAGTTTTAATTTTATAGATAACATCATCATATATACCTTCATCATCATAAAATTTAACTTCCATATTTTCTGATTTTATGTCAATATTAGAGTCTTTATGTAATTCTATACATAAGTTTATATTATGCTTCTCTGATTCATATACAAAAATAGCATCCGAATCTGTGATTCCACCATTCACATAAATTTTCCCCTTCGATGTCATACCTATCCAGGAAGTATACTCGGACAATTGATTACTGATATAATTAACGATTCTGTTTTCCTTATCTTCCTGTTGCACGGGTTTATTCAACCCCCAAAGAAGTGTTATTGAAATTGATATAATACAAATGCATACTGTAAAAAAAGAAAAAGGTATCTCTTTTGTTCTTTATACCCAATGTGTAGATTCTGTTTATTTTTGCCTCTGTTTAAATCATCTGTAGCGGAACTTGTCTCGTTATTCTCTATCAGGCTTTGTTTTCTATGCTTTGCAGATAAAAAAATATATCGAATGATTCCCTCTATTGCATATGTAACTATAACACCACATATTAAAATAATAATTTTTTGTTTCCAATCTTCAATTAAAACAGCTACGGTTATAAAAATCATGTAACAAATAAATCTTGCTATCATTTTAATTATATTTTTTCCACAAAAATCGTATTGGCATTTCTCACATTTTATATTCTGCTTAAAAAATAACATTTTGATATTGATTTTTCTCTCTTTTCCACATTTAGGACAATATAATTTCATAAAACTTTCCTCATTAATTTATACTTAAATTTGTATACAAAATATTATTTTCCAATTTTTTATATTAGTTGTATATGTTACTTCTTGAGTATAGCAGAAATTTCATTCTTGGTAAATAAATCTTTAACTACTAACGCCTTGTCTCTTATTGATTTGCCAAATGGCAAATCAATAAGCGCACGGCATTCACAGAATGCCGCAATATAAGAAAAGAGAGAAGGTCTCATTCGTGCAAGCACGATTCGCCTTCTCTCTTTTCTTATATTAAGTCGCTCCGCTCAAAGCTTCGCGTCTATTTTGTTGTTTCTGCTGCTGTAGTTTCTTTGTCTGTTGCTTTGTCTGTTTCTGAAGCTTTTGTTGTTGGAGCAGCTGTAGTAGGAGCTGAACCTTTCTTCATCTCAACGTTTTCACAAACAACATCTCTTACTTTCATTAATAACAGATTTAACTGAATTGTATCTTTTACAGTATCTGCGCCATAATTTTTCTCTAATGTCTTAATATCTGCACCATAATTTTTCTTTGCAAAAGAATCGCCTTCTTCTTTGTAAAGTTTATCAGCATCATGTCCTTCTTTCTCTGCAATTGCAAGGATAACCATTCTGCTCTTCATAGCTTCTTTAGACTGCTTATGCCATTCATCCTCTGTCATACCTGTTACATCTAAATAAGATTTTATGTCTGTAATACCATATGATGAATACTGTGCTACGATGGAAGACTCTGCTTCTGACTCATATTCTTCTAAAGCTTTTTTATCATATTCAGATACCTTACAGTCTTCTAAATATTTCATCCACAAGCCATTCATAATCTTGTTATACTTTAATTCTTTTTTCTGATAATCTTTGTATTCTTTTACAGTTTTTAAGCCTTCTTCTTTATAATTTGTTTTTACAAATTCATCATCAAACTTAGGTGTTTCTGTTTTCTGTAATGACTTAACTGTAAAAGTAAACCAAACATCTTTACCTGATAAATCAACATCCTTGTTATCTACTTTTACTTTATTGCCATAATCTTTTGGGAAGGCAAGTTTCTTTGTGAACTTATCCCCTACTTTATGTCCTTTTAATGCATCCACAAATCCGTCAATCATAGGTGAACCATTTACTGTGCTATTCTTTATATCCGCTGTCTGATCCTGAGCTGTTCCACCATCAAAAGTAACTTTTTTACCTTTTACTTCGATTTGTCCTGAATAATCAAATACTACAGTTGAATCTTTTTCTACTTTACCCTTTTTAATTGTCTTTGTTGTTGCATGATTATTTAAATCAGTATCAATTACAGACTGTACTTCCTCATCTGTAACCTTAATATCATCCTGGTATGCAGGTAACCCTTTATAATCTGCCAGCTTGACTGTTCCTAAATCTGTCTTTACAGAACCTGAGCCTGAATCTGAACTTCCACAAGCTGCTAATCCTAATGCCATTGTTGCTGATAAAGCAACTGCTAAAATCTTTTTAAACATTTTATTTTGTCTCCTCTTCTCTTTTTTGCTTAAAGTCAAAATCAGCTGTACACTTTAAGCTCGCATACAACTGATTTTACCATATCAGGCTGATTATTTAAAGTATAAATTTGAATTAACCTGTGATTTCACAAAATAATCACATTCCACTCAATACTCTACAGCCCTTCGCTAATTTACAACCTTTATCTTTAGACTTAAATAAACATTTTATAAATTATACTAATTTTTTTCCTGTTAGTTTTTCGTATCCTTCTAAATAGATATCAATGGTCTTATCTTCTACTTCTTTTGGAAGTGTCCAGTCATGGTCATTTGCCTTTAACCAGTCACGGGCAAACTGCTTATCAAAAGATGGCTGTCCATGACCTGGCTCATATACATCTGCCGGCCAGAATCTTGAACTATCCGGAGTAAGCATTTCATCACCGATTACAATGTTTCCATTCTCATCCAAACCAAACTCGAACTTTGTATCTGCAATAATGATTCCACGCTCTAAGGCATAATCTGCGCACTTCTTGTAAAGTTGAATTGTGTACTCTTTTAATTTTGCTGCGTACTCTTCACCTTTTCCTGGGAATTCTTTTTCTAGGACTTCAATACTCTTTTCATAAGAAATATTTTCGTCATGATCTCCAATCTCTGCCTTTGTAGAAGGTGTATATATTGGTTCAGGCAACTTATCAGATTCCTGTAATCCTTCTGGAAGTTTAATGCCGCATACCGTACCGTTCTCCTGATAACTTGCCCAGCCGCTGCCGGTAATATATCCACGAACAATACACTCAATTGGAAGCATTTCTAACTTCTTACACATCATACTGTTGCCGTCAAATTTCTCCTGTCTGAAAAACTCAGGCATATCCTTTACATCTACAGATAACATATGATTTGGAACAATATCTTCTGTCATGTCAAACCAGAACTTTGACATCTGAGTAAGTACAGTTCCCTTTTTCTTAATAATATTCTTTAAAATAACATCAAAACAGCTGATTCTGTCTGTTGCTACCATAATTAAGCTGTCACCATTATCATAAATCTCTCTAACTTTTCCTTCTTTAACTGGTTTCATTTTTTCCTCTCCTATACGTTTATCTCTGCACTCATTCCGAGTAACTCTTTATTTGCTTCAAGAATTGGATTAATTTCTTCTTTTAAGAATTCATCCACCTGTTCCGGTGAACGTCCTACATACTTGCTTGGATCCATTGTCTTTTCAAGGTCTTCCAATGACATGTTGAACGCATCGTCATTTGCAATCAATTCTAACAGATTATTGTCAATACCTTTCTGTTTCACATTTGCTCCTGCTTCCATAGAAAGTTCACGAATCTTTTCGTGCATTTCCTGTCTGTTTCCACCTGCTTTTACAGCGTCCATCATAATATTTTCTGTAGCCATAAATGGAAGTTCACTCATCAGTCTCTTTGTAATAACTTTATCATAAACTACCAATCCATCTACGACATTCAAATATAAATCTAAAATACCATCAATCGCAAGGAATGATTCCGGAACACTCAGTCTCTTGTTTGCTGAATCATCTAATGTTCTCTCAAACCACTGTGTTGCAGATGTGATAGCCGGATTTAAAGCTGTCACCATTACATAATTTGCAAGAGATGCAATTCGCTCACTTCTCATAGGATTTCTCTTATATGCCATTGCTGATGAACCAATCTGATTCTTCTCGAACGGCTCTTCAATTTCTTTCAAATGCTGTAGTAATCTAATATCATTTGAGAATTTATGAGCACTTGCAGCAATACCTGCTAATACATTCAACACTCTTGTGTCCATCTTTCTTGAATAAGTCTGACCTGATACAGGGAAACACTTTTCGAATCCCATCTTCTGTGCAATCTTATTTTCTAATTCTTTAATCTTTTCATGGTCGCCCTCAAAAAGTTCAAGGAAACTAGCCTGTGTTCCTGTTGTTCCCTTGCTTCCTAAAAGCATCATATTGTCTAGAATATAATCAAGGTCATCTAAATCTAACTTTAATTCCATCAGCCAGAGCGTTGCTCTCTTTCCTACCGTTGTAGGCTGTGCCGGCTGAAAATGTGTAAATGCAAGTGTTGGCTGTGCTTTGTATTTATCTGCAAACTTTGCAAGTTCATTAATAACATTCACCAATTTCTTGCGAACAAGTTTTAATCCTTCTGTCATAATAATAATATCTGTATTATCACCAACATAACAGGATGTTGCTCCAAGGTGAATAATTCCTGCTGCCTTCGGACACTGAAGCCCATATGCATATACATGGGACATAACATCATGGCGGACTAACTTTTCTCTTTCCTTTGCATCATCATAATTGATATCATCTGCATTTGCCTTTAATTCGTCAATCTGCTCCTGTGTAATGTTTAATCCCAACTCCATCTCTGATTCTGCAAGTGCAATCCAAAGTTTTCTCCATGTTTTAAACTTCATGTCCGGAGAAAAAATATACTGCATTTCTTTACTTGCATATCTCTCTGACAAAGGGCTATTGTATCTGTCGTTACTCATAAACTTCCTCCTAGTTTTCTTTATTGATTTATATTAATAAAGTGTCATTTGTGGCACTTCACACATACCTATTTATAATATCTATTGCTGATACTCCCCACGAATATCTTCTTTTGGAGGCTCCATTGGATATTTTCCCGTAAAACATCCTGTACATATGGATTTTCCACCTGATATCTCTATCAATCTATCAATATTCAGATATGCCAGGCTTTCGCACCCGATAATCTGTCTTATTTCTTCTACTGAACGGTTATATGCTATCAATAATTCTTTGTTTGGCACATCTGTTCCAAAATAACATTCACTGATAAATGGTGGAGAACTGATTCTCACATGTACTTCTGTTGCTCCTGCATCCTTTAGCATCTGCACAATTCTGTCACTTGTAGTTCCCCTGACAATCGAATCATCAATCATAACAACCCTCTTGCCATCTACCGCCTCTTTTAACACGTTTAATTTCACACGCACACTGGATTCACGGCTTTTCTGCTGTGGTTTAATAAATGTACGTCCCACATAACTGTTTTTCACAAAGGCTGTACCATAAGGAATCCCTGACTGCATGGCATATCCCATAGCTGCTGCATTTCCTGATTCCGGCACACCGATAACAACATCTGCCTCTACCGGACTGTCTATTGCCAGAAACTTACCTGCCATAATTCTTGAATGATATACACTCATTCCATCAAAGTAACTGTCTGGTCTTGAAAAATATATATATTCAAAAACACATCTTGCCTGTTCCTCAGGTTTTAAACAAAGTGATTTATCAGAACGGATACCATCTTTATCAATCGTGACAATCTCTCCGGGCTCTACATCTCTTACGAACTCTGCATCCACTGTATCAAGAGCGCAGGATTCTGATGCCAATATGTAAGCATTGTCTCTCTTTCCAATACATAAAGGTTTAAAACCATATGGATCCCTTGCCCCAATCAACTTACGCGGGCTGGAAACAACCAGTGCATATGCTCCCTTAATTTTTTTCATTGCATTGGCAACTGCCTGTTCTGCTGTTTTGGTCTTAATCCTCTCCCTTGCAATATGATAAGCAATCACTTCGGAATCGATCGTCGTCTGAAAAATCGCTCCTGTATATGCCAGTTCCTCGCGAAGTTCATTCGCATTAATCAGATTTCCGTTATGTGCCATCATCAATGTACCCTTTACATAATTGAGTACCAGTGGTTGTGCATTGCTCGGAATACTGTCACCTGCAGTAGAGTATCTGCAATGACCCACACCGATGTTCCCTTTCAGCTTTTCCAGATTGTCATGATGAAATACTTCATGTACCAACCCCATGCCTTTCAGCAAGTCTGCTTTTCTAGGTCCATTCGTATCGGAAACTGCAATTCCGCAACTTTCCTGTCCTCTGTGCTGCAAAGCAAAAAGTCCATAATAAATGGTAAATGCCACATCATTACCATCCAAATCATACATACCAAACACACCACATTCCTCATGTGGCTTATCCAGGGACATACTTACATCTCTTTTATTCATTTTTAATCTCCTAACTCTTTTGGAATACTTGTACTAAAATGAGGGGAGTACAGATTCCAAGGTCAATTCCTCAACCTTATTTTCATATTTTTCAGTTTATTCTCCTATTGTAATACGCTTTGAAAACATACTACGGGTTCATTATAAAACGAAGAAAAGAGAAAATCAACACGGATTTTCTCTTTCATAGTGTATTACTATATCATTTCTTTCAATAATTTATTTACTACTCCCGGATTTGCTTTTCCCTGAGTTGCTTTCATTGTCTGTCCTACCAAAGCACCAATTGCCTTACCCTTACCGGAACGGACATCTTCTACTGCCTTCGGATTTTCTTCAATGACTTTCTTTACGATTTCACGAAGTGCGTCCTCATCATTATCCTGTTTCATTCCGTGTTCTTCAACATATGTCTCCGGATCAATATCTGATTTAAACATTTCTTCAAAAACTTCCTTAGCAGCACCACGGTTAATCACGCTGTCTTCAATTAAGTGAATTAATTTTGAAAGATTTGCTGCAGAAAATTTAATTTGATCCGGATCAATGCTTTCTTCTTTGCACAGACGCATCGTCTCACCCATAATCCAGTTGCTGACTTCTTTTGGTTTATTGCCTAAAGCAACAGTCTCCTCAAATAAATCCGCCAATGGTTTATATAAAGTAATAATATCTGCATCATATTCTGGAAGTTCAAACTCTTCCATATATCTAGCCCTCTTTTCATCTCGAAATTCCGGTTCTTTCGACTTCACTTCTTCTAACCACTCTTCGCTAATTATCACTGGCACAAGGTCAGGATCAGGGAAATATCTGTAATCCTGTGCATCCTCTTTAGAACGCATTGCATAAGAATATTCTTTTGCATCATCCCAACGTCTAGTTTCCTGAACGACTTCCTTACCTGCCTCAATTAAATCTATCTGTCTCTCTCTCTCGTTCTCAATTGCACGTGCAATCGCCTTAAATGAATTCAGATTCTTCATTTCTGTTCTTGTACCAAACTCACTTGCGCCAACCTCTCTCACAGAAAGATTTACATCAGCTCTCATGGAACCCTCATTCAACTTACAGTCAGATGCACCAAGATACTGTATAATCAGACGTAACTTTTCAAGATATGCCACAACTTCGTCAGCACTTCTCATATCCGGTTCTGATACAATCTCTATCAATGGTACGCCGGAACGGTTCAAATCCACTAAAGAACAGTCATAAAAATCATCATGAATTAACTTTCCTGCATCTTCTTCCATATGAATCTCATGAATGCGTACCTGTTTCTTTTCTCCATCATCACCTTTGATTTCAACATATCCATTCGTACAGATAGGTTTGTACAACTGTGAAATCTGATAGTTCTGTGGATTATCCGGATAGAAATAATTCTTTCTGTCAAACTTTCCATTCCGTGTAATATCACAGTTCGTAGCAAGTCCTACTGCCATAGCGTACTCTACTACTTGTTTGTTCAATACAGGTAGTGAACCAGGCATACCTGTACATACCGGACAGGTGTGGGTATTTGGTGCTCCACCAAACTCTGTTGAACAGGAGCAGAATATTTTTGTCTTTGTTGCCAACTCTACATGAACCTCCAGTCCAATGACTGTCTCATATGCTTTCTCCATCACTGCTCCTCCTAATCTCTTTCTTTTGCGATACTGCATTTTTCATAGTCTCTTGACTGTTCATATGCATATGCCATCTGAATAATATTATTTTCTTTAAAACAATCTCCGATAATCTGCATTCCAATCGGTAATCCTTTAGAATCCACACCACATGGTACACTGATTCCCGGCAGTCCTGCCAGATTGACTGAAATCGTATAAATATCACCTAAATACATCTGAATTGGGTCAGACAAACTCTCTCCAAGCTTTGGAGCCGTCGTCGGTGCGGCCGGTCCGATAATCACATCATATTTTGCAAAAGCCTCATCAAATGCCTTTTTAATTAATGCCTTTGTTCGAAGTGCTTTTAAGTAATAAGCATCATAATATCCTGAACTAAGTACAAAAGAACCTAACATGATACGTCTCTTAACTTCCTCTCCAAATCCTTCAGAGCGGGTTTTCTTGTACATATTGTGCAAATCTCTGTATTCAGAAGTACGATAACCATATTTTACTCCCTCAAATCTGGCGAGATTTGAACTAGCCTCTGCCGCTGCAATAACATAATATGCAGGAATAGCATAATCTATCAGTTCCAAATCAAACTCTTCTACAATAGCACCTTTTTCCTCCAGTACTTTTACTGCATTTAAAATAGCCTCTTTTACTTCTTTATCAAGACCTTCGCCAAAATATCCCTTTGGAATACCAATCTTCATCCCCTTCACATCATCTACCAATGCTGATGTGAAATCATAGGATTCTCTCTTTACCGATGTTGAGTCTTTCGGATCATAACCTGCAATTGTCTCTAAAATTGTCGCACAATCTGTTACATCCTTCGCCACCGGTCCAATCTGGTCAAGAGATGAGCCATAAGCAATCAGTCCATACCGTGACACTGTACCATAAGTTGGTTTAATACCGGTCACACCACAGAATGAACTAGGCTGTCTGATAGAACCTCCTGTATCAGAACCAAGTGCATAAGAACACTCCTCTGCTGCTACAGATGCACAGCTTCCTCCTGATGAACCGCCCGGCACATGCTCTGTATTCCATGGATTTTTCGTCTCTCCATAATAGGAAGTCTCTGTTGTACTTCCCATGGCAAACTCATCCATATTCGTCTTTCCTATTATAACTGCTCCTGCTTTTTCCAAATTCTTTACAGCCTCAGATGTATATGTCGGATAGAAGTTTGAAAGAATCTTAGAACTACAGGTCGTTAAAATTCCTTCTGTACACATATTATCCTTTATTGCTACCGGTACTCCGGCTAGAGGACCGTTCAATTCCCCTGTATCTATTTTTGACTGAATTTCTTCTGCTTTCGCAAGTACTTTTTCTTTTTCCAGCACAGTCACATAACTGTTAATATCTTTTTCAACTGCTTCAATCTGTGCAAAAGCATCAAGAACAGCCTCTTTTACTTTCACTTCGCCACTCTTAATCTTCTTTCCAAGTTCTACAGCTGTCAAACTCATCAAGTTCATTAATTTTCCTCCACTTTTTCAAAAATCTCTGACCACTCACTAGTCAAATGTCTTTGGCACTACAAATGCTCCATCTCTTTCTTCCGGTGCATTTTTTAAAATCTTTTCTCTGTCATCACCATTTGTCACCACATCTTCACGGAACACGTTGTTTACTGGAAATACATGGCTCATAGGCTCTACATTACTTGTATCAAGTTCGTTTAACTTATCAATATAGTCAAGCATTTTTCCCATGTCTTCTTTTGCTTTTTCTTTCTCAGCATCAGACAATTCCAGTTTTGCTAAAATACCAACATATTCAATTGTTTCATCCGATATAACATTAGCCATACTGACCTCCTTCTATATATAATGCCATGAATAATGGCAAAATCTCACACTTAATCTACATCTTACAAAATATTGTTCTAAAAATCAATTAAATTGGGAATATTATGATTAACAGTTCAGCCATGCGACATAAAATATAGGGAGCAAAATGCTGCTTGCAGATATTTTGTTAAAATGTGAAGCATTTTCGAGCTGTTGGCTGAACTGTTACTATATATACTAACTGACAAATATTGACTTTTACTTGTAAGCAATATATACTTTAGAGTGGATTGTTTATATATATATTATAACAATTTAGGAATAATAATGCGATAGAAATGTGAGGTTGCGTATGAAAAGAACAAAAATCGCTGTAGCGGGAACTGGCTATGTAGGCTTGTCAAATGCTATTTTGTTATCTTTAAATAATGAAGTAACTGCTTTTGATATTAACAAAGAAAAAATAGATATGATAAATAATCATATTTCCCCACTGGCAGATGAATATATTATAGACTATTTAAATAATAAAAAACTGAATCTACATGGCACAACAGATTACAAAGAAGCTTTTAACGATGCTGACTTTGTTGTGATTTCTACTCCTACCAATTATGACTCGGAAACAAATCATTTTGATACTTCTTCTATAGAGTGTGTCATAGAAGAACTATTAGTATTAGAAAGTAATGCTACGATTGTTATCAAATCTACCATTCCGGTAGGCTATACACAAAAACTAAAAGAAAAATATAATTTAAATAATATTTTATTTTCTCCAGAATTTTTAAGAGAAGGAAAAGCATTATATGATAATTTGTATCCATCCAGAATCATCGTGGGAACTGATTTGGAAAATGATTTTCTCAAAAAAAAGGCTGAAGAATTTGCTGCACTTTTAAAACAAGGCGCTGTCAAAGAAGACATTACATCTATTATTATGCAGTATACAGAAGCCGAAGCTGTAAAACTTTTTTCCAACACATATTTAGCTATGCGTGTCGCTTATTTCAATGAGTTAGACACTTACGCACAGGAAAACCACCTGAATACAGAAGCTATTATTAACGGAATGTGTTTAGACCCTAGAATCGGCAATCATTATAATAATCCCTCTTTAGGATATGGAGGCTATTGCCTGCCAAAAGATACAAAACAACTATTGGCAAACTATAAAGAGAAAAATGTTCCAAATAATATTATCGAGGCAATCGTTCATAGTAACGACACACGAAAAAATTACGTGGTAAGCAAAATAAAAGAATACCACCCCGATATTGTGGGTATATATCGGCTGACTATGAAAGCAGACTCTGATAACTTCAGGGCATCTGCCGTATGGGATATTATGGACAAGCTAATTGACACTGGCTTTAAACTTGTAATTTATGAGCCAATTGTCAAAGAAGATAACTATAATGATATCCCTGTAATAAACAATCTGGAAGATTTCAAAAACACATCCGATGTTATTTTAGCTAATAGATTTGACAAAATCTTAGAGGATGTTATTGATAAAGTCTACACCACAGATATTTATTCCAGAGATTAGTATTTCAATCAACTGAGAAAGGAAAACCAATAAAATGAAACTTTCATTAGCAAATATTTCTGACAGAAAAATAAAGATTATTATTTATTTTATTTTCGCAATCACTACAGTAGTTTTAGGAATACAACTATCATTACCTTACGTTTTAGATGAAGTAGGAACAGTTGCAAACACTGCTTTTATGGCAGGAGATGACTGGTCACTATGTGTCCAGACTATGGGAGGATTTTACTACAAATATGGCTTCTCTGCTTTATACCTTCCACTATATTTAATCTTTAAGAGTAATCCTGTTCTTATGTATAAAGCCATGATTTCACTAAATATGTTAATCATAAGTTTTATTCCTGTAATTTCATATCATATATGTAGAAACTATTTAAATATAAAATCCAAACTTCAGGCACTGCTAATATCTGTACCTGCTGTGGGGATTTCTTCCATCTGGTTGTACTCTGCATATTCCCGATGTGATGTGATACTAATATTTTTACCATGGCCGATTTTACTTTTACTTTTGAAACTCTCATCCCTCGAGAAGTCCATGAAGAAAAATATTCTTTCTGTTTTACTTGCTTTTATAACAGTATATGCATATATGACTCACACCAGAGGTCTTGTCCTCATTGTGGCAGCACTTCTAACAATTATAATAATGTCTGTCCTTTATAAAAAACATATTGTAAACTATTTTTTATATCTTCCTGCAACAGGAATTTTTCTTGTGATTGATAAGATTTTAGCCTCAATTGTGAAACAGGGCGTTTACGGAAAATATGGAACCAGACATGGCAGTATGGAAGCTTTGGATTACGAAACTCTTGGTAAACTATTTACTCAAAACGGAATTGTTATAGAACTCAAATTATGTATTGGCTGGCTGTATAATTTATTTACATCAACAATGGGATTGGTTATTATCGGCTTTATTGCGGCTTTTATCATATTATATAAAAACTTTAAAAAGAGACAGGAAAATACCGGTGAAAATATATTATCAATATTTTCAATTTTATGTCTTATGGGAACATTTGCAATGGGTGCAATTTTCTTTTTCCCAAGTGCCTTTGAATTGATGAACGGTTTTGAAATCGACAGAGCGGACCGTATGGTATATGGCAGATATACAGTCGGTGCTGTAGGACTGCTTGCCATCGTTGCATTATATTCACTAATTATTAAAAAAGATGAAATAATAAGATGGAAATCAAAAATCGTCACGCTTATAACATATCTGGCAATTTTCATTCCATTTATATGGAAAGTAAGTCCCCACTTGGATAATATTCCTCAGACAGACTCCAGATACTTTTTATCTTTGACCGGATTATTGAAAATAGAAAACGGAAAAACAACAGATGCTTTTCCTGATTTAACTTCTGTTTTTACCAAAGCAGGAATCATTTCTTTTATTGTACTTATTACTATTTTATTGCTAACAAGCATCAATCAGACAAGAGTTTTGTATAGTACTTGTATTTTAATTTTCCTTTTATCCGTAATTAACTATAGTTATGTATTTATCAATGTCAGGGATAATCGTGATAATGTGGTCTATGAACGTGTTGAATATCTTGTGAATTATATGAATGAATTATGTAACAAAACTGATATAGATGAGGAATATCCAAACTTCTGTTATGATAAATCAGGCTATCTGGTAAAAGTTTATCAGTACGGACTGCCTAAATTCAATCTTGGTACTCTGAAATACTTAGGCGACAGACCTCAAGATAGTTTCTTTGTTTTATGTGGCAAAAAGAAAATTGATATTGCGATTAAAAATTGCAATGAATACTATGGAACTAAAGATACTTATTATACATTAAATGACTATGACGTTACCAAATCTCCAATGGATGTGGTAATCGTCAAAGGTGATGCACTGGCAGATACTTTAAAGAGCCATGGATATGCTCTTACAAAATATACTACACAATAAGGGAGAATTAAAATGAAACTGATTATTCAAATACCATGTTATAATGAAGCTGAAACATTAGAGATCGCCCTCAACGATTTACCAAAACAGATTGATGGCATTGATGAAATTGAATATTTGATTATCAATGACGGCAGTGCCGATAATACTGTAGAAGTTGCCAAAAACTGGGGTGTCCACTATGTTGTAAATTTCAAACAGAATAAAGGACTTGCGAAAGGATTTATGGCAGGTCTCGATGCCTGTTTAAGAAATGGTGCTGATATTATTGTCAATACGGATGCTGACAATCAGTATTGTGGTGCTGATATTGAAAAATTAGTGCGTCCGATTCTGGAAGAAAAGGCAGATATTGTAATTGGTGAACGTCCGATTGATGACACCGCACATTTTTCACCATTAAAGAAAAAACTACAGCATTTAGGAAGCTGGACCGTGCGTGTTGCTTCGAAATCTGATATTCCTGATGCACCAAGCGGCTTCAGAGCTTATAGCAGAGAAACAGCTATGAGATTAAATGTCGTAAATGAATATACTTATACATTAGAGACAATTGTTCAGGCAGGAAGAACCAAAATGGCAATGACTTCTGTTCCTATCAGAACCAATCCGGAACTTAGAAAGTCAAGACTTTTCAGCAGTATGTTCGGATATGTAAAACGTTCTATGGTAACAATCGTTCGTTCCTTTATGATGTACAAACCGCTGAAATTTTTTGGTTCAATAGGAATTATTTCATTTCTACTTGGACTTGGCATTGGTATAAGATTTTTAGTATACTATTTTATGGGACAAGGCGGCGGTCATATTCAGTCTTTAATTCTAGCGAGTACATTTATGATGATTGGTGTATTTACCTATATCATTGCACTACAGGCAGACATTATTGCAGCAAACAGAAAGATTTTAGAAGATGTACAGTACCACGTCAGAAAATTGGATTATGATAAAAACAAAGAAGATAATGATAAATAAATTAGGATTGGTATAAAACATGAGAGATATAACAATTGCAATTACAGCAGCAAGCTACAGCGGCAACAAAGGTGCTGCCGCCATGCTGCAAAGTTCCATCAAACAATTACACAACATTTATGGTGACAGATTGAATATAAATCTGATGTCTGTTTATCCAAAAGAAGATAAAAAGCAATTGCCTTTTGACTTTATTCATATTACAAGCACAAAGCCGGAGCAGCTGTTATTTACAGCCTTTCCTCTGGCTGTATTATATAAGCTTTTTAAATGGTGTCCGCCCATTAAAAAGCTTCTTTTAAAAAACAAAATATTAAAAACTTACACACAGACGGATTTAGTTGTAGACGAAGCCGGCATTTCTTTTGTCGACAGTCGTGGTTTTGTAATGAATACTTATGCCTTTGTCTGTGCGGCAGTTCCACTTTTAATGGGTACGCCTGTAGTAAAATATTCTCAGGCATTAGGAACATTTAAAAATCCATACAATAAATTTTTAGCAAAATGGATTCTTCCAAAACTAAAACTTATTTGTGCCAGGGGGCAGGGTACTTATGACAACCTTATGGAAATTGGTGTAAAAGACAATGTAAAGTTATGTGCTGACGGAGCATTTTCCATGGAAGACAGCGAATATTGGAATAAAGAAGTAGACAAAATCTGTGCGAGTGATAATTTTTTTAACGACAATGTTGTCGGGCTTTCCATAAGTTCCGTTGTAGAAAAGAAATGTGACAAAATGGGAATTGCATATAAAGACACTATGGTTTCTTTTATAAACTATTTAAATGAAACTGGATACAATGTTATTCTTATTGCAAATGCAGCGAGAATCAATAGTGAAAAGTCTAGAAATAATGACCTGATGGTTGGAGATGCTATTTATGATGCTGTTGCAGACAAGAACATGGTTCGCTGGTATCATAAAGAAATGGATGCAGAAGAGATTCGTGCCTTCATTGGAAAATGCCGTTATCTGGTAGCTTCCAGATTCCATGCCATGATCGGTTCTCTTGAACAGAAGGTCCCTGTACTTCTTATCGGTTGGAGCCACAAATATCAGGAAGTACTGGATATGTTTGAACTGGGACAGTATGCGATTGACTTTTCAAAACTGGACTTATCTGAATTAAAGAAAAGTTTTGAGGATTTTGTTTCACATGAAAATGACATTCGGACAAAACTGGACAAAAATCTCGATGCTGTTCTGAAAAGTTCCAGAAATAATATTAAATATATTAGTGAAATCATAGACGAAATAACAGGTAACCCTAAGAAAAAGGCAAAATTATTGGATTACAACAATCCCGATAAATATATCGGACCACATCTTGGATGTAAAAAGGGGTATGCTACAGATGAAGCAATTCGTGCAAATGCTGCTTCCGGCGGCATGGTGACTGCTCTGCTTTGTAATATGTTGAAAAATAAAACAATTGATGGTGCCTGGGTAACCAAAACTGCTTTTGAAAATGGTGAATTAACTTATAAAACATATATTGCCACGACAAAGGAAGAAGTCTGTGATGCTTCGTCGAGTATCTACATGAACATTCCATTACTAAAACATTTAGATGTGGTAAGAAACTTTAACGGAAAAGTTGCTGTCGTAATGACTCCATGTATGCTCCGTGGTCTGGATGCCATCATGAAAAACGATGCTTCTTTGAAAGAAAAAATTGTGATGAAATTAGGATTATATTGCAGCGGTAATCATTCTCCTAAAGCTACTACTCTTTCTATGGAAAAGTCGGGAATAACCGGCGACAATGCTGAGCGTTTATACTACCGCCGCGGACATTGGCGCGGTACTTCCAGTGTTATCTATAAAGACGGAAGTGCAAAAGAGTTTTCATATTCCAAGACAATATGTGCCTATAAAAATGCGTACTTTTTTGAAAAGGACAGCTGCATGACCTGTCAGGATCACTTTGCTGAATGCAGCGATATCAGTTTTGGCGATATCTGGTTAAAAGAAATGAAGGGCAATCCTATCAAACACACCAGTTGTGTTATCCGTTCCCGGAAAGCTTATGATGCCTTAAATCAGGCGATAAGTGACGGCGATATTGAAGCAACACACATCAGTGACAAAGATATCGTACGTAGTCAGAAAAGAGCATTGGTATTTAAATTTAGTCTTGCTAAAATAAAACAAAAACATTCAAATATCAGCATGGACACCAGTGACAAATGCAAATGGAATCACAGGCTTGCTTTTAAATTAGCTGAGAAAAATAAAAAGTTTTCAGAAGAACATTATGATAAATTAGCAAAAATACCGACAAAGGTTATTTATTATTATATGTGCTTTATCCGCGTATTGTTAAGTTTTTAGGAGTAAAACCATGAAATCAAATAAAATCAACAAAAAGACATTTATGAGCATATGCAAAATATTGTTTTTAGTCCTAGTTGTAATTTTTCTGGCTAAATACTTTATTACAAGCTGGGATGACATCAGACAGATAGAGTGGTCCAAATTTAACTGGGGAATATTTGCCCTCTCTATACTGCTCTACTTTGTATACAAAATATCATTGGCATCTTTATGGCATTATATAACCATTCTGAACCAATGCAGTATCAGTTATACAAAAGCAATAACCAGTTACTTATACTCTATCCTTGGAAAATACATTCCCGGTAAAGTTTTTATGCTGGCAGCAAGAATCCCAGGATATCAGGAGAATGGCGTGCCTATGAGAAAGGTAACGATATGTTTCTTCTTAGAAAATATATGTACTTTGCTCGGTGCTGCATTTTTATTTCTGATTTCACTATTCTTTTTTCCAAATGAATTATTAGCAAATTACCAATGGGCAGCTATTGGTCTTGTTGTTTTATTCTTTATCTGTATTAATCCAAAGATTATTAATTTCTTTCTATCAAAGCTTGGAAAATTAATAAAAAAGGATGATATGGAGATTACGATTACCTACCCACAAATGATAAAAGTTGTCTTTTTATTTATCTTAAACTGGCTGGTAGTTGGTACCGGATTCTACATTTTAGTAGTTTCTCTTTATCCAAATATAGGAATCTCACAATGGCTGTATGTAGGCGGTATTTACGGATTGTCCGCTATAATTGGTATTCTGGCAATCTTTACTGTTTCCGGTCTTGGAGTCAGGGAAGGAATCCTTATGGCAGGACTATTACTGATTATGCCAAAAGAGTATGCAGTGATTATTTCCATTGTATCAAGGCTCTGGGCTACTGTCGCAGAACTGATACTGATTCTTGC
The DNA here is from genome assembly GCA_910584795.1 of uncultured Eubacterium sp. Classification (GTDB taxonomy): domain Bacteria; phylum Bacillota; class Clostridia; order Lachnospirales; family Lachnospiraceae; genus Eubacterium_G. The sequence continues at coordinate 170,580 of CAJUBZ010000003.1, read as the reverse complement.
AGCATTTATCGTGAATAAAATACTTTTAATAAAATCAAAAAAATCTCATTCTGCACTTGAAAATCCTTCCATAAAAGAATAAGATAGATATATCAGTAAGGACGGAATTTGTCATCTGCAGATGACTGTATCACGAGCCTGTGTCAAACACGTAAAATGGCTCGTGATACCTTTTTACAGCAAAGGAGGGATTGACTATGATTCAAAACAGAATAATAAAGTATTTCGCAAAAAAAGACCCTAATATTGCTATTAAAGTAATACCGGGACATTTTGCAACAACACACTCTCATCTGAATTATTATTTAGATATGACAACGATGAAGACACGTGCAAATGAGGCAGAACGTATCGCCGTAGCCATGAAAGATTATTATAATGTAATGGGAAAACCTATTGATACGATTGTTTGTCTGGATAACTGCGAAGTCATTGGTGCATTTCTTGCAAATGAGCTGAGCCGTGCCGGCGTTTTATCTATGAATGCCCACAAGACGATTTACGTGGTTACACCGGAGTTTAACTCTAACGGCCAGATGATTTTCAGGGATAATCTGAAACCTGAGGTCGAGGGAAGAAATGTATTATTACTTCTTGCCTCAGCGACTACCGGTAAGACTGTACGCAACAGTATTGAATGTATTCAGTATTATGGTGGAACACTTCAAGGTATTTCAGCGATATTCAGTGCTGTCGACTCTGTTGACGGATATCGGATAGATTCTCTATTCAGAGCGGAAGATATACCGAATTACGATGCCTATTCTCATCATGACTGCCCAATGTGTAAAACAGGAAAACCTGTGGAAGCATTGGTAAATGGATACGGATATAGTGAGATTTAGAAAATATAAAAAGAACTATCCTTTAAGTCAATGTGGCTTTTATGGATAGTTCTTCTATTTTAGATTTATTTAAATTTTTACTTATCCCAGAGACCATCTTCTCTCAGTCTCTTCCAGTCAGCTTCAAGAATCTTAGGTTTCTTACCTTTATATCTTTTCTCTGTCATATTTAAATATTTATTATTCATTAAATCGTTTAATGCTGCCTGTATACGTTCTCTGGACACGCCACTGTGGGCTGATACATTTTCTACTGTTTTAGAATATGTGGCCATTTTACGCCTTTTCTTCAGAATAAATAACGACTGCAATATTGCATCATAATAATACTGTCTTTCCTGGTTTGATCTTGGCATCTCTACATATGAATTTGCCGAAGCTTTTAACTTATTGCTCAATGAATGTTTTACGCCATATACAATAACTTTTTTCTTAATATCTCTTAAATACTTTATTGCCAGATCAAAATGTGCATCTCCAGTAAATATAATAAATATATCGGGTGAATTCTTCTTCGCCGCTTCACGATATATTGCATCTAAAATAATAAAATCAGTAAAATCTTTGTCTACACCATCTTTTGTACTGGCTGTATGAACTACATTTTTTGTTATTTTTTCTAATCTGGATAGCTCTTTCTCAATATTGCTTCCATGGAAATCACCAAAAAATGTTATATTTTTTATACTATACTCTTCTTTCAGTTCTTTATACCATTCTTCAACATTAGGCCTCATTGAAAAAATATTATTATATCCATAGTACCAATGCTCATAATCTACAAAAACCGCTGCTGTACTTTTGCTGCTAAATAATCCTTTTAACACTCTGCTCCTCCTTTCTTTTAATTTTACCTATACATTATATCAAACTTTAAGAATATGTCACGGAAAAGTTTTCGACTTTTTACAAAAGACAAGGCTCTGCACATTTTGTGCAGAGCCTGTTCTATTCATAATTCTATTCATTTCCAAGTACTTCTATTTCATTCATGTTATACCCATACTGTCCCGATCTTTCTTTTGCTAAAATCTTAATATATCTCAATTCTCTATCTTTCATATCATGAATTCTTATGTTTTGCGTACTTTCTGTGTAATATGCTACTGTACTCCAATTTTTTCCATCTTTTGAATACTGTATTTCATAACTCTTTGCATAGGCATCTCCCCAATGTATCAATATACCATCTACTGAATAAATATCTTCTAAATCTACCATAATCCACGCTTCTTCAGTAATTGCTGATGTCCATTTTGTATTAAAATTTCCATCTACAAGATATTCAGGACCATACATTCCCTTACTTGAAGCTGTAACAGTTTTTCCTAATGCTAAATTTGTTTTACCAATAACAGAGAGCGATGGTTGTTTCTGTCCTGGTGCAAGACTGCCATGAACTTTAAAATCATACAGCGAAATCCCTTTATCTGTTCCTCTTATATTACATTGTACCTTCACATATCTAATCGGTCTGTTGTACATGTAATGTGTACTTTCTCCTGGACGGCCACCACTTTCTCCTCCCCAATAAATAGCATCATGAAAAGTCCAATCATTACCGGACCATGACACAGTATATTTATTCGGATATTCTTCTCCCCAGTTAAGTTGAATTGTAGAAACATAATAAACTGCGCCCAAATCTACGATAAACCACTGGCTTTCTTTATCCTCAGACACCCATTTCGTACTACTATTTCCATCTACTGCATATCTTGCATCATAGGAATCTTTCACACTTGAGCAAAGAACTTTCTTTCCATATGCAATGTCATCCAAAGGAATCGCCGCACAAACTTTCTTTTGTCCAAAAATGCTTACAGAACTAATCATAATACTGAAGCATAAAACCACGCTTAATAATTTTTTAATCATAAATAATACTCCTTTAATTTTATTTTTCTCCTGCAGAAGTACTTATGACAAGTCTAAGTTATTTCATCATACATAACAATACTTTTTTCGTCAGAAATGTAAAACATTTTTACTCTATTGTCGATTTTTGTCAATATATAAAAAAATAGCAGTCATTATCAGTTTTATACTAATAATAATTGCTATTTTCAATATATATAACCTTCTTAATTTTATTACTTATATATTTCTTCAATATTATTCTAACGTTAATATTTTATCATTAAATTCTATTTGTTTTATTTTACTAATATCTTTCAGTTCAGAAAATTTGATTGTATATATTCGTTCTGTTGATATATCTCTTCCCCCTCGTCCATGAACACCTACTGTATCCTTGTTATTTTCCATGGTTTCCGTTTCTCCGTCAACCATAGTAAACTTAAATTTAAAACAATCAATTTTCTCATTAACAGTAAATATTTTAATTCCCAATGGTGATATATAAATCCTTCTGGCTCTTTCTTTACAAACAAGACTCTTACTTCTATCTTTTAATTTAAAATCATAAGTCATAAACTCTTCTTTTGTTTTATCACTCCAGTTTTTTCCATCAACAAGAACAATTTTTTTATTTGATTTCTCATCTTCAAAATTATCTGCTTCAAAAGAGATATATGCATATAACACATTTCCCACATACTCATATTTCATATCTGCACTTCCTGAACTTTCAAAATCAAAACTAAATCTCTGCTCTTCTCCAAACCCTCCAACACATTGTTTTGCATCATTGATTTCTGCTTCAGGTCTACCACCATCTTTTCTTATTGAAAATACAAGATATCCTAACTGTGTATTCTTTTCATATAAAGCCTCTTCCAGTTTTATTGTATAACCATCAATATCATAACTCTGACCATCTTTATACAATAATTCATTACTAATATAACTATTATTCTCTTTAAAGAAATAATCCAGTACCGATTTATTAGTTATTGCATAAACACAAACATTAGTTAAAATAAAAATACCTAATACAAATGCTATTCCCACAATAAATATTTTCTTCATAAAATTTTATCTCCCATTTAATAATTCTCTTTCTTACGCAACCTATATGTGATTGTAAATCAAATACGCATTATGGTTTATTTCTTCATAATAATTCTTAGAACTTCCACTTACTCCAACTGATATTCCACCAGCTGAAAATCCAATACTAGGTGATATCGACTTATTTATTTTAGAATGCCAGTAATGTATTATTAATTTTGTAGCTTTTTTACTCGTTGGTTTACATTGAAACTTAACCTGAATTTTTTCATTATCATAATATTCTTGAATACCCTGCCTTAAATTCCAATTCATATTAGTTCTATCTCCAAACAAATTAAGTCCGTAGTGTAATTCTCAACTGATTCTATATTTACCTCTTCAGCCTTTATCTTATTTGCTCTTCCCCCTAAAATTGATAATACCATACTACAAATAATTACAGTATTAATTATCTTTTTTGCTTTTTCTTTCATTGTAAAATCTCCTTTTACTTTTTCTTAATTTTAAGCCCTACTATTTTACAATGAAATAACAACTTCTTTTAATTAATATGAAAAAACATGATTTTTTTATAACAAACACAATATTTTGACATTTTTTTGCATTATTTTCAAAGAAATATTTTTTCACAAAGAGAACATCCGAAAAGTATTCGAATGTCCTCTTTCACATATATTCTTTAAATTATAACGACTTAATTCTCTCAATCGCCTTCAGTGTATTTTCATAAGTACCAAATGCTGTCAGTCGGAAATATCCCTCACCACTCGGTCCAAACCCTGAACCCGGTGTACCAACAATATTCGCATTGGCAAGTAAATGGTCAAAGAAATCCCACGATGTCATTCCATCCGGTGTTTCCAGCCATACATATGGTGCATTCACACCTCCGCTGACATTAAATCCTGCACTCTTTAAACCTTCCATAATGACCTTGGCATTATTCATATAATAAGCTACTTGTTCCTTTGTCTGAGCCTTTCCTGCTTCAGAATAAACAGCCTCTCCTGCTCTCTGAATAATGTATGGTGCACCATTGAACTTGGTTCCATGTCTTCTTGCCCAAAGTGCGTTTAACTTCACGCCATTTGACTCTAACTCTTTTGGAATTACTGTAAATCCAAGTCTTGTTCCGGTAAATCCTGCATTCTTTGAAAAACTTCTAAGCTCAATTGCACATGTCTTTGCTCCATCACATTCATAAATACTGTGTGGCACATCATCTTCTGAAATATATGCTTCATAAGCAGCATCATAAATAATCACTGCACCAACTTTATTCGCATAATCTACCCATTCCTGTAACTGAGCCTTTGTGATGGTAGAACCTGTAGGGTTATTCGGAAAACACAAATAAATAATATCCGGTGTTTCCTTTGGTAATTCCGGTGCAAAATTTGTTGACTTTGTACAAGGCATATAAATCACATTACTCCATTTTTCCTGCTCAGAAAGATATTCGCCCGTTCTGCCTGACATGGCATTTGTGTCCACATAAACCGGATATACAGGATCGCATACTGCAATTCGGTTATTTTCAGCAAAGATATCTCCAATGTTACCAGAATCTGATTTTGCTCCGTCACTGACAAATATTTCATCTAATGCAATATCGACACCTCTTGCCTTGTAATCATTGTCTCTGATAGCACTTCTTAAAAACTCATATCCAAGATCCGGGGCATATCCGTGGAATGTAGTACCATCTGACATCTCATCTACTGCCTTATGCATTGCATCAATAACTGCCGGACATAGAGGCTGTGTTACGTCACCAATACCAAGACTGATAACATCTTTCTGGGGATTCGCCTCCTTATATGCAGCTACCTTCTTTGCAATATTTGAGAACAAATAGCTGCCCGGTAACTTCAAATAGTTTTCATTAATTTTGTACATCTTAAGTACCTCCTAAATTTTACATATTTTTCATTTATTAGTTTCACAGATAAATTCTGCTTTACTATCTTTCACAATATTTCAGTCTGCCAAACTCTTTGCCGACACTGACAATGTTTGGCTCTATTCTTTATACATAACTTTCAGAATCGAAGCAGCTGTTTCCACCATGGTTCTTCCACTATCCATAGCAGATTTCTGTACGTACCTGTGTGCTTCATTTTCTGACATATTATTCTTTTCCATTAGAACTGCTTTCGCCTCATCTACGATACTCTGTTCTTCTTCGCTTCTTTTCGGTGGAGCCTTTCTCTTTTTTGAAAATTTTGCATGAATATTATTCTGCATCATTTCAACTGAATTCAAAAAATCTCTCACCTTAATGGGCATTTCAAGCATCGCAACACCTGTCTCATCTTCTAGAAGCTTCTGTCTGGATGCTATCAGCAACATCTCAAATCTTCCTTCCACATAATCCAGTATATGTGTATATGGCATATCGAGCATTCTATATCCACTAATGATGACTCCCTCTCCCAGAGAATCTGCCAAAGTAATCGCTTTTGCACCAGTGCTGCAGTGAAAAACGTTATCATATCCATTACGCACTAATAGATTTCGAATCGCTTTGCTGTCCTCTATCTTTGGGAATACTACTATTATTCCTGCCAAATTTGCCTCCTACATTAAATGCAGCCTAAATATCTATCAATTTCCCAATCCGTAACCTGCGAGGTATATTCATTCCACTCAGCCCTTTTTGCTTTTACATATTTGTGGAATACTTCTTCACCTAATACGTCTTTCATAAATTCTGATTTTTTCATTTCCTGAATTGCTTCGTATAGATTTCTTGGCAGACTTGCTATTCCTGCTTCTGCTCTCTCTTTTTCTGTCATTTCAAAAATATCCTGTTGTACACTGGCTGGCGGTGTAAGTCCTCTCTTAATACCATCTAATCCTGCTGCCAGACAAACTGCTATGGCAAGATATGGATTGCACGCACAGTCCGGACATCTAAGTTCTACTCTGGTGCCTGCACCTCTTGCTGCCGGTACTCTGACAAGAGGACTTCTATTTGTGGCTGACCATGCAATATATGTAGGCGCTTCAAATCCCGGTACCAGTCTCTTATATGAGTTTACAATTGGATTTGTAATAGCTGCCATACCTCTCATATGCTCCATCAAACCTGCAATAAAGCTATATGCCTCCTTGCTCAGTCCGTTTTCATCTTTTTCATTAATAAAAATATTATGTCCTTCCTTATCAAATAAGGACATATTGATATGCATACCGGAACCACATACACCAAACTTTGGCTTTGGCATAAATGATGCATACAGACCATGTCTCTTTGCAATGGTTTTTACGGTAAGCTTATACGTCATAATTCTATCCGCTGTCTCTAACGCCTCACCATATTTAAAGTCAATCTCATGCTGTGCAGGAGCCACTTCATGATGGGAAGCCTCTACTTCAAATCCCATCTCTTCAAGATTTAATACGATATCACGACGTGCATTTTCTCCCAAATCAATTGGTCCTAAGTCAAAATAACTTGCATGTTCATGACTAATGGTTGTCGGATTTCCATTATCATCTGTATGAAACAGGAAAAATTCACATTCCGGTCCCACATTAAATATATATCCCATATCGGATGCTTCTTTGATAACTTTCTTCAAAATACATCTTGGATCATTTTCTAACTGAGTGCCGTCTGGTTTATATACGTCACAAATCATTCTGGCAACCTTTCCCTGATGTGGTCTGAAAGGTAATATTTCAAATGTGTCGTAATCCGGATACAGATACATATCCGATTCTTCAATTCTTGCAAAGCCTTCAATCGATGAACCATCAAACATGATCTTGTTATCTAATGCCTTTGCCAGCTGGCTTTTTGTAATCGCCACGTTCTTTAGTGTTCCAAAAAGGTCAGTAAACTGAAGTCTTATAAATTCTATGTCTTCAGTCTCTGCCATGTTCAAAATTTTCTGTTTCGTATATCCCATTTTTTACTCCTTCCAAAATGAAAATTTTCCTATTAAATAATAACAAATCAAAATACTTCCGTCAATAAAGACCATTTGTCAGCATTAAGTATGCCTTAACCTCTCATTCAAAAATAAGTGAGGTACTTTCCTTATTTATTCTATTGCAATTAAAGACATTAAATTATAAAATAATACTGGTTAATATAATAAAAACAACATTTAGATACGAAATATGGAGAAACATTAATGATAAATAAATACAAAAATCAACTTATGCTGGGTATTTTTACCGGCATAATACTTGTTATTTTTCTGGTTCTTGTACTCAAGGACAACAATACGAAATATATTACTGAGGAAAAAATTACAGAAACCACCTCTATTACCAAGGCAGAAACAGCAACAGACATTGGAGCAGAAACAACCACATCTGAACCTGAAACTACGGGTATTACGCAAAAAACCATAAAAAGGAACAGAAAGAAATTTAAACACAAACTTCCTTATCGAATTAAAGTAAACCGTACTGAAAACTTTGTTACTGTTTATACTCTGGACGAACATGGAAAATATACGATTCCATATAAGACATTCTGGTGTTCTACCGGGGCCGAAGCAGATTCCACTCCTCTTGGTACTTTTAAAATGACGGAGCGATATGACTGGCGCATTATGGTTGATGGGACATATGCACAATATGCAATCCGGATACATGGTCCGATTATGCTGCATTCTGTGCCTTACCTAACCAGCAGTTATGATTCATTAGAATACTGGGAATATAATAAACTGGGAAAACCTGCTTCTCTTGGCTGTGTGAGACTTCAGGCTGGAAATATTAAATGGATTTACGATAACTGCGATAACGGAACAAAAGTGACTATATATGACAGACCCAACGAAAATCCTGCAATTAAAATTCCAAAAATAAAGAAAATAAATAAAAAGAATAAAAATAGGGGATGGGATCCGACAGATCCAAAGAAAAACAACCCTTGGCTTTAGGAGGCAGTTATGGCAAAAAAATATTACGCAGTAAAAGTTGGTGCAAATACCGGAATCTTTGAAACTTGGGAAGAATGTAAGGATAGTGTTGACGGTTATCCGGGCGCACTTTATAAAAGTTTTAAAAATATTTCAGATGCCTATGCCTATTTAGGTTTCGATGGAGAACAATTAAGCATTTTTACTTTAGAGTCTTTTAACAAGCCTTCACCCAAAGCCATTCCGAAACAAGACACACTTGACACGGATAAACCATTTTCTACTGACACAAAAGCTGTTGCATATGTAGACGGTAGTTATAATGTTGAAACCTGCGTATTTGGTTATGGTGTTGTTATGTTTCACAATGGGGAAGAAATACATATTTCTGATGCATCTGACGATAAAGAAATGGCATCCATGCGTAATGTTGCAGGAGAGATTTATGGTTCTATGGCTGCAATGAAATATGCTGTAGAACATAATATCAAGAATCTTTCAATATATTATGATTATATGGGTATTGCCAAATGGTGTACTGGAGAATGGAAAACAAACAAACCCGGTACCATTGCTTACAAAAAATACTATGATAAAATAAAGCGTAAAGTTAACATAACATTTTACAAAGTAAAGGGACATTCCGGAGATAAATATAATAATCTGGTTGATAAACTGGCAAAAAAAGCTTGTGACATTATATAGAAGGGCGGAAAAATGGGATTTTTTTATAAAGAAGAAGAATGGGTTGAAGATAACCCGGTAGAAAAAGAAGACGAATATGTGGAAATTTTTGGAAAGAGCAAAGGTCATCCAATTAAAACTTTTTTTAGATTATATAAGGGTACATACTGGAGATTTTTTTTAGCAGGATTTTTATTTGTACTTAAGAACAGTCCTGTATGGGTGCTCCCTATTGTAACAGGGAATATTATCAATATTGCCACCAACCCATCAGCACATTCTTCAAGTGAAATTGCCATTAATATCACTGTTATTATCTTATTAATAGCATTCAACTTTCCGTTAAATTATTTATTCAATGTCTGTCAGAGTACAGCTACACGTGCAGTCGAGGCACATCTTAGAAGTTCACTGGTGCGAAAATTGCAGCAACTTTCCATCTCTTACCATAAGGAAAATGAATCCGGACGCCTTCAGTCCAAAATTATTCGTGATGTTGAAGCTGTCCAGCAGTTATCTTCACAAATATTTACAAACATGCTTACTATCATGCTGAATATCACTGTGGCACTTCTCGTAACTGTCTCAAAAAGCCTGATTGTGTTCTTCTTTTTCGTTGTAACTGTTCCTATCGCCGGAGCATTGATTGGTATTTTTCGCAAAGGAATAAGAAAAACGAACCGGGAATTTCGTAAACAGATGGAAGAAACGTCAACCAAAGTTGTGGAAATGGTAGAATTGATTCCGGTGACCCGTGCCCATGCATTAGAGAACGAAGAAATTAAGAAAATGGGCGGTTTCCTAAACGGTGTAGCTCATAAAGGTTACAAATTAGATATAATGCATGCGAATTTTGGTGCTGTCAGCTGGTGTATGTTTCAGGCATTTCAGGTAGTCTGCCTTGCTTTTACAGGCTATATGGCCTACCGTCACATTATTTCTGTAGGTGAAATTGCCACATACCAAAGTTACTTTACGACTATTGTAAATCAGGTAGCTGCCATTATTATGATTCTTCCAAATATGGCAAGAGGGACAGAATCTATTACTAGTATCGGAGAAATCCTATTATCTGATGATGTAGAACAATATACCGGAAAGAAAAAATTACAACATATTACCGGAAACTTTGATTTCCAGGATGTTTCTTTTCACTATGATGATTCAAAAGAAATTTTATATAAATTTAATTTGTCGGTAAAGTCGGGGGAAACTGTTGCTTTAGTAGGTGAATCCGGTGCCGGAAAAACAACAATACTTAATCTGTTAATTGGTTTTATCAAACCGGTAGGTGGACATATTTACTTAGATGGGAATAATTTAGAAGATATTAACTTGAGAAGTTATCGTGACTTTGTTGCAGTTGTCCCTCAGAATACAATCTTATTCTCCGGTTCTATCCGGGATAACATTACATATGGTATGCCTGACGTAACAGAAGAACAGCTGATGAAAGCGATACAATCAGCCAATTTGATGGATTTTATACGGGAACTGCCGGATGGACTTGATACAATGATTGGTGAAAATGGTGGAAAATTATCCGGCGGTCAAAGACAACGCCTTGCTATTGCAAGAGCTTTAGTCCGTAATCCAAAAGTAATTATTTTTGATGAGGCTACTTCCGCCCTTGACAGCACCTCTGAAAAACAAATACAGACTGCCATCGAAAATATGGCAAGTACAAGAACAACATTCATTGTGGCACACAGATTATCCACCATACGAAACGCCGATAAAATCGCTGTTATCGGACACGGTGGATGTACCGAATTTGGTACCTATGATGAATTAATGGAAAAACAGGGCGAATTCTTTCACATGAGAAAGCTGCAGACAGATTAGCACTATCTGCAGCTTTCTATTATTTTTATCAAATCACCCGGCTTATCTATAATTGCCATAGGTTTCAAACTTTCTAATAATTCCCGTTCTCTAAATCCCCAACTGCACAATACACACGCAAGCCCTGAATTCTCTGCTGTTGCATAATCTACTTCCGAATCACCAACATAAACCGCTTCTTCCTTTTTACTTCCTAATAGTTCCAATGCATGATTTACACTGTCTGGTGCGGGTTTTTTCTTTATTCCTCCTGCTTCATTCTCTCCAATCGCCACAGAAATAAAATCTTTGAAATAAATATCATTTAGTTCCATAACTGCCGGATGCGCCTTATTGGAAACGATCGCCATTTTAATGCCTTTCTCATGTAAGCCCACAAGCAATTTCATAATTCCAGGATAAGCCGCTGTTTTTACCTGACAATGTTTCTGATAGTATTCCAGAAAACATCGATACATTTCTTCAAATTCGGGATTACTTTCTCCCATCGGTACAGAACGGATCATTAGTTTTCGTATGCCGTTTCCCACATTCTTTCGAACTAAATCCACACTATGCCTTTCGATGTGATATTTTTCCTGAACATAATTTACTGCATCTGCCAAATCCTCAATCGTATTTAATAATGTTCCATCCAAATCAAAAATTACTGTATTATACATTATATTTCCTCTTATAAGCCATTTCTTTAAGCTCACTTATTTTTCCAATTTATTTTTTCTTACTGCATTTATTATTGTAGTTATCGCCGCAAATAAAACACCGGCAACAGGCCAGATAATCCATGAACGTCCCCAATCCATAGTTAGAAAACTATATGCCAGATAAATGGCAGTAATAACAAGCCAATATACTCCGGAAAATGTATCATTACTCTTATTATCCATTTTCTTTTCTTCTGTGTAATCACCCTGTCCCAATAATTTGTCATAACTGTCTTTTATAATACCCGTTTTCACAAATCGATATACTCCAAATGCGATTACAACCAAAAGAACTCCTGTCATCATAATAACCAATACATCACCATCTGCATTATTTGTGCTGTTTTCGATTGATGCCAAAAGCAATGGTATCACTGCAACAATACACAATACTACACCGATTGCCATGTTTCTGGCAAATACTGGAGCATACTCTTCTGATTTTCTCTTTATTTCAGAGAACAAATCTGAATCCATGGTAATCATTTCTTTTTCAATAAATTCAAATTTATTCATTCTAATTCCGTTTGTTATAAAAATTGTAACAGCAACAGCTACAACAACCAACAAAATGCATAATCCAAGTATGCCTGCTGTATCTTCTGTAACTCCAAATTTTCCTGTATGTTGTGCTCCTACCAAAAACATCATAGGTGCAACGGAACAAATACATAAAAAAACACCAACGGCTATCTTTACTGATGCTTCTTTCATTACATGCAGATATTCTTCTGCCTCTGTTCTGGAAACATGAATCTTTTTCTTTTCTACATGAGCATACTTTTCACTTTCATATACTTCTTTCTTACTATCTGAATCATATGTAGAATGTTTCCTTTTTTCTTCACTCAATACTGAATCACTGATATCATTCATTTCTTCTTTTAAAAGATAATCTGTTGTCGTATCAAAAATCTGACTTAACAATATAATTTTATCAATGTCCGGTGTAGACGCACCACTCTCCCACTTTGATACCGACTGCCTGGACACATCCATCTGTGCCGCCAGCTCTTCCTGTGACCATCCTTTTTGCTTTCTAAGCAAAATAATCTTATCTGCTAACTTCATAACAAACCTCCAATTATTACATTCTATCATCTTTTTTATGATAAGAAAACTATAACATCTGCATCAAAAAACAACCACCAATCAGACTTTTCAATTTGTCAACTGGTGGTTGCATCCCTTTATTTGTGCGGAGTATTTGGCTTAAGCAAGATAATAATATAAATAATGTCCATCATCACGGGTCTGTTCTATATATACCATCTCTCCGATTTTTATATTATTATAATCAGATTTGCTTCTCACTATAATTGCATCTTCTATCATACCCTCATCTGTTTCACAGGTTACAAACCATTTTTGCTGTCTCATCGCTGTCAGATTTTCTGAATGTACTTTTCCTATTACTTTCAGCTTCAAAATCTTAGATTTTTCAGGATTGTATATCACATCTCTTTCTATCATAAGTTCCAACCATGATAAAAGATTTAATCCTACAAATGCACTGGCAATGTAGAGAAACAATCTGTATATTGTCTGTTCTTCTGAAAACATCCATGGTAATTTTAAGTGTGCAATTGCTTGAAAGACAAAACATATCAATGCAAGAATAAAAAATACAATCAATCTTTTTATCCATGATTTTGCCATCTTTCGTTTATATAAATCCTTAATCTCTTCCTGCTCCTCTTCACTTGCAATATGAAAATCAAGATCTCTGATATAAACTACTGCCATAATACCCACCCTTATCATTACAATTTTATTCAGTATATATTATCCTATTTAATTATTCAACATATTTAATATTTAATAATAATTTTAAGAGATATTGACTTTTCTTTATTTTAACATACACTATATTAAATGGCGAAAGATATAACATTCCATTTCACCAAACGAAACCCATTAGAGGCGGCTATCCTCTAATGGGTTTCTTGCTCTTTACAGTGAGCTATTCTGTTTAGGCTAGAGCTATCTAAAAAATCGCAGTGACTATAGCACTACGATTTTTTAGTTAATTGTGTATTGATTTAAATAATTATGCTCTGACTTTAATATGTGTCTCTCTCAACTGCTGCTCTGTCACTTCTCCCGGAGCACCGCACATTAAATCCTGTGCATTACCATTCATTGGGAATGGAATCACTTCACGAATATTCTCTTCATCACGAAGTAACATAATCATACGGTCAACACCTGGTGCCATACCCGCATGTGGTGGAGCACCAAACTGGAATGCATTGTAGAGAGCACCAAACTTTTCTTTCAAACCTTCCTCTGTGTATCCTGCAATTTCAAATGCTTTAATCATAATCTGCATATCATGATTTCTTACAGCTCCTGATGATAATTCTACACCATTACATACAATATCATACTGGTATGCAAGGATATCTTCCGGATTCTTTTTCTCAAGTGCTTCAAGTCCTCCTTGTGGCATTGAGAATGGATTATGTGTAAATATCATCTGCTTTGTCTCTGTATCATATTCATACATCGGAAAATCATTGATATAGCAGAACTTAAATGCGTTCTTTTCAATTAAATCAAGGCTTTCTCCAAGTGCAGTTCTAATCTGTCCCGCATAGATAGATGCTGTCTTTTCTGTATCTGCGATAAAGAAGATTGTATCAAGAGGTTGAAGATTTCCCAATTCTCTGATTTCATCCTTCATATCTTCCGGAATAAATTTATCAATCGGTCCCTTATATGCTCCATCTTCTAAAACTTCAAGATAACCAAGTCCACCCATTCCGATGCTCTGGGCAAACTTCAATAACTTCTCGTGTTGTCCTTTTGACAACTTTTGATTAATAACAATAGCTCTAACTGTCTTTCCATGGAATGGTTTGAATGTACATCTCTGAAAGAAATCTGTTACGTCAATAATCTCTAATGGATTACGAAGGTCCGGCTTATCTGTACCATATTTCAACATCGCTTCTTTATAACTGATAATAGGGAATGGTGCCTGTGTCACCTCATATCCTTCTGGTGCAAATTTATTAAATGTGTCTGCTAAAACTTCCTCGCCGACTCTGAATACATCTTCCTGTGTAGCAAAACTCATCTCAAAGTCTAACTGATAGAACTCTCCCGGAGATCTGTCTGCTCTGGCATCCTCATCTCTAAAACAAGGTGCTATCTGGAAATATTTATCGAAACCTGATACCATAAGCAGCTGTTTATACTGCTGTGGCGCCTGTGGTAATGCATAAAATTTTCCTTTAAATTTTCTTGACGGAACAATGTAATCTCTTGCCCCCTCCGGTGATGATGCACAAAGAATAGGAGTCTGAATTTCTAAGAATCCCATATCTGTCATCTTCTGTCTTAAATATGAAATAACCTTTGATCTGAAAATCATGTTATCCTTTACTTTTGTATTTCTCAAATCAAGATATCTGTATTTTAGTCTCACATCTTCTCTTGTCTCCTTAGATGTCATGATTTCAAAAGGAAGCTGTGAATAAGTCTTTCCTAATACATCTACCTTCTTTGCATCTAATTCAATTGTTCCTGTCGGAATCTTTGGATTGTATGTTTCCTCATCTCTATGTTCAATCGGTCCCTCTACAGAAATACAATCTTCCTTGCTCAGTCCCTCTAATAATGATGTATCACGCATTACTACCTGCATTACACCATACATATCTCTTAAGTCAATAAATGATACTCCACCGTGATCACGTATATTCTCAATCCAGCCTGCAATTTTGATAGTTTGTCCCACGTTGGCTTCTGATAATTGATCCATTGTCACATCACGATAAATGTTGTTTGTTTTTACGTCCATTTCGTTCTCCCTTCAAAATAAAATATATATTGAGCGTTTTATTTTCAAGTTTCGGGTAAAAGAAAACTCGTTCTTTATCAGAACGAGTCTTTTTATACTTCTCTAGCCGTCCTGAAAACTTTTCTCTCAGGACGAACCAATTATTACTAATTTGTCCGCGGTACCACCTGACTTACTACTTACGCAGCCACTCATCGGTGAGTTAAGGGTCTGTTCAACTCTCACCTGCTGTTTATCGTTCAGCTACGGCTCACCTACTAAAGCTCACCTAATCAGACATTTATTCTAATTACATTTCACTCTTTCAGATTGCTGCTCCGGAGTGTTATTCACCTTAATTCATTCTACAGGACTTCCACCAACACCTGCTCTCTGTCAGCGATAATTAAAGCTACTTCTCTCTTTCAACGCCATTAAACTTGATTATATAATATGAAAATAAATGTGTCAAATATTTTTACCACAACTTCTTATGAATATCTGCTTTAAAAAACATTTTATTTTTTGAAGAAGCATGGACTATCTCTATCTTTTCTCTTTTCACCAGACTATCAATATTTTGTCTGCTGCACTCCAAAATTTCACATGCCTCTGCTGTATTCACTAAATTCTTCTTAGCAAACTGCTTAAAGTATTCAATACTAATTGGGATATTTTCTCCCGCTTCGCGCAGAGTATTTCTTTCAATATAAATTACATTATTACAATTTAATTCATAACCACCCTGCATAACCCGAAAATCGTCCATATGTGCATTCACATATTTATGATTTATTGAGATTTTTTTAAGTTCATTCACTGAATATTTTCTCGTAGTTTCATCATTAAAGAAAACAAGAATCTCCTGTTTTGCAACAATGATATCTTTAATATTCTTTTTCCATCGAATTGGCAAAATTGTCTTTTCAATATCTCTCTGCGGAATTTCCTCCACTGCAAAATCATCATGGCTGCAAATTCCTCTTGACTTTAAAAGCAACGTGTATTCATCATAATATTTCATATTGTTTGCTTTTAATATCTGTCCCAGATTTTGCCTGTCTGTTGGAATAACGCGGCTGCTTACCCATTTCTTTGTCCACTCTGAATTTAGTGAATATATTCCTTTTTTCATAAATAACGCAAACATCATAGGGACATTATTAATATTGGCATTATCACAAATTTCAATATAAAAATTTCTCTCATTTTCATAATATACTAAATACGCAATTGCATTCTTGTCTTTATCTAAATAATTATAAATTGAACATACTTTCATAATACAACCACCTTTTCCATATCATCTCCCATATCTTTTCAATATGTGCTTCTGATAGAATATTTTCTAATCCCTCCAAAATATATTTCTTGTTGTCTTCTGTCAGTTTTTTTACTGAATAAAGATACTCATCTTGTATGAACCTCAGATTTTCTTTTGCAGAATTACTTCCTATAAAACTCTGAACAGGTCTGTCCTCTAAAACATCAAACTTTTCAACCATTTCTTCATTATGACACCCAAACAATAATGAAATCCCCTGATCAAACAAAGGTGCCAGTCTCACTGCTCCCCTGCTGTCCATGATTACCTCAATATTTGCACCGTGTCTGTCACGATTAAGAATTAAAAAATCTATAATCAGCATCTGCGTAAACGCTTTCTCCCATCCACATCTTTTCACAAAATCTAATGGTGTTTCGCTGTCTTTCTTTTCTATTTGATAGTAATCTTCAAAAGTAATTTTTCTCTCCCCTTGTTTACGAAAACTCTCTGATTTACAAAAATAAGTTGTATATCTTTTTGAATCAATCTTTATTTCTCCATAAATGAGATGATAATGTAAATGGCTAACTCCCAATACATCTAATAACCGGCTGACAATAATTTCATTTATACATTCATGCCCTATAATTCCCAAAACACTATCATAATCAGATAGTTTATAATATATTTTTTTACCACCTTTTATTTCTGTCGCTTTTAAAAACGAGCCAGCTGTTCCCGATGAACTTCTTACTTTTGACCATTGTAAATAAGTATAGTCTTTTTTCTCAAAATTAATATCTTTCATAATCTCCCTCTTTTCTGTTTACTTATTCACAATTTTAATCATTTTATTGTCGTATGTCAATAAACATTTTAAAAACGTAAAAAATGTTAAACCTCCAAATCATCAGAAGCCTAACATTATTTTTATTCGCCAGCTTTTTTATATTCTAAAGACATGACTTGTGTTTTGTTACCCTATCAACATGTATCCACATTTTACTGCAAATGCCACAATCCATGCTATCATACATTGAAGCAATACCACAACAACTGCCCATTTCCCGCCAAGTTCTCTTTTTACAGAAGATACTGCTGCCACACAAGGAGTATATAGCAATGTAAACACTAAAAATACAACTGCACTTTTCACTGTGAACATTGTTGAAAGTGCTCCCCCTCCTAATAATACCGTCAATGTGCTGACCACACTTTCTTTTGCTGTGAATCCTGTTATTAATGCTGTAGATGCCCGCCAGTCTCCAAACCCAAGTGGTTTAAATATCGGTGCAACCACTCCACCTATCATTGCAAGAATGCTATCTCCGGCATCTTCTACAATATTAAAATGTAAATCAAATGTCTGTAAAAACCAGATAACTAAGGATGCCAAAAATATAATAGTAAATGCCTTCGTAATAAAATCTTTCGCTTTGTCCCACATCAGCCGCAATACACTTTTCGTACTTGGTAGTCTATAGTTTGGAAGTTCCATAACAAATGGTACCGGCTCTCCTTTGAACTTCGTTCTATCTAAAATTAATGCATACAAAATTGCCACAACAATACCGGTAAAATAAAGCCCCGTCATAACAAGAGCCGAATTTCCTTTAAAAAATGCCGCTGAAAAGAATGCATATATTGGAATCTTTGCTGAACAGCTCATAAAAGGAGTCAGCATAATCGTCATCTTCCTATCCCTTTCTGAAGGTAAAGTTCTTGTTGCCATAATAGCCGGAACAGAACAACCAAATCCAATAATCATCGGCACAAAACTTCTGCCGGAAAGTCCCAATTTCCTAAAAAGTTTATCCATCACAAAAGCAATTCTTGCCATGTATCCACTATCTTCCAATAAAGATAGAAAGAAAAACAGAACCACAATAATAGGAAGAAAACTAAGTACACTTCCGACACCTACAAAAATACCATCCAGCACTAACGACTGCAGAACTTTGTTCACACTGGCAGCATTCATAGCATTTTCACATAAAGTGCTGAGACTGTCAATTCCAATATCCATAAATTCCTGTAGCCTTGCACCTATGACACCAAATGTCAGCCAGAATATCATTACCATAATAACAACAAAAGATGGAATCGCAGTATATTTCCCTGTAAGAACTTTGTCAATTTTTCGACTTCTGATACGTTCCTTGCTTTCCTTGGGTCTCACAACTGTTTCCCTGCATACTTTATCTATAAATGTGAATCGCATCTTCGCAAGAGCTGCATGTCTGTCCATGCCACTCTCTTTTTCCATCTGAATAATAATATGCTCAATCATTTCTTTTTCATTATCGTCCAAGAAAAGGCGCTCTATAATTTGTTCGTCTCCTTCAATTAACTTGCTGGCGGCAAAACGTACTGGAACCTGATTCTTATGGGCATGGTCATCGATTAAATGCATTATAGAATGTATTCCCCTATGTACTGCACCACCATCTTCTCCGTCTGCCTCACAAAAATCCATTCTTCCCGGACGTTCTCTGTGAACTGCCACATGCATTGCATGTTCTATCAGCTCATCTACACCTTCGTTTTTTGCCGCAGAAATTGGTACCACCGGAATGCCCAATCTAGCTTCCAATTTATTCACATCAACAGATCCACCATTCGCTGTTACTTCGTCCATCATATTAAGTGCCAGCACTGTGGGGATATTTAACTCTATCAACTGCATTGTCAGATACAGATTGCGTTCAATATTTGTTGCATCTACAATATTAATAATTCCACGAGGTCTGTCGTCTAAAAAATAATGTCTGGACACCACTTCTTCATTGGTATATGGTGACAAAGAATAAATTCCCGGCAAATCTACCACCATTGTATTTTCCTGTCCTCTGATCGGCCCGTCTTTTCTGTCTACCGTCACTCCGGGAAAATTGCCTACATGCTGATTGGCTCCCGTAAGCTGATTAAATAGTGTCGTCTTTCCACAATTTTGATTTCCGGCAAGGCCAAAGGTAATTAACTGTCCTTTTTCTATCTCGTCACCGCGTTGTTTTACATGATAAATCCCCGATTCTCCAATATGAGGATGTTTCGTAGAATTATGTAAACCTTCTTCCTTTGCCTCTCTATCATTACTCTTTATATTTTCCTTTGTATCACTAATCTCCTCTATTTCAATACAAGCAGCATCTTCTTTTCTCAATGTCAGCTCATATCCCCACAGTCTATACTCAATAGGGTCTCCCATGGGTGCTGCCTTGATATATTGAATCTCTGTTCCCTGTATCAGACCCATGTCAAGAAAATGTCTGCGCAGCTGTCCTTCTCCGCCTACATTCTTAATTTTTGCAGTTTGTCCCTGCTTTAACTCTGAAAGTTTCATTGATAACTCTCCTTCTGCTCTGTTCTTCCTTCCATACAAATAGCAGTATTTTTTACCAGTTTATCTTTTTGTATTGATTTTACTTCTTACTTATTATATTGTAATGAACGAAAGATGTAAACTAGGAGGAACAAAATGGATTTTTTTAAAACAAATTATAAAGGCCTATTACTTTGTCTATGTATCGCTATTCCATCATGGTTTGCCGGAAAGGCTTTCCCAATTATTGGTGGTGCTGTGATTGCCATTATTGCAGGCATGATAATTACACTTTTTATAAAAGATAAATCTTCTTTGGAAAGCGGTATTAAATTTACTTCTAAAAAAGTATTACAATGGGCTGTCGTCCTATTAGGATTTGGCATGAATCTTATGGTAATTCTAGAGACTGGGAAACAGTCACTTCCAATTATTATAAGTACAATTGCAATATCATTAGTAATTGCATATGTACTACACCGTATTATGCATATTCCTAATAAAATCTCTACATTAGTAGGCGTAGGCTCCTCTATTTGTGGCGGCTCAGCCGTTGCAGCTACTGCTCCTGTAATAGATGCTGATGACGAAGAAGTTGCACAAGCTATTTCGGTTATCTTTTTCTTTAATGTTCTGGCTGCCTTAATATTTCCTACACTTGGCTCTATGCTTGGATTTTCCTATGATACAGGAACTGCCTTCGGAATATTTTCGGGAACTGCTGTAAACGATACTTCATCTGTTACGGCTGCCGCCTCAACCTGGGACAGTATGTGGAATCTTGGCTCAGCTACTTTGGATACAGCTGTCACTGTAAAATTAACACGTACCCTTGCCATTATTCCGATTACACTTGTTTTGGCATTTATGCGTACTCGAACAGAATCAACACAGTCAAATGGAACTAAGGTCAGATTAAAATCTATTTTTCCGATGTTTATTCTATATTTTATTCTGGCATCTGTAATTACGACAATTTCCGTCTCTGCCGGTGCTGATCTTGCTGTTTTCAATCCTGTCAAGGAATTAAGCAAATTCTTTATTGTTCTTGCAATGGCAGCAATCGGTCTGAATACAAATATTATTAAGTTGATAAAAACAGGTGGAAAACCTATTGTTCTTGGATTTTTTTGCTGGGTTGGCATTACCGGAGTCAGTCTTGTAATGCAGCATTTCATGGGCTTATGGTAAAAAACATCCCTCTTTGGTTATCATAATAATATTCATTCATAAATTTTTCTCTAAAAAAAGTCTGTACAAAAATAATTTTGTACAGACCTTTTAATTAGTAATAATTATTTTCTAAAAGAAAATAAACCTTTCTTTTCATACGGTTCACTTGATAGAGAGACAAAGGTATAACCGGTATCTTCAACTACCTTTTTTACTTCAGCTTCATCTAATACCTCTTCACTGATTACTACCGACTCCTTATCTTTATGGGAACTGGTGACTTTTTTTACCTGAAAAACATTTCTGATAGCATCATTCATATGAGACTCACACATTCCACATGCCATTCCCTCTATTTTTATAATTGTCTTTACCATAACATAACTCCTCCCTGTTCATTTTAATTCCCCACTATTTCTTTTTGCTCTTTTTTGCTTTCTTTTTCTTCACTTTTACTACTCTGACTTTAGACCACTTTCCATATACCTTCTTTCCATAAAATCTGGAGTATGCCCTTGCCTTGATATAGTATTTCTTTTTAGTTTTCAGTTTCTTTAAAGTTACTTTAACCTTTTTGCTGTTTATCGTCTTTGTAACTTTTTTACCAAATTTTTTTGAAGTAGCGTACTTAATCTGATATCCTGCTGCCCCCTTTATCTTTTTCAGAACAATTTTTATCTTCTTTTTGTCCTTTGTCCTCACTGCTTTAGATATCTTTGATCTACCAATCTTTGGAAGGCTGAAATCTTCACCATAAAATGTTACAACCTGTGCTGTTATTTTGTTAGGACAATTAGACGCATTCGCAGTATATACGTATCCATTTTTACCTTTTACAATATTTTTTCCATTTACCAGAAATTTCTTAATCTTAAGTTCTTCATCTTCCACCATAGCTTTTAAAATAATTGTATCACCCGGCAGATAAGCCCCTGCTCCTTCTACATATCCACCCATCTCACTTTTGTCTTCAACATTAATATATCCATTTGTCACTGGAATATATAATGAACTGACAGCACCTTCAAACTCATCCTCAATTAAACCTCCAATATCTGATAATTTATTTTTCCAGAACCATTCATCTTCTTCGTCCTCATCATATTCATCACCATATAAAACGAAAAGTTTATCGTAAATGGTAGTTGCAAATAACCTGTCATATTTCAGTTCACTGGCATTTAATGAATAAGCCGATGATGTGAAATTGTCCTTCATTACATTATATGAAAATGTATCTCCCAGACCGTCTACTCTCAAATTCGTATAAATAATACCATCTTTTACAAGCCCTATCTCAGCTGTTGTTATTGAAATCTCTTTCTCTCCAAAAAACTCTGTATATGTATCAATAGACTTTTGTAGCTTGACCTTTGAAACAGACCATTTCTGTCCGTCATAAATTAAATTCTTTGGAATTTCTTTCGTTCCATTGCTTCCCAATGTAACAATTAATTTCTTTCCTACCTGCATTGCTCTTGAAAAAGCTCTGTTCTCAGGAAGATTTACTCCATTTGTCCATTTCTTTGCTGATGTTGAATACTTCATTACCTTGCTGCTCAAAGTTCCTTTTACGTCAACTCCACCTATCAGATACAATTCTCCATTGTAAGCAGCCAATGTGCTGCCATCCAATTGATACATGTTATTTGGAATATCCGCTAATTTCTTCCATCCCTTTTCTTCTTCATAAACTGCGAGAATTTTTTCGGAAGAAAAACCTACATCTATCGATAATACTCCATAGATTTTTCTATTTGCATAAATATAATCTGTATCATTCGAAATAAAGTAATCTACTGACTGTTCATATTCTTTTCCAAACATTTCAGCTTCGAATCCGCTTATGCCTTCTGTCCACATCACACTTTCTTTATTTGTCTCTTCATCTTTATATGTCAATCCATAAGAGACTTCTCCATTTAAATTTACATAGACCAAAGAATCTCCACTCGATAAAAGCTGACCGCCCTGAATAATTGCTTCAATATTTGAACCTTTGTTAAACGCTTTTCCTTTTGCAAAGAAATAATAATCTTCATACGTAACTTCACCTGCTGTCAATCTCATACAAATCTGCTTATTTGCAAACTCTCTTCCATCAATAAGTATAATTTTTCCATCATTTGAAATTACATTCACCTTACGGCCATTAACATAAACCTCCACACCATTCATGTAATAACCTTTTATTTCAATCTGATTTTTGCTGTTATAGTTTACTTTTTCCACCAGCATACTTGGAGTATCTACCTTCGACAAATCAAGTGTTCCTCCAGAAGATACCTTATCTTTCAAATTCCCACTTCTTCTAACACTGCCCAATACTCTCGCTTTAACCTGCAATGCACTTTCTTTTGGATATGCATTCGCTACTGCTGCTATCGCTCCTGTAACATATGGAGCCGCCATAGAGGTTCCATTATAAAAATCATATTTTCCAAACTTCTCTGAGGAAACATTTTCTTTACTGACTCCAAAATTATCAATATTAACTGTAAAGTCTCCCTCTGATTCCACTGCTATTGCAAATACAAGTACGTGATTTTCATCCTTTTTTGTTTTTTCAGAAACCGGAAAAAAAAGATTCGTCCAATAATTTTCCTGTTCAATATACGTATCCACAATTGAATCTGCTTCTATATCCTCTACATTAAACTCTCCACTTTCATTGAGTTTATAATCTGCAATATAAAATGAAGATATTCCAAACGAGTCTTTTATATCTTTATTTTCTTCAATATCAATTATCTGACCTGATGGTCCATTTAACCTCAAGGCCATAGCAGCAAAAGTTTCTGTAGCAGACTGCTTTATTTCATATGGAAGGTAAAAATAATGGTAGCTTCCCTTTTCTGCATTTTTTATAGACCACTCCAATGACTTATTTGTGTCACTTTTTTCACCAAAATACTTTGTATTTGTAGTTGTAACTGTAACGCTTCCTTCGCCATCAGAATCTGTACCATATGCAACGTCATCAAATCCTGTAATATTATCTGTATAACCTTCTTTGCTTATTGTATTCACTAGATTTGCTGTATCAAAATCACAATAAGAGGCACAAAGTTCTGACACATTATCATATATAGACGGATTAAAGCAGTTATATGAAACAGCAGATAAAATGTCTGTTCCAGGTGCCGCGATATCTACACTTTTCTTCCCATAGTTCGAAAAACCTGCCAGTTGATCTTTTTCATTTGATGCAGCGACAGAAACCACAAAATCACTATCAATGTTTGCAGGAATAGATTCATACACATCATTGTCCATTCCTTCATTTCCTGCTGCACAAACAGTAATCGCTCCTTTTTCTCCTACCATATTTATTAACGTTTTCAGAATTTCTGACTCTTCTTCACTTGCTCCTCCCCAGGAATTATTAACCGCTACAACATTAACACCTAACTGCTGTGCCTTATATATATAATTATAGGCTCCAACGGATTCCATTCCATATCCGTAACCTTCCTCATCCAGAATTTTCAGCCCCATAATTTTAACATTGGAGCTTTTCGCTATTCCAGCAATACCTGTTCCGTTGTCTGATTTACCAGCCATTATGCCGGAACAATGACTTCCGTGTCCATTGTCATCCATTGGGTCTGCATCACTGTTAATAAAGTCATATCCATGCTCTCCATATAATTTTTTATTGTTATATGGATTATTCCAGATGACGTCTTTCAAATCCTCATGTGTATAATCAATTCCTGTATCAACTAATGCGATAACTCTTTCCTTACTGTCTTTATCTCCCAGAAATTCTATATCTGCATTAATATCTAAACCCTCTATACCTGCATTTTGTCCTTCATTATTCAATGCCCACTGATATTTATAGTATGTATCATTATAATTCAGTTTTTTAATTTTATAGTTAGGCTCTGCATACTTTATATTTTTATTCTTTTTGAGAATTGTAATTAATTCTTCTGTAGAATATTTGTCCGATTTTACTAAAGACACCGACAAATCATTTGTTTCCGAAACACTTCTTGTCTTTGTCTTTGCTTCATTTTGTTCAAATATGTACGTATCTACAATTTCTATACCACTTCCCCATGAAGTACTCATTCTGCTTTTCGTAGATGTACCTGTACTGTCATACATAATGACAGCCTGTCCTTCTGCATAATTCTTACTCTTGTTTATCTCCTGCTTTTCTTCTACTGTCAGCCTTTCACTTGCCATAACAGGATTTATTGTGCATGTCATAGATAACGCAAGAATTACTGATAACATTTTTGTTAATGTTTTTCTTCTCATACTTTCTGTCTCCTAACCTTATTATCTTTTAATCATATCATTTTTGTAATATTTGCGCTATCACTTTTTCATCAACTTTTAAAAACCCACAGATTTTTTATCTGAGATTCTATATCTTCATATTTCCACAATTTATTACTTCGTTTTAAGCTGTTCGGATCATTGATTATAATTTTTTCATCTTTAATCCCTTCTAACAAAATAAAATGTCCTTCCGTCGTAAAATCTCCCGGTCCCACGGAACATATTATCGGCTGACCTTTGTTTAAATATTTTAATATCATTGACTTATCAAGAGATATTTCTTTTCCCTTGATTTTATATTCCCTGCACCCTTCTGTCATCAATGCCCACTGTGTCCCCACTCCTTCTACATAGTAACCATTTTCTTCGGCAAATTTTGCCACATCTCTTGGAGTAATATCTTTATTTTTTGTAATTCCTCTAACTACCATAGCAATACATGTTGGTGCACACCCTGCAGTTTTGATATCACTATCCCCATATTTCTTATCTGCCCACCTGGAATCATGCTGAAATAATAATGGTATCTCTCTTTTAATTTTCACTGAGTACTGCTCCCCGATAATTCCCTCACTCTGCAAACAGTCAATACCTATTATGACTCCTCCTACAATAATTGTTACCGCAATCAGAAATATTGTAACTCTTCGAATAAGTTGTTTTCTCCTATTTCTTCTACTTCTCATTCTTCTGTTTTTTGCTCTATCGTCCATAATTTCCTCCCCATATTTTTTATCCTGATTCACCAGTTATGCTGTTTATCCTACAATACCGCTCTTAATATTAGTAAAAGATATTGTTAAGATTTTCTTAAGAAAAAAGAAGAGATTAAAAACTCGACTAACAAAAAAGGGACTTTTTACAGCCCCTTTTTTGTGTATTATATAATTTATTGATTCAATTCAGGAATCTTTGGTACTGTTGCAAAGCCTTTTGCCAAATCCTCATCTGTAGGAATATAGTCACTCATGGCTCCATCATTATATTTGCCATACGCAACCATATCAAAATATCCTGTTCCTGTAAGTCCAAATACAATCGTCTTTTCTTCACCGGTTTCCTTGCATTTAAGTGCTTCATCCATGGCTGCCTTAATCGCATGACTGCTCTCCGGTGCAGGAAGAATTCCCTCAACCCTTGCAAACTTTGTAGCCGCCTCAAACACTTCTGTCTGCTCTACAGAGATAGCTTCCATAAGACCATCATCATATAACTGTGACAAGATAGAACTCATTCCATGATATCTTAAACCGCCTGCATGATTTGCTGATGGAATAAATCCGTTTCCTAAAGTATACATCTTTGCCATTGGACAGACATTACCTGTATCACAGAAATCATATACATATTTACCGCGGGTAAGACTCGGACAGGATGCCGGCTCTACCGCAATAATTCTATAATCTTTCTCGCCTCTTAATTTTTCTCCCATAAATGGTGAAATAAGTCCCCCAAGATTTGAGCCGCCACCTGCACAGCCAATAATAATATCCGGAGTAATATTATATTTATCAAGGGCTGCCTTTGTCTCTAAACCAATAACTGTCTGGTGAAGAAGTACCTGTGATAATACAGAACCTAACACATAACGGTATCCTTCCTGTGTTGTGGCAGCCTCAACCGCCTCTGAAATTGCACAGCCTAAACTTCCACTGGTTCCAGGAAACTCCTCTAAAATCTTTCTTCCTACTGCTGTCTTATCTGATGGAGAAGGTGTTACTGCCGCACCATATGTTCTCATAACCTCACGGCGAAATGGTTTCTGCTCATAAGATACCTTTACCATATATACCTGACAGTCTAAATCAAAGTAAGAACAAGCCATCGATAAAGCAGTTCCCCACTGGCCTGCTCCTGTCTCTGTAGTTACCCCTTTCAGTCCCTGCTGTTTTGCATAATATGCCTGAGCAATCGCCGAATTAAGTTTATGACTTCCTGATGTATTATTACCTTCGAACTTGTAATAAATCTTTGCCGGTGTATCTAATTCTTTTTCAAGAAAATATGCTCTCACCAATGGTGCCGGTCTGTACATTTTATAAAAGTCCTGAATCTCCTCAGGTATATCAAAATACGCTGTTGTATCATCTAACTCCTGTTTTATTAATTCATCACAGAATACGGGTCTTAAATCTTCATATCCCATTGGTTGTAATGTAGCCGGATTCAATAACGGTGCCGGCTTATTTTTCATATCAGCACGTACATTGTACCACTGCTTTGGCAATTCGCTTTCTTCTAAGTATATTTTATATGGAATCCTCATATCTGCCATAAAGTATGTCCTCCTAATTTTTTTAAGTAAATTCGTAATAATTCCTTTTGATATAATAGCATATTTTCATTTTCAGTAAAAGGATATCTTTTTCAATCTGATAAAATAGTAAAGAAAAAAGCTGTACTATAATATTCATGTACAGCTTTTTTCTCTTTTATTATATGATTACCTTACAAAGATATCATAAAATATCTTAAAACAAACAATGCAGATAAAATGATTGTTAGTATATGTACTTCTTTTATCTTTCCTGTAAATATCTTAATTAAAGTATATGATATCAGTCCTATTGCAATTCCATTTGCAATAGAATATGTAAGCGGCATAGTAAACATTGCTAAATATGCCGGGATTGCATCTGTCACATCATCAAATTCCATTTCCTTAATGGCACTTAATAATAAACCACCAATGAATATCAATGCCGGTGCTGTAGCACAGGCCGGAATAATTCCTACAAAAGGTGCAAATATTATAGAAACTAAAAATAGAATTGCTGTCACAACTGATGTCAGACCCGTCTTTCCTCCTACAGAAATTCCTGATATACATTCTCCGTATGTTGTTACTGTAGATGTACCACAGATTGCTCCTCCAACTGTTGCCAATGCATCACATAACAGGCTTTTCTTTCCGTTTGGAATATTTCCATCCTCATCTAACATATTAGCAGCCTTTGCTGTACCAATCAATGTTCCAAGTGTGTCGAACATATCTACCATGGAAAATGTAATAATTAACATTATTAATGTTAATATCGCCTTTCCTAAAGAACTTCCCTGAAACAATTCTTTAAACCCATCAAAACATGCGAACAACGATACATCTGTAAAATCTTTAAACTGATTTCCAAAGTCTATGGAAAATCCTTCAAATACAGTATTTCCGGTAAATATTCCAAGAATTGTTATAACAATAATACTAATCAATATCGAACCGGTAATATTTTTCTTATATAGGACTGTAGTCAGTACAATTCCCAGAAATGCAAGTACTGCTCCCCAGCATGCTGTCGGATTCTCTGCAAAAGTAGAGAAATCAACCATGGATACCATGGTGTCCTGATTTAATACAACGATACCTGCATCCTGAAATCCTATAAATGCCAAGAATAACCCAATGCCAACAGATATTGCCACTTTAATATTCTTTGGTATAGCCATTACTACCTGTTCTCGGAATGAACAAAGAGTAATAATTACAAATAATGCCCCTGAAATCAGAACCATCGCTAAAGCTGCCTGATAAGAATATCCCATTCCCAGCA
This sequence comes from uncultured Eubacterium sp., assembly GCA_910584795.1. Taxonomy (GTDB): domain Bacteria; phylum Bacillota; class Clostridia; order Lachnospirales; family Lachnospiraceae; genus Eubacterium_G. The sequence continues at coordinate 141,313 of CAJUBZ010000003.1, read as the reverse complement.
TAACTGAATATGTAAAGAATGCATTCATTCCCATACCCGGTGCCTGTGCAAATGGTAATTTTGCCAATACACCCATCAACAATGTTCCGATAAATGCAGCAATACATGTAGCAAAAAATACACCATTAAAAATTGGTTCATGCATATCTGTCCCTTCAAACGGTGTTGACAATATCGCCGGATTTACCATAATGATATATGCCATTGTTACAAATGTGGTGATACCTGCCAAAATTTCAATTTTGACAGAAGTTCCGTTTTCCTTCAACTTAAAAAACTTTTCCATTTTTTTATCCTTCCTTTTTCATTTATATTATCCGTTCAATAACGGAAATAAACTGATTTTCATTGACATCCAGCACTCCTCTGTTGGTAATTGCCATTTCCGGAATAACCGCCAAAGATATCTGTAGGCTTAATGTAAGCAGCGGATTCATAAGGGTCATTCCCTTCTCCCTTATTTCCCTATATAAATATTCAAGTTCTGTTGTAAATTCTTCAATAGGTTTCTGACTCATTATTCCCATAACCGGGAGTTCCAAAAAATCAATGATTTCTCCATGTGCTGCTAACGCAACTCCACCCTGTTCCTTGATAACTTTATTTAAAGCTGTTTTCATATCATTCAAATTACTTCCTATTGCAATTAAATTCTGAGTATCCTGACCGATTGAACCGGCTATCGCTCCCTCAAACTCTCCTACACCATCTACCAGCCCTACAGCAGTAGAACCATTCTTGTCATATCTATTTGTAACAGAACAATACATTACATCTTTTGGTAAATTTAACTTTTCATTTTCCACAGTTAAAATCCTGCTTGTCTTCTTCGTCTCCAAAGTACCATCTATGATTGTCACAATATTGGCTTTTACTTGTGTACAGTCTTTTGGTATCTCTATCATCAACTCCTTATCTGTCATTTTATCATGAAGAATAGAATTTAAAACTTCATTATCAAAAGAATATTTTGTGTCTGTTCTTTTTACAATTTCACCTTTCACAAATACCTTTTCTACATGAAAATCTTCTAAATCTTTTACCAAAACAAGGCTGGCTGTTTTTCCTTTTTGAATAGAACCTAAATTTTTCAATCCATATCTTTTTGCCGGATAAAGTGTTGCCATTTTTACCGCAAGAACAGGTTCAACTCCTTCTTTCACGATTTGTGACAATGCATAATTCATATGTCCATAGTTCAAGATATCCTGAACAGTAATGCATCCGTCTGTAGACAATAAAATTCTTTCAGATTCTCCAACTTGATCTAAAAATTCTTTGGCGCTCGCCGGTTCTTTTAGGGAACCTCTTCTAATAATAACTGTCATTCCTTTCTGAAATTTTTCTACCATTTCTTCCACGGATACACTTTCATGATCTGAAGATACACCACTGCCAATATATTTATTCAAATCATCCCCAACAACGCATGGTGCATGTCCATCTATCATTAAATGCTTACTTTTGGCATATTCCAAAATTTCTTTGAGTGTTTTCTCCTCTGTAATAACACGATTATAGTCCATTGTTTCCGCAATGCCATACATACCATAATCTTCAATCATCGTCTTTACATCTTTTAACATTATCTGACCAAAACAGTCTTCATATTCCGGCGCTGAAGGAACGCATGGTGATGCCATCCAAACAGGTGTAAACTGTGTCGTTTCCATTTCATCCATCAGATACTTTGCGCCTTTTGCCCCTAATACATTCACAACATCATGTGGGTCAAGCACTGCTGCAACAGTACCTTTTTCCATAATCGCCTCTGCCAATGGAATCGATGACAATAAACTTAATTCTACATGAGAATGTGCATCTATCAGTCCCGGTAATGCATATAAGCCCTCTGCATCAATCACTTCATGCTTACCGAATTCTCTTTCTATGTCATTGGCAATCTGTACAAAAATCCCATCTTCTATAACAATATCAGTCTTTCTTATTTCATTTTTTTCAACATCTACCATATTGGCGTTTTTAATCAAGTACTTCATAATCATCTCCAACTTTTTTAAATAGCGGAAGTTTCTCTAAAAATGTGATATCTTCTCTTAATGCTGCCTTTCCCTCTGCGAGAATAGCCATTTTCGCACATACAATTCCTCCTGCTGCCTGCACCAGTCTTTCTGCTGCAGCCAGTGATTCTCCTTTTGATATTACATCATCTATAATGGCTACTTTTTTTCCTTTAATTCTTAAAGCATCACTATCATCTAGAAATACATGCTGCTCTCCATTCGTTGTAATGGAATGAACTACATCCTGGATATAAGATTTTACATAAGGCTTAATACTTTTTCTAACTACAACAAAATCTTTCATGGAAAGACGTCTTGAAATCTCATATGCCAGTGCAATCCCTTTTGCTTCAATCGTTACAATAATATCCGCTCCGTTCACTTTTTTTGCCAGTTGTTCTCCCGCTAACGTAATCAGCTCTGTATCACTAATTACAACAAAGCTGGCATAAGCTGTTTCATTATCAAAATCTACATAAGGAAGCTTGCGATGTACACCACAAACCGACAAATCATAATATTTCATATTTTTTACCCCTGCTTTCTATATTTACTTTGCTTTTTCTCAAAAAAGGTGCAATACCCAAGCACTGCACCTTTGCAAAATTTTCTCAATATACATCTATTATAATTTATGGTAATATATAATAAAATTACTATTATCACTTAGTTTATATAATATTTTTATTATACAAAGAAGGAGTGTCTATGACTTTAGAATCTTATAAGAATTTTGTTACGATTGTAGAATGTGGAAGTATCTTAGCTGCTGCCAATAAATTATTAATTGCTCAGCCATCATTAAGTAATCAGTTGAAGAATATTGAAAAAAATTATGGAACAACACTTATCATTCGTGGAAGCCGTTCCATTGAATTAACCGATGCGGGACGAATTTTTTATCAGAAAGCAAAACAAATATGTCAGTTAGAAGAAAACTTAAAAAATGAATTAACAAATGAAAAGACTCTCTTTACCAACCTTTTAAAAATATCAATTCCGGCCGGAAACTCTGCATTCTTTATGCATAAGTTTTTTGACTCATTTATGGAAAAACATCCGAAAGTCAACTATGATCTATATGAGATTCCAAGCGAATTTGTTATTCCAAATGTGTTAAACAGAATCACAGAAATCGGTCTGATACGCTCCAGCATTCCGGGATATGGTTCTCTCAATATTTATCCTTATGAAAAGGAGGATATCGTTGCTGTTTTTCCTAAAAAACATAACCTTTCTGCTTGTAATGAAGTGCTGGAGGTACACCAACTATCTGCATTTCCTTTGGCAATCCCTTTTGACTGTCTGGATATCGTCTATACAGTCTTTGGACACTATCTGTTGTCACCAAATGTTGCTATTATCACTTCTCCAAAAAATACTGCTGTAGAATGGGCAAGATCATTTGGATGTGTTGCGTTAATTTCAATGACGGAAGATGATACGGATATTGCCAAGGATATGTGTATCAAAAAGATAAACGATCCTAATATGTATATTATGAGTGCTTTTATTACGCATAAAGAATCTGTTCTCTCTGATATTGCCAGAGATTTCTTACTGGAACATGTAACATCCATTTAATTATTAATGTCATTGTTTGTCTCTTTTCATGAAATCACGATTTTCATCATAGACTATAACAAGCACTTTGAGGAGAAGCCTATGGCAAATCCAGAGCAAACAAGTTTATTCAAAAGGAGCATACTATGGCTGTGTGTATTACTCGCTGTAGTTGGTCTTACATATTATTATGAGGAAAATTTATTTAGAGACGGATGGGAAGCACTGACCGCTTCTACCGCAACAAAGGAACTACCAATTTATAATGTACAGACCGATAAGAAACAGGTTGCACTTTCCTTTGATGCAGCATGGGGGAATGAAGATACAAAAACAATTCTTGATACACTTAAAAAATATAAAATTCATGTTACTTTTTTTATGACTGGCGGCTGGGTTGAAAGTTATCCCGATGATGTAAAAGCAATTCAAAAAGCCGGACACGACCTTGGAAATCATAGTGAAAACCACAAACATATGCCACAGCTAAGTACATCCGGCATGTGTGATGAGTTAAATAAAGTAACCGAAAAAGTCAAAAACCTTACCGGCACTACAATGTGTTTATTCAGACCGCCTTATGGTGACTATGACAACAATTTAATTATTCAGGCAAAAAATTGTGGCTATTATACGATACAATGGAACGTGGATAATGACCATACAAATGGAAGAAAATTAAATCTTCCATTTGATATCTATTTTGTCATCATAAACATATATTTTTTCTATGTAGTTTTGAACCACTTTTTTCTTCTCGTCAAACATAAGTTTTTTGAAAGATATTGGTTCTATTTTTTTTGCCTTACCTTTTTTCGTAAGCATCTTGTTAATCGCATTTTTCTTTTTATCTAACTTTTCTATTTCACTGTTTATATATTTCATAGTGACTGCTGACGCATCACTAATAGATTTTATTAATCTGTCAATTTGTTCCTCAATCTTTGCAAGTTCTAATTTGTTTTCTTCCTGATTGGTTATCTCAATTTCTTCAACTTCTTCCGCTGCACTTACTGCAATTATTTTCTCTATCTCATCTTCAATTATCTGTTCGACTTCTTCTATATTAATGTTAAATTTACTTACCGGACAAATGTGACCATTTGTATGTCCGGAACATACTAAATACTTTTTCGTCTCCTTAACTCCCTGATACACCATTACTTTTAATGCATATCCACATTTTCCACATTTAATTAATCCGGTCAACCATGTATGTTTTCCTGCTCCCGAATTTTTGATCTGAGAGTTCTTGTCCAATTTTCTGTTACACTCAAGCCATACCTTGCTGTCAACAACTCCAGGAATATTTAATAATGAAACTGTTTGATTCGGAGACTTTGTCCAATCTCGTTTACTATTGGATGATATGTACTGTTTCTTTCCTACCACGAATGCAGCATGTTCCCCATTCCATTCTTCAATAGGATTACTAAACTTGTACCCCTTTTCTTTAAAGTACATATAAACAAAAATATCAGCTTTTACATAAACCGGATTCTTTAACAATCTTGATAAAGATACATTGTTCCAAACAATTTTCTGTACTGTTTCTAATTGCTGACCTATTCTCAATTTTGCTAATTTTCCAAGTGACATATCTTCTTTTGCATACTGTATAAAATTGTCAATCATGATATCTATATCTTTATTTGTTACTAATGTAGGACATTTCATTCCATCATAATAACATGTATCATTTTCAAATCCAAAGGGTGCCGGTCCCCCCGGCCAGACTTTTCTTTTGATTCTTTCATAATAATTATCAACGCATCTCTCTGATATTGTTTCTCTTTCTAACTGTGCAAATATCATCAATATGAAAAGCATAGCTCGTCCCATTGGGGTTGATGTGTCAAACTTTTCATTAATTGAAATAAAATCCACATTGTACTTTTGAAGGATCTCCCAATGAAATGCAAAATCCAAAAGTGAACGGCTGAACCTGTCTATTTTGTATACAATGATTCTTTTAATCTTCCCTTTTTTTACCTCTCTCATCATCTGTAAGAAATCTGGTCTATTGGTATTTTTTCCACTAAATCCTTTATCTTTGAATATCATATATCCATCGGGGGATTTCGATTCCGGAATACAAAAATTAATTTGTGACTCTATGGAAATACTATCTTTTTTATCTACTGACTGGCGTGCATATATTGCGTCCATATTGTCCTCTTATGCTTTGTTTTTATAATATATGTTTTCATTATTATTTAGTATTCTTACACAAGTTAAATAAATTTCCCTACTTCTTTTTTCTTTTTCTTTTTTGTTGTTTTCTGATAGATAGTGATGTTCAACATTAATTTTGTTCATACAAATACCTCCGTTTACTCTATGTATATTAAATGTAAGAGTTCATTATTACCATTTTTCTTACCATATAACGCCAGGGTGCCAACCTGCATATATCTCTCAATATCTGCCGATGCTTATCGCCAGCGACTCCTCGATTCAAGCCAAGCCGAAGTATCATTATCCCCTCATTGTGTCCTCGCTCAATGTTTAGCTTTAAGTCATAACTAAATGTCTGGTTCCATTGATGCACCTTTCTTTTTACCGCTCACTGTTTTACAGGTCATGGCGAAGATTGGTGCTGCTCTCCAAATCCGGAACGTGCAATTATATGGCTATGAGATTGTCAACGTACTGTAATAATATTCAGCAATGCAGTAAAACTTTCACTTCATTACTGTATTTCAGTATTATATTATCACTATTTTACGGTATTGTCAATTTTTTTACGGTTATATAGTACTGTAATGTTTTTTAACTTCGTTTGATATATAATTTAGTTATTACTATTCTATAAAGGAGTATTTATGCTAGGACAAAGATTAAAAGAATTAAGATGTTCAAAAAATATAAAACAATCCGACTTAGCAAAAATGCTACATGTAGGAACTTCTACCATTTCCGGGTGGGAGATTGGGAATTATTATCCAGACTACGATAAACTTATTTGGTTATGTCATTTTTATAGTGTCTCTTCCGATTATTTAATTGGATTAACAGACGATATATTAGATTCAAGCAATAAGAAAATTTTAGATTATTACTATCGTTTATCTGAAGAGAACCAGGACTATATACGTGGTGAAATGGTCAAATTATATAGAGAGCAAGAAAATGATGCTGTAGAAAATACCAGTGAGAAAAAAATTGGTTAACTTCGGTCCCAGTGGGACTCAAGTTAGAAAACTACTAAACTATAACTTCGGTTCCACTGGGTCCAAAGTTAAAAATATAATATACTTAACAGGGGAGAAGAAGGGGCGCTATACTAGCCATCTACTATCTAGGAGGTGGTGCTTATGTACGTTACTTTTAATGACTTATTTACATTTGTTGTCATGCTAGTTGCTGTCATAACATTTGTTTCTAAACATAAAAAATAACGCCCTCACTCTTCAAAATGTGGCGTTATTTTTATAATTATACATACAGGGGTGGCTAGACCATGGCTAGCTTTCTTCTCCTCTGTTAAGTACATTATATCAAATAATATGAATTAATCAAGAAAAAATAACTTTGGTTCCACTGGAACCGAAGTTATTTATACAAAAAGTATGAAAAATAAAAATTTTTAATAAAAAATACTAATGACCTAAAGGGGGATACTAAATTGAATAATATTATCAAATCTTTACTTCATTCTTTTATTAAACCTACAAAGAATAAATATCATGCACCTAAATTTTACGATCTAAATCAACAGTCTACTGTGTTTAAGAATTTATACATTAATCGTGATATTCCAACCAAAATTACATTGTTAGAAAAACATGCAGACTTTTTGACAAGCGATGCTATTGCGCATCTGCACAATATCCAAAAAGGATTACATGGTGAAAATTTGATTGAGAAAGAATTAAGAAAATTAGCTCTCAATAATTCTATCTGTCTACATAATGTTTTGTTGGATAAAGCATCCAATGAACAACAAGGCTCACAATTTGATTTTTTATTAATTACACCAAAATGTATTTTTATTATTGAATCCAAATGGTCTTCATCAAAAGAAATCAAATTTGATAAACATAATTACTATGCTGACAACTATACTGTATCCAGCCCCAAATCACAATTAGCAAATGAATGGATGAGTTTATATAACACAATAAATTCAGACCAAAATATTTCTTTAAATGAAATTCCAATTTTCAGTATTTTAGTATATGCAAATAATGATAATTTGCTAGTTGATGAGAATATGGGAAACAATGGTCTTGAGCACATATGTAAAATTGATACTTTAAATGCCATTATAATTGAACAATATAGAAAAATTACAAAAGAATATTGTTATTATGATTTAATTAAACTATCTGATTTTTTAAAAGCTACAACTTATAAACATCTTGATGATTACCATCTTCGTTGTAATGCACTACATGACGATGACTACAAGTTTTTTTCATCAAAATATAAATGTTCCAAACATGATGTAGTTATGCAGCCACGTTGGAATGATAAACAAAAGAATTTCTATTTAATATGCCCTAAAGATGCAGATTGCACTTGTGGAACTCAATCAATTTATAAACCTAAAAAGGAAACCTACAAATGAATTTTCGATTTCAAAAATATTTTATAATTATTATCATTGTAATAATATTATTGCTAACTATACCACAAACTTTACATTGTTGTATAATGGATGATTACAATCAATTAATGGAGCAAGTTGACAAATAAAAAGTAACTTTGGTCCCACTGGGTCCGAAGTTACTTTTTCATTCTTTTTCCAACTTTGGTCCCACTGGGTCCGAAGTTATTTTTTCATTCTTTTCAACTTTGGTCCCACCGGGTCCGAAGTTATTTTTTCATTCTTTTCAACTTTGGTCCCACCGGGTCCGAAGTTATAATTATAATAACATTAGCATACAATGGGGGATTTGCAGTTGATACAAAAGAAAAAATTAGAAAAATACTTTTATCGCCTAAATGACGAAAATCAAGAACTTATAATTTTTGAAATGATTAACCTATATCGAAAACAATCTACACACAACAATAATACAACCAAAGAAATGACCAAACACAACTACATTTCAAAAGAAAAACTTATATTTGTAAACTTTCAAAAATAACTTTGGTCCCACTGGAACCAAAGTCACATTTCTCTTATATTTCAATATATAACCAAATTGTAAAAATTGCTTTTATATAATAACATTTGTAGCAAACTGAAAGGGCAATGGCACCATCTCCTAACTATACAAAAAGATGATGCCATGATTACATACATTAATCCATTTTCCTTTGTGATAATGCTTCGCACTATTATTACTCTTGTTATTACTTATTCTACACACAAAATTTAATGCCCTTATTCTGGCAAAGCATAGTTATAGTTATAAATTTTGCTTTACCAAAGATTAGGTAAAGTCTAACTTTTTGACTCTCCTAATAGTAATATTATACTATATATTATTATTTTTCAACTTCAGTTTTAAAACTCATAACTTCGGTCCCACCGGAACCAAAGTTATTTCCTTAATTATCTATATAATTTCTTCCCTATAACCATACTCCTTTTATTTTATACCAGTAACATTTCTTTTTTTAAACTGTCCTTTAATTCAAAATAATGTACAAGTATAAATCGACACTCTAATTCATAATAATCACCCTCTAATTGTGTGGCTCTATAAATATATTGTTTTTTCTCCAACACTTTAACATTGCTCTTACTAATTCTAATTGTGACTTTAGTAGAACCATTTTTTTGCATTTTCTTAATTATTTCTTTTATGTTTTCCTCTACTCCTTGTGATACTTCCTTAAAACTTGCCTCCGTTAAAATCGTTTTATTAAATCTATACTTTGTAAATAGTCCCTTGACACCTATATTATATATTTTCTTAAAATTCATTATATCTACAGTCATATCTTGATTCAATTTATTAATAGTTCTCTTTTTTAACATAGTTTCTTCTATTTTATTTTCAACTGTGCTTTTATCAAGTGCACAGTTTAATATCTTGAAATCATCCTGCATTAAAATTATAAAAATATTATAAAAATTTACAATTTCTCCCAAATACTTTTTATGTTTTCTTATATCTATAAAAAAAGCTATTTCTTCCCCAAAATCAAAAAAGTCATGAAACTTTCTTTCATATTCCTTATACCATATTGCTTTATCAGTATAATTAAGATACTCTCCACAATGCTCTATTAATATAAGCCAATTTTTATAATAATTTCTTAATACAATTTTCCGTTCATTCAAATATCCAATAACCGATATCAATAATGAAACAAACGCACTTCCCCAAATCCCTACTAAAAGGTTTGATACAAATTCCTTCCATTTATCTTCTATTACACATTCTTGCGTATTCCACTTGAATATACAACAAGCATACAATATGGTGGTAATCCCAAGCCCAATAAATAATAAATATATTATATTTCTTTGTATTTTCATAATCGTTCTCCCTTCATACACCTTTTTAATAACTACAATATTTCATATTATAACATAACGTTAAAAATTTGTTATTGCCAAAAAAGCAACTTCGGTCCCACCCGGACCAAAGTTATCAGAGGGATTGGGATACTTCCCAAATATCACCAGGGGATTGGGGATTTCCCCAACAAGCTATTTGTCGTCAGACAAATAGGAAGCTTGCTTATATTTCTTCGAAATATAATTCCCGGGCAAAGCCCGGGCCTCCCCTCCGGGGGAGATATTGAAAAAAATTTTTTAATACTACCATAACTCTCTTGCTCAAGTTATAATATATTTGTGTTCTAGAAAACTACAACTTTAGTTTCGATAAATTTAGGTTATAAACGTACTATTTTCATATGCCAGTTCTCAAAAAAAGAACTAAAAAAATGGTATATATAAATTATATATAATATTGACAAAAGTAAAAACAATTAACTTGGAAAGGATTTCAAATATGAGTAAAAAGTTATATAGATATAGAGCATTTAATACAGAAATGATAAACGATTATAGCCATATTCATCAATCCATGATTAATATTGAAAAGTGGAAATTTGAAGCTTTTGAAGGTCTCGTATATCCATCTTCACCACTTTACTTCAATGATCCTTATGATTGTGAATTTTGTTTTCAGACAGAAGCTTTGGAAAATATTGTCGATAGAGAAACCTACATATATTTATTAAATCGCAAATTTAAATTGAAAAAAGAAGAAAAAGATAGAATTCTTTATTCTGATGATATAGAAAGAGCACTTCAAATAGTTTTGAAAGCACACGGTGCAAGACTTTCTGACTCTTGGATTAATATTATAGAAAATCAATTAAACAATTGCATGGACAAAATTAAAGATTCCGTAAGAGTAGTATGCTTATCAGAAGTGTATGATTCTATGCTTATGTGGAGCCATTATGCACAAAATCATGAAGGTTACTGTATAGAATATGAGTTTGAAACAGATGATTGGCTTTATAAACATCTACATCCTGTTACATATACAAACGATAGATATATTGTATCTAAAAAGGATATGCTAAATAATGCTACAAAATGGATATATGAAACTACTTGCCATAAATCAGATGTTTGGTCATATGAAGAAGAATGGAGAATTGTAACTCCTAATTTAAATAAAGTAATGCCACAAAAATTAGAATATCCAAATGGTAAATATGTATTAGATTTAAAAAATCATATAAAATCATTCTATTTAGGTGCAAAAATTTCATCAAATTTCAAAAATGAGATCCTTCAATTTGGACGGAAAAATGGTATTACTATTTATCAAATGATGTTATCCCCTACTACCTATGAGTTGGAAGCACAGAAAATACTATAGGAATTGGAATTATTATCGTTGTTCAATATCTGAGTATAATATCGTTTCCTCTTTTGTAAATAAAAGATTCACTTAATGTTTTTGTATCATTAAAACGCACTGCATGGAGAAAATCCGTAGGATTTACTCCATCAGGGTGTAACGCAGGGGTTCGGGGGTGCGCGCCCCCGATAGAATTTTCTTGATTTTAAAAAGCTTTCCATTTATAAACACCTCGTTGTTATAGAAAGGCAAAAAAATAAATGCAGAGACTGTTAATCAAAACAATCTCTGCTATATTTATATTTCTAAATCTAAGTCTAAATTTGCATCCTCAACCACGCCTAAATTTTCTTGTTGCAATCTCTCTTCTGTACTTTCTAATTTAGTTCCTAATTCTTCATGCTGTATCTTATCGTATGTAGTTTGAGGTGATTTATTTGATTCTTTAAGAGAATTTTTATGGTAATAATTTCTCCAATTATCAGCTTCCTTATGCTTCCCCTGTTTTTCCAACCTCTTTATCTCCATTCTACAAAATGCCTGATCCTGCTCCTTTGATAAATCTAAAGGTAATCTTTTTTCTGTTAAAGGTATTTTCCCATCCTTTACTTCTGCCTGATATGCTTCATACGCTTTATGATAATATTCGACCTTGTCTTGTTTTCCTTTTAGAACTTCATAACTATGTTGTGTATGCGTTTCAAATTTTCCCATCATATCTTTAATTCTTTCAGCTTCAAATGAAAATTTTTGTTTGTCATATCCTGAAGTTTCCAACCATTTATCAAAACTAATTCCTGGCACTTGTATTATACGTGCATACTTTTGCTTTTCCATATTGACTACACATTCCGGCTTTTGTATAATAGTATCAAAGTCAATGCTTGAGTAGCACGTGAACAATTGGCGTTCACATAGGCGCTCAAGCATTTGACTTTTTTCTTTGCTTATATACACAATATTATCAGGAAGCAATGCGCTTTCAAAATAATGTTGAAAATTATTTTTCCCAAAAACAGTTAATACCATATTTGTCTCTACTTCTTCTAATTCATAGAATCCTTTACCATCAGGTTTTACACTGACAATCAATGGCAGCTTATCATTATCTGTAGCACATAAAACCATCAATAAGGCATCCTCTCTTGATGGATTATTGGCTATGATTACAGGCTCTTCGAACTGTTCCGGTAATGATTTCATCTGTTCTATTGTTAATCCGTGTTTATGTGGATTTCTTCTTTCTTTTGGACTTAATGCTTCTGCAAGATGCCCTTGTGTATATAACATCGGTTTTTGCTCTAATCCTGCTTTTAAAAGAATTTCCGGAGTATCACATATTTTAACACGTTCAATATTGCTTAATGCACCACTTGTAGCTTCATCCACTTCATATCCAAACCTTAAATATTCTTTACATTTACGTGAATATTTTACATAATCCTTTATATGTTCATCACCCTGTTTTAAGTGAATATGATTATCTTCATCTAATTTTGTGATTCGCTCATTTTCAAGCATTCCTATAGAATTTTCATATTCTCTGATATTTTCAATTACTTTTTCTACTGAAATATACCCTTGTGCATTAATATTATTAAACCATTGTTTTGTAAATGAATTCAAGTCATCTTGTAATACTTTATCTATTGTTCCATCCTGATCTTCAACATTTTGGTAATTATCCCACTGCTGATATGTCATTGGTATTAATGTCTGATTTTCTTTATTCAGAACAAATTCAATATCTGGATCTCTAACAAGATCTCCATTCACTGTATACCAATGCATCATAGATATTCTATTATCCCCAATATTTTCTATTGATAACGAGTAAAAATTTTTTCCAGCAGTAAAATCCATTTGATTTCGTTTTCCATTAATAATTTCCGGAGCTAATTTCAATAATTCCTGGTAATTTTCTTCAGCAATTGTTGCTTTTCCATGTAGTATTTCGTTATATTTGTCAGCACTATATTCTTTTAAAAATTCTTCAATGTTATCCCATTGCTCTTTAATCTGTGAATGGCTATAACCATAATCAATACTCACTAATTTCATATCTTCTCCATTTTGTGGATCTGATGTTCTAAATAAGCCTTCTAATTCATAACCATCAACCTCTGCAGTAAAATGTAAATAATTATCTTCATCCCATTCAAAATTGCCAAGCTGTACACCTTCAATTTTTTGTGATAAGTAATCCAGCTCTCTTAATTTACTATATCTCTCAAAGGCCTCCTGCTCTGAAACTGTTCCTTTAAATTCATATTCTCCCATATCTCCCCAGTACAAAGTGATTCTTTCTATATCCGGAATTGGCAGCACTGATTCAAATTCATGAATTAATCGTGGCTTATCAAATTCCAACTTCTTCCACTCTTCTAGTGTATCTGGCAATTCAACACTTTTTTCAGTCAATTTACTCTCTGAATTTCTTTCTTCCTCTAAATCTACATTTAACTTATCACTTGGATCTTCTTTAAAAACAAAAGAGTGAGTATATTTACTGTAATACCCACCCAATTCTTTCATTTTTTCTTTCTCCTGTAAAAAATCATCTCGTTCAAGTTTATCATTTATTTTTACCAGCCATATATCTTCTCCTGTCTTTGTATGCTTACTTTTCTCAATATTATATTGTGTATTTTCTCCGTTTTCTTTTTCTGTAAAATCTTCTTCTGGTGACGTTGCTCTTCGTTCCTGCGACAATGTGCCTTCTTTATTTTTAATCCTTGCAGTCTTTGGTACAACCTTAATATTCATACCGTTATTTTGTGCACAGCCAAAATAATAAAAATTGTTGTCAAAGTAATCAATCATTGCATCCGAATCATCATAATTATAAGAATTCACAAAATTGTCTACATCAGAGATAACCGCACTAGTTACATCATTTAAACATTTATAAAAATTACCATGTTCTTTCCATATTCGTTCTAATTCCTCTTGTAATTCCGCATCATTCCAGCTTGTTAAATGAAAGTAATCATTCCTCTCTGCTTTTTTGATTAATCCGACCTTATCGACATCTGTCAACTCATCAAATGTTTTATAGATTTCAATCGGACTTTCAAGTAAATCAACATGAAGTTCCTGAACCATTGATGCATATTTTGTCCGTACACTAAACTTATATGTAGGATATTCTTCTTTTACATATGTTCTTACTATTTTTGCTATCTCTTTTAAGGTAAGTTTTGCATCATAATTATCACCCTCCCATCCATTTTCTGTATAGAACCGGCTTCTGGTACTATAGGCTGTTTCTTCTGTAGGCTGTTCTGCTGACAAATTGTACCTATGTTTCCAGATTGGAAATAAAGTGTCATATTCTTGATTAATCTGTTTCATGATTTCCGCATCACCTCCGGCATCCGGATGGTGCTCTCTTGCCAATTTTTTAAACTGCTCTTTTAAATCATCTAATGATTGTATTTTCTTAAAATAACTCATATTCTACCTCCCAAAATCACTGCAGTATTTTCTATTCTCCAATTTCAATCTCAACATCTACATCCTCTACCATTCCCAATTCTTCCTGATGCAATGTGTCCTGTGTCTGATCCAACTTAGTTCCTATATCATCATGTAATTGCTCTTTAATTCTCTTATTCTGTTTCAGCATAACTTGCTTTTCCAAACTAACATGATCATAATTACTTGATTGAAATTCTTTTCCATGGAATTTTTTGTTTTTCATATATGATGGCTTTGAATTTTCCAATTTTTCTAATTCTAATTTTCCCTGTTTCTCGAGTTCTTCAAATCTTGCTGCAACGTTCTTAACTGCTTCTTTTGCATCATCTGTTAATGAAGTTTCCCATGCTCTGTTTTCCCATGACCAATGAAAATGATTATCTTTCAGGATATCCCTCATCTTTTCATTTGGTTTACCGGTAAACGTCAACTGTAGTTTCCCCAATTCCATATTTTCCACTACTTTAAAATATTTGTTATTTAGTTTTATTTCACTCTTCTCAATCGGCTGTTGTAACAGGTCCTTTTCTTCAGCCGGCTGTTGTGACTGTTTAAAACTTTCCTTTTCTTCAGTTGATTTTTCGACAGATTCTTTTATTGGATTATTCGTTATCTTTTGAATTTTATCTTTCCCTGTCAGAATATCATTCAATCTTTTTTCTATTCTTTTAATTTCTCTGTATTCTTCTTGATTCTTCATCCGTGCTGTATCCTGCTGTTTTCTCATTTTCGCAGAAATATTTTTAGCACCAGCAATCATATCGGAAGGACACATACATTCTACCTTTATTGCCTGATTCATATTATCTGCCATTTCTTTGGAAAACTGATTCGCCAACTGATATGCTGTTTCAGCTGCTTCCGGTCTGACTTTGGAGATTTTTGTTACCATATCATAAATTTTATCAACCTCTTCTCTATACTCCTTAGTTTTTGTTCCATGCTCATATGGATAATAATATTTCATACTGTGTGCAGTTCGAGCCTCATTTTCATTAATAGCATAGTATGTAATCTTTCCTTCCATCTGCTCACCACTTGACAAAACATCACTCTGTTTTTTATCATTATTTTTTGATTCAGATGAAACATTGTTCTGGATTTTTTCATTCTTCGGAACAAATACACTTTGTAGTAGCTTTACATTTTGCAAAATATTTTCCATTTCTTCTGGTGTAGCGCTATTAAATCCTCGCACTATGTATTCCTGGTCCATCATATGATTAATTCCATCACTGCCAAAATATGCTATGCCAACTTCTTTACCATTTAGAGAAAATCCAATTCTTTTTCCACCTGCATCAGATTCCTGATAAGCTTTAATTGCATCATCCAATTTTTGATATGTGACTGTAGCTGCACCTTTACCAACACCAACTCCATTTAAATTCATAGTATAGTACTCCAACTGTTTCTTCTCAGTTACTTTTTCATCCTCTTTCAACGCATTTTCTGCTTTCCTCTCAGTCATATTCCTTTCTCCTTCCAAAAAAATAACCCATACATCCCTGTATGAGTTCTAACTACATAGTTGCTCTGTATATATAGAATAAATAAATTATTCAATATATAGTCTTTTTCAATAACCATCTTTAGTCTATTTAATAACCATTGTTTTCCTTAGGGTGAAAAATTTTGGTCATAAAGCGAATGACGCTCCAACGCCTGAACATAAATGAATATTTTAGTAAGATAATTTATCATATATAATACTTCCCAAGCAAACAAAAATACCTCTATTTTTACATCATAATTTGACTCATCATAAAATACTGTAAAAAATTTAATAACCATACTTTTGATACGAACAAGATACATCATGCGCTGCATAAGTTGTGTTCTGTAGTTCAAATTTTCAATATTAATCCGGACTAAATTAATCTCTTCTCCTTTAATATTTTTTCGAACAAATTGTATGATTTTCTTCTCTTCCAAAGCATTCATAATCTTAAGAATTCTACTATAAGCCATGCTTAACTTATCAGCCATTGCATTCGTAGTAAAATATAACATAGCTTCTCTGTCTGCCTTTAATAAAGCATATAGTAAAAACGTACATTCTCTCTTATCCAATGCCTTTAAATTTCGCTGCACATAATTCATACATTCAATTTTATATTTCTTCTCAACTGTACAAAATTTACTGACAAATTCCATGTATTCATCATCTTGCCCTATGATATTTTTTAATTCTCCATCCTTTTTGTGCGGAACATTTTCCTGAATATTTAAGCAATAATAATTACTATACTGTCTTCTATATCCCTTACGATATACCTTGGATATATAGCCCAAATATTCTAATCTATTTGTAGACAGCTGCACACTTCTTTCACTATAACCGGTTTCCATGGCTAGTGTAGGAACTGCTGGATAACAATATCCTTTTGTCCCCATGTGACTTATTAGTGCGAACAAAACTGAAACGTCTGACGCTTTTACTCTATTATCAGATAAAATATTCTCCACAATGTTAAATGTATTTTGTATATTCATATTTTCTCCACCTTATATTATTTCTAATATAAAGACGCTAACCAGAATAATATGATTAGCGTCTCTTTTATTTATTGAACAAAAATTGTTTCCCCTGTATCCGGCTCTGTATTGGCCGGATGATGCATCTCCCAATCTGAAATATCATGAGGTGCTGTTGTCATATTTTCTGTTTCACTCTCCTCCATATCATTTCCACTTATAGTAATTCTTTCTAATTGTGTGACTGTTTCTGTATGGTGTGTTTCTTTTTCCTTTAGAATATTCTTGGTTTGCTTTAAATAGATAAACGCAACTAATACCGCTAAAAAAATCATAAACACCAATACCAGCCTTATTTTGTTTTCTTTCTCATTCTTCATAGCATTTCCTTTCTCTATTTTGAAATAATCCAAAATGGACCACCTGCACCTGCATTTGGTCTAGATTCACTAATAATCAAATCCAAGCTCCATGTCTTTTGTGTATTTGTCCTGGAACCACAATCTGCCACAGTTATTTTCCCATCTTTTATACCAGTAAGAACAAAAAAATGTCCACAGTTTGTAAAATGTCCTAGGCCAACAATTACAACTACTAATTTCCCTGATTGAAGCGCCTTAATAATTTTATTTCGGTCACGACCAACTGCCTCACATTTTAATTTATACTGTTTTGCGAGAGCCGGTACAATTGCATGACTGCTTCCACCACTGACTTCATATCCATTTTCTGCCGCCCAGGTTGCCGTAATTCTTGGTGTGATTTTTTTCCCGGTAAATGTGCTGATACATATTGCCATCGATGTAGGACCACATCCACCTTCGCCGATTGTAGTAGAGCCATATCTGAGACTTTTCCATGCAGCATCACCCTGATTATAATAGACTACTTTAATCCCACTATTTCCATCTAACATTGAAATTTCTGCAGCCTGATCTCCTGTTGCTATAGAATAGTAACGCATGACTTTTTCAGCATGATTCGGGGTGCCTTTTGCACCGGCAGGCATTTTAGTATCGCTGTACTCCTGGCTTAATTCTAAAGTATATCTACCTCCATGCTGATTAATCCATGTAATCCAGCCATTCATTCCATAATTGTATCCCTGAATAGCCACTTTTATATGATCGATATCATATGGACTTTCAACGTTTGCTTTTTTTAATGCATCTCTTAACTCCTGAATTCCTGCATTAATAGAACATTCTCCATGACCTTTTGGTATTCCACATGGTCCCCGGACATGACCACCTTTGTTATTTTTTGTCTTTACACAGTACATTCCATACGCTCCTTCTGCAGCCTGCATCGGGTCCGGTTCGTTCCCTGAGGATTCCGCCTGAATTAATGCCAAAGCCAAATCTTCATATCTGGTTATTCCATATTTTTCACAATATGTCGTAACCAACGGCCTCCATGCTTCCACTTCTTCTGAAACAGAAGAAACTGCAGTTCCGGGCATTGTCTGCGCCGAATCTGCAGTTCCTATCAAAAGAGCTGTGAACATAGAAAATATTAATAAAATTATTGCAACCGGTAAAATTGCTATGTACATTAATTTCTTTCGTGTGTCCTCATTTTTTAACAGCCGCAACACTAGTGCAACCTTACTCATTATCGTCCTCCCCTTTGTCCTATGTATTTCCACTTGTACGCCGGAATGTCAAACCTTACGTGCATTCTTTTCGAACCACATAACATCAATGCATGTCCACGCTTTTTAGATGCCAGCAGTTCCTCTTCTTTTTCCGTCAAACCGTATAGTGCTTTTGTTTCTTTCAGATTTTCTCCATCTGTACCAAATAAAAACTTATAACTTGGCGTATCAAGTAAAGACTGACCATACATTTTAATTTTCGGATCTAGAAAATCTACAATAAAGTGTGAAATAATCATTAGTCCTGCCTCGTATTTTCTATCACGCTTCGAAACATTTCTTAAGAATACCATGGACTGTGGTACATCCGGATCAATCATTAAGTATGCCTCATCGCATACAAGCATAACTTTTTCTGTTCTATTCCGGCTCATGATGCCCCATGCCCATGTTTCAAGTAAGAAATATTGTGCTCTTTTTACATTTTCACTGGTTGATTGTAATTGGGATGTATCAATTACTGTAACCTGATTATCACTTTCCAAAGTTGTCGGACCATTCCATAAAAATGAATCTGCTCCAACAGCTGCATCTTCTAGAAAATCAGCCAAGTCCTCATAAATTTCTCTGTCTCGCTCTTTTTCCGGATTTTCAGACTTTTCTTTTAACAAGTTATAAAAGTCTGAGATTAAAGGAAAATCTTCAGCCTTCAACATCGATGCATCTGTTTCCCAGTCAATTCCGAATTTATTATACAATTCAATTAAAACTTTCTTCAATTTGGCTTTATGCCTTGTATTCATATCTTTTATATAAAGAGAAAAAAAAACCTCTAAATGCTTTAAATATAAAGCCAAATCTCCTAGTCCGTTTCCATCATCTCTATCATAATAATTTTCTATGGAATCTTCTGGAGCATCTGCATCCTCGTTTTTGGGAATCGAAATAATATGTAATGGATTTACTCTGGCATTTGGTGATCCTCCTGCATTCAGCCATTTTCCATTTGTTGCTCTGCAGAAATCTTTTACTTCACTTTCCGGGTCTATGAAAATCAATTTTGTCCCGGATGCAAACTCATCTACTAAAATAGATTTTGCTGCAGCTGATTTCCCAGTACCTGGAACACCTAAAAAAATAAAATTGGAATTAGTTCTATCATTTTTTCTTTTCCAAAAATCAAGGATAACCAATCCACCATCATTATCTTTCGCCACATAAAACCCTTTCTCATCCTGTATTCCTGAAGCAGAAAATGGAAATCCGCCAATAAATGTTCTCAATGGCATTACCCTGTTGTTTATTTCCAAAATATCATTATTTTGTGGATAAAATGGCGCCAGTTGCTGCAGTGCATTTTTCTGCATAAAAGTCATTGGACGAATTCTGCAGTTTGAAAGTGCTGCAATTCCTCTTGTCTTCTTTTCCATTTTTGCCAACTCAGTTTTATTTCTTGCAATTGGAACAATCATTGTTGTCAATTCTCCTATTGCTTCATTATTGCCATCAATCTGTTCCATAAGTTTTTTTCCTGATATTATCCCCTTTTCTGCCCTTTGCTTTGTCAATTCATCCTTTGCTTCGTCTTTCTCCCTTTTCAAAGTGGATATATTACTATTGATGTTTGTTATAATGTCTCCGGAGTTTGGCGTAAACGTAAATCCTACCATGATTGCAGGAGCATTTGTAAATCTTTTCAACCATCCATATTCAGGATCTGACGGATATTTAAATATCCCATACGCCTTTCCTTCATTTTCCCCTAATACAAAATCATTAGAATTGAATTTTATGCCAACCGGAGAAATAACATTCAGCAGGCTACTATTTTGTTCTATAACTCTTTTTCTCGCCATATTTTACCTTCCCTCCATTAATACCGGAACCGCTTTATGATAATCTGTATTTTCCACTAAAATCGTATTTGGGTTATTAACCAGATTACAAAGCATAATGATTTCATCATCATTTAAAATCATTGTTTTTATTCCTACATTCTCAAAATGCTCTGCAAAAGAATACATCCATTTTGTCAGTTCTTTTTCTGCATCTTCTTCTAATCTTTTATATAGATAAAAATAAAAATAATTTTCAGATACTTCGTTTCCAAAAGCAAACTCTGTCATTGTATTTGATGCTTCCTGTAATAATGTACGTCTGATATCGTTAGATGTCTCCCCCTTTAACTGTGAATAATAATCCAGATATGGCTGCACATCTACCGGTCTTCCTACTGAAATAAAATGAAACGGCTCTTTTTCTAAAGATAATTCTCCTGTCAGCTGCTCAGTCAATATTTTTCTTTCATTTTTACTCATCAAATCTGTGGATACCGGCGGAATTCTTAAATATTTAAATATATATCCATTTCTTGAATACATAATGCTATTTTTTATATCTGAAACATTCGTAAATTCCTGCGCCGATATCTGTTCTTTATTTCGACTTCCTAACACGTTTTTTCTCCCTTCTTCTTAATGCTTCCCTTTTTTTCTGCTCCAGCAGATTATAATATGCTTTCGCTAAATCACATGTAGAATCTAATAACAATGGTCCTTTATCCACATATTCCTCTCCATCTATTACAAATTTTTCAAATCCCAAGTCCCACATTTCCTGTTTTGTAATTATAACCTTAATACTCATGATTCCTTTCTAGGTATGATTTTTACCAGTACCATTATTCCCTGTATTATTTTGCATATTATCTCCCATACATTTCTACTTTACCTTTTTTGTTCTTTTAACCCATTTTGAAAATTTATTTCCAATAAAGCATCTTACATAAATAACATATTTGCTATGTTTCTTTATGTTTGTAATCTTCAATTTTTTCTTATACCACTTACATTTAATTACTGTTTTTTTCCCTCTCTTCACCTTAATCTGAAAGCCTTTCGCCTTATACTTTGAAGGTTTTCCTTTAAAACTGATATAAATTTTCTTATTTTTCACTTTAATACTTTTAAATTTCGGTTTTAAAGGTTTTTTATTACTATATGGCTCTCCAACATCTGAAACTGTTGGAGATGCAATATATTTAAAAGTTACAACTTTCCCTGATTTCGATGTAACTGTAATAGTCGAAGTGCCTGCTTTTCTCTTAACAATCTGGAACGAATAACCGCTTCTTGAAGTCGGTTCCACAGTACACACATTTGTATCTGATGAGACAAAGCTACGTACTGCTTCCATGCCCTCCTCTTCGACACGTACAAAAACGACATCACCAACTTTATCTGAATAAATCAGATCACCTTCCTCGATGTACGTATTGTTACTTGTCTTGATTATATTTTTTATTTCTTTATCGTCCTTTACATTTACTTTTATGTTAATTGCTGTTGGATTTACTCCTTTATTATTTGCTGCAACTAAATCTGTAAATTCACACTTCAACGTCACCGTCCCTGTTCCTTTCGTCATAAGAGCTGGTGATGCTGCTGTATTATTTTTCACTTCGAGCAATGCAGGATTAGAAGATGTCCATTTGATGCTACATTTGTTGTTACTGTCCAGATTGGTAACAAATGCTTTTACATAATCATTTACAGAAGTACCTTTCACTAATGTAATCTCATTTGCTGATACTGAATATTTTGGTTTTCTTATCACTTTAACATTCATAGTACAACCATAAGAACTGTTATCCGAACTGACTACTTTAACTGTTGAATTTCCTGATTTTAGTCCATTCAATACAAAAGTCGATGCCCCCCATCCTGTACTTGACAGGTTTGTTACTGCAGCAACAGAAGAATTACTGTTTTTAACATTAATAAACTGGATTGCATTATTATGTATCTTATCCCAGCTTATATATTCGGACTTAAACGGAAGAACATTTGTTACTATATTTTCCTTGCTTCCCTCATAAAAATAGTAATTAATATTTCCAGTATTACTTTTGGCATTACTAATTATATTCATTCCATTTACATTTACATGGTTGTAAATCACTGCCTGAAATGGATATTTGTGAATCACATTCGGATTTTTAATATTATTTCGCCACTCAAACAATCCACTAATTCTCGTGCATCCCACGGATATTCCTTTTATTTTTACTGTCGATATCAGTTTATTACTGTCTTCAATTTCATAAACAGATATTCCTGCTCCTTTACTTAATGGTGTTATCATTATGGCATTGCCCAGACCACTCTGCCCACCGGTTCTATAAAACCACGCA
Organism: uncultured Eubacterium sp.; assembly: GCA_910584795.1. Lineage (GTDB taxonomy): Bacteria > Bacillota > Clostridia > Lachnospirales > Lachnospiraceae > Eubacterium_G. Next base: position 118,192 of record CAJUBZ010000003.1, on the reverse strand, counting down.
TTTTTTTCTATTGTATTTATAAATCCTTTTTCATTATTGTTATAATAATTGACCATATCTGATGATTTAATATTCACTTCCTGTCCGTTATGGATATTCAGCGAATAACTTGTATATGTATGTTCACTGGTCGTTATCGTCATTGCCTGTACCGAGCTTACAGCAAGAACTGATATTGAAAAAAACAATAATATTGCTGTCACTAATTTGTCTCCTAATCTTTTCATTATATTCACCTCACTCTACTTTCTCTTTATTTGAATCATCATAATTTTCTATTTTTTCCCCGGTTGAACTATTACCTTCAATTTTTTCTTTCGGCTGCTTTTTATACGGCTTTTTACTTTTAGTCTGTTTAATAGTTATCTTTTCTGTAATTCTTTCTTTAGGCTTATAGTATGTTTCAACCTGTTTTGAAACTACGTGTTGTGTTTCCCCGTTGTTAACCTCTTTTGTTTTTTTCTTCTTACTCTTTACTGTTTCTTCAACAGTTATCTCTTGTGCTGTCGTTTCCTGTGGTGTTGTAATTTTCGGCTCTGTCGTTGTTTCCGGTATTATTACTCTCTTGGATGTTGTCTCTTGTACATATGATTTATCTCTTCCTGAAATTGTAAGCAATACAATTACGGCAATTAATGTTATTAAAACAATTAAAGCAGCAAAGATTATTTTTCTTTGCTGCTCCTTTATTCTCTGTAATAAGTTTATCTTGCTGCTTCTTTCTTGCCGGATCCTATATCCCTGAAAAATTTTATTAAAAACAGCATTATTTTTTTTGAAATAATTCCTGGATGAATAAAATACATTATAGGATTTATTTACGACCTTTATGCGTCTGTCTGATATAACCTCAATAGGAATATCACACATATCAAACAAACGCTTAGAATCTCTTTTAATAAATGTGAATACTCCTATCCTGCAGTTATCAATCATTGCGTTATGTACTATCGGAATGTTTTTGTATTTAACACCTTCCTTATCTGTCAATTTATACTGCTTCAAATTTTTTTCCAATATAAATTCATCTGAAATTTCAACAAGGCAGATATCATCTATCTTCTTATGAAAAAAAGAAAGTAACGAAATTGCAAACTGTATGCTCAATTCATCATTATCTGACCATATCCCAATTTTAGTAATATCACTTTGCTCTGGATTCTTTGGATTCAGTAACTTTAACAATTTCTCGTCTGTGTTTTCATCCTTAATGATAATATCAATTCCTTCTGGATATATTCCCCTATAATCTTCCGGTATTAACATAACAACGACAGATTTTTTAAATGCAGTTTTAAAATGCAAAATTTCTTCTACCTTTTCCAGAGCATCTACATCAATCACTATCATCTCACAATCTGTACTGGAAATGTTTACATACTCCTCTTTGATAAATTTTTGAATATCACATTTCCATCTGTCATACCTCTTAATTACCAGACTGCTTCTTTCCAGTATACTTCCTTTATCTGAAGATATAAAAATAACCATCTCTGCTCTCCTATTCCCATTCCTTTTGATATTTATACATAAACATCTGTTGCTCTTTCACAAACTTAAACATAAAGAATATAAACATTAATACAGATAAGTTTGCTTCATTCTTTACGTTCAGGAAGAATGAAACTGCAACACCAATCATAAAAAATAACATTGTTGATGCAAGATCACCTTTTATCTGATACATTATGAAGCTTATTATAAAAACTGCTGTAACAAAAATTGCTATCAGCATTAATTCTTTCCTTCCTACTCCCGGAATATATTCTTTTTCTGCTTTGATATATGTAGGATTATATAATTTTTCGTTATTCAATGATAAACACCTCCTCTGCACTACAAAGATCTGATAAAATAATACGATTTTATAATGTCTCTTAACGATAAAATCACAACTGAAAACACCATAAATATTATGATATTTTTAATCTGCTTGTAAGCCGGCTTCTTATCTTCTTCTCCAATATTCTGCACTAATATTGCTATAATTCTGCAGACACCACCAACACCTATAAGAATTCTTAATGCTGTTATTAATTGATTGATTGTTTCCATGTTTTCTCCCCTATCATTTTATAAAATTTCTAATAGCAGATGCAGCATATATCTTACTGCTCAATCCACCACCTTGTTTCATAAACAGATATTCCTGTAGGAGTTTTGGCACTGACAATGACAAGATTGCAAATGCAATTCCCCATATCGGATGCAGCGTTAATACTAACGCAATCGAAAATCTTAATAACACAATTCTAAGAGTACATGTGAATCCCATCTGTAAGAATTTTTTACCGCCTGCCTTAAAAGTTCCACCGTCAGAATCCATAAGACCAACTGAAAGAAATGGCATGGCATACCTTAATATCATCAATTCAGCACCATCCATAATCAGTTTTATATACAGAATAAATAATATAACTGCTAAAACTACAATTAGGATAATCGTAACATCTCCCCGCTGTTTCAGCAGCGCAGTTGTTACAGTACTAATTTCTCCTTTGTTACCTATTGCCTTTAATAATTTGTTTGTAAATGATTTAAATATTTGTACCAGATAGGGATACAAGCCATAAAATGTAAGCGATATAGCCATTGCTTCAAATAACCCTATCAACAATTGAAAAGGGTCATGCTCTGCATCTCCATCATTCTGCAGGATATAAATATTAAATCCCTTACTTAAAAACTTTAACAGAATAACCGCAATAGAAAAATCCAGAATTACCATGTTAATTTTGTCAAAATCAATTCCTGTCAATCCAATATGTGAAACCATATATTCCTGACAATTAAGCACAATATCTAGCAAATCGATTAATAACTCATCAAGCATTTCAAAGGCTTCTTCGATTAAGTCAGTTAAAAATCCACTGAACATACCAATAAATAATTCTTTAACTGTATCTACAACTTTGTCGGTTACTCCACTCATTAACCAGTCAATCATCTATAACCACCTTCTTTATTTTGATCTATAGTAACTAAGTACAACTGGAATAATTACTACTGCTACCACTGCACAAACAGCAGCAATTACAGTACCTATTGCTCTTTTTTTCCACATCTTATTATCTGTATCATCTGCCATTTTATATCGAATCATAAAATAGATAAACAATGTAATAGCAATGACTGCTACAAGTCCGAGCAAACCTTTTTGTAGATCTGAAAACAAATTCTTTGTTCCTATGAAAAGGATTGTCTTGCTGATATCAGCTTCTCCTTTTGCAAAAACAATGCTCACATTAGAAACTGCTAATGTGAGCATCATCATAATACCTGTAGTTACCTTATTTATTTTTCTTTTAATTTTGTTCATTTTAAACCTCCATTTCCTTTTTTTTCTGTTGCTCAGCAATTAAAATGTCAATATGCCTCTGCCATTTTTTCCAAACATTCCATAACTGCATTTTTTCATTATCAGGTCTTGACCTTTTTTCATCTTCCTCCCTTCTCCTCATTCTTATTTCTTTATTATGTTCCGGACTTCCCATTCCAAAAAAATCATTGAAAAAACATTCACTAATATCCGGAGCATACATTATCGCCGGATCATTATTAGATAATACCAGCGTATATGGGCTGGTTATTCTTGCTACTTCATTGGGCTTTAGCAACTTCCTTCCAATCAGATTTTTTGTGTCACCTTTACTTCCTCTTGCCATTAGACTTCCTGCTGGTGCATTAGAATTTACGGAATATGATAAACATGTATAGTCATCCAAATCATCTGATATTCTCTTATTTGTCTCTGAGTTAGGACTGTGCATATAGTCGGTATAAGATAAATTATCAAATATTATCTGTGCTTTTTCCTTTCCATAAATGTCATGAAACTGTGAATCAGACTGTAAAAATAAGATGTGTCGTATTCCCTTGGATCTGTAAAAAGTCGTCTGCATGGAAAGGTTATCAATTTCAGCAAAATTTCCTATCTCATCATCTATAAAAGTCCATCTTCTTGGCAGCCTTCCTCCATATTCATCTGCAATTCTGTCCAGCTCATCTGTTGTTTTTCTTAAAGTCATGGTTGCCAGTGGAAAATATGTCTTATCCTTTGCCGGAAGACATATGTACATAATGATTTTCTTATTTTCTGTGATTAGTTTGTCCAGATCATAATCACTGCAGTTAGTCATGTTATTAATTGCCGGTATCGTAAATAACCTTAATGTCATAACTGCCGACACATAAAATGATGACCTGGTTTTAAAATGCGCCAATTTGGTAGCAGACAATAAAATCTTTGACGGATGTTCATCCGGAAGAGACTGAATGTAGAACTCTAGAGGTAATGCCCCTCTATAATCCTGACACATTTCTGTTATGAAATAAAACACATTTGTCATATTCTGATATTCCGGATGATTCATATTATCATAGCATACAGCCATGATTGACGCTGCCATAATCGAAGACTCTCCACCATTCCACAATTTTTCTGCATTCTTTGGTGGTGGTCCCACCAACTGATTCACAGTAGACCATGTCTGCTCTATCGCCTTCGATACATTTCCTGCTCTTAGATATTTACATATCGGCTCAAGAATATTATCGCGGTCTGATACATAAGGACTTATAAAGTTAATTACTATCGGATAATATCCCCTCTCCTTTGCAGCGTCTATCGTGTAATCATAGATTTCCTTTTTCATATCAATCACAAAAATATTCTCTTCTCCTAACAGCAGACATGCCAGTGTATTTAATGCTTTTCTTCTTGACTTGCCAATGCCGGTATCTCCGATTACCAACACATGTTTATCATCATTGACAATATAAAGTTTTTCTTTGTTTCCGGGTATTTTTTTCATTCCCAAAACATATCCTGCCTTGTCCAACTTTAAAGTCCCATTCATAAGTTTCTTTTGGTCAATAATTACAGTATCAAAATATTTGTCAAAATCTTTTTTCTGCATCCATTTTGCAGTACCATGCTGTCCCTGCCCTGCCGGTACCGGAGTGATTATCTGTGGAGTAATCTGTTGCACTTTACCCTTATAATTGTCATTACTCATGGAAACCAAGCATATGGCTGTTAATGCCAATACTACAATTACAATTAACAACAGGGCTTCTGTTCCCGGATGTCTCATAATATAGTATACCAACTCGTATGGCTGCCATATGATTCCCTCAATTTGGTTCTTTAAACTCTGATCCAACATCACTGTAAGAAACAGACTGCAGTAACTGATAATGACAAAAAGAAATATTCCTAAAAATATCTTCCAACCTGTATTTTTTTTCATAACTTACCTGCTTTCTAGGACTGTTCCCAGTCAATTCCTTTTCCTTTTTCAGCCTCTGCCATATAATCTCTAATCGCTTCAGCCGAATGGTTTCTTTGATTCGTTTGATGTGGATAATTATCATTTGGGTTACTCAATCTTAAGATTGATGTAAGAAGATATAATAAATCTCCTCTTCTCTGCTCTCCAGTATCTGCAGCTACATCCCGATACTTTCCACTTTTGATTTCTTCCTCCTTTTTCATATTTAATGCAAATTTTTTTAACATAGCTTCTTTTGTGTATTTCTCTCCCGGATAAAAGTTTCTGTTCCTTACAGCCTGATGACCATCCTTTTTGAACGTAACATATTTATGTCTGTCATCCCATGTAACCTGATAACCCTGGGCGTTAAGTATGGATATAAACTCATTCTTCCCTGTTGCAATCTCCAAAGCATCCCGAACATCAAAAAAGGTAGTCTTTCTAATATCAGAAAAATTACCTTTATCCTTATATTTCCTATTCTGTTCCTTGGAGTTTTCTTTAAATTTCTTAATCATTGCCTCTTTCGTATACTGTTCCGGGGAATCAAATAATTTGTTTCTTACTTTCTGATTATTTCTGTTTGTAAATGTCACGTATTTTGACCCGTCGAACCACTTTACCTGATATCCCTGCTTACTCATGATGCTGATGAAATCGGCCCGATTTGTGGCGATTTTTAATGCCTCATCAACAGATAATTGTGTTTCCATCTTCCACCCTTTTCCCTTAAGTTCAGCCTTCTTCTGAGCCTGAGATTTATGTACTTTGCTCTTATCTCTATTAATCACAGATAAACCATGTTCTCTGCATAATTCATCAGAATAATCCTGTAATATTTTCAAAGACGGAAGCTGCCATTTATGTCCGTCTATCATATTTACCGTATTTACAATAAAATGCGTATGGATATGTTTCCTGTCAATATGCGTTGCATATACCACCTGAAATCCTTCAAACTGCTTATGTTTAACCATCTGATCTGCCATTTCTTTCGCCTTTTGGGGAGTAACCTCTCCCGGAGAAAATGACTGATAATAATGCATAACCATTCTTCCATTTGTCTTTCTATAAAATTTCTTTGTCAGCATCATTTCTTCATAGGCATTCTGAGGATTATTTAATAGTGTTCCACCTATTAAATGGGGTTTTGTTTTTCCTTCTTTCATAATATAGTTGATAACCCGGTACATTTTTTCCGATGTGTCATAAACTATGGTACGTCCTTTTTTATCCTGTGCCGGTAGAAATGTCGCCATGATTTATCACCTCTCCAATTTCAAATAATTTTTCATACACCCTATCCAGCATCTCTCTTGTTTCCTCTAAGTTAGGGCTTTTAATACTGCCCTGATGACTTAACATTGTAAGCTGATTTAGATTATTACCAATCTTTGCAATCTGATGGTTCAGTTCCGGAAGTCCCGGGATAATCGCAACATCATATTGAAATACCGCAGAACGTATATATGCTGAAATATCCCTTCCTGCGGTATCTGCCTTATCTTTTAGTTCTCTCATTTCCCTTTCACTAAACCGGATTGTTTTTCTAAACTTCCTTGCCATAGCACTATTCTCCTAATGATACTTTATACTTGTTCCAATCTTTATACTGTTCTGGCGGACGTTCATCATCCACTATGTAATCCGATTGATATTTTTCCATAAGCTCACTCGTAGCATCATTTCCCCAACAATCATTGTCTAATTGAAAAACAATTTTTTCAATTAGATGATGTTTTAAGTATTCTACTAATGCTACATCTGATAAACAGCAGAAACTCAATATATGGTCATTAAGAGCATTATTGTGAAGAGATAAATAACTGAAGGAATCTATCGCACTTTCAAACACTCTAAGTGTTCTTGTTTTTCCCTCTCGGTGAAACGCAAACCTTTTATCGCTTCCTCCCGCTTCACCTTTAAAGGGCTTATCTGTGACTGTTCCTCTTATGGCACAGTGTTTTACTTGACCTTCGTTATCATAACCGACAAAAACACAACTATGATATGTATTCTCATAAAGCAATTTTTCTTTGACAAAAATATCGATTATATTCTTATCAATTTTTCTTGTCTTCATTAGATATGCATACATATGTCCATAATTTCTGTTTCTTTCCGGAATAACAAGTTCCTTTTGAGGATTTGAATCCTGCTTTTTTACTGTAACCTCTCTTATTTCTTCACCTAAAAGATATGCTACTGCTTTTATCCACGGTATTCCCTCTATCATCATAACCAACTGAATCGGACCGCCTTTACATCCATCTTCACCCTGCTTCGAATGTATATAAAATGCATTCCTGATTGGGGAAATACAAAATCCACCATTTCCGGGGACTCGATAATAGCTGCTTTCTTTTACAAGGTTTAATCCCAGATTATTTGCTACCTCTATAATATCTTTATGATTTGCGGCATCAACCTGCTCATCAGTAAATCTCTTTCTCATATATTCACCCCTTTTCATCAAATCTTTTTTTCAATAAAAATAAGACTGCATGATACAGTCTTACATTTATCAGTTTCTCTTAATTTTCTATTTCGTTCTGTTGAATACTATTTATTCAAATGCTATAATATTTACTGGTGTTGCCATAACGGTAGGCGGTTAGCCCTCACACAAGAGGGCAACATTGCCCTCTTAGTACATACGAAAGAGGGTGATGCCAATGGATACATATGAGATATTGATGATAATGTTAACATTTATATCTATTATCATTGCTGTATATAACAGCGCAAAAAAATAACCGCCAATTTGCACAGTAACGGTTATTCTTTAACTTTATAACTGGGTTAACCGTCTATCGGCAACACCTCTTTTATATGACTATATTAGCATTTACTTACCTTTATGTCAAACACCATCGTGATTGTATTTTCGTGATATATATTTATTTTACCTCAGACTTATATTCTGCAGTTTTTCCTACGAGTTACAAATTTTCATTAGGATAGCCAGTTATGCCATTAACTATTCATTTTAATTTTCTTTATGTCTTTTTCCAAACCGATTATCAGAATCTTATAGTTTCCGTCATAATCACATGTAGAAAGCGTTATAAATTTTTCTTTACATTGCTCTGGCACAATAAATGAGTATAAACTTTTATCCATTACATACTGCCTCATATCAAGAAATGTTTTTTCCTGACTGTATTCGGTAAAGTTATACCAGTCATCTTCTATTGTAATTCTCATAACAGAAACAATATTATATAAGATTTTCCTGTTTCCTTTATAGAGATAAATTTCATTATGCTCCACACAAAATTTTTTCTCCTTAAATCTCATCAGGGTTCCAAACATTGCATTGTTCCAGCGTCCCATATTATGGCCATAGATTATAATATTATCTGCCTCAAATATGTCCCGGTAGTAATATCTCTGGTCAAAGAATATCGAACCGAACCGGGAATAACTTCTATCAATGTCATGTGTAAGATAAAAATTATTATCTTCCGTCTTTACAACCGGATAATCCACTCCGGTTCCCGGAACTTTTATCCATGCTTCAACATCTTTGTTTGTTGCTTTAAGTCTGTCAAAATGGACTTTATTTTCTTCTTTTTCCTGTCGTATTTTTTCATCCTTAAAATGCTTTTTAATATTGTCTCTCTGTTCTGTATAAATCATAAGAATACCTATAAAAATAAGCATTGCAATAACTATGATTCTTACAAATGTTATTACTTTTTTTGCCATAAAATTTACCACCTTATTATAAAAGAGACAGTTTATAAGACCGTCCCTTTTTATAATAACCATATGTTTACTTAATTTTTTTCTTTTTTCTTACAACATATAATAAAACTACAAGAATAAACATAAAAGCTCCTGCCAGAGCAGCATATATTTTGTTGTTCATTCCTGTCCGTGGAAGAGTAAGAAGCGTATCATTTTGAATCTCATAAGTCATTGTATAAAAACGGTATACCTGATTTTCCTCATCCCACTTTGCTTTAGAAACATCTGCCTTACATGCCTTTGCTTCTGCTTTGGTAAGTATCATTGGAAGTTCTATCTCTACAGGCTCTGTAAGAAGAGTATATCCTTTTTTCGTTTTTATCTCCGTCAAAACATATTTTTGTGGTTTTAACGTACTATATCCCTCACTGTCCTTGCCAAATGTAACTTCTCCCTTTTCATCTGTTATTCCATGAAAGACACTTCCATCTTCTCCTTCCAGTTTGAATCCAGCATCCTGAAGAAATTTACCATCATTATCCTTTTTCCTAATTGTCAAATCAGCTGCATAATCATCTTTCATTACAATTCTCTGTACCTCTGACTTTTCTTCTACTGTGAATGTAATGTCTGCAGCAACCATAAAGCCTTTCGGAGCCTGTATTTCAACCAGTTTATAGGTACCTTTTTTAATTCTATTAATTCTGTGCGGAACATCAGCTGACACCCATGAATCTACCAATTCATTTTTATCGTTATACAGAGCCAGATGCGCTCCCGGAAGTTCCTTGCTACTTGTAACTGACTGTTTTGAGAGTTCCAGTTTGATATAATCATCCTTCATTTCCACATATGTCGGGCTGCCATCTGTATTAACGATAAATTCAATCTTTTCCGCAATCGTATAGCCATCCGGTGCAGTCTCTTCAACAAATAGATATTTTTCTCCAGCTGTAAGACCTGTTATCATATGAGGCTCTCCCTTACCGGTCCAACTCTCTATTACATTTCCCTCTTGATCCTCTACTCTATATTTACCACCAGGTATTTCATTACCTGTTGAAATATCAGTTTTTTTCAGATAAGTAGTTGTCGGTTTATCTTTACATTCAAGTGTAATTACAACATCTCTTGTATTTTCATCATAGTCAAACTGTTTATTTGGATCATTCGGATAATAATCCATGTCATCATCAATCGTAAATTTAATCGGGGTTGTATTAATGAAAAATCCTTTTGGCGGAACAACCTCCTCTAACTGATAATGTCCTTTTGCCAATACATTTGGAAAAGTAATGCTTCCTGTTGCATCTGTATAGAATGTATCCGTTTCTTCTGATTTTATCAATTCATGCGGTGCACCCTCGATTTCCGGCTCGCTGTATGTATCCACTGTCTGTACCACATAAGCATTTGTATCAAGATTTCTTATCTTAAACCCAACACCTGCCTGCTTAATCGTCAGACCTGTCTCTGCATCAATTTTAACTGCTTTCACAAGAGCCTCAAACTCTTCATCTTTTACTTCGATTTCGTAGGATCTTGTACTATAAAGAGTTGTGCTGTCTATATAAATATACTGTGGATCCGCCTTTAAATAATTTTTGGGAGCCTGTGTTTCTACCAAAACATAACCTCCTGCTTCCAATATTTCAGGAATTTTGGCATTTCCATTACTGTCTGTTGTAATATTGCTGACAAGAGGTGTTATTTTTGAATAATCAAAATCAATATAATTTTCATTACTCAATACGCTGTAATCTATTGTATCTCCGACTTCTTCATCCGCATTGCTGTCAGAATCTGAAGTTATCACAGTATCAGAGACATTTGATATTGCTCTCTCTGTATCGTCATCAATTCCATTATTGTTGAAATCCTCCATCACTATCTGGTCATCACTTAAAGCGCCATTGTCAGTTACGATTTTTTCAACCTTATATAATGCAAACTTTGCCCCCGGTAAAGCTACGGATTCTTTTCCAGTCCTGCTTGTCGAAACTTTATGAAGATTTAAATCCAAAGTTGCTTTTTCATTTTCCATGATATACGTTTTATCAAACGCATTTTCAAAAGATGAAGTTGTCCATGATACTTCATTTGGTCTGAAATATATTCTTTTAACCGGATAACTTGGCAGTCTGTAACCTTCAGGAGCTTTTGTTTCCACCAGCATATAAAAATGTTCTGATACTACTGTTCCGTTTTCACGATGGAAACCATTTTCATCTGCAACCAGTTTTCCAAAAACCAATTTTCCATTTTCGTCTGTTTCGCCACTTCCGGAAAGAACATCCCCTTTCTCTGCTGTTGGAATATATCCAGTAGCATTATATCTTTCACTGCTTACTTCCCATAACTCAAATGATGCTCCCTGTAAAGGTGCTCCTGTTTTATCATCAACTTTTTTTACCGTAACACTTCCTGAGGATTGATTGTTATGTATTACAAAAGGATCTTTATAACTTTGCGAATATACAAAACCTCCATTATAAGTAACAACATTGACGGTTCCATCATCCTTCAGGGTAAATCCAAGTTGATATATAACATCCAACTTGTCGGCATCAGATAGATGTTCCAGCATAAATGCTCCATGACCCAGTCCCCATGAGCCGCCATCAGATGCATAACCTTTCGGTCGCTTTATTTCTCTAATCAGATAAGTACGGTTTGGAACAAGTTTCTTTGTCTGAAATATATTGGTCAGTTCCTCTCCCTCTTTTCGTTGTTCTATTTCTACTGTTTCTACCCACGCAATGTCATCATTCGAAGTCAGAGATTCCAAGGTCGGATACTGCCCGGTTCTTGTATTCTTGCAGACAGAAATTGTAAACTTAGCATCATAAATCGGTGTCCCAGTATCTTCATCTACTTTTTTTAATGTTATAGGGTATAAATCACGAGGAGTTGATTCATCATAAAAAATATAACTGAATGTCTGTGTCTCCTGTGTTATACCATTGCCTGATTTAATGTTAAATGTTCTTTCTTCCCCGCTGTTTATGTACCCTGCAGGTGGTTTTGTTTCCACAACTTTAAACCTTCCTAAGTTTTTGCTTGTATAATATATTTTAGCACTGACAGCACTTCCATCACTTCCAGTAATCAGCGGATTAGTCACTGCATGTCCCAGGTTATTGGCTGCAGATACCTTTGTGCTGTACTTACCAGTATCAGTATTATACGCATAAATTGTAAACTCACCGTTGGCCAATGATTTTTTTGTATTCCTATCCTGTTTCTTTACTGAAACAGTAATATTGGGAATCTTATTAACTAACTGCCTCTGGCAGTCTGACGAAAAGCCTGAAGATGTAATGAACCATCCCGGCTTACTACCATCTACACCGTTTTTATTAAGACTTACCGTGCCCCCATTCCCACCGTCTTTAATCTTTCCCCAGTCAATGGAAAATTCAATAACTGACTTTTCCTGATTAGATACTGTTCCTGCCACACACTTTGTTTCATATAGAACATATTTAAGCGTTTTGTCATAAGCACCGTCATTCTTTAAAGTAATAGTATCTATACCATTTTTATTTAAAGTAAATGTTCCTACCTTTGTTCCTGATTTTGAACCCTGATGCAGTTCATACTTTGTTCCTGCAAGTGATATACCTGTTCCTGATTCACTCAATTCTTTATTAATTTTAATCTTTAAGGACTTATCCGAGTATACCTTACCTGTAAGCATTGTCTGTGACTTGGACGCTGTCCACTTTAATAGCGCTACCTGATTGTTATATACGCCATTTGCCCCATTTTTGATATAATCATAAGCCTTATTATAAAGAGCGGTTGCTGTAGCATCAGAATATCCCATGAGATTCTTTATTGAAGCAAGAAATCCCGATTTAAATCCACTGCCATTATAAGCAGAAGCTGAAAAGTTCCCTTTATGATTTCTCTCCAATATAACAGTCCGCCAGATGAAAAACTGTGCGGCATATCTTACAGCATCTGTTTTGTAACTGTTTTTACAATCATAATAAAATGCAATCATTGCCTTATAGTATTTTAATCCGTAACCGGACGTATAATTAGCCGATGTATATGCATTCGTTTTCGTTGTCTCACTTACTCCCGGTGACAGACAAAAGCCTGCCCTTCCTACACCTTTGCTTGTAATTGTATCCGGTTCTGTTACTGTAGCTCCAGTAGAGTTCTTCAAACCTGATAATTTGTGATATCTGCCATGTGACAGCGTACCTTTGTGAACCCCAGTTGCCGGAAAATTATCTTCAGCTTTAACCATTGCCTGCGGTAAGAACATATAACCACATAACGACAGTGTCATGATAGCAACAAGCAGTATAGCTGTAACTTTTTTACCATATTTTTTGATAACTACCATATTTCTTTTTTCCTCCTAAATTTCTTTTTATTTTGTTGTTTTCCTGGTACTGATCTAAGTTTTCATATATCCTCCTTCCGTTTATACATATTTATTTACACTAAAAAAGCAGCCATACTCTACGTATAAACTGCTTTTTAGGTGTTATTTAATTAATTATAGTTATTCAGGTAAAGAATATAGTTCTTTTCCAGTAAAAGCTTCAATTCCCCTCTCTTGACAACGTAAGTAATAACCCATCGTGTCAATGGGATGAGTGGATACATACTCTTCTGTAAGATATAACCAATCCATATGTTCTCTTAAAGTTTTATCTACATACTCCCACTCTCTAAAAAATGGTATTGTAATATAATGTTTATCATAATCTCCAAGACTTGTACAAAAGCAAAAGTAAGCATCTGTCAAATCCACCACATACCAATAATCACGAAGTTTGATGATGTTCCATGCATGGTTGCCAATTTCATCTGACTGCATATAGTCACACTCCAGCCCTGCATATCTGCACAACAGAGCAAATGTTTTGGAATAACCTGCACAAACTGTTTTTTTATTAAAAAGAGTTCCATAAATATGCTGTTCATGTGTAGACAACTCATACTTAATGTTTTTTACAAGGTATCTTCCTAATCTCCACGCCTTTTCCTGATCTGTCATGCCATCTGAAATATGAACTGCCTCAACAATACGTTTTACTTCTGCCATGATTTCATCATACTGCTTCTTTGTAGCCCAATCAACAGTGTGCCAGAATGGTGATGTTATAAAACCATAAGCATATTCGTCTCCAGCTTCATATATCGTATAATCGTTAATTTTTTGAAAACGCTCTGGATCCTGCTCTAAAATTTTTTCTACAGTATATTCTGCCTTACCTGTATTCCCACCATTATTACCGGTATCATCTACAATATTGTTGTTATCATTGTTTTCCTCGTTCTTTTTGTCAGAATCTTTCTTATCGCCAACTTTTTTATTTACAACTTTAATACGGCATTTTAATATAAGTTTCTTTTTACCATTTACTTTTTTCTTGCACTTGACTACTGCCTTTACTATCGTCTGTCCTTTTTTCCTTGCAATTACTTTCACAGCTTTGTTTGAAAGTTTTTTAACTGAAATGACTTTCTTATTACTTGCCTTGAACGTAACTTTCTTTATGTTCTTTGTTTTTATACCTTTAATTTTTAATGTATATGTTTTCCTGATTGTGATTGTTTTTGTAGACTTACTAAATTTTGGCTTTGCCTGTGCTGCATCCGTTATCAACAGTGATATTGAAAAAACAAATAATGCAGTTACCAGTATTTTTCTAATCGATTTCTTCATAACTTTTCCCTCCATCAATATAATTATATTCTAACATTTCATCAAATGTATGTACAGGTTACTTTGGGTTACTTTTTAATTTCTTGTAACATTCTTTCAAAAGAAAAAGAGCAGATATAAAATCTACTCTTTAACATACTTTATATTTTAACACTTGTATGTAGATGATACTTTTTAATTTTATTTTACCCTTATATTCGACTAAAAATGCCGAAACAAGTCGAAAGAAAATTGTTGTGATATAGTAAAAACAATGTTATAGTTTCTAGCGGGGTTAAATGAGTTTAAAAACCGTTTGGATCGTATGTAAAACGGTAATAGAAAGAGAGAATGGTTCTATAACTAGTCTCTTTTTTTTCTAATATTTATGCTGTTTCATCTTTTAGTTTATTTGACATATAAAGTAACTAATGATAATATATAAGTACAAAAGGTGCTACCGATAGACGGTTAGCCCAAACTTTATAAGTTATAAAAATAACCGCTTAAGTTTTCTCAGGACTGTGGGCGGTTATTTTTTTGTGCTGTTATATACAGCAATTATAATAGACATGAATGTTAATGTTATCATTAATGTTTCATATGTATTCATTAGCATCACCCCCTTTCGTTTACACTAAGAGAGCAATGTTGCCCTCTTGTGTGAGGGCTAACCGCCTACCGTTATGGTAACACCTGAGAAAATTATAGCAATTACTGTCATAAGATGCAATATTTGATAAATAATTATTTATACATCTCTAAATCCTTTTTCTTACGAAATTTTTTTCGTACTAAGCAACATATTATAAATACAAGAGATACAAATAAACCAATTAAAATACTTTTTAAATAGTCTGTCTGCCACTGCGATATATAATGTTTTTTGTCTATTTTTTGAGGGATTTTATCTGTCTTTGCCCTTTCTCCCATTACCAGTAACCGGTGTGAATTCACTCCATATGGTGTACATGTGATGAGTGTAATATAATCTTTCCCATTTATGATTGATAATCTGCTGATATCGTCAGGCTCAATAATATCAATATCATACACCCTGTAGGCAAGCGTTCTATTCAGCACGTGGATATAAAAATAGTCATCCACTTCCATCTGTGTTAAATCTGTAAACATTTTTGCATTGTTAAGACCAGTATGTCCTGTTATAACTGCATGAGTTCCTTTTCCTCCAATCGGAAGTGACGAACCCTGTAAATGTCCGGCTCCTTTTTCAAGTACTTCAGTTGTTGAAGAATGATAGATTGGAAGCTTTGTATCTATAGTTGGAATCTCTATATATCCCATCAAGCCTTCTTTATTTATACTTAAAATCTCAAAATAGGTTGCATTCAACTGATCTTTAGCTGCAGCAAACGGATCCGTAAATACCTTACCTTTTTCTCTTAATTTTATATTATATTTCTTTGCCAACTCAATTTCACTTTTTATTGTGCTTTTACTTAATTTACCGACTTTTTCTTCAAATGAACTAATTGTTGATTTTGCACTGTTTTCATAGATATAATTACTGATATAGGGATAGGATATCAACCCCATCCCCATAACAATAATTATAATGGTCATTATTTTTTTAAATCTCATTAACTTACTCTGTAACTTTTTCTTTTTTCCCCATTCTTGATATACCGAACACAAGCAATAATGCACCGAAAACTGTCATTATATAAATCCCGGCTCTACCTGTCTGCGGAATATTAAAAGATTTTTCATTGATTACTTTAATAACTACAGAAGCGTTTGTAGAATCTGCATCTGTTTCACTAGCCTTCATATTTGAATTTTTGCCATCTACTGTTGCACTGGCGGCGTTTGTTTCAACGGTTACTGTATCTTTCAATTCTAATCCCTGTATTACACCGTCATTTGCAACGCTTACTTCCTTCTTGCTCTGTGTTCCTGTAATATTTGCTTTCGTTGGAGTGATGGTAGCCGTCGTAGCATTAATATTAACAATTATAGAATCTTTTAATAAATTATATCCCTTATCCGTTGCAGTTTCAGTAATTGCATATGTGTCAGCTTCAATACCGCTGATTTTTAATGTTCCATCTGATGCAGGACTAAAAATAGTTGCATCATCCATAGTATCTGTTCTTCCTGTTACATAATACACACCTTCTGTTCCTGAAGCCACGACATAGTTTCCATCTGTTGTATTCTTTACTGCAAATTTAACTTTAGTGGAGTCTCCCTTACTATCAGCAAACTCTTTTGTTATGTCAAAATCATATGTATACACAATACACTCATCTGTTAATATGTCATAATATTCTTCACTAGTTCTTTTCCAAGTAAGAGTAACATCATTCGGATTACCCTTATCTCCTGTAAGAACTGAATCATCACTGTTTACTTTAGCTGTATAGTATACTGCAATATATTTATCAGAATACTTTGTGTTGATATCTTTTAAACCTTCTGCTGTGAATACAACTTCCATTGTATTATTTTCATTATCATACACAGTTCTGAATCTGCCATCGCTTTCTTCCCATACAGCAACAGCGCCACTTTCCTTTACATTATTTACATTCGTCTGTTTTACTGTATCTATACCATCATAAATTGCAATAACTGTATCTTTTTTGTAAGTAATTCCTTTAGACATTGTATCTTTAAAGGTATAAACCTTAAGATATGTTGCACTGGATGTGATATGAGGCAGTTTAGATAAAAGATAATAGTCTAAATCTTCACCTTCACTCGCTGTTACAGTATCCTGATATTTATACTCATCTCTTTCCGATACGAACGTCTCTTTATCTAAGTCTGTAATTATATTTTCCGTATTAGGATTGTTTCTTACTTTCTTTTCTAGTGTAGGATTTCCAGTCTGGTTCTTTGGATATAGTACCACATCATAAAACCAGCTTTCTCCTTCTGCATCAGTCATAGGCAGTTGCACAAAAAACGGATCTGTTGTTGATACAACATCTTCGGGAACCTTTGTCTCAACAATCAGATATAAACCAAGATCTAAATCTGTCTTTGTTGTTACTCCGTTGGTATCTGTAAGGTTTAGCGCTGTACCGGATGTAATATACTCTTCCAGCTTGTTCTTTGTAGCTGTATTATCAAGCAACGAAGCTGCCAAAGCATCATTAATCTGATTGCTCGTATAATAATCTTTACTCTCAATTACTTTCGCACTCTCCTCTGTTAACCCGATGATAATCTGCAGGGCTTTGGGAATCTCATACAAAAGTTTCACAGTGCCGGCATCTGAATCCTGAATCACACCACCAACTTTAAGGTAAGTGAACTCAACACCTTTGATGGCATAATCTTTCAGCATTTCCTCTGCTGAATCATCAGTTTTACCATTTGCTGTAAGACCGGTTGTATCAACATTTGCATTGTTTGCTGCAGTAAGGTCATACTTATGAATTGTAATACTTCCCTTTGCATCCCTGTTAATAGTGTCCATTGTGTCAACGCCGTAATCTACGGCAAATACTACTGAGCTTAAAACTAATGATAATATCATTGTCAAACTCAATACTGCTGTAATAATTCTGTTTCTTTTCATTTTCATTATCCTCCTAAATTTTTTTACAGAATTTTATATAAAAAAGAGAAACCAGCTTATCCAGTTTCTCTTAATCATATCGCTATAATTTTTTCTTTACTTTATCAACCTAAATTTATTATATAAGGAGTTTTAGTGATGATTATATTTTTTGATTTATTTCTTGTTAAATATAAAAAATATAATAAAAGTTCTAATTCTGAATCTAGAATAGAAAAATTATTAAATGATATTGTCCATGAACCATTACATGAACTGGTTATTAATGCTCTTTATCATAAATTTTTTATTATATTTTTACAAGCAATATCCCATAAATCATTATTTGGATATGTCTTTTGTAATATAAATAAGCATACATCACTAAATACTTTTATTTGGCCTAATCAAAGTGACACTTACTTAGATTAGGAGGTAGCTTATGTTAAAAATAACACTAATTATTTTATTAATTACTATCGCAACTTTTGTATGTACATTAAATGTTTATTTTTTACTTAAAATGCCACATATGGCTGATGCAAAGAAAATTATTATTAAAACAAAATTTTTAAAAATATCAATACATAAATAATATAACAGATAACTATAAAATATTTAGTGTCACTAAGAGTTCCTATATGGAACTCTTTTTTTATCCTATTTGAATTTTCTATATTTTCCGATAATTTATTTAATCTGGCAGGGTATTTTATAAAACTAATTGAGTATGAAATTATAGGGGATTAGTTTTAAACCCTGCCAGGGCTACTGACAAATATATCCAACTCTTTTTTATACTCCTCCTATTTTCAATTTCTCCATATAAAAAAGCACCCAAAGGTGCTTTTTATTACTTTACTTATTTATATTAGTATTAATTACTTTAAACAATCTTTTTATAATCATAAATAAATTGAATAATAGCAAAAATGATAAACTATAAATGATTAAACTAAATACAAAATAAAATTTTTCTATATAAATGCATAATAAACAAGCAATTAATATAATAATGCTAATTACTATCTCATACATTACTGTATAATATGTCTCAATTATAGCCTTTTTTGATATCTCGTACTCTGTCCTATAATAACTATTATTACTGTTTATCTTTGCCTTCATATCAATAACCATTGTTAGCGTTGTAAATAACATTGCTGTCAGAATGCTCATAATAACTGTAATAATATTTATTATTTCTGTATTAATTTCTTTAAAAAGTGTTGCGGATATCCCCAATAAAATTGGAACCAAATTATAATTCAATATCGGTAACCATAACCACCTTGAATTATCATTAGTTTTAAAACATTTAATGTGATTAATTATAATCTCTTTTATCGATAAATAATCTAACTTTGCCCCTATCTTTCCTATTAATATTATGACAATTGAGACTATCAAGATTACATATTTCATATTCGAAATAACCGTATTAATCATAATTAACCACCTCTTTTCTAATCTACTACAAACCCAGTTAGTTTTAAATACTCGTATGCTGTATCAATCAAACATACTTTTAAAGATTGAAAAGTTGGATTTCCATTATCCATTGTAACATGATCAGTAATATCTTCATTTACTCTTAAATTTTGTGTATTATCAAAATTTATAGTTTTACTTTTTCCATTCAATGAAAACTCAAATTTTAATTGATCAAAATCAAAATCAGGAATTTCTACTATTTGAGTACTAGATCTTTGACCACTAAAAAACTCTTCAATCTTTTTAATGTTATTTCTAATAAATCCAGAAGGTTTATATAAAATTCTCTCTTCTTTCATTTTTACACCATTATCTATGTGCAATCGATTAGATACATCCTCTGGAACTTCATACTTAATCATTCTTATTTTTTGAAGTATTCCACTATGCAAAACTCTCCTAATATATTGTATCGGATACAGAGCATCCATCATTATACCATAATCCAATTTATTAAATTTCTTCCATTTTTCAAGATATTGGCGGAAAACAGTTTTTATACCAAGATTTCCAAACGTTTGAAGAATAACAACTGCCTTAGTTTTGTCTCCTTTTGCCAATGCAATACAAAAACCAAATGGATTAATCTCTGCTTGTGTCGTTTTTTTATTATAAACAGACTTATCATGAACATCAAACAACTCTGACTGAACTCCATATTCTCCTGTCTTTAACAATCCATAAATAATGCTATATTCTTTCTTGTTATCTACTTTTACTTCTTCATATTCTACATCAGTAAATGTTGACACTCTTTCTCTCGCAATATCATTGTCATAATCTTGTCCATTATCATCAATATGTTCTTTAATAAGTTGGACTATACTCTTTGAATCCTTAACGTTATTTAAATTAATTTTCTTTTCTCCATCATACAATGACAGTCCATAAATACTCAACCCTACTCGTTTTGCCATTTTTTACCCTCCAGTTTTTTCTTTTACTATACGACAAAAAATGACATTATTCAACTCAAAGGTAATATACAACCATATTAGAACGTACGTTCGAATTTGTCAAGATTTATTATTATTTTTTTCATCTTAATTCTCCTCTTTCTTTTTCGTTAAATAAAAAACTAAATTCTATCTGTAAAATTTTAAAATCTAATAACTAGAAGTTACTTCTGCACAGTGTATAATGAAATCAGGTTACCCGTCTGTGTAGATTGGAGTAATATCATGAGTAAAAATATCAAAGGCAACCACAAGCATCTGACTCTGTCAGACCGTATCTTCATTGAAAGTAAACATTTTCTTTGTATCGCAAACAATAATATTTTAATTGTTATCATCCTAAATTCCTCCCATTTGCTATTTATAACTACACTTACCAGAAGACCCGGTCCCCAAATGTTGCTTATCTGAAAGGAGACTGTAAAGAAATCCTAACCAACCGGGCCCCCTGGTAAATGTAGTTATAAATAAAATAAAACAGTTACCTATAAACAAGAGTAACTGCTTCTCTCTGCTCATCTAATAATGAAATATAACAGACACAAAAGGTCTAATATTCCAAATACTTTTATTATTTCTAATCCCAATTCTTGTATATTCATTTTATCCCTCCTACGCTAATTCCGACCAAAGTATTGTTCCAGCGCTTTCTCGACAATATCTTCTATCTCATCCAGTTCCTGTTCTTCCGTAAAAAACTTACTAAACACAACTGGATTCATTCGATATATTGCTTTCTTCTTTACCTGTTTTCTCGTCGGTTCCTCATTAACAATAGGACATAAGATTTTAATTAATAATTCCCTTGTTATATTTCCCAGTTTCTTGTTTTCCTTAATTGAAATACTCTCGTTTTCACTAATCAAAAGTCCTTTCTCTTCAACCAAGCCATATAACATTTCCTGCTCTTTCGTATCTAGATACGAAATGTTTACAGCAGTTCTGATAGCAATCCTCCCTTTATCTAACATCTGTTTCCAAATATCCATCAATTTATATATTCGTAAATATCTTTTAATAGTACTAGATGATAAATGAAACTCATCATTAATATTTTCCCTGTTTTCTTTCTCTTCATCAGACATTAAGTCTGTTCTTACACCCTGGTTTTTCAAAACCTCATTCCTTCTATAAATCAATTCTGCTTTTTCAGAATGTGTAAGTTTCTCAACTCCTTTTTGCAGATTGCTGTCTAAGAAAAACGACTCTGCCTGATCATCATCTAACTCTTTAACAATACATGGTACTGTCTGAAGTTTATTTCTTTTCGCTGCATCTTTTCTATGATGTCCCAATAATATTTCATATTTTTCTGTATCTGGAATTGGCCGTACAATTAAAGGCTGAATCACGCCAAAGTTTTTAATTGACTCCGTTAGATCGTCCATGTCTTCTTTGCTGTACCTGTTTTTCCCTAGATTTCCCCTTCGATAATCGACCAGAGAAGTTATCTCTAGCTCCATAATTTCTTTTTCCTCTTCTGTTCTAAAGATTTCATCTAATCCTTTAAGATTATTCATTCTCCATCACCTCCATCGCCAATCTCTCATATGCAACCCCCGAATCATCTTTCTTATTAAATTCTCTAATTGGTACATTTCTTTTATTTGCTTTTTCAGCTGCAACTCTTAATGGTATTTTTGTTTCAAAAATATTTAAAGCGCCATATACTTCTTTTACATCTTTTATGCTGGATGCCCATACATTTGTCCTCATATCAACCTTTGTAAAAATGATACCTTCCACCTTAAGTTTCTTATTTAATTTTCTTATTGTTCTTGCAACACTTTCCAATAGCAGCGATAACCCCTTAATGGAAAAATCTGTCGGTTCTACCGGAATCAAAACACTGTCTGCCGCTGTTAAGGCATTAATTAAGAGCATACCCAAAGTCGGTCCACAATCAATCAGTACATAATCATATTCATTTTTGTACTCATCAATTACGGCTTTTAGAATATACTCTCTACATGTAGCGTTTACTAAATTAATTTCCTCCGTAGCCAAAACCAGATTAGATGGAATAATATCAAGACCATGATATTTAATTGCCACATCCTCTATTTCCGGTAACGGATCATCTTCCCTTTCCAGCTGCATCAGTTCCGTTATCCCTTGAACCTCTTCATTATTAATTCCTGCAGCTAATGATAAATTACCCTGTGGATCATAATCAATTAAAAGAACTCTTTTTCCTTTTTCTTTTAATTCGTACCCTAAATTAAATGTTGTGGTTGTTTTCGCCACGCCTCCTTTTTGATTTGCTACCGCAATAACTTTTCCCATACAATTTCTCCTTTCTCTCTTGCAACATTTTAGGGGATTAGGGAGCTGTTGTTCTCAGCCCCCTATGAATATACAAAAGCCCGTTTATGGTCGTTAGCTCAACCTATATAAAAAGCGTCCAGCATTGCCAGACGCATCTATATCTTTGTTAATTGCCTTTATTTATCATACTTTGCATTTGTATGGAACGTGGACAGCTTAGATTGGAAAAATTATGGTGTAGACTCCATTGTCAATACTGTGTTAAACCACAAAGATCTGAAAAACGGTTCCATTATTCTCATGCACAATGGTGCAAAATACACTGCTGAGGCATTGCCTAAAGTAATTGAAGGATTACAGGAAAAAGGATACGAAATTGTTCCAATTTCAAAATTAATATATAAAGATAATTACCATATGGAACATGATGGTAGTCAGGTCAGCGATAAGCGGGAGGGAAAATCCTCTGATAAATCAGAGAGTAATACCGATTCGCAAAAAGAAACAAATAAAAAATAATAATTATTGATTCCAAACTATAAATTGTAACTGGATAATTACAAAGTAAATATGATATGATTAAAATAAAAATAGTGACAGCAATTTACACAAAACAGACTATATTACTAAGGAGGGACAAAAAATGAAATATACAATTCAAGGTGAGACACTACCAGTAGTTATATGTGAACTAGCAGCTGGTGAAAAAATTATTACAGAAGGTGGCGGAATGGCTTGGATGTCACCAAACATGAAGATGGAAACAACAGGTGGTGGTATCGGAAAGATGTTTGGAAGAGCATTGTCTGGAGATACAATTTTCCAAAACATTTATACTGCACAAGGAAATGATGGTATGATTGCCATTGCCTCAAGTTTTCCGGGTTCAATTAAAGCATTTGAAATTTCTCCTGGCAATGCAATGATTATGCAGAAATCTGCTTTTCTTGCTTCTGAATCAGGCGTTGAATTGTCAATGCATTTTAGAAAGAAACTAGGTTCCGGACTTTTTGGAGGAGAGGGATTTATTATGCAGAAAATTTCCGGAAACGGACTGGCATTTGCTGAATTTGACGGACATGTGATTGAGCACGAATTAAGACCTGGCGAACAGATTATTATTGACACAGGTCATCTTGCGGCCATGACAGAAAGCTGTCAGATGGACATTCAGACTGTACCTGGTCTTAAAAACAAATTTCTTGGCGGTGAAGGTTTGTTTAACACTGTAGTAACCGGTCCTGGAAAAGTCTGGCTGCAGACAATGCCGATATCCAATGTTGCAGGAGCATTAATCCCTTATATACCATCATCCAATAGTTAAATTTACTCTTCATTTATTGATTACCTCACGAATTATTGTGTTATAATATAAAGTAAAGAATGAAATTTTTATAATGCATAGGAGAAAGCAGGAATGAAGACTGGGCTTGTATTAGAAGGCGGTGCCATGCGTGGCATGTACACAGCAGGCATTTTAGATATTTTAATGGAAAACAATATTACTGTAGATGGTGCTATTGGTGTCTCAGCCGGCGCAACTTTTGGCTGTAATTTTAAATCCAAACAAATTGGCCGTACTATTCGGTATAATATGAAGTACTCCCGTGATCCCAGATATGTAGGGCTGCGTTCTCTTATGAGAACAGGAGATTTATATGGGGCTGATTTCTGTTATAAGGAATTGCCAAATAAGCTGGATATATTTGATGTAAATACTTACAAAAATAATCCTATGGATTTCTATGTTGTTACAACAGATATTAATACAGGAGAACCAATATACCATCTGTGTCCTAATGGTGACGAAACCGATATAGAATGGTATCGTGCCTCAGCATCCATGCCGTTAGTTTCACGTATCGTAGAAATTGATGGTATACAAATGCTGGATGGCGGCATATCCGATGCCATACCAATTCACAAATTCAGGGAAATGGGCTACAAGAAAAACATTGTTATTCTTACCCAGCACAATGGTTACAGAAAAAAGAAAAGCAGTAGTCTGCCATTTATTAAACTAAAAATGGGACGGAAATATCCAAACCTTGTCCATGACATGGAAATCCGTCATAAAATGTATAACCAGACATTAGATGACTTAAAGGAAATGGAATCCCGTGGTGAGGTATATATAATTCAGCCAAAAGAGCCTATTACCATTGGGCGTACTGAACGGAATCCTGATAAGTTAAAATCTTTATATGATATCGGACGTAAGGAAGGTATGGAACATCTAACAAATTTAAAAACTTTTCTCAAATAATACAACATTAATAACTATATAATAAAATACCCACATGCTTACGCATGTGGGTATTTTATTCGTTTCAATATCCCATAAGAACTTTACATCATCCTTATTCCTCAATATATGTTGGTGCATTCTTTGGACTTCTTCCTTTAATCACGTTATGATAATATGCATATGTCATTGGTACACGACCGCTTCCCTGAACGTCACCCTCTATGACCTCTCCTAAAAATACTGTATGGGTCGCAGTTTCCATTGTATCTATAACATTACAAATAATATAACCACAAGTATCATCAAGTATTGGCATCTCTTCTACTATTTTAAAATCCACATCATGAAACTTATTAGTATCTTTTCCTGAAAAAAATCCAAACTTTCCAATCAGCATAGATTGTGAATCTTCAGCAATGATATTTACTGCGAACCTGCCACATTCTCTGATACATTTATTTGTATAATTGTCGTGATTGATACTAATTGCAACTGTTGCAGGAGATGCTGTAATCTGCATCGCAGAATTCGCTGTACATCCTGTAGCTCTTCCATCGTCCATTGTTGAAACTACATAAACCCCATATGATAGATTTCTAAATACATCTATGTTCATATCTTTCTCCCTTCATTTATCTTCCTTATTAATTTTACATACTCTTATTATAACTTAATATTTAATTAAGTTCATATCTTTTTTTATACTCTTGATACTTTTTATCAAATTCACTATCAGGTTCTTTTACAATCTCTCTTGCATAAGCGTGAATTCCCAGACTTCCCCGGCCAATTTCCTCAACGCACCCCGCTACATTGGAGCAATGATCTGAGATTCTCTCCAAGGATGTAATAATATCTGTCATGATAAATCCCTGATCAATAGAACACTTCCCAGTTTTTAATCTGTCAATATGTCTCTTTTTTAATTCATGCTTCAAATGATCAATTACATGTTCCATCGCTTCCACAGAAAGCGCCATATCTGTATCATTTTCTCTAAAAGCAATTTTGGCTTTGTCCAAAATATCTTCAACAGCTTCTATCATTACGCTGATTTCTTCCGTTGCCTTATCAGAAAATTTCAAATTCTTTCTTTTTATTTTTTCAGCTGATTTAACAATGCCCACTGAATGATCTGAGATTCGTTCTATATCTCCGACGATATGCAGCAATTCGCTTACCACATGGCTGTCCTGCTCGCTAAGATTCTGTCTTCCAATCTGTACTAAATATGTTCCCAATTCATCCTCATATTTATCTACTTCCTGCTCAGAAAAAACAACCTCTTCCATTTCCGTGTCGGAAAATTCCCGTATCATCGCACAAGATTTTTTTACTCCTGATTCTGCTCTCTCCAACATTTTGTATACCAATCTTCGACACTGCTCCAAAGCAATAGCCGGCGTTGCCATCAATCTTTCATCAAGCAGTTCCTTGGAATCTCCTACTTTTGAATCTCTTACAATAAAACATGCTATTTTTTCTAATAATCTTGCAAAAGGAAACAAAAGTGCTGTACACAAGACATTAAAAATTGTATGAATTACTGCTATCCCAAGCAAACTGGCACTTTCATTAATAAAAGAAAAATCTACAACAGCATTCACAATACAGAAAACTGTTAACCACACTGTAGTTCCGATAAGATTAAATGCAAGATGCACTACTGCTGTTCTTTTTGCGTTTTTATTTGTACCAACTGCTGAAATCATAGCAGTTACACAAGTTCCGATATTCTGTCCCATGATTATTGGTATAGCACTTCCATAACTAACTGCACCAGTAGATGCCAAAGCCTGCAGTATTCCCACAGATGCTGAAGAACTTTGTATTACTGCGGTCAAAAATGCACCTGCCAAAACCCCAAGAATCGGATTGCTGAACATTGTAAGTATCTGCTGAAACTCCGGTACATCCCTTAACGGACTAACTGCTGCTGACATTGCGTCCATGCCAAACATAAGAACCGCAAAACCAAGTAAAATCATTCCAGTATCTGCACTCTTACTGTTTTTCTTTCTCATTAATAAGATAATACCTATCAGTGCTAAAACCGGTGTAAAAGATGTGGGCTTTAACAAACTGACAAAAACATTAGAGCTTTCTATCCCTGACAAACTCAGTATCCATGAGGTTATTGTTGTTCCTACATTCGCTCCCATTATGATACCAATCGCCTGCTTTAAGTTCATAATACCTGAATTTACAAATCCAACAACCATTACCGTTGTGGCAGAAGAACTTTGTATAATAGCTGTCACTCCTGCTCCCAACAAAAAGCCTTTAAATCTACTCGATGTCAGCTTTTCTAAAATATTTTTTAATTGATTTCCTGCCCTTTTTTCTAAAGCTTCTCCCATAACCTGCATTCCAAATAAAAACAATGCAAGTCCTCCAACTAAAGATAAAATATTGAATATATCCATTTTCTGTACCTCCATAAAACCACATTAATGTTTCAATGTAATATTGAGGTTATTACTAAGTAAATCTTTCGTAAATTTTTAGTAAAATACCACGTCTGATATTTAGTCTAATCAGTTTTTTGTATTTTACCCAAAACAACAGAAAATATATACGCTATTTTAATATATAAATTTTATTCTTTAATCAGTTCATAATCTCCTGCCGGCGGATTGTTTTTTATAACCAGTTCTGTCTGTGATCCGGCAGGACAATAAATTTTTAATCCTTCCACACCTTCCTCTGTTTCAAACATTTTAGGACTCATGTGTAAAATCTGTTTCGGAAGATATATCTCTTTAATATGGCTGTCTCCAAATGCCCAGTCCTGAATCTCCTCTACTCCTTCATTAATTACAACTATATCTACATTCGAAAATAAAAAAGCACCGCTTTCTATTTTCTTAACACTTCCAGGTATTATAACCTTTTCTGTATTTAATGCCCTGTTATAATCTGCTGAGAAAGCATTTTCTGCAATACCTGATACTGATTCAGGAACCGTTACTTGTTGTTTATCTCCATTATAAGCTAACAGCATTCCCTCTTCATCTATGGCAAATCCATTTTGATCAAACATACCTGATTTCTCATAATAGGCATTTGTCTGACAATTATAATCTAATTGATCTGCTGCATCTTCTTCCTGTTTAAAATAATAAATTTTATTTCCTTCATCATCAATGATATAAAAATATTCTTTTAATTCGTATTGCTCAATATCATCATCAATCATATCTTCCAGTTCTTTTCTTTCATTGACATATTTCATTGAGTACTGTTTACTTCCCAGTTTTAATGCATGATTTCCAATCTCATACTTACCTTTTCTGGCCTGTTCTCCATAAACGTCCTGTTCCTCATAATCTGCCCCGTAGAATTTTACCTGATACATTTCATCCAAATCTACTTTGAACCAAGTTCCCTTTAACGATATATTCTTATAATAACCTTTATCTGTAAAGGCATCTCTATGTCTGCATCTCACAAATATGAACATTGACAAAATAATTACAAGAATAACTCCATCGATTATTAATATTTTTTTTAATTTTATTTTTCTGCTTTTCATAACACTACTTCTTCTTTATCTTAAGTCTCTTAATTTTAGACCATTTTCCATAAATTCTTTCACCAAATTGATATCTATATGCTCTAACTCTAATATAATATGTTGTTTTATTTTTTAACTTTGTAATCGTATATTTCGTTTTATTTGTACGTTTTGTTTTTGTCTTTCCTGATTTAAACTTTTTATGAGTTGCATATTGAATCTCATACTTAAAAGCACTCTTGACTTTTTTGTACTTCACTAAAACTTTATATTTTTTTGATTTTCTTGAAACCTTCTTAATTTTTCCAAGAGATTTAATCTTTGAACCACCTGTTTTTACCGCTGGAATCGGTGTTCCCTTCTTGCCATCATAGCAGATATACGATGCATCTGCCATATATTTTCCCTCTATAAAATCAGTAGAAAGATACACTGTACTGTTTTTGTATCTTAATGCTACTGTTCCTTGAGAAAGTTTACCGTTATTCTCATCTCTCTCTGTCGAATTTGTTTCAATTGTTCGTGGTGCACTGACACTCGCCAGATGCACAATAGAAGCTCCTGTTTTTTTTGAATTAATATTTCCTACATTCAAATCAGAATTATACTTCTGCTGATCATATGCCCAATGCGAGTGTCCGTTAAACATAGTCACATTTGAATATTTATTTAACAATTTTCGAAATCTTTTTTCATCATCATTACCAAATGTATATGTCAAATCATAGGTATACCCACCTGGATTTTTCAAATTACCTACTGCGTTTGTAACATCACCATTTTCCAACGCAAAATATGAGTGAAAAAACAAATACACATTTTTATTTGCAAAAGTATTCAGATTTTTTTCCAGCCAGTTTAACTGCTGCTCTTCCAGCAGTCTGCTGTATTTGCCATTATAGGACCATTTTGTCTGACTAAAAAATATAAATATGTCTCCCTGTTTTTCATATACGAAATCAACACCATTGCTATTTATATTTTTAATATTTTTATCTGTTTTTTTCTTTGTATTTACATATTTATTAAAATCCTTAATGCCACCTACATCATGATTTCCCATACATGTGTATACCGTCATTTTAGGATATTTATCAGTTGCCGTTTTAAATTTTGTAAAGGCCTCTTTTTCACCGTGACTACTTAAATCTCCAGTTAATCCTAAGAAATCTATTCCCTGAGCATTTATAAACTTCAATGCATTATTAAAAGCAACGACTGAATCGTCCTCTGAATAATCATGATATCTATTATAGTGTACATCACTCATTAATCCAAACTGATATATAACGTTTCCTTCATTTAACTGCTTTTCTTTTGGAATATCATATGTATAAACGGTGGTTGATTTGCTGTCAACTAACATCAGTTTCTCTGCACCCTGTGGAATCACCGTATATTCAGATGGAACTTTATATGTTGTGGTAAGTTTGCTTTCTGTTGTAGTTACATCTGTTAATTCTTTAAAAGAAACTCCATTATACTTTAACCTATTGCCACTATCGTCTCCCCAATACAACTGATAATCTCCCGGCTTTTCTGTGCTTACCGTTATCTCCCCATATGCAAGTCCCGGATTCTGATTGGCAAAATGATATTCAATCTTATTTTCCACTACATCTGCTGTTACCTTATTGCAGCCAGGTAATATACTAACCGCCAAAGTCAATGCACATATGCCTGACAAAATATTTCTAATAAATCTGCTTTTCATCTATCTCACTAAACCTTTCTATGCCACTTACTGGCATAATTTTGCTACAAGCTGATTAATTACCTTTCCATCTGCGCGCCCTTTAAAAGCTGGCATAACCGTTTTCATAATCTGTCCTTTATTTCCTGTAGCAAGAACATCTGCAAACTTCTCTTTCAACTCAGCTTCTACCTCATCCACACTCATAAGTTTTGGCGCATATTCATTAAACACATCATATCTTGCCTGATATTCTTCCTTCAAATCTGTTCGATCTGCCGGACAGCTGTCAATCTGTTCTTTCACTGTCTTTAACTCTTTTAAGATTACTTTATTTACCATTTCTTCAGGAATATCTTCTCTGCATCCTGCATCAATTCCTGCTTTTTTTACTGCCTGTATCAAAGCAGAGATTGATTCTTTTCGGGCTTTATCTCTAGCCTTCATAGCTGCAATCATATCTTTCTGTAATGTATTAATATCCATTTTATTCCATTCTCCTTTACAATTCCTACATATCTTATATTAGTATAGTATAGTTTACAAAGTATGTCTATTTCAAATAAAAGAAAAACAAACCAATCTTATACAAAATTAATCTGTTTTCGCTTTTATTATCTTTGATTATTTAGTTTGTGATAATTTGTCTGCTTTTTTCTATGGTTCTTTCTTTTTGATTTTACTTTCTGTTTTCCAGTTCCCTTCTCAGTA
The DNA here is from genome assembly GCA_910584795.1 of uncultured Eubacterium sp. Lineage (GTDB taxonomy): Bacteria > Bacillota > Clostridia > Lachnospirales > Lachnospiraceae > Eubacterium_G. The sequence goes on along the minus strand of CAJUBZ010000003.1, from coordinate 87,136 downwards.
TGTTTTGTCTGATTGTTGGGCTTTTTGTAATTCCTTGTACCTTTATCTCTCTTTCCCTGATATTTATCTTTCTCCGTTTTAAACCTTCTTGGTTTAATCAGGCATTCCCGTCCAAAACCTATCAAATCCTCTCTTCCTGCAATATAAAGCGCTTCTTTTACCAGTTCATAATTGGCTGGGTTTCTATACTGCATCAATGCTCTCTGCATTGCTTTTTCATGTGGATTTTTAGGAGTATATACTGGTTCCATCGTCCTCGGGTCAACACCAGTATAGTACATAACTGTAGACATTGTCGATGGTGTAGGATAAAAATCCTGAACCTGCTGTGGATTATATCCAATATCCCGTAAATACTCTGCAAGTTTCACAGCCTCCTTCATGTCGGATCCTGGATGTGAACTCATCAGATATGGAACAACAAATTGTTTTTTGCCTGCTCTGTCATTTAACTTATAGTATTTATCTATAAACCTCTCATAAACACAATTCTGTGGTTTTCCCATATATTTAAGCACCTTATCTGAAATATGTTCCGGTGCCACTTTTAACTGTCCACTGATATGATGCTCTACCAGTTCTTTAAAAAAGGTATCATTCTTATCCTCCATTATATAATCAAAACGGATTCCAGAACGTACAAATACTTTTTTTACTTTTGGCAATTCCCTCAATTTCCTCAATAGTTTTAAATATTCACTGTGATCAGTATCCAGATTCTTACAAGGTTTTGGCCATAAACACTGCTTATGTTTACATACTCCATTTTTCAACTGTTTTTTACACGCAGGATGATAAAAGTTCGCTGTAGGTCCGCCTACATCATGAATATATCCTTTAAAATTCGGCATTTCCGTTATCTTTTTTGCCTCTTTCATAATTGATTCATGGCTTCTTGTCTGTATAATTCTTCCCTGATGGAACGTCAAGGCACAAAAACTGCAGGCACCAAAACATCCACGACAGCTAATTAAAGAAAACTGTATTTCCTGTATTGCCGGTATTCCGCCAGCCTTCTCATAAACAGGATGATATGTCCTCTCATATGGCAAATCGTAAACATCATCCATTTCCTGCCTGCTCAGCGGCTCCTGAGGTGCATTTTGTACTACATACACACCATTAGGATATGGCTCCACTAATGTTTGTCCATTAAATGGATCTGTATTCTCGCTTTGAATCCTAAAGCTCTCTGCATATTTTAACTTATCCTGTTTCATCTCATCATATGATGGTAAAATGACGGGTTCATATGCTAATGACAAATCCTTTGTCTTAAATACTGTTCCTGGTATATATGTAATATCTTTTACATCCATTCCACTGGCCAAAGCATCTGCTATCTGAACAATAGACTTTTCTCCCATGCCATATGAAATCAAATCTGCCTGTCCATCCAACAGAATGGAACGTTTAAAACTATTACTCCAATAATCATAATGAGCCATTCTACGAAGACTAGCCTCAATCCCTCCTACAATAATCGGTTTCTCCTTATATGTATGGCGAATAAGATTACAATAAGCAACCACTGCATGATCCGGGCGTTTTCCTATTACACCTCCCGGAGTGTATGCGTCACTGTCGCGTCTTTTCTTCGACACATAATAATGATTCACCATAGAATCCATATTCCCACCCATAACAAGGAATCCCAAACGCGGCTCGCCGAGTATATTAATACTGTTATCGTCTTTCCAATCCGGTTGGGCAATAATTCCCACACTATATCCATGTGCCTGCAAAACACGGCTGATAATAGCATGCCCAAAAGAAGGATGATCTACATAAGCATCTCCAATCACATATACAAAATCTAATTGTTCTATTTCCTGTTCTATCATATCCTCACGGGATATTGGTAAAAATGACATGATAATCTCCTTATCTATTCACATTTAATTTCATTCAAAGCATAAATATATACACTATGCCGCTTTATTATCTAATACTGTTTTCAGCTTCATCCAAGCTTCTAAATCCCTGTAGCCTTGCAGTATTCTCAATTGTCATCTTTGCAAGATTTTTTCCCTCTCTATACAAGTCCACAACAAATTGTGCGTACATCTTCAAAAGTTCATCAGAATACGTCAATAACTCACCTTTTAAATATGTCTCATAACTTGCATTATCTATAGCATCTGTATCACTGGTAATATCACGTGCCTGCACTGCCAGCTTTGGATACTGCTCTGCAAAATCTTTCATCCATTCAACTTGAATTTCTGCAATCTGATTGACAATTGCTCTCGTTTGGTCAGATTTTAATGGAAAGTTTTTCTCTAATTCTTTATATTCATCCGGAGCAGTACTTTCCATCATACGGCCGTACTTTTCAGTAATCATATTCCATCCTTTAGATTTATTTTCTAACCACAGATTTTTGATGCACACCAGCATTTCATCTGTCCATGTAAGATATTGACTCTTTCTCATTACACAAAAGAATGGCCAGTTATTCTGGCACTCTGCTCTTCCCCCCTCATTTTTTACTTTATCAAATGCCTCAAATTCCAGTCTGATTATTTCGTTTATTGCATCTTCTCTGTTATACTCTGCCTTTCCCATTATGACTCCTACATAATCCTCTAGAAAATTAGAAGATATATCATCCACTAATCTCTGTTTCTTTAATTCATATATAATGAATGTTGCAACAATTTCTACAGTCAGTGCTTTCTGGTCTTTCTCATTCACAGACATATTATCATAATGATAATTTTTCCATACTTCTCTCTGATCAGGCATATCTGCAAGGGCACACATAATATCTCCCATTTCAGGTAAAATCCTCAATGTCTTAATTCCTTTTAACAACCATTTATAATATGGAGCATATTTTTCATTTAATAGATAAATACATTTCATAGTATGTTCCATAAACTTTGCAATGCACATATTTGCTGTAACATAATCTTTCCGCTCCATAGAACGACCATAGTTTACCTGTCCCATCTGTGCCATGCTGGAAAGTTCCCTTGCCAGTTTTACGAGTCTTACCTGCTTAGGCTGCTTCAAGAATTGCTCTCTAATATGTGTGAATATTCCCTCATTATCCTTAAAAACCACTCCATTGGTAACCGTTGCCAATTGATAGTCTTGAATATTAATCCAATCAGACACATTCTCCGGACTTTGCCTAAAACCGGTATATTTCTCATAAAAATCCCCTATTATCTGCACTCCACATCTTCCCTGTGCCATCTTTGTATCCATTCGAGTTATCCCCATATAAGATTTTGGAAGTTTATCATATTCCTCTTGTAATGCCTCTCCAATGGAATCATAAGTACCGTTTGTTACCCACATGCAAAATCCCGGTCCAAAATCATGATCCTGAGAAAATTCATCATCAAACCCAAAACGCTCTGATCCTTCTCCCACAAAACCTACTGCAATTTTATCTTCATATTCAGAAAACTTTTCATGAATCATAGGAGCACCAACTTCTTCATAAAATTTTCGTGCAAGGCTTATTCCAGATACTCTTTCATAATTACATTTATTACTTTCTTCTTCGACTTCTCTCATATTACATTTATCTATATTTTTACACTTTTTTCTGGCACTTTCCAAATTGTGCTGCGTTATTTCATATGCAGTTCCTCTTCCCATATTTATCTCGATTTCCGGCAATGCCTCCTCATATAACTTCACTGCTTCGCTATATTGTTCCTGCTTGCATTTTGCTGCCGCCATTGCAGACAAAGCAGCACTGTAATGAAAATTTTTCACCTCATCTTTTCTATATGTATCCAGTGATTGCTGCAAATATTTTATTGCTTCATCTACTTCTCCCAATTCTAATAATGAGGCACCTAAATTAGACTGAGTAACCGCTACAGCAATTTCCTCGCCATCTATTTTTTCAATAATCTTCAGTGCTTTTCTAAGATGCTTTACTGCCATCTGAAAATCTCCCATTTCCTGATATAATAATGCAATATTATTATTCAGACTGGCAAACCGATAATCACCTGCCTCAATATTATTTTCATAAATGTGAAATGTTTCTATATAATAATCCAAAGATTTCCCCAATAATCCTGCCGCCCTATAAGCATTTGCTATATTTTGCAGCGATGTAGCATAATCTACTGTACCTTCAATTCCCATCTCTTTCATAACTACAATGCAATGTTCGCAAGCCTTAATCGACTTATCATACTGGCTGGTATCTCTAAAAAATCCCATCATCTCGTTTAATATTGTAAACTGTGCAGAGTAATTATGCTCTCTCACCGCCTGAGCCAGACTTTTATCAAGAAAAGGCTCTACTTCATCCAATTTTTTTTCTTCAAATAATATGTCTAAATAATGTAAAAATTCTTTTATGTCCATATCCCACTCCACTATTGTTCTGATTTTTGTGAGCGATAGCTCACATTCAGCAACTGTTCATATCTTAATTTAATGTTTTTTTATCATAGAAATTACTGTAAATATTAAAAATACTATCAGATTTGCTACTACTACACTGGCACCTGCCGGTATAGAAAAAGCGTAAGAACAGAGTAACCCAATTGAAAAATTAATGACTGATAGTATCGCTGAACAAATAGTTACTGACAAAAAACTTTTGAAAACTCTCATAGATGTTAACGCCGGAAAGATAATCAAACTGGAAATCAACATTGCTCCCATCATTTTTATACCGATTACTACTGTCACAGCAGTCAAAACAGATATTAATGTGTTGTACATTCCTACCGAAACCCCGGTAGCCTTTGAAAAATTTTCGTCAAAAGTAACTGCAAAAACTCTATGATAACAAAATATAAACATCACAATAACAATTACCGACAAGCCGACACAGACAATTACATCATCTTTTGTCATTGCAAGAATGCTTCCAAACATATAACTGTAGATATCTGTACTCAACCCTGTAGTAAGCGAGGTAACAATTACACCAATCGCTAATGCCGATGCTGAAACCATAGCAATCGCAGCATCACTGCGCATCTTTCCATCTTCAGCCAGTCTTAACAATAAAAAAGCAGCAATTATAACTACAGGGATAGCAAACTTCAAGGGTGCTATCCCACATGCTATTGCAATTGATAATGCACCAAACGATACATGTGACAAGCCGTCACCTATCATAGAATATCGTTTCAGCACCAGGCTGACTCCTAGCAGTGCTGCACATAATGATACTAACATTCCCCCTAAAAAGGCTCTCTGAATGAACCCATATGAAAACATCTCACTAATCATCTGCACCACCTCCTAAGAACATATTTGAAATATTTGATTTTCTATATTCGGCTACTGTTCCAAAAAAATTCCGCTCCTGTTCCAAATGTAATATGTGCGTTGCATACTCTAACGCATTTTTTATATCATGAGTTACCATAAGAATCGTTACACCTTCATGGTTTAATTTTTTTATCTCTTCATATAAATCTTTTGCTGCAGCCGGATCTAGTCCTGTTACCGGTTCATCTAAGATTAAAACATTATCCGCAGCACATAATGCCCTCGCCAGAAGTACTCTCTGCTGCTGTCCTCCTGACAATTCTCTATAGCAACGTTTCCTTAAATCCAATATACCAAGTTTTTCTAAATTTCTTTTCGCTTCTTTTTTATCCTGTTTTGAATAAAACGGGCTTTTGTGACCACTATTCAATACCCCTGACAAAACAACCTCCCACACACTGGCAGGAAAGTCCTTCTGTGCTTCTGTCTGCTGTGGAAGATATCCTATCCCTTTATTACTCTTCTCTCCTATATTTACATTCACTTTTCCTTGTATCGGTCTTATTAATCCCAACAAAGTCTTAATCAGTGTACTCTTCCCTGTACCATTTTCACCCACAATACACAGATACTGTCCTTCATTAAGACACAAGTTTAAATTGTCTGCCACGATTCTGTTCTCATATCCTAGCGTTACGTTATCACATTCAAAAACCATCTTTATTCTCCAAATATCTTTTCATTATTTCAATGCTGATTTTAAAGCCTGTACATTTTCTCTCATTAAATCAACATATGTCACTTCTTTTTCAAACTGCTTCTGCGTAATGTTATGGCAGGAATTAAACTGATACTTCTTTGCCTTCGTATCATCACAAATAACATCAGCCATTGCCTGACTGCTTAACTCAAGATAAAATACTCCATTTACATCATGGGATTTCACCTTATCTATTAAAAATGCAACGGTCTTTGCACTAGGTTCTGTATCACCACTGCATCCTGGAAATGCTGCGTAATACTTCAGCCCATATCTTTGTGCAAAATATATTAAAGGAAACTTATCCGCAAAAATTATTTCTTTATGCTCTGAACCTTCAACAATCTTCTGGAATTGCTTATCCACCTCTTTTAATCGTTTTACATAGCTGTGGGTATTCCTCTCAAATTCCTCTGATTTCTCCGGCAAAATTTCACACAGCCTATCACATATTTCCTGCACTAAAGTCATTGCATACATCGGTGATGTCCATATATGCTCATCCACCTCCTCATGCTCATTACCAGTGTGATTATGCCCCTCCACTTCATGATTATGTTCACTCACAGCATACACATTCTCATCACGTCTATGTTCATCATCAGCATATGTCATATCATCTAGCTGGTCTGTTATATCAATAGAATCCATCATCTTCATCCGCACCTGTGATTGATTATCCAGAGAAAGTACTATTTCCTCTACCCAGTTTTCTATAGAACCTCCATTATATATGAATACATCTGCGTTATTTATCTGAACAACATCTGCCGGTGTAGGTTCAAAAGAATGATCATCCTGACCCGGAGATACCAATAACTCCACATCAATATTACTATCCTCACCTACAACTGCCCGTGCAAAATCATAATAGGGAAACAATGTCGTCATAATAGTTAACTTATTTTTATCTTTTTCTTTATCTGTACTACCTTTACAACCAGACAGTCCGAAACACACTGTCAGACTGATAAATAGAACAATACATCTTTTTAATGCTGTCACTTTTACTTTCCTTTACTATAAATCAAATAATATTTACTTGGCACATCTGTCACATTTTCCATAGAACACTGTTTTTTTGGGGTTAATACTAAAATGATGATCAGAATTTACATGACTATATAATTCCGACAAATGATGACATTCCATTTTAGAAACTTGTCCACATTTTTCACACTCAATATAAAAACAGTTATCGCTCTCATCTTCCATAACATACTGATAACAGGCTCCCTGTTGCTTTCCTACATTAATACGTGCTACAACACCATCCTGTTCCAATCTATCCAAATGCCTATATATAGTAGTAATACCTACGGAACAGTTTTTTTCTTTTAAATACTTTTCAATATCCAAAACTGTAACATAATTTTTACCATAATCTTTCAGACAATTTATAATCGCTATCTGCTGTTTTGTCTTATATTTTCCTGCCATAGTCTTTCTCCTTCAGCATGTAAAATATCTCTTTAATATGAAAATCTTTTTCATTTTTGCCATCTTATTCTACTATTATACAGTTTTATTGTCAATTAATTTGAAAATCTTTTTCATATTTAATTTAAAAAAATACCGTTTCACTCCACTTTGAAATGAAACGGCATTTTTAATTTGTTATCTTAATTGTCTGCCTAGAACGTTTATATTTTGTACAACCCCTGGTGACTCAATACCATTCAGCACTGATGTTACCTTTACAGTTACCGGTCCGGCACTGACATTTTCAATCGTGTAGTATGCACATATTACTTCATTTAATATCTTTTCGCCATTAATATATACATTATATTTGCATCCACTATTCATTCTTTCTTCATCCTGGCCCCATACTACTCCTACTGTATTATCTGCCGGACAGGATGCTACCATTCCGATTACTTCTAATGGTTCTTTTCCCGGTACTACAGATGTTGGAACTTCTGTAGTCGTCAGCATTTCTGTTGTTGTAGGTACTTCCGTAGTTGGTACTGTTGTAGTAGACACGTCCTCATTACCTGTCACATTTACCATCTGTGTCACTCCGGCCGTTTCCTTTCCATTCAGAGTTGCTGTTACTTTTACGTTAACCTTTCCTACATCAACGTTATCAATAACATAGTAATTGCAGATTACTTCACTTAATACCTTTACATCATTAACATATACATTGTACTTACAACCACTATTAATTCTGTCTGCATCCTGTCCCCATACAACTCCTATGGTATTATCTGCCGGGCAGGATGCTACCATTCCGATTACTTCTAATAACTCTTTCTCCACAGTTGTAGTTGTTGGGACTGGTGTTGTCGGTGCTTCTGTGGTCGGGACTGGTGTGGTGGTTGAAGCCAGCGTTGTTGGAACAGGTGTTGTCGTTGGAGGCATTGATTCACCAACATATGTACGAATTTCTACTCCTTCTGATTCATATCCATTCAGACATGATGTCACCTTAAATGTATGTGTCCCTGTTGACAGACCCGAAATCGCACTTCCTCTTGCTGATGTGACAGTTGTCTTTAACACTCCATCTACATATATATTATAAATGTATCCCTTCGATATTCTGTTTGCATCCTCTTTCCATGTAACAACAGCACCTCCAGGATAGGCCCATTTTGCTACCATATTTAAGACTTCTGATGGTTTTTCCTTTTCATTTAATATATCTTTATATTCAGTTACAACATCTTGATATCCATAAACTTCTAATTCCGTTAACAGAACATATGTAGCATTATCAATAAATTCTGCTTTTACATATCTAGCTTTTCGTTTTTCAAACTCAAAAACCTTGCTAACCTGAGCTTCTTTATCTCCTTGTGCTATTTCTATCCAGTTTTCATGGTCTTCTGAAACCTTGATGCTATATCCCGTTGTACTAAATCTTTCATAAAACAGATTTATTTTGTCAATATCATAGACTGCTCCTAAATCAACTTCTACGTACTGACCTGCACTGCTCTCTGTAATCATTTTTGAATTAGTGTCTCCATCTACTAAATTAGTAAGCGGAAAATCATCAGCACTATAAACACTGGACGCTGTCACATTTTTCTGATATGCAAGATTCTGATATGGTTCCGTTTCAAACTTAAACATCATATCCGGCGTATATCCCACCGCATACTCTACACACTTCGCTGCATTTACAATTCCAAATGGTACTTTATTCCTTGATTCTACATCCGCTAATTCTGTTGCTGTATTTGCCATAATACGTTTTACATCAAAATAATTTAAATCACTGTTTAAAGAACACATCATTGCAACTACAGCCGATACGACTGGTGATGCAAAAGAAGTTCCATTCGCATATTTCGTTCCAGAATGATCATCCAGCATTAACAAACTATTACCTGGTGCACATATATTTTTATTACTTCCATAATTGGAAAACCCTGCAATCTTGTTATCTTCTGTCGTAGCTACTGCTGATATTGCCTTTTCAAAATCTGATGGATAATGATTGCTGTCTGTATGATCGTTTCCTGCTGAACACACAACTATAATTCCTGCATCTGTCAATTGGTTAACCATTTCTTCCTTTGTGCTGTTATATTGATATCCACCAAGGCTCATGTTTACTACCTTTACCCCTTGATTGGCACAATAACTCATTGCTTTAAGTAAATTTTCTGTGGAAAATCTATAATCACCATATTTCTCATAATATGTAGATGTTTGTACTGCAAGAATCTCAACAACATCATTATTATAACAGCTTGCTACCCCTGCCATCTGTCTGTTATTATTCGCCTCTGCCGCTATAATACTTGCCACTCCTGTTCCATGATATGTCTTTGACGGCTGTGCACAATCTTTGAGTAGCACCGGGGTATCCTCCGTCACATCTGCTGAATATGGAGAAATCATATTTATAATATCAGGATGATTCATTTGAATTCCTGTATCAATGACCCCTACCAGCACTTTATCGTGAGTATGACTTGAAACATAGTCCCATGCCTCTTTTACATGTATATTATCCAGATAATACTGACTCTTAAGGTTTGGGTCATTTGTTGAACCCTGTACGCTGTCTTCTACATCATAATAATCATTGCTGTCTACGGCCTCTGTAATGCTGTATTCACTATATGCTTCTGATGCCATGTCTACAGTCTGACCTAATGATATCGAAATTTCTGCAACATAGTCTCCGGTAAAATCCTTATACATAGATTTTATCTCACCATTCTGTGCTTCACAGACTGCATGAATTTCCTCTTCTGTCGCCTCTCCATCAAATATGGCTAAAACTTTTCCTGCCTCAAAACCATTTTTATCTCCCTTGTCTCTTTCTTCAGCTGCTTCCTCATACGCTTCCACAACTTCGTCGCTTCGGCTGTCAACTGCATTCTGAAATTCGTCTAACTGTTCAAAGTCTTCTGTGTCATAATAAGATGTCAGTGCTGAATTTAATGCTGCATTATAGTCTGCATCATTCTTGTAATCATTTACTGCCTTTGCAGCTTTCTCTCCATCTTCCAGAGCCACTTCTGCAATCTCATCTAATTTCTTTTCTGAGATACTGACCTCTGCGATTTCATCAAAAACTGTCTTGACATCAGCTTTTGCTGTTGTACTTCTGACAATATTGGCACTGCATAATGATGCCAGCATTGTCACTGCTAAAGTTACACTTGTTAGTTTCTTAATTTGTCTCTTCATAATTCTTTCCCTCCAATCTGATTTTCGACAATTTAACCGTACCATTTTATACCTATTTTTTCAATAAATAAAAACACTTTTATTTACATTTTTCTCAGTATTTATAGGGGTTTGGGTTGAAATAAGTCGATAATAGTCGAGGTGGAATAATAATGGTTTTCTTCCAAAAAAAAGGGAGCATCACGCTCCCTTTCATCTTCTAAAATATGTATTTATTTAACATATTCAAAAATATCATCTGTTAATTTCTTTATAATTCTTTCAACCTCAGCCACTGCATCATCCATTGGTGTTTTCTGCTTATCAATCTGCTTATCTCTTGTTGATATCTCAACAGCATTTTCTTCCAGATTTCTAGGACTTACTACGACTCTTACCGGTACACCAAGCAAATCAGCATCAGCAAACATTGCTCCCGGTCTTGCTTTTCTGTCATCATAGATGACTTCAATTCCCTTATTCTGTAATGCTTCATATAAACTGTCTGCATATTCCCTACAAGCTGCATCATCAGAACGAAGGCAGCACAGATGTACCTGCCATGGTGCGATGGTAATCGGCCAGATTGGACCATAATCATCATGTCTTACTTCACAGATAGAAGCAGCCATACGGCCTACACCAATACCATAACATCCCATAATTGGGTACTGTTCTTCACCATTTTCATCTGTATACTTAAATCCCATAGACTTAGAATACTTTGTTCCAAGTTGGAAGATATTTCCTACCTCAATACCTCTTGAAACGGTAATGGCATGCTTACCACATTCCGGACAAATACCGCCTTCAGTAATCTTAGCAAGATCTGCATACACTGCATCAGGACAGTCTCTTTCCACATTAAATCCGGTATAATGGGCATCGACCTTATTCGCACCGGTTACTAAATAATCAATTCCCTTTAACGAATTGTCAAACAATACTGTCACCTTTTCATTAATTCCTACCGGTCCAATAAATCCTGCAGTAAGAACTGCATCATCCTCAATCATAGCCGGATGAATCTCAAAACCTAATGCATTTGTCAGTTTTGTCTCATGAATATCTAAATCACCACGAATAAATGCAACAACAAAGCTGTCATCTTCATTCTTCTGATATACGACTGCCTTTGCTGTATTTTCAGCCGGTATATTTAAAAACTCACACAGTTCTTCAATTGTGCCTGTTCCCGGTGTTGCCACCTCTTTCAAGTCTTCCATTGGAATCTTGTTTTCGTTTTCTATAATACTAGGCGCTGCCTCTACATTTGCACTATATCCACACTCCGGACATACAGCAATCGAATCCTCTCCTGCCGGTGTTAAAAGCATGTACTCATGGGAAATACTTCCTCCCATCATGCCTGAATCAGATGCAACTACCGCAACTTCCGGTATACCGCAGCGGGCAAAAATACGATTATATGCATCATAGCATTTCTGATAATACTGCTCCAAATCTTCCTGTGATGTATGGAACGAATACGCATCCTTCATTGTAAATTCTCTTACACGGATAAGTCCTGCACGTGGTCTTGCCTCATCACGGAATTTTGTCTGTATCTGATATATCATAAACGGATATTTTGCGTAACTGTTGGCATATTCTCTGACAAGCTGTACAGATGCCTCCTCATGTGTCATTCCAAGTACCATCTTACTGCCTGTTCTGTCCTGAAATCTCAAAAGTTCTGAACCGACACATTCATATCTTCCTGACTCTTCCCAAAGGCTTCCCGGCAGAGTTACAGGAAACAATACTTCCTGTCCGTCAATTTTATCCATTTCATCTCTAATAATATTTTCTATTTTCTGTGAAATTCTTTTCATCGGCGGGAACTGAGAATAAATACCATTTGCTACGTTCTTGATATATCCTCCTCTTACCATCAGTGCATGACTGTCAATCAGACAGTTTGCCGGTCTTTCTTTAAATCTGTCTCCCACTAACTTTGATAATTTCATCTTTGCTCTCCTTGTATATTCATATTGTCAAATGTATATTTACACTAACTAATTAATTCTAATATACTTTATATTAAAAATCAACTGTTCTTACTGAATAGTTAATCAATGAGTAACAGTTCAGCTTGCAGCTCGATTCCGCTTCGCTTCTTCTCGCTGATTTGGCTCTGATTTTAATCTGTTCTTCTACTCTATAACAGTTCAGCCAACAGCTCGATTCCGCTTCGCTTCTTCTCGCTGATTTGGCTCACCAAATACAAAAAAGAACAGGGTTTCAAAGTCCTGCAAGCAGTCCTTTTGAAACCCTGTTCTTTTTTGTGCATGGCTGAACTGTTATATCACGTCCGTGTCAATATCAAAAAACTACTGAATACGTCTATTTTTCCATATCCCCATTCTCTACTCGGATATGTAATATCTCTATCCCGGTTCGCCCCTCTTATAAGATAACTTTTAATATAAGTTCCCTTCATATAGATATCATTACTCTTTACCAGCCCCCACTCAAACATTTGTGCACAACATCCGGCAGTAAGTGCGGCTGCAACTGATGTTCCGGTTCTTCTTGTAAATCCTCCTGACAATTCAGCACTTCTTCCTACATCCGGTCCGAACACATTGACCGCCGGAGCAACAATATCCGGCTTAACATTATTATCATTTGTAAATCCTCTTCCCGACTTTGGAAAAAACGCTCCCGAACTACTATCATACCCGCCAACAGTTATTACTCTTTCAGCACTGGCAGGAGTTGTCAAAGTAATCTCCGGATTGGGTTTCAAGAAAAATGTATCACTATTTACAAACTGTCGGAGATTCCCCCATATATTAAAATTACCATTTAAAATATTACTCCCATATACTCTGATTGTCCAAATTCCGGGAGAAGGATTAACAAATCTCATAAACACCAATTCCTCACCATTTCCTGCCTCTACCAGACTGTAATCTACGTTAATGGTTGTTCCCTCCAACAAAAAATTAACCTGCTGACTGACCCCTTTCCTTGCCGGAATACGTGGAACGCTTTCACCCAATGGTGATATAAAAGAAACAGAAAACAAATCCGGAGTATTCCCCCACAATTCCAGCACAAACCCGCTCTCGTTTTCCCCAACTCTGATTTCCACTTCATCTACATCTGTCTCTGTTACCTTTCCACTATAATGAAGCCTTTCATTGCCCTCATTTCCAGAACAAACAACTACGCTCTGTCCAATATACTGTGCCAGTTCATCTACATACTGTGCCAACGGCAGACCACCGGATCTGTCTCCACTACCACTGCCCACCCCCAACACAATCACAACAGGCATATTATATCTTATGCGAAGCTGTCTTAGATAACTTGCTGCAATCATAATATCATTCTCCTGATATACCGGCTCACCATTGTCTATCAAAAAATACTCCTTAAGATATTGTTTTGCCTGCTTTAATTTTACCATTGCAATAAAACTTTCCGGCGCACTTCCCACAAAATCCTGCTGCTCATCATCTTTTCCACAGGCTACTCCCGCCATAAAAGTCCCATGTCCAATCTCATCTGTCTGCGGCACAATATCCAAAGGATTTTCACTTTGTAAAGCCCTGTTAATATCATCCATCGTATACTCACTTCCATAGCTAAAACCCTCTGGTGGAGTTCCCACATTATCAGTCTGGTCCCAGATATTTATAATTCTTGTCTGACCGGTAGTATTGTTAAATATATCATTTGTGTAGTCAATTCCTGTATCTATAAATCCTATAATTACACCTTTCCCCTTTAGTTCAAAACCCGTCTGATTCTGTAGCCTCACTGAGCCGGTCTCTGCCACTGCTGTAGTATCCATCAATCCATATAATTTCGGAATAGCATTATACGTACTTACGGCAACACCAAAATCCGGAACATTTTCCAACCTTTCATAAATACATATATATCTATCATTTACAATTTGTGTACACAAACCTTTATATTGCTCCAGAGCCCTTTCTCTTCCAGCTCCATATTCCGCAATAAAGTCCCCATATTCTTCTGACATTATAATTTCTCTGCATTCTGGCATATACTCACCCCCTTGTAAATAATCTATGTTTCATATAAAAAATGATGAAAAAAATAAGTAACAGTTCAGCCTGCAGCTCGATTTCGCTTCGCTTCTTCTCGCTGTTATGGCTCTGCTTTTACTCTGTTTTCTACTTCCATTACAGTTCAGCCTGCAGCTCGATTTCGCTTCGCTTCTTCTCGCTGTTATGGCTCTGCTTTTGCTCTGTTATCTGCTTCCATTACAGTTCAGCCATCAGCTCGATTTCGCTTCGCTTCTTCTCGCTGTTATGGCTCACCATATACAAAAAAAAGCGGGGATTTAATGTCCTGCAAGCAGCCCTTTTAAATCCCCGCTCTTTTTTGTGCATGGCTGAACTGTTATCAAAAAAGAGGGATATTACTATCCCTCTAACAAATCCTGTCCACGCATTCCAATTAACGGACCACCTGTTCCATGTATATACTCGTCTGTAATTGTTACCGTTCCAATATTTTCATCTTTTGGAATTTCATACATAATATCCAGCATAAACTCCTCTATAATAGAACGCAGAGCTCTTGCTCCTGTCTTCTTCTCCATAGCACTTTTTGCAATAGTTTTTAATGCCTCCTCTGTAAAGTCCAGTTTTACTTCATCTAACTCTAACAATTTCTGATACTGTTTAATAATTGCATTCTTTGGCTTCGTCAATATTCTTACTAACATTTCTTCACTCAAACCATCCAACGTAAAAACAATTGGCAATCTTCCTAAAAATTCCGGAATCATTCCAAACTTTCTCAAATCCTCGCCTGCAACTTTACTTATAACCTTTTTATCTTTATCATATTTATCAGACAAATCTCCTAAAAATCCAATTGCAGCCTGTTTATTTAGTCTTTCTTTAATTATGTCTTCCAATTCCGGAAATGCTCCACCGCAAATAAATAAAATATTTTTTGTATTTACAGTGGCAAGAGGTACCATGGCATTCTTACTTGTAGCACCTACCGGAACCTCGACTTCACTGCCTTCTAACAGCTTTAACAATCCCTGCTGAACTGATTCACCACTAACATCTCTGCTTCTGCTAGAATCCTTTTTTGCAATTTTATCGATTTCGTCAATAAATACTATGCCTGTCTCTGCCCTCTCTACATCATTGTCCGCTGCAGCCAAAAGTTTCGACAAAACACTCTCAATATCATCGCCAATATACCCTGCTTCTGTTAATGATGTAGCATCTGTTATTGCCAAAGGTACATCTAAAAGTTTTGCCAATGTTTTTACCATGTAAGTTTTTCCACAACCAGTTGGTCCAATCATCAGCATATTAGACTTCTCAATTTCAATCTCATTCATTGTATTTGTTGCAACTCTTTTATAATGATTATACACAGCTACAGACATTACTTTTTTTGCATAATCCTGCCCGATAACATAATCATCTAACTTTTCTTTAATTAAATGTGGTGCGGGAATTTTCTTAATGTCAATAACCGGCTCTTCTTTCTTTTCTTCGTTTCTCTTCTTTTTTAACTTCTGTTTGTTAGGAATATCTTTTCTAAAATCCTCCGGAGACATCATATGTATCCCCGGCATATTCAACAGACTCTTTAATTCTTCCTCACTGATATTTACATTCATACCAATATTCTGAAAGCTGTTAAAGCTTTTCTGAAGGCAGTCAGCACATACGCTTATTCCACCTGGCATATCTATCATCGAATCAACCCTGCTCTCCGGTCTTCTGCACACATAACAGATTTTCTCATATTCATCTTCACTGCTCTCATCATAATAATCTTCCATGTCATTATTGTCTATATCATCAATATCCGACTGCTCACTCTCTGAATAGCTTATTTCCTCTGTTTCCTGCATGAAATCTTCATTCTCAAATTCTTTATCACTCATTTTGTACCTCTTAATCAAAATATACTACTTGATATATTTTTCCCAATTTATAATCATACGTGTCAAGGCTAAATTGACATCTTAACGTAGTTTATCACATCTTGCACTAAAATAAAACACACAAAATATAACATTCGACATCTAATAAGCAATGCATAATAAAAGAAGTACAGATATAAAATCAAATTCATTTGATTTTATATCTGTATTTCTTTTATTATATAGTGCGTTTAGCACGACAATGATATCCTGAAAGGATGTCATTGTGCATTGCTTATTTGTTTTTATTCTTTCTTTGTTTAGCACGACAA
>CAJUBZ010000003.1:0-70229 GCA_910584795.1 uncultured Eubacterium sp. | reverse complement strand
GATGTCATTGTGCATTGCTTATTTGTTTTTATTCTTTCTTTGTTTAGCACGACAATGATATCTCGAAGAGATGTCATTGTGCATTCCTTATTTTTCTGCTTTTTTCTTTCTATTTTGCAAATTTTCTATTGATTTACACGAGGGGCAGACTTTTGTAGATTTTCTATTGTACTCTTATCCGCCAAAGTTACTGTCACAACCTTCTCCTTATACTCTCTTCCAGAAGCATATGCTACTTTCACTTTTATTTTTTCACCAGGTTTATAATATTGAACAATATTTTGTAATGAATCCATAGATTCTACCTGTTGTCCGTCAAATTCTCTAATAATATCGCCTGACTGTATACCTGCCTTATCTGCCGGACCACCTTTTGTAGTCTCATAAATATATATTCCTGTAGGCATAGAATACGCTTCTGATATATCAGCTGTTACATCATATTTACTTGTAATTCCAAGATATCCCTGCTTATCTGTATCTAACTTCTCTCTTGTCTGCCTTGTCTCAAGATTACTTATAATGCTTTTCACTGATGTAATAGGAATAGCAAATCCCATTCCTTCCACGCTGGCACTGGTTGAACCATTGGATGAGTATTTCGCAACGTTAATTCCGATAACTTCACCATTTGCATTTAATAATGCACCACCACTGTTACCACCATTAATTGCTGCATCTGTCTGCAAAAGCTTCATTGTTTTGTTTTCTATTGTAGCCTCTCTATCTTTTGCACTGATCACTCCGGTTGTAACTGACTGACCATATCCCAAAGCATTTCCGATAGCAATCACACCCTCACCTACTTTAAGTTTGTCAGAATCACCTAATGTAGCTTTCTTAATATTTTTTAATGTATTCTGTGGAATATCTTTTAATTTCACAGCTACAACTGCTACATCCACATTTGCATTTGTTCCTTTAATAGAACCATCTACAGCATCCTTAGATTCCATTCCATTAAACTGTATTTTTAAACTATTTGCACCTTCTACAACATGATTGTTTGTTACAATCAATAATTCTGTATCCGTCTGGTCTACAATTATACCAGAACCCGCACCTTCAACTTCATATTTGTCGCTTCCACCACTTCTGCCATCAAAAAAGTAATCATAAATTGAGCCATACTGATTTGATTGTTCCATCACAGTTTTACTGGTAATTGCCACAATGGACGGCATCGTGTTATCCACAACACCGGATACGTCTGTTACAACAACAGAGCCACCCGTGTTTGTATTCTGTGTAGCATTGGTAGAACCAATATCTTCATAATGTTCGCTTGACTGTTTCTCTGAATCCACTGGATACTGTCCAAGCTTTCCAGTATCTTTTTTTAATAACGCAACAATTGCTATGGCACAGCCAAGAATTACAACAACTGAAATCGCTGCAATGATAATTGCAATCATACCTTTATTATTTTTATTATTTTTTGGATTGTTAAACTGATTATTATCCTGATTTTGATAATATCCGTTTATATTTTCTTCTGACATTATTAAGTCTCCTTTCACATAATTTATTTAACTTCTAAAAAAAGTTTAAAGTTTATATGTGATTATTTTGTGTTCTATCTGTTAAAATAAAACGATTTATATTAATAGAAATCACTTTTTCCTTTATCATCATAATCAAAATTAATATCCTGAGTAGTGACTTCTTCTGTAGGTGCATTACTATTTTTTCCTATTTCTGTAGGATTATATCCTGCCGAATTTTCACTAATTCCAGTTTTTGCTGTAATTGCGCTATCTACGGCACGGACATTATCTGTTGGTAAATAATCTTTTTCTCCATATAAGTATTCATGTAGCCTTGTTACATTTGCACTTAATCCACTTGCCACAACGTAACTTACCCCGTCAAATGTTCCTGTTTCTAACTTTGATGGGAATCCTTCACTGCCGCTTAACTGAAAATCAAATATTATCGGTAAAAGATTAATAATCTCATCAAAAGTAAAACTGGTTAAAATAATGTTACCCTTTTTATTTTTTCCATTGAGTACCGTTTCAACCATTCCCTGTAATTCACTTATACTTGCTTTTTTTGCTTTCTCCACCAGTTTCATAATTACAGAACGCTGACGTGCCGCCCTTCCAAAATCATTACTGATAGCATCACCTGTAACCGGATCATAAAATGTAGCTTTACGAATTCGACAATATGTTGTTGCCTGTATTCCATTTAACTTAATATTCTTTCCACTACGTTTCACTGGTGGTGCATATTCTCCCGTAGAACTAATCGTGCTCTTCAAATGATGATTTAACTGCTGTAATTCATCATCTGTCAAATTCACGGTAATTCCCCCCAGTTTATTTATAATTTCTGCCACTCCTCCAAAATTTACGGTAACATAATCCTTTAAATCTAAATCTAAGTTTAGATTTAAGGTATTAATTGCACCTTCCGGACCACCATACGAATATGCGGAATTAACCTTAAAATACTGATTAATCGTTCCTGCACTATCACATATTCCAAGCATAGTATCTCTATATACCGACACCATTTTCACTTCACCATTGGTATTATGAATACTAACGATTAATATGGAGTCACTATTAGAAGTATTTACCTGCCCCTCTCTGGAATCCACCCCAAACATAACAAAGTTGGTATATTCTTCTGCATAATTATATTTCAACTGATTGGTCTTCAGTTTTTTTGTATCAAATTCTTTGTCAAATACACTATCTGCATAAGCTTTACTGCCAAACCATGAAATAATTTTCTGTCCTACAGTAGTTCCTGCCATTCCTTTGATTAATTCTGTTTTAACTCCCGGAACAAACAGAACAACTGCTGCCATTATAAATAAAACACCAAATATAATTTCAACGGTTGTAGTTACTTTCTTTAATCTTTTAATTGTCTTTAGCTGCTTTCCAGGCTCCTTCGTCTTCTTCTTTGAACTCACGGCTCTCTCCTATCATATGTTTTAGTTTATCTATAACCCTTTGGATTATTTTTCTGCCAATTCCAGGAATCCTCACACATTTCCTTGATTCCATTCTCGGCTTCCCATCCCAATTCTTCTTTTGCCAGAGCTGCATCTGCATAACACTCTGCAATATCGCCAGCTCTTCTTTCAGCAATTACATATGGAATTTCTTTTCCCACCGCCTTGCTTACATTTTTAATAATATCTAAAACACTATATCCATTTCCTGTTCCTAAGTTATAAACTTTTACACCTGGATTTTCTTCGATTTTCTGAATAGCTTTCACATGTCCTACTGCCAAATCTACGACATGGATATAATCCCTCACGCCTGTACCATCAGGTGTTGGATAATCATCTCCAAAAACGTTTACATGTGGAAGTTCTCCAATCGCAACCTTCATCACATATGGCATCAGATTATTTGGAATTCCATTCGGATCCTCACCCATCAATCCACTCTTATGTGCACCAATTGGATTAAAATAACGAAGAAGAATTACATTCCATTCCTCATCAGCCTTCTGGATATCCGTAAGCATCTGCTCCAACATAGATTTTGTCCATCCATAAGGATTTGTACACTGCCCCTTTGGACACGCCTCTGTGATAGGTACCATCTCCGGATCCCCATATACTGTAGCAGAAGAACTAAAAATAATATTTTTAACACCCTGTTCCCTCATCACCTCACACATATTCAGTGTTCCTGAGATATTATTCTGATAATATTCTAAAGGCTTCTGCACAGATTCACCCACTGCCTTTAATCCGGCAAAATGAATTACTCCGAAAATATCATTCTCTTCAAAAATCTTTTTCATTTCTGTCTTATCAGCAATATCTGCCTTATAAAATTTCACCTGTTTTCCCGTAATCTTTTCTACCCTTTTCAAAGACTCTTCTGATGAATTGCAAAGGTTATCAACCACAACAACATCATAACCTGCTTCTAATAACTCAACACAAGTGTGACTCCCAATATAGCCGGCTCCTCCTGTAACTAAAATAGTATGCATAATTATTCCTCCTATATCTACATTATTTTATCTTTATTTGCACATTCACATCTTCCATTACCATTGTTCCTTCCGGAATCTTTAGCTTCAACGGAATAGAATGTTCACCTTTATCCAACTTGTCCACATTAATACTTGCCTTAATATCTTTAGAAGTAATTTTAGTTATTATTTCATTCTCGCCTTGTAATGTAACCT
Source organism: uncultured Eubacterium sp. (assembly GCA_910584795.1). Classification (GTDB taxonomy): domain Bacteria; phylum Bacillota; class Clostridia; order Lachnospirales; family Lachnospiraceae; genus Eubacterium_G. The sequence continues at coordinate 66,059 of CAJUBZ010000003.1, read as the reverse complement.
TAACATCATCCAATATCTGAATTTTATTTTCTCCCTGATTTTTTATTTCGATATCTGAAGGCTTGATATTAAATGTTTTTGTGGCCATTTTTCCTATTTCTATTTCTATTTTTACTGTTGAATCTCCATTAATTGTAACTCCTGTAGGAACATATTTCTTTAAATCAAAGGTCTTTGTATATTTGTCTTTTGATTTTGAAATATCAATATCTTTCTCCAGTAAAATTCTATCAATACTTTTAAGGATCTCATTATCTCCTACTAATCGCACTTTATCTAAAGATAAAATTGTACTTTTTATTTCATATCCTTTTGCAGGCTTTCCAATATTACCAATCTCAATAGGGATTTCCTTTTCCTCATCAATCTGAACCGTAACATATACCTGTCTGCTGGACATTTTTACATGTTTTGTTCTAATAATATTTCCCTTAGAATCATATAACAGCAATCTGCACTTATTTGTAAAATCAGCATTATTTCCTTCCAATTCACACTCTGCTACAACTCTGTCAATACTATTCAATATAGAATTTGGCGCTGTAATAGAAACATTATTTTTCGACAGTGTGTATTTGCTTGGAACAAATCCTGCCGCTGCTTTTCCACTATATTCCACCTGAATATCAAAATTTTCTTTCTTTATCTGTTCTACCTCAATCATCAGTGTCTGTACAGACTGTTTTTCGATAGTAACCTTTCTTGCCTTGAAGCCCTGTCTTGCTGCAACTTCAATAGGAACAGAATTCACTTTTGACAGTTCCTTCAAAGAAGCTGTAGCTCTAAAGTCATCCGCCGATAACCCGCTTACAACTGACCTTTTACCCGATATGGTAATGTTTACATGTTTATCAGATCTTACCTCATAAACCATTTCCATATCACTAATAGCATCTTCATGAGTTATCTCTACCGGAATACCATATATAATCACTGTTTTTTCTGGATCTGTCATATTGATGACTGTCAGCCAGATTAAAGCTGCAACTACCAACGCAACTACTTTTATGCCTACATTATGTGTTAATGAAGCTTTAATCTTCATCATCGCTTTTTTCATTGCGCTCCCTTCCTTTCCAAAACCGTTTCTTCGGTTTCATTTCTACTTTGGCCTGGGCTTTCACTAACTCACTTTTCAATACCGCAGCATCTGCATACCTGATTAACTGCCCATCTCTTGCTATAGAAATACTTCCCGTCTCTTCCGACACAATAATTACAATACTGTCTGTCACCTCACTGATACCAAGTCCTGCCCTATGTCTTGTTCCCAGCTCTTTGCTCAAAGATACACTATCGGACAGCGGAAGATAACAGGTTGCAGAAACCACTTTGTCATTTTCCATAATAACCGCACCATCATGCAGCGGCGTATTCTTTTCAAAAATATTAATTAATAACTGACTGGTAATTTTTGCTCCAATTTTAATCCCCGTCTCACTATATTGACTTAAATCATGATCTCTGGCAATCACAATTAATGCTCCTGTTTTAACTTTTGCCATCTCCAGAGTCGCTCTAATAATTTCTTCAATCGATTTATCACTGAGCCTCTCGTCCTCTATATTATTTCCAACTTTTAGTAACTTAAATACTACATTTTTCTTTCCAAGTTCCTCCAAAGCTCTACGTAACTCCGGCTGGAATATAATTACAATTGCAATAATACCTGCACTTAATGTCTTATTTATAATCCATAAAAGAGTGGTAAGATGAAACAATGATGCAATAACCATGAAAACAACAATAACCAATATACCTTTTAATAATGCCCATGCTCTGCTTTTTCTAAACCATAAGATAACATAATAGATCAGCACGGCAATTACAATAATTTCCACAATATCGCTGATATAAAAATCCGGTATTGTTAAATACTTTTCAAAAAAGTCTTGAACATAACTAAATATTGCGCCCAATCCTGCACTCCTTTCTAAATCCTTTTTCTATATAGAATTATTTTAACTTTTTACTTTGATTCTTCTTCCTTCTTTGAGCATTAATTCTTTTAACATTCATTTCCGGAGCTGTCACGTTAATTTTCGGTACAGCTTTTACATAATAATAATATTCATCATCTTCAAACTGGGTATGCTCTGTTCTTGAATAGTCCACAGAAAATACAAAAAAATGTATGATAAAGGACACAACAACCGAAAGAGTATTCCCGATTATTATTTCTATCAGCGAACTGTCCGTTTTTAACATAAGGCTGCCTACCAGAACAATAACAAACTGCAAGATTCCTCCAGCAAAAATTGCAATAGTCCATGCATTATCTACTGACATTCTCTTGATAAAATACACTACCAAAATGGTTATTACAAACGCAATTATAATTAAAACCATCTCATTATTATTACCCATCATATTAATAATAGAATTAACACTGGCAGAACTAATATTGCCATTAGACATACGTGTTAAAAGCGCTGTATTTTCGCTTATTACATAAATCATAAAATATATAATTGTACCAAATATAACCGGTATAATTGCATATGGTGCCCACAGCAAACCGACAACAACAGGTATTGCATACGGTATTTTCAAAAAGAATGCCAATGGAATAAATACTAAAAGTGCTCCCTGTTTTGGAGAAAATCTGAAAAACAGTAAAAACAAAATTAATACAATTAATAAAATGAGTCCTCCCAATTCAATGGAAACAGAAAATACATTTGCTAATATATCTGCCGACAAAATAACTGCCACCACATTCCACGGAAGAAAAGCACTGATTACAGATAGTGAAAGCATTATGAGCCACGAATTTAAAAAACTCATAAACCCAATATTAGATTTAATCAGAAGCAATGATACAAACACTGCAATGAATTTAATGATTGGTCTCAGCATCACTTCATGAGCCCCATAAAAATTTTTTAGTTTTTCTCTTAATTCAAATAAAGTTGTCATTATGCTTCCTCGCCTCCCTCTTCTAATTCATCAATAATTGCATCATATTCCTGTTCCTGTATTCGATGTAATGTTTTTAAATCTCCATTATATTCTTTTAAATTTCTCCTAATTTTTCGAAATCTATGTGAAAAAAACGCATAACTGAAAATCATATATGTAACAGTCAGTGCAGCATATATAATCACAAGTAGAACAAGCAGCCCAACAAACTTTCCTGTAGTAGTCATACTCCCAATCATTTTATCTGCACTAAAGACACCCCATAATACCAAGCATAAAAAATATCCTACAGTAACGCTTATAAAAGAACCCAGCATTTTCATCAACATATAATCACTTTTGAAATATCTGCTGGATTTTATTTCTGATTTTTCATTTTTCTGCTCGTATAATGACAATTTTGTCATTAATATGATTTTTTCATTATTTAGCATTTTCATTACCTCGATACTGTTTTAAGTGAACGGGCACAAATTCCCATAATCTTTTTTATTTTATCATAAGCAACGTATTAGTGCAATAAAACAAACACAGAAAAAGCGCACCGCTGGTGCGCTTTATCCTAATTGCTCTTTTAGAATTTCTATAAATTTCTGTCCTGCGTTTGGAATATATTTTCCTTTCTTATACGCAATACACATTGTTCGGATAGCTTCTTTATCACCGCCTACTTTATAATAATATGGGTGTTCTTCCAAATTATTATACTTAATTGTACTTTCGGCAACAAAAGATATTCCAACCCCTGCAATACTCATTGCCAGACCTGTAATAGTCTGTGGAACCTGCATTACAACATTCGGATGGAAACCGGCATTATTAAACATTCTGTCAACCATATGTCTGATATGCTGCTGCTCATTTAACAAAATAAAATTCTGATCCTTCATGACTTTCAAACTAAGAGATTTATACTTTTTATCGCATAAATTGCCTTTTACAATCTCTTGTAACGGAACTCTGTAATCTTTTATTTTTTCATTGATTTCCAGTTCTCTTGGAACCACCATAATGATACGTTCATCAAACAATATTTTTTTGTCAAATAATTCGTCATTGATATCCGAATCTGACAAAAACATATCAACTTCTCCAATCAGACATTGTTCCCTTACTTCAGAAACCTTACCTTCAATAATCTTCAAATTAATACCCGGATAACTATTATGGAAAATGGAGAGTGGTCCCGGAAGATACCCTGTAGAAAAACTGGCAGTACTACCGATAATCAATTCACCTTTCTTTAAATTCTGTAAATCCGACATAATACTATTGAGTTTGTCACCTGCCTGAATAACTTCATCTGCATATTGTAAATATATCTTTCCAAATTCCGTAATCTCTATTGGTGAAATACTTCTATCAAAAAGTAATACTCCTAAAGATTCCTCTACCTTCTTAATATAATTACTTAATGCCGGCTGTGATATTCCTAATGCCTTTGATGCTTTCGAAAAACTATGATGCTTCGCAACTTCTTTGATATAAAAAAATTCGTTCTGTTTCACAATAACCTCACAATCCTTTTTTTTTGATATTATGCTTTATTATAACTTATTTCTCCAAAAAATTCACTATAAATTTCTTCACGGAGTTCCATAAAGTTCTGACTGTTCCTTTTTCTTGGTCTTTCGATATCCACATCTATCATTTTCTTTATTTTTCCGGGTCTGCTTGAAAACACCATCACCCTGTCTCCCAGATAAATCGATTCATCGATATCATGAGTAACCAGAATCATTGTTGTCTTTTCCATTTCCCATATTTTCAAAATTTCATTTTGCATTGTTATTCTGGTCAATGCATCCAAAGCACCAAATGGTTCATCCAACAACAATACCTTTGGCCTGTTAATTAAAGTTCGAGCGATACTTGCCCTCTGCTGCATTCCGCCTGATAATTGTTTGGGAAGAGCCTTTTCAAACCCTTCCAATCCGACCATTTGAATATGCTCATGTACCATTTGTTCCTTCACATCCCTTGGCAGTTTTTCATGTATACCAAATGCAATATTTTCTTCTAAAGTCAACCATGGAAACAACCGGGATTCCTGAAAAATCATCCCAACCTCAACATTTGGTCTCTCCACCAGTCTGTTACCAACATGTATTTCTCCAGTACTTGGGGTCTGTAACCCCCCCAGCATTTTTAACAATGTACTTTTTCCACATCCGCTGGAACCTACGATGCTGACAAATTCTCCCGGTTTGATATCCATATTAATATTATCTAATACTTTTATTTTTTCATTATCTACAAGAAAATCTTTACTTACATTATTAATCTTAACTCCAATCCCCTGATTCATCATCTCACTCATCAGTCTTATTTCCCTTCTTGCACATTCCATTTCAAAATAACATCTTCCAGCCATATAAGAAATAAATCTAATACCAGACCAATCACTCCTATTACAGCAACACCAACTAATACCTGTGCAACATTATGATACTGCCTTCCCTGCATAATCATATGCCCGATGCCCGCCGACGCAGCAATCATTTCGGCTGTTACTACACAATTCCATGCTGAACTGATTCCAAGTCTGACACCAGTAAATACAGATGGTAATGATGCGGGCCAGATAATTTTAGTTAATATCTGAAATTTGTTTTTCTCAAGTATTTGTCCAACTTCTAAATATTTATTGTCAACATTTTTAATTCCCTGAGACGTGTTTACCAATATAGGCCAGAAACTACCAACAGTAATAACTGCAATCTTTGGAGCCTCATCAATTCCCAGCCATAAAATGAACAATGGAATCCATGCTACCATAGGTATTGGCCTTAAAGCTCCTACAATAGCACTAAGCGCTTTATTAATCCAGGAAAATAATCCTGTAATTATCCCTAATACAAGTCCGCAGCTTCCTCCAATTACAAATCCAATTAAAACTCTTCTTACACTGACTGAAAGATTTTCACCCAAGCTTCCATTGCTAATGGACTGTACAAATGTATCCCAGATTTTATCCGGAGAAGGATACAATCGCAAATTAATCATTCCTGCATCACTGCACAACTGCCAAATTACAATTCCTATTACCGGAATCAAAGCAGGTGTAATGATATTAAGGAAAATTTTTTTAATAATGTATTTTTTATTCACAGTTGTTTACCTCTATTTAATTGCATCATAGTAAGATGTATTAATATATTTTGTAATGTCATCTGCGGATTTGATTACACAATCATCACTGGATGTGTCGAACTGATTTGAAGAAATCAAGAATTCTACCGTAGCTTTAAAAGCAGCTATTTTTTCATCTGTTATTTTGACATCTCTATCTTCACAGTTTACAGATGCTGACGCCACATTAGCATCTACTCCTGTATAATCTGCCATAATATTAATTGCATCTTCTGTATTTTCGTCAGTATATTTTGCTCCCATTTCTAAAGCTTTTAATACTGCTGTTGTAATTTCTTTGTTTTCACTCGTAAATGCTGTGTTTGCTGCAAACGGATTGCAGAAGTATTTATACTCAACCTGTTTTATTTGTTTTCCATTTTTATCATATGTTCCTTTACCATCAGCTAATCGGAACGCATAATCTTTTGACTGGGATATTCTCGGCTCCCATACAGCCGCTGCATCAATATCTCCTGTCTGTAGTACTGAAAGCATATCTGCCTGTTCTAATGCAACAATCTCTACATCTTTCTGAGTTAATCCTGCATCTTCTAAAACAATATTTAATAAATGTTCAGCATTACTTCCTAACGTCAGCCCTATTTTCTTCCCTTTTAAGTCTTCCACTTTCTCGATTTTAGAATTTCTGTTAGCAATGACTGCAGTACCTGTTTTTTGTGTTCTGTATGTGCCGATGATCTCTGCCGGACATCCTGTAGCAATAGCTGAAATACAAGGCTGGTCTCCCAGACATCCAAAATCCAGACTATTAGCACTAAACGCTTCCATAATAGCCGGACCGGCATCAAACATAACCAGTTTTACTTTTGCATTGATATTTTCTTCTTTAAATACCTTGTCAAAATACCCCTTATTATCTGCAACAATAGCGGAAATATCTGTATCCTGAACACCTATTGTCACCTCTTTTGTTTCGTCTTTGCTGTCCTTTTCAGAACATCCTGCCATCACAACAGCTCCAAAAACTATCGTTGCCATTAGTAATAACATTCTTCTTTTCATGCAACTTCCTCCTTTTTTATAACTTTCTTATTATAATGTATATAGTTTACAAAAATATTATAATTATTCAGTTATCTTTTGTCAACAAATATTATTATAATATTTATAATTAATATATTATGTAAAATAATCTATGAAAATGTTACCTCACAATATGCTGTCATATCATAAATTATTATGAAAAAAGAAAGACGATGTTATACAAAACTAATATGTATAACATCATCTTTCTAAAAAAATATTGTTTTACACCTGCCATTGCGGTTGTTTACCATTCAACACTTTTATAATCTCTGTTGCCGCATTGTACGCCATACGATCCATAGAATCATAAGAATGTGCTGCATTATGAGGTGAAACAATCAGATTGTCTAATTCAAATAACTTATTATCTGCTCCTGGCGGCTCCATCTTAAATACATCAATTGCCGCACCTGCAATATCGTGATTTTTCAAAGCATCATATAATGCATCTTCATCTACATTTCCACCTCTTGCCATATTAATAAAATATGCACTTTTCTTCATCAATCCGAGTGTCTTTTTATTGATAATATTTTCTGTATCAGGTCTCAGGGGCATATGGAAAGATACAAAATCACTATTACTGAGTACTTCCTCCATATTCTCTACTTCCTGTACATATTCCGGCAGCGGTGTGTTCCTATGAGTCCGATAGACCAATACTTTCATATCAAATCCCAGTGCTGCCTTTTTCGCCACCAGGCTGGATATACGTCCAAATCCTATTAACCCTAATGTTTTTTCTGACACATCAATTGTCTTCTCTGTATCTCTTTTCACCCAGTCGCCTTCACGGGTAATTTTATCAAAATACGGAATATTTTTAGCACATGACAACATTAGTGCTATGGTATGCTCTGCCACAGAATTAGAATTTGCTCCTGGAGTATTGGTAATAACAATTCCTTTCTTCCTGGCATACTCTAAATCTATATTATCCAATCCCGCACCGTGTCTGGCTACTATTTTTAGTTTTGTTCCCTTTTCTAAAACCTGTTGATTAAAGTCTGCAGTTCTTGCAAGAATTGCATCGCAACATCCTACATATTTACACATATTCTCAACAGAACAATCATCTAAACAGATACACTCACAATCGTTCGCTTCTAAGTAATTTATGGCTTTTACTGATACTTCCTGTGGAATTAAAACCTTGTATTTCATAAGAACCTCCCATTCAACTTTTGAGAGATATCATATTAGACAACTAACAAAAAGTCAAATAACCTTTTATGAATACCTTTAAATCCGCAGACATGTTATTTCTCAGTTGGGTTTACAACCTTACCAACAAACAATATATCTCCTGTTTTATTATCCCGAATCAGATAGGCAATCCCTGTGTACCCTAAAATGTTATTTTTAAATTGAATATTTTAAACTTATATTTTTAATTATATAATAAAACAAGCGGTCAATGAAACATATTATTTTTCGTTTCATTCAACCGCTTATTTCTTAATTTAATTATTTTTTAATTTTAACTTTTTTAGCCTTTGACCATTTCTTAGCACCTACTGCTCTGACACGAACATAAAGTTTCTTCTTGTTTCTGAATTTCTTACTGCTGATTGTAACTTTTACTTTCTTCACAGTCTTCTTCACAAGAATCTTCTTAAATTTCTTTGTTTTAGAAATCTGTACAACATATTTCTTTGCACCAGCTACTTTCTTAAATGTAATCTTTATCTTCTTTGATGCTTTTTTCTTTGTAGCTTTTTTAACAGTAGTCTTTTTAAGTATTTTTGTTTTACCAGGTGCTCTCGTTGTAACTCCTGGCTTATTTGTTCCCGGCTTATCTGTTCCCGGCTTATTTCCACCTGGTGTTGTTGTGTCATTACCACCTGGTGTTGTATCATCTCCACCCGGTGTTGTTGTATCTTCTCCACCTGGTGCTGTTGTTTCTTTATCACCAGGAACAATTGGAGTAGAACCTGCTCCTAATTTATAATCACCATACAAATTATCATCTGCTCCGTCTGTCTTTACATCCGGATTTTTATCTGGCTTCTCATCATCTGTAGCACTTACCATCTTCTGGTATACACGAACATAATCAACCTGCATTGTTGCAGAAGAAAAACTACTATCTGGAACATATCCACTATCAAAAGTTCCACCTGCTGCAAGATTTAAAATTAAATAAAATCTCTGATCAAATGGTGCATAGGCATTTCCTCTATCAGAACCTGAATACCACTCACCATATGTACATTTGAAGTAACATTTACCATCGCAATAGATTTTAATGGTCTCTGCATCCCAAACTACACTGTATACATGCCAGTCGTCAATACCAGTTTTCTTATTACCATCCTGAACCATATCTAATACATCAGATGTATTAATATTATTTGGCCACTGTGCTCCATAATGTAATGTACCAAATACCATATCCGGTGTACGTCCACGTCCTTCAAAGACATCAATCTCACCTGATAATGGCCATGAACCATATCTTGCATCATTAGAAAGCATCCACATAGCAGGCCATACACCTACACCTGTAGGCATCTTTGCTCTGAAATCAACACGTCCATATTTCACTGAGAATTTATTCTGTGTTGTAATCTTTCCGGAAGAGTACTGGGCAGTAGCCTTCTTAGAAGGATCATTTTTCTGAGTAAATTCTTTTGGCTGCTTTTTCATTAAAATATTTAATGAACCATCTTTTACAGATACATTATCTCTTGTATACCACTCTAATTCCTGATTTCCCCAACCAGCTGTATCAATATCATTTTCATCTAACAAGAAACCTTCCTCGTATCCCCATTTTTTAGGATCAAGAGTATTTCCTGAAAATTCATCATTCCAAATCATTTTCCAGCCTTCTGGTGTAAATTCATTAGAACTATCTTCTACTTTAATATCTGTCATATCTGTTGGTAACTGCGGCTGATATGATGTATTTCCCTTGATTGTATAATCAACATAATTGCTGTTCATATCTCCGCCTTTTTTACCATCAATCGGGTATTTTATACGAAGCTCAGTATCTCTCTTTACAGGCTGGAACCACAGTCCAAATACATAATCTGCAAAGTATCCCCACTGCTGGCTAAGAGAGTTTTTATTATATCCATTTCCTTCATATACAAATCCACTGACACCTACATCTGTCAATGCTACCCAGTTGCCATTTACTTTTACTTCATATTTAAATAAATCTAAATCTTTTTTTGTTGCAGGTGTTCCGCCAATTTTCGGAAGCGGAATACCTACTGCTGCATCTGCCTTTGTACTTGCATCATATGAAACACCCTCATAAGCAGATAATTTGTAATCGCTTCTTGTAGGCTCTGTATATGTAACCTTAACGTCCTGATAGATACTACTATCTGTTTTTTTCTGGAATCTGAGGGTAAATGACCAGTTAATATTCTGGAACCAGTATCCACCATCTCCATCTGTATAGTATCCGAAGTTCTGATCCCAAAGGAATCCTGAAGCAGCATTTCCTAAGAATTTTACAAATCCTTTTCCATCATTATTATCTACTAAAATTGTAATATCATCTTCAACCTGCTGATATTTAATACTGCTATCTCCATTAAATGTCCAAGCACCCCAATGGGTAGCTGATTTACCAGTAGTATCTGCCGCAATATTTGTTTCTGTAGTAGTAATACTCTTTAACTCATACTTTGGCAGTGTATTTAACTCCATTGTATAATCTAAGTCAATATTGTTTGCTTTAGCATGAAAACGGAATTCTGTAGTTTCTGTTAATTTCATCCAGCAAACCCATCCACCCCAGCTCTGGTGTTCCCAAGCCCAGGTATCGTTCCACTTAAAATAACTTACTTCTTCAATCTTCTTCCATTCTCCATTTGTTCCCTTTGCCTGTTTAACATAAACCTGTACATCCGCTTCTACATCTGCAATAGAAAGCTCATCACTGGTCTTACCATTAAACTTTGGCATAACAAAGCCGAAACTTGCTTCATCAACACTTTCTCTTTTAATAACCGGACCATCATTAGGTGAGAAATAGTCCATTGATGTGATTGTTGTTGCAGCAGCTGAAACATCAGTTGCACTGCTCATTGACATCCAGCCTGTAACACCAAGCGTACTAAGTACAACTGCAATTGCTACAATAATAGCTGTCATTTTTGAAAATAATCTTTTCATAACCTTCTTCCTTTCTCTTTACATTGATATAGGAGGTCACCAGCACCTCCTATATTTTTTCATTCGCTATTTATTATAAAATTGCTATTCACTCAATTCAACACCCTCATTTTTTAGTTAGTGTGTTTTTTATATTTCTATAACTTTTTAGTTATATCCTTTATGACTTCTCCGGCTATTATTAATCCTGCTACCGATGGCACAAATGCATTACTTCCAGGTATCTGTCTTTTTATATGTTTTGCATTTTCCTCAGCAATTTCCTGAGGTATGAGAGCCTTTTCTTTTGAATAAACTACTTTTAGATTCTGAATCCCTCTCTTTTTTAATTCGCGCCTCATAACTTTTGCCAAAGGGCAGACCGAAGTTCTGGAAATGTCATCCACTTCAAAAGCGGCAGGGTTCATTTTATTTCCTGCTCCCATAGAACTGATAATAGCTGTTCTGCTTTTTTCTGCCTGCTCCACTAACTGCAATTTGCCAGTAACTGTATCTATAGCATCAACTACATAATCATATTGGGAAAAATCAAACTGTTCTGCCGTTTCCGGAAGATAAAATGTTTTATATATGTTTACTGTCGCTTCGGGATTAATGTCTAATACCCTGTCTTTTGCTACATCTACTTTATATTTTCCAACTGTACTGGTTGTTGCAATAATCTGTCTATTAATATTTGTTAAACTAACCTTATCATCATCAATCAAATCCAGAGTACCAACACCACTTCTTGCCAAGGCCTCTACAACATATCCACCAACACCACCTACCCCAAAAACTGCCACTCTGGCGTTCTTTAATTTTTCCATATTTTCTTTTCCAATTAAAATTTCTGTTCTTGAAAATCTATTTTCCATCTTTCTATCCTTTTTTACTATAACTCTCCAATCTGTTCATAACCTTTATGATCTAATCTGACAATCAAAATTCCACAATTTTTCTGTAATCCTCCAGACCAATACTTGTCCAGACCATGATTTAGCACATGACACATAATACCTTTATTCATTGCACCATGCCCTGCAATCAATACTTTATTTAATTTTTCTTTCTGCGGCTCAATAACTTCTTCCATAAATTCTTTTGTCCGAATACATACTTCCTTTAAAGACTCTCCATCTTCTGGTGCAATATAATTTTCAGGGTCATCAAAAAACTTACAAAAAGGATTGCTCTTATCTTTTTGTAGTTCAATTGCGCTCTCGCCCTCGTTTACTCCAAAGCTAACCTCCCGTAGTCTGTCATCTTTTATGATTTCTACATCTTTACTGCCACGAATCAAACATGCAGTCTCATAAGCTCTGGATAATGGAGAACTATATATAACGTCAAAGTCGATATCCTGTAACTGTTCTCCCCGATATATTGCTGCTTCTCTTCCTTCTTTACTCAATTCAATATCTCTGCTTCCCTGTAATAATCTTGATTTATTCCACACCGTCTCACCGTGACGTACAATATATATATCCATCTTACTCTCCTTGTTCCTCCAAAATCTAATATGAAAAATAATTTTTGTTTATATTTTACCACAGTATTATACACAATTCAAAAAACAACCGTCTCACATTTTAATTGTGAAACGGTTGTATAATTCCTATCTCAGAACTGTTCCTGAAACATTAATATCTTGTACGACTCCCGGTGACTCAATACCATTGAGCACTGAGGTGACCTTTACAGTTACCGGACCGGCACTGATATTTTCAATTGTATAGTATGAACATATTACTTCATTCAATTTCTTTTCTCCATTAATATATACATTATATTTACATCCACTAGCCATTCTATCTGCATCCTGCCCCCATACAACTCCTACAGTATTATCTGACGGACAAGAAGCTACCATCCCAATTACTTCCAGAGGTTCTTTCCCTGAAACTACAGTCGTTAAAGACTCTGTTGTTGGTGTCTCTGTGGCAGATGGTATTTGTGTCGTTGTCGTTGCCGGTATTGCGGTTGGTGTCTCTGTGGCTGTTTCTGAAGTTGTAGGAACTTTCCCATCGCCCGTCACATTAACCACTTGTGTCACTCCGGCTGACTCCTTTCCATTCAAAGTTGCTGTTACTTTAACTTTAACATTCCCTGCTTCAATCTTATCAATGATATAATAATTACAAATCACATCGCTTAATACTTTAACATCGTTAATATATACATTATACTTATACCCACTGTTAATTCGCTCATCATCCTGCCCCCATACAACTCCTATGGTATTATCTCCCGGGCAGGATGCAACCATTCCTATTACTTCCAATAACTCTTTATCTGCATCTGTAGTAGTTGGAATCGGTGTTGTCGTTGTCTCTGTGGTTGGTGTTGGTGTGGTAGTCGGAGCCTGCGTTGTTGATGAAACCGGTGTTGTCGTTGGTGCCGCAGTTGTTGTAGTCGGCACTGTATTACCTACATATGTACGTATTTCAACTCCTTCTGACTCATATCCATTCAAACATGCAGTAACCTTAAATGTATGTGTTCCTGTAGCTAATCCTGAAATCACACAAACTGTTGGTGATGAAACAGTTCTTTCTAACCTACCACCTACATAAACATTATATGTATATTTCTTTGATCTTCTGTTTGCATCATCTTTCCATGTCACAACAACGCCTCCAGGAAAGGACCAACCTGCAGTCATATTCAAAACATCAGATGGTTTTTCTTTTTCATTTAATATATCTTTATATTGTACTAGTTCCTGAATATATCCAAAAACTTGTAACTCTGTTAATACTACATATGTATCGTTGTCAATAAAATCCACTTTTACATATCTGGCTTTCTGTTTTTCAAACTCAAAAACCTTACTAACCTGCGCTTCTTTATCTCCTTTTGCTATTTCAGTCCAATTTTTGTGATCTTCTGAAATTTTTATTTGATATCCTGTTGTACTGAATCTATCATAACAAAGATTTATTTTGTCAATATCATATATTGCACCTAAATCTACTTCTACCCATTGTCCACTCTCATTCCCTGTAATACATTTTGTTTTAATATCTTCATCTACCAGATTACTTAGTGGAAATGTTTCTGTATTATAAGCATTCGATGCCGTTACATTTTTTCTATATGCCAGATTTTGATATTCTTTAGGCTCAAACTTAAATAATGTCTCCGGAGTATAATCAACTGCGTATTCTACGCACTTCGCTGCATTAACAATTCCGTATGGTACTTTGTTCCTAGATGTTCCATCAGCTAAGTCTGTTGCTGTATTTGCCATAATTCTCTTAACATCAAAGTAATTTAAATCACCGTTTAAGGAACACATCATCGCTGCAACAGCGGCAGCTACCGGAGATGCAAACGAAGTTCCACTATTATATCGTGTAACTGACTGATCATTTAACATATACATATCACTGCCTGGTGCACATATATTCTTCTGACTTCCATAATTAGAAAATGATGAAAGTACATTTTCTGAAGTTGTTGATGCAACTCCAATTGCTGTTTCATAATCCGAAGGAAAATGATCTTTACTTGTAGTATCATTTCCAGCGGCACATACTACAATAATGCCTGCATCTGTCATTTTTCTTATAACATATTCTAATGCAATATTATTTGTATATCCTCCAAGACTCATATTTACCACTTTTGTTCCGTATTCAGCACAATAATTTAATGCTCTAACCACTTCTTTTAAAAAAAATCTATATTCTTTATCTATCTCATAATATATAGATGCCTGAATTCCAAGAATCTCAACAACATCATTATTATAACAACTTGCCACTCCTGCCATCTGTCTGCTATTGTTTGATTCCGCTGCAATAATACTTGCCACTCCTGTTCCATGGTCATCTTTTGCCGGCTCAGCACAATCTTTCAGTAGAACCGGTGTATCACCTGTCACATCTGCTGAATATGGTGAAAGTACGTTTTTAAGATCCGGATGATCAACCTGAACTCCTGTATCAATAACTCCTACTAACACTTTATTATGAGTGTGACTGGAAACATAATCCCAAGCCTCCTTCACATATATATTATCTAAATAATACTGATTCTTGATGTCTGGGTCATTTGTTGCTTCCAATGCCGTTTCTTTCACAGAGTGGTAATCATTACCATCCACTGCTTCTGTAATACTATACTGACTATATGCTTCTGATGCCATATCTACAGTCTGTCCTAATGATATAGAGATTTCCGCAACATAATCTCCTGTGAAATCTTTATAAATAGATTCTATTTCTCCATTCTGTGCTTCACAGACTGCATGAATTTCCTCTTCTGTTGCCTCACTATCAAATATGGCTAATACTTTTCCTGTTTCAAAATCATTCTCATCACCCTTGGCTCTTTCCTCTGCTGCTTCCTCATACGCTTCCACAACATCATCGCTTCGGTTGTCAACTACATTCTGAAATTCCTCTAACTGCTCAAAATCTTCTGTCTCATAATAAGATGTCAAAGCAGAATTTAATGCTGCATTATAATCTGCTTCATCTTTATACTTATTCACTTCTTCTGCAGCTTTTGCCCCATCTTCCAGAGCTGCTTCTGCTAAATCATCTAGTTTCTTTTCTGAGATATGAACTTCTTCAATCTGGTCATAAACTGTTACTGATTTATTGTCAGCCTTTGTTGTTGTGCTTTTAACAACATTGGTACTACATAATGATACCAGCATTGTCACTGCTAAAGTTACACTTGTTAATTTTTTAAATTGCTTTTTCATAACGTTCTCCTTTTCTATTTTAATTAACAATTAAAACGTAACAGTTGAAACGTTTTTTTGCAATATATAAAAATATTTTTATCTACATTTTTCTCACTATTTATAGGGATTTCTAGCGAAATAAGTCGATAAAAGTCGACGTCGTATAAAAAAGTTTTTAATAATATATTTCAAGAATAAAAATAATGCTGCACAGATTACAATTTTAATCTGTACAGCATCAATTAAATACTTACTTTATTTTAACTCTTTTTGTTTTAGACCAGATTTTTGCTCCTTTCACCCGTACTCTTACATACAATTTTTTCTTAAAAGCAAATTTTTTATTTTTTATAATTAGTTTACATTTTTTTACAACTTTTTTTACAAGAAGTTTTTTAAACTTTTTATTTTTAGCAATTTGAATCTGGTACTTTTCTGCTCCTTTAACACTCCTAAAAGTTATATTTATCTTTTTGGCAGAATTCTTTTTTCCTGCTGCTAAAACCTGAGAAGTCTCCATAGTACTTCTTGCCATCATTTTCGGTGATTCTTTTTTAAATTGAATTGTTATAATTTTCGATTCTCCACCGTCATTTACCGCTGTAACTCCAATGGTATAGTTGCCATCTTTTACATCCTTAAAAAATTTCTCAGCATTATATGCAGCATATGTACTACTTCCTACATATTTTCCATTAATATAAAAATTATAATGTGTTGCTTCACTGACACCCGCCCATGCAAAGTAATAAGGAAGAGAACCATCTCCAGCAGGTGCATGTGTCAGTCCGGTAACCGCTGATGGTGCTTTAACATCGATATCATGTGTTGGTATCTCCGTTGGTATCTCAACCGTTGTTTCTGTAATCACCTCCTGTGTTGGTGCTGATGTAGGTTTTTCTGTAATCTGATCTTGAGTAACAGATTCTATCGGTTTTGTTGTTATATCCGCTTCACCCATTGCTGTATTCTTAAATAGAATTTCACCCTTTCCACCAGCATATTCAATTTCGATTACATTTAATTGTTTATTTAACGCTGACAAATAAATAACCGCTCCAGCTCCCTGAATGGCTGAACCTGATGTTTCTATTCCATTCACTTTCACCTTACTAATGCCCGCAGGTACAGTTACATAAATTCCTTCTTCTGCTGCAAAGCCAGGTTTTTGAACATTTACAATTCCTGATAATGTATGATTTGCATTATAGAATATTGTACTGCTTCCCGGAACAGCTTTCCACTCTACACTTCCACTCGTTGGAGCCTCAGTTGTTTTCTCCTCTGTTGGCTTTTCAGTCGGTACAACTGTCGGTTTTTCAGTGGTTGGTGCCTCTGTCTGTTTCTCTGTCGTTGGTGTCTCTGTTGTTACCTGCTGTGTAGGTCTCTCTGTCGTTGGTGTCTCTGTTGCCACCTGCTGTGTCGTTGTCTCTATCGTTGGTACTTCACCGTTTCCAAACTTAGATAAAAACGCTTTATTCTCTCTTGCAAAACTATTATTATTCTGTGCATTATCCCAGTTAATAGACCATGTCATAATTCCACCCATTCCCGGATAAGCATTATTAAGTTCTGTAAAAGCTGCCTGTAACTCAGTATTGGAGATTTGTCCGCTTCCTGCTGCATTCGCTGATGACGGAACACCAATAACAACCTGATCCGCTCTAAGTGGTGCAAACCATGTGGCATCTGTCGGTGCCACTCCGACTCCTTCTCCAACATGGAAACCATCTAATAACATTTTGCACATCGCTACAACTGCCTCTTTATTTCCCATACTGTATGATTTTCCATCCGGAGCTGTAATTGCGATAGAATTATATAACTGAACATGAACAAATGTCGTAATATCTCTCAATGCATTAATCATTGGAAGATATGAACCTGCTCTGGGATCACACCACTGATTAATGCCTGCATAATAAGTGTATCCCATCTGCATGTAAAATGTTTCCGGTGCCCAGGATAAAATAAACTCTTTACCATAACTGCTGACAATCCTTCTTATAGCAGTTGTCATATTCTTTAACTGTGGTGAAGTAATCTGTCTGATATCTTTATCATTTCCCTGGCTGAAATTAACCGAAGACTGTTCTAAATCAATATCAATACCATCAAATCCATATTCATTGACAAAGGACTTAATATCATTGACAAACTGGTTGATTGCCCCTTCTGAATTCAAAGAAAAATATCCCTCATAACCGCCAATGGATAATACAATCTTCTTTCCCTTAGCCTGCAGTGCTTTAATATCTGCCTTAAAATCATTCTTTGTGTAATCTGATGTCAATCCGGAGATATTAAACTGCATTTTACCATCTGTGCTGCCAGCTGAAACCGGCTCTGCAAAAGATATATTGATAATATCCCAATTACTGTCGACATCCCTTAATTTAATAAATGGATTTCCTGAATTATGCCATGTATGATAATAGCCAATCAATACCGGTGCCTTTTTATTTCCCGGTTTTACAACTTTCGTTGTAGTCTCCTCTGTAGTTTCTACCGGAGAAGTAGTAACATCACTACCTTTTACAATATAAGAAATTGTTGTCTGCTCTGACTCTCCACCTTCGTTTACAGCACTTACACCAATCGTATAAGTCCCCTCTGATGGAAAGAATTTTGAATCCAGACTTACGCTTTCACTGATTACTGTTGCAGCATAATTTCCATTCACGTATACCTTATAGGATTCTGCCTCTGCTGCTGCCGTCCATGCAAAATAATTTGGCAGATCTGCATTCCCTGCATATGTCAATCCCGTTGGTGCAGATGGTCTCTGAACAATATTCTTTGTTGTATCTGCTTCTACCGTTGTTGGCTGTTGTATTGTTGTAGTTGTCTGTGTTTTTGTTGTGGTCGGTTCCTTTGTTGTGGTTGTAACACCTGACTTTGGCAGTGAATCCATCAACGAATCCATTGCTTTTGCCCACGCATAACCATTCGTCGCATCCCAGTTAATAGACCATGTCATAACACCACGTAATGTAGGATACGCATTTGGAGGTGTAAATGAACCCGAACTTCTCTTATATACTAATGAATTTACTGCTGTTGATACTACACCAGGCTCAACATATCCACTGCCTGCGGCCTTTGATGTTGAAGGAACACCAATTGCAACCTGATCCGGTCTTAAACCACCTTCCAATAAAAGCGTAGATAATGATGTAAGGAAATCTGCATTTCCCGGATTTACGTTCGCTCCACCATATCCAATCATTCCACCAGAATTATAAAACTGTGGATAACAAATTGTTAAAATATCTTTTATTTCCAGTGCCAGTCGATAATACGCTGTTGTAATATCATTTGCTGATAATCTGTCTGTCTGAATATAATATGTCTCAGGCGCCATTGTTATAATAAAGTTATCGCCAAAATGATTGTGAACCTTTCTCAACGCACTGGCAATATAATTTGTTCCTGATACTGCTGCTCCCTCAAAATCAATATCAACACCTTCGAATCCATATTCCTCAATCATTGATATCAGACTTGAGGCAAACTGTTCTGATGAGGCTGCATCATTGATATATGTAGTTCCTTCTGCACCACCAACCGAAATGATAACATGTTGTCCCTTCTCTTTCAGGTCTTTAATTTCCTGAATAAACTGTGCTTTCGTATAACCACCCAATGCATTAGACAAATCTTTATCCAGTTCAAATGTAACTTTGCCCGGTACCGTTGATGAATTTGCAAATGATACACAAATCATATCATAGTATGAAGGTACATCTGATAATTTTAATGCAGATGAACCATTTAAGAAATTATGCCAATAACCTGTTACCATATGCTCTGGTAAAGTTGTATTAACAGTATAATTATTTACTGTTGTAGTTTCTTCATGACCCGGATCCGTTGAACTTCCTGTTGTCTCAATATGAATCAAATCTGCTCTTTCCTTCCAAAGCGTGAAAGCTTCGGTAGGTGTCCATGCCACATTAGAATTATGTGCATATGTACATTCATACACTTTGCCATTATAAGAAACAATTGCTCCTAAAGCATAAGCCACATTATTTGGTGACCATGCAGGATAACTTCCTGTTCCTACTGTGGAACCTGTAGTTGCCTGTACCTTTGTTGTATCCGGCTCCTTTTTCGTTGTCGTTACCGGCGCCTTTGTTGTTTCATTTTTTGTTGTGACTACCGGAGTCTTCGTTGTCGTTTCCTCTTTTTTCGTTGTAACTTCCGGAGTCTTCGTTGTCGTTTCCTCTTTTTTCGTTGTAACTGACGGTACCTTTGTTGTAGTAATTTCGCTGGAATCACTATATAAAACCGTAGTTCCTAATTCCTCGCCTGCTGAAACAGCTCTCGTTGTCATTAAAACCTGCGCAATATTCGCTTTATCTGCTGTCGTAGAAGATTTCAATGTAAATGTCATTGTAGCACCAGGCTCTAATGTTTTTCCTGACCATTCAGGAGGAGTAATAATTGTATAACCATCACTTGATGTAATCGTACCACCGGAACTATAATCTCCTGTGAGAATTTCACCACTTTTTGTCTTAAAATAAAATCTAGGATAAACTACAGATTTTCCAAACTTTTCGGCCTGTGGCAATGCCGGCTTATCTCCACTCCCCGGAAGTGTTGCCGCACTTGATTCCACAAGACTATTATTATTTTTTACTGTAAATGTATATGTGTTACCTGAAACACTCACGTCAATAGAAACGTTTTCTTTTTCCGGTACGATAATCTTTTCCGTAGGAATTGAAGAATCACCATATAAAGCTTTCTTCATTGTTTTGGTAACAGAGCTTGTGCTGTCCAGTGATGCCATCCATGAAATCAGCCCGCCAAGATGTTTTTCTCTGACATACTGACCTTTTGCTGCAACAGATCTCTCATTATCACAGGTAAAAAAGTAGCCTGTATCTGCACTGTAATAATATGCAGCCTGTGCTGTTTCATCATAGTATTCTTTTAAGTTATATTTACTTATCAGAGAATCAATATCTCCATAAGCAAATGTTCCCGATGTCGTACCATCCGGTGCTTTCACACTGTTTGGCTCTGCAGTAGCATACAGTCCCGGATTTTTAGGATCTTTACCATCCGTTTTAACGCCTGCCCAGCCTCTTGTATATGGTGCAACACCTACTACAATCTTTGAATAATCAATGTTATTGCCATATGTATCTTCCAGATACTTTATACATGTATCAACCGAAAACTGTCCATCCTTCTGCGTTTCATGATCATATGAATCATTGGTATAAAGTGCTGTCTGATGTCCTGTATAACCATTCCATGCACCGTTTAAATCATATGTCATCATATTTGCAAAATCCACAATTTCCAAAACTTTATCGTATTCTATCTTTGACATCATTGCCGGTGATGCTGACATTGCACATGATAATTCATAATATTTTCCATCCACAGTACCATAATAATCTAATTGTTCTCTAATGGCCTGCATAAGAAGTGTGAAGTTTCTTGTATCAGCTTCAGAACCCTTACATCCCTTATCTACTGTAACACCATTTCCATTTGGATCCGGATCTCTGTCTGCTGTAGGATATTCCCAGTCGATATCTACAAAATCATATCCGTAATAGTGAATAAATTTTGCGATATTCTTTGCAAAATTCTCTCTTGATTCTGCCTTAGCTGCAAGCTTTGGAAAATCACCGGATCTAGTCCATCCGCCAACAGAAATACCAATTTTCATATTCGGGTATTTGTTTCTTAATAAAAGCATTGCTCCCAATACTCCACTGTATAAACTGTCGTACCCTACAGAATACCCTACATTTGGATTTTCGTAATCTGCCCATGAATCGCAAACATTTAAGTTTCCGTCTGCATCCACATCCATAAACGCAAAATTTAAATGTGTAATTAAGCTACCGTCAATCTTGTCCGGTGTAAAATTCTTTTGTCCTGCATAAATAGACCACTCACCATAGTACATAACATTTCGATATGGTACCTCTTTTGTGTTTCGTTTCACCTCACTGGCATCTACGGGTGCTGTATATCCGGTCAATAAATTAATCACCATAATAAGCGCCATTAAAATACCACTAATTCTTTTTGTAATTTGCATATAATTCCCCTTTCAATAATTAATATGCAAATGATACCATTCGACCCATATATAACCTAAGGAGCCATTTTTTATTTTTGGTACTTATATTTATGAAACGTTTTTTTTGAACAATTTTTATTACATTTTTCTCGTTTTTTAGTCCAATTTTAATCCTTTTAATAAGCTTTCTAAAGATGTTCCAATATTTTCAACTACAGGAATATTGTTCTTTATTTCTTCTTCCTCCTGTACACGTTGCGCTTCAAGTACGTCCCTGATACTCAGACTTATTTTTCCATTTTCATTTTTAATTACCTTAGCCTGAACCATCTGCCCCACTTCTAAAACCTCTTTAGGCGACTTGATATGACTGGTTGAAATCTGAGAAACATGTACCAGACCGGTTACATCATTTCCTAAATCTACAAATGCTCCATAAGTCTGAAGAGATTCAACTTTACCTTCCACAATAGAGCCCACTTCTATCTTAGAAACAGCCATCTCCTTCTGCGCCTTTCTGGCTGCTGCTGATTCTTCCCTCAAAATTTCTCTTGCTGACAGTACCAGTTTGCTTTTTTCCATATCAGCTTCAATAACACGTACTCTGATATCTCTTCCAAGCCAGACATTTGTATCTTCTACATGATTGATATCCAGTCTGCTGACAGGTATAAATCCACGAACACCTTCAACTAAAGCAATGACACCTTTGTTTACAATACCTGAAACAGTGACCGGCAGAATTTCTCCTGTTTCCTTGTACTGGTTAATTTTCTCCCATGCCAGCAATGTGTCTGTATCATACTCACCATTGCCCATATAAGCATAAGATTCTTCCAATGCCTGTCCTAAGTTTTCCATGTTTTCCTCTGTAGTTTCTACTACATTCTCTTTGATTTTTTCTTCCATGATAGTTCATCTCCTTTTCATCTTGTTTGTTATTATTTTAATTTAAAGTTCATAAATACCGGCTGATGGTCCGAGTAAACGTAACCTGTATCTACTACTTGATAACCTCTCAATTCCACATTATCAGAAATTATAAACCCATCTAATGTGCATACATAAGTTTTTCCCGGAATGTATTCTGTGTCATTATTTCTGTTAGACTCCGGCATTTTCTCCATTGTTTCCTTATCTAATTCATCCATTGCAAATCTAACTCCCTCCGGCATTTTACTTCTAGGAAATGGAAATGCCCAACTCTCACAGTTTTCACTGTCTTTTTCATCTGCTTTCAAATCGTGATTAAAATCACCTCCACAGATTATGTAATTACCTTTTTCTATTTCTTTTTTCATATCTCCAAATAACATTTTCAGCTGCCCTTCGCGTATTTCATCACTGTTTCCATAGGCAGATAAGTGGACATTTATTAAAACCAAGTCTTTACCGTTTTCTACCTCTACGCGATTAATTGCATAGCATCTGTCCAAATCAAGAAATTTTGAAAATCCTGTGGAAATTGGCAGACTTCTTCTGAGGGAATCTGTTATTTTATATTTTGAGTAAGATGCAATTCCTGAATAAGAGGCTCCAATCGGTTCATTAAACGGATAAAACAAGTATGCTGAATCGTAATTTACTGCGAAGGTCTCATAATAATTATTAAAAACTTCGGTTATCAGATTTTCCTGATTGACATGATAACTTCTTGTGGAATCTCTGTCCACCTCCTGAAACATCATAAAATCAGGCTCATATTTTAGTGCCAATCCTGCTGCACCTTTGATTGCATTTGCACCACTCTGGCCACTATAACATCTGGAATACTTACCACCATCCATAAAAAAGCTATAATCAGGTAAATACGCTCCAAACCCCACATTGTAAGTTCCTACTGTATAAGTTTTGTCTGTCACCATTTTCCTGCTGTCAAAGTCTGCTGATCGGTTCTTTGGTGACTTAATAGTTAATGTTTGATTATCTTCGATTCTGCTATATGATAAGAAAACATATGCGAGATAGATTAAGATAATAAATAATAGTACTGCAAGGATGGTTCCTATTATTTTAATAATCGTTTGAAACCCTTGTTTATTTTGATTCATAAAGTCTCACTCCCTTTTAACGTACTTCTATATGCATATTATAGTCATTTTTTTAATTATACACAATAAAAATAAAGGTGTTATTATTATGCTCATAAAGAACTGTTCTTAAATTTTATATTAATTAAAGTAATGCATTTTAATAGACAGGACACAAAACTATTTTTTAAATTTTTGCGTCCTCCTTGAGATCCGGCCGGACCTTCACAACACAATCTATGACGATTACTCATTTATATTTCCTTTCAACATATAATATTATTTTTAGTTTATTTTATATGTATAAGTCGGTAATTGTGAAAGATGTCAAAAGAACACGATAAACAAAAAAATTTCCGCTATCACATAATAGGATAGCAGAAATTTTTCAAGGAAATTATACTCTATAACTTCTTTATTTATCTAACTGTTTCATTGTCGGGAACAATAATACATCCCTAATTGCCTGTGAATCGGTCAGCAACATACACATTCTGTCAATACCAAATCCGATACCTCCTGTTGGCGGCATACCGATTTCTAATGCATTCATAAAGTCCTCATCTGTTGTGTTTGCTTCCTCATCACCTAACGCTAACAACTCTTCCTGAGCCTTAAATCTTTCTCTCTGGTCGATTGGATCGTTAAGCTCTGAATAAGCATTGGCCATTTCCCAGCCGTTCATAAAGAACTCAAATCTTTCAACATACTCTGGATTCTCCGGTTTCTTCTTTGTTAATGGAGAAATCTCAATTGGATGATCCATAATAAATGTAGGCTGAACCAGATGTTCCTCTACAAACTCTTCAAAGAATAAGTTTAAGATATCACCCTTCTTATGATGCTCTTCAAATTCTATATGGTGCTCTTTTGCAAGTTCTTTTGCCTGCTCTACTGTCTCTACTTCATTCCAGTCAACACCTGCATATTTCTTCACTGCATCTACCATTGTAAGTCTTTCAAATGGCTTGCTTAAATCCATCTCGATACCATTATAAACAATCTTTGCACTTCCGCATACAGACTCTGCCAAATGTCTGTAAAGATTTTCTGTCAAATCCATCATTCCATTATAATCTGTATATGCCTGATATAATTCCATCAAAGTAAATTCAGGATTATGTCTTGTATCTACACCTTCATTACGGAATACTCTTCCAATCTCATATACCTTTTCAAGACCACCAACAATCAGTCTCTTAAGATAAAGTTCCAAAGAAATACGAAGTTTTACATCTTCATCTAACGCATTAAAATGAGTCTCAAATGGACGGGCTGCTGCACCTCCTGCATTGTGAACAAGCATAGGTGTCTCAACTTCCATAAATCCCTGTCCGTCTAAGTATCTGCGAATTTCACTGATAATCTTTGAACGCTTCACAAAAACTTCCTTTGCTTCCTGATTCATAATCAAATCTAAATATCTCTGACGATATCTTAAATCTGTGTTGGTAAGACCATGATGCTTTTCTGGAAGAATCTGAAGGCTCTTTGTAAGCAATGTAACTTCTGTTGCATGAATACTCATCTCGCCTGTCTTTGTTTTGAACGGATATCCCTTGATACCTACAATATCACCAATATCCATTTTCTTAAAATCTTTATATTCATCAAAAGGTTCTTCACATATTTCATTTCTAGCAACGTAAACCTGAATATTTCCTTCTAAATCCTGAACATTACAAAAAGATGCCTTACCCATCACACGCTTTAACATAATACGTCCTGCAATAGACACTAATTTTGCAGGATCTTTAATTAATTTACCTTCTTCATCGTGCTCTGCTGCTAATGCATCAAAATTGTTCTTTATATCCATACTATGATGTGTCACATCATACTTTGTAATCTGAAAAGGATCCTTTCCTCTCTCCTGCAAATCTGCCAACTTCTCACGGCGGACCTTAAGCAGCTGCTTTTCATCTACCTGTGGCTGATTATTCTTATTATTCTGCTCTGCCATTTTACTACTCCTCAATCTATTGTATTTTAAATTATATTAACGACAGTTCAGCCATTCGCTCGAATCCGCTACTCTCCTTCTCGCTGTTATGGCTCACCATATACAGAGAAAAATAAATATTCAAAGTCCTGCTTGCAGTTCTTATGAATATTTATTTTCTTTGTGCATGTCTGAACTGTTGCACAAATTACTTTCTTGTCTTAATATCAAGCACTTTATATTTAGAAACAACTTCTCCCATTTCTACTTCAACGACATCACCAATCTCATGGCCGATTAATGCCATACCTAACGGGGACTCATTTGAAATCTTTCCTTTTAAACTATTTGTCTGTGTAGAACCTACTATACTGAATTCCAATTCTTCATCATATTCCAAATCATGGATTAAAATATGGCATCCAACACTGATCTTTGTATCATCTACATCATCTTCTCCGACAACTTCTACATTCTTAAGGATCTTTTCGATTTCTTCAATACGAGCCTCAATATCTCTCTGCTCATCTTTTGCGGCATCATACTCAGCATTTTCTGATAAATCACCCTGTTCTCTGGCTTCTTTAATCTTCTGAGCTACTTCCTTACGTTTATTTAACTTTAAATCCTCTAGTTCAGCCTCAAGTTCCTGCAGGCCTGCATAGGTAAGTATATTTTTCTTTGTGCTATCTGCCATTGTTACTTCCTCCAATCAACAATCTATCAAAAGTTTTACACTTTATAATAGCAGGGCAAAGCATTATTGTCAACCAAAATGCCTTTACTAATGGGCATTTCCACCCTGCATATCCACAACCTTTGTAACTTTTCTTCTATAATCTGTCGTCTAGTAATTTTTGTAATTCATCCCAACTTTCCATTTCATTACACTTACGTCTTAATTCTGCTGAATGTGGCAATCCTCCCGTATACCAAGCAATATGCTTGCGCATTTCATGAACACCGGTAAATTCACCTTTGCACGCAATTAACATCTGTGCGTGTTTCAATATCATCGCTTTAATTTCCTGCGGTGTAGGTTTGTCTATTAATTCTCCTGTTTTCAGATATTCATTGATTTGTTTAAATATCCAGGGGTTTCCACGTGCCGCCCTGCCTACCATCAGTCCGTCACATCCGGTATATTCTTTCATCGCTTTTGCATCCTGTGGTGTAAGAATATCTCCATTACCAATTACCGGAATACTGACAGCTTCTTTTACTTCCTTAATAATATTCCAGTCTGCCTTACCACTATAATATTGTTCTCTGGTTCTTCCATGGACTGCTATGGCTGACACACCACAAGCCTCTGCAATCTTTGCAATCTCCACTGCCTGACTTTCACCGTCCCTAAAACCTTTTCTAATTTTAATGGTAATCGGTTTAATACTTGCTTTCACCATCTTCGTCAGTATTTCTTCCACTAACTTTGGCTGGGTCAAAAGATAAGAACCCTCATGGTTGTTTACAATCTTTGGCACCGGACACCCCATGTTTACATCAATAAAATCACATGCACCATATGCCACACCTGAAGCTATTTCCGCCATAATATCCGGTTCTGAGCCAAAAAGCTGCACCCCAATAGGATGCTCATCCTCTTCTATTGCCAGCAAGTCTTTTGTTTTCTTGTTCTTATATAAAATAGCTTTGGCACTAACCATCTCTGTATACATCAGTCCACAGCCCTGTTCCTTACAAAGCAGACGAAATGGCAGGTCCGTAACACCTGCCATTGGTCCTAATGCTAAACCATTTTCAATTTCAACATTACCTATCTTCATATCTTTTCTTATTCTTCTCGTAAATAATTCTCATTCCCTGGAGTGTCAGTTCATTATCATATATATCAATACAGTCAGTATTTTCATAAATAATTCTTCCCAATCCTCCTGTGGCAATTACTTTCAAATCTTCAATACCACTTTCCTTCTTCATGCATTCAACAATATACTCTGTCTGGCCTATATAACCGAAAACAATTCCTGCCTGCATGCTGGAAATAGTATCTTTACCTAAAATAGAATCCGGCTTTTTAATTTCAATCTCTGGAAGTTTCGCAGTACAATCCCACAATGCCTTTGCACAAATTTGAATCCCAGGAGATGTTACGCCCGCTTCAAAAGTGCCTCCCGGCCCAATCAGGTCATAAGTGGTCGCTGTTCCAAAATCTATAACAATACATGGACCGCCATATATTTCATAAGCTGCCACAGCATCTACAATACGATCAGCCCCCACCTCTCTTGGATCTGTACGATTAATCTTAATTCCCGTCTTTGTTCCGATTCCTACAATAATCGGCTGAATTCCAAAATATTTAATAATACCGCTATTTAAAGAATACATAACCTTCGGTACAACAGATGCAATAATAACATCATCAATATCTTTAATGTTAATACCTTTGCGCACAATCATCTCCGCAATTAATGAACCATATTCATCCGATGTTCTAACTGCCTGTGTATTGATACGAAAGGTTACAAAAACCTTTTGTTCCTGAAACAAACCTAATGTAATATTCGTATTTCCTACGTCTACTGTTAACAACATATCACGTGCCTTCTCCTAAAACAAATACTCTATAGTACATTTCAAGAGCCTCTAACAACTCCCTCTTATCTAACTGAATCTGATGAATTTTTAATCCACTGCCAATCTCATCATACAGAATATCATCTTCATTTGCATCTGTGATCAACTGTAAATATCCATCTTCATCAAATTCTAAAATCAAAGTCCCTCCTACCTCTTCTGTGAACATAACACACATAATCTGCAGTTCCTGTTTGACCTGCTCTGGTAAGTTTTTAAATTTATCGTTTAAATAGAACCTTTTTTCGTAAGAATTCGCTCCACACAAAACTCTCTCTTCGTTATACATAATCCTTAACTCACTAACGTCCCGGACGCTCTTTCTATTTGTTTCCTTATATTATTACAATATAATTCTTATGCTTTGATTGTTTCTGCCAATGCCTTTACGCTGCCTGCAATTCCCTGAATCTCAGACGGAATAATAATCTTAGTCGCCTGACCATCAGCAGCCGCAACAAACGCTTCTAAACTCTTCATTGTGAGAACAGCCTCATCTGCACCAGCCTCTTTAATAGCTCTGATACCATCCGCTGTTGCCTGCTGTACCTTAAGAATTGCTGCTGCCTCACCTTCAGCCTCAAGCATCTTCTTCTGTTTTTCAGCATCAGCTTTTAACACTGCTGCTTCCTTGTCAGCCTCAGCATTCAAAATTGCTGCTTCTTTCTTACCTTCTGCAATCAATACTGCTGAACGTTTTTCGCCTTCTGCTCTAAGAATCTGCTCACGCTTCTCACGCTCTGCTCTCATCTGTTTTTCCATTGCTTCCTGAATATCTCTTGGTGGAATAATATTTTTAAGTTCCACTCTATTTACTTTAATTCCCCAAGGATCTGTTGCAACATCTAATTCAGTACGCATCTTTGCGTTAATTGTCTCTCTAGATGTAAGTGTCTCATCAAGTTCTAAATCACCAACAATATTTCTAAGTGTTGTCGCTGTAAGAGATTTGATTGCTACAATAGGATTTTCCACACCGTAAGCAAAAAGTTTCGGATCTGTAATCTGATAGAATATAATTGTATCAATCTGCATTGTTACATTATCTCTCGTAATAACCGGCTGTGGCTCAAAATCTGCAACCTGTTCTTTCAAATTCACTCTTCTTGAAACTCTGTCAAGAAACGGAACTTTAAAGTGAATTCCTACAGACCACGTTTCTTTATAAACTCCTAATCTTTCAATAACATATGAATGTGCCTGTGGCACAATTTTCACACATGTCGAAACAACTACAATTGCTAAAACTAAAATAATAATTAAAAATGCCATATCTATTTCCTCCTAATAATTTATTTGCTATTTGTCCTCTGTCCCTTTTACTATAACCTTAACACCTTCAACTGATACTACTTTCACCAAAGTTCCTGCTTTTATCACTTCATTCTGTTGACTTCTAGCCGTCCACTCCACTCCGTCAATTTTTACCATTCCTTTGGCATTAATATTATCAATATCAGATATTACTTTTCCAATCTTACCTTCAATAGACTCCACATTTGTTTTCTCTGCTTTGTTATTGATATGCTTCACTGCTATCGGTCTTAATAAAATAAGAACAGCCGCGGTCACAATTATAAAAACAAGTGCCTGTATTATCCAGTTTCCTGTAAACAGTGATGTAACACAAGCTGCCAATGCACCTATGGCAAACCATATACAGGTCATTCCCAGAGACACCAGTTCCAGTGCTGCAAAGATTACAAACACAATTAACCAGCCAATATAATTCATATGTCCTCCTTCCTCTTAATCACTAGTATGCATGATAGCATAAGTATAGAACAAACTGTCCTGCAAAGCAAGCAAAAAAGAAACCCTGATTTCAGGATTTCTTTTCGTTTATTTTTTGATTTCTACAAATTCTGTTTTCACAAATCCATTGTTCCCATTATAATCAATCTCAATCCATTCACTGCCCTGAGATATAATCTGAAACATTTCACCCTTATCAACAATTCCCAATGCTTCTGCCTCTTGTGATGCCTCACTTCTTACATTCAAAGCATCAACTTGAATAACAACTTTACTGCCTAATCCATATTCCTGTTTCTTTGTCGATGCATTATCTTTCTCATCTTTTGCTGCCACCTTATACGTATCCTTATCTTTCATGGCGATGGACTCTTTTTCCGTGACTGCCATCTGCGAATCATCAATAAAAACAACTTTATCTGTTCTACTGACAACAGAAGCAATAGTAACAATAGAAGCTATGGCAAATATTCCAACATAAATAATCAGATTGCCATGCTTATATATGTTTCTTTTTAATCTTTTTTTGATATATTTATTCATTCAATCTACCTGTCACATAAACATTTTTATACACATATACTTTACATAAAATACTAACAGAGTTTCGACACAAAGTCAAATTATTCTACTTAAGTTTAACATTTTCTTCCTATATTCTGTTTTAATATCATTTATTTTATTGTAATTATTTACAAATAAAATTTTTTAACCTAATCCGAATTCATATATTTTTATTATTTTTTTACAATATCAGAAACAAATTTGTAGGTTTTTCATAAACTTTTTTTTAAACATTGCATATTTTAATATGTAGTTGTATGATACATTTTGTGAAAAACATTCATATTATTGGGTTGATAAATACGAACTCATTTTATTAGACTTGAATCGACCTACTTAAATTTAAGGAGGATTAATATTATGGCAACAGCAAAGAAAGACGCTGTAAAAACAACAGCTGCCAAAACTACAGCAAAAAAAGTTGATGAAGCGCCAGTTAAAAAAGCTGCTACAACTGTTAAAACAACAAAAAAAGCAGAAACTAAAACACCTGCTAAAACTACTGTAAAAAAAGAAGAGGCAAAATCAGTGGCTAAAACTACTGTTAAGAAAGCAGCTGCTAAAACTACTACAAAAAAGACTGCCGCTAAAAAAGAGAATAACTTATTTGTTCAGTTCCATGGAATGGAATTTGATACAAAAGCAATTGAAAAAGCAGTAAAAGATGATTACAAGACAAAAAATGGGAAGAAGACAATGACTTCTGTATCTATTTATGTTAAACCAGAAGATATGAAAGCTTACTATGTTATTGATGGAATCATTGGAGATGTAGCTTTATAAGAAACATATATGTAAAAAAGAACCTTACAGATTGTAAGGTTCTTTTTTACGCAAAAATCAGTTTTCGTTTTAATAATCTATAGAAAAAGATTAATACAATTATTATTTCTCATCCTCAGATATTTCTACACTTTCGACAAAATCATTTAATTTCTTTGCCAGAACATCAGCATCAAGTCCATGTACCATACATGCCTCTTCTAATGTTTCTCCCTGTGATGCCGGACATCCAATACAATGCATACCCTCATTTAATAAAATCGGAACACATCCCATATTTACCTGAATAATATCTGCAATAATCATGTCTTTCGTTATCTTAGCCATTTCTCTAACCTCCTAAATGTTGCTTCTTATTATATTACCATTATCGGTATTTTTTATTTACATTTGTTCACAACCGACAAAAATTGTTTACTAATTTACACTGTCTCTGGTTCCTGATATTCTACTCCAAATGTCTCAACCGTTACTTTCTTCATTTTCTGTTCTTCCATTGGTTTATCCATATAATCTGTTGCTACAGATGCAATCTGATCGACTACTTCTATACCTTCAATAACCTTACCAAATCCTGCATACTGTCCATCCAAATGAGGGGATGTTTCATGCATAATAAAAAACTGAGAACCAGCAGTGTCCGGCATCATGGTTCTTGCCATAGATAAAACTCCTTTTGTATGTTTTAAATCATTCTGAAAACCATTTCCTGAGAATTCTCCTTTAATAGAATATCCCGGACCACCTACACCGGTACCCTCTGGATCTCCACCTTGAATCATAAAGCCTCTTATGACTCTATGAAAAATAATCCCATCGTAATATCCTTTCTTAATCAGGCTGATAAAATTATTTACAGTATTAGGGGCTATTTCAGGATATAATTCTGCTTTCATTATATCTCCACTTTCCATTTCAATCGTTATTATTGGATTTTGTGCCATATCTTTATTTCCTTTCTACTTATTATTTATATTTTTATCTCTAAATATAATAGAAACACTGACATATTCCTTACGAATCATAAGTATATGCTTTGTTCTTTATTGTAACGGATTTATTTTAACACACCAATATCATTTGTTCAATTCCTAAGAATTCACAAATGCGAATTAACCTTTTTTCAGTTTCTATGATACACTGACATTAATCTTTAGGAACATTTAATTATAAACAAATTCAATGCTAAAAACACTGTCACTCAAATTGCCTTTTCATTCGGTTATCTATCCCCCTATTCTTCTGTTTTTTATTAATTTATCATGAGAATATTATACTACGCAAAAAACAAAGCCCTTCAGGATTCCTCCCGAAGGGCCATTTCGTGTCTTTAATTTTATTAATGACTTCCTGAGTGTACAGTATGTGTATTTCCTGTTGCTTGTTCATGTAAGATGGCTCCACAATCCAAACAGCGTATAGTAACTTTGTATTGCTTATATCCATAAACAACACAAGATCCTGGCTTTACAGTACAAGGAGACGAGCCCATTAACTTATCATAAGTGTATGAAGTAACTGTTCGATTTAAATGAGTACATGCTGCTAAAACAGGCTTCGGTGCTACTGCTGTAAATAATACTGCTGTCATCATTACAATTGCACATGTTTTTTAATTACATTTTTCATAGTTTCATTCCTTTCTTTTTAAAATACTTCCTACTAGTTACATTGTGTTATGCATAACATTTATAAAACCCTCTGTATTGGTTGCGCTGCCATTTGAGTTTTATCCGAATCTGATATCATTATTATAAACTGTTATAACACTTATATTAATAATTTTCTTTCTTTATTTTTCGACGAATTTCAACGAACATCATCTACGTAATACCACAAACGTGATTTTATGTTTATTATTGTGATGTATATAAAAGAAAAAACTGCCCGCCAATAGAACAGTTTCTTCTTATTTTTTAGTTTTTATAAACATGTAAATAAGTTACTAAACTTACCAAAAATTTTTCTACTCTGTTGCTGATTTTATGGATGTTTATATATTCTACAATCAACCTATTATAATCCTCCAAATAATTTTGATTACAATCTTACATATCTCACTTATACATTTATCTTTAGTTTCCCAATACATTTCTTTTCCCTCTAATTCATATTAACACCTCCACCGCTCTTTCTCACTGAAACAAAAAAGCAGCTATTGTACAAAATACAACAACTGTTTAAAATTAATCTACATTTATATAGTATACATTTTCTCTATACATCTTGCTTTCTCCCTTTCCTTACGTTTTTTTATCAAAATTTCATGAGAACATTATACTACATAATTCTTCCAATTTTTATTAATAAATTTTTATATTAATGTAGCAAAAATAAACCCCCAGGAGTAATCCCGGGGGCTCTTACATACTCTTATTATGAATGATCAACTGAATGTCTCAATCTTGTGTAACTATATGTTTTTTTTAAAATAGCTTGACAATCCATACACTTTTCATTAACTATAAATACCTGATATGCATAAATAGTACAAGCTTGTCCATTTACATAATGTGTAGACGATCCCGAGTATTGTTCAATCGTCTTATCTTTTGGATTCGATGTTACGTTATTATGATTACATGCCGCCAAAACAGGCTTTGGTGCTACTGCTGTGAATAATACTGCAGTCATCATTACGATTGCACATGTTTTTTTAATTACATTTTTCATAGTTTAATTCCTTTCTTTTTTGTTATTTCCTACTAGTTACATTGTGTTATGCATAACATTTATAAAACCCTCTGTATTGGTTGCGCTGCCAATTGAGTTTTATCCGAATCTGATATTATTATTTTAAACTGTTA
Organism: uncultured Eubacterium sp.; assembly: GCA_910584795.1. Lineage (GTDB taxonomy): Bacteria > Bacillota > Clostridia > Lachnospirales > Lachnospiraceae > Eubacterium_G. The sequence goes on along the minus strand of CAJUBZ010000003.1, from coordinate 31,603 downwards.
TAACACTTATTTCAACAAGTTTTCTTCAACATCTTTCGACGAGTTTCGACAGATTAAAACTGATAAAAAGCAAACGCGCTTCTACTTTCCAATAACTCTTTGCTTAATGATTCACAACACCACCTTGGATGCAAACATCTTCCACATAATATCACAAGTATGATTTTATATGTGCTTTATAACTTTAAAAATTAACCCCACATAAACACTGCATTTATGGAGCATGATAATTTACATCTTGTTCATAATCTTTGAACCCAAACTCCTTTATAATAGGAAGATTTTCGCTTTTTTGTATACTACCCGTATACTACGAGCATCATTTTATGTTTATTATTGTGATGTATAAAAGAAAAGAAACTGCTCAGCAACAGAGCAATTCCTTCTTATCTTAGTTTTTATAAATATGTATTTAAACTGCTAAACTTACCAAGAATTTTTCTACTTTTGGGCTGATTTTATGACTGTCCAAATATTCTACAATCAACCTCTTATAATCTTCCAAATCTAATTGTTTCACAATTTGATAAATCTCATCTATACATCTATCTTGAATCTCTTTACACTTTTCCCCCTTCATTCTCAACACCTCCAATGCTTAGTTTCCATACTCAAATTGATGTGCTTTTAAAACAAAAAAGCAGTTATTGCGCAAAATACAACAACTGTTCAAATTTAATCCTCTTCTATGTAGTATACATTTTCTCTATACATTTTACTTTCCCCCTTTTCTCTATTAAGTTTTTTATAAGGACATTATAATACATAATTCTTCCAATTTTTACTGGTAAATATTGGTAATTTCAGGGGCAAAAAATAAGCCCCCAGGATTACTCCTGAGGGCTCTGTTAAAAACAATTAATGAGAGTTTGAATGTATTTCTACTCTTTTAATAATTTGCTCATTAAAAACATGACCGCAATCTCCACACTTTGAAACTCGATATGTATATTGTGTATAATAATTACAAGTTTGATTATTAACTTTATGGCTCGATGTAGCACTATTTCTTACTTCGGTCACTGTTATTGGCGGATGTGGATGAGCACATGCTGCTAAAACAGGTTTTGGTGCTACTGCTGTAAATAATACTGCTGTCATCATTACGACTGCACAAGTTTTTTTAATTACATTTTTCATAGTTTTGTTCCTTTCTTTTTTGTTATTTCCTACTAGTTACATTGTGTTATGCATAACATTTATAAAACCCTCTATATTGGTTGCGCTACCAAAAGAGTTTTATCCGAATCTGATAATATTATTATATATTGTTATAATACTTATATCAAGTTGTTTCTTTCAACATCTTTCGACGAGTTTCGACAGATTTATGTGTATAACTTACTACTAAATTTTATTTTCTCACTAAATTACAATTAAATAATTTAACTTAACTCTTTTGTGCATTATCTTTCTCTCCCTGTTAGGTTTTAAATACACCTTTGAGTTATAATATTCATAATAAGTATTGTCAAGCAGCCCTAGCAATTGAGATTCTAATGAATATATTGATTTTTCTAATTCTTCTTCCTTTATCTCAAGTTTTTGACAAACTGCCACTCTTTTTCCAAATCTTTTTAAGCTATCATCTGAAAAAGAATCCAAATTCACATCTCCTCTAAGCTTATTTTGTATAGCAATATTTACTGTTGACTTAATTGAACTATATTCTAAAACAATAGATACTATAGATGTTGCTAGCAACGTGGTTCCTATCGTGTTTGCAAATTGATACCAATTCCCTTCTTTATTTATTGAGAGATGAATAAGAATTATTCCTACTCCAATCAATAACAACACAAACACCCATAATGGAATTTTAAAAACAGAAGCTAAAAAACCTGTACTGTTCTTTTTGCCTTACCATAAACTTGCTTGGAGGTAACTGAAAACTTTCAATTATCTGTTTTGTCCTTTTGGAGGATACCATTTTAACACGGGTCAATACAAACTTCTATCAACTATTTTAGAATCTCTCTTATTTCCTCAAGAGCCCTTCCATGTAATCTACATACCTACTGATATGTATAACTCATCTCCAACGCAATTTCTTCATCTGGCAGTATCTCTTGTACGATATCTGCTGGTAATCCTCATCGTCTACCTTGCTGATCGTAGCCATAACCTCTGCCCTTAACTGCATGTACTCCGTCACCTTATCTTTCAGTTCTGCCATTCTATCTTCTATCTTGCAAATTATATATGCCATCTTGTCCTGCGACACTGAACTCATCACTTTTTCTCCCTTATTCATTTCTCCGATACTTACAGCCAATTCTTTCATAGTCTCAATCTCTTCTTGTAAACCGTTGATATGTAATTTTGCTTTTCTTACCTGCTGTAAATATTCTTTTACCTCATTGCTGCTATTTATCTTTTCTGTCTCACTTATAACTTTGTTTTTCAACTAACTTCCTGCTTCTTTCATAAACCTTAACTATTCTCAACATAAAAAAAACAACTAGCATTATTCGGTGGTTGGTTTAATATAACTTATTTTTTTGTTTGACTTGTAATTTGTAATATCTTTTCTTTTGTATTATCGCTATACTCTATTGCTTTCAAACATATTATAAACCCTAGGAAAACACTAACAATTTCCTCAGGAAGTTCAGGAAAGTCTTTATCGTCTAATTTCTTCCACTCTCTTTTTATTTGTTTTTCCATATCCGAATAACTTACTACACAATCAATATCTTCTAGTGTCAATTCAATAATTCTATCAATTAATTGATTGATTGTTTCCTTAACCGAAGTCTTTCTCAATCGAGATATGTACTCTATGGTGAATTTATCTGAAGAACTATCTTGAACTTTTGTAGCATTACTTTTTTTTCTTACCATTGAAGTTAACATACCTTTAGCTGATGTAGTTTCGCTTTCTATGTTTTCCAATCTTATTAGTAGTTTTTCCATACTATTCTTTATTTCACCAAATCCATCAAGCTGCTCTTTTGTAATTCTTTCAAAACTATTATTGACGGATTCTGCATCAAATGTAGTTTTTGATAATCTATCTGCAGTATCAGAAATTTTGTTCCTAATTTCATTTGTCGAACGCTCCCCTGTAACACTTAAAATGATAGCAATTACTGATAATATAATCGAAACAACTGTACTTGAAACAGAAATACAATTTTGAAATATCTTTCCATCACTACACTGAAGTATTATAACAGCACATACACATCCAAAAGAAATACCTGATATATACTTAAGGTGTAATTTATTCTTTTTGTAATTCATCTCCTTCTCAAATTCTTCATTTGTGTAGCCCATATAATCGCCCCCTCTTTCGTCCTTAATATCCAAATTATACTAGTCCTACAACCAGTCTTTTAATCTATTCGCCGTTTTTCATACGACCCCAAACGGCTTTAAACTCATTTAACCCCGACAGAAACTATATCATTGTTTCTACATAGTTACAACGATTTTTGACCGACTTATTTCGACATAACAAGTACTATGAAAACTATATAATGAACTTACCAGGGGAACCAATGGGGACATTCCAATTGCCGGACTTTACAAAAGAAAGGGGTTGGTGCCAATGGTTACATACAGTGATTTATTTACATTTGTGACAATGTTGTGCAGTGTGATAGCTCTTGTTATTACTTATTTTACACACAAAAATAGAGCCCCTGCTCTGGTAAAGTAAGGCACTATTCTTTAAAAACTTATTTTGCTGGTGGCAATGTTTATGCAGATGATATTACAACAAAAAAAATAATAGGAGGTCATAAAATCAAGGATATTACCAAGGGTGTTTATACTTCAATTTCGCTAGATAAAATGCACCAGGAAATATCCAAAATTAATCCCTAAACTGTATACTACCTGTATACTACGAGCATGATTTTGTATGCTTTTTTGTAACTTTTAAAATTAAGAACCCCCGTAAACAGTGGGTTTACGGGGTATAATAGTTTACATCTTGTTCATAATCTTTTTACAATGAAAACACTCTTTTTTCACGAATTCAAATTATGATATAAACATAAACAAAAGTTACTATACATTTTGTTTATGTTTTTCATAATTTTTTTAGAATCGGATTTAACCGATTCCCTCCCTTTTTTATTATTAGAATATATTTGCGGAAAGGATGCAGAAATGCATCCTTTTTCGTATATCAATCAACTCTTTTAATCGAGTATATTATGCAATTATTTAATCGTCTAAGCACAATATTGTCTGCAGATAATATATATCATGTATGCAGCATACATCAATACCAACAGTATCCCTTCTTTTCTTTTTATCGTTTTTTGTGTATTCGAAACGATAAATACAATTACTGTGCTAACCAGAACAATCACGGCATCCATCACATTCATCATTGTAACAGAGACTGGTGATATCATTGCAGCTGCCCCCAATACAAGTAGAATATTAGCAATATTAGAACCTACTACATTACCAATTGCGAGATCAGCCTCGCCTTTTCTTGCTGCTACTACAGAAGTTACCAGTTCCGGTAAAGATGTTCCCAGAGCTACCACGGTTAATCCAACCAACGTCTCACTCATTCCTGCTGCAAGGGCTAAACCTTTTGCACTATCCACAACTAATTCGCCACCGGCTACTATGGCAAGAATACCTCCAATTATAAAAATTGCACATTTACCATTAGATAAAATTTCCTCATTCTCTTCTTCTGCCACTCGTTGCTTTAAAGCATACCTGACTGTCCATATAATAAATCCTACAAATAGAACCAGCAAAAGAAAGCCATCCATTCTACTTACTTCACCAACGAGCATATTACCATTTTTGAAATCAAAAATATTTATTTTTTCTAGAATATTATCAAACCACAGCAAATCTGCTGTCAAAAAAATTAAAACCGCCGATATTACCATCAAAAGTGGAAATTCTCTCTGTAAAACTGATTTTTTTACATTGATATTCGTAAATAATGCTGTTATCCCTAAAACCATTAATAAATTAAAAATATTAGAACCCACAACATTGCTCACCGCAATTGTATTTGACTGTTTTAGGGAAGCCAGAGAACTAACAGCTAATTCGGGTAATGATGTTCCCACTGCCACAATTGTTAGCCCGACTACAATTGATGGTATCTTTAATTTCTTTGCAATTGCCACACTGCCATCTACAAAATAATCTGCCCCTTTAATCAACAAAACAAATCCAGCTAACAAAAAAATAATATCAAACAATATTTTCATCTCTCTTACCTTCTTAAATTATAATAGTACCATTCTATCGAATTCACTTATTTTATGCAATATAAAACTTGTCTAATTAAGCACACGAAATCGATCTCAACAACTATTATAATTACTTACTGTCGATTTTTGTACATTGTGACTTTCAGTTAGAATATTTAATTGCCATCTATCAAGCAGCAAATCTGCTTCGATTCCGCTCCGCTCCTTCTCGCTGATTTGGCTCACCAAATACAAAAAACATCAGGGATTCAAAGTCCTGCAAGCAGTCCTTGTGAATCCCTGATATTTTTTGTGCATGGCTGAACTTTATAATTCAAATATAAGGTCTCCGTATGTAGGCATCGGCCATGCTTCTTTAGGCATAATTACTTCCAACTCATCTGCCGGTTTTCTAAGTGCTGCCATAGCCGCCATAACATCATCTTTATAAGAAACCGCTGATGTCTGTGCATCTTCTGCATTTGCAGCCTTCTCTGTAATATTTGCCAAATCTTTTACTGCCTTTTTCATTTCTACTAACTTCTCTGACACTTCCGACAGCATTTCTGTCTGTACTGTCGCATCGACACCTGCTTCTTTTACTGCCAAAACAGTGTCAGCCAGTTTCTTAGTATATTTGACTACTGCCGGAATCAACATCTTGTTAGCCATATCAACCATAGTTAAAGCTTCAATGTTTCTCACTCCCGCATACTGCTCAAAAAGAATTTCTTTTCTTGCCTCTAGTTCACCCTTTGAAAGAACACCAAACTTACCAAACATTTCAATTGTTGTCTCATCTAATAATGAAGGAATAGCATCTACAATAGATTTACAATTCGGAAGTCCTCTCTTCTCAGCCTCAAGAGTCCACTCTTCTGAATATCCATTTCCGTTAAATACAATTCTTGCATGTTCTTTCATCAACTTAGCAGTATATTCTTCTACTGCCTTATCGAAATCCTCAGCTCCTTCTAATTCGAAAACTGCTTTTTCAAACTGCTCAGCCATCATAACATTAAGAACTGTATTTACATCTCCAATAGTGTTTGATGAAGCAACCATTCTAAATTCAAATCGGTTTCCTGTAAATGCAAATGGTGAAGTTCTGTTTCTATCCGTAGGATCCTTCTCTAATTTAGGAAGTTTCTTTATTCCAAAATCTATTTCTCCGGATGAAAGACTAGATGTAGCCTTACCATCCTTTATTATCTGCTCTACGACATCTCCTACCTGATCTCCTAAATACATTGAAATAATAGCCGGAGGTGCCTCGTTTGCTCCAAGTCTGTGGTCATTTCCCGTATTCGATGCAGCAAGTCTTAAAAGCACTGCATGCGTATCTACAGCAGCCATTGTACAAGCCAATACTAACTGAAATAATCTATTGTTTTCCGGCTCTTTCCCCGGCTTAAATAAATTAATGCCATCATCTGTTGTAAGAGACCAGTTATTATGCTTTCCAGAACCATTAATACCATCAAACGGTTTCTCATGAAGCAGACAAATCATTCCATGAGATTTTGCTGTTTTCTTTAATAAATCCATTACTAAGAGGTTATTATCCAACGCAACATTTGAGATTGAAAAAATTGGGGCAATCTCAAACTGACCTGGCGCTACCTCACAGTGCTGTGTTTTTGCTGTAATTCCTAATTTCCATAACTTTGTATTCAAATCCTCCATAAATGCTTTCACTCTTGGAGGAATAGAACCAAAATACTGATCATCCATTTCCTGTCCCTTTGGTGCTTTTGCTCCAAAAAGAGTACGCCCTGAATAAATAAGATCAGGTCTCTTTAAGTATTTTTCTCTATCTACAAGGAAGTATTCCTGCTCCGGTCCGACATATGAATAGATTCTATTTGTCTCCTGATTACCAAATAATCTCATCAATCTTACACCCTGTTTACTTACCGCATGCATCGCTTTCAATAATGGTGTTTTTGTATCCAGAGACTCTCCTGTGTACGAACAAAAAGCTGTAGGAATACAAAGAGTATCTTCTTTAATATAAACAGGTGATGTAATATCCCATGCTGTATAACCTCTGGCTCCACATGTTTCACGAAGTCCACCGGATGGGAACGAAGAAGCATCCGGCTCTCCTTTTAACAGCTCTTCTCCTGTAAATGTATTTTCAATCCTTCCATTTTCCGGTACAGACGCAAATGAATCATGTTTTTCAGCTCCTACTGAAATAACATATGGCTGGAATACATGTGTATAATGTGTAGCACCCTTCTCCAAAGCCCATTCTTTCATCGCCTGTGCAACAACGTCTGCCAAATCTTCTGTTATCTCTCCACCTTCGTGCATCAATTTTTTTACTGTCTCAAAATCACTTTTTGGCAAGCGGACTTTCATCACTGCATCGTCAAAAACATTTTCTCCGAATACTTTTTCAATATTTACTCCCATAGTCTTTGTTCCTTTCCTTAACTAACATATTTTCCGCCTAAGCCATTTCTTCCCAAAAGAAAAAGGCACTTCTCCAAATCATCATTTTGAAGAACGCCCTTGTCCTTAATCTCATTTAGCGGTGAGGTTTCCCTCATTCGCACATTAATTTACACCATATCTTTAGAAAAATCAATAGCATAGACTGTTTTATCTAATTTTTTAAACCTTTTTCTTAATAAAATTAAGTTTTCGTCAATATAACTTATGTTTTCACTCTTTTTTCTATCAAACTTCAATAAAACTATTTGACATTTTAAAACATTAATCTACAACTTCTTCCCCACGATACATACACACTATCTGCCTGTTTCCTGAATTATCAATACATGTTGAACACATAATTACCTTATCGTTAATTCCCGGAAGTCTGTTGTCAAACTTATATCTGCTTTTACCACAGACTGTATTCAGCCATTTCTGATAATCACTGTCATCATCAAATCCAAACTTATAGACAGATTCATTGTCATCTTTAGTAGAAAATGCAGAAAATACATAATAAATGTAATGCCGATAGCCGACATAAACATCAAAAGTCTGATGTTTCTTTGCAAAGCTGTCTTCGCGATAATTCATCAATTCTTTGAACATAGAACCATCCATCATATTATGTCCATACAGTATGCACATTCTTCCATCCAAACCACCTGTTCTATAATCCAAAAAAATAGCTCCGGCACCATTACTTACCTTGTCTGAACCTCGCTTTAAATAAAAATCATTATCTTTATGTTCAACAATAGGATACTGGATTCTCGTTCCGTCCAATTTAATATAGCCTTTTGCTTCATCATTATACTGGAGCATCGCTTTGTAATCCCATACCCATGTGGTAAGAGAAGATGAATAATTCATAGATTTTTTCTTCTTTTTCTTATTTTGACTATTTTCAGCACTTTGTTGATGAAACATTTCATTAATCTCTGCATACTTGGCTTCATCTTCTTTATAATCCAAATATGAATTTGTCAAACTATAAGATGTATAAATTAAGACAAGTGCCGATACACCAAGAACTACATATCTAACAATAGAATACACTTTATTTGTAATATGAACATTTTTTATTTTTTCTTTCGCTCTCTTATATATATATATGATGCTTTCTCTATTTACTTTCACTTTATTTTTTCCTTTTCACAACATATTAAAATAAGTATAAAATCAATAGATTAAAAACGCAAGCCACACTTTTATTTTCCCAAATTTTGTAGTAAAAAAGATGTCCTCCAAAGCAAATATCCTTTGAAAGACATCCTTTTCATTTATAAATATTATATCTTTACTCTGCTTTTCCTACAGAACCAAAAAGTTCCATCTTTTCTTTTACAGTAGCCTTAATAGCATCTGCACCAGGAGCAAGAAGTTTTCTAGGATCAAATCCCTTTCCTTCTAAATCCTTTCCTGCTTCAACATACTTTCTTGTAGCTTCTGCAAATGAAAGCTGACATTCTGTATTTACATTAATCTTTGATACTCCAAGATCAATTGCTTTCTTAATCATATCTTCAGGGATACCTGTACCACCATGAAGTACTAATGGCATTACTCCTGTCTTCTGCTGAATAGCATCTAATGTTTCAAAGCTAAGTCCTTCCCAGTTATCAGGATATTTACCATGAATATTACCAATACCTGCTGCAAGCATGTCCACACCAAGGTCTGCTACTGCTTTACATTCATCTGGGTCTGCACATTCACCCTTACCAATAACACCATCTTCTTCACCACCGATTGAACCAACTTCTGCTTCAATAGATAATCCAAGAGCATGTGCTACATTAACTAATTCCTGAGTCTTAGCAATATTTTCTTCAATTGGATAATGTGAACCGTCAAACATAATCGATGTAAAACCAGCTTTAATACATTGATAACATCCTTCATATGAACCATGATCTAAATGAAGAGCAACCGGAACTGTGATTCCTAATTCTTCATCCATAGCTTTTACCATAGCAGAAACTGTCTTAAATCCTGTCATGTACTTTCCGGCACCTTCTGATACTCCTAAAATAACAGGGCTCTTTAATTCTTCTGCTGTTAAAAGAATTGATTTTGTCCACTCAAGGTTATTGATATTGAACTGTCCAACAGCATAATGTCCTGCTTTTGCCTTCTCTAACATTTCCTTAGCTGATACTAACATAATGTACCTCCATATATTTCTTTATTGTTAATTTTTAAACAACTACGATTAGTATACCCCATTTTATGGCAATTGCCAACATTATTTTATAGTTATTTTCTTTGCACTGCTCCACTTTCCATAAATTTTCTTACCTCTGGAATCTATAGCAAAAGTACGTGCTTTTACTTTGTATGTCTTCCCAGACTTAAATTTTCCAAAAGTGAGAACTTTTGATTCAGCAAAATCTGATTTCTTACCTATCTTTACCTGAATTCCGTCGTATGCTCCCTTTGCATTTAATTTTACTGTGGCATACCTTTTATAATTTTGTTTCGGTACTACAACTTTTGCCTTTTTTAGTTTTATCTTTTTCCACTTCGGGACAATCGTCATATTATTATAGGCTCTGGCACCTTCTTTTATTTTCTTTTTCCCATAGTACCAGCCCTCAAACTTATATCCCTTCTTCTTTACCTTTGGAATAGTATAGTTCTCACCATCGAGTACTGTTTGTTTTGATACTTGTTTTTTTCCATTCTTAAAAATAATATTACGTTTCGGTACTGATTCTCTGTTTTTGTCTGTCCACTTTGCTGTCATTGTACCTTTATCACCAGCTCTTCGATAAACTCTCACATAATCTATCATCATATCAGCAGAATGAAAATCTTCATCTGGTGCAAAGTATGCTAAATTACCACCAACTGCACAATTGATAATAAAATAAAATTCTTTTTTCAACTCAGATTTATCTGAACCTTTTAACTTATATGTACCATAAACCTTATTATCTAATGTAAACTCAATCTTCTTTTCATCCCAATTCATTCCATATATGTGCCATTGGGTTTTATCCTTCATCTGCGTAGAAAATGCATTATATGTATCCCTCCCCGGCTTTAACAACTCATTTTCCCAATGCACTGTTCCCTGAGCGAATTGCAGCGTATTCCATGTTTCAAGAATATCTATTTCTCCGCAATAAGGCCATCCTTTAGGTTCATTCTGTCCCAACATCCAAAACGCCGGCCATAATCCTTTTACTGATGGAATCTTTATTCTTGCCTCCATTTTTCCATATTTAAAGGAGGCTTTTCCACTCGTATTTAATCTTCCTGATGTATATCTTGTTGTTTTACCATTTTCATCTTTTTCCGCTCTTGCAGTAATTATTAACGAACCATTTTGCACTTTTACGTTTGCTTTATCATCTGTATAATATTCCAACTCATTATTACCCCATCCTGCTACGTTATCTCCATTTCCATAGTTATAATTCCATATAGATGTGTCTAATTCATTACCATTAAATTCATCACTCCATACAAGTTTGTACATATCCGACTGATTAGCTGCTTTTGTACAAATATTCGTAATTGTACCTCCTGCCATAATCAGTACAATTGTAATTACCATTGTTCTAACAATCTTTCCTGTTAATCTTTTCCCTTTCATTTTTACCTCCTGATATTTCCTATATAAATTTTAATCTTTCCCGTTTGATATAAATGGTTTATTAAAATTTATTTTTATGAATTATGTTCTTATTTCATAATATCAAAACAATGACAATTTTAAAAGAGTGGAATTTACTTCTTACATCTCATAAATTCCACTCTTTATTTTATTTATTTACATTTACATCCACTTGGATTAAATGCATAAAAGTTTTTCTGATCTAATTCTTCTGTCAAAAGTCTGAGAGCTTCTCCAAAGCGCTGGAAATGCACGATTTCTCTCTTTCTGAGAAATCTGATTGGTTCACAGACTTCATTATCTTTTACTAATGATAAAATGTTGTCATAAGTTTTTCGTGCCTTCTGTTCCGCAGCCATGTTTTCGAACAAATCTGCTATCGGATCTCCTGATGACTGGAACTCTGTAGCTGTAAATGGCACTCCTCCAGCAGCCTGTGGCCATACACCTAATGTATGGTCTACATAGTATTTCTCGAATCCGGCAATATCTGCATCATCACATGGAAGGTCTTTAACCAACTGATGAACCATTGTTCCAACGATCTCTAAATGAGAAAGTTCCTCAGTTCCAATGTCATTGAGCAACCCTGCAATTCTTGGATTTTTAAACGTAAACTTTTGTGATAAATATCTAAATGCAGCAGAAGCCTCTCCATCCGGTCCACCGAATATCAATGACGTATGATGTTAACAGCAAGAAAAACAACATGTACTTCTTATTGATTCACTATTCCATCAGGTGAATTACTAATAAACTGGGCAAAACCATGTGTATAAGTTCCTTTTGAAAGCATTCCGCCTCCAACTCCTCCAGCTTTATTTACTGCTACAAATGCATTATGAAGATATAAATCAGCCCCGGAATTCAGATATATTCCTCCTCCATCTTGCGTTGCTGTATTACTACTTATTGAAATACTTGGTCCTCCTTGAGATACCCCTGATAAAGATACTTCTGACCCTGTTTGGGCATATATTCCTCCTCCGCTTTGAGCATTATTATCAGTAATTTTTAAGCCACTTGGAGTTGATGTTTTAAATACTCCTCCTGTATATAATCCCCCTCCATAATAGGCGGCTGTATTATTAATTAACAAAGGAGTATTACTTACAGTAATCTGAGAATTCGAACCACTGTATATTGCTCCACCACTTCCTTGAACGTTATTCTCCTTAAATATTCCACCTGAAATATCCATATTTCCTACATTATATACTGCTCCTCCGGCAGTAGCACGGCTTCTATAAATAGTCATATCTTTCAGATTCATAGTTCCAGTATTGTAAATTCCTCCTCCAAGAGTTGCCCGGCAATTCTCTATTCTAACGCCTGTTGCAGTCATAATTCCAGAATTATTAATTGCTCCACCAAAAGAAAAATCACCGTTTCGCATTACTGCTCCTGAACCTTCCAGCTCGAATTTTGACGATCTGTTATCTATCTCACAGTTTTCATACACATTACCACCTAAATCAAGTAATACATTACTATCTTTATCTATAATAAAATGCCACTTCCCATTTGCCTTTAGTTTAGCTCCTCCAAAAAGCATTTTTGATCTTGTCAGCGTAACATTTTCTTGAATTTCAATATCATTAAAAATTCTGACCGCAGAATAAAAATCATTCTCCATTGCCTCTTTAAAATCGTCATAATTATATACATCCATATAATATCTTACCTGCCAGCCCAGACTTCGAAACCTTGCAAACTCTAATGCTTTATTTGCATTAAGACGTCCTCCGGTTTCTACCTTTCCATTCAGTGAGTCTAATTTGTCAACACCCTCTTTTATACAATCTATAATTGCTGTTGTGCTAAAATTCGGATACTGAGATTTAATTAATGCTGCAACTCCTGCTACATAAGGTGCCGCAAAAGACGTTCCACTGCCATTACTATATGTATTATTTAGTGCTGTTGACAGCACGCTTGTCCCAGGTGCGGCTAATGTAACATCAACCGATCCGTAATTAGAAGAGGAACTTAATACATCACTAGATGTAGTGTTTGCCACCTTGATTATATTTGTAAATTCACTGGTCCTTGGATAGTCCGGCGTAATATCATTGTTACTGCCATCATTACTTGCAGCTTTTACAAATATTCCGTCATAATTACGTATTGCAGCCTCAAAGGCTGTGTTTTTATTTCTACCACTTGCACTGTAATTTAAAATATCAACTCCCATATTAGATGCATAATTCACTGCTTTTATTATGGCATCATAGTAAAAAAAATCATTTCCAACTTTTAGAGAAATCAGTTTTACATTTGGAGCAATTCCGGCAACATCTTTATGATTTAAATCAGCAGCTATAATTCCTGCACAGAATGTCCCATGAGAAAAACTATCTGTTGGTTCATTGTTATTATTATAAAAATTCCAACCATATACGTCATCAACATATCCGTTACCATCATTATCAATTCCATCTCCAGGTATCTCTCCCGGATTCTTCCACATGTTTCCTGCAAGTTCCTCATGAGTATAGTCGATACCTGAATCTATTATTCCGACCTTAACTTCGGAACTTCCGGTAGTCTTCGACCATGCACCCATTGCATCAATTTTTTCAAGTGCCCATTGATTATTATACTGAGAATCACCTGGTGGGACTGTCTGGGTCCCTGATGCTGAAGCAGCCTCATTCAACGAAACACTCTCCACATCCTCACGTTCCATCAGTTTCTCAATTGCATTAATCATTTCATCTTCTGTCTTTTGTTTTAAAGTTACAAGAACAATCGTCCTAAACTCTTCAGAAAGTAAATCTGAATCAGGCTTTTCACAATAAGTTGTGTTTTCAACTTTTGTTGCCTTTACTTCCGGAAAATCACTTGTACTAAATACTGCCTGTTTAGAACTAAACTCTGGCTTTAATACAACCAATAACTGTCCTTCCACATATTTATCCGTCTCCATAACACTCTCAGCTATAGAAACAACTGTTCTCTTTGGCAAAACCATCTTGCCTTGTTCTGCTTTTGTACTGTTTTTAGCAATTGCATCTGTCGGCATTACAAAACCAGTAAATACCATTGCCAAAGTTAAAACCGATGTTAAAATTTTTTTAATCATACCATATCCTCCTTTTTATAATTGTTTTAACTGTATACAAATATTAACATAATCTGACATTTAATTTCAATCTATTTATAATTGTATTAACCAATAGGTAATAACAAAACATCCACTTACCTATGGTAAGTGGATGTTTTTACACTAATTCTTTCTTAAAATTCTTCCAGTTAAAATTATTCTTTCCTGCCATCGGTGCAGGACAGTTCTTACCATTCACATCCCAGTGACGAATAATAGTCTTCGCATTTGGACAGTACTTTCTGATATATTTTACTAATCTTTTACAGGACTTAATCTGCTTGTCACTTGGATATCCAGTCGTATAATTGCATAACTCTATTGATACAGAATTAAAATTTGTACATTTATGATAATATGTACCTCCGCCGTTTTTTGAACAGTCTTCATATTTAGCACCACCTACAGACCATGCAGTTCTATTCAAATGAATAGATTTGTATACTTTTCCATTTTTATCTACAAAGAAATGTGCACCTGCTTCTCTTTGATTAGATGTTGCAAAATATATCGCATTATCTTTCGCTGTATCGTACCTGTTGCCAGTAAAATGAAAAACAACATACTTAACACTTTTTCTACTACGTTTTTTTCTAAAATCATAACTGATTTTTTTTGCAAATAATTTATGTATCTTCATAACCAACTCCTCTCTTTTCTTTTGCATCTGCTTTTGTTTCTGTCTGCGACTTAATATGCTTTATCAGGGGCAGCAAAAATACTGGAATATTTACACCAATATCTTTAATGTTTTCTAATATTGATATCAATTCATTACAAATCAACCATACTGCAACAATACACGCTATCAGGAATCTAAACGGAAATTCCAATCCAAGCGTATATACAGCATATTTGAGCAGTTGATCAATTATTACCCCCACTACTATTAACAGCCACATACATATCTTTTTCGCAATTCCACGAAAACTCTGGTAAGAGCTTATTACATTTTGTTTACGGTACTTTACAGCCAATAGCCCAGTAATATAATCTATTAAATTACATAAAATCAATAACATAACCGGAATATATAAAATTCCTAAGAAAGATGACAGTACACTTCCTGCAGTTATCAATATTCCCTTAACTTGTTCCTTCATTCTTTTTCCCCTTTTAATCTTTTCGATAAAATCGTTTACTTTTCTTCAATTGTCTTTATCCAATCTCCAAACGTTATTTTTTCCAAAATGAGACCTTCATGATACATTCTGTTTTTCATTGCTACAACAATTTCATTTCTGATGTTTTTCGGCGTTGAGTTATATAATTCTTTAAAATGCGTGTAATAGCTTTTAAAACTTTTTTCAACTTTATTTTTATAACCTTCATTCTCACCCATTCTCCATTCTGGTTTATTAAGTGTGTAATATGCCTCAAATATCATTGATGTAACATAAAATTGTGCTTCTTCTATATATCCTCTGATAAGCAGTTCCTGCACTAAGGCTTTATTACTTTCCAATACATCATTATACGTTTTTAACATATACTTTTCATCATGCCTGCAAACTGATGTATCACGCCATTTCCATAAATAAAATGATACTGATATATATTTAAAATTTTTAGCTATTGTTTTACACAAAATATTAAAATAACTATCTTCATGCACCGTCAATGTCTCATTCCAGCGAATATGATTATCAACCAAAAATTTTCTATTATGTACCTTGCCATGAACGAATGTCACATCCATTTCACGATTAATATATACCACTTCTTTGGTCTCAGGATTTCTGGTCTCTTCTATAAATAAACTTGTCAGACTATCAAATCCTTTTTTTATCTCTTCGAAAATGATATATAAAGCACATGCATTATAAAACAAATCATCAGCATCACAAAACATGACATACTCAGCTGTCGCATTATCCAGACAGGTGTTTCGTGTGGCAGATACACCTCTATTCTCACATTTAATATATGTAATGTTAAAACTATAACCGTCCAGAAACTCTTGTGAAAGAATAATATCGGAACCGTCATTACATATAATGACTCCTATATCATTAAAATCAACATTCTGCTGTATTTCAATACTGTCCAGCAACGGTTTCAAAACCTCCTCCGTTTCGTTATATTGTGGTATAAGTATTTCCAGTTTCATTAAAAACCTCCTATGCCATTACCGATGCCAATGCACTGGCCAGTTTTTGTACAAAACTTGAGTTGTTTGCCAGAGCTGTACAAAAATGAGAATTATTAGCAAAACCGATTCCAAATGTACTATTGAAAGCAAACGCACTAACAAATGACGAATTTGATGCAAATGCATATCCAAAAGTAGAATTGCTACCTAAGGCATTTGCAAAAGCATAATTTGACGCAAACACATTACCAAATGCGGAATTTCTTCCAAAAGTATTTGTGAATGAAGAATTGGACGCAAACTGACTTCCGAATGTAGAATTACTGCTAAAAGCACTTGCAAAAGCATAATTTAATGCAAGTGCACTGCCTATTCTGCTGTTTGATGCAAAATCCATAAACTTAACACATTCTGTCAAATCCATTCTGATTTCACCAACTTCATTATCAGCATAATCCTTTAGTGTCTGAATGCTCTCATCAATTTCCTTCTCCAGTTCTTGTGTTGTTTTATAAATCTGAAATAATTTTTCAACTTGATAAATACCGGCAATATTTACCTTTAATCTGTATAATGGAAATTCAGATACTTGATCTAATTTACGAATATCTCCGATAGAAATCTCCGGATTAATATACACACCATCTGTTTCAATCTCCGGACCTTTCTTATAAACTAATTCAGCGCTCTCTATTCCTTCCTCATTCATACTATATCGAATGCATAATAAATCTATTCTATGTGCACGAGGATTTCGCGGCTTTGCGACAGTAAATGTCTCTGTTTCTCCATATCGCAGCCTTATGTGACGTCCCTGTAATATGATGTCTCCATCTTCGATAGTAATATCGTCATATGTATGAATCTCATTAAACTTTTTCCCATATGATAGTACGCAACTTTCACCTACGACACCCGCATTGAGTGCTCCGGCATCATCACTTGTTATATGTTGTTCTCCTCTATGACCTGTTATTAACTCTAATCCCATTTTATCCTCCTATCCTATTTCATAAGATGTGTTAATCTCATTATTTTTTATTGTTACTATTTTCTTGGTTACCTTTTTCATTACGGAAATACCGGTATATGTATCTGTTGCCCCTACGATATCTCCAATGTCATAATCAATACTATTTTTTAAATTAATACTGATTTCGTCGCCATCCAGCAATTCCCGAAACTTTTCTACTCCTTTAGCGGCCAGATCCTGATAATTGTCATACACTATTTTGTAATAATAATTATCTTTCCATTCCGGAAGAATCATTTTGTCTAACAATTCCCAGTATTTTCCTCTCTCAAATGGTGGCGCAGTTACATTTTCGATTTTTTCGTAATATTTTCCAACTTGAAAATCTGGACACTTTATTGTTTCATTTTGCTTATAATATTTTTTTGGTTCAAATTTTGGTGCTACTGTCTTTGTAACATCTGTATAAAAAGTATTTTTTCTCCACTTCGGCACAACGTCTTTTGCAACACCATTCCTCCAAACTTTTGATGGTCCCACTTTCACTTTGTTTCCCTTACTATTTAGAATATAGTAATTTTTATAATTGTTTTCCCAATCTGTAGGCTTATTCCGTTGAGGCTCACACTTCGGTTTAATTTTGCCTTCAACTGAATAATAAGAATCTTTTATTCCGTCTGATTTTCGAACATAATAATTTTTATATTCTGTTTTCCACTTATCAGGTTTTGATACTAACGGACTATAGCTTTGCTTTTTTTCCTTAGCAGAAACATATTTATTGCCTTCCAATTCAAAATACTTATTATAACCATATCCCCAATCTAAAGGAACTTCTTTTAACTCTTTATAAGTTGATGAAGTATCTGTCACCACCGGTACAAAATATTTCCCATCAACCCGATAATACTTTGTACAGTTTGCATCCCAGTCCTCAGGTTTCACATTCAATTTCGAATATCTGTCTGACTCACCTTTTACTGCCTCAGCTGTCTTGTAATTTCCCTGTTCGTCCAGATACGCATACTCGCCAAACACGTTCTCCCAGTTATCAGGTTTTATAGTCTGCAAAATGTAATTTTTAACTGCTCCTGCATTCGGGCAATCAAATATTGTAGTAACTTCATCCGAACCGGCTAATACCTTATTTCGCTCATCCAGAATATAATCACTGTCAATTTTCGGCTCTTCCGTAATCGTATATGGCTCAATTGCATTATTCTCATTTGCGAACAAATGTATTACCCTTCTCTCCTTCATGTCTCCTGCTCCTAAACAAATCATATGGTTTGTAGGATTTCCTGCTCTCTTTATCACAAAAGAAAACTCAGAATTATAGAACTCATCTTCTGAAGCATAATTTCTATTTGCTACAACACTTATCTCTACCTTACTGTTTTGATTACGTTTAAAGATCAATTTTCCATTGTACTCTTCTAACATTGCAAGCAGTCCTGCATACATGTCTATGTATCTGAAATCATAAGACAATACCTCAACATCAGACACCTCTCTTGAAGCCTCAAATACATCCGCCAAATCAAAATCTGCTATCAAATCTGCTACGATTGCATTGGCATCCCCGGTTACTGTATAATAATCCCGATTATTCTCCGGCTGAATAATCTTATTTGCCAATATTCCATGCCATGTTCTGCCGGAATAAACTATTTTTTCATTATCAGCATCTACTTCAATATTGTCTATAATTCCACCATATTCTGAACCAATTACCCTGCCATTGTCCGATGTCTGAATATATATTCTACTGTTAATACCCGCACAATGTTCCTGTAAATCTATCTCAAGTTCAAAATCATTTTCATCTTTGCCATACGCAAGATCTAACTTATAATTCTTGATAACACCTAAATCATTGTTATTTTCATCCGTATATATTAAATCCATAGTGGCTCACTCCTTTTCTCATAAACAGTTATTGTATATGGAAAGCGCCCAAAATTATTCAGTTTTATGATTCCGGAATTTAACGGTTCAAAAATATATTCTTCTCTGTTTCGGTTTTTAAACTCATTTATCCGATTACCATTGACTGTCCTGTACACTTGCTTTTCGAATGTGTCAATTGTCAATACTTCTCCTTCATTCACAATACAATCTACTGCATAGTTGTGTCCGTCTATTGACAGACAGGGACTATCCACTTCTCCATATATATCAAGTCTGAAATCCGCTGTTAAATACGAACTGTTATTTAACTTATTAACAATTATTGTCTTAATTGAATTCATACTGTAACCATATGGATAATCATGTGGATAATCTAAATCTTTTACATCAGGATACATATGAAAACGATATGTCTTCTCCCGAATCCAATAAGGCGATGCCGTTGTGATTGTGAGCGAGGCAGATGCAAATCTGTCTGTCATGTTATACTTTGATTTTGAGGAGGCAGATACATAACACTTTATATAGTATTCTCCTATATAAAGTCTTCCCGGTTCTTTTGCATTAACATCTACATCCACAAGTTCAACCAGTTTATTTTTTATATAGTTTCCTTCTTCCTCTGTCCTGCATGCTATTACAATTGGCAACTCAAAGTCTACAATGCCCCGCTCAAATGCTTTAATGTTATTTTTGTCACTGTCAATACTCCACTTGTAATCATGCAGAGTATTGGCATTCACAAAGATACCGTTTTCACCTCCTCCCCATATCATTTCTTCTCCATTATGATTTACATATTTAATCTTTTCATGTTTCACGCTGTACCTCTTACTAATCTTCCAAATTCTCTCTTATTCAGCATTAATATGCTCTCATTATCCATCTTGTTTAATATTTTTTCTAATAATCTTACAGTCTGGGTTTCTGTGCCAGATGTGGCAATTCCTATATCCACAGAGCCTAATCTGCTTTCAATATTCCTTAATCCTTCATCTATCACTGTCCCATCTGTCAAACCACTAAAACCATTGTTGAATCCTTCAACACACATTCGACCAATCCATGCAAATTTCCTGGAAGGGGAATGTATTCCAAAGAACTCTAATACTCCGTCAAGAATATCACTGAATAATCCTTTTACTTTTTTCCACAACCAGTCTCCAAGACTTTTCATTCCTTCCCACAAACCTCTAATCAGATTTGCTCCTATCTGCGAAAGACTAAAATCCTTTAACACATCCTGTATCGCCATAAAAATCTTAGGAATTGTCTCAATCAGCTTTGGAATCGTCTTAACAATACCTGTAACTAATGAAACTAATATCCTCACACCACCATCAAGTATTTTCGGTAAATTGCTTACTAATGCTGAGTGTAGATTATTAATAATTTCCGGTATCTTTTCTAATAGATTTGGCAATGCCTCCACAATGCCATCTATCAGTGAAATTATAATCTCTATCCCGGCATCTATAATTGTACCCAGCATTCCGCCTAACCCTGATGTCAGTTCAGTAATCATATTTACTGCCTGCTCGACAAGTAATGGCAGACCTTCTCTGATACCATCTGCCAATCCATACACAAGTTCAGCACCTTTACTTACAATCACAGGAAGATTCTGTATAATTCCATTTCCAAGCTGAATAATAAGTTGTAAAGCTGTTTCGGCAAGTACCGGCAATAGTTCCCCTATTGCGGAAACTATTGTCGATAATATCTGCCCCACAGCTTCTAACAGTTGTGGAAAATTCTCTGTAAGGACATTCGCTAATTCAACAATCAATTGTTGTATACATTCCACCAATAACGGAAATGACTCAACAATCATCTCCACGATACCCGGTAAAAACTCCGATATACTTTCTACTATCTGAGGAAGCATTTCCTGAAAATTTATGGCTATACTCTCAACACCTTCTTTAATGGTGTCAATACCACTGCTGTCTCCACCAAATATATCAGTTAATCCCTCCATTACTTCAGACATTCCCGGAACAAATTCAGACATCAGATTATTTTTTGCTTCACCAAAAGCTGACTGTAAATCCTGTAATCCGCTCTTACATTCCTCGGATGAAGTGACTGTATTTATCATTTCATTTGAAACAACTCCAATCACTGTTTTCATAGCTGACATCGCTGCAGCTCCTGCCTTTGCTGCATTACTAATTCCTGTTTTTATCAGTGATGCAAATTGTGAAGTTTTATCACCGGCTTCGCTTAATCCCTTTTCATATTCAGTTGTATTAATTGATATTTCTACTGCTAAATCAAATACATCCATCTCTATACCTTTAGCTCCATCCTTTTAATAATATCTGCTGCAATTTCATCACCTGAACGGGTATCCTGCGGTTTAAACAAATCCTCATAACGAATTGTCAAAGCCTTATTCTGTCCCCGATAATAAATACTGTCTGTAATGTACAGACGATATGCTTCATCACGATAAAACTGCTCCCGATATGATATTAAGTATTTTATAAAATACTTTACCTTTCTTGTTCCTTTGTACTCTCCATAGCAGAGCCAGAATTGCTTTCTGCCCTTGTCCGACCCTGCAGTATAAAAAACTCAACAAGCTCTGTATCGTTTAATACACCAAGCAGATCATTTAAGATTGAAACAGGTGTACACTCAAACTTATCAACTGAAACTCCATTAATAATTGCCAAAACCTCAACGACATCTTTCTGATGCTTTTTCAATGCAATTTGTGCAATTTTAAGAATCGGCTGTTTTTCTCTTACTGCTTTTACTAA
Source organism: uncultured Eubacterium sp. (assembly GCA_910584795.1). Classification (GTDB taxonomy): domain Bacteria; phylum Bacillota; class Clostridia; order Lachnospirales; family Lachnospiraceae; genus Eubacterium_G. The sequence continues at coordinate 9,503 of CAJUBZ010000003.1, read as the reverse complement.
TTCTGCATCAGAACAAATTGCTGATGCCGGTTCTAATAAATCTGCCAGTACATCTACTGCACACTCATTTTTAAATTCTGATAGTTTCATCTTTTACTCTCCTTCTGTTGTTTCTACTTCTGATATACCTTCGGTTTCTCCTGTTTTTACAAAGATTTCAAACGGTACCTGTTCCGGATTTTCCAGTGAATAATGTCCTAAAAACTCGAACGTAAACTGTCCTTTTCCACTGTCTGTACTCTGGATCTGGAATCCTCCTGTAGATAGTGCATTCATTAAATGAACTGCACAGAAGCCTCCATTCTGTTCCCCATTCAGGTCACTGTAATCTCCTACCCACCAAATATCTTCAAAGTCTGTACTTTCCAATTTGTTACGTGGAATTACATGTGTGCTGTCTTCACTGTCAATATCTGCAACACTGACAAGTGTTTTAGCCAAATTCGTTGAAACTGTAATAAAAATTCCTGCCATTTTGGCTTCCCAGCTGTTAAGATTCTTAAGTTCTTTCATATTCGTAGGACAATTATCAATGTCCTCTCCAAAATCTGAATATGTAGGTATTGCTGTAAAAGTGATTCCTCCACTTGTAGCACCTAAAATATTTTTGATTTCCCCTGTTGCCGGAGTAAAACCATCTAACAATATTCCTGCGTTCATCTGCATCTCCTTAAAGGTTCCCTCCGGAAGTTTTGTAAATTTCATTTTGTTTCTCCTTTCTTTTGTCATTCCTTTGACTATAATAATCAGCAACACGATTACCTGTGTGCTATGTTTAGAATTGTATACTACCTTTATGGCTCTGTTACGCAATGTTGCAAAAAAATAAAGGACTGTAATTCTAACGATTAAAATTCGTCAAACTACAATCCTTCTTCATATGCTTTTAAAACCCTTTATTTTATCATTTGAAAAGATATTCCCTTTTTATAAACTTATGCCACATTAATATTTATCATTACTCTCCATATGATGATATGCCTATACTATACTGTCCCGGTCCTAAATCTTCAATTATTGTCTGTCCTTGGTAAACTTCATTTGTTTTACAATATGCCGAACCTACTATTGCCCTACTTGGACCACCTTTTTCACCTTCTCTATATATATCTATAAGAAAAGAGAATTCTGTGCCTGCATTTTTCCCAGCATAATCATAGGTTCTTTTTATGGTATATTTTACTGCCACATCATATTGTCCATTCTGTTTTTTTACCATACTATAACTCATATCAAGAACATGATACTCTGCATGTACATTACTAACTTTTGTAAGAACATTGTTTACCCATTGTAACTCATGTTTCGTATATATATATTCCCTCTTTTTATCATAATCTAAATTTATATATACTTTCTTTGGATCTCTTACTCTTACTTTACATTTATATTTTTTCTTTCCTACCTTTGCGACAATTGTTGTTTTCCCTTCACTCTTTCCCTTCACTAATCCTTTTTTCGTGACTGTTGCTATCTTTTTATTCAGGCTTCTCCATTTTACTTTTTTCTTATTATTCTTCAATTTCAATCTGGAGGTCTTACCCATCATAATTGTTATATTTTTCTTGTTCAACTTCGGCTTCGGGATACGTTTTGCCATTACATTCATTTGAAAACTTCCCATTACTAAAGCCATGCACAACGTTAATACTATTATTTTTTTTACTATGCCTTTCATGTTAATCACTATTCCTCTCTGCTCGTAAGGCGTGCAAATAAATATTTACAGTAACGATTGCTTCAGCGACCAATATGGACCATACATCTCTATTTCATACTGTCCTGCTTTCAAATCTACATCGTCAATTATTTCCTGACTTTTATATTTTTGGTTTGTTTTACAATCTTCTATTGGGCGTTCAGTTCCCAATTTTGTTATTTTTTTTCTATTCAAATTCATTCCTATATAAAACTCTGATCCAAATTTTTTCCCATAATAATCATAAGTTCTTTTTATCGTATAGTCCACAATAATATCATACTTTCCATTCTCTTTCTTTACGACTTGAGCCTTCATATCCGTAACAATAAATTTTGCTGTAACAATTTCTTGTCTAGTAAGAACATTGTCAACCCAATTTACTTCTTCCTTTGTAAACTCCCATTTATTTTTCCTATCAAATTTCACATCTACATATATTTTCTTTGGGTCTCTTACTCTCACTTTACATTTATATTTTTTCTTTCCTACCTTTGCGACAATTGTTGTTTTCCCTTCACTCTTTCCCTTCACTAATCCTTTTTTCGTGACTGTTGCTATCTTTTTATTCAGGCTTCTCCATTTTACTTTTTTCTTATTATTCTTCAATTTCAATCTGGAGGTCTTACCCATCATAATTGTTATATTTTTCTTGTTCAACTTCGGCTTCGGGATACGTTTTGCCATTACATTCATTTGAAAACTTCCCATTACTAAAGCCATGCACAACGTTAATACTATTATTTTTTTTACTATGCCTTTCATGTTAATCACTATTCCTCTCTGCTCGTAAGGCGTGCAAATAAATATTTACAGTAACGATTGCTTCAGCGACCAATATGGACCATACATCTCTATTTCATACTGTCCTGCTTTCAAATCTACATCGTCAATTATTTCCTGACTTTTATATTTTTGGTTTGTTTTACAATCTTCTATTGGGCGTTCAGTTCCCAATTTTGTTATTTTTTTTCTATTCAAATTCATTCCTATATAAAACTCTGATCCAAATTTTTTCCCATAATAATCATAAGTTCTTTTTATCGTATAGTCCACAATAATATCATATTTTCCATTCTCCTTCTTTTCAATCTGAGTCTTCACATCCAAAACAACAAACTTCGCCGTAATTTTTGCCTGTTTCGTAAGTACATTATCAACCCAACTTAATTCCTCTTTTTCAAACTCCAACTCCTCTTTCCTATCAAATTTCACATCTACATATATTTTCTGCGGATCTCTTACTCTCACTTTACATTTATATTTTTTCTTTCCTACCTTTGCTATAATTGTTGTTTTCCCTTCACTCTTTCCCTTCACTAATCCTTTTTTCGTGACTGTTGCTATCTTTTTATTCAGGCTTCTCCATTTTACTTTTTTCTTATTATTCTTCAATTTCAATCTGGAGGTCTTACCCATCATAATTGTTATATTTTTCTTGTTCAACTTCGGCTTCGGGATACGTTTTGCCATTACATTCATTTGAAAACTTCCCATTACTAAAGCCATGCACAACGTTAATACTATTATTTTTTTTACTATGCCTTTCATGTTATATCTCCCTTCAAAAATTAATAATCATATATAAATACTATCAATTTCATTGTATCATTTCAACATATAATATTATTTATTTTTAAAATCCGGCATTCTTTCCACATAGTTTAATGAAATCACTTGTCCATCCTACTATTGTGCGCTCACTGTAATGCATTTCCATAGATACTCCCCCAACTGTTTTTTTATTCTCAAATAATAATTTGCTTATTGCTTCTATCCTAGTATCTCCGTTTTCCATTTCTTTTGTCTCTTTTAGAGCTTTCTCTATTGCATTAACAAATATACTCGTTTGAATAGATTTCTCATCTTTGATTTGAGGATACCGCATAATCATCTTTTTTACGATTCCATACCAATAATATTTAGGTCTGCTCATTTACTTCTTCTCCATCTCCTGTAATTCTATTTTATTGTTTTCTTAAACCTAATTGTTCCGCAGTCTGCTTGTTTAATTCCTCTCTAAGTTTCTCCTTTTGTTCTTCTGTTAAATCATCCCAGCAATATTCCTTTCCCTGATAATTCACATATATTAGTACTTTCATACTTTCTCCTTTAGCTTCCTCGTTATATTTTATGAATTATCTGCTTGTCTGTTTGTGTTGCAATTTACATTACATACAAACTCTTTTCTTACATCTATTTTTAGTTTACATATTGTGTATTAACTTATTAAAGAAACATATTTAAGACTGCCTGACTGCTTTTTGTTCTTATAGAGTACACATTATGTGTTCTTTTGTCAAGCACATTTAGTAAACATTTTATTGTCTTTTCTCCACAGTTTGTGTATACTATATCTAGGAGGTGTGTATTATGGAATCATTTTCAGGCATACTAAAACATTTAAGAAACAGAGAACATTTAACACAATTAGAACTTGCAGATAAGTTAGGTATCGCTAAAAGTACTGTCAGCATGTACGAAAACGGAAACCGGGAACCTGATTTTGATACATTAGTATGTATTGCGGATTTTTTCAATGTCGATATGAACTATCTTTTAGGAAAAGCAACAGAACATTCTTATTACTTAAACAAAGAAACACAACAAATTGCGCAGGAAATCTTCGAAAATAAAGATTTAAAAATGCTTTTTGATACTACAAGAGACTGCACACCAGAAGATATGAAAAAAGTAATATCAATGATTAAAGCTTTTAAGGGGGAAATTTAATATAAGTCCTAATTATTGGACAGACCAACCTCTATAATACATCTATGAAAAGAGGTGATTCAAATGAGAAGTGAAAATTATAGAACAATCGTACTGGATATGCCTTTGTCTATTAAAGGAACTATAGGATATGACCCTGCTGAGGATTACTATACTATCTATATAAACGCACGACATAGTCAATGCCAGCAGCTATTAAGTTATTTTCATGAATTAAGGCATATTGAAAAAGAAGATTTAAAGAGAAACAATATAAATGTAGGGTATTTAGAAACAATCTCACATCAAACTACATTGGAGTAAAAATAAAGAAACAGCATTAATAGTTATTCTGAAAAATAAACAAAAGAAACCAGCCCTTACGGACTAGTATCTTCATCTATCACCGTTTTACATAACGACCAAAACGGTTTCAAAACTCATTTAACCCCGAAAATAACTATATCATTGTTTCTGCATGCAAACAACTATTTTTAACCGACTTGTTTCGACACACAACATATTTAGAAAAACTACGGTAATTATGCCAGCTGGCATTTACACATAATTCCCCTCCGGGGGTAATGAAAATACTAAAAAGAAAAGAGGTAAAAATTATGGAAAATGAAATGAACACAAACACAGGAAATGAAACAAAGTTCTGCAAACATTGCGGGGAAAAAATTGATGTTGATTGTGTCGTATGTCCAAAATGCGGAAAGCAGGTCGAAGACTTAAAATCTAATTCTTTAGAACAGCCAAACATTGTAATTAACAACACAAATACAAACATAAATGGTACTGGTCTCCCAAAAAACAAATGGGTTTCTGTATTACTTTGTGTTTTCCTTGGTTTTCTTGGTGCCCATAAGTTCTATGAAGGTAAAATCGGACTAGGTGTTTTATACCTGCTTACCTGTGGACTATGTGGTATTGGAGCATTTGTAGACTTTATAATCCTTTTGTTTAAACCAAACCCATATTATGTTTAAAATTTATAATACGAGGTTTAGACCATTATTATGATTGTAAGATGATGAAAAAGACCCCTATATCAATAAATGATATAGGGGTCTTTTTTTGTACTTATAAATCATACAATTTACAAAAAGGGGATTGCGGATATGCGTATAGGGGCATTATATATCAGAGTATCCACAGATGATCAGGTAGAGTATTCTCCTGAGGCTCAAATCAGGCTGGGACTGGAATACGCAAAAAAGAATAACATAATCATTCCGAAAGAATTAATTTTTCAGGACGATGGAATATCCGGCAGAAAAGCTGCCAACAGACCCGACTTCCAAAAGATGATTACACTTGCTAAAAGCGAAAAACACCCTTTCGATGTAATCATTGTTTGGAAATTCAGCCGATTTGCCAGAAATCAGGAAGAATCTATTGTATACAAGAATTTGCTGAGAAAATCTAATGTAGATGTTGTTTCTATTTCCGAACCAATACCAGATGGTTTTATCGGCGAACTGGTGCAGCGTATCTTTGAATGGATGGATGAATATTACTCCATCAACCTGTCTCAGGAAGTTCTAAGAGGGATGACCCAGCGTGCCATGAAAGGACAATATAACTCTGCTCCTCCTTTAGGTTATAAAATGGAAGAGGGTATACCGGTTGTTATCCCGGAACAGGCAGAAATCGTCAAAAAAATTTTTCACATGTACGTCAATGAACAATTATCTTTTTTTGATATTGCAAAAAAGCTAAATACATTTGGATATGAAACTAAACGTGGTGGAAAATTTCAAAACCGTACTGTAGCTTATATCATAAGAAATGAGTTTTACATAGGAAAAATTGTTTGGAATAATATAAAGCAACAAGGGGATTACGAAACCTTTATTTCCGAAAAGCTTTTTAATAAGGCCCAATCCATGGACAGAGCTGCTTCCAAAAGGGGCAGAAGGCGTCCAATCAGTACATACAAGCACTGGCTTTCCGGAATGCTGATATGCTCTTCCTGCGGTGGCAGATTAGTCCGTTCATACACGAACAAAAATGGTTTGTCATCATTTCAGTGTACAGCGTACAATCATGGTGCCTGCACTACTTCGCACATGATTTCAGAAAGCAAACTTACGCCTGCAATTCTCGACGGATTAAAAAAGGTCATTGATGGTGGAAACATCTCATATACAATTAATCACACTGAAACGGACAGGAATGATTCCGAACATGAGCTATTGCTAAAAAGAATCAATAATTTAAAAGCCAAAGAAGAGCGTATCAAAAAAGCATATCGTGATGGAATAGACACTTTAGAAGAATACAAATTAAATAAAGAAATTTTAACAAAAGAAAAAGAAACTCTAATAGAACTTCTTGAAAAATGTCCCGAATTCAAAAGCTCTGAAGAAAACAACAATCTTTTAATCAGCAGTATTAAATCTGCCTATGACATAATTTGTGCCCCAAATTCAACAGAGATGCAAAAACATGAAGCATTACGAAGTGTTGTAGATAAAATTATTTACGACAAAAAAAACAATGCTTTGTCATTATATTTTTACGTACATGATTAAATTTTTACCTTTCATTATACGTTATTACAATACGGTCCACCGTACTGACTAATGATAACTTGTGCTGTTTTTGGATTTCTTATTTTTATATCTACAGGATACTGTAATCTTTTCTCATATACAAACATTAGCAGTTTCCTCCTTCCCAAGGCATTGGCCCTTTATTCCATTCCCAATAATCTTCATTACTTACCTCATAAAAAGTGAGCGGACCAAACTTGCTAGTGTACTCATTCCACGCTTCTTCCCTAACTGCCTGTGCCTTGTTATAGTATTCGATAGCTTCCTTACAGTTGGGATGAGTATCTAAGAACAATCTGGTATCATCTAACGCAAAACTTGCCTGTGTGATTATTTTCATCAGGCTATTTTTATCCATATTCATCATTTTCCTCTACCTCCTAGAAACGGTTTATCCAATTGCTCAAATATTGTTCCTCGTTCTAGTCCTTTTTCCATACAATATACATCTTCCCATTTCTGCCATGGTACAAATGCCATTCCCGGTGCCATGCGGTCTACAGGTTCTGTTCCTCTGTCACAGCCCTCCATCTTTTCACAATTGCATCCCGGTTTACTATGCATCATATCTTTTTTCATTTGGTGTTCTCCCATATTTCTATTATTTGTATTTTTGTTCATACCACAATTCATCCCGTTTCTGTTCATATTACAGTTGGTATTTCCCACCATATTTCTATTCATATTGCAGTTTACATTTCTACCCATATCACGGTTCATGTTGCAATTTGAATTTCTATTTGCATTTCGATTCATGTCACAATTCATATTTCTTCCTGCATTTCGATTCATATTGCAGTTTGTATTTCTGCTCATGTTTCGATTCATACCGCAGTTCATACCATGGTTCATATTGCAATCCATTTGCTACTCCCTTTTCTTCTTTGTTTTACATTATTAGTGTATGCCACTATTCTTTCATTGTTAAAAATATTACCAAGTTCTGCCATTTGTTCAAAAATCCTACGGATTTTCTTCGCTGTGGTTGTCCACCATATGATACAAAGGATAAATATTAAGTAGTCTGCAAGCATCCAGTTTAATATTTATCTTTTATATCGCATGGCTTAACTTTAAATATTCATATTGGTTTTTGTCAAAAACTGGGGTATACTTGTAATAGAATTTTATTTTACTATTATAAATGTCATTGAAAGAAATGACAGAATGGAGATTGATATGAGAAATTGCTTAATTGCCCAATCAGGTGGACCAACCGTTGCCATTAATTCCAGTCTTGCAGGAGTAATTCAAGGTGCTATTGACAGTAAACAATTTCATACTGTTTATGGCTCTCTCAATGGAGTTCAGGGACTGCTGAACGGAAGATTAATGAATCTATCCAAAAAAGTCGAAGAAACCCCAATGTTTATTGAACTTTTAAAAAAATCACCTTCGATGTATCTGGGTTCCTGCCGCTATCAGTTACCTGATTACAATGAAGATGATGCACCATATGCATATATTTTTAACCAGTTTGAAAAACACGGGATTGATGCGTTTTTTTATATTGGTGGTAATGATTCTATGGATACTGTAGATAAATTAAACACTTATGCAAAAGCTGTTGAAAAGGACATTAAAATTATTGGTATTCCAAAAACAATAGACAATGACCTTTGTGTGACAGATCATACTCCGGGATATGGTTCAGCTGCAAAATATGTAGCTTCGACATTATTGGAGATAGGTCATGACACATCTATTTACCCAATTAACAGTGTTACTATTGTAGAAATTATGGGACGGGATGCCGGCTGGCTGACCGGCGCTTCAGTTCTTGCCAGAAATGAATACAATTTTGCACCACATTTAATTTATTTACCGGAAACTCCTTTTGTAGAGAAAGAATTTATTGAAGACGTAAAAGCAGCCATGGATCGATATAATAACGTAGTCATTGCTGTCTCAGAAGGAATTAAAGACAAAGATGGAAATTATGTCAGTGCAACAACAGCTGTAGAAGATACCTTTGGTCACAGCCAGCTCAGCGGTACCGGCAAATGTCTTGAATACATTATCAAACAAAATATTCAGGTTAAGGTGCGTTCTGTAGAAATTAATATATTACAGAGAAGTGCTGCTCATCTGTCTTCTATTACAGATATCGGAGAGGCTTTCCGACTGGGTCGCCACGCTGTTGAGATTTCTTTAAAAGGAAAGACCGGTGTGATGGTAACTGCAATTCGTAAAGGAAATGACCCTTACAGTGTTGATATGGGAGACACTGATGTAAAGAATGTTGCCGGCTTAGTAAAACACGTACCCCGTGAATGGATTAATGAACGTGGTAATGATGTAACTCAGGAATTTATTGATTATGTATATCCATTAATTCTAGGCGAACCGGTTGTGAAGTATCAGAGAGGAATTCCTGATTATTTAAATGTGTCGCATCTGTTTCCAAATAAAATTGATGAGTAAGACAAAAAAGTAGCAATGAAATATCATTGCTACTTTTTATTTTAACTGGCCCACAAGGATTCGAACCTTGAAATGCTGGAGTCAGAGTCCAGTGCCTTACCATTTGG
>CAJUBZ010000002.1 GCA_910584795.1 uncultured Eubacterium sp. | reverse complement strand
CAATGTTCTTTGTTGTCGTTTTTGCGACAGCCTACTCAGTATACCACTGTGTGACCTTCTTGTCAACAACTTTTTTCTTCTTTTTTTTCAGAAGTTTTTCTGTCTCAGCGACAGCTTGTCTAATATATCATAACCTCTGATTTGTGTCAACAACTTTTTTGAACTTTTTTAAAAGTTTTTAAAGAAGCTTTTCAAACGGAGAAGGAGGGATTTGAACCCTCGCGCCGCTATTAACGACCTACTCCCTTTCCAGGGGAGCCCCTTCAGCCACTTGGGTACTTCTCCAAGTAGTTGACTTCTTTTTTACTTATAAAAAATATATATTATCATTCAACCAAGAATAAACAATATATAAGCGGAGAAGGTGGGATTCGAACCCACGGTGGGACTAACCACACCGGTTTTCAAGACCGGCACCATAAACCACTCGGACACCTCTCCGTGACACGTCTTTCGTAACGTGCTTGACTATATTATCACTATTTTTTTTCACTGTCAACAACATTTTGCATTTTTTTTACAACAGTTCAGCCATGCACAGAAAAATATAGACTCATAAGGACTGCTTGCAGGACTTTGAGTCCGTATTTTTCTGTATATGGTGAGCCATAAAAGCGAGAAGAAGCAACGCGGATTCGAGCTGTTGGCTGAACTGTTGATCCCTTCCTTTTTCACGTTACATGCTAAGCCATAAATGCGAGAAGAAGCAACGCGGATTCGAGCTGTTGGCTGAACTGTTGATCCCTTCCTTTTTCACGTTACATGCTAAGCCATAAAAGTGAGAAGAAGCAACGCGGATTCGAGCTGTTGGCTGAACTGTTAAGATTCTGAAAGGCTTAACAGTGATTCTGCCACCAGGATATCCTCAGGAGTAGTTATCTTAATATTAGAATAATCTCCTTCCACAAACTTTACTTTATGGTTTGTAAACTGCTCTACCACCATAGCGTCATCAGTAATATTGTCACAATCGCTTTTCTGCATTTTATCATATGCAGTTTTTACCAATTCATACATAAAACTCTGAGGAGTCTGTGTAATCCATAAATAATTTCTATTCGGAGTATCAATTACCATCTTATCGTCATTAATAATTTTAATGGTATCTTTCACCGGCATCCCAGAAACACATGCACCTTCCTTTATTGTATTTTCTATACATCGCTCTATAATATCTTGTGAAATTAACGGTCTTGCCCCATCATGTATCAATACGATATCTCCAGTAACCTTACCTAGTCCATTGTACACTGACTCATAGCGTTCGCTTCCACCAGCCACAATATCCGTTACTTTCTCAAATCCATATCGTTCAACAATTTCTTTTTTACAATATTCAATATCTTCTTTCCCCGTAACCAAAATAATTTGATTTACTCCATATTCTTCAAATGCAAAAAGGGAATACCACAAAATTGGTTTTCCCTTTAGTTCCATGAACTGTTTTTTTGTACTGCTCTTCATACGGCTGCCACTTCCTGCAGCCAATACTATCGCTGTCACTTTTCTCATATCGCACTCCATTCATTCAAATACTTTACTATCTTTCACCTAATTTCAGATTAGGAATGGCATTCAAATCCCATCCATGTCTTACACCGTTCATATATTCATAATATGCTGCCGAGCCAATCATCACTGCATTATCTGTACATAAAACAGGAGACGGATGATAAAATTCGATTCCTCTTTTTTTGCATTCGTCCTGAAATGCTTTTCGAATAGCTGTATTAGAAGCCACTCCCCCCGCAATTGCGAGTTTTTTCATTCCTGTCTCTTCCATGGCAAGCAGCGCTCTGGTAAGCAGCGTATCTACAACAGAGTTCTGAAATGATGCCGCAATATCCGCAGGATTAATTTCTTCGCCTTTCATCTGAGAAACATTCAGTTGATTTAACACTGCAGACTTCAAGCCACTGAAACTGAAATCATAGATACTGTCTGTAATTTTCGCTCTCGGAAATTCATAGGCATGAGGATTTCCTTCCTTAGAGACCTTATCAATCTTCGGTCCACCAGGGTATCCTAAACCTATCGCCCTTGCGACCTTGTCAAACGCTTCTCCTGCTGCATCATCTCTGGTCTTTCCCAAAATTTTATATTTGCCATAATCTTCAACTACTACAAGATGTGTATGTCCTCCTGAAACGACAAGGCATACAAATGGCGGCTCAAGTTCTTTATTTTCTACATAATTAGCGCATATATGTCCTTCGATATGATGCACTCCTACCAGCGGAATATTTTTCGCAAAACAGATTGCTTTTGCTTCTGCCACACCTACCAAGAGTGCTCCTACCAGCCCCGGTCCATAAGTTACACCTACTGCATCAATATCATCTAAAGTAACTTTTGCATCAGATAATGCTTTCTCAATCACATGATTTATATTTTCAATATGTTTTCTCGACGCAATTTCCGGTACAACACCTCCGTACAATGTATGCAAATCAATCTGGGAGGAAATCACATTAGATAATACCTCTCTGCCATTTACAACAACTGCCGCTGCCGTCTCATCACAAGAACTTTCTATCGCTAATATTTTTACCTCTTTCAAAATAACACCTCTATCTAATTTTCAAATATGTAACAGTTCAGCCATCAGCTCGAATCCACTTCGCTTCTTCTCCCTGATTTGGCTCACCATATGATCTAAACTTAAATTATGTAACAGTTCAGCCATCAGCTCGAATCCGCTTCGCTTCTTCTCCCTGATTTGGCTCACCATATGATACAGAACATATACAGCAAATTGCCTGCAAGCAGTCATTTGCTGTATATGTTCTGTATCGCATGGCTGAACTGTTACTCAAATCGTAAATCTACAGACATTCCATCTTTCCCCGCCTTTGCATTTGGAAAAATCTCCGTCACCTCATCCATATAGAGCCACGGTTTCACCAGTGACGGACTGTAATGAGTCAGCCACATTTCTTTTGGAGCTGCCGTCTTTGCAATCGTAGCAGCCTCTTTGAATGTCATATGTTTGTGTTCTATCGCCTTGGCTTCTTTATCCGGCTCACCATACATTCCCTCACAAATAAACAAGTCTGCCCCTGTTGCTGCCGTAATAATAGACTCCACAGGTCTGGTATCCGTAGAGTATGTCACCTTTAGTCCTTTTCGCGGTGCACCCATAACCATATCAGGAGTATAAACTTCTCCCTCCCACTCAACCGTTTCACCTTTTTGCAGTACACTCCACTTATTCAAAGGAATATCTAATTTCTTAGCTTTCTCTGCATCAAACTTTCCACTTCTGTCTATCTCAATGGAATACCCATAACAGGTAACATTATGCTTTACCTTAAATGCATGTATCCTGTATTCCTCAAATTGTATTATTTGCGTACTATCTGTCAACTCAATAAATTGTATTTCAAAAGGGAGTTCCGGTGCAATGGTTCTTAAAGAATTCACCACACGCTCTAATCCCTTTGGTCCAATCATCGTAAGTGGTTCTGTCCTCTCTGCATTTCCCATTGTTAATAGTAATCCTGGCAGACCGCTGATATGGTCTGCATGATAATGTGTAATGCAAATTACATCAATCGGCTTAAAAGTCCAGCCTTTCTGCTTGATCGCAACCTGTGTTCCTTCCCCACAATCAATTAATATATTGCTTCCGTTATATCGGCACATCAAGGCTGTGAGCCATCTTCTTGGAAGGGGCATCATCCCTCCTGTACCTAATAAACAAACATCTAACATTCCTGCCTCCTAGCGGGCAACTTTAAACGAATTCATTATAATCTGCTTCCTCAACAGGATATTCAAAACATTTTATAATTTCATCATAACAAGACTCGCATAAATCAAACTTATGCCTTCTTCCATCTTTTCCTGAAAAATAATCCCACCGATAGTCTACAGAAAAATTGCCCTCTCTTATTACTTCATTTTCGATTTTTATTTGTTTTCCACACTTATTACAATATAACTCTGTTAAGCGTTCATCCTTATATACTCTCATACTTTCCTCCTAATGCAAATACCTTTGTCACAAATCATATGACATACTCGAAGTCATAACCATTTATTAATAATTACGAAATATAATTCATTTTACATTTTTACAGAAAAAAATAATAGTGGAAAGTAATTCCCTTTATAGATTTTGTTTCCACATAATCAATGCGTTTTCTATTGGCTCTTTATAATAATTCTTCCTGATTCCTGCCTCACAAAATCCAATATTTTCATATAAACGAATTGCCGTGACATTTGTCTCACGTACTTCTAAAGTCACATTGCAAACTCCTCTTTTCTTTGCCTCAATCAGTATAAATTCAAGCATCTGATGTGCAATATGCTGCCTTCTATGTTCTTTTGCAACAGCAACATTTGAAATATCTGCCTCTTCGCCCAATAAATACATTCCTATATAACCTGAAATCTTTCCTTCCTTCTCAGCCACAATAAACAATGTATCTTTTCCTTTTATAGACCTTTCAAAGGATTCTTTAGACCAGGGGATGGAGAATATACTTTTTTCTATAGCATATACCTGTTCCACATCTGCAAGTAACATTTCCCTTATCTGAATCATGTTTACACCATTCCTATATTTATAACCCTATATTCTGTTTTTACTTATCCTGATTTGACATCTTCTCTTTTAATTCTCTTTCTGCCTGAGACAATCTCAGATATTCTGGTTTATGATCACCTGCATTTTCGTATTTTCCATCTTTATAATAAATCTCAGCCACTGACGCCAGAGCAGATGCTTTATGTCTGTTCATGGATGCTGGTGCATAATAATGCTCTGAACTCATCTTCATCTCTATTGTTTGTTTTTGTGTATCAACACCATCCCCAAGAAACATTACCGGCATACCAATTTTATCTAATTCATATATCAGTTCATCTATCATAATAATACACTGTTCTTTAATGGTTATCATCTCAGTACCATCAAAACGGTAAATTCCGGTATACACCTGTCCTCTTCTTGCATCCATCATCGGACAGACGATATACTGAGAAGAAAACATATTATATGCCAGTGCATCCATTGTAGGAACATTTATTATCGGCTTATTTAATGCCAGCCCAAAACCTTTCGCTGTGGCACTGCCGATTCTAAGTCCTGTATAAGAACCGGGCCCCCCTGAAATGGCAATGGCATCAATGCTCTCCATTTCTAATTCAATCGTCTTGCAAATCTCATCAATCATAGGCAGCAATGTCTGGGAATGAGTTTTTTTATGATTGATTGTGTATTCTGCATTTAGCACACCATCTGTTGTTACTGCCACTGTTGCTACCATTGATGAACTATCAATCGCTAATATCCTCATATATTCTCTCCTGTATTATCAATGTTTTCATATCCATTGAGCGTAATCCTGCGATAATCCAATCCTTTTTCCAGATCCTTTTCTATGATTACTTTGACTGCCTCTTTGGGAATCAACTCATCAATTAACTTTGACCATTCAATCAGACAGACCCCTTCACCAAAAAAGTATTCTTCATATCCTATCTCATACATCTCCTCCGGGTCTCCAATTCTATATACATCAAAATGATATAGCGGTATTCTTCCCTCGTCATAAATCTGTACAATCGTAAATGTAGGACTGTTAACACTTTCCTCAATGTTTAATCCCTCTGCAAACCCTTGCGTAAAAACAGTCTTCCCTACACCAAGATCTCCATCCAGACAAAAAACTTGTCCAGCCTTCGCACCTCTACCTAATTGCCTGCCTAATTCAAGTGTCTCTTTTTCTGACATTGTTTCAAAAATCATATCGCCTCCATGAGCCTTTGAAATTTTTATTCTATAAATTTTTAATTATTTTCTATACAATAAAAGTAGGAATATTGCTCACTCTGATAAGTATAAACAATATTCCTATGTTTTTCAAATGCTATTCTTTATTTTTTATTTCCGATCCCTTTGATAAATGTACTAATCCTCTTATATATAAGTGCAGTTATTAAACTATCAACAATACCTTTTACAATATTAAAAGGTGCCACACATATTAATACGAATGACAATTTGTTTGAAATTAACGGATTAATCTTTGCACCCATATCGAGAATTAAATCTAACGGCATACCAAACGCTTTTACATAAAATGGTATTAAAACTGTATAATTTATGATTACTCCAGCCATAGCCATAAGTAATGTTCCTGTTGCTATACCAATTATTGCACATTTTTTTGTTTTATTTTTCTTATAAATAACACTTGCCGGTACGATAAAACAACAACCAATGATAAAATTTGCGAGTTCTCCGACATATGCCGTATCTGTTCCCCGGATTAAGAGCATCAGTAATATTTTCACCGCCTCTATAATCACCCCTGCCACCGGTCCCATAATAAACGAGCCAATCAAAACCGGAATTTCACTCAAATCAATCTCATAAAAAGAAGGGGCTATAAACGGCAGAGGAAATTCTAAAAGCATTAACACTGCTGCTAATGCCGCAAATATTGCCATTAATACAAGATTCCTTGTTACAAATAATTTTTTCATTATTTTTTCTCCTTTAGTGTGTACATTTGTTCTCTTATTTTTTTGATTTTATCAGGTAATTCATCAATTGAGCGAATCACTTCATCCGCCCCCTGTAGTTCTCCATCTGCTCCAAATCCGTATAGGCAGCCTATAAATTTTGCACCACACGCTCTTGCACAATCCAAATCACTATCCCTGTCACCAACAACAATGAACTCTTCTGAATTTTCTTTTCTCACTGTTTTTATAATCTCTGTTTTAGGCTGAAATCCAAAACTTTCACAATCATAAAATTTAGAGAACCATTGTCCCATAGAAAACTGTTTCCAATTCGCCTCTTTATAAGCGGTTTTACAATTGCTCAAAACCACCATATTATAACCCATTTTTTTAAGTTCGTCCAATATTATTTCAGTGCCGATATACCATGTGGCTTTATTGTTTAATATTTGTTCCACCATAGAATATCCTATAATATTTTCCGCTTTTTCTTTGATATCCTTCGGAAGCCCCGGTTGAAATGAACTCCACATATCTTTACTGTTCATTCCAAGCCATCGGGAAATCTTCTCTGTTGATACATACTGTTCTGTCACGTGTCCTTCAGACACAAGCCATTCATAACTCTGACGAAAAGCTCTTTCATAAATTCCAAGTGTATTATGAAGTGTCCCGTCATAATCAAACACTAATGTAATCGCCATTCTACATCTGCTCCATTAAATTTACCATTTCTATTGCCGATAAAGCGCAGTCATAACCTTTGTTTCCTGCTTTGCTGCCTGCACGTGCAATTGCCTGTTCAATATTCTCAGTAGTTATAACACCAAATAATACCGGAACTCCTGTGCTAAGCCCAACCTGAGCAACACCCTTTGAGACTTCATTGCAAACATAGTCATAATGCGTTGTATCGCCACGAATCACTGCTCCTACGCAGATGACTGCATCATATTTTCCGGATTGTGCCATTTTTGCTGCAACAACCGGAATTTCAAATGCTCCCGGAACCCATGCTGCTGTAATATTATTTTCTTCTACTCCATGACGAACTAATCCGTCTACTGCACCGCCCAGAAGTTTATTTACAATAATCTCATTAAATCTGGCTGCTACAATCCCCACTTTCATTCCTTCTTTTGCTATAACTTTTCCTTCTAATAACTGAATATTCTTCATTTCTTTTCCTCCTGATTCATTTATAAATTTATTTTGTTAAATATATGTCCCATCTTCTGCTGCTTGGTCTTCATATATCTAAAATCATACTGCTGAGGTGCAATCTCAATAGGCACTCTCTCTTTAATTGTCAATCCAAATCCCTCAAGACCATATATTTTGTCCGGATTGTTTGTCAATAAACGTAACGACTTCACTCCCAGATCTGATAAAATTTGCGCTCCTACCCAATATTCTCTCAAATCTGCATCAAACCCAAGTTCAATATTTGCTTCTACAGTGTCAAGCCCTTTTTCCTGTAATTCGTATGCCTTTAACTTATTTATCAGGCCAATACCCCTGCCTTCCTGACGCATGTATAAAAGGATACCTCTGCCTTCTTCTTCAATCTGCTGCATGGCACTCTGCAGTTGTTCCCCACAATCACATCGTCTGGAACCAAATGTGTCACCTGTCAGACATTCTGAATGCACACGGCACAGCACATCTTCTCCTTCACCAATATCTCCTTTTACAAGTGCTACATGATGCTCTCCTGTAATATCATTCACATATCCATATATCTGAAAATCACCATATAAAGTAGGCATCTTCGCACTTGCTTCCTGCACAACATGTTTCTCCTGTACACGGCAGTAATCCTGAAGTTCTTTGATTGTGATAAACTTTAAATGATACTTTTCTGCCAATTCCCACAATTTTGGCGTCCGCATCATTGTCCCGTCATCTTCCATAATTTCACAACAAATACCACACTCTTTTAATCCTGCTAATCTCATCAAATCTACTGTTGCCTCAGTGTGTCCGTTTCTTACGAGAACTCCACCCTTTCTTGCAACCAACGGAAATACATGCCCCGGTCTTCTTAAATCCTCAGGTTTTGT
Organism: uncultured Eubacterium sp.; assembly: GCA_910584795.1. Taxonomy (GTDB): domain Bacteria; phylum Bacillota; class Clostridia; order Lachnospirales; family Lachnospiraceae; genus Eubacterium_G. The sequence continues at coordinate 290,171 of CAJUBZ010000002.1, read as the reverse complement.
ATTATCATCTACGCACTTCATCATTGTATAAGAACGCTCTGCCGCTGAAATTCCAGTTGTTGTATCCACATGATCTATGGAAACCGTAAATGCTGTACCATGATTATCGGTATTTTCCGATACCATCTGTGGCAGCCCAAGTTTTGCTGCTATCCCGGCGCTCATCGGAGTACAGATAAGGCCTTTTGCATGACATGCCATAAAGTTAATATTCTCCTGCGTTGCAAATTCAGCTGCACAAATCATATCACCTTCATTTTCTCTATCTTCGTCATCTGTTACAAGAATTATTTTTCCTTCCTTTAAATCTTCCAATGCTTCTTCAATTGTATTATACTGATAATTCATATGAACCTCCTCTATATACCATATTTTTGTAGAAATTCCATTGTAATACCCTGTTCCTGATTACTTTGTGTTTCTGTATTTATTCCTAATAATTTTTCAACATATTTTCCAATCACATCATTTTCCAGATTAACCACATCTCCGGGTTTCTTTTTTAGCAAAGTAGTTTCTTCTCCGGTATGTGGAATAACTGAAACCTGAAATTCTTCATCACTTACCATTGCCACTGTCAGACTAATTCCATCAATACATATAGATCCTTTTTCTATAATTAACTGTAAGATTTTTTTAGAAGCCTTAATCGTAACCCATACCGCATTTTCTTCTTTTTTGTAAGCAGTTATTGTTCCCATTCCATCAATATGCCCTGAAACAATATGTCCTCCAAATCTTCCATCTACAGGCATAGCACGTTCCAAATTTACCTTATCTCCATTCTTTACAATAGAAAGGCTGCTCCTCCTTACAGTTTCTGCCATAATATCTGCTGTAAATCCATCCGGCTGTAAAGAAGTTACTGTAAGACATACTCCATTGACCGCAATGCTGTCTCCAATCCGTGTTCCCTCTAATACTTTCGATGCTTGTATAGCAACTTGCCCCGAATTGCCGTATACACTGATATTTTTTATTTTTCCTACTTCCTCAATAATTCCTGTGAACATCTCTTTACCTCATCTCATATTCCAATAGCAAATCCTCACCGACTTGTTTTACACCCTTCAAATTCATTTTCACTGCCTCTGATGGTTCATTAACCCCTGCTCCTTCTATAGGAGTTTTACTCTTTTCTCCGCCAAATAGTTTCGGCGCCACAAAAACTTCAAGTTTTTGAACAATTCCTGCCTGCAATGCACTGTCATTGAGCGTTCCGCCACCTTCTAAAAGAATGCTGTCGATTCCCTGTTCTCCCAAACGTTCCATTAATTTAACTAAATCAACTTTTCCATTTTTGCCCGGACATTGGATCAACTGTATTCCCAATTCCAGAAGCTGATTTACTTTTTCTTCCTCTCCCACACTATAAGCAATAATTGTTTTATATTCTCTCGCTGTTTTGCATATCTGGGAATCAAAAGGAATCCTTAATTTGCTGTCGCATATAATACGGACAGGGCTTTTTTTCCCTTTAATACGAGTATTCAACAACGGATCATCCGCAAGCACAGTTCCTATACCTGCCATAATCCCCATATACTTATGTCTCATCAGTTGAACTTCACTTCTTGCCTCTTCTCCTGTAATCCACTTTGAAGCTCCCGTTTTGGTCGCAATTTTGCCATCAGCAGTCATTGCATATTTCATAACAACATAGGGTGTTTTATTTGTGATGTAATGAAAGAAAACAGGATTCAATTCGTCACACTCTTCTCTCATAAAGTCCTCCTGCACCTGGAGACCTGCTCTTCGCAAAATTTCAGCACCTTTCCCTGCCACTTTTGGATTAGGGTCTCTTGAGCCAATCACGACTCTTGAAATTTTTTGTTCTAAAATTGCTTCTGTGCATGGAGGCGTCTTACCATAATGACAACATGGTTCTAACGTTACATAAATGGTTGCACCTTCTGCAGATTCTGTAAGAGATGCTATCGCATTGCGTTCTGCATGTAACTGCCCGCATTTTTCGTGATACCCCTCCCCAATAATCTTTCCATTTTTGACAATTACTGCTCCAACCATAGGATTCGGATTGGTCCATCCTTCACCTTTTTTTGCTAATTCTATTGCTCTTGCCATATAATCTCTATCTGTCATGACTCTTATTTGCGCCTCCTAATTATTTATCGCAATCTTTAACCACTAGTTGTTTCTCTTGAAATAGACATAAGAAAAACCCCGGATATATTCCGGGGCTTATAGCACTTCAAAATTGTAATTATGATTTAATACTAGTATCAATAAGTAGCCCAATACTATTCTATTAAACCGATTATTACTTTATCTTCTCACATCCAGACTATACTGTCGGTTATGGAATCACACCATATCATGCCTTACGGCTCGCTGACTTATGCATCTGCAAACACAGCCGGTAGGGAATTGCACCCTGCCCCGAAGAATTTCTCTATTAAATTATCTTTGTATATATTAATACCATATTCATTATCTGTCAAGATGTTACAAATATCGGTTTATCATGTCGGTAGTTTTTTATCTTCTTTGTAAGGATTTATTACATTCTTCAAATTTATTCTGTTTTCTCCAATCACGTAATTAAATCTAATATTTCAATTACATAGATATTTAAACAAAGACCACTAATATACATGCAAATTTGCTTGGAAAAAACATAGAAGAAGATTACACGTAAATCTAGTAAAAAGTAGGTTTATACGTGTAAAATTCTTTAGATTCTCCCCAAATCATAAGGAAATTACACATAGCTTTGGAGAAAAATGAATATTTACGTGTAAAATTTTTAGAATTCCAATAGAGTATTGATGAATATTACACGTAGATTTTATTGAAAACGACTTCTTACGTGTAATATCCTTTGGGTTTCCCAATAAGCAGAGAAAAGTTACACATAAATATATGAGAAAATTGAATTAGCATGTGTAATTGTTTTTCATCGGTGTCGTACTAAAAAAGCAAATGCCTGTTTACAGTCACTTGCTTTTTGCTTGCGATAAACCGAAATTTATTTTTTCACTTCAATAAATGCATCATAGATTGCACGCATTGCGACCTCAAAGTCCTCATCCGCAACACCGATAATAATGTTAAGTTCAGAAGAACCCTGGTCAATCATTTTAATGTTTACACGTGCTTCTGCCAATGCTGTAAACAGAATTGCCGCTGTTCCTCTGGCACTCTTCATGCCACGGCCAACCACTGCAATTAACGCCAGATCACTCTCAATGAATAACTGATCCGGATGAACTCTGGAACGGATTTCGTCCAATATTGTTGTCTCTTTACCAGCCAATGCATCCGTCTGAATCACAACACTCATCGTATCAACACCAGAAGGCATATGCTCAAAACTTACATTACTCTTCTCCAAAGCACGAAGTACATTTCTGCCAAATCCTACTTCGCTGTTCATCTTATCTTTTTCTATATTAATAACAGACATGCCTTTCTTTCCTGCGATACCTGTAATGATATGCTCGCAAGGTTCTGCTGTCTCTGAAACAATCATTGTTCCTCTGTCTTTTGGACAGTTTGTATTTTTGATATTTACCGGGATGCCTGCCGCTCTTACCGGAAAGATTGCATCCTCATGAAGAACTGTCGCTCCCATATAAGCAAGCTCACGAAGCTCTGCATAGGTAATCGTATTAATTGCCTCCGGACTGTTAATAATTCTAGGATCACAAATCAAGAATCCACTGACATCTGTCCAGTTCTCATAAATCTTTGCGTCTGCTGCTCTTGCCACGATAGAACCTGTAACATCAGATCCCCCTCTGGAGAATGTCTTAATTGTTCCATTTGGCATAGAACCATAAAATCCCGGTATTACTGCATACTCTGTCTTTGCAAGTTTTGGAGTTAATTTCTCTGCTGTTTTATCCCAGTCAAAATTTCCTCTCTCGTCAAAAAAGATATATTTTGCTGCATCAATAAACTCAAAACCTAAATATTTTGCTAAAACTTTACTATTTAAGAACTCACCACGACTGGCTGCATAATCTCTACCTGCCATATGTGAAAACGCACCTTTGATTGTCTCAAAATCTTCATCTAATGAGAAATCCGCAATGCCAAGTTCCTTTATAATTCCATTATATCTATCCTTGATCGACTGAAACTGTTCCTCAAACTCTTCTCCTTCTGATGCAAGTTCATAACAGTTATATAACATATCTGTAACCTTTATATCTTCAACAAAACGCTTTCCCGGTGCTGACGCTACAACGAAACGTCTTGTCGGGTCTTCTAATATGATATCCGCAACTTTCTTAAACTGCTTCGCATCAGCAAGCGAGCTTCCACCAAATTTTACAACCTTTGTCTCTTTCATAATTTGCCTCCTATTGCTTCATTTAGAAGTGCCTGCACTTCTAGCCGAAGCACAAACGCAGGATTGAAAATCACTTTCAACCTTTCCTTCTTTTTCGTCTTCTCTCATTATATTTTATGTAAATTCTGCATTAAGTCAACTACTTTGATAACAAATAATCCATCATTTCATATCCATTTGCCATAAACAAGCTGCTTTGCTTAGCACATTTTTCACTATAATCCAATGTGCTTTCTTTCATATCTGTACTGTCAAAAAGCATATATGGTACCGGATTGCTGGTATGAGTTCTCACACATATTGGAGTTGGATGGTCTGGCATTACAAGCATACGGTAATCCTCCCCTGCTTCATCCAATGCATCTTTTATCACTTTAATAACTCTGGAATCAAGATTTTCTATTGCTTTTATCTTTCTCTCTACACTTCCTTGATGTCCCATCTCATCCGGTGCTTCTACATGAACATACGCCATGTCATATCCCTCATTCAAAAGAACATTTACTGCTGCCTCTGCCTTCCCCTCGTAATTTGTATCCAGTCCGCCATTCGCTCCTTCAACTTCAATGACTTTCATATCTGCTCCAATAGCAATTCCTTTTAAGAGGTCTACTGCTGAAATCATTGCACCCTTTTTGTGATTCTTTTCTTCAAAAGAAGTCACACACGGTCTGGTTCCTGCTCCCCAGAACCATAAAGAATTGGCAGGATTTAATCCGTTCTTAATTCTTTCGATATTAATTGGATGATCTGCTAAAATCTCATAACTCTTCTCCTGCATTTTGCGAAGAACTTCGTCCTGTGGCAGATACTGTCCAATTTTTTGTCCCAGTACATCATGAGGAGGTGTAAGTGTTACAACATCTCCATAATCCCATATCGTAAGATGTCTGTAACTTGTTCCTACGTAAAATTTGTACACATCTGTCTCTAACTCTTTACGCACTGCTTCTAATAATACAGCAGCATCTTCTGTGCTGATTTCACTAGAACTGTGATCAATAATCGTCTTTTCTTCATATGGTAAATCATCTGTAGATACAGTCACAATATTACATCGGAGTGCCACATCTGTGTTTTTCATATCTACACCAATGCTTAATGCCTCCAATGGAGAACGACCTGTATAATATTTTTTTGGATCATATCCTAAAACAGATAAATTTGCTGTATCACTTCCCGGGCTCATACCTTCCGGTATTGTATGTACTAAACCAACCTCGGACTGTTTTGAAATTTTATCCATCGTTGGTGTATCTGCATATTCTAATGGGGTCTTTCCTCCCAATTCTTCAATTGGTTCATCAGCCATGCCATCACCTAAAACAACTATATATTTCATATCTTACTCCATTCTGCTGCAATGCCAATTATTAAATATTATAAATTCTATTCTTTGTTGCTATATAATTAATAATATTAAAACGCAACTAATCAGAGCCGGCTTACGCCTCGACTCTGATTCTTGTTATAACTTTTCCAAGTTTATCTGCTCTCTCATCGAAATCTTTTTCACTCATCTTTGCTGTGATAAATCCGATTTCTCCATCAATTCCTGCATCGACATACTCTACATTTGCAAATACTGCCTCTGCTTCTTCTTTTGATACATTTGCTCTCACAAAGAACTGTTTCTTTGACTGTGCAAAATCCTCTAATTCTAATTTTTCTTCATCCCACATTACTGTTGTTGAAACATTGAGATGCCTTACACTGTCTACCACATCAGATACTACAGCACTGGCTGTTGGAAGCTTACCGGCTCCACTACCGATAAATACTAAATCTCCTACCATGTTTCCACGAACGAGAATACCATTTACAACATCGCTTACATTATATAATGGGTGTTCCGGTGCTAATAATCTAGGAGCCACAGATGCAACGACTGCATCGTCTTCATTTTTACACTTTCCTAGTAATTTAATAGAACGTCCCATAGCTTTTGCATATTTAAAATCAGTTGCTGTAATTTTTGAAATACCCTCTGTATAGATTTCTTCAAAATCTACTGTCTTACCTTTCGCAAGAGAAGCTAAAATTGCAATCTTTCTTACAGCATCAAAGCCTTCAATATCAGCTTCAGGATTACGCTCTGCATATCCTAAATCCTGTGCCATCTTCAATGTGCTGTCAAAATCAGCACCTTCTTTATCCATCTTTGTGAGAATATAATTTGTTGTTCCGTTTAAAATTCCTGTAATCTCACAGATTTTATCTGCTGTGATATGCATATTAATTGGTCGGATAATCGGAATACCGCCGCCTACAGCAGCTTCGAATAAAAAGTTTCTGTTATTGGACTGTGCAATTTTTATTAATTCAGCACCATACTTTGCAACTAATTCTTTGTTTGATGTACAAACGCTCTTTCCTGCTTCTAATGCTGACTTTACGAAGTCATATGCCGGCTTTAATCCGCCCATTACTTCGATAACAACTTCTACTTCCGGGTCATTTAATATCACATTATAATCATGAACCAATACATCCTCACAAGGATCTCCAGGAAAATCTCTTAAATCAAGCACATACTTCACTTCAATTTCCTCTCCTGCATTGGCTGTAATTAAATCCTTATTCTCATTTATTATTTCAAATACTCCTGAACCCACAGTTCCATATCCTAATATTGCAACTTTAATCATATTCTCCTCCTCGTTGTCATATGAAAGAGTATTTCAACTCCCTTTAAAAATTATACTTGTAGATTTTAGCATGGTTACTTATATTTATCAACTAATTTCACCATCTTTATTAAGATTTGTAAATGTTCAGCCATCAGCTCGAAAATCCTTCGGATTTCCTTCGCTGTGTTGGCTCACCATATGATACAGAATAAATATAGCAAATTGCCTGCAAGCAGTCACTTCATATATTTATTCTGTATCGCATGGCTGAACATTTATCCATTTTAAATATGCATTAATAAACGGGTCCAGATATCCATCCAATACCTTATTCACATCTGTCACCTCTTCGTTTGTCCTATGATCTTTCACCATAGTATATGGCTGCATAACATAGGAACGAATCTGATTTCCCCAGCCAATCTCCTTTACCTCACCTCTAATACCGGAACGTTTTTCTTCCTCTTCCTGTTTTTTCAGAATATATAACTTAGATTTTAACATTTTCATTGCTCTGTCTTTATTCTGCAACTGAGAACGTTCATTCTGGCATTGAACGACAATACCTGTTGGAAAATGAGTGATGCGAATAGCTGATGATGTTTTATTGATATGCTGTCCACCGGCACCACTGGAGCGATAAGTATCAATTCGAATATCATCATCATTGATTTCCACATCCAAATCCTCCTCGATATCCGGCATAACGTCCAGAGATGCAAATGATGTCTGTCTCTTTCCTGCCGCATTAAACGGAGAGATTCTTACCAGTCTGTGTACTCCCTTCTCTGATTTCAAATAACCATAAGCGTTTTCTCCCGATACCTGAAACGTAATCGATTTAAGCCCTGCCTCGTCACCGTCCAGAAAATCAAGAACCTCTGTTTTATAGCCCTTTGACTCTGCCCATCTGGTAAACATTCGATAAAGCATATTTGCCCAGTCACAGGACTCTGTTCCTCCTGCACCTGCGTTAATCTTCAATACTGCATTACACTTATCATAGTCACCGGAAAGCAGCGTCTCAATTTTGACCTTATCAAATTCTTTCACAAAGGCTTTCCACTCTGCTTCCACCTCTTCTACCATGTCCGAATCCTCTTCTTCATTTCCCATCTCTATCAAAACACCTAAGTCTTCGTACTGGTTTTGTAACCGCTCAATCAATTCCAGGCTGCCTTTGAGTGTTTTTAACTCTTTCATGATTTCGCTTGATTTTTCTATATTATCCCAAAATCCCGGCTCTTCCATCATCTGTTCAATTTCTTCAATTCTCGCCTGTCTGATATCAATATGAAACGAATCTGCTAATTCCTTTACCCTGCTTTCATATTGACTCCATTCGTATTTGTACTGCTCTAATTCAACCACAAAAATACCTCAACATTAATCTTCAAAAAGGTGCTGTCGCACGAAATATTTTCTTTGTACGGCAACACCTTTATTTATTTTATAAAAAGTAAATTTTTTATGCTTTTCTGCCACAGCAATTTTTGTACTTTTTACCGCTACCACAAGGACATGGATCGTTTGGATAAACCTTTGCCTCTTCTCTCTGCTTTGGCTTTTTCACTCCACTGTCATCATCCTTGTTCGTTCCGGTAACTTTTGCTACCTCTTCACGCTCTACATTCTGTTCCACCTGAATATGATACAAAGTCTTTACTGTGTCTATCTTAATGTTTTCAATCATAAATCCAAACATTTCAAAGCCCTGAATCTTATACTCAATCGCAGGATCTTTCTGACCATAAGCCATAAGCCCGATTCCCTGCTTTAACTGTTCCATGTCATCTAAGTGATCCATCCACTTTGTGTCAATTACTTTCAAAAGAACAATTCTTTCCAACTCTCTGATATGTTCCGGCTCTGGGAACTCTGCTTCTTTTGCCTCATATAATTTCAATGCTTCTTCTTTTAACATCTGCTTAAATTCAGATTTACTTAAGTCTTCCATTTCTTCCTGTTTCATAGAAAGCTTAAATGGAATGATTTCAAATAGCGACTGAGCAAGTCCTGCCAAATCCCAATCCTTTGCCTGTTGATCATCACGGATAAACATATCTACCTGAGATTCTATGACTTCATTTACCATTTTAATAATGGAATCTCTCATATTCTCGCCATTCAGAACTCTTGCCCTTTCTGTATAGATAATCTCTCTCTGGTCATTATTTACCTTATCATATTCCATAAGGTTCTTTCTAATACCAAAATTATTTCCTTCAATCTTCTTCTGTGCTCTTTCGATTGTGTTGGTAAGAGACTTATGATGAAGTTCTTCGTCTTCTGGAACACCTAAAGCATTAAAGATTGACATCAACTTTTCAGAAGCAAACAATCTCATAATATCATCTTCTAAAGAGATAAAGAATTTTGACTCACCAACATCTCCCTGACGACCGGAACGACCACGCAGCTGATTATCAATACGTCTGGATTCATGTCTCTCTGTACCAACAATCTTTAACCCGCCTGCTGCCTTTGCCTCCTCATCAAGCTTGATATCAGTACCACGACCAGCCATATTTGTGGCAATCGTTACTGCACCATGACGTCCGGCATCTGCTACGATTTCAGCCTCCATCTCATGGAACTTCGCATTCAATACCTTATGTGGAATACCACGCTTCTTCAGCACTGCACTAATCTCTTCTGACGAATCAATGTTAATCGTACCTACCAATACAGGCTGTCCCTTCTTGTATGCCTCTTCTATTTCATTCGCCACTGCATTCAATTTTCCACGTTTTGTCTTAAATACAGCGTCATTTTTATCAATTCTTGCAATTGGTTTGTTTGTTGGAATTTCAACAACATCCATGCTGTAGATATCTCTAAATTCTTTTTCCTCTGTCAAAGCGGTACCTGTCATACCCGCTTTCTTTTCATATTTATTAAAGAAATTCTGGAATGTAATTGTCGCAAGGGTTTTACTTTCACGGTTTACCTTTACATGTTCTTTTGCTTCAATCGCCTGATGCAATCCGTCAGAGTATCTTCTGCCCGGCATAATACGTCCTGTAAACTCATCTACAATTAAAACCTCATTATCCTTTACAACGTAATCCTGATCTCTATGCATCAGGTTATGTGCACGTAGAGCAAGTATTACATTGTGCTGTAACTCAAGATTCTCTGCATCAGCATAGTTGTCAATATGGAAAAACTTTTCAACCTTTGCAATACCGTCCTGTGTCAGTGTAACAATCTTATCCTTTTCGTTTACAAGGAAATCTCCATCTTCTTCTATATCAACACCCATAATGGCATCCATTTTACTAAGCTCAGGATTTGCAGTACCACGCTCCATCTGTCTTGCCAAAATGTCACACATTTCATATAACTTTGTAGATTTTCCACTCTGTCCTGAAATAATTAAAGGAGTTCTTGCCTCATCTATTAAAACAGAATCGACCTCATCAATAATACAATACGATAATCCACGCTGTACCAGCTGTTCTTTGTAGACAACCATATTATCTCTCAGATAATCAAATCCTAATTCATTGTTTGTAATATATGTGATATCACACTCATACGCAGCTTTCTTGTCCTCATGTTCCATATCTGCTAAAACACAGCCTACAGAAAGTCCCAGATATCTGTGTACTTGTCCCATCCATTCCGCATCACGGGTAGCAAGATATTCATTAACTGTTACAATATGAACACCCTTTCCTTCTAATGCATTCAGATATGCAGGAAGTAAACATGTCTGTGTCTTACCTTCACCTGTTTTCATCTCTGCGATTCTACCTTCATGAAGGATAATTCCACCTAGAATCTGACACGGATAATGTTCCGTTCCAAGAGTTCTTTTTGTTGCTTCTCTAACCAAAGCAAATGCTTCCGGCAAAATATCATCTAACGTCTCGCCCTCTTTTAACCTTCTCTTAAACTCTTCCGTTTTTGCTTTCATCTGTTCTTCAGAAAGTTTTTCAATTTCCGGTTTGAAAGCAAGAACCTTTTCTAGAGTTCCGTTATGTCTTTTTAATTCACGCTCACTATGCGTTCCGATAATCTTACTAATTACGCTCATGGTAATCTCCTCTTATATATTTGTGAAATGTGTTTCACACGCTAATCAATATATTACCATTTTCGTCATAGTAATTCAACATCTTAGATTTTATATTATTGTAAATATTGTAAACTTTCCATGAACAAGCATAAATTTACTATAAAACAAAAAAAGGCGGTGCCATTTTAGCACCACCTTATAAATATTATTTTAATCGAATATTGGTTCAATTAATCCGTACGTTCCACCTTTTCTCTTGTAAACTACATTCACTTCATCTGTATCTGCATTTAAGAAAACAAAGAAGTTATGTCCTAATAATTCCATCTGTACACAAGCTTCTTCTGCATCCATAGGTTTTACACCAAAGCTTTTTGTTCTTACAATCTTTACTGCATCATCGTCATCCTCATAATCAGCATCAATATAGTCCGCTGTAAAATTATCTCGATATGATTTTTTCTTATCAATCAGTTTATTCTTATACTTTACTAACTGACGCTCTATTGTCTCCTCAACCATATCAATAGAAGCATACATATCTTCACTAATCTCTTCCGCTCTAATAATATTGCCTTTTACAGGAATTGTTACCTCCACCTTGTGATCGTTTCGATTCACGCTGAGAGTTACATCTGCTCTAATCTCTTCTGCAAAGTACTTGTCCAACTTACCTAGTTTCTCATTAATAGCACTTTTGATGCCCTCTGTAACTTCAATATTTTTTCCGAAAATTTTAATTTTCATGGTACCACTTCCTTTCCTTATCTAGTATCTAAATTATACCATACTCTACATATGTTTAACAATGAAAAACACAAAATTTTCAATAGTTATATTTTTAACTAAGTCATTGTGCAATTTACACAATATTATGCCTTTTTCTCTTTTTCGACGAATATTGACATAAATGTGTGAAACTCAAGTTATTAACATATTTTTCTTTGCGTTTTTTCTCGAAAATATGGGTTATTAACCGAGTTATTAACATTGTTAACCTTTTTTCGTGTTTTTTTATGTAAATCTTTGTCGAATCAAAAAAGAACAAGTGTTTTGTAAAGATGTAATGAAATTGTGCATTTTTTACATAAGTTCTTGACATCACTTTACAATATACACGTGTAAAATAAGAAAAAGCTATTACAATGAAAGGGGTTTCATTGTAATAGCCTTTTTTATATTTCTTTTTTAATTTATAATTCTTCTAGCCGCACATGGTGAACCCATTCCACTGATAATAATACCTGTAGATGGAGTTGACGCATGTATAATCTGTCCACCACCAATATACATTGCTACATGGCTGATTGTAGAACTGTTATATTTGTAGAATAACAAATCTCCCGGTAATAAGGAACTCATAGAAACTGCTCTTCCATTATATACCTGAGTGTAAGATGAACGGTTTAATGAATATCCAAAGTGCGCATACACTGACATTGTAAATCCAGAACAATCTGTTCCATTTGTCAGACTGGACCCTCCATAAACATATGGATTACCAAGGAACTGTTTTGCATATGCTACAACCGCTGAAGCACCGGAACCTGATGCATTGCCATAAGATGGCTTCGATGTTGGCTTTGGTGTATTTGTCTTTGGCGGTGTATATGTATTATTACTATTATTGCTGTTGTTATTTGCGTTTACATTACTATTTTGAGCCGGCTCGTCATTGTGATTAGACTGATTATTCTGTTCAGCTTCTGCTGCTAATTGTGCCTGACGCTCTCTTTCTTCCTGCTCTTTCTGTGCCTTAATCTTTGCTTTTTCTTCAGCATTTGTAATAGCTGTTTCCATATCTACGCTTACTTTTACGTAATCGGAAGATACCCAGCCGCTGACACCATCACCGATTTTCACTTTAACCCAATTACCATCATCACTAAATTTTTTAATTACATAATTTTCATTATGATAAACGTTCGTCACAATACTTCCCTTAGTGTTGGCTGACTTCCTTACATGTACACCGGAATCTTTTACATTGGCAAACACATATCCATTATCCAATGCATTTGACTGTGCTTTCTTGCCTGTCACGAAATATTCTGCCTTAATATAGCCTCTACAGTTTCCTGATACAATTTTGTACCATCCGCTTTTTGTTGTTTCAACAATCCTTGCACCACAATTATTATATATCTTACCTACACGCTTTGATTTTGCGTTAGGCTTTTTTCTAACGTTTACATAATCTTCCTGCCCACCGCTTACACGGGCAATGGCAATATCAGAAAACATCTTACTTTCTTTACTTTCGTTTTTGTTTTCTACCTTTTGTTCAGGCTGTGTTTTCTGCTCCGGTGCCGGAAGATATTTTGACAAGTCTTCTTCACTTCCAACATTGTTAATATATTCTTCTATCGCAACAGTAGCACCTGCGCTTGGTATTTCAGTATTTAATTCTTCTGCAAACACTGGCTGTGCAAGTGTAGTAGTCATCACTACTGTAAGCACTCCACTAATAATTTTTTCCACATTATAGCGTCTCATTTTTACACGCCTCCGTTATTTATTTTTATAGCCTAAATGTTACAAATTTATTACAATCATAACATTGCAGACAACCTATGTCAACCTGTTTTTCTATTCATAATGTGGTAATTCTTTTTTATCTATGGTATTTTATACGTAGAAATATTATTTTTAGTTGAAATATCAAATAGGAGATTATCATGAAAAAAACAGCGATTGTAACCGGCGCTTCAGGAGAAATTGGAGCAGCCATTTCTGAACGATTAATAACTCAGGGCTATCATGTAATAGGAACTTATTATAGTAATGAAGAATCCATAAACGAATTAGCCTTTCGACTTGGAAATAACTTTTTTCCTTTTCAGTGTGATTTATCAGATTTTGATGCTGCAAAAAGTTTACTTACTTATATAGAAGAAAAACAATTTCAGGTAGAAGTTTTAATTAATAATGCCGGTATTTCTATAATTGGATTGCTGCAGGATTTAACACAAGAATCCTGGAACAACATATGGAATACCAATGTTACTTCTGTTATATCTCTTAGTCAGTCAGTAATCCCGATCTTTTTGAGACAAAGTAGCGGGAAAATTATTAACATTTCTTCTGTCTGGGGAAACTGTGGTGCTTCCTGCGAAGCAGCATACTCTGCAACAAAGGGAGCAGTCAACACATTTACCAAAGCTATTGCCAAGGAACTTGCTCCTTCCAATATTCAGGTAAATGCCATTGCCTGTGGCATTATCAACACAAAAATGAATTCCCACTTAACAGACGAGGACATCAATGAAATTGTAGATGAAATTCCTGCCGGACGTCTTGGAACACCGGCTGATGTTGCAGAGACAGTCTGCGCCCTCCTTACAGCCAGCCCATACATGACCGGTCAGATTATCACCTTAGATGGTGGCTGGACAGTATAAAAATAAACTCTAATTTCATAAAAGCAGTAAGTATTTAGATAGACGGACTATCAGTGTAATATGAAAACATTGAATAACTTAATGTGTTTGTATATAAAAAAAGAGGTAATCAATTAAGACTAAAATTTGATTTCCGAATCAAATTTTAAGGTTTCACGGAGGAGAAAATATGAATTTTCTCCGAAGTTGTATCCGGTGTCTTAAATTGGTTACCTCTTTTTTATATTGACAAACACTTTAGTTATGAAGTTTTCATATTACACTGATAGTCCGTCTATCTAAGCCTTCACTACTTGTATGATAATTATAGTTTATTTTTTGTCCAGATATGCCATATCCTCATCACTGATTTCAAAATCAACCTGAACGTTTGAAATAATTCTCTCTTCTTTTGTTGATTTTGGAATAGCTACGGCACCTTTCTGGATACAATATCTCACGCATATCTGTGGAATTGTTGCATTGTACTTTTCAGCAATCTTTGCAACATACTCATCATTTACCAACCCGCCTGTTGCCAATGGAGAGTATGCCATCAACTGGATATTGTTTTCTTTACACTTTGCTGCGATATGCTCCTGTCTGTTTCCTACATGAAAACTAATTTGATCTACCATAGGAACTATATTACAATTATCAAGTATTGGTTGAATATGTTCCGGTCCAAAATTGGAGATTCCAATCGCCCTCGCTTTTCCACTCTCATATATTTCTTCTAAAGCTTTCCAACTTTCAATATTACCTTGTGTGCAGTCCATTCCCATCTTATCCCATGGCCATGGTGCATGTATTAAATATAAATCAATATATCCAAGTCCTAAATCCGCTAATGACTCATCAAAGCATTTCTTTGCAATATCATACCCTTTACACTCTGCTGGAAGTTTTGTTGTCACAAATATTTCTTCTCTTGCAATTCCAAAATCCTTGATTGCTCTTCCTACACTTGCTTCATTTCCATATGCTTTCGCAGTGTCAATATGGCGATATCCATTTTTCAACGCAAACATCACCGAATTATATGTATCTTCACCATCCGGTATCTGCCAGGTACCAAGCCCAATCTTTGGAATTTTCACTCCATTTGCCAATGTGTAAGTTTCTTGTAATATCATTTCGACCTCCTTATATTTACAAATATAATTTTTAATTAATAACTACCTTATTGTATCAATCCATTTTCATATTCCATAATTCGGGATGCATTTCCACCAAATTCAGTAGCATCACCTTTATCATTGATAACATGCAATATTTTTCCATTTCCGTTTAATTTTACAGTACATGTATTATGTAATTTAACTCCCTTCTTATCAGGTACTTCTACTGCACTGAAAATCTCGATATCTGCATCTCTGTTAAAACAATAAGCACCGATACCATAACTTTCAAATTTGTTTACGTTATCATCTACTTTTATAGATGCATATCCTTTTACTTTTCCATCATGACTCATATATGCTTCCTGTTTTGGTGCGTCATATGGCATTTCGCTCTGATAAAAATATAATTTTCCATTGTCACCATTCCAGATTGTCTGATACTCCTGAAAATGTTCTACAAACAATCCATACATAATAGCATTATCCCCATTAATAATAATACCATTTGGAGCAGTGTTGACATCCCATCCTACATTCGTACTATGGTCAGCTCTCCATACCCAGAAATTGTCTCCTATTACATCATTGCTGTTAACAACAACACATGTCTTAACCTTTCCTGCATATTTTCCACCACCTACTCTAAAGTAAACATCACTAAAACATAATGGATTATCTGAATGAGACACATCTGTCTTCTCTTCACCTATTCTTAAAAGAGTTTCTGATTCCTTTTCTCCTGCATCAAATAAAAGTCCACATACTTTAATACCATCCACATCTGCAATTTCCATACATGCATTACCATTTGCTGCCTCTAGAGTTGCCAATCCCATGCCATACATAATTGTATTTTCTTTGGAAACTTTTAATGCCTTATCCAGCTTGTAAATACCTGGTGTAAACAAAATATGTTTTCCACTTTCTAATGCTTTATTGATAGTATCAGCATTATCCTCTGGATTTGCTATATAAAATGTGTTTAAGCTATAAAATGTTCCTTTTACTCCGTCTTTCCATGATATTCCCTGGGCATTCTTTCTTATTTCCGGAACCATAATTCCATAACCATTCTTTTCGTCAAAGCAGATATACGGCTTTTCCTGAACCTTCGGTGCCTGTTTTACTGTAGTATACGGTGCATACGGCCAGACTCCTGATGGGATACTAGATGGATCCTCTCCTACAAACACCATATTCCATACGCCATTTTCCCAGAATTTCCACTGGTTATTTCTGCACAGATACTGCTGCTGAGAACCTGAAGAAACCATGCCATCAAAATTAGAATCTGCAATAAATCCACCACTGGACCATCCCTCACCATCACTTAACACAATTCCATCACTGGAATTCACTCTTCTAAGAGAAACGGCCTGGGAATTTGCCCACATACAATATTCATTGATACTGAAATTTTCTGCACTCCTCCAGAAATTGCATGTAGCATTGTGATACATCCAGTTTGCATCCACCCATAGTTTATTGATATTTGTATCTTTCGGTGAAATCCCTAGACCTGCAACCTGCGTGTAATATCCCACATTTACAAGCAATGACTTATCGTATGTGCCAGGTTTAAATAAAAGAGCATATCTTTCATCACCGAACTGGTTCGTCTCCTGTTTTTTAAAAACCTCTGTTACTTTACTTTGAATGTCTTCTGTTTTGTCTTTTGTATCAAAAACATAAACATTCTTTCCTAAAACAGAATCATCTGTTACGGCATCGCCATCAGAAATATACTTTATTTGATTTCCTGTCTTTTCATCTGTAACAACAGTAGTCTCTTTATTATCTGTTTTACTTTCACAGCCAAAGCACATGGCTGCCATCAATATGATTATGGTTGCAATTAAATATTTTCTCATGTCTTTCTCCTTCTAACATTTTTTTACCAAATAAACTGTATGCCTCGTAGTTACAATCAAATTATTTCGTTTTTCGCCTCCAAAATCAAACGTTGTAGGACGTTCAGGAATACGTATTGTCTCTGATAATTTACCATGTTCATACACTTTAATATTATCATCTCCCACATATATTTTATGGTTAAACTTACGTACCTTGTAATCCCCTTCCTCTATAATTGGCACCGGATTGGTCAGAAGACCTTTTTTTGTAATATCACACTGCCAGACTCTCTTATACATTTCATCAACAGAGTACAATTTACGTCCAGGTTTAGATCTGGAAAGATTATTAGCACGAATCAAGTCATAATGACAAGGTATGATTGTGGCACCATCCGGTGCAATAAATGCCTTTCCCGGATTATACTCACATACCTCTCCAAAATCTGTACTGTCTCTCCAGCGATTCCCCGGATACAGTACTCGCTCGGGTTCTACATCTCCAATATTTATCTTTTCCAGTTTTTCAATATTGCCATCTTTGTCTATCGTAAACGCTACGACACTTGCACGATTGTCATACCAGAATCCATAGGAAGTACCAAAACTATCTGGTGGAAGCTGATTCACGATCTCTTTTCCATTTAATGTGGCTTCCATTGGAATAGAATACTCACCAATCACAATGATATTGTCTCTCGTATCAAATCCAAGAGAATTAATTTTAAACGGCGATTCAAAAATCATGGTAAGCTTTAAGGATTTTCCGTCTAACCTGTAAATCTTCTTATCCATACTGTCCAGAAAATAAAAGTTTCCTCTTCCATCACAACACCCACCATCTGCAAATCTGAATCCTGAATATAATAACTCCACACTATATTTATTTTTATCCTCTGCTCCGGTCTCTGTTTTCTGTCTTTGTTTTTTATCTGCAGTTCCTTTTATCTCAATACGTGAAGCCTGCCAAGGTCTTATCTCTGTATCTGAATTCACATCCAATAAAAAATTGTCTATTGTATATTTCATCTGAGAATAATTATGCACATTCAAAAACCTGATGTTTTTACAATCCCATATTTTTGCACAATAAGAAAATGGTTTTTGTACAAATACAGTTCTAAAACAATAGGTTGATGCAAATGTAATATTTTCACAATTGTGAAGTTCTATTGGTAAAGCAAACTCCCCTTCCGCCTTTTCCTCTTCACTTTGGAACCCATATATCGTAACATTTTTTGCATTTATCATTCTGATTTCACACCGTACATGATGTTCTAACGATAAACAGTATATCTTTGTAGGAACATCTGTATTCTGTATTTTCACTCCCGCTGTCACATACGGGCTGGCCGACCAGATGTCTTTAAATACGCCGCCTCCGCCATATATGAAAAGACTTGGATATTGATAATCCCAAATTCTGTCTAATCTTGCATCTCTTGCCCTGCCTTCATCATAAGGCATTTCAAATGCACCCGTTCCTTTTACCAGATTTCCATGACCTCCGAAAAATTTCACATCGTTCATATAGGAGTCCTTGTCTGCCTGCCAGTATACTCCACAAGCTCTCGGGTTTTTCCCTCCTGTATTTACTCCTAATCCAAATAAAATATTTTTCTTTTTTGAAGACTTTATAAAAGGTCTGACTTTTCCAAAGCCAGTAAACCTCTCTGCATTTTCCTTTAATATTAATTGTGTTGAGACCGGATTCATTCCAATAAAAACAGTGTTTTCTTTTAATGCAATCGTATCTGTAAGGACATATTCCCCTTGTGGAAAATAGATTACTTCATACTTTTCTATCGCTGCTTTTAATGCTGCTGTATCATCCGTGACTCCATCTCCCTGTAAGCCTGCTTCCTTCGCATTCATCCACTGCTGCATCTGAGGAAGCGCAGGCAAATCTGTTTTTAAAATGTCATAATCAATCTCTCTGGAATAACGATATATCTCATCATGGAACTGTTTTTCCGGATTTTCGTCGCTGACCACCACACCATGTATATATTTTTCTAATTTGCAGGGATTATCTTCACTGCCAATTTTCTTGTCTGTATCTTTAAATCTTACAATATTTTCTACCGTCTTCAGATAACAGTTTTTGACATTGATCTGGGTCAGTTCGTTTTTTTCCTGAGCAATATCTAACAAAATATCCATATTCTCAAAAACACAATCTTCAATAATGAGTTTCTCAAAATATCCTTCTTCTACATCTATAAACTTTGATGTATTAACACTATATGCCCTGATAATATTAAGTCCGGCTTCTCTTGTTTTTATGGCCGCGGCTTTCTGTCCACAAAATCTGGTATCCACCATAACAAAGGGCCATCCCGGTGAACATTTCGTCGTAATAATTCCATACTGTCCACCATTAATATAGACATCTTCCATCTCATTACCTACATCATAAATTCCAGCCATTCCGGATTCAACGTGAATGTCAATATGGTTGATAAAACAGTGCTGGGCGTAATGTGTACGAAATGCCACTCCATAAGGATTTCCTTTTCCCATTCTAACATTAATATTAGATATAGCACTATAAAAAGTCCCCGGATTTGCATCCTCTATCAGACTTTCATCCTTCTGCATCATATTGGTAAACCAGAACAAATATTGAAATCCACCTTTCTGCTCGGGATGTGGTATATCAAAGCCATCTGCATTGTCTTTTAAAATAAACTCCGGTCTGTTCTTTCCATATCCAATCATTCTTACAGCCTTTGGCATATAGATTGTCCTGCTGAGTAAATATTTTCCTTCCGGCACAAAAAGGACACCATACCCCTGCTGCTCCACAACAGAATAAATGGCTTTCTGTAACTGCTCACTGACATCTACAGTTCCATCCCTCTTAATATCAAAAAACTCTTCCGTAAAATATACTGCCTTTACGTCTTTTAATCTCTCCTGATAAAATGATAATCCGTTCATTCCATAACCTTTCATTTAGAATATTTTAATCCTCTTTTATATCTATTTTTTCTTTTTGATTCTTTTTCTAATGGCTTCCATTCGATGATCTAAATCTGCACTTTGCTCTGCACATTCTGTCAAATCTTTTGCCAACTGCTCCATTAATTCAGGATTAATGTCTTTTTTATATCTTAACTTGTGTTCCAGACTTGCCCAGAAATCCATAGCGATCGTTCGAAACTGTACTTCAACTTTCATTGGACGTTTTTCATCCTCCAGAAAAATCGGTACCTCGACAATAAGATGGAGACTTCGATATCCGCTTTCTTTTGGACTTGCAATATAATCCTTCTGCTCTATTAAAGTAACATCATCCTGCTGTAACAGTAATTTTGCCATCTTATAAATATCTTCTTCAAAAGAACAGATAATTCTGATTCCTGCAATGTCTGTAATATGCTCTTCAATAGCATCTGTGTTCATGGGGATTCCCTTTTTCTTCATTTTCTTCATAATGCTATCGGGAGACTTCAATCTGGACTTTATTGTTTCAATAGGATTTTCATCATATTTTAAAGAAAACTGTTCGTTTAAAACTTTAAATTTTGTCTCCACTTCCATAATGGCACACTTATAATATGACATTAAGCGGTTATATGGTAATGCCCCCTCCTTTATCTTTTCCAAGTGTTCTTCTTTGGTTAACTCCTTAAAAAAGTGTTCCTTTAAATGTTTAATTATCATATTTTTTCTCCGTACTTAAAAACTAAATATTATTATAACATTTCAAAAGCAAGAATGAAACAATTTTATTACTAAAAAGCAATGCAAAATGAGAAAAAACAGAGATAAAAATCAGTTCACTGATTTTTCACCCCTGTTTTTTCTCGTTTTATAGTGTGCATAGCTTAACTGGGATTTCATGAAATGAGATCTCAGTGCATTGCCAGAGTAATTCGTTACTCTTTTATAAATGCAGCACTCTCTCTTTAATCTCCTGTGTCCTTCCCTGATTCCAGAACTGTGTTCCAATATATCCACAGGTTCTTCTGGCTACACTCATCTTATCCTGATTTCTGTTGCCGCAGCTTGGGCATTCCCAAACCAACTTTCCTGATTCTTCATCAGAAATAATCTGAATCTCTCCATTATATCCACAACATTCACAATAATCTGACTTTGTATTCAACTCTGCATACATGATATTGTCATAAATAAACTTCATTACCTCAATAACCGCTTCAATATTATCCTGAAGATTTGGAACTTCTACATAACTGATAGCTCCACCCGGTGATAATTTCTGAAAATCTGATTCGAATTTCAATTTACTGAATGCATCAATCTCTTCTGTTACATGTACATGATAACTATTTGTAATGTAATTCTTGTCCGTAACGCCCTGTATCACGCCAAATCTCTTTTGTAAACATTTGGAGAATTTATAAGTAGTAGACTCCATTGGTGTTCCATATACAGAATAACTGATATTTTCTGCCTCTTTCCATTCTTTACACTTGTCATTCAGTCGCTGCATAACCTTGATGGCAAATGGTTTTGCCTCTGGATCTGTATGAGATTTTCCAGTCATTCTGACGCACATTTCATAAAGTCCTGCATATCCAAGAGAAATCGTAGAATATCCGTTGTATAATAACTTATCAATCGTTTCACCTTTTTTTAAACGTGCCAATGCACCATTCTGCCAAAGAATCGGTGCCACATCCGATGGTGTCCCAAGTAATCTCTCATGTCTGCATCTCAGTGCCCTGTGGCAAAGTTCCAATCTTTCATCTAATATCTTCCAGAATAAATCCATATCTCCATTAGAAGAGCATGCTACATCTACTAAATTTATCGTAACAACTCCCTGATTAAAACGTCCGTAAAACTTGTGACTGCCATCAGCATTTCTCTGACTGTCTTCTACTGTAAGGAAGGAACGGCATCCCATACATGTATATACATTTCCATTCTTCATTTCTTTCATAACTTTAGCAGATATATAATCCGGAACCATTCTTTTTGCTGTACATTTTGCAGCCAGCTCTGTAATATGCCAGTACTGTGATTCCGGTGTTACATTATCCTCATCTAGCACATAGATAATCTTCGGAAATGCCGGTGTAATCCATACGCCTTTTTCATTTTTCACACCCTGCATACGCTGCTTTAATGCTTCTTCTATAATCATTGCAAGATCATCTCTTGTCTGCCCTGCCGGAACTTCGTCCAGATACATAAACATTGTAACAAACGGTGCCTGACCATTACATGTCATCAATGTAATCAACTGATACTGAATCGTTTGTATTCCTCTGTTGATTTCATCCTTTAATCTTCTTTCAACAATCTTCTTTACCTGCTCCTCTGTGTACTGTACGCCAATTTGTTCCTGCTCAGCCAGTACTTCCTTCGTAATCTTTTCACGGCTGATCTGAACAAAAGGTGCTAAATGTGCTAACGAAAAAGACTGACCACCATATTGATTGCTTGCAACCTGTGCCATAATCTGTGTAGTTACATTACATGCCGTGTAAAAACTATGTGGCTTATCTATCTTTGTTTCAGAAATACATGTACCATTCTGAAGCATATCCTCCAAATTAATCAAATCACAGTTGTGCTCTTTCTGAGCAAAATAGTCCGAATCATGAAAATGGATAATGCCCTGTTCATGAGCCTGCACTATCTCCTCTGGAAGTAAAATACGTTTTGTTAAGTCTTTACTGACCTCTCCAGCCATGTAGTCTCTTTGTGTAGAGTTAATTGTAGGGTTTTTATTTGAGTTTTCCTGCTTTACTTCCTCATTCAACTGTTCAATCAGAGCCAAAATACCTTCGTCTGTTGTATTTGACTTACGGGCTAATTCACGTACATAACGATATCTGACATACTTCTGTGCTACTTCATAACCACGCATTTCCATAATTCCACGCTCTACCATATCCTGAATATCTTCCACAGACACAGCATGCTGTGCAGCTTCAATCTGAGCTGTAACATTTTTTCCTACCGCTGCAATCTGATATTCGTTCAGTTTATAAATCGGTTCGATTTCTTTGTTCGCTGCTCTGATGGCGTTAAGAATCTTATTAACGTCAAATGATACCTCTTCCCCATTTCTCTTAATGACCTTCTGTACTTTTACATCCATTTCTCTTCTCCTTTTTTGATGTAATAATCCTTAATAAATATATAAATCCTGCGTCTCTGCCCTAAATCCAGGCAGTTTCGCGAAATATGTATTATTTTCCCAAAACACTATATCTTGTGTCCGTCTTTTGAATTATAGCACAATATATTCCATTTTGTACAGTAAAAAACAGGAAATTTTAAAGAATTATTTTTATACAAAAAAACAGTATATACGAAATACTCACACCTCCCATATATACTGTTCTTTAAAAAAATACTTATGCGATATTATTTAATTCATTCTGCATCAATGCATATGATACAATTGAAAGACCAAAGAAACCTAATATCAAATATAAAATACCTGAATTGCTGGAAGGGATACCTCTTGCAGCCTTGATTCTGTCAATCTTTTCACCTTGTTTGTACATCCAGTACAGACCGTAAATATTACAAGTAATAATTGTAAATAAAAGTGCCATACCTCCGGATGTTTCATTCTGTGCATCTTCCACCATTCTGTTGGCATCATCAGTCAGAACAACAAGCCAATACAAACCATAAATACCACATGTGATTATGCTTAAAACAATACACATACCAATACTTCTCTTTTGAATCATTGTTTCGCTCCCCTTTTCTTAATATTTGTATTTTTATTTTACACTAGGAAGCGTTATCTGTAAACAATTATGCTAATTTTTTAAATACCTTCTTTATGACTACCAAAGACAATACTGCTGCAAGAAAATCTGCCACTGGTGCCACATACATAACACCTTCGATTCCGTAAGCGGCACCACCAAAATAGCTAAATATTGCAGGAAATAACACCATCAGAGGAATAAAGCATATTACCTGTCTTGTAAGAGACAAAAAGGTTCCTTTGTTCGGTTCTCCAATAACAGTACAAAAAGTAGATGTAATCGGCTGGATTCCATCTAAAAAAGTCATAAACAAAAATATTCTAAAGAAACTTTCCGCAAATCGGAAATATTCAGGACTTCCCGAGCCAAAGATACTTATAATCTGTCTTGGCAGTGTTTGAAACACAATAAAAGCAATACATGAAATTGTAGTATTACAAATCAATGCCAAATGATATGTCTTCTTTACTCTGTCAATCTTCCCTGCTCCCCTGTTAAAGCTGGCAATAGGCTGCATACCTTGTGCCACACCAATACAAACAGAGAAATAAACCTGATTCACTTTCATTACAATACCTGTACATGCTAAAGGAATATCTGCACCATAAACACTTAAGGCTCCATAATGAGTTAATGTTTTATTCATAACAATCTGTACTAGCATAATTGCCAACTGATTTAATCCCTGTGCCATTCCTAAATGGGATGCTCTTGCACATATGTTTAATCTTGGTGCAAAATGTTCTTTTTTCAACTTGATTGTCTTAAAATGCAATAAATACCATACTACCATAAGGGCTGCCACAAACTGTCCTATAATTGTAGCTGCCGCTGCTCCGGACATTCCCCAGTCAAAAACAATTACAAATAAATAATCCAAAACAACATTGATTGCAGCACCAACAAGATTACATGCCATAGAAAACTTCGGACTTCCATCGGCCCTCACCAGATGAGCACCACCGGCTGAAATTATTGCTACCGGAAAACCTATTGCAATAATTTTTGTGTACTCCACTGCAAAGGGCAGTATATTTTGTGTTGATCCAAAAAACAACAGTAATGGTTTCATTGCCACACTGGTAATCAGCGTTAATATAAGACCAATAGCAAGCATCATTGTAACACCATTTCCAATAAAATACGGTGCTTTCTTCTCATCACCGGCACCAAGATTTAAATTAAATCCTGATGCACCTCCAATACCAAAGGTCAACGATGTAGCAATGCAAAGAGTTGTTAGCGGAAAGGCTACATTGGTAGCCGCATTACCTAGTTCTCCTACTGTCTGCCCTATGAAAATTTGATCTACAATATTATACAGAGACATAACTACCATAGAAATAATACTAGGCACTGCAAATTTCCGAAGTAGTTTTCCGATTGGTTCTGTTCCTAAAGGATTTTCCTGATTCTTTTCTTCATATGTTTTTGCCATTACTTCATCCTCACTGGACCATTATATTTGATCCTTCTTTATCTTTCTATTAAATATCATTATCGACAACACATATAATACAACTGTGTGTGCCAAAAATTCAAGCATAAAATTCAAAAACTGTCATAATTTCCCGAAAAAACACATCATAATCCTAGATATTTTTATTACAGACATTATATAAAAATATATCCCCAATGCTAATGTAACGAAACCATATATACATTGTTAATTTTTTAACTATTTCTACTTGTGCCTTTTTATACTGCTATGTTATAATTTACAAGTGTACTATTTTAATTTACATTTAAATGAACAGAGATAAATATTATGTAACAGCAATTTGTACCGCTGTCACAGAAATGGAGAAAAAATGAGAGGAATATATTCAAATAAAACAGCTATTCGTCACAAAGTATTTACTGAAATCGCCCGCATGGCATATGAAGACCGGCCTTTATCTTATATTGAAGATCTTCCATATGAAATTATTCCTGGTGAAATTGGAAAAAACTACGACAATATTTTTCTTGAGAGAGCTATTATCGGAGAACGTCTACGTGCAACGATTGGTCTTCCTATCAGAAATATGTCAGAGCATGCTCCGTTATCTGCCGGAATTGACGCAACTGCTATTGATGAAAAATACTATGACCCGCCACTGATTAACATTATCAAGTTTGCGTGCCATTCCTGCCCGGAAAAACGTGTACTGATTACGAACGGTTGTCAGGGTTGTATTGAACATCCTTGTATTGAAGTTTGTCCGAAAGACGCCATTTATATGGAAAACGGACGCTCTGTAATTGATCAGGAAAAATGCATTAAATGTGGTAAATGTATTAACGCCTGTCCATATAATGCAATTATTAAACAGGAACGTCCTTGTGCTGCTGCCTGTGGTATGAATGCAATTAAGTCTGATGAATATGGGCGTGCAGATATTGATTATGACCAGTGTGTATCCTGTGGTATGTGTCTGGTCAGCTGTCCATTTAGTGCAATTGTTGATAAAAGCCAAATATTCCAGACAGTTTTAGCACTCAAAAGCGATACTCCTATTTACGCTGCGATTGCTCCATCTTTTGTAAAACAGTTTGGTGACAATGTCACACCGGAACAGGTTCGTGCAGCACTAAAAGCCGTAGGTTTCGAAGATATGGTAGAAGTTGCCATTGGTGCCGACTTATGTGCAGTACAGGAAGCTGTAGACTTTTTAAAAGAAGTTCCTGCGAACCATTCCTGGCTGGGTACTTCATGCTGTCCTGCCTGGTCTGTTATGGCAAAAAAAACATATCCGGAATATGCAGAACATATTTCCATGACTTTAACTCCTATGGTTCTCACCGGTCGTATGACAAAAAAGCAGCATCCTGATTGTAAAGTCGTTTTTATCGGACCTTGTGCTGCAAAAAAATTAGAAGCGAGCCGTACTTCCGTAAGAAGTGATATCGACTTTGTATTAACCTTTGAAGAGATGGCTGGCATCTTTGATGCGAAAGATATTGAATTTGATAAATTAAAAGTGGAAGAACCGATAAAAACTTCCAGTTCTTTAGGAAAAGGGTTTGCTTCCGGTGGTGGTGTCGCCGCCGCTGTAGTCAATGCGATCAATTGTGTTGAACCGGATATGGAAGTTAAGACGGTTAAAGCTGAAGGACTAAAAGAATGCAAAAAAATGCTTGCCATGGCAAAGGCCGGAAAATATGACGGTTACCTTTTAGAAGGTATGGCATGTCCCGGTGGATGTATGGGTGGTGCAGGAGTACTGGCTGATGTAAAAAAAGCCACTGCTGCCCTTGAACAGCAGAAAAAAGAATCAGAATTTGAAAAACCTTCACATTCGGATTTCTTAAAATATTTACACTTAATAACCAAGGAGGAATTATACAAAAATGAAGATGAGAACTAGAACAATTACCGTAACTGCAATCATGGTTGCGCTTTGCGTAGTAGTACAGTTATTTAAAAACCCGGGAACTATCCCAATTACAGGAGGATTAATTAATCTTATAATTATTATTGATACTCTTTACTGTGGACTGTTAAGTGGAATTATTATTTCTGCGGTAGCACCGATTACATCATTTATCATCACACAATCACCTATTATTGCTGCCGTTCCTATGATTTTGCCATTTATTATGGTTGGAAATATTGTAATGGTCCTATTTGTCTGGGCTGTAAGATGCAAGAAATTGGAACTCAATCTGTTACCATTAAGTCTGGTAGCCGGGTCCTTTGCCAAATGGGGAGTTATGACTCTCTCTATTGTAAAATGGATTCTTCCTACTTTTGGTTTAAACCTTGCACCAAAGATGTACAAAATGGCTGCTGCCACTTACTCATTAACGCAATTATACGCTGCACTGGCAGGAACTGCACTTGCGTGTGTTATCTGGCCTATTGTAAGACTTGGTATTAAACGGAACAGATAGATCATTATTATTCCCGGTGGGACCGGAATCAGCATACAGGCAGGGCAGGGGAGAAACAGATTTGTAAACATTGAATAACTTAATTTATTTGAATAGAAAAAGAACGCGATAAATTAAAGTTGAAATCTGATTCACAAAATCAGATTTCAAGACTTACCTGAAGCGAAGTTCTTCAGAACTTCGGTGAAGATGAAGTCGGTACTTTAAAATTTATCGTGTTCTTTTTCTATAATCAAATATTTAAGTTATGAAGTTTACAAATCTGTTTCTCCCTTGCCCTGTCTGTATGCTGATTTCGGACCTCGGGGATTCAAACGAGCCTTTATAATATGCTGTTACTATATTCCTATTACGTTAATTAAAAGCAGCCATGCCAGTCCATAATATGTTACAGCAGCTACTAAGTCATTAATTGTTGAAATCAGTGGACCGGAAGCTACAGCCGGATCAAAGCCGATTTTATCCAGTATAATCGGAATAATCGTTCCTACAAAACTGGAAATCAACATAGCAAGTGCTAATGCTCCACCAATACATCCTGAAATTGCAAATGCACTTTCTATCTGCTGTCCTCTGGCAAGCCATATAAACAAACCTGTAAATACAACAGATATTCCTCCAACGATGAGTCCATTACATAAACCTACGCGAATTTCTTTAAAAATAAATCCAATCTTCTGTTTAAATTCTAACTCTTCATCCATTAAAACACGAATGGTTACAGCCAGTGACTGGGTCCCGACATTTCCGGACATTCCAAGAATCACTGATTGAAAAGTTACAATAATCGGCAAACCGACAATAACTGTCTCAAACATATTTATAACAGATGAAACTACCATTCCTAACATTAAAAGTACCAAAAGCCATGGCACTCTTTTCTTCAAGCTCTGTCCCAGCGGCTCTTCTAACTCTTCTTCCGCAGCAAGACCAGCCAGTTTCGCATAGTCCTCACCCATTTCCTCATCTACCACTTCTACCAAATCCTGAGAAGTGATAACACCAAGAATATGCATATCCTTATCTAGTACCGGTATAGAATCTTCAGAATAATCTTTCAGTTCCTCAATACAATCATCCACGGTTTCATGATCGTGAACATAAGGATAAGATGTAGTAACCAGTGATTCTAATTCCACATACTCCCTTGCAACAATTAAATCAGTCAGATCTATTGCACCATAAAAAGTTCCGTCTTCCTTTTTAACGTATAAAGTTGTAATATTATCATTGTCGGCAGCCTGTTCTACCAGCCTTTTCATTGCCTGTTTAATCGTCAAGTCAAGCGTCAGACTAACATAATTGGTAGTCATTTTACTGCCAATCTCATCTTCATCATAAGACTGAATCAAATCAATATCTTTTTTTGCATCTTCATCGATTAACTCAATCAGTTCATTACTGGTATCATCCTCCAACTCTTCCAGAATATCAACCGCATCATCGGCTTCCATGTTTCCAATTATTCTGGCAGCCACTTCCGGCTCTAACTCTTCGATATACTCTGCCGGATCATCAATATAAGAGAAAATATCAGAAACCTTGTCCACTCCCAAAAGAGAATATAATCTGCCCCTCTCTTCGCTTTCCAAATATTCAAGAGCTGCTGCAATATCATTTTCATGATAATCGTCTAATCGGTCTAATTTGTTTAATGATGGTTCATCACTACGTATAATTTGCAGAAGTTCTTCTGCATAATTAGCTCGTTCAGGTATTTCGTGTACACTTTCTTCTATTATATAAGAAGTACTTTTCTCTATTTCTTTTTCCTGTATATCTTTTTCAAATCTCTCTTCCACTTTCATATACCTCCTTTTTATTTCATAAGGAACTCGCCTTTCAGAACAACCAGCCTGTCAAAGTAAAGTTCTGTATATGCGGGAAGTCTGCATGTCTATTATTTCGAACCAAACGGATGATATGTATCAGTATGTTTCAAAACAATATTACCAGTCAAACTTCGCCCATAACTGTCACAACTATCCATTTCGTTCTCCTTTCTAATTTGACTTTGAAAAACAAAGACTTATGGCATCGACCATAAGTCTTATTTATTTCTATAATTACTTTAACACTGAAAACCTTAATGTGTCAACAAAAATTCTTTTACTCAACTGTATGCACCTTAATCATATTTGTAGTTCCTGACTTACCAAGAGGAACTCCTGAAGTAATGACTACAATATCGTCTTTTATCACCAACCCTTTTTCTTTTGCCACATCTACTGCATAATCAAAGAGTTCCAATACATGTTCTTTTTCCTGAATTAATACCGGAGATACTCCCCATGACATATTTAACTGTCTTACAACTTTTTCCTCTGTACTTCCTGCAATAATCATACAATCCGGTCTGTACTTTGATATCATTTTGGCTGATCTTCCTGACTTTGTAACCGTTAGTATTGCTTTTGCCTCTAAATCATAAGCATTCATACAGGTTGCATGACATACAGCTTCTGTAATATCACTTCTCTGTTTTCTATGATTATTTAAAAATCTCTGTTTATAATTAATATCCATTTCTGTACGTTCTGCAATTCTTGCCATAGTAGCTACTGCCTCTGCCGGATATTTGCCCGCAGCCGTTTCTCCTGATAACATAATTGCACTTGTTCCATCATAAATAGCATTTGCTACATCTGTAGTCTCTGCTCGTGTCGGGCGGGGATTCGTTATCATAGATTCCAACATCTGTGTAGCGATAATAACCTGTTTACCTGCCTCATAAACTTTCTTAATAATCATCTTCTGAATAATCGGAACCTCTTCCTCAGGTAATTCTACACCCATATCGCCTCTGGCAACCATAACTGCATCTGCTTCTTCAATAATCGCATCTACATTTAATATTCCTTCGCTGTTTTCAATTTTAGCAATTATATGAATATTACTGCCACCATTCTCATCTAGAAACTTTCTCAGCTCCTTAACATCTTCTGCAGTTCTTGTAAATGAGGCTGCAATATAATCCACATCCTCTTTAATTCCAAATAAAATATCTTCTTTATCCTGAACACTCATGTATGGCATATTAATGTGAATATCCGGAACATTGACTCCTTTATGATTAGATATCTTTCCATCATTTTTCACCTGACAGATTATATCTGTTCCTTCTATTTTGGTTACTTCCATCTTAATCAATCCATCATCAATTAAAATAACTGTTCCTATCTGAATATCCTTATATAAATCAGGAAATGTAATCCCTGCCTTTTCATTGTTTCCAATATAATTTTTGTCCTGCACCAAAGTAAATGTTTGTCCTGCAGTCACATGAACAGTACCATTTTTAAAATCTCCTGTACGTATCTCCGGTCCTTTGGTATCTAATAGAATAGCAACCGGCTTATCACACTTTTTACGGATTTCTTTAATTTTATCCATTCTTGTTTTATGTTGTTCATAAGTACTATGAGAGAAGTTACATCTTGCAACATTCATTCCATTCAGAATTAAGTCCTCCAGCACCTTGTCATTATCAGTAGCCGGTCCTAACGTACATACAATCTTTGTTTTTCTCATTTTTGTCTGGTTCAGGTATCTGCCCAAACCTTCTCCTTTCACCATATTTTTCAAGTCATATTTTTAACCTATATTACTATAACAATCTCTTGCACATTACACAAGAAAAAAGACGATTTTTCTTTAATATATATTCTATGAAGATTTCAGCAAAATATTAAGGTGATTAAAAAAACCATAGATACTCTCTATAGTATCTATGGTTCTTATACTTGCTAATGTTTTATCACTTTGCGCTTACTCCATCTTCCATAAACTTTCTTTTTGTTTACTGTTTTATAAGCTCTGGCTTTAACATATAGCTTTTTAGCTTTCTTTAATTTCTTTGCACTGACTTTAATTTTGTATACTTTTCTGTTTTTCTTCACAACGCGGGTAATTGTATACTTCTTCTTAAAGTTCTTTTTCTTTGAAATTTTTATCTGATATCCCCGAATACCTTTTATTTTCTTGAATGTCAGTTTAATTTTTTTCTTTGGAAGTTTCTTAACCTTTTTAATCGTGGCTCTCTTAACCGTCACTTTTTTGCTTGTTGCTTTCACTGATGTTGTAACATCCTGTGAGCCATTATTTGTCGTCACGCCAGGTGTTGTAACATCCTGTGAATCCTTCGTTGTATCTTCTTCTGGAGCCTTAGTCGTGACATCTTCACCTGATGTTGTATCTTCTATATTTGAAGTTGTTGTTTCAATCTCAGCCACGTCATAGTAGAGTTTCAATACCAGCGTTCCATCTTCTGCAATAGTTCCGCTTGCAACAGTTCCTTCAACAGATGTATTTACCTTATACCCTGGATATTTTTTGGCTATTGCTTTTACTTCAGCACCAATTTTTCCACTCTTCTTCTCTGTATTTGCTAAATTATATCCACCATTACCATCAGCCAGATAATGTTCAACCTCATATCTTGCTTTCGTTGAAATCTGACTGTCTCCTACTGTTGCCATAGAATGTGGTGGAACAACCAATTCTGCTCCATCTGAGAATGTAACAGTTTTTTCATCATCTGATGCATTATAAGCAACATAGGTCATTTCATCATCTGCTTTTTTAAAGACACAAGCCAGTGGATTATTACTCGTTATATCTAATTCAGGTGTTCCAACATTGTCCATAGCCATAATCCAATGATAAGCGTGTGCTTTTGATTCTCCTGCTTCCGGATCGCACTGATCATCAAAATATTCCATTGCCAGTGCCGGATCAGACATTGCAAGATATTCACTCCAGATTTCATTCCAACGTTTTGTTTGTTTTTCTGAAAGACCTGCATAATTTTCTTCATTTCTAACTGCTGTCTTCCAGTTATTAACAATATATTCTTTATTTCTTGCAGCATAGAAAGATGCTGGTGTCATAGGAAGAATATTAATTCCCTGTACCTGAAGCGGTTCATCTGTCCACCATGTAGAATATGTGTATTTTCCTCCCCATACCATAGACGACTGAATATACTTGGCAGACTCCCCTGTTCCTTCTGTGTATTTAGGGTCTAAAATGTCTCCATCAATATCAAACCAATAACAGTTTACAGCAGACACTTCTGTCTCATATAAGTAAACTCCCAATGCTGTCAGTTCTTCATCTCCCATAGCCTGACCATAGAGGATAAGACCTGCCCATGCATTGATAGCCTCCGAACTGGATTCCTGATTGTTTCCATCACCGAAATTTGCATGTCCGGATGCCCATGAATGTCCCTCAAAGGTAGAAAAATTTCTTAAAAACGGATATCTGGAATCTTTATGATTTTCTTCATAAGTAGCTACATCGCCAATAAGTTCATCAATAACGTTTGAATATGGTTTTATAAATTCCGGATCACGCATTGCAACCTGCGCAGATGCATTAAGAAAATATCCATAATGGAAATGATGATCTGTCATTCCATCTACAGTATAATATGCCTGTGGGAAACCAAACAAACTGCCTGTCCCCTCATCATAATAAAAATATTTCTCGTCATCTCCACCGTCTGCTGTATACCAGTCAGCCAGTTCATTTTCAATACCTTCCAGTATTTTCGCTGCTGCTTCCGTATCTCCACATTCCTCTGCCGCTTCCATTGCCTGTATCGCACGATTCAACTTCTTTCCTGTATCATATGTATTCACATCATATTTTTCTTTTGTAAGCCCACCGTCCTCTGTCGGTCCATATTTTTCCATAAATTCATCTACATATCCTTGTAATGTAGATTTATCTGCCTCTTCTATTTCTGGAAGTGAAGGAAGAATTCCTCCAAACTTTAATGTCGTCTGATAAGTATCTCCTACTAAATATTTCATTGTTCCACGAATCGTTCTTGCAGTATTATCCAAATATTCATAATCATTCATATGTTTATACTGATGTGGCATAATTCCCATAATTGTACCATCTGCTGTACTCTCTGCCTTTTTGTCTACAGTATATTTATATGTAGTTGTCACAATACCAGCATCATATGTAAATGATGTTTTTGTATCTGTAATGAAATTATATGCATATGGTGCATATTTCTCTGCAATCGCCTTTGCTTCTGAATCCTTCTGGCCTGTAGTCTCACAGAGCCATGCGATTGACATATAAGCTTTATCTTCACTTGCAAAAGTAACTGTCAAATCCCCCATTTTATTGTCTGCATATTTTGCTGTTGCATCTGCCTGTGTTACTGTTGCACCTTCTGAAAGATATATTGCATAGTAATCATAATCTGCATATCCTGTCAACTGGTCTGCATTATCATACACCCTTATAATCAACATAGTAGAATCTGCAATGGATGTACCATTATACCCTACTATCGCACTAGGAAGATTTCGTGCCGGTCTCTGTATTGTAAGTTTCGTACTTCCCTTTAACTGAAAAAATCCAAAAGGACTGCCTTGTACAATAGTTGTTTTCAAATACTGTGATGAATCTGACGGATTCTCCATTACAACATCTGTAGACCACTCATCTGACTTATCTACTTTTGTGTTTGTAAAGGAGTAATCTGTTCCCACAACAAAATCTGACATTGTTCCCAGATTATTCATAGACATCATTACCGTCTGTGTCCATGTCTGCTTATCAATTAATGTAGAGGGTTTTGCTAAAAGCATACCTTCTGCAGTTCCGCAATATGACATAGGTATAGCATAAACACAGTCACCAAAAGGTGATGTACTATAATTCCATAACATAGACGTTGAAAATCCACCGATGTCTATTGCACCATTATTAGCATCATAATTCTCGGTGGTAAATCTGTATGTTCCCTGATTCGCCTTTGTTGGCAGTTTATCCAACAACATCTTATTTGTTTGTACAACATCTTTCTCTCCATCCCAGTAAGACCATGTACCTGTAACCTCTGTTGCGAGGCTTCCAAGCTGTTCTGCTTTAACTTCAGTAAGCTGTCCCATCTCTACAGGAACAGTAACTAATGAAAAAGCTAAGGCAATGGTCAAAGCCTTTCTCCATAATCCTCTCATCCTTTTAACCTCCTACGTTATTCATTTGTTTGTAATCCGTCCGAAATTTTTCAACATTTTAATTATAACATATCTTTTTTTACTATATAATTCTCTTTTTTTTATATGGTATGATTTTTTTAATCAAGTACACTTTTTATATATTACTTATACAAAATTAATTACAGAAAAAGAGTTCGCTTACGAACTCTCTCGCGAGTCGTGGGTTCTGGGGAACAACTACATTTCTGCGCCTCTGCAATCCTTGTAGAGCTTTTTATTATATAGGAATTGCAAAGCAATTTCCTATATAATAAAAAAAGCGGTGGAAAATCATCGGATTTCTACCGCTTTTTTATCACAAAACTCATCCTTGTTTCTTATTATGATAATTACATAGCATTTTATAACCAATGGTTCCAACAGCACTTACTGCTACAATCACCACTAGTACAATCACCGCTGCCATATACTGACCTTTTCCTAATGCCTGACCTCCCATAGCCGAAACAATAATCGCAGGAATCCTAGCAACTGTTGAAATTACCAGCCATCTGGATAACTTAATATTGGTAAATCCCATAAAATAGGAAATCAGGTCTTTTGGCATACCTGGAATCAAAAATATAACAAACGCAAGTATATCACGCTTCTTTTCATTTTGTAAAAACTTTAAATTCTGAATCTTCTCTATTGGAAAAAATGCCTCGACAAACTTAATACCAAATGCTTTTACAAGCCAGAAAACAATTGCACATCCTATAATAGAACCCACGGTACAAAGTATTGTCGCCTCTACTGTTCCAAATGCATATCCAGCTCCAATCTCCATAGCGCCACCTGGAATAATAGCAACGACAATCTGCAATACCATGGCACTAATACATACTAACCATCCCCACATTCCAAAACCAGCTACCCAGTTCTGAAACATTTCCGGTTCTTTAAAAAACTTAATAAATGGAAAAGCAATTGCCGCCGATAATATAAAAAATATTAACAGTCCAAGAATACTCACAATTCTTCTTTTACGTTTTGCTGCCTGCTCATCCTTCGATTCAATTTTTTTTATTTTCTGATTGTAATTTGTCATAAACCCCTACTTTCCTATACAGTTTATTTTCTCCTCTGCACCTTAATATATTCAATGAATTTATATTATTGTGAACTTTTTACAGTATAACATACAAAAACATATCCGTGGCAAAATCCCCCGATTATTTAAGAAATCTTAAATAAAACTTAAATATATGTTCATAATTTCATAGATCTGCAACAAAATTTTATAAAAAATAAATCAGTACCAATATTCCTAATATAATACGATACCATCCAAAAATCTGGAAATCATGTTTTTTAATATAACCCATTAAGAACTTAATTACAGCAATAGATACCAAAAAGGCTACAATCATTCCTAAAATTAAAATAAATGCCTCTTCTCCTGTCATTGCAAATCCCATTTTAACCATCTTTAATGCACTCATTCCAAACATAACAGGTACTGCCAGGAAAAAAGTAAATTCTGCTGCTGCTACACGGGACACTCCAATAAGCAATGCTCCAATTATTGTTGCACCTGATCTGGAAGTTCCCGGTATAATGGATAAGACCTGAAATAATCCAATCATAAACGCTGTCTGATATGTAATATCTGTAAGTCCGGCCACCTTTGGTGTTCTGGTCTTGTTCCATCTCTCAATAATAATAAATGCAACACCATAAAAAATTAATGTAATTGCAATGACAATTGGTGTATGTAAATGTTCTTCAATAAAATCATCAAAAGCTATTGTTACTACAGCGCCAGGAATACACGCTACTACTACCTTAAACCATAATGACCAGACATCTTTTCTCAGAACACTTCCAACTGCATTAATTCCATCATTTGTAGACTTCTTTTTAAAAGGCCACATCTTGCCCCAGAATAATACGACCACTGCCAGAATTGCTCCTAACTGTATCACGAAGAAAAACATTTCTTTAAAACTTTCATTTGCATTTAACTTAATAAACTCATCTACCAAAAGCATATGTCCTGTACTGCTGATAGGCAGCCATTCTGTAATTCCTTCTACAATTCCAAGAAAAATTACTTTTAAAAATTCCATCAATTCTAACATTCTTTTATCCTCTCCTTTTTATCATATCCTCGAATATTTTCCGCAGTCTATTTTATAACATTCTATGTAACTTTTCCATAACTTATTTCACGGAAACTATAAATCCTTTTTCCTGTTTTTTTCTTTTTGCTGTGTTTCTTCCTGCATTTGAACAATTAATTCTGCCGCCTCATCAGGTACTTCATCCAAATTATCCGAACCAACATCAATTTCTTTTGGCTGTCTCCGATACAATATATCATAGAGTACTGGTACAATAAATAATGTCATCAACGTAGCATAAAGCAAACCAAAACTTACAACAATCGCCATGCTTTTCTGCATTGCATTTCCTGCATCCTGAGAAAATACCATAACGCTCATAGAAAGAATTGTAGTGATGGCTGTCATCAGTATCGGACGCATACGAGTCTTACCTGTAGCAATCAATGCAGTTTTTTTCTCTACTCCCTGAATTCTTAATTTATTTACATAATCCACAAACACAATTCCATTATTTACGACAGTCCCCATAAGTATCATAAAGCCCATCAATGCCATGGATGAAATCTGCTGTCCAAATATCATCAAACCAATCATACCTCCGGTAAATGCCAATGGTATAGTAAAAATAATGATAAACGGTGACAATAAGCTTTGAAACTGTGCCACCATAACAAGATAAACTAATAAGAATCCTAATAATAATGCAAGCACTAACTGGCCTATCATTTCCATAACCTGCTCAGACTCACCTTGGATTTCTGCAATATATCCTTCTGACATCTTATAATTATCTAACTTTTTCTCCAATTCTCTTGATAAAAGTGTAGCATTATATCCTTCTTTTACCTCTGCTGTTACAGAAATATAATCTCTTTGATTTTCTCTTCTGATTTCTTTCAAAGCATCCTGCTTTGTAACTTCAGCAAATTTAGATAATTTATATTTTTTTGTAATATCTTTTCCATCGCTGTCTTTTGTTGTTGCCTTAATTGTTGTATTTAACAGATTATCATAATCTGGTTTATTATTCTCATTTACTATCTTAACCTCATACTCTTTATTATCTGCTGTAATTGATATAGAAGTCTTATCTGTAGTAATTTTTTCTGACATCTGCTGATAAATGCCTGCAACTGTCAATCCATATTCTGCTGCCTTATTTCTATCAATTGATAAATGCAGCTGTTTTGTATCATCTTCAATTCCGTTATCAGCGTTCTCTGTTCCTTTGATATCTGCTAACATTTTTATAACATCTTTGCTGATAGAAATCAGTTTCTGCTGGTTCTCTCCATAGATACGCACTTCTAGCCCCTGGCTCATCATTCCATTCATACCGCCAAGAGCTGATGAAGATACATTTAATTCCTCACATGGAATGCCTTTTGTATTCTTCTGAATATTTTTTATTATTTTTTGATACTCACCCGTTGTTGAAATATCATCATCTGCAATCACCTGAAATGTAAAACGACTGTAATTATCTGTAGAGCCACCTGTTAAACCTGTAGCAGCTCCTGCATTTCCATCCATTGCTCCAACTTTTTTCACACCATCTACTTTCATAATGGCATTCATAACTTTATCTGCTGTCTCATACGCAGTATCTTTGTCTATATCTTCATCCATAACCAGATTGACAGAAATATAATTACTTACCATATCATCCATCATAACCAGACCTGTTCGAAATACCTGTACAACACATAAAACCAATAATACAAGTGATATGACAATCGGAATCACTTTATGAGACAGACATTTTTCCAACGTTCTTCCATAAATCCCCTGTACTTTATCAAACCACTTATGTTTTTTTGTTTTTGTATTTTTTAAAATAGAAGCTCCAATCGTTGGAACTACTGTTAACGCCACAATCAAAGATGCCACCAGGGCATATGTCATCGTAAAAGCAAAAGGAATCAACATATCACTGACAGTTCCTTTTACATAAACCATTGGCAAAAATACACATACTGTAGTAAGTGTTGATGCAACAATCGGCCCTGCTACCTGTTTTGCTCCCTGCACTGCTGCCCGCGGTGCTGATATTCCCATATTCCTTAACCTATAGATATTCTCCATTACAACAATGGAGTTATCTACCAACATTCCAATACCAAGACATAAACCTGCCAATGACATTACATTTAAATTAATTCCTGTAAAATACATAATGATAATGGCAAAAAGTACACTAAATGGTATACTGAATGCTACGATTAATGTTGGCTTTACATCTTTTAAAAATAATGCCAATACAAGAATTGCGAGAAGCGCTCCTAGTAATATACTTTGTAATACTGCTTTTACAATAATATTAATGTACTCACTCTGATCCATTAACGCAGTACATGAAAGACCATCATACTTATTTTCTAATTCCTCAAAAGCCTCAGATATATTATCTGCCACCGCACTTGTATTTGCTGTGCTGGATTTATAAATAGCCAGAAGAACAGCCGGATTCCCATCAATCTTTGAGTAACTTTCTCCTGCATTATCTACTATGGTTACATCTGCCACATCAGATAACTTCACTTTTCCTATATCAGGCAATTTCGTCAAAACCATAGATGCCAACTGCTTTTTACTTGTATAATTATCTCCTACATCTACCAACCACTGATTATCTTCTTTGTCGTCAATATAACCAGCCGGCATAGCAAAATTCTGTGCATATATAAGCTGTGACAAAGTCTCCAGAGAGAGTAATGTATCAATCTTTGCATTTTCTATCGCTGCCTGTCTTGAGTCATTTAATTTATCCTTCGCATCCTTCAATTCTTTTCTGGAAGAATCTAACTTGGATTTGGCTGATGCCATCTGTGCCTGCCCTGCCCCAAATCCTGCTGCTGCAGAATAACCACCGGATATTGCATCTGACTGTGTTTTGTCCATGCCCTCCATCTGTTTCTCAATCTGCTCTACCACTGCCTTAGCTGCAGCAATCTTCGTTTTCAGGTTTGCAAGTTCTGTATTTATCTGTGGAAGTCTGACTTTCACAACATCATACATCTGTTTCAATTTCTCATATTGTAGTTTTTTTACCTGTTCTCCATACCCTAATTTTTCTATCCATGAAACAAATTCGTTAAAAGTTTTTTTATCCTTCACAGCCTCCTCTACACTGGCCGGGATAATAACTCCCGCTGTCTGTGCTGCTTTTTCGAACTGACTGTGAAAAGTCTGAAACATTTTATCTGCTTTTTGATATGTATCTTCCAATTTTGCATCTTTATATGCTTTCTGCTCTGCTTTTAAGGCACTTTCACTAGCTTTTAGACTGTTGAGATTCGCCTGATATGCTGCTTTTGTTGCCTGAGCTTCTGCCAGTTTCACCTGTGCCTGTGCCAGTTTCTTATTTGTATCATTTTGTTTTGATTCCAGCTTTTCTTTTTGCCGCTCTAACTGGCTTTCCCCTTCTTTTATTTTCTGTTCAGCTTTTTCTATTCCTTTACTGGCATCTGCTAATTTATCATTCGTTTTTCCTAAAATTTTATCATTAATTTTATCTATTTTCTTCTGATTTAATTTTACTTCAATTGAATCTGTTGTTAATCCCATTGTGGTTATGCTTGCCACACCTTCCTGTCTCTCCAGATAAGGATTTAATGTCTTTGTAGTAAAATCAGATAACTCCTTAATATCTTTCCCTTTATAATCTATTCCTGCATACATGGTAGCCATCATATCCATACTGACTTCCATTAAGTTGGGAGTACCACACTCCTCCGGCAGATTGACTGTATTAACAACTTTCGACACTCTGACCAGTGCTGAATCCATGTCTGTATCATCGGCAAATTCTATCATTACCATACTATAATTATTTGCAGAACTGCTGATTATATTTTCCACTCCATTTACTGTACCCAATGCACTTTCCAGCGGCTTTGTCACATCATTTTCCACCTTAGTGGGTGACGCCCCCGGCTCTGTCGTAATAACCATCATATATGGAATTTCCATATCCGGCATTAAGTCAGTATTCATATTACTAAGACTTACACCTCCGATGATTAAAATAATAATTACCGCCACTACTACAAAAAATGGTTTTTTTACAAAAAACTTTGTCATTAACTCTTCAGTCCTTTCTACTCATCCAACAATGTCTAATATATGCTGATTAATTTCTATATAAGAATCGCTTTTCACAATAATACCCTGTCTATTTTAAAAGACAGGGTATTATTAATCAATCATAAATATTTATTTTTGCAAATCTTTTACATTTTATTAATATTTTGTAACAGTTCAGCCATGCGATACGAAATAAATACAGACAATGGCTGCTTGCAGGCAATTGACTGTATTTATTTCGTATCATATGGTGAGCCAAATCAGCGAAAAAGAGCGGAGCTCATTTGAGCTGATGGCTGAACTGTTACAATAATACAACGGTGAGCCAAATCAGCGAAAAGGAGCGAAGCTCATTTGAGCTGATGACTGAACTGTTACAATAATACAACGGTGAGCCAAATCAGCGAAAAGGAGCGGAGCTCATTTGAGCTGATGGCTGAACTGTTACAATATATTTTATTCCATAATGTCGACGGCAAATAATTCCTCGCCTGCATGGATATTTCCCTTATTTAAAAGTCTGATACGCTGGTTTTCTTTCATCTCTGTACATAATACCGGTGATGCCATAGAAGGCGCATTTTGGTTCAAATATTTCAAATCCAGTTTTATAAGATTATCTCCCTTTTTAACCCGGTCTCCACCTTTCACGTATACCTCAAAACCTTTACCATTTAATTTTACTGTATCAATTCCTACATGCACTATAATATCAAGTCCTGAATCAGTATGAATTCCCACAGCATGTTTTGTATCAAACACAAAGCTGACAACTCCATCTACCGGTGA
Source organism: uncultured Eubacterium sp. (assembly GCA_910584795.1). GTDB lineage: Bacteria > Bacillota > Clostridia > Lachnospirales > Lachnospiraceae > Eubacterium_G. The sequence continues at coordinate 248,302 of CAJUBZ010000002.1, read as the reverse complement.
CATTACAATAGGCTCCGTCGGCGTTACAACAGCACCATCCCCCATCATTTTTCCTGCAAAAGCTTCATCTGGAGCACTCTCTATTTCATCAGCAGTTCCTGTCATTGGACTGGCAATGATAATTGTTTCCCTTATTTTTTCTTTATTCGGTTTTGTAACAACCTCTTTATCTTTTTCCACTTTGTTGTCGTGCCTTGATGTGTGTTCTTTATCAATATTCTGTGATGTTTTTACTCTGCTCTTTACAGTTTTTGCAGCTGCCCCGCTTTCAAGATAATCCTCAAAATTTGACTTTATAACTGTAACTTTCGGTCCATAAATAATCTGTACACCATTTCCTTTATGAACCACTCCGGATGCTCCTGTCAATCTTAATCTGGAATCATTCACTAATGTGGCATCGTGTACGGTAATTCGAAGTCTTGTAGCACAACAATCCACATCTGAAATATTCTCTTTTCCACCTAATCCCTCACAAATTCCTGCTGATAATTCATCTACAACAGGTACATTTTTATCACCTTGTTTTTTTGCCTCCACATCACTTCTTCCATAAAGCTTTATTTCATCTTCATCAAAGCGGCCTGGGGTTCTTAAATTTAGTTTTTTAATTAAGAAACTAAACAGGAAGTAATAAATGACAAAATAGAAAATGCCTACAACTACTACCCATATCCAGTTTGTCTTTTGATTTCCCTGTAAAATACCAAACAGAAACAAATCAATTAATCCACCGGAGAATGTCATTCCAACACCTACTCCAAAGAAATGCATTAACGCATAAGCAAGTCCTGCAAATACACAGTGTATACCATATAAAAGTGGTGCAACAAATAAGAATGTAAATTCCAACGGTTCTGTAATACCTGTTATCATAGATGTAAGTGCCGCTGATAACAACAATCCTGACACTAGTTTTCTTTTTTCTGTTTTTGCAGTCTTATACATGGCAAGAGCTGCACCCGGTAGACCAAATATCATTAACGGGAACTTTCCTGACATAAATCTTGTTGCAGATACTGCAAATTCTTTCACTGTAGGATCCGCTAACTGTGCAAAGAAAATATTCTGGGCACCTTCAATTAATTTTCCTCCAACTTCCATTGTTCCCCCAACGGCTGTCTGCCAGAATGGAATATAAAATACATGATGCAGACCAAAAGGTATCAGAAGTCTTTCCATAAATCCATATACCCACGTTCCGGCATATCCTGAATTTAGAACAACTTCTCCGACAGCATTAATTCCCGACTGTACAACCGGCCAGATAAAAAACATCAATATACCAACCAGTGTATATACCAACGCACTGATAATCGGCACAAATCTTGTTCCGCCGAAAAACGACAATACCTGCGGCAGTTCAATTCTATAAAACCGATTGTGCAGTGCTGCTGTTCCAAGTCCGACAATAATACCTCCAAACACACCCATCTGAAGAGATGTAATTCCACATACGTCTGCGACTGCACCTTGCAGCATATTTTCCACTCCACCATTTATTGTAATCAGCGCACTAATAGATGCATGCATGATAAAAAATGCAATTACTGAAGAAAGTGCCGCCACTTCTTTCTCTTTTTTCGCCATGCCTATTGCTACACCTATGGCAAACAATATCGGCAAGTTTGCAAAAACAATATTTCCGGCATCATTCATTACCTGGAATATCGCATGAAATACTGTCCCACTTCCCATTACATTTTCCAAACCATAAGTTTTCAATGTAGTCTCATTGGTAAAGGAACCACCGATTCCTAGCAGAAGACCTGCCACCGGCAAAATGGCAATTGGAAGCATAAAGCTTCTGCCAACCCTCTGTAAAACTCCAAATATTTTGTCTTTCATATGAATCTCCTTATTGTTACAAGTGTAACCATATTTTTACTCATTAATATTTTAGACACAATCAGAGAAAACATACATTTTTATTAATTTCTGTTTTTAGGGGAGTAACTTTCCTGCTGAAGCAAATACAGACAGAGAATATCTCCTCCTCGATTCTTGAACATTTATAGAAAATAAAAATAATATTGAATATTTTAAGCCCTTATATATGTAAATCTTAAATATGTTTTGTGGCAAGATGGTTCATTTTCTGTACACATCACGCTGGCAACGAAATGCCGCCGTCACAACAATTATAATTTATAAGTTTGCGATTTGTGGTGGTGGGAAGAGATATAAAAGGAATACACTTGGAAACATTGAATTTCATAAACGGATTTGTATATAAAATTCAGTTTCCAAGTGTATCCTTTTATACTCGAACCACCTCGACAAACCAGAATTTATAATTTATTTAATTTTTTTACTTCTAACTTTCTTTGAATAAGCTCCGTAAACCTTTTTACCTCTTACAACTTTATAGGCCTGAACACGGATATAATATCTCTTTCCTTTTTTCAGTCTCTTTATTGTTGCACTTAATTTTTTAGTAGTAATTTTTTTAGCCTTTTTAAAGTTCGCTTTTAAAGAGTATTGGATTCTGTAACCTTGAGCTCCTTTTACTCTCTTAAATTTCACTAATACTTTTTTCTTTCCTGCTTTTGTTTTTGTAATCTTTGTTTTGCCAGGTTTCTGTACAACAGACTGTGTCTTTGGAGTTGTAGGATTCACTACTGATGGAACAGTAGGATTATTGTTTCCACCCTGAGGAGTTGTAACTGGCTCTGTTGGTTTTTGGGTTGGAGCCGGTGTTGTTGGCACAGGTGTCGTTACTTCTGTCTCAACATTAACTTCATATTCTTCTGAACTGCGTTCCATTCCATTAACCACAGCGCTTACCGCAATTTTATGTGTCCCTGCTGCAACACTAAGTGTTTTTTCATTAACTCCTGCCGGTTCATTCATTACCAGAATGTTTCCATCCATATAAATATTATATTTTGCATTTTCATCAGCAATATCATCCCATTTAACTACAATAGTGTCATATTCCGGTGAAGTTACTGAAACGTTCTTTGGTGCTTCCGGAAGAAGTGATTCTTTTCCCATTACTGCAAGTTCACATAAATGGTATCCATCAGAACCCCAGTTGATACTGCCGTCAGCATTATAATGTCTTGCGTAATTTCCTGTTATAATATGTAGCTTAACAAATCTTACCGTATCCTGTGTATACTCTGACATGTCTAACACATCATTTCCAAATACCGGTCTTGCTTCATTAGGAAATGTTTTTAATTTTGCATTCTTTACATAAAATACTTTTTCATATGTTTCCTCTTCGCCTGTTGAAGATACATAGATTTCATATTCTGTTGCCGCATTGCTATTTGCCTCATACATCGAAATTAAAGAATGAATATCATTCTTATCATATTCTTTTCCTAAATCATAAATGATGTTTGCTTCATCATTGTCCGGTCTTGTCTGAAGATATCCTGTATGATGAGCATAATCCGTATATACACCATTATTTAAAGCCCCTACACCTGCACTGATATCCTGAGAGCCGGTTAAATAATTGTCTTTATAATTATCATTGTCACACGTAGCTGTTACATCACTATGTTTACTCTTTAACGCAAGATTCAATGATGTTTTCACATAATTAATATATCCATCTACAACAACGCTCTTAGTTATTCCCTTTGATAACCATCCATCTTCTAAATGGCTGACCTTAATTTCATATGTTCCAGCTTCTATACCACCATATTCATATTCAACGCCAGCTTTTGCCTCACTATTTATTCTTTCTTCATTTAATGAAACTACATACGTTGCATCTTCCTGCTCCTCACCAGCCACAATAGAATATGTAATCCTCTCTAAATTAGATGTGTCTACAATGATGTCAGCCGCTTCTGAAATATTAGAACCCACAATTGTTGGCTCATCCGTATTTGCAATCACACCCACTTCATTAATAACATATCCCCAGTTGCTCGCTCCGCCTGAAAGTGTTACCTTTACAAATCTAACAGCCTTATCTGTGTAAGTTTCAAGTTTATTAAAAGGTACTCTGTTATAAGCACAGAAATTTTGAGATTTGGATTCGAAAACATAACCTTTTTTATTTCCTACTTCTGTATAGCTATTTCCATCTAGAGAGAATTCAACTTTAACATCAGAAGCATAAGTATTAGCATTCGTATGAGCCAACAATAATTCCTGCATTTCCTGAGGAGTATAATATTCACCCAAATCAATCACAAAATGCTGTGGAGAACCTGCTCCTGTTCTCATAGCTACATCGGAACCCTCTCCAGTGCTTGGTCTTCCATCTAAAGCCGCTGCTGCTGTAGCCAATGAATGACCTTCGTAAATACTTTTCATCTCAACAACCTTTGCCGGATGTGTGCCTGCATATGCATTTGCAATATTTCTACTGGAATTAAACAGATTCCCAATTTCAGCTATTTCTATTTTTTCACTTAGAATTCCATCTGACGCTGCTCCATTATAACAAGCTATTACTTTAACCGTCCACATACCTGAAAACAGATTTTCAACTACATAATCTTTTCCAGCCTCTACACCATACCCAATAATTCTGTCATTTATACCATTTAATAAATAAACAATATATTTATATCCTTCTTGATTTTCACCAGCCTGGATATTATAGGTGAGTGTGTTATAATCTGGTGATGTTACTGTAACTCCTGCTGCATCATCACACTTTTCTACTTCTATGATTGCTGCATTTTCATCAATATCCAACACCGCAATTTCTGTTACCTGAATTCCCCATGTATAAGAATCCGGATAATATAATCTGATATACCTTACTGCCTTTCCTTCTGCATCAGCTAAAGATGTTACTTCTATCAGATTGTTATTCGTACATGCATCTTTTACATGTGCCCCTGCTACTGATTTTGCATCTGTAAAATCGAGTCCATTAGCAGAAATTTGAATCTTATATCCCTTTGTCGGTGTATCTCCGTCGCTGTTCTCTTTGTATCCCACTACCAACTGATCCAATGTTGATAAATCATATACCGCACCTAAATCAACCTGATAATATGTTCCTGCTTTTCCAAATGTAGTAGCAGCATGTTCCCCACCTGGAGTAAACTTTCCATCAGTAAGACAACCTGTATTGCCTTCCTGCAAAGATGGAGCTACCTCTACAGTTTTCTTCAGTGCCAGATTATGCTGTGCACTGGCAACCATCTGCTCTGTTGTCATATCTGCTTTTACGGAGATATTCGTAAAAATAGCAGACGAAAATACCATTGTCACTGACAAAAATACTGACAATAGTTTTGATAATTTTTTTCTCATATCCGTTCCTCCTATAGATAATAATTTATCCTTTTAGGAACATAATCTCCGACCTCTCAATTACTTTTATTATACAAAAACGACTATCATAATTCAATATGATAATCGCCTAATAAATAACTTGATTTTTTGTATATATTTTCTAAAGACAATAATATTTCACTTTTTATAACTTTTCACGAATCATCAGCAAACAAGAAATCAGCAGCAATATGCACGACACCCATATTGCCTGAACTCCAAACCATATCGTTAAGAGCCCTCCAATTCCTGCACCCATGGCAAAAACGAATATTATCCCATAATAATACACAGTCTTACGTAAAGACTCCTTATTTCTATTTCTTATGTACACTGATATACTTTCTGTTCCACTTCGTAGATTACCGATACACATAGTACTCGCATAACCATATCCATTTACTTTCCGAAATGTCTGCACTTGCATTGAACAGGTGAAAGACACTAACATTGTGGCAAGGAGATTCCACTTTGACGGCATAAATCCCACAAGAAATAAAATTGTCATCTCAAATATAACAACAATCTGTCTCCAATGAATCCTCTTCGAATTTTTATATCTACTTTGAATTTGCTCCGCAACTAATACTCCCAATGCAAACGCCAGAATCGGAAAAAAATAGCGAAACGCTGTTTTCCACTGTCCCATCATGAAATGCTGGCTCATAAGAACTACATTTCCTGTTTGGGCATTGGAAAATACCTCGTCCCTAACATTATATGTATATGCATCTTGAAATCCTCCCGAAATTGCTAAGACAGCACTGACAAGAAAAGTCTCTGATGTTTGTATTTTTGTTTTTTGTTCTGCTAATTTATTTCCCAGCATCCCTATACTCCTTCTTTTGTTAGTATATCTTTAGTTTTATTTGAAATCAAGAAAAACAATTCCTTTCTATTATTTTTCTGTTTGTCTTTTTTTCATCCTTCTCCAATTTATAAATCCATATATATCATTGATGAAAAACATTGCAAAACATACTATCATTGGAAGATATGAAATATTGTCCAAAGAAGCCATAATCCAAAGAATAATCAATACAATATCATTTGCTGCATAAGATAAAGCATATGCACTACTCCTTAAATACATGAAAAATGATGCCAGGAAACTGGTTGTAATAGATATCGTACTTACAATTAAATTTGTAGTTCCAAAATATTTTAGTACAAAATAGAATAGAAATGTCACAATCATTGACAAAATTAACACCTTTAATATCTGTCCTGTTGATAGATGTGCTACTTTTACTTCTTTTTCATCATAAGGGTTTTTAATCCATGACACTACAGACATCAATGCAATCGGCATTGTCATTCCAAGATAGGTTATCATTTCCCCATAATAATCAAACGAATAGGATATAACTGCATACAACATACTAAAAACAGCGGTTAAAATTTGCCCTGCCACATCTCCTTTTGACACAAAAATTAAAGCTGTTACACCTATCAAAGATGCTGTCAATGTCAAATAATCATCTGTTCCACCTATCATAAAAGAGCCAGCTACCATTACTAAGGAAAATATCCATAACCCTGATTCAAATTTTGTTAAGTTCTTAATTGATTTTATCATTTTGTCTCTTCCTCATTTTTACTTATAAAATCAGCTTCTTTTTATTTACCAAAAGAAAACACCCTCTGCACATCTTCAAAGACCTAATGATGTACAACGAGTGTTTTCACTCACTACCCGGTGGCAGTTTCCTATTTTCTGAGGTTAGTATAACATGACCTCTTATAAATTTCAATTACAACTATATGAATTTATGTTACACATTTACTCCAATTTGTGATATACTAATTAAGTAAAAGAAATAATATAGTTGCAGAGTATCATTGGTATTAGTTAATTGTATTATCACTTATGTACAAAAAACAAATATGCAATGATTTTTTTATACATTTGTGTCTTCTTTTTCAATAATATAAGGAGGTACTAAAATGAGTACAGGTAAAGTAAAATGGTTTAATTCAGAAAAAGGATATGGTTTCATTACAATTGATGATACAAAGGAAGACATCTTTGTTCATTACACAGCTATTGAAACAGAAGGCTTTAAGTCTTTAGAGGAAGGACAAAGCGTAAGTTTTGAAACGACTGAAGGTAAGTCTGGTCCTCAGGCTGCTTATGTAACAGTTCTCTAAATTCATATAAATCATAAAAAACAAATGCTCCTAAAAAATAGGAGCATTTGTTCTACATTCTAAATGAATTTCTTCTTATCTTTTGATAATTTATCCCCCTAAGGTTATATCTTGTCTGCCATACCACTCCAATGCATTAAAAAAATCTTTATCCTCATAGTCGGGCCATAGATGTTCTTCCACATAAAAATCTGAATAAACTGATTGAATGGGTAAAAAACCTGACAGCCTTCTCATACCTCCCCAGCGAATAATCAAATCTATCCGAGATATATCCCATGAAAATGGTCTCCCCTCTTCTTTCATATGAGACAAATCCCATTTCCATCCATAGTTGACAAGAATATTCACGCGAATTCCCCCACCATGCACTGGTGTCCGTGTAGTATACGGCAATAATTCTTCTGGAAAACTTTTTGATTTCGAATCTCCAATAACCAACAGATCCGCACCCTCTTTCGTCAGCATATCTACTGCCTTTACGCATGCCTTTTTAAAAGCCTGCACCTGTTCCCTCGGGCGTTTACAATTATCCACTGTAAAACCATAATACGTTATTTCTTTAATACCATACTCTTTTGCACGTTGTAATAATTTTAATCCCGGTTTCAGGCCAAATTCATATCCATCCTGTTTTTCCATACTATGTGCCGCAGCCCAGCGACGATTTCCATCGGGAATAATTCCTATATGTTCTGGTCTATGTTTACTCATATGCGCCTCCTCACGAATAGTATTTACATATTAATGAAAAAATTGCATTAAATTACATTCCTCTATTTTTTGTTTTCATATAATATATAACTCCAACTGTATCTGCCACAAACCATCCAATTGGAACAGACGACCAGATTCCTGTTACTCCAATGAATGTAACTCCTGAAAGAATATAAGCTAAAACCACTCTGGTTCCTAAAGAACAAATCGTAAGAATCACAGACATTCCTGGTTTTTCAATTGCCCGATAATATCCGTAAAGCATAAACAGCAGTCCTATTCCGAAATAAAATACAGCTTCTATCCTCAAATATGTTACTCCTGTCTGTATCACCTCCATATTTTGAAATTCCACAAAAATATTCATCAATGGCTTTGCAAATATACATACGATAAAACTAATTATAGTACAGAACAAAAATACGCAGATAACTGAACTTCTAATTCCCTTTTTTATACGCTCTTTTTTACCGGCACCATAATTCTGTGCAACAAAAGTAGAAAATGCATTCCCAAAATCCTGTACTGGCATATATGCAAGGGTGTCTATTTTTACTGCTGCCGCAAACGCTGCCATAACCACCGTGCCAAAGCTGTTAACCAATCCCTGTATCATTAGAATTCCAAAATTCATTACTGACTGCTGAAGACATGTCAAAAAAGATAGGTTAAAAATATCTTTTAATATACCTATATCCCACTTCATATGTACTCTTTTTATGCGAAGTATTGGAAATCGCATATAATAATATACCGTTATTCCTATTGCTGATATAAACTGTGCAATTACTGTGGCAGCTGCAGCTCCCGAAACACCCCAGTGACATATCATAACAAACACAATATCCAAGACAATATTTAAAACAACCGCCACACCTAAAAATACTAACGGTATCACTGAATTTCCAACTGCACGCAACAAATTAGCAAAAAAATTATAAAGAAATGTTGCTGTAATTCCAACAAAAATAAACAAGAGATATTCCCGCATCAGTCTGTGTAACTCCATTGGAACCTGTAATATATTTATAATCCGGTCAACACTTACAAAAACAAAAATGTTTAATACAAGCGTCAATATTCCCACGAGAAAAAAGGACTGAAAAATCCCTCTTCTAAGAGTTTCATAGTCCTTTTTTCCAAACTGAATTGCAAAATAAGCGCTGCTTCCCATACAAAGTCCAATAAGAATAGATGTTAAAAATGTCATAAGCGTATAAGAAGAACCCACTGCCGCCAATGCATCTGTTCCAAGAAACCTTCCTACAATCAAAGTGTCTGCCACATTATAAAACTGCTGTAAAATATTTCCTAACATTAGAGGAAGAGCAAATCTCAATAATTTTTTTGTAATTTTTCCTGTAGTTAAATCCTGATTCATCCTGCTGTGCTTCTTTCCACAAAAATATTTTTCTAGTATTATCTTCTCCTTATTCTACCATATCTTTATACTTTTTTCTAATTTTAATACCGTCTATCTCATATTGCTTTACAGGCATTTCTCTCTATGATACACTTTATGCATTATTAAAATCAGGACGAGACTTAATCTTGAAAAATACTAGTTTTGTTTATAGTCAGCTGAAACTTTTCTACAGAAGATAATGAGAATTGGGAAATAGAGAAAGGAATTTTTACTATGTCATCTTTCAATCAACCAGCAGATTTTAATTTACAGGAATTTATAAATTTACAAAAGCAGATTAACAATTGTAAACATTGTCAGTCTGCTTTTGGTTTTGAACCGCATCCTATTTTGTTTGGAAATATGAATGCTAAAATCATGCAAATCAGTCAGGCTCCATCACGCACTGTACACAACACCGGAAAACCTTTTAACGATGCCAGCGGCAAACGTCTTCGGTCTGAATGGTACTATTTATCAGATGATGTTTTTTATAATCCCGACAATTTCTATATTGTATCATTGGCCCATTGTTATCCGGGCAAGAATCCGGGCGGCGGGGATAAACGGCCTCCAAAATGCTGTGCTGAAAAATGGCTTTCAAAGGAATTAGAACTTGTTCAAAATGAACTTTATATTATTATTGGAAGTTATGCTGCAGAATATTTTTTTCCTGGCAGAAAATTAACAGAACTTGTATTTCAAGACCTTGAAATTAAGGGAAAACCTGCATTTGTTCTTCCGCACCCTTCTCCTTTAAATATCAAATGGTTCAGGGATTATCCTGATTTTCTTGAAGAACGTATATTTGATGTGAGAAAAGCAGTTTATACCGCACTAAAAATTAAATAGTATACTTTCATCTTCAATATAAAGCTGCTTTTGGATGTAAAAAAATTAACCCTTCTTGTTAGATACACTTTATCTAACAAAAAGGGAATCCTTTAAATCAAATACTTTTTTCTATTTATTTTTCTCATCTCGCTCTTTTACTAGAGATTCAACCAATCGTTGTACATTATCCAAACAGGTACCACATACCGTTCCGGCACCAGTCTCCATCTGTACTTCCTCTAATGTGCTTGCACCATTATCTACTGCTTCTTTAATCATACCATTGGTAACATTCATACAATAACATACAACCATATCCCAATCCATACTCTAATTCCTCCTCTTTTCTGTTAGGATTTGCAGAATAGAGGAATTTATGCATGAAGAATTCCTTCTATATCTTTTATGCTTAATTGATGTTCTTTCAATGACTTTACTTTTCGCTCTGTTATTTTGTCATCTTTGTCAAGAACACCACACAATATAGGCGATTCAGGATTATATTTATTGCAATTCTTTATGACACTTTCTTCGTTATAATTTGCATAACAATATTTGCAGTAGTTTTTACATGTATTATATGTTCCAATCTCAACACTCTCCATGCAGCCACATTCATCACGCTGATTCTTATCTTTATTCACTTTAAGTCTGTAATCAATAATGTTTTCTATAAGTTTTTTATCTACACAACAATTATGTTCAATTCCACACTGTTCCAAATCTATACTTTCAGCACAACTTCCAATTATCATTTCATTTTTCTTTGCAGTTCTTGCCATTTTCTTTGCAAATTCTAGCAATTCCTTTTCATCAACCTCATATGCACCCATTAATTTCATATTCCTTTTATTTTTTGTGTATATGCCAACAAAACTGATAACACATTTTTCGGTATATCCTTTCAATGCTATAGCAATTTGTTCAAATGCTTCCAAATGATATTCTGGAGTATATTTTTTAGTAAAAATAATAGGATCATATCTCCATATTACCTTTTGCCTTCCTATCTTTTCTGATAATTTCTGAAATATTGGAATAATTTTTTCTTTTTTATGGGGAACATTACATTCTATATCCATTCCATAACCGGTCAATGTAAACTGAAAATAATAATTATATAGAGCAAGTTCATCCAGCCTTTCAAGCATTGGTTCCGGATTTTTTGTCCAAAAAACAATACAGTCAACCACCTCTGGTGTTATGTCAATCTTACTTACCTGATGCACGTTCATAGGGTTTCTGACATACACGAAGCCATCTTTTATTCTATTAAAAAACCATTCCGAATAATAGTTCGGAATGTCCGTTCTGCGGCTTACACTTAATATCATCTGCTATACTCTCCGTTGTTTCATTAAAAATAAAATTCTCATGTTAAAATAACAGCGATACAACTCTTCAAAAATTTGATACATATGCATTACTTTTGTCAAACGCATATAAACTCTTGCTATCATAAATATATATTACCACAGTTTATATAAAAAAACATCCCAGAACAAAGTGTTATCTGCGTCTGACTGACATGAAGCTCGAATCCAGTCACTTCGTTCCTTACTTCTCGGTCATCATCAAATTTGCAAATAGCCGCATAAAAAAAGCTCCTGAAGAATAAATTCTTCGAAGCTTTCTTTATGCGACTGCTCGCAAATATTATCTCTTTGAAAACTGTGGTGCACGACGAGCTGCTTTGAGACCGTATTTCTTTCTTTCTTTCATTCTTGAATCTCTTGTTAAGAATCCAGCCTTCTTTAATGCCGGTCTGTTTTCGGCATCTGCCTGAACTAACGCTCTAGCGATACCATGTCTGATAGCACCAGCCTGTCCTGTGTATCCACCACCGTGAACACTAATCTTGATATCGAATTTATCAACAGCACCGATTGTCTCAAGTGGCTGACGTACGATCACCTTTAATGTCTCAAGACCAAAGTAATCATCAATATCTCTTTTATTAATTGTTATATTTCCTTTACCAGGCATTACATATACTCTGGCAACACTGCTTTTTCTTCTACCTGTTCCATAATACTTTTCTGTAGCCATGTTATTTTCTCCTCCCTATTAACTAAAATGTTAATTCTTCTGGTTTCTGAGCTGCATGTGGATGCTCAGCTCCAGCGTAAACAAAAAGCTTCTTCATCATGCTTCTTCCTAAAGGTCCTTTTGGAAGCATGCCTTTTACTGCAAGTTCAATAACACTTTCAGGCTTCTTTTCTAACTTTTCTTTCAGAGTAGTTTCTTTCATACCACCAACATAGTCTGAATGATGATAATAAATCTTCTGCTCTAACTTCTTACCTGTTACTTTAATCTTGTCTGCGTTTGTTACGATTACATAGTCACCTGTATCAATATGAGGTGTAAACTGTGGTTTGTTCTTTCCTCTTAAAATCTTAGCAACTTCTGATGACAAACGTCCTAATGTATATCCTGTAGCATCAACTACATACCATTTTCTTTCAATATCTGCTGGACTAGCCATATATGTTTTCATTGGTTTACCTCCTGAAATTTTGCTTATCTAAATTAATTTGTCCTCATGTCCGTACCGGGGCTTTGGCTAGGGCACAAAAACCAACGTGCATAACACGTCACAATAAAACAGATTATACAATAAATAAATTATCGTGTCAAACTATTTTTTTCATATTCGTAACTGGTCACCCGTCAGCTCGAAAATTTCCCTTGTTGTGGTTGTTCTCCATATGATATAAGGGATATACAACATGTAGTCTGTCAGCCTCATTGCTGTATATCGCTTTTATCACATGACTGAACTGTTACTCATATTCTATTCCTACCAGTGTAAGCCCCTTTGCCGGAGCCTTTGGTCCTGCCTGATATCTGTCCTTTGCTTCAATGATTTCCTTCACATGCTCCGGTGGATATACACCCAGGCCTACTTTCAGTAAAGTTCCCACAATAATCCGAACCATATTGTAAAGAAAACCATTTCCACTAATTCGAATATTGATAATGTCATTCTTCTTTGTAACATCCAGAGTATAAACCGTCCTCGTTGTAGTCTTTACTTGACTTCCCGCTGAGCAAAAACTTGCAAAATCATGTTCCCCTACAATATAGTCTGCTGCCTCTTTCATTTTTTCAACATTCAGAGGCATATAGACAAAGTGTGTATATAATCTATTTAATGGATCAGGGAACTTGCGGTTTAATATTTTGTACTCATATGTTTTCGTACTGTTACAATATCTAGGATGAAAGTCCTCTGCCACTTCCTCAGACTTCTGTATCCTAATATCATCCGGCAGCCTTTGATTGAGTGCAAAAGAAATCTTCTCTGCTGGAATTCTTGTCTCTGTATCAAATACAGCCACGTTCCCAATAGCGTGTACACCGGAATCTGTTCTGCTGGCACCGATCACTGCAATTTTTTCTCCCAACAGACTGCTTAATTCTCTATTAATAATCTCTTCTACCGTTATTCCATTTATCTGAATCTGCCAACCACAATAATTGGTTCCATCATATGAAATAATCAATCTGACTCTTTTCATCTTCTATCTCCACACAATCCAAAACTGTTAAAATTTCATCTGTCATCTCTTCTTCATTATTTCTACAAATAATTCACCCCAAGAACTACTGCTATCATCACGAAACAACTTCCATATGCGAAATAATCTCTTTTCACATATTTCAGAGGTTTCATTTTTGTCCGTTTTCCACTGTGGTAACACCTTGCCTCCATTGCAGTTGCCAAATCCAAGGCTCGTCGAATAGACGAAATAAACAACGGTATCAAAATCGGAATCAGACTTTTTGCCTTCTGCAAAATATTTCCCGTGTCAAACTGTGCCCCTCTCGCCTTCTGGGCTTTTGTAATCTTATCCGTCTCTTCCATCAAAGTTGGAATAAACCTGAGTGCCAAAGACATAATCATTGCAATCTCATGTACAGGAAATTTTATTACTTTCAAAAATCCAAATGCTTTCTCCAATCCGTCTGCCAAATCATTCGGTGTCGTAGTTAATGTCATAATAGATGTACAGATTACCAGATAAATTAATCTGACTGCAATAAATCCGCCTTTTATTAATCCTTCTTTTGTTATCGTAATCATCCAAATTTCTACTAGGACATGACCAGGCGTCAAGAATACATTCAATACAGCACTAAATAACAAAATAAATAAAATTCCTCTGACACCCCTTAACAACTTACCAAAAGGTACTTTGGATCCCTTGATAATCGCTGCCATAAAAACCGTAAAAAGAGCATATCCCCAAACATTTTTTATAATAAATAGAAGCACAATCAGGACCATCGTTCCAAATAATTTCACTCTTGGATCTAATTTATGTATTATTGAATTTTCAGGATAATATTGTCCAATTGTTATATTCGCCATCTTACCTTCCTAAACTCTTCAAAATGTTATCTTTTGCTTCTTCTAAATTAATAATACCAGCATCCACTTCCAGACCATTTTCTTTCAACTCATGCATTATATAGGTAATCTGTGGAGCAGCCAACCCTATTTTTTCCAAGTTCTTATAATGCTTGAAAACTTTCTTGGGTGTATCATCATACATGATGCTGCCTTTATTCATGACAATAATACGCTCTGCATAATTTGCCACATCCTCCATGCTGTGTGAAACGAGCACGATAGCAATTCCCCTGACATCATGAAGTTTTTTAATGCATCTCAATATTTTATCTCTGCCTGCCGGATCCAGTCCTGCGGTTGGCTCATCCAGTATTAATATTTCCGGCTCCATAGCAAGAACCCCTGCAATTGCAACTCTTCTTTTCTGTCCTCCTGACAATTCAAATGGTGATTTATTATACAATTCCTCACTTATTCCAACCAGCTGCAAGGCTTCCTTCGCTTTCTTCAAACATTCCTCTTTAGAAAGCCCTTTATTTTTCGGTCCAAAGCAGACGTCTTTTATTACGCTTTCTTCAAACAACTGGTGTTCCGGATATTGAAATACCAGTCCGACCTTGCATCGAAGTCCTCTCAAGTCAAATCCTTTGCCCTGTATATCTTTTTCGTTATAATATACACATCCTTCTGTTGCCTTTTCTAATCCATTAAAATGCTGTATTAACGTAGACTTTCCAGAACCGGTATGTCCGATAATCGCAACAAACTCCCCTTTGTTGATTTCTAAATTAATGTTTTTAATTGCCGCTGTTTCTGAACCGGTTCCCTGCTCATAAACATAACTGACATTCTCTAATTTCAGTGACATTTTCTCTCTCCATAACTCTCAACGTTAAAGTTCCTGCATGTTTTCAGCCTGTTTTACCTTTTCTATTTCTTTTATTAATTCTTCCACGCTCAAAATTCCATCTTCTATATTTAAACCACTTTGCTTTAACAAATATCCCAGTTCTGTCACCTGTGGTACTTCTAAACCAATTTCTTTGATTTTCCTCACATTGCAGAACACTTCCTTTGGTGTTCCCTGCATTACGATTTTACCTTTATCCATCACAAATACATTGTCTGCATCCACCACTTCATTCATATGGTGAGTAATTAAAATAATCGTAATATCTTTTTCCTTATTTAACTGATGTAAAGTTTCTATCACTTCATGTCTTCCTACCGGATCAAGCATCGCTGTAGGTTCATCAAGAACAATACACTGTGGCTCCATAGCGATAATTCCTGCAATCGCTACTCTCTGCTTCTGACCCCCGGATAGTTTTAAAGGTGACTTTTTTCTGTAGGCAGTCATCCCCACTGCCCCAAGTGCTCTCTCCACTCTCTTCCATATTTCATCCGTAGGCACACACATGTTTTCCGGACCAAATGCCACATCTTCCTCTACCATTGTTGCCACAATCTGATTATCCGGATTTTGAAATACCATACCTGCAGTTTGCCGGATATCCCAAAGATGTTTTTCATCTCTGGTATCCATTCCATCAACCCATATCGTTCCGTCTGTAGGAGAAAGCAGTGCATTGATATGTTTCGCCAAAGAGGATTTTCCAGAACCATTATGCCCTAAGACGGCAATGAACTGTCCTTTTTTCACATTCAGACTGACATCATCAACAGCTCTAACAACTTCTCTTTCCTCTTCATCAATATAATCATGTATTAAGTTTTTAATTTTTAGTATATCCATGACTACTGCTCCTTGTTTATTAGGTATCGCAATTATTTTATTCTATTTATAAAGATTTTGCAACTTACATAACATATTCCTTACTTTACATACTATGGAAAAGTATTGCATTTCTACTGGATTTTGTGCTATTTTATTCATGGAAAGATAAGATTGATAAAATTTTAACTACCAATCAATATCACCGATAAAAATAGATTCATGTTAAAATTACTAGGAGGCATTAAATGAGTCAGACTATTAAAAACTTTTTTCATAATATAAAAAAATGTATTGTAACACACAGATATACGATTTATCTGGCAATTCCTTTTCTGTTAATGGACATCATTACGCGAATTTTTGGATATAAAATAGGATATTTCCCTACATTTTATCCCGCACCTAATATTTTCACACTGGTATGGATTTTCTTGTTCCTTGGAATTGTAACATGTCTGAAAGGAATTGGCAGTAAGATAGCCTATTGGACTCTGTTTAGTTTATTTTTTATTTTATTTTTAACAAACACTATTTACTATTCTTTCACCTCGTTTTATTTTAGTTTTAATTTGATGCTAATGGCAGGAGAAGGCAGTTCTTATATATGGGATACGATTATTCATGCTAACCCTTTGATTTATGTTCTGGCAGTTTTCATTGTGATTATTGCAGTAGTTGTATTTAAGAAAGCTCCTGAAAAAAAAGTATTTCGTCCTAAAAGACTTGGAGTCATCTTTCTGATTTTTATTGCGCTGCATTTACTGGCACCACTATGCTTAGGTTTTGCCAACTCCAATTTAAAATGGAGCAGTTTTAGAAATCCAAGAAATATTTATAACTCTTACAGTGACAGCAACAAAAGCATGCGGGTGTCAGGATTATATGAGTATTCCTTCAGAAATTTCTATATTACATTTTTAAAACCGAAAGAAAATATCAATTCAGAGGACAAAGAATTCTTAGATAATATTTATACAGAAGAAGATACAAAACAACCGGATGAATACACTGGAATTTTTAAAAACAAAAATGTTATTTTCCTTCAATTAGAAGGAATGGACGATTGGCTTTTAACCCCAAAAACTACACCAAATTTATATGGTTTAATGGAAAACTCCATTAATTTTAAAGACCATTATTCGATATACACTGGAGGTGGTTCTACATTTAATTCTGAGTTTGCGGTAAATACCGGATTTACAACACCAGTATCATATACAGAAAATGTATATACTTTAAATACGAACACTTTTGATTACACCATGGCAAAGTTATTTAAAAAAGAGGGATATGCTGTAAATGCCTTTCATATGAATACGTCAGGATTTTATTCCAGAGGCATTAATTATAAAGCATGGGGATACGACAATTATTTTGGTTTACAGGATATTGCCAGTTATGATACACTAGACTACGAGCTGGACCGTGAATTAATTTTAAACAAGACCTTTTATGACAATATGTTCAAGCAAAATAGTAAATTTGTTGATTATATTATCACTTACACGCCACACACACCATTTACCACTTCCAAGGAAGTCGGACAACTCGTTGCGGAAATGAAGTATGGCAAGGACAACGTTCCTGATTTATCAGAGGAAGAAACTGCAAAACTTATGGTCGGTGAAACGGATTATATGGTTGGTCTTCTGATTCAGGCTTTGAAAGACAATAACCTTTATGATAATACTGTCATTGTTGCTTATGCGGATCATTACTTATATACAATCAACGATAAGACGGTATTAGATAAAAACAAAAATACTCTGGGAAATTTAATTAACCATACTCCATTTTTTATTTGGAGCAGTGATATCCAACCGAAAGATGTTAATAAGGTTACAATGCAGATGAATATTCTGCCAACAGTATTAAATCTATTCGGCATTAATTACAATAGCAATTATTATCTCGGCACCAATGCTCTTGCAAAAAATTATAAAGGAATTGCCTTTTACAGCGACTATTCCTGGTACGATGGAAATGTATATGTAGATGATGAAAAAATTCTGAATAAAGGAAAATTATCCAAAAAGCAACGTGAAGAGACCAGTGAAGTGGTCCACAATATTATTCGCAAAAATGATTTAACCTTAAAATATGATTATTTTAAAACATTAAAAAAATAATTAAAAAAGCTCCAAACCAATATTTAGGTTTGGAGCTTTTTGTTATTACTATCTAATTTTATCTTTACTCTTCTAAGTCTTCGATTGTCACCTTACTATTATGAGGTATCGGTTTCCACTCAACCTTTTTAAACAACGCTATATATTGGGTATATCTTCCTATAATATCAAATGTCGGCCATGTGAAGCAGTAAAAAATCTTCTTCCATATGCTAAACTTCGGCATCCGTTTATATTCAATAATAAATATATACACCGCAATCCATATATTAATAATATATCTGCATAACCTGTAAAAGACTCTTGCCCATATGACTAACAGCACACTTAAAAGATACGATTTCCATCCTGCATCTAATGTAATATCAACATTTCCTATTAACTGTTTCACTAAACTCGCTATATAATTATCTCCTCCAAATATCCATATTACCGCACCTGATTTCCATACAACAAACGGATAAAGAATTAACCTTGTAATAATCCATTTTGCAGCATATATAACATTTTTCGGTATTAACTGAGCAAATGTATCAAAGGACATAAATCTGTGTCTTATGGTCCGCCATAAATAATTGTACCATTTATCGGTTTCTTTATGCTTTGTATTCTTGTCAATAAAGATATTTTTGAATAATCCCCATCCACTCTCAGCAAAGGCCTGTAAATGCCCTTTTGACCATCTTAAACGCTGTCTCAAAGCAACTTTAAGACTAGTCGGCTGTTCATCATAAAAGATTGCATCATTATTATAAGAAATCTCATATCCTTCTACAACGCAATCAGCTGTCAGTGAACGGTCTTCTGTAAGAGATGTATATTTCCACCCATCTTTCACAATTTCATTAGAGAACATAAACCCTGTACCCTGAATGTTTGTTGCAAGATGCAATACCGATCGTGCTCTGTGTCTCCACCTGATAGATCTTAACCAATGTATGGCATATGTAGAAGCAATCCAGCTTTCTGTCCAATTCTTTGTACTTCGATATGATGTAACAATTTTCTCACCTGCATCAAAAGATTCATTCATTCTCGAAATATAATCTTTCTTCAACAAATTATCAGCATCAAAAATAAAGTATCCTTCAAAAGACTGTATTCCATAATCTGCTTCAATCTGTTCAAATAAATACTTTAAAGCAAATCCCTTTGTTCTCTCATCCGGGTTGAAATGCTCATAACAAACTGCTCCATTTTCTCTGGCTGCCTGTGCTGTATTATCTGTACAATTATCAGCAACTACAAAAATTGTAATCAGTTCCTGCGGATAATCCTGTTTTCTAATACTTCGAATCAGGTTATGAATAACAGCCTCTTCATTTCTAGCTGGAATACACACAGCGTACTTATGATTATTCTTCGCCGGTTTGAACTTCCTTGTAAAAAATAAGCTGATGATTATATAAGGCGTATCCTGTATCGTCAATATTGACATAAAAATTGTAACAATTCCGGCAACAGCCATTGCCGGTGAATATATATTAGACATAAAATCAAGTATTTTGTCCATTACTGCTAAAGCTATCATACTAGTATTTTCCCTTTCTCTCGTGTAAACCTATTATATTATACTAGCAAGTCATGCAAAATTCCAGTGGAAAAATTTTAGGTGCATAATAAAAGAGTTATGACCATGCCTTCCTTGGTCATAACTCCTGTTTCTATTTTATAAGTTTAACTTTTTTATCGCATTTAATGTTCTTCCTCTTTAATTTTGTTTTCCGAATATATATTCTGCGAATCCTATTATTCTTACATGAAAGAGTTTTTAAGTTCTTATTTTTCTTTAAATTTAAAGTATTGATTTTATTATTACTACATTTTAGTAATTTTAATTTTATGTTTTTTGTGACACTTAACTTCTTTAATTTATTCTTACTACAATTTAATTTCTCAAGCTTTTTATTTTTTACCAGATTTAATGCTGTTAATCCACAATTCTCTATTTCTAACTGTTTTAAATTAGGCATCTTCTCTGTTTTCAAAGATTTTAGTCTTTTACTATTGTTGATAGAAACATAATTAAGCACAGGCGTCTTACCAATATCCAACTTGGATAACTTAGGTAAATCGCATTTCAATGACTTTATTTTGTCATTATTTCCAATAATTACGGTTTTAACCTGACTAATATGTTTTGTCCCCTTAGAAGCAATACTACCTTCTGTAACCGTTCCTGTCAACATAACGCTTTCCAACTTACGATTTTTAGAAAAATCAATTGTCGCTCCACGTACTGATAATGACACTTGTTTTAACTCAGGCTGCCCACCAAAATCTATTGATGGAAATTGACTGTTAAAGGTCTCTAATATAGAAAGTTTGCTGCTCTCAGGAAGTTTAAATTCCTTTATTATCTGGTTTGTAACTTTTATCTTGACAAGATTACTATTTTTGTTTAGGTTAATACTTTTAACTCCTGTAGAATTTAGATATAGAGTTTTTAAATTGGTTAAAAATTCAATTCCCTTTAAAGACTGAAGTTTTTGATAGCCTGCATAATCTCCTCCGTCAAAATAAATATCTGTAATGCTTTCCATTTCTTCTTTTGATAAAATCCCATTCTTGTCTTTATCTGCATTGCTAATATTTGTCCTGAATAGAGTATCTGGGAAATTTATTTCATCAATATTAATTCCCTCTTCTGCATAGACCTTAATTCCACATAACGGACATAAGTTTAATAGTAAAAAAGATAAAATAACTAATAGATATTTTTGTTTCATAATTTCTTTTCTCCTCTCTGCTTTATAATTTAAACGTACCCACATTAGAATTTATTGTATTTAAGGTTTAACGTTTAACATTTTCTATTTTTTTAACTACTTTTTCTATTATATTTTTTGTTTAGTCACCATATGAAGCATTTTTCAATGTTGTTGTATCTTTTGTGACAGAGCCACCCTCACTCTCTGTTGTCTTCTTAGAAAAAGTATATAACTGATCTAATTTATATGTTGTATAATTATTATGTACAAATTGTTTATACGTGCCAGTAGTTCCTGTATCAAAATATTGTTTAAATGCCTTATTTATAGCAGTTCTTGCTCCTAATTCTCGCTCCGGATAATACGAATGATTATCAGCACTTATTGACCAATTAGTATTATGTTTTATATGTACATACCCTTCATTTTGTTTTGCAAATGATCTATGTGCATAAGCGTCCCCTATTACATGCAATGCCATACCAAAAACCATTAAAGATTTTTTCCAATTTGTATTGTTTTGATAATTTGACCATGGAAACCTACTGATTCTATCCTTAATAGCTGCCACGTTTGCTCCTGCTACTTTTGTGTTGCCATTCAAATATTTAGTATAACTGTCATTATATATTTCATATGCTGCATGTGTTAGATATATATAATTAGCTACATAGTTTTTATACCCATGTAAGAAAGAGGAATCATCCGCCTGTCCATAATGCGATGGGAAAATATCATCAATCTGAGTTGCACCAATTTTTATTCGATTTACTTCCCAATCCTCTAAATATACATTATTACTGTCATATGCTATCTGTACAAGATATCCATGTTTATCCTGTGTCCATCTTGCTTCTACTAAATTATCTTTATCAAAAGTCTGCAATTGTTCTTTATTATAACTCCTTTTTATCTCTGATTTATCATTATTATAATCTCTCTTAATTCTATCATAATTATCAATCGCATACTTTAAATCTACAACACCATAACCAGTTCCTTTTATCCCCATAAATTTTGCACTAACATTCATTAAATATCTAATAAATTCATTCGATACAGTATAATCTTTTTCCAACAAAACAGATGCAATCGCTGTAACATGAGGCGTCGCCATACTTGTCCCATCAGCAACAGTAACACCTCCAAATGCACCTACAGTTTTTACCATTTCCCCAGGTGCCATTAATTCTATTCCTTCTGCTATTACACTATTATCGCTTATTTCACCTTCAGCATCAATTCCTCCTACAGCAATTACTTGTCTAAATGCTGCAGGATATTCAACTTCATTTCCCGAATTTCCTGCTGCGGCAATTAATATAATATTTTCTTTATATGCTTTTTCAATTGCTTGCTCTAATACTCTAGAATAAACTTTTGTTCCAAAACTTAAGTTAATAATATCTACTTTTTGTTCAATAGCCCAGTATATTGCTTCTACTACTCTGCTTATTGGTGCCACATTTTTATCATCTAAAACTTTTGCTGAGTATAATTCTACATTTGAATTAATCCCTTGTACCGAATTCTGACCTGCGTTCCCTGAAATTATACCTGCAACACTCGTGCCATGTCCGGTAAAATCTTCCATAAACGGATTGCGATTTCCATCTTTATCCGTCAAATCAATTCTAGCCTTAACATTTATTCCAGATATCCCATCTATTCCAGAATCAATAATAGCTACTTTTACCTTTTTATCTGAGGTAGATTCAACTTTATCTGCATTAATCATTCGCAAATTCCATGCAACCTTAGAATCTATTCCTTTATTTTTTCTAACTTTTGTTTTTCTTCCACTTGCTGATACATAAAAATCTTTCTCAACTCTTATGATACCATCTTCTGTCTCTAATGCTTGTGCTTGCTCCTCATTCACACTAACTAACAAGATATTATTTTTTTCATTATAACTTTCACTTTCTCTAATTACGATGTTTTTATAATCTTCTTTTATTTCATTATAACTTGTATTATCTTTTGCCGAAATAATATACGAACTTTTATCTTTTGCTCGACTCTGTTTTGTTGTTTTTAATTCATTTAATATCTTTTCATATGGGTTTACACAAGTTCCATAAGTATTATGACCTGCAAACATTCCAATAGATAAGCTAACAACTAACAATAATCCTATAACTTTTCTACATTTGATTTTTAATCTCATACCTTTTATCCTCCTTACTTTTTTCATAACCTTATATAACAATTTGATTATACCTGTTTATTTTCAACAAAAAGATATTAGGCATTTTTTGTATTTTATTTGTACTATTTTTGCATGATACTTTCAATTCATTAACTCACACAAAAAACTTCATAGCATTAATAAGAAACTAACACTATGAAGTTTATTTCGTATAACATTTTAAAATTCTTTTTTATTTATTTTGTTTAAATATAATTCCATTTTATTTCTTAACTCTCTTGTTTTTGATCTAGAAACAGATAAAATCTCCCCATTCATTAATTGTATTTCTTCTTTTGTTCTCTCTTTTATAAATTTAAAATTCACAATATAACTGTTATGAACATAAGCAAAATCATAATCTTTTAGTATCTCATACAACTCTTCTACTTTCTTTTTACAAAAAATTATATTTTTATCTCTATTTAATATACCATCATAAACATGTACATGACTACCTCGTTTTGCAATAGATATATACATCACTTCATCAATTGCTATTTGAATATGGCTATAGCCATCATACCCATTGATAATAGGTCTCCATTTCTTTTCTTCAAGATAAGTAATAATATCTTTAAATTCCTCAACAAGCTTTTTATCAGAATATTCTTTTAACAAAAATCTAAAAGGACAAACTTTTATAATTTCCGGAGATAATGCATTTATAGAAGCATAAAAAATTAATGTTGTATTATAATATTTCTTTCTAAATTCCTTTGCCACCTTGTTTTCATCTATTTTTGTTTCCAGTATTAATAAGTCTACGTTCATTCCCTCTTCTATTTCTATTAAAATTTCTTCTTCCGAATAATACTCGTAAAATATCACTTCACTTTTATGTAATCCTGATTTTATAATAGTCTTCTTTATATATTCAATATCATTTTTATCCTCATCACATATAGCTATATGAAACATAGCCCCCCCTTTGTAATCTGTCTTTAACGTGTTTTTCTTTTTAAATCCTTTTATTTTAATTTTACTATTTTTTATAGAAATTATAATATATATAACATTTATTATATAATGTATCTATTTCATTGTCAACCTATCATTATTTTATTTTATGCTTTTATTAACTGCACACTAGACAGTTTAACTTTTACAAATTATAAATTTATGCAACTTTACATTTTGTGCTAACACACAATCTGCGCGCGGCATTCGCAGAATGCCAACAATAAATAAAAAAGAGAAGTATTCGCTCGTACAAGTACGGCGAATACTTCTCTTTTTTATTTATATGACGCTTTTCTAATTGTTAAATTAAACTAATTCTAATAATACTTCCATTGCTGCATCACCTTTACGCTGGCCAATCTTTACGATTCTTGTGTAGCCACCTTTGCGGTCTGCATACTTTGGAGCAATCTCGTCAAATAACTTATTTGTCAAATCAACTTTCTTTGAATCTCTCTTCTTTCCTGTACTGTTTTCAGTAACTGTGTAAAGAACTTTATTCATCTGACGTCTAGCGTGAAGTTTTGAAGGCTGATCTTTTTTAATAGTTTTCTTTACTTCATCGAAAACTGTTACTTTCTTGCCGTCAACAACTTCTTTGATTCTCTTACCATCTTTATCTTTGCGGGCAACTTTTGCTGTTACTTCAACTTCATCAAAGCTATCTTTTTCTCTAACTGCTAATGCAATAAGACCTTCTGCAACTTTGCTGATTTCTTTAGCTCTTGC
The DNA here is from genome assembly GCA_910584795.1 of uncultured Eubacterium sp. Taxonomy (GTDB): domain Bacteria; phylum Bacillota; class Clostridia; order Lachnospirales; family Lachnospiraceae; genus Eubacterium_G. The sequence goes on along the minus strand of CAJUBZ010000002.1, from coordinate 223,115 downwards.
TTCTGTAGTAACAATCTTGCCGTTATTTAAAAGACTAGTAACCTGACCTCTAATTAAAGCTTTTCTCTGACTTGAAGTTCTTCCAAGTTTTCTATAACCTGCCATTTTCTTACCTCCATAATGCTAATAAACTTTGTTTATTAGTTTTCGTCGCTTGGTTTCAATCCAAGGCCGAGTTCTTTTAACTTAGCAAGTACTTCTTCTAACGACTTACGACCAAGATTTCTAACCTTCATCATATCATCTGAAGTCTTGTTTACTAATTCCTCAACTGTATTGATACCTGCTCTCTTCAAACAATTGTATGAACGAACTGATAACTCTAATTCATCAATGTTCATTTCTAACACTTTATCAATCTCATCGTCAACCGGCTCAGCAATAACCTCAATATCTTTTGAAGTCTCTGAAAGGTCAATAAATAATTTTAAGTGTTCACAAAGAACCTTTGATGCTAAACTTACAGCTTCATCAGTATCTAATGTACCGTTTGTAAATACATCTAATGTAAGTTTATCAAAGTCTGTAACCTGACCTACACGAGTATTCTCAACTGCCATATTTACTCTTTCTACTGGTGTGTAGATTGAGTCAACAGCGATAACACCAATTGGCAGGCTGTCATTCTTATTCTTATCTGAACTTACATAACCTCTTCCCTTAGTAATGATTAATTCCATACTAAGTTTGCTATCGGCACCACCGTTAAGTGTTGCAATAACCAAATCCGGGTTTAAAATCTCTATCTCAGAATCTGTTTGGATATCAGCAGCTGTAACCACCTGGTCTCCAGTAACATCAATATGAGCAATCTTAGGTTCATCTGTTGTACTGTTGTTTCTAATCTCGAGCTGTTTAATATTTAAAACAATCTCTGTAACATCCTCTTTCACTCCAGGTACTGAACTGAATTCATGAAGAACTCCATCAATTTTAATCTGGCTTACTGCAGATCCTGGTAAAGATGAAAGCATAATTCTTCTCAATGCATTTCCAAGAGTTGTACCATAACCTCTCTCAAGTGGTTCTACTACAAACTTACCATATCTTCCATCATCTGATTTTTCTACTAAAATATTTGGTTTCTCAAAATCGAACACTAATAGCCCCTCCTTTATTGGGAATTGCTTATACCTACTGGGAACAATATATAAATAAGATAAATCTTACTTAGAATATAACTCGACAATAAGCATTTCATCTACAGGTACATCAATCTCTTCTCTCTTCGGAAGTTCTTTGATTTCACCTTTAAGATTATCCTGGTCAACTTCAACCCATGCTGGGACTGTTCTTCCACCAGTTACTTCAACGATGTCTTTATATCTCTGTGAACCTTTGCAGTTCTCTTTGATTTCAATAACATCTCCTACTTTGATAAGGTATGAAGGAATGTTTACCTGCTTACCATTTACCAAAACATGTTTATGATCTACAATCTGTCTAGCTTCTTTTCTTGTTCTTGCAAATCCCATACGGAATACTACATTATCAAGTCTTGTCTCTAACATGACCATAAGATTTTCACCTGTCTGACCAGGTTTCTTCTGTGCCTTCTTATAGTAATTTCTGAAAGGCTTCTCTAATACGCCATAAATGAATTTTGCTTTCTGCTTTTCTCTAAGCTGAAGACCATATTCACTCATCTTTCTATTAGATCTGTTTAAATTTCTATTTGATTTCTTGTCTATTCCTAAATAAATTGGATCTAAACCAAGTGATCTACATCTTTTAAGAACAGGAACTCTATTTACTGCCATTTCTATTCCCTCCTAAATTAGACTCTTCTACGTTTTGGTGGGCGACATCCATTATGAGGTACTGGAGTTACGTCCTTAATTGATGTAACTTCAAGACCACATGTAGCAAGCGCACGAATAGCTGCCTCTCTACCTGATCCTGGACCCTTAACCATAACATCTACTGATTTTAAACCATGAACTAAAGCTGCTTTTGTTGCAGTTTCTGCTGCCATCTGAGCTGCATAAGGAGTAGATTTCTTTGAACCTCTAAATCCTAGACCGCCAGCACTTGCCCATGATAAAGCATTTCCTTCAGCATCTGTCAATGTGACAATTGTATTATTAAATGATGCCTGGATATGTGCCTGTCCGTGTTCAACGTTTTTCTTAACACGCTTTTTTGTCACTTTCTTTGTAACTTTCTTAGCCATTTCTAAACTAACCTCCCTTATGGGTTTCTACTATTTTTTCTTGTTCGCTACAGTTCTCTTAGGACCTTTTCTTGTTCTGGCATTATTCTTTGTATTCTGGCCACGAACAGGAAGTCCACGTCTATGACGAATGCCTCTATAGCATCCAATTTCCTGTAATCTCTTAATGTTTAAAGCGATTTCTCTTCTTAAATCACCTTCTACTGTCTGACTTGCATCGATAACATCACTAATCTTTTTAACTTCATCGTCAGTTAAATCCTTACATCTTGTACTAGGATCAACGCCAGCTTCAGTTAAAATTCTCTTAGAACTTGAAATACCGATTCCATAAATATAAGTCAAGCCAATCTCAACTCTCTTTTCTCTTGGTAAATCAACACCTGAAATACGAGCCATGTGTATAACCTCCATTAGTTAATTTGTATGAATCATCAAATAGCGTAGCCCGTGTTTCCACGCCTGAAATGTGTACGCTTCCAAAAATCCATAGTTTAAAGTTTCTATTCATCCTAAAAGTTTCAGCAAATTACTTAGAATGAGCAGGGAATTCTCCCTCATATTTAATAGTAACTCTCTATCACACTAGATACTATGTAACACTAGAGTTACTGCAGCCGCATGTTCATTGTAGCTAAAATAACTACAAACACACAAACAAGTGAATAATAAAAATCATTCACTGTCATTCAAAAACTTATTATTAGCCCTGACGCTGTTTGTGCTTTGGATTCTCGCAAATTATTCTTACGATTCCTTTTCTTTTAATGACTTTGCATTTTTCGCAAATTGGTTTAACTGATGATCTAACTTTCACAGTAAAATCCTCCTTCCACAAAAAAGTCCGAGTACTATACTACCACGAATAGGAAATTATTACAAGAACTTTTCAAAAAAAAATTTATAAATTAAGAAATAACTCCATTCAATGACGCAATGCCACTTCGGCTACGCTTCGCTTCGTCTCAGTGCGCTTACGCACACCATATTGCTCACGAACGCGCCAGCTCGATTTCGTTTCACTTCATCTCGCTGCGGTTATACAACCTATATTTCGAAAAATAAAAATATTCTTTTGTATGCAAGCATACAACAAATATTTTTATTTTCCAAAATGCACGTTCTATTTATCACGCCATATGATTCGCCCTTTTGACAGGTCATATGGAGACATTTCTATCGTTACTGTGTCACCCGGAAGAATCTTAATATAGTTCATGCGGAGCTTTCCGCTAATATGTGCAAGCACAATATGACCATTTTCAAGTTCTACCTTAAACATAGCGTTTGGTAACTTTTCTACAACTTTTCCTTCTATTTCAATTACATCTGCCTTTGACATTTATATTCCTCCTATATTTTAGAGTGATAAGATTTCAGGTTCCCCTTTTGTAATGAGAATCGTATTCTCATAATGTGCTGATAAAGAACCATCATCTGTTACTACCGTCCAATCATCGTCTGTCCACGCAACATCAGGTCTTCCCATATTAATCATCGGCTCAATTGCCAATGTCATTCCTGCCTGAAGTTTCATTCCTCTTCTCTTTTGTCTGAAATTTGGAATCTGTGGGTCCTCATGCATCTCTGTTCCAATACCATGACCTACCAGCTCTCTGACTACGCCATATCCAAATTTTTCTGCGTAATCTCCTATCGCTGCTGATATATCATATAGATGATATCCTTCTTTTGCAAACTTAATGCCTTCGAAGAAGCTCTGCTTTGTCACTTCAATCAACTGCTGTGCTTCCTTACTTATCTCACCGATAGCAAGAGTTCTTGCAGCATCTGACTGATAGCCTTTCCAGATAACTCCTGTATCAAGACTGACAATATCACCATCTTTTATAATTTTATTCTTACTTGGAAGTCCATGTACTACTTCATCGTTAATTGAAATACATACACTTCCCGGATAGCCTTCGTATCCCAAAAACGAAGGAATACAGTCATAACTTCTTATAATTTCCTCACATCTCTTATCGATTTCATAAGAAGACATTCCGGCTTCTACTTCCTTTGCAAGCTCTTCGTGAACTCTGGCAAGAATTTTTCCTGCCTCACGCATTAAGTTTATCTCTCTTTCCGACTTAATTGTTACTGGCATATTATGCTCCTAAAATATTTACGATTGCCTGGAATACATCTTTCATATCAACTGTTCCATCAACAGTTTTTAAGATGCCCTGCTGGCTGTAATAATCAATCAACGGCTGTGTCTGGTTATGATAAACCTCTAAACGGCTGAGAACTGTCTCTGGTTTATCATCATCTCTTACAATAAGCTCTTCTCCACACTTATCGCATTTTCCTTCGACTTCTGTTGGACTGTAAACAATATGATATGTTGCTCCACAATTCACACATGCACGTCTTCCGCCCATTCTCTTAACAATGTTCTCATCCGGAACATCTACATCAATGGCAAAATCAACTTTTTCCCCTTCAGCTTTTAATGCTGCATCCAAAGCTTCTGCCTGTGGAATTGTTCTTGGAAATCCATCCAGAACATATCCATTCTTACAATCATCTTCTTTAAATCTATCCATAATTAAGTCTAATGTTAATTCATCCGGAACTAACTGTCCCTGATCCATATAAGACTTCGCTTTTTTTCCTAATTCTGTTCCATTTTTAATATTTGCTCTAAAAATATCTCCTGTTGAGATATGTGGTATGCTGTATTTCTCAGCAATCATCTTTGCCTGTGTACCTTTTCCGGCACCAGGAGCTCCAAGCATGATAATCTTCATAGTTTGATTCCTTCCTTTTGATACATAGTAGTTTTAGGGGGCAGCAAAACTGTCCCCTAAAAATATTATTTAGAATATTCCTTTAACTGTACTATAACTTCTCTCTGTTGCCATAGACTTAATGGTCTGAAGTGTCTCTATAATAACACCTACAATAATGATGATAGATGTTCCACCAAATCCAACATTAGCACCAAAAATACCTGACGCAAAAATTGGAATAACAGCAACAATAATAAGTCCGATTGCACCAATTAAAATAATATAATTTAAAATCTTTGATAAATATTCTACTGTTGGTTTACCACTTCTGATACCCGGAATAAATCCACCTCTGTCGTTAAGGTTTTTTGCAACCTCACGTGGGTTGAATGTAATTGAAGTATAGAAGTACGCGAAGAATATAACTAATAAGATATATACTACGAAACCAATTGAGTACTTAGGCTGTGCCGGATTACACCAATGTGACTGACTCAGGTAATTTGTCCATTCCGGAGTTTTACCAAAGAATGAAGCAATTACTACAGGGAACTGTAATAATGATGAAGCAAAGATAATCGGAATAACACCAGCTGTATTTACCTTTAATGGAATATTCGACTGCTGTCCGCCTACCTGTCTTCTACCCTGTACCTTCTGTGACATCTGTACTGCAATCTTTCGAATTGCATCCTGAAGTATTATTACCAATACTACAATCGCAACAATTACACCCAAAATAATCAATGCTGCAAGTAGTCTGCCACCAATTGACATTCCCTCTTTCAGAACAAAGTTCTTGAATAAGTTAGAAATATCACTTGGTATGCCTGAAATAATATTAATTGTAAGCACGATAGAGATACCGTTTCCTACACCCTTTTCAGTAATCTGCTCACCAATCCACATAAGAACTGCTGAACCTGCTGTCATTGCTAAGATGCCTGTAACAATAACGCCCCATTTTCTAATGTCATGCATTGCAGCATACTTTACAGTATCTGTATCGAAGATACCCTGATGACCAAATCCAACAACCATAGCTGTAGATTCAATCAATGCCAATCCTACTGTTAAATAACGTGTAATTTCAGCAATTTTTTTTCTACCTTCTTCACCATCTTTATGAAGTTCATCAAGCTTTGGTATAGCGATTGTTAACAACTGCATAATGATAGATGCTGTAATGTATGGAGTAATGTTCAATGCAAAGATTGACATTTTTTCCATAGAACCACCTGTAATCGCTGAGAAGAAACTAAAGTTTTCATTTGCGAAATGATTCATGATTTCACTGATTGCTTCTGCATTAACAAATGGAATCGGAATCTGACAACCAAGTCTTACAACGATTAACATTAGAAATGTGTATAATAATCTTTTTCGTATTTCTTTAACTTTTAATGCTTTCTTTAAGGTTTCTAACATATTAGATCACCTCGCAAGTTCCGCCTGCCGCTTCGATTTTTGCCTTAGCGCCTTCACTAAAAGCGTTTACCTTCACTGTAAGCTTTTTCGTTAATTCACCATCGCCAAGAATCTTAACGCCATCTCTGGCATTTTTGATTACACCTGTTTCAAGTAATGTTTCAACTGTAACAACTGTATCATTATCAAATCTCTCTAACGCCGTAACATTGATACCAACAATATCCTTAGTATTAATGTTTGTGAAGCCTCTCTTAGGGATTCTTCTGTATAATGGCATCTGACCACCTTCGAAACCTGGTCTAGGGCTTCCTGAACGAGCTTTCTGTCCTTTATGACCCTTTCCGGCTGTCTTACCATTTCCTGAACCATGTCCACGGCCTCTTCTGAAATTATCATTGTGTTTTGAGCCTTCTGCAGGCTTTAAATTTGATAAATCCATTGTCGCACCTCCTTATCTTTAATTAAATCTCTTCAACTTTAACTAAATGTCTAACTCTCTGAATCATACCTCTGACTGCAGCATTGTCAGGCATTTCGACTGTCTTGTTAAGCTTTGTAAGTCCTAAAGCTTCAGCAGTCTTTTTGTTTTTTGGAACTGCTCCAATTGTTGATTTTACTAAAGTAATTTTTAATTTATCTGCCATCTCAATTACCTCCCTTATTAGCCTAAAATCTCTTCTACAGTTTTACCGCGAAGTGTAGCTACTTCTTCCGGAGTCTTTAATGCAGCTAATCCTTCAATTGTAGCAAGAACTACGTTCTGCTTGTTTTTTGAACCTAAAGACTTTGTACGAATGTTTGTAATACCAGCAAGCTCTGCAACACTACGTGCAGGACCACCAGCGATAACACCAGTACCTTCTTTTGCTCTCTTAAGAAGTACTTCTGCACTTCCGAATTTTCCAATTACATCATATGGAATACTATTGTTTTCATCCATAGGAACAGTAATAAGGCTCTTCATAGCATCTTCTTTACCTTTACGAATTGCTTCAGGAATTTCAGCTGCTTTTCCTAAACCTGCACCAACGTGTCCATGTTTATCACCAACTACTACTAAAGCTGCGAAACGCATATTACGTCCACCCTTTACTACCTTAGTAACACGTTTGATTGATACTACTGTCTCTTCTAATTCTAACTGACTTGCATCAATTAATTCACGTCTCATGTGTGTTACCTCCTCAACTAAAATTCCAGACCAGCTTCTCTAGCTGCGTCTGCCAATGCCTGAACTTTACCCTGGTAAATGAAGCCGCCTCTGTCAAATACAACTTCTTTAATACCTTTTTCTACTGCTCTTTCTGCAATAACTTTGCCAACATATGCTGCGGCATCAACGTTATTAGTTTTTTCTAACTCTTTCTTTGCATCAGCTTCTACTGTAGATGCTGCTACAAGAGTCTTTCCAACTGTATCGTCAATAATTTGAGCATACATATGATTATTGCTTCTAAAAACTGCTAAACGTGGACATTCAGTAGTTCCACTTAAATGATTACGCAGTCTGTTATGTTTCTTAACGCGAACTTCGCTTCTACATTTTTTACTAACCATTTTCTACACTCCTTTATTACTTACCAGTCTTACCAACTTTACGTCTGATAACTTCATAATCATACTTGATACCTTTACCTTTATATGGTTCCGGTGCTCTCTTACTTCTGATTTCTGCAGCGTACTGGCCTACTTTTTCTTTATCAATACCTTTTACAATGATTAAGTTCTGTCCTTCAAGAACTGTCTCGATACCTTCTGGATCTTCCATTTCTACAGGATGTGAATAACCAAGTGAAAGTACTAATTTCTTACCTTGTTTCTGTGCTCTGTAACCAACACCATTCACTTCAAGTTTCTTTTCATAACCATCTGTTACACCAACAACCATGTTGTTGATAAGTGTTCTTGTAAGACCATGTAATGCTTTATTTTTCTTTAAATCATTTGGTCTTGTAACGATGATTTCATCACCGTCTTTCTTAATGTCCATAGACTCAGGTAATACTCTTTCAAGTTCTCCCTTAGGTCCTTTGACAGTCACCTTATTATTTTCTGCTATATCAACAGTAACTCCTGCCGGTACAGCGATAGGCATTCTTCCTATACGTGACATTTCGCCTTACCTCCTAAAATTTATTTGCTTTTATTACCAAACGAATGCGAGAACTTCTCCACCTACGTTTGCTTTTCTAGCTTCTTTATCTGTAATCACACCTTTGTTTGTTGATATGATTGCTGTTCCAAGTCCACCAAGAACTCTTGGCAACTCATCTTTGCCAGCATAAACACGAAGACCTGGTTTTGAAATCTTTTTGATTCCTGTAATAACCTTATCATTCTTGTCTGCACCATATTTTAATGTGATTCTCATTGTCTTGAAGTTTCCTTCTTCTAAAACTTCATACTTTGTGATATATCCTTCATTTACAAGAATTTCAGCAATAGCTAATTTCATCTTTGATGCAGGAACATCTACTGTATCATGTTTTGCAGTATTTGCATTACGAATTCTTGTAAGCATATCTGCGATTGGATCACTCATAGTCATAGTTTATTTCCTCCTTCAAATTTTCTCTTACCAGCTTGCTTTCTTAACGCCTGGTATCTGTCCTTTATATGCCAATTCACGGAAGCAGATTCTGCAGATTCCGTATTTCTTTAAATAAGCATGTGGACGACCACAGATTCTACAACGGTTGTAAGCCTGTGTTGAGAACTTAGCTTTTCTTTGCTGTTTAACTTTCATAGCAGTTCTAGCCATGGGTCTACCTCCTAATTACTTTGCAAATGGCATGTTAAATAATGCCAATAATTCACGAGCTTCTTCATCAGTGTTAGCTGTAGTAACAAAAATAATGTCCATACCTCTAACTTTATCAACCTTATCGTATTCGATTTCAGGGAAGATAATCTGTTCTTTAATACCAAGAGCATAATTTCCTCTTCCATCAAATGCATTTGGATTAACACCTCTAAAGTCTCTTACACGAGGAAGTGCAAGATTTACTAATCTATCTAAGAATTCGTACATCATTTCTCCTCTAAGAGTAACTTTACATCCGATTGGCTGTCCTTCTCTTAACTTGAAGTTAGCTACTGAATTTTTAGCTCTTGTTACAACTGCCTTCTGACCTGTGATTGTCTCAAGATCTTTTACAGCTGTTTCTAAGATTTTAGCGTTTTCTTTCGCTTCGCCAACACCCATGTTTATAACAATCTTGTCGAGCTTTGGAATCTCCATTACGTTCTTATATTCGAACTTCTTTTTCATTTCATCCATAATCTCGTTTAAATACTTTTCTTTAAGTCTGCTCAACTTTCTGGACCTCCTCTCTCAATTAATCAATTACGTCGCCGGTTTTCTTGGCAATACGTACTTTCTTTCCATCTTCTACTTTGAATCCAACTCTTGTCACCTGTCCTTTTACAACAAGCATAACGTTAGATACATTTATAGGTCCTTCCTGTGTTACAATGCCACCGTTCTGGTTCTGAGCACTTGGTTTTGTGTGCTTTGTATGCATATTAACACCTTCTACTGTTACTGTACCTTTTTTGGCGTTCACAGCAGTAACTTTACCTTCTTTACCTTTGTCTTTACCAGCGATAACTTTTACTGTATCACCTTTTTTAATCTTCATAGCTGACATTATGCATACCTCCTATAAAACTTCAGGTGCTAAAGAAACTATTCTCATAAATTTCTTATCTCTTAATTCTCTAGCAACTGGTCCAAAAATACGAGTTCCTCTTGGGGACATATCTTCTTTTATAATTACAGCAGCATTTTCGTCAAATTTGATGTATGAACCATCTTTACGACGAGCGCCTTTCACAGTACGAACTACTACGGCTCTTACAACGTCACCTTTTTTAACAACTCCGCCTGGTGTTGCATCTTTAACAGTAGCAACGATAATATCACCGATATTAGCATATCTTCTAGTAGATCCGCCCATTACTCTGATTGTAAGTAATTCTTTAGCGCCTGTATTATCAGCAACTTTAAGTCTACTTTCCTGTTGAATCATGCTGTATTCCTCCTTTAATCTTTACAAAGACTATTTAGCCTTTTCAATAATTTCAACAAGTCTCCATCTCTTATCCTTTGACAATGGTCTTGTTTCCATAACTTTTACTGTATCACCGATACCGGCTGTATTTTCTTCGTCATGAGCTTTTAATTTGTAAGTTCTCTTAACGATTTTGTTATATAAAGGATGCTTTACATGATCCTCTACAGCAACAACGATAGTCTTCTGCATCTTATCGCTGACAACTTTTCCGGTACGTGTTTTTCTTAAATTTCTTTCCACAACAATTCTCCTTTCTTATTTCGGATTAACCTGTAACTATTCAGCAGCATTTGCCTTTTCAACGATTAATGTCTGAATTCTGGCAATATTTTTTCTAACTTCTTTAATTCTGCTTGTGTTATCTAACTGGTTTGTTGCGTTCTGGAATCTTAAATTGAAAAGTTCCTTCTTAGCAGCTACTAATTCATCTTCTAACTCTGTAGCTGATTTTGCTCTTAAATCTTCTACATATTCCTTAATTTTCACTGTTATCACCGCCTTCTAAATCTTCACGAGATACAACCTTGCATTTAATTGGAAGTTTGTGTGTTGCAAGACGTAATGCTTCTCTAGCTGTTTCTTCTGGAACTCCAGCGATTTCGAACATTACTCTTCCTGGCTTAACTACTGCTACCCAATACTCAAGTGCACCTTTACCTTTACCCATTCGAGTTTCAGCTGGTGTAGCTGTTACCGGTTTGTCTGGGAATATCTTAATCCAAACTTTACCACCACGTTTTACATGACGTGTCATGGCAATTCTGGCTGCTTCAATCTGGTTTGAACGAATCCAGCCTGGTTCCATTGCTACAATACCGAACTCACCATATGAGATCTTATTTCCTCTAGTTGCTTTTCCTCTCATAGAACCACGGAACTGTTTTCTATGTTTAACTCTTTTTGGCATTAACATTATTTATCGCTCCCTTCTTTAGTTGGAAGTATTTCGCCGTTGTAAATCCAAACCTTTACACCTACTTTACCGTAAGTTGTATCAGCTTCCGCGAAACCATAATCGATGTCAGCACGTAATGTCTGAAGTGGAATAGTTCCTTCGCTGTAGAACTCTGTACGAGCCATATCAGCACCACCAAGACGTCCTGATGTAGCAGCCTTGATTCCTAAAGCTCCTGCTTTCATTGTTCTAGACATTGCAGACTTCATTGCTCTTCTGAAAGAAATACGATTTTCTAACTGCTGTGCAATATTTTCTGCAACTAACTGAGCATCTTTATCAGGTCTCTTTACGTCCTTAACATCCATAAATAACTTTTTATCAGTCATTTTCTGAACTTCAGCTTTAACCTTTTCGATTTCAGCACCACCTTTTCCGATTACAAGACCAGGCTTAGCTGTGTAAACATTAACTCTTACTCTGTCAGATGATCTTTCGATTTCAATCTTAGAAACACCTGTACTGTATAATCTCTTTTTAAGGTATGTTCTGATTTTGTAATCTTCAACAAGGTTGTCTGCAAAATCAGCTTCTGCATACCACTTTGAGTCCCAGTCTTTTATAACTCCGACTCTTAATCCATGTGGATTAACTTTCTGTCCCATACTTTGCCTCCTATCTTATCTCTCATCAAGCACAATTGTGATGTGGCTGTTTCTCTTTAAGATTCTATAAGCTCTACCCTGTGCTCTAGGTTTAATTCTCTTCATTGTAGGTGCTGCATTTGCGAAGCATTCTGCAATGTAAAGTTTACTAACATCCATGTTATTGTTGTTTTCAGCATTTGCAATTGCTGAATTTAATAATTTCAAAATTACGCTTGATGCATATCTTGGGTTATAAGTAAGAATGCCGATAGCACTCTGTACATCTTTACCTCTGATGGCATCTAATACGAAACATGCTTTCTGTACAGACACTCTAGCATAAGATAACTTTGCTGATGGTCTTGTATCTTTATTAGCATTTCTCTCTCTCTTTATCTGGGATCTATGTCCTTTTGCCATAGATGAGACCTCCTTTCAAATTCTAACGGTTTATTTAACCTCTCTTTTCGTCTTTTCCATGTCCTCTATAAGTTCTAGTAGAAACAAATTCACCAAGTTTATGTCCAACCATATCTTCTGTAACATATACCGGCACATGCTTTCTACCATCATGGACAGCGATTGTGTGTCCAACCATCTGTGGGAAAATTGTGGAACGTCTTGACCAGGTTTTAACAACTGACTTGTCGCCTGATTCATTTAATGCATCAATTTTCTTTAATAAGCTCTCATCCGCAAATGGGCCTTTTTTTAATGATCTAGCCATTCGTCTCTACCTCCTATTTCATGTTCTTTCCGTCACGTCTTCTAACGATCATCTTGTTAGACTGTTTATTCTTTTTACGAGTCTTCAAACCAAGTGCTGGTTTACCCCAAGGTGTACATGGACCCGGACGACCAACTGGTGCACGTCCTTCACCACCACCGTGTGGATGGTCATTAGGGTTCATAACAGAACCACGAACTGTAGGTCTGATACCCATATTACGCTTACGTCCTGCTTTACCAATGTTTACAAGACCATGTTCAATGTTACCAACAGTACCGATTGTTGCTCTACAAACGATTGGTACCATTCTCATTTCACCTGAAGGAAGTCTTAATGTTGCATATTTTCCTTCCTTTGCCATCAACTGAGCTACGTTACCAGCTGCACGAACTAACTGTCCGCCCTTACCTGGATATAACTCAATGTTGTGGATTTCTGTACCAACTGGGATAGCTGATAATGGTAAGCAGTTACCTACTTTAACTTCAGCATTTTCACCATTCATAAGTACATCGCCAACTTTTAATCCGTTCGGAGCAAGGATATAAGCCTTTTCACCGTCAGCATAACAGATTAATGCAATGTTTGCTGTTCTGTTTGGATCATATTCAATACTCTTAACTGTTGCAGGAATATCAACTTTATTTCTCTTAAAGTCGATTATTCTGTATTTTCTTCTAGAACCACCACCATGGTGTCTAACTGTTATTTTACCCTGATTGTTACGACCTGCTGTCTTCTTGAGAGATTTTGTTAAAGACTTCTCTGGAGTAGACTTTGTAATCTCTACATTGTCAAGCATAGTCATAGCTCTTCTTGAAGGTGTGTATGGGTTAAATGTCTTAATTCCCATTTTCTTTCTCCTTTCAAATCAAACCTTTATTATCACGCTTGTTTCTGCGTCTAATTGTTTCTTTTATAGACCTGCAAAAATCTCAATATCTGCACTGTCTTCTGTCAACTGAACAACCGCTTTCTTCTTTGCAGCTGTCTTTCCAGTAACATAACCACGTCTCTTATTCTTTCCTGCTAAGTTCATTGTCTTAACGCTTTCAACTTTTGCTCCTTCGAACATTTTTTCAACTGCGTCAGCAACCTGTGACTTAGTAGCATCTGTGTGAACGTAGAATGTATATTTCTTTTCTGCCATAGCGTTCATACTTTTTTCAGTAATAACTGGTGAAAGTATCACGTCATAATATTTAATATCTGCCATTATGCGTACACCTCCTCAATTGTTGCTACAGCTGCTTTTTCAACTACTACTGTATCATATTTAAGAATATCGTATACATTGATTGTATTTGTTAAAGCAGTTTTCACTGTAGGGATGTTCTTAGCTGATTTTACTGTATTTGCATCATTTTCGCTTAATACTACTAATGCTTTTTCAGCCTTTAAGTTTGTCATAACCTTTGCAAATTCCTTTGTCTTAGGAGCGTCAAACTTAAGTTCATCAACTACGATTAATTTTCCTTCATTAACTCTCGATGTCAATGCTGACTTGAGAGCCAGTCTCTTTTCTTTCTTATTCATCTTGAATGAATAATCTCTAGGTGTTGGAGCAAAAACAACTCCGCCGCCTGTCCATTGTGGAGATCTTGTAGAACCCTGTCTTGCATGACCAGTTCCTTTCTGTCTCCATGGTTTTCTACCACCGCCGCTCACTTCTGAACGAGTCTTCGCTTTCTGTGTTCCCTGACGGTTATTTGCGAGCTGGCTTACTACAGCCTGATGTACCAAGTTTTCGTTTACTTCTACACCAAATACTGCATCGCTAAGTTCGATTGTTCCAACTTCGCTTCCTTCCATATTTAAAACAGATACTTTTGCCATCTGTGCGTTCCTCCTTTCAAATACTACTTACCGGCTTTCACAGATTCTTTAATTGTTACTAAAGCTTTCTTAGGTCCCGGTACAGCACCTTTAACTAAGAGTAAATTCTTTTCAGCGTCAACTCTAACGATTTCAAGGTTCTGAGTTGTCACCTGTTTGCCACCCATGTGACCAGGCATCTTCTTTCCTTTGAATACCTTACTTGGTGATGAACATGCACCATTCGAACCAGCATGTCTATGGTATTTAGAACCATGAGCCATAGGTCCTCTTGACTGTCCATGTCTCTTAATTGCTCCCTGGAATCCTTTTCCTTTCGCAACTGCAGTAGCATCAACCTTATCTCCGGCTTCAAAAATTTCAGCCTTGATTTCATCTTTTACTGCATACTCACCTTCGAGCTTAAATTCTCTTACAAATCTCTTGTAAGATACGCCTGCCTTATCAAACATTCCCTTTACAGGTTTGTTGACAAGTTTTTCTCTGATATCTTCGAAACCAACCTGAACTGCTGCGTATCCATCATTCTCAACTGTCTTAACCTGTGTTACTACACATGGTCCAGCCTGAAGAACTGTAACTGGTACTAATTCGCCAGCTTCGTTGAATATCTGAGTCATTCCAACTTTTCTTGCTAAAATAGCTTTCTTCATTCTTATTACCTCCTGTTAATCTACAGCGGATCGCTATATGCGATCATCCTAGAACAGTTTTGTAACTAACTCATTTGATTAATTACCTATATAAAACCTTCAAGGATAATTCTCACTATTTGTTCTTCATCTTAATATCAATGTACACACCTGCTGGCATTTCAAGCTTCGATAAAGCTTCTACTGCCTTCTGGTTTGGAGCAATGATATCGATGAGTCTCTTATGAGTTCTCTGTTCAAACTGCTCTCTGGAATCTTTGTACTTATGAACAGCTCTAAGAATAGTAATTACTTCTTTCTTAGTTGGTAGAGGTACTGGACCACTAACTTCTGTTCCTGTTCTCTTTGCAGTTTCAACAATTTTTTTAGCTGACTGATCTACTAATTTGTGATCGTAAGCCTTCAGTGTAATTCTCATTACTTGTGCCATAAAAAAAGCCGCCTCCTTTTCGTACTATTTTAAACTCTAGCACGACAAGCGGTGACCGTACAACCTTTCCGTGTGTGTCACAATTTATATCACATTCACACGGCGTTTCCACTCCCTGGTGGACTAATTTTTGTACAGTGACTTGTCGCCAGTTTCCTAACTTGACATTCGCTCCATGGAAAACCTGCATCTTTCGTATGCAGCAACCTCACATTTCAACGCTATCAATGTCACAGCACGAACAATCATAACATAGGGGATTTCAAATTGCAACCCCCTTTTTACAAAAAGTTCAAAGTCGTGCAAAACAAAAAGATATAACCGGGATTGTGCTTGCACAAAGCACCGGTTCATATCTTTTTGTTTTATAGGACGCAGTCCGTGACCGAGATGCAGCACACGCAGTGTGTGGAATCGAGGTACACGACTTTGAACATCTTTATCATTCTATAGGACGCAGTCCGTGACCGAGATGCAGCACACGCAGTGTGCGAAATCGAGGTGCACGGCTTTGAACATCTTTATCATTCTATAGGACGCAGTCCGTGACCGAGATGCAGCACACGCAGTGTGTGAAATCGAGGTACACGGCTTTGAATATCTTTATCATTATATTATATAGAAGAAACTCATATTTTTGTATACTTGTCTCTTTCTATTTTATTGCCTAATATATTTTCCAAATCATTTGTAATAAGCAATTGTTCTTTCTTACTCTTGGGCAATTTCTTTATATGATACTCCAACTTGCTTGCTAAAACTCTATCGTCCGCTGCCCAAACTATTTCTAATTTTGTCGCTTTGTGTGTCCGCGTATACTTTGCACTTTTCTCGCTTTGGGATTTGTGTTCTTCTAATCTCCTATTTACATCCGTTGTAATTCCAGTATAAAGCGAATTATCTTCACATCTCAATATGTAAGTATAGTACATTTTTCTCTTCCCTCACTTTTTTAGGAAAATAATCAAATATCCCCTGCATTGCATCTATAATGTTTATGTTATCTGCATACTTAATCCCTGATACTATTTTATATCCTCTACTTTTCAATACCTTTAAAAAATCCCCGGAATCCATTTTGCAATCAGAAGTCCTGCTACAAAGGAACACATATTAGCAATCAATGCATAAGCGACAATCTTTTTCTCCGAAACTTCATACTCGCTTTTCTTATTGAGTAACCAATAATACAAAACTGCCTCTATAACAAAAACCATTATCTCAAATAAGACATAATTGAATATAAATGCTTTCGAACCTTGATGATATTTAATAATATTTAGTAGCAAATTTAAAAGCACCTGTGTTATACAATTAATTAAAATAATTACAGAAATCTGTTTTCTTTTATTCAATCCAAATAGTAATGCTACTCCTATTTCCAAAATAATCGTAATTAAAATACGACAGAAAAGCGATAATATTTCCCATCGATAGTCATAACTTTTTTCTGCAACAATATTTTTATGTACATCTACAATACCGCTTTCTAATTTACTCATATCTACTATAAAATAACTATCAAAGGCATACCTTTCATAAATTCCACTGGAAACAAATCTATTAGTTTTCGGGTAATAAAGAAGTATCTTAAAGGACTCTGGAGGATAATAAGTCCATTCCATCTTTTTAGCTTCGTTGCATTTCCAACCTTCCTGCAAAAAATAGTATCCATCTCTATCTTTATAATCAACAAATGCTTTCCACACATCATAATCCATGTTCTGAATACGTACATCTTCTTTGCTGCCATTCCACACAGAAGCCGGTCCCGTAGATGCTTCTTTTGAAAGCAATGTTCCATAACATAATTCATCACTCATATTCTCAAAAGTAATTTTCACAGACGGTTTAGGGCCTGTATCTGCCTGAACTGTAAATAAAAACATACAAGTCATAACAATAAGCAGCAACAAAAATATATAATCGTTTTTCTTCATCTTTACTCTTACCTCTATCTCTTTACCCATTTCATCAATTTGTCCCATGGGTCTCCTGCATCTCCACCTGCTATTGCACAGAATAATACAAAATAAATAGAAAAGACAGTAACCGCTGCAATTAATTTCAATATCTTTTTCATTTTAAATTCTCCCTTTCATATCTCAATCTTTTTTTATTATAATCTATCTTACAGTTTTTTTATATAAAAAATATTGGTTTGAAAGTTATTAATAAGTTTCAAACCAATATTTCATCTTACATTCTATAACATTTCTTTTCTCAACTCTTCTCCACTCTTAGCACTGAGATAAGCCGGTGCAATGTCAAATACAGTCTTGCATCCACTCTGACCTTCATTGCTCAGCCTGTGTGCTGCTCTTGCATAAGCAACTAACACACTAGATGTAAACTCAGGATTTGAATCTAACTTCAAACTGTATTCAATCAAATGTTTATTTTCTTTATCCCAACCTGTCACACCACTTCTAAGTACAAATCCACCATGAGGAATTCCACTATGTTCTGCCATCAACTCTTCCTCACTAATAAAATGCACTGTTGTATCATAATCAGCAAAGTAGTTTGGCATTGTCTTAATCTCTTCTTCTACCTTTGCAGCATCTGCACCATCTTCTAAAACAACAAAGCATTCTCTTGTATGTTTTTGTCTTGTAGTAAGTTCCGGATTTGTTCCTTCACGTACTGCATCAAGAGCACTGTCTACAGGAATCGTATATTGCTTAGCATTCTTTACTCCCTCGATGCGTCGAATTGCATCTGAATGTCCCTGACTTACACCTTTTCCCCAGAAAGTATAATCATTTCCCTCTGGTAAAATTGCATTAGCATACAAACGGTTCAGTGAAAACATTCCCGGATCCCACCCTACAGAAATAATTCCAACTGTTCCATTCTCCTTTGCTGCCTTATCAACATTTGCAAAATGTTCCGGGATTCTTGCATGGGTATCAAAACTGTCTATCACATTAAAATACTGTGCAAACTCCGGAGTCTGCTCTGGTAAATCTGTGGCACTGCCGCCACATAAAATCATAACATCAATTTTGTCTTTCCAATCTGCTGCTTCTTCTACCTTACAAACTGTTGCTGTTTCAGTAAGAATAGAAACTGTAGAAGGATCTCTACGTGTGAATACTGCAACTAATTCCATATCATTATTCTGTTTGATTGCGCACTCCACACCACGTCCTAAATTTCCATAACCTAAAATTCCAATACGTGTACTCATTTTCTTTCTCCTTACTCTCTTTAATTTATATTGTAGGAACTCCAAATACGACAATTTGTTTTCCTTTTTTCACACGAAATCTATCATATCATAAATAAGAAAAAATTTTAATAGTTTATTATAACAGTTCAGCCTGCAATGCAGAAAAAATATAACAAATGTCTGCTTGCAGGCAATTTGCTATATTTATTCTGTATCATATGGCAGCCATCACAGCGAAAGAAATCCATGGGATTTTCGAACTAGAGGCTGGACTATTACGATTTATTAATATACTATATCAATCCTTGTATAATAATTATTAAAATTAGAATCGGCAAAACAAACTGAAAATATGGTTTCAGCCATTTAGCAAAACGAATTCCTCTTCCTGCATTACATTCTTCGTAGTACTTATCAAATCCCCATCCAAACTTTGTTGTACAAAAAATCAGAAAAATCAAAGAACCGATTGGCAGCAACAAATTGCTTACAAGAAAATCCTCACTGTCTAAAACATCCCTACCACCAATCAGATACAGATTCTTCCATACATTGTAACCAAGTACACATGGCATACTGGCAATCAAAACAATGATTCCATTAATCAACACTGCCTTTTTGCGCCCCCAATGAAACATATCTATACAAAAAGATATAATATTTTCAAAAACAGCTACAATTGTAGAAAAGCTTGCAAACGTCATAAACAGAAAGAATAGTGTTCCCCAGACTCTGCCTCCCGACATATTTACAAATACATTCGGTAATGTAACAAAAATAAGCGATGGCCCCTGATCAGGCTGAACTCCATAAGAAAAACATGCCGGAAAGATTATTAATCCTGACATAATTGCCACAAAGGTATCCAATGCACTAATACGTAACGCTTCTCCCGGTAATGAATTATCCCTGCTCATATAACTTCCAAATATCTCCATAGCCGCAATCCCCAGACTAAGTGTAAAGAACGCCTGATTCATAGCTGCTGTAACAACGTTGCCCAAACCAATTTCTTTTACTTTATCCATACTTGGAATCAGATAAAATCCTAAACCTTTTGACGCTCCCGGAAGCACAATACTATGTACTGCCAGAACAACAATTAATACGAGCAGTGCTGACATCATAAACTTGCTGATCTTTTCAACACCACTTTGTAGGCCTTTTGAACAGACAAAGAATCCCAGCACAACTGTCAAAACCATCCAGATTCCCATTTCCACCGGAGATGATAAAAGTTCTGAAAAAACATTTCCTATCGCTTCTGCATTCATATTCTTTTTAAATGTTCCTGTTGAAAATTTAAAGAAATATCCTACCATCCAGCCGGATACTGTTGTGTAATACATCATCAGTAAATAACAGCCTAAAATACAGAACCACCCATGAATATGCCACTTATGTTTTGGCTTTTCCAAAGTTTTATATCCTAAAACAATACTCTTTTTACTTGCCCGTCCAATAGCAAGTTCCATTGTCAAAACAGGAACTCCCATACACAACAAAAACACAAGGTACAATAAAACAAATATTCCACCACCATTTTCTCCTGCCACATACGGAAATCTCCAAACATTTCCTATTCCAATTGCACAACCTGCACTCACCAGAATAAATCCTAATCTTGACTTAAATCCCTCTCTTTTCATTCTTTCTTTTGCGTATAACTAATTATCCCTCTCGAATAATTTCTATACCAATCCTTTCTTATTATTTATTGCCCAGCTGCCAGAATGCAACTGCACTGGCTGCTGCCACATTAAGCGAATCAACTCCATGAGCCATCGGAATACATACTGTATAATCACAATTCTTTATTGTATTTTTATCCAGCCCCTCTCCTTCCGTCCCAAGAATTATCGCCAGACGTTCTTCAGACATTAACACTTTATTATCAATGCTTACCGAATTCTCGTCTATTGCCATTGCTGCTGTTTTAAATCCTAAATGATGTAATTGTTCTATGTACTCTGTTTCTTTCTGCTCCATAAAAGTCCACGGAATTTGAAAGACAGTCCCCATACTCACTCTAATCGCACGCCGATACAGCGGATTACTGCAAGCCTGTGTCAACAAAACTGCATCAATATTGAGTGCAGCTGCCGAACGAAAAATTGCTCCAACATTTGTCGGATTCACTACATTTTCTAAAACAGCAATTCTACGTGTATCTCTACATACTTCCTCAATAGAATGTAATCGCGGGCGATACATCGCACATAGCATTCCTCTGGTCAGCTGAAAACCTGTAAGTCTCGTTAATATTTCAAATTTTGCTGTGTAAACCGGTATGCTGCCACAACGCTCTATCAAATGTTTTGCCCGAGTCTCTATATGCCTTTTCTCTACTAAAAAGGATATTGGAACACAGCCTGAATCAAGTGCTCTCTCAATTACTAATGGACTCTCCGCAATAAAAACTCCCTTCTCTGGCTCATGCCTGTTCAATAATTGATTTTCTGTCAGCCTGGCATATACATCTAATTCCGGTGCATTAAAATCTTTTATCTCTATGATGTTAGACATTGCATTCTCTCCTATGGCAATATTTTTTCCATTCCTATCTTTTGTACATGCAATCCACATTTTTCATAAAATGCTTTCGCTTCCTCGTTGCATGCCCATACGTTTAAAGTGACATTATAACAGCCGCTTTGTTTTGCAATTTCTAAAACATGCTGATACAATTTTGTTCCAACGCCTTTTCCTCTTATACTTTCTAATACACACAAATCATCTATGTACAAGGTTTTTATATGAGTTAATAAATTTGAGTGATTTTCCTGAAATATACTAAACGCATAACCTAATATTTTCCCCTCTTCCTCAGCAACATATATCGGGCGGGTATGATCCTCCAGCAATTCATTTAATTCTTCCAAAGTATATTTTTTAGTACCTGTCTGAAACAAATCCGGACGTCCATCAGAGTGTACTTTTGCAACCTGATACAACAATGTCTCAATCTGTGGAATATCCTTTTTTTCTGCTTTTCTAATATACATATGTCATCCTTTCCGTTTTCATTTTCTTTTCTCCACTACTTTTAATCCATCCTTTAATATTTGCTATATTTTTTGTTTAATATCTTTTCTCATTCACCTGTCAAGTATTATAACATAAGAACAGCGTTAATCAAAATGACTAACGCTACTCTTTTTTATTCACAATATTTTTTTGTTTTAATAGTTTTCAGCATGCACTTCAAAATAACTCTGTGGGTGTGCGCATGTCGGACAAATCTCAGGTGCATTTGTTCCAACAACAATGTGTCCACAATTTCTGCATTCCCAAACTTTTACTTCACTCTTCTCAAATACTGCTTTGGTTTCAACATTTTTCAGTAAGGCACGATATCTTTCTTCATGATGTTTTTCAATCGCTGCTACCAGACGGAATTTTTCTGCCAGCTCCGGAAACCCTTCTTCTTCAGCAGTCTTGGCAAAACCTTCATACATATCTGTCCATTCATAGTTTTCGCCCTCTGCTGCAGCTGCAAGATTCTGTGCGGTATCACCAATTCCATTCAATTCTTTAAACCACATCTTTGCATGCTCTTTTTCATTATTTGCTGTATCTAAGAAGATGGAAGATATCTGTTCATATCCTTCTTTCTTAGCTATAGAAGCAAAGTATGTATATTTGTTTCTTGCCTGTGACTCTCCGGCAAATGCTGCTTCCAGATTCTTTTCTGTTTTTGTTCCTTCATATTTGTTTTCCATTATAAATTCCTCCTTTTATCCTTCATCAATATAACTATTATACATATTCTTTCCAAATAATTCCATTCTTTTTTTATGTTATTTGTGTCTTTGTATTTATTATGCTAAAATATGAAACAGAATCAAAAGAAAACCTATTTCTAAATGGATTAAAGACATTTTGCACTTATCCGAGATTTAGAACACAATAATTTTTTATAAAGGAAACAGACAAATGTGGATTGCAGAAAATTGGAAAGATTATGAAGTTATTGATACTTCAACAGGAGAGAAATTAGAACGATGGGGAGATTACTTGCTGGTCCGCCCGGACCCACAGGTAATCTGGAATACCCCAAAGAAAAATAAGGGGTGGCACAAACATAACGGTCATTACCACAGAAGCAACAAAGGAGGTGGACAATGGCAGTTCTTTAACCTCCCTCAGCAATGGACTATAGGTTATAAGAATTTAACTTTTAATCTTAAGCCTTTTAGTTTTAAGCACACAGGGCTTTTTCCCGAACAGGCTGCCAACTGGGATTGGTTTTCAGAGAAAATTAAAAATGCAGGAAGACCTGTCAAGGTATTAAATCTCTTTGCATACACCGGAGGTGCAACTCTTGCTGCACTGGATGCCGGAGCCCACGTTACTCATGTGGATGCTTCCAAGGGTATGGTTACCTGGGCGAAGGAAAATGCTGTCTCTTCAGGATTATCCGACAAACCGGTCAGATGGTTAGTAGATGATTGTATAAAATTTGTAGAACGTGAAATCAGGCGCGGAAATAAATATGACGGAATCATTATGGACCCGCCATCTTATGGACGAGGTCCTAAAGGAGAAACATGGAAAATCGAAGAAAGTATTTTTCCATTTGTAGAATTATGCACAAACATTTTAAGTGATAATCCGTTATTCTTTTTAATTAATTCCTACACCACCGGGCTACAGCCTGCAGTACTAAATTATATGATAAGTACTGCGATTGTTCCGAAATTTGGTGGTAACGTAGAAGCAGAAGAGATTGGACTTCC
Organism: uncultured Eubacterium sp.; assembly: GCA_910584795.1. Taxonomy (GTDB): domain Bacteria; phylum Bacillota; class Clostridia; order Lachnospirales; family Lachnospiraceae; genus Eubacterium_G. Next base: position 199,592 of record CAJUBZ010000002.1, on the reverse strand, counting down.
AGTAAGTTCTAATGGATTAATTCTTCCTTGTGGAGCATCAGGACGATGGAGTAAATAATTTTCCTTATAAACAACAGGGATACTGCAATCTCTTTTTGAACTGCCCCCCAATAGTCAGACCCAAAATCTAACATTTGGGAGGTCGGCTCATTTTGCATGATTACAGTACCCCTTTTCTATATGACATTTTGTTTTCCTACAGTTCTACTTCCCGAATGAGAAACTCCTTATCGCGAACATCTGCACATACCGCCATAATATAAAGATTATCCAGTTTCATCTGTAGTATTGCATATCCCGGATTATCAATAATCTTAGGATTATCTCCACTCAAATCAATTTCAAACGAATTTAATGGTTTTCTTAAACCAATACCTATGTTCTTTAAATAGGCTTCTTTTATTGTCCAAATTTCATGAAATCTCTGACGTTTTATTTCCTGATTATCATTTTCATTGATATAAGCACACTCACTGGCACAGAAGTTTCTCTCAGCTATCAAAGAATTGCTTTTCTCCATTCGCTGTATATCAATGCCAATATTATATTCAGATGCGGCAATAACAACATAATTACCCGAATGAGAAATATTAAACGACCTCTTTTCTTTTGTAAAATGAGGCTTCCCATTTTTTGCAATCATAATATCGTCATCAATACCAAATCTATTTTTAACATAATTGATTAAAAGTCCTGCTCCTAAACATCTGAATTTATCATCCTGTTTTTTTAAACGTTCTATTTTCGCCAAGCGCTCAAAGCTAACTTCCTTAAGTTTTTCAGCAAAAATATTTTTGTTTCTAAGTGGTGTTATATTAAAATAAAAAATTTCCATTCTTTTGTCTCCTAATAATTCAATGAGCTGTTTTACCCTATCGAAATATTTGCATGTAGGTTAATTTTTATATATTATTTTTCTCCTAATAAGTTCCTAAACTAGTTTAGCACATTTTTAATTTTGTGCAAACATTTTTTTCTTATTCTGTAAATGGTGACAACTCTAACCTGATAAAATAGCCTTTATCATGCTGACAAACCGGACACTTCTCCGGTGCGGCCTGTCCTTCATAAACATATCCACAGTTTAAACATATCCACCCTGTTTTCACATCAGATATATGAAGTTTATTTTCTTCTAACCATTTTGCAAATCTTCCAAATCTGTCTCCATGCATCTTTTCAATTTTTGCAATCATATGAAATGTATTTGCAACATTTATAAATCCCTCTTCTTTTGCCTTATCTCCGAAATTTTTATATACATCATCATGTTCTTCATATTCATTATGCTGTGCCATCCGTAACAGTTCTGCTAAATCTCCAGTAATATCCACAGGATAACCACCGTCTACATGAATGGTTTCTCCACCCAATTCTTTTAAATAGTTATAAAATATCTGTGCATGTTCCTTTTCCTGATTCGCAGTATATATAAATAATTTTGCAATTGCCTGCTGTTTTTCACGTTTTGCCTGCTCTGCCGCAAATGTATATCTGTTTCTTGCCTGACTCTCTCCGGCAAAAGCTCTCATAAGATTATCTTTTGTTTCGCTATTCTTAAATTCTACTGCCATAATATACCTCCAATAAAATATTCATTACAATTATTTACCAAAATGCTCTATTCTATGCAATGGATAATTTATCTATAGGCAAAAAGAAAAGTGAAACGAATCACAATATATTCATCTCACCCTTCTATTTCATCCTAAATAGATATTTCTATTTAATTTTAATTTCTGATACTTTTTTATACTTCGTTAAATCAATAGCATAAATTTTTCTATCAGGATTTACAATATAGAAATACTCTCCAATATATAAACCACGCACCTTATCTACATATTGACCTATTGGAATCTCCAAAAACTTTTTGAATTTATTATTTCTATAAGTATACAGCAAATAATTAGTTTCATAAGACCCACTATTTTTTTCTGCATAAAAGCCAATTAATTCTTTTTTACTATCAATTAAAATTGACTTATAATTATAAAATGCTTCTGTATAATCATATTCTTTCAACACCTGCTTTGTTTTCAGCGTAGCTTTACCGTTTTCTACATTATACATATCTAGTTTAATTCCTGATATATTTCCTTTTTCATCACCATCCTGACCAATACCAAACAGCAAATCCTCTCTATAAAACTGAAGATAATCTGAATATCCCGGCATTTTTAATTTCCCAATGACTTTAGGGTGTTTCATATCTGTAAAATCTATTGTAAACAATGGGTCTGTGTTTTCAAAGGATACAAAATATCCGTAATCTCCTAAAAATCTCGCAGAATATATTTCTTCATTTTTTGCCAGCTTCTTTATAGAAGCAACTTGTTCTAAATCATTCCCCAGAACATAAACATCATTCCATGACTCAATCTCTTCATTGTCCAAAGATTCTACCAGTTCTCTTTCCTTTTTCTTATTCTTTGCATCATAATGCGTCCGATATAGGTTTGTTGAAGTAATATTATTAATATGAGTAACCATTCTAAGATAACCATCTTTTTCATCAAGAGATAACTGATCGTCTACCCAGCCTGATATTTTTGTAGCCGCAACATAATTAATTGCACCATCCTTATAACTGTATTTCAATATTTTCGTATAGTCACACGTTTTCTCTACTCTGTATTTTTTCTTATTTCTTTGAGCCTGTAGTATTTGTTTTCCCTTTTTTGTATCTGTAATGTCTTCGGTTTCGCAATTAATATTGAGCAAATATATATTACTTTGACTGACATAGATATTATTAACTCCACCCAAAATGGAAATTTCACTTTTAAAATCATTACTCTTATGAATATCCAATGCAGTTATGATTGTATATTCCGGCCATTCATTTTCTATTTTTTCAGGAAGATATACACATTCATAATTCATTTTCTTTCCATTTATTTTTGGAATGCGGTCTTTTGCGTAATTAGTGTAAAAACTATAATTTGAAATTGTATATAAATATCCATCTGACAATCGTGAGTTACTGTATGAGCCATCCTGAACATTTACATTTTTTAACTTAATATGTTTTCTATCAGAAATATCATAAATAAAGATACAGGTACTTATTTCCGACTCTTTTTTGTTTTTTAAATATCCTCCTGCAAGTATCAATGTATCTCCCGAAATATACATTTCAAGATTGTCAAATACTTTAACTTCTTTGCTTTCTATATTAATGGAAGATACTTTTTCCATTCGTTTGCCATCAACTGCTGTTATAGTTAATTTATATCTGTTCCCTACCCAACAGACATCATAACAACCCTCATATTTTTTCGACTGGTTTTTGATGCTGTCATCCGTCTGATAAGAGAGTGCATAAATATATTTCCCGTCTGTTTTTACAACATCGGACTCATCTACATTCTCAGTCTGTTTATTGGTCTGAGAATACTCTTTTTCTGCTATATCTGCAACAGCTTCTAGATTATCGGAAGTCCCTTTTGACTTTTTAACCACATCCTTCTCATCTCTTGCAAATTGACTTCCATCTCCAAATATTTTGTTTATCTTTTTTTCAATTTCAGAATAACTTCCTGCCACCTTTGCATTTTTATCTGAATAAAGACTTACCGTTGTTTCATTTACATTAATATTTTTGAAATGATCGTCTGTCTGCAGCCCAATATTTTTCCATGCAAAAATGGTCATACATAATACAGCACATACCGCCACTGCAGATATAACTTTATAAACATTTCGCTTTGGTGTTTCATAACTTCTGATTTGACCGATGATTTCTTCATCAACAGCACATTTTTCTATCTTTGTACTGTCCTGTCGTATCATTTCTGCCATATTCAAATTTTCATTATCGATATCTTTATATTTTTTACTCATTCTTTTACCTCCAGATATTCTCTCATATTTGCCAGACTTCGATTGAGTCTGCTTCTGACTGTTGCGGGTTTCATAGACAAAACATCGGCCACTTCATGGCTTTTATAACCTTCCACCACACATAATGTGACAATCATTCTGTCTTTTGGCTGTAATTTCGATAGAGCTATCTGTACATCCGTCTTTGCTTCTATATCTTTTTCCTGACTTACTCGTTGATTCAAACTTTCCTCAAACTCCTGTGCATTTGGATTGAATACGGAAAATTTGTGATACTTCTCTTTCATTCTCCTTTTACACTTATTCGTCAGTATTTTAAGTATCCATGACTCAAACTTAGTCTCATCTTTCAGCTTTGTTATGCCAATTAAAGCATCAAGCACCGTTTCACTGACTGTTTCCTCGGCAATCTGATGATTTCCTAACATATATAAAGCCATTTTGTACAAATCTGTGTTAATATCGCGATACAAATTCTCAAATGCAATTTTGTCCTGCTGTATTGCATTTATAACGTCCTTTTCTTTGTAATTCATATTGGTACCTCTTGTTATGTATTATCCTTACATTTATATAGTGTCTGTAACGCATAAAATTGTTGCATGTTATTTAACAAAAACAAAAATAAAAAATTTCTGGCTTTCTAAATACCAGAAACTTTTCTACTTTTATCTTCTTTTCGCTGTCATATCTTCAACAATCAATTTAAATACGTTTGTTCTCGGAACAATTGCTGTACCAAACTGAAAGTCTTCCTGATGATAATGTTTCATTAAAATTTTCAATCCTTTCATTTTTTCTTCTTCTGAAACAATTTCAATATGTCCCCGTCCTATAACGCTCTCATAATTCATAGTACAACTCATTTTTTTATCATCCATAACCAGTTGATGTGAACAGTCCATCTCAAATGATGCCCGATTATCCTTTCTTATTAAATCATATTTTCTGCCTTCACTTGCTCCATGAAAATAGAACACAATCTGTTCATCCTGAATATCCATGCCAAAATTTAATGGAATAATATATGGATACCCTTCATCATTTAAAACGATTCTGCAAACATCGCATTTCTTGATAATTTCTATCAATTCTTTTTTATCTGTAATTTCTCTATCACTTCTTCTCATGTTATCTTCTCCTTTTTTGCTCTCCATATCATAACCTTTATTATACATTTATTAAAGGTTATTTACTTGATCGTTATATCCTTCAATTCAAATTGAATTACTTTCTTTAAATCTTCCAATGCCACTTCTACCTGATATCCAATTTTTCCACCACTAAACATAATTGTCTCAAAACATTCTGCACTTTTATCTATTGTAGTTTTAAAGAACTTTTTCATTCCAATAGGAGAACATCCACCATGTACATATCCTGTTAATGGCAATAAATCCTTTGATTTGAGCATTTCTATTTTCTTTTCTCCCACTACACCGGCCGCCTTTTTCAAATCCAATTCCTTTTCAACTGGAACCATAAACACATAATAGTTCTTTGATTTTGATACAGTAACCAATGTTTTAAAAACCATATCAGGATTTTCTCCCAATGCTTGTGCCACTTCCGTTCCACTAACCGCCCCTGTAGATAAATAATTATATTTTTTATATTTTACTTTTTTGCTGTCTAAGACGCGCATTACATTTGTCTTTTCTTCTTTCTTCATGATCTGCCACCTTCTTTTAAATTTATTAAACTGTACCTTTCTAATAGGACTTAATATAAAACTGACTTTCTTCTATAACATCCTTTGTCGTCACTTCTATATCGTCAATACGAATAAATCTGTCACATTGCTTAATTTGATATAGATACATTTCAATATCTCTTTTATCTCCCTGTATCTCCATCTCTACATCCCCATTATATAAATTGCGAACCCAGCCGGTCAGACGCATCCTATCAGCTATAATCCGGCAATAATATCGAAACCCTACTCCTTGTACACGTCCTTTAAATATTACATGTTTTCTGACCATATTTATATTTACTCCTTTAATCATATATATTATTTACTTTCTCCATTAGAGAGAAATCTTAACATCATTAAAACATCTTACCATATGCGTATTTTCCTTTTAAAAGTATAACACATTCCCTTTTCTCTTCATATACTATATCAAACACATATGAGAGGTTAATATGTATATACTTTTTGGAATTCTTATTATTATATGTATTTTATTTTCCATTTTTTGTTTTTACAAAAGAAAAAAAATCATAAAGAAAATATGCAATATGGACTACTGTAAAAAGGTTCATTTATTAAATGATTTATTAGAACCGTTTGGTTTTTGTTATTTGCCTGAAAGTGATATTGTGACATCACTGCGCAATGCATGGCAGAAAAAATTTGGCTACATGGCAAAATATGACCATGCAGCACTTCATTTTAATATGGTATTTGATTGTGAAAAAGTATACTTTTATTATGACGATAAAACATGGTTAATTGAATTTTGGAAAGGACAATATGGTATTAATATCGGTGGAGAAATCGGAATTTACAGAACTGATAAAATTGTCCCTCCGAAAGATTTCAGTAAAACAATTTTTTATGGTGTACCTGACAGTGAGATGCTTCCTCTTTCTATGGTTATAAACTATAAAGGACAAAAATTATTTTCACTGTCCAAAAGACATTGGTGGCTGACTGGTTTTCGAGTAGGTTCATACTGTAATCCAGAGGATCTTACAATGCAGATTACCATTGATTTTGAAAACCGGGAAATGCTTGAAGTTTTTATGTCCAGCATGGAACGTATGGCATATAGTGACTGCGACTTATATGTATGTGACGATACCGTAACATTTATATTTGGTCTTCCCCACAGCAGACAGCCACGATATTTCCATCGTCTTGTAGCAGCATTCTCTCTATGGCAGGACCGTATTTTCTGTAAACTGTTTAATTTTGTGACAAGACCGTTTACCTGTATTGTAGATAAAATTTTGTATTTATACTTCTTCCTTCCTGTATGCTTCAGACATTTGTTCTGTTTCAAAAAATGCCGGAAACAGAAACACTGTAAAAGAAAACATTGCAGGAAAAAGCATTGTAAGGAAAAGCATTGTAAGGAAAAATGTTATCCGGAATATGAATGTAAAGAAAAATGCTGTGAAAAAAAATGTAAAAAACATTAACATTCTAATTATGAGGGAAGCTATATGGGATATCATTCTAGAATAAATAATGCTTTTGAGGGAGCACTGCGGCTCCCTCTGAATATGCAAAGTCGATATGTGATCTTTAGTGATTGTCACAGAGGCATTGGAAAAGCAAATGACAATTTCACTAAAAATGAATTTATTTATATTGCAGCTTTAAACTATTACTTTCACAGGGATTTCACTTATATTGAACTGGGGGATGGTGACGAGTTATGGGAAAACCGAAATATGAATGCCATCAAAGATATGCACCAGCATACCTTCGATGTTCTTGTAAAATTTTATAACCAAAAAAAATTTTACAGCGTATATGGAAATCACGATATTGTCAAAAAAAATTCCAGGTACACAAATTCAAATTTCCGTTCCTATTACTGTGATCACCAAATGTGTGCAAAAAAGCTTTTTCCAGATATAACCTTTTATCCTGGTATTATTTTAGAAAGTGAGACCCAGAACAATATATACCTTACTCATGGCCATCAAGCTGATTTTTTAAACAGTACCTTATGGCACTTATCACGTTTTCTTGTAAGATATATCTGGAAACCGTTAGAATCTCTAGGTATTCCTGACCCTACCAGTGCTGCAAAAAACAATAAAAGAAAAAAATCTACTGAAAAGAAATTAACAAACTGGGCAAAACAAAATCAGCATATTTTAATTACAGGTCATACTCACCGGCCTATGATGGGTACAAACAACTCTCCATATTATAATACAGGAAGTTGTGTATCCCCTTTTGGCATTACATGTATTGAAATATATGATGGCTGTATTCATTTAATAAAATGGGCACTTGACAGCACCGATGAGCAGATTGTTTATGTTTCCAGATCGGAATTAGATAAGAGAAACTGTATGGTTTTATAGGCCATACAGTTTCTTTCTTCTATATTATATCTTTTCACTCCAATCTGCTTCTTTAAACCCTACCAGCACATAATCCTCTCCGACTAATATTGGTCTTTTCACCAACATACCATCTGTTGCCAGCAGTTCATATTGTTCTTCCTCACTCATCTGCGGTAACTTATCCTTTAAGCCCAGCTCCTTATACTTCAATCCACTAGTGTTAAAAAATCTCTTTAAGGGCAGCCCACTCATTTCATGCCACTTCTTCAATTCTTCTGCTGTCGGATTATTTTCTTTGATATCTCTGCTCTCAAATTCTACGTTGTTGTCCTGTAAAAACTTCACAGCTTTTTTACAAGTGCTGCACTTCGGATATTGAATTATCTTAATCATTTTCTTTCCTCCTTATTATTGATATTTTATACTGCTTTAAATGCCTCATCCAAATCCTCAAGAATATCATCAATATTCTCTGTTCCAATAGACAGTCTGATTGTATTTGGCTTGATATCCTGTTCTAATAATTCTTCCTGTGTGCACTGACTGTGTGTCGTTGTCGCCGGATGTATTACCAGAGACTTTGAATCCGCTACATTTGCTAATAAAGAGAATAACTGCAAGTTATCAATAAACTTATGTGCTTCTTCCTGTCCCCCCTTTATATTGAATGTAAAAATACTTGCCCCACCATTTGGAAAATACTTCTCGTATAGTGCATGATCCGGATGTTCTGAAAGTGATGGGTGATTAACTTTCTCAACCAATGGATGATTTGATAAATATTCTACTACCTTCTTTGTATTTTCATTATGTCTGTCGATACGAAGCGATAACGTCTCTGTTCCCTGTAATAACAAAAATGCATTAAATGGCGAAATTGCTGCTCCAGTATCTCTTAAAAGAATTGCTCTAATATACGTAACAAATGCTGCCTGACCTGCCACCTCTGTAAATTTCACTCCGTGATAACTTGGATTTGGTTCTGAGATTCCCGGATATTTACCTGATGCCTCCCAGTCAAACGTACCACCGTCTATTATCACACCACCAAGAGATGTACCATGTCCACCGATAAACTTCGTAGCAGAATGCACTACGATATCTGCCCCATGTTCAATTGGTCTGACCAGATATGGTGTTCCAAAAGTATTGTCTACTATTACCGGAAGTCCATGCTTATGCGCAATCTCTGCAATCGCATCAATATCCGGAATATCACTATTTGGATTTCCAAGTGTTTCTAAATAAACTGCCTTTGTATTTTCCTGAATCGCTGCTTCTACTTCTTCCAAATTATGAGCATCTACAAAAGTAGTATGAATCCCATAATTTATAAGTGTATGTGCCAGAAGATTTGATGTTCCACCATAAATTGTTTTTTGTGCAACAATATGTTCTCCAGCACTAGCCAATGCCTCAATAGTATACGCAATGGCAGCTGCACCTGATGCTACTGCGAGTCCTGCCACACCACCTTCTAATTTTGTAATTCTGTCTTCAAAAACTCCCTGTGTTGAATTCGTTAGTCTTCCATAAATATTTCCTGCATCCTCCAGACCAAATCTTGCTGCTGCATGTGCACAATTTTTAAATACATAAGATGTTGTCTGATAAATCGGAACTGCCCTTGAATCTGTTGCCGGATCCGGGGTTTCCTGTCCTACGTGTAACTGTAATGTTTCAAATTTATAATTTCTTTTGCTCATTTATATAATCTCCTATCTATTCTTTTTCATCCTATTTCCATAAATAACCTACTGGAAGAGAGCCGTGCTGTAGTATCTGTCTCCTGAATCAGGAAGCAGTGCAACAATTTTCTTTCCTTTGTTTTCCGGTCTCTTTGCCAGCTCTGTTGCTGCAAACAGTGCTGCTCCTGATGAAATCCCAACCAGAACCCCCTCTGTTTTTGCAATTGCTTTTCCAGTTTCGAAAGCATCTTCATTCGCAACCGGTATAATTTCATCATAAACTTCTGTATTAAGTACATCCGGAACAAATCCTGCTCCAATTCCCTGAATCTTATGTGCCCCTGCTGTCCCTTTAGAAAGTACCGGACTATCCTTTGGTTCTACTGCTACAACTTTTACATTTGGATTCTTTGATTTTAAATATTCTCCAACACCCGTAATTGTTCCACCGGTTCCTACTCCTGCAACAAAAATATCAATCTCTCCGTCTGTATCTTCCCAGATTTCCGGACCTGTCGTCAACTTATGTACTTTAGGATTTGAAGAATTTATAAACTGTCCAAGAACAACAGCCCCTGGTGTTTCATTCTTAATTTCCTCTGCCTTGGCGATAGCACCTTTCATTCCTTTCGAGCCTTCTGTAAGTACAATTTCTGCTCCATATGCTTTGATAATATTTCTTCGCTCAACACTCATTGTCTCGGGAATGGTAATAATGACTTTATAACCTTTTGCTCCTGCAACGGCCGCAATACCAATTCCCGTATTTCCGGATGTTGGTTCAATTAATGTTGCTCCCGGCTTAATTCTTCCACTCTCTTCTAAATCCTGTATCATCTGAAGTGCCACTCTATCCTTTACACTTCCTGCCGGGTTAAAATATTCCAACTTTGCTAAAATCTCCGCCTCCGTCGCATCTGCATTTCTCTGATAATTCTCCACCAACAAAAGAGGCGTCTTTCCTATTAATTCTGATGCACTTTTTTTTATATCTGACATTTCCACATACCTCCAATAATATTTATATTGCAATTCCTATTATTTTAGTAGGTTTTAATTATTGTAAAAATAATACCATCTTTTTCCTATCTTTGCAATAGGTTTTTAAATTTTATTTAAAATAAATACCATTATCATTTTACATATTTTTATAATGTAATGCTACTATATTTTTTTATATACTAACAAAAGAAACATGAAAGACTCCTCCCTCATGTTTCTTCTCCCGGGTGTATCAAACCTAAACTATAAAAATTAATGATTTCTATTAATATTTACAAGTATACAGATTTTATTACATTATTTCAGTTTTCACAATACAGCCTCCGCCAAGAACGATTTCCCCATTATATAATACAACCGACTGTCCTTTTGTAATTGCACGAATAGGCTCATCAAATGTAATTTTCACATCACCATTATCCAATACTTCTGCCACTCCCTCTGTCAATGGTTGATGATATCTGGTTCTTCCACTAATTCGAATGGGTTCTTTTGGAATCTCCCCTGAAATCCAATTGAAATCTGCAGCAATTAATTCTGTTGAAAATAAATCTTTATTTCTTCCTACTACAACTTCATTTGTTTCAGGTTTAATTTCTAACACATAATGTTTTCCATCGCGATTCACATTAATTCCTTTTCTCTGACCAACTGTATACCGATAATATCCGTTATGTTGTCCAATCACTTTTCCGTTAATATCTAAAAAATTACCCTTTCCAACTTTTTCATTCGTGTAATTTTCAATAAACTGCATATGATTGCCATCAGGGATAAAACATATATCCTGACTATCATGTTTATCCGCATTAATTAACTGATACTTATCAGCAATTTTTCTAATTTCCTCCTTAGTATATTCACCGAGTGGCAGCATCGTATGTGCCAGCTGCTCCTGAGTCATATAATACAGAACATAACTTTGATCTTTTGAATCATCCACACCTTTTAATAACTCATATTTTTTTGTTTCCTGATTAAATCTGATTCGTGCATAATGTCCGGTAACAATCACATCACATTCTAATTCTTTTGCCCGACGGTCTAACTCATTAAATTTAAGATAACGGTTACAATCTACACAAGGATTTGGTGTCATGCCGCATTTGTAACAACCCACAAATTTGTCCATAACTTTTTCCCTAAATTGTGTTTTAAAATTAAACACGTAATATGGAAAATCAAACTTATGGGCAATGCTTCTGGCATCTTCTATGTCACTTAAAGAACAACAGGTCTTTTCCTGAGACATATTTACATCTTCATTATCATAAAGTTTCATCGTAACGCCAATCGGCTCATATCCTTTTTCTTTCATAAACACGGCAGCAACACTACTGTCTACACCACCGCTCATTGCAATCAGTGCTTTCATAATTTCATCCTTCATCACGGCATAGCCATTATTCATATTTCACTAACATACTACCCCAACTAAATGATTTTATCAACACGATTTTTTCATCTGATAATCCTCAATTGCACATTTAATAGCTTCTTCTGCCAATACCGAACAATGTATCTTATGAGCAGGCAGCCCCTCAAGCGCCTCTACTACAGCCTTATTCGTCAATTCCAATGCCTGATGAACCGGCTTTCCCTTTATCAATTCAGTTGCCATTGAACTGCTGGCAATAGCAGAACCACAACCAAATGTCTGAAACTTCACATCAGATATCAACCCATTATCTACCTTAATATAGATTTTCATAATATCTCCACACTTGGCATTTCCTACTTCACCAATACCATCTGCATCATCAAGTTTTCCTACGTTTCTAGGATTCATAAAATGATCCATTACTTTCTCACTATATAACATAAAAACTCCTCTCGTTTATTGTCTTATTCATTATTTGTTTCTTTTTGTTTCGTAATCTGTTCCCACATTGGAGAAATACTTCTAAGGTACTCCACCACTTCTTTTGTCTGCTCTACAATATAATCCATTTCTTCCATGGTATTTTCAGAACTTATTGTCAGCCTCAGAGAACCGTGGGCGACCTCATGAGGTCTTCCAATTGCCAGAAGAACATGGCTGGGTTCCAACGAACCGGATGTACATGCCGAACCGGATGAAGCAGAAATACCTCTGGAATCTAACAACAACAATAAAGATTCCCCTTCAATCCCCTCAAAAATGTAATTCACATTTCCGGGTAACCTGTTTTTCCAGTCACCATTTAACATAGAATGACTGATTTCAGACAGCCCCACAATCAACCTGTCTCTTAAAGCAGTCTCTTTTCGGGCATTTTCTTCTAAATGACTACATGCTTCTTTCAAAGTTTCTGCCATACCTGCAATTCCCGGAAGATTTTCCGTACCCGCACGCTTTCCCCGCTCCTGTGCTCCTCCTTCAATAATATTGCAAAGTGGAAGATTTTTTCTCACATACAATGCTCCAACCCCTTTAGGTCCATGAAATTTGTGTGCTGACAATGACAGCATGTCAATATTTAATTTTTTTACATCAATCTCTACATGGCCTGCTGCCTGAACTGCATCTGTATGAAAAATAATTCCTTTTTCTCTGCATATTCTCCCAATCTCTCCAACAGGTTGTATCGTCCCAATCTCATTATTTGCAAACATAATTGTCGCGAATGCTGTATCTTCTCTAATTGCATCAACAAAATCTTCTACTCTGATAATTCCATCTTCCGGCACATCCAATAGAGTTACTTCAAAACCTTTCTTTTCTAATTTATTTAATGTATGAAGCACTGCGTGATGTTCTATTTTCGTCGAAATAATGTGTTTCTTCTTATTTAAAAGACCAATTTCTGCTGCCGAGATAATCGCCTGATTATCTGATTCAGTTCCTCCAGACGTAAAATATACTTCTTTAAATTCTGCTCCAATACAATCTGCAACATCCTTTCTTGCTTTTTCAAGTATTTCCTTAGCTTTCTGTCCCATACTGTGCAGACTCGAAGGATTACCATATACATCCTTCATTATATTTAAAACAGTTTTCACTGCTGACTTACTCATTTTTGTTGTAGCAGCATTATCAGCATATATATACATATTGTTTCCTCCTTTTATTCCTATCTGTTCACTAGGAATTATACTTCTGTTTTTTTCTTTTGTAAATATCTTTCTTTTATCAAACTGTTTTTTTCGACTTTGCAAATATATTTATACAGATTTGAGAGTGATATGTTACATTTTTCCTGTTGACAAATTACATTTTTTACGGTATAACCATTATTCGTAAGATAAACGTAACATTTTTGTAACAAACGGAGGTTGTTTTGAAGATTAAAATTTTTAGTTTTATGTTATTATTGTTTATATGTACAGCTGCTACATTTACAATAAAAGCTTACACTCAGCCAATAACTACGAACAAATCAATAAAAGTAAATAAAAATACAAAATTATATAAAATACTTAAAGTTAAGAAAAGTACAATGAAGAACTACACTATCAGATCAAGTAAACCGAAAGTTGCTTCTGTTTCATCGACAGGTGTAGTCAAAGGATTAAAAAAAGGTTCTTCTACAATCGAACTGCTTTCAAAATCAACTGGTACAGCTTTTGCTAAAGTTAAAATTAAAGTTAAAAATAATTATAACAAGGCTGAATTAAGATTAATGTCATCAATCATTTTCAGCGAAGCCGGCAGCGAGTGTTTTGCCGGAAAAAAAGCTGTTGGAATTGTAATCATGAACCGTATAAAATCAAAAAGTTTTCCAGGCTCTTTAAGTGGGGTTATTTATCAGCCATACCAGTTCGGTCCTGTTAGAAACGGTTCATTAAGCCGCTCCCTTTCCTTATATGATAGTGGAAAGTTAAACAAAGACTGTATTAAAGCAGCAAAATTAACATTAAATGGAGACAAAAAAGTAAAATACAGAAATAGAACAATTGATATGTCCAGTTACTTATTCTTTAGTGGATATGTCAGTGGAGCAAGATTATCAATACAGAACCATCAGTTCAAATAAAAGAAAAGAGTTCGCTTCAATTTATTTTGCGAACTCTTTTCTTTTATACTCTTTTATTTATCACATCATCTAATGTGACGCTGTCAAGATATTTGTCAATAATATTATTTAGTTTTTTCCACAAAGGTAATGTGATACATTCTTCCGATCTTTCACAAACCTCTGCCCCCTCTTCTAAACACATCACTGGAGCTAATGTGCCTTCTGTAAGTTTTAAAATCTCACCTACCGTATACTCTGATGGTTCCTTCGCTAATTTATATCCTCCTGCTTTTCCTCTCTGACTATGTACCATATTACCCTTATTAAGCATTGAAACAATCATCTCTAAATATTTCATGGATATATTCTGTCTCTCTGCAACATCTTTTAATGATACAAAACTTTCAATACCATTCTGAGCCAAATCTATCATTACACGAAGTGCATATCTGCCTTTTGTTGAAATCATCATAATATTTCACCTCAGTTCTATTTTTTTACAATTACAGTATCAATAATTTTATTCCCTGCATAATATGTCACCAGTCCGATTATAACTCCTAAAACTGCCCCTCCCAGAACATCTGTAGGATAATGGACATATAAATATAATCTCGAAAAAGAAATCGCCGTTGCCAATGGAATTACAATCCATCCCCATTCCTTTCTATAAAGAGTTATAATCGTTGCCGCTATTACAGATGCCTGTGTATGTCCCGATGGAAAAGAAAAATCTTTCGGAACAGATATTAACACATTAAAATCTGTATCAAGCCAGCACGGTCTAGGTCTTGCCACTACATTTTTTATAATTCCATTACCTATTATCAATCCTAGGAATAGTCCCGCAAGCACTAAAAATCCTGTTCTACGATGTTTTTTGCATAGCAGTAAAATGATACCTATAATAATCCATATAATACCCGCATCACCCAAAACTGTGATTCTAGGCATAAGCCAGTCCATAAATCCACTGCTTAACATACTCTGTATTTTATCTAATATCGCCCAATCTATCGCCATAATCGTTTCCTATTATTTTTATATACAAAAAAAGCGCGAGACGGGGATCGAACCCGCGACCCCCTCCTTGGCAAGGAGGTGCTCCACCACTGAGCCACTCGCGCATTGTTTGCGTTTCACACGCAAGAAATATAATACTATAAGCACTAATTTTTGTCAATAAGTTTTTCTAAAATTTTTTAATTTAATCAAAATTATATTTCCAATCTTCTACTTTATCTTTTTCTTCTATATCATATACTTTTATTTGCCATTTTTCTCTTTAACATATATACTATTTCTTGAATATTACATCTATACGAAAGCAGGACATTTATTATGAATTCAATAAAAGTAAAACATTCATTCTTTCTCGCCCTTGGGGCATTTATATGGGGAACAGCTTTTGTTGCCCAAAGCATTGGTGGAGACAATTGTGGCCCTTACACATTTAACTGCATCCGTTCCATATTAGGAGGACTGATTTTAATTCCTGTTATTTTTATTTTAAATAGAATCGGACTTTCAAAAAATGTTCCGAAAACAAAAGAAAACAGAAAAACATTAATTATCGGCGGAATTTTATGCGGACTCTGTCTCTGTCTTGGAAGCAATGTACAGCAGTTAGGGTTATATCTGGGTGCCTCGGCAGGCAAAGCAGGATTCCTTACTGCCTGTTATATTTTAATTGTTCCGATTCTCGGGATATTCTTAAAGAAAAAATGCGGAATAAATATATGGATTGGTGTAGTGTTAACACTCGCAGGTCTTTATTTATTATGCTTTGACGGAGCACTTTCATTTAAAACAGCTGATTTGCTGTTACTTGCCTGCGCCTTTTTCTTTGCATTACATATTTTAGTAATAGATTATTTTTCTCCAAAGGTAGATGGAATAAAACTTTCCTGTATACAATTTTTTGTCTGTGGAATTGTTACTGCAATTCCAATGTTTTTATTTGATATGGAACATTCCTTTATGAATCTGAATGTCTGGGCAGAAGCTTTTACATCACTCTCCACCTGGATACCATTATTTTATGCTGGTTTCCTATCCTGCGGTGTTGCATACACATTGCAGATTATCGGACAGGTTGGAATGAACCCGACTGTTGCTTCCTTAATTCTTAGTCTGGAATCGGTATTTGCAGTACTTTCGGGCTGGATTATTTTAGGAGAGACTATGGGCACAAAAGAATTGATTGGTTGTGGACTTATTTTTACAGCAATTATCCTTGCACAAATACCGGCAAAATCCAAGGCATAATCTTATAATAATTGTTGATATGATGAGATATAAAAATCTGCTATTGCTCTGATTTCTTCCGAGTAATGCGCAGATTTTTCATCTTCTACTGCAACGACTTGAAAGCCACCTGATTTTGCTCCTTTAATTGCAGTAATAATATCTTCAAAAACGAGACACTGACTCACTGGAAAATCAATTCGTTTTGCCGCTTCTATGTAAATATCAGGAAACCTTTTTCCCCTCTCTACCTCATTTACCGTAACAATATCACTAAAATAACCAAGTATTCCCTCCCGTTCTAAAGTCGGTATAAAAAGTTCTCTGTCTGAAGACGTTGCAATTATAAGCTTCTTTCCCTGAGAATACATTTTTTTAACAAAACTCTTTGCATGAGGTTTGCATATAACTTTATCCCGATACTCGGTCTTTGCCATATCAAACCACTCTCTTACCAATTCTCTTGGTCTTTCATTATGTAAACCAAATCTCTCGATGGTATACACTGCGGCCTTCTCTGCTCCCATAGGTGAGATTGCTTCCACATAATCGTCCGGCACTTCAAAACCTCTGTCGCCTAAAAATTTTTTGTCAACTTTATCCCAGACCCATGAACTGTCAAGTATCGTTCCATCTAAATCAAAAATTATTCCTTTAATATCTTTTAACATTTATTCTATCCTTACTCTCTTTTGTTTCTACTTTATATTATTTTCTTGACGGAATCTTTCTACCGTTTTAAAATACTTTTCGGGTGCATACTAATCTTATAGATTATAACACATTGCCCATATAAAGGAGATTACCATGATTGATATGACAGTGCTGATTCATCAGCTGATACAACTTTTTATAATAATGTGCATTGGATTTCTTGCATTAAAAGTAAATATACTAAACGAAAAGTCTATCCATGCATTAAATCGATTTGTTTTGGATATAACATTACCTTTAATGATGATAGATTCTGTTTTATCAATGAAACAGCGTCCTGAAGGTTCAGAGGTTGCAACTCTTTTTGGTGCATCCATTGTCTTTTATCTGATTATGCCAATTATTGCATTTATTATTGTTAAAATCATGGTCAAAACACTGAATATTGTACGTTCCAGACAGGGAGCATACATGTTTATGCTTATATTCTCCAATGTAGGATTTATGGGCATTCCTATTTTACAGGCTGCCTGTGGAGTCCATGGAGGTAGTGCTGTATTTTATGCTGCTGTTTTAAATATTTTCTTTAACCTCAGCGCATTCACTTATGGTGTGGTTATGATTGGTTATGGCGAAGCTAAAAAAACAGCCTTTAACCTAAAGTCTCTTCTCACACCAGGTATTATCAGTGCAGTTCTTGCCATCACTATCTATTTGTTGGATATTCATTTTCCTACTACGGTTGAAGACGTAGTAGGCACTGTCGGTGGCCTCACTTCTCCTCTTGCAATGATATTAGTTGGTGCTACCCTTGCTACCATTAAACTCTCAGAAGTATTTAATGAATGGAAAATTTATGTTTTTTCTATAATAAAACAGTTTATACTTCCTATTCTACTGTATCCTGTTTTTCGTTTATTCTTAGGAGACAGTCTTTTACTCAATGTATTGTTTATTGAATTTCTTATGCCGATTGCCAACACAGCTCTGATGTTGTCTGATGAATATGGTGCTGATACAAAATTTGTTTCAAAAACAATTTTTATTTCAACTGTAATGTCATTAATAACAATACCACTGACAATCTACTTATGTGGAATTATATATTAAACAAGAATATATTGTGTAATACAGGAACTGTATGGCTGGCTCCTACCCAATTACGCAAGCGAACACTATCCATTTATAATCATCTCTATCTCATCCAGCAGTTTTTCAAACAGTTTCAATGCCTGTACTATAGGCTCCTTATCAGTCATATCTACTCCTGCAAGCTTTAATAGATCAATCGGATCTTTTGAACCTCCACCAGTTAAGAATTTCATATAATCCTTCACACCGGCTTCACCTTCTTTCATTATCTTTCCGGAAAGTGCTATCGCTGCTGAGATTCCTGTTGCGTACTGATATACATAAAATGGATTATAAAAATGTGGAATTCTCGCCCATTCTAATGCAATATCGTCATCTAATACAATATCATCCCCAAAATAAAATTTATTTAAATCATAATAAACTTTACACAATACATCACTCGTTAAAGTCTCGCCTTTTTCTACCATACCATGTGTAATCTTTTCAAACTCGGCAAACATTGTCTGTCGATACAACGTTCCCTTAAACTGTTCCAGAAAATGATTGATAAGATATGCTCTAGTTTCCTTATCTTCTGTTTTATTTAGTAAATCATGAATAAGCAGAGACTCATTGCACGTAGATGCCACCTCTGCCACAAAAATCTTATATCCCGCATTAATATATGGCTGAGTATCATCAGAATAATAAGAATGAAGTGCGTGTCCCATTTCATGTGCCAATGTAAAAACATGATCTAAAGTTCCCTGATAATTTAACAGTACATATGGATGCGTGCCATATGCTCCCCATGAATAAGCACCGCTTCTCTTTCCCTCATTTTCATAAATATCAATCCATCGGTTGTCAAAGCCTTCCTGCAGCTTCTCAAGGTAGGCTTCCCCCATTGGAGCCAGACCTGCCTTTACCATAGTCTTTGCCTCATCAAATGTATATTTTTTCTCTGGCGCTTTTGCAATCGGAGCATAAATGTCATACATGTGTAATTCATCTACACCTAAAGCCTTCTTTCTTATTTTTACATAGCGGTGCATCAGATGAATATTCTCATGAACCGTATCTATCAGATTATCATATACACGTTCCGGTACATTGCTTCCATCAAGATACATTGCTCTTGTAGAAGAATATCCTCTCACATCCGCATAAAAGCATGCTTGCTCTACATTTGCATTGAAAGTAGCTGCGATTGTATTTTTCATCTTACCATATGTGCTGTATAACGCATGAAAAGCTTTTCCCCGCAATTCCCTGTCTGTTCCTGATAAAATAGGAACAAAATTTCCATGAGTAATTTTAATTTCTTCTCCGTCACTGTTCGTAACCACAGGAAAATCAATATCCGCTCCATTATACATCGCATAAATATTATCTGCGGCATTTGCCATCCTTTTACTTTTTGCCAGAATCTCTTCTGTCTTTTCATCTAAAGTGTGCTTTTTGCTTCTCAATACTTCACTGATATATCTTCTGTAATCTGCAAATCTTTCATCTTCCATCCAGCCAAGAAGTATACTCTCATCAATACTCAAAAGTTCGGGTTCTACAAAAGCAGAAACACTTCCAATATCTACAACCAGTTTTTGCGCCTTACCTGAATATTTCTGATATTTCGCATTCGCCATATCCTGATGATATTTCTGATTGGAATAAACATATAAACGTTCGGCAAGTAGATTAACCTCATCATTAAACTTAAAATAGGTTAGTAAATTTTCTTTATCTCCCGATATCTCCCCCGCATATTTGGAATATTCATTCACAAGATTAATTGCCCTTTCTAACTCCTTTTCCCAGACTTCATCACTCGGAAATAAATCTTCCATCTTCCATGTATCTTTTATATTTTGTTCTTCTCTCTTCATCATAACCTCCAAGATACTATATTATTTTTACAAATATCCCATACTTCTCAGTGCAAATATAATTGCTGTAATTGTAAATGCAGAAAATAAAGTTGTCAGCACAATGACACTGCTTGTCAATGTCCCTTCAGACTTCATATTCTTTGCCATTATGTAACAGCTTGGTGTGGTTGGTGAGCCAAGCATAATCACTAGCGCCATTAGCTTTGCATCCCGGAATCCCATTGCAATCGCTATCGGCAAAAATATTATTGGCCATCCTGCCAGTTTTAATACAGTAGCAATCACAGATGGTTTTACCTTTTCAATTGCTTTTCCTATCTCAAAACTTCCTCCTATCGCAAGCAGCGCCAATGGTGTGGTTATTTTTGCAAGACTGCTGATTGTATTTTCCACCATCTGTGGTAGCTCTACTCTCAATGCTGAAAAGATAACTCCTATCACTATTCCCAGAATAATAGGATTTGTAACAATTCCTTTTAATGTTTTGATCATTGTGTGATTACGCTCAGTTTCCTGAGATGGACATTCTATCGTAAGTATTGCTACAGCATATATATTATATAACGGTACAGCTCCTACGATCATAAGAGGAACCATTCCTGTATTTCCATATATATTTAATACAAATGCTGTTCCAAGAACTGCGGCACTGCTTCTATATGATGCCTGAACAAACTCTGCCACAATGGATTTATCTTTTAAAAGTAATTTCGCTCCAATTGTTGTTCCGATAAAGCAGACTGATGTAACAATAGCACAATAAAATATGTACTTTAGCTCAAACTCCTGCAAAAAATCATTACTCATCATATCCTGTATCAGAAGTAACGGAAGTGTAATCGTAAATGTGATTTTATTTGCAGACTTAATAAATCCTTCATTAATCCAGCCAAGTTTTTTAAAAATATAACCTGCCACAATTACCAGAAACACCGGAACTGTGGCATTTAAACTATATATCAAATTATCCATTCTGTATAATCACCTTCTCTTTATAAAATAGAACAAGATTCACTTTTGTGTATATTAATCCTGAAACCTATCTGCTATTCTTTAAAATTATATTTTGTAATTCAGGATTAAATTCACCTTTTCGAATCATTTCAATCTCATACTTATATGGTGCATATGACTTTTTCTTATCATTGGGATCTTTGATATAAGGAGTCTCAAGAATCTTGGGAATATTTTCAAAATCCTGCATATATATAATTTCTTTTAGTGTATCAAATCCAATATTTCCGAACCCGATATTTTCATGCCTGTCCTTGCCTGCTCCACAAGGATTTTTACTATCATTAATGTGAAAAACAGCAATCTGTTCTGTTCCGATGATTTTATCAAACTGCTCCAACGTTCCACTCAAATCATTTACCAAATCATATCCGCTATCGTTCACGTGACAGGTATCAAAACATACACGCAGTTTTTCATTGTATTTGACACCATCATATATTTTTGCCAGTTCTTCGAAACTTCGTCCAATTTCACTGCCTTTTCCTGCCATTGTCTCTAATGCAATATATACATCTGTGTCCTTTGTCAAAACATTATTAATCCCTTTTACAATCTGTGCGATTCCCGCCTCTGTTCCTGCACCGACATGAGCACCCGGATGTAATACCATTACATGACTTCCCATTGCACTGCTTCGTTCTAATTCACTTGCCAGAAATATTTCTGCAATTTCATACGTTTCCGGTTTTATCGTATTTCCTAAATTAATGATATAAGGAGCATGAATAATAATATCTTCGATTCCATTATTCTTCATATACTCATGAGCCTCATCGATACGCAATTCACTAACATCTTTTCTTCTCGTATTCTGTGGTGCTCCTGTATACACCATAAACACATTTGCGTCATAAGACTTGGCTTCCTTTGCCGAACCCAACAACATCTCTTTTCCACTCATTCCTACATGTGAACCAATTTTAAGCATATCCTTTTCTCCTTTATATATATTCGCAGCAATCCATATAAATATAACACACATACTATATTTTTTCTATCGACTTTGTTATAATCCAAAAGAGGTATTATATTATGAAATCAAATTATATTTTTTCTAAAACAGTACAATTAAATCATTCATTAAAACAACAATGTGATAATTTATACAACAGATGCTGCACCAATGACAATTTACAGCATTCCAATTGCCTAGAAGATGAGTTTGATATTTTTTCTGAATCTCCCCGATTATATTATGCGAAATTAAACGAACAATTATTAGGATTTTTATCTGTTTACATCATTGATTCGAATAGCGTAGAAATCAGTATTTTTGTACACCCTGATAACAGACGTGAACACATAGGGCAACAGTTATTAGGTAACTTTTTAGATGATTATGAAATTTCCAATATTGAAATATCTGTTCACCCGAATAATCTGATTGGTATTGATTTTTTGAAAAAAAATAATTTTTCTTATGTCTCTACAGAATTATTAATGAGTGTCCAGTTAAAAACTTTCACTGCTCCTGAAAACTCAGGCAACTTTGAACTTATTACAGACAATTCATCTCAATATCATTATGTCAATGAGGGAATAGAGATTGTATCCTGCAACATTTCTAAATTTAATGATGACTACGTTTTTATCTCCAATGTAGAAACCCTTACAGAATATTGTGGTAAGGGATATGGATATCAGTTTTTACAGGAAATTCTTTTTGATTTATCTCATATGTATACCGGTGCCTTACTACATGTCAGTAAAGAGAATACACCGGCATACAATTTATACAGAAAATTAGGTTTTCAAATAAAAGATTCCACAGTAACATATGCTTTACACCAATAAGAAAAAGGTAATTATTCAAACTTCACTGAATCTATCAGTAAATGAATAACTACCTTTTTTATTTTAATATGTTGCTTTATCAAACATTTCTAAATCAATTTTTTTATTTGACCAATATTTGAATTCTGCTTTTGCCAGAATTTTATCTCTCTTTACATACGTATTGGTCCAGAATCTTGCATCATTAGAATTATTACGGTTATCTCCCAGCATAAAATAACAGTCTTTTGGCACTTTATATTCTAAGACTTCGTCTTCACCATTTACGTATAACCACTCTTCCGGCAGATAAGATTCATTTAATGGTTTCTCAGAATCATTAATATAAATCTTTGCGTTTTTAATTACCACTTTATCTCCCGGCAATCCAATGACGCGTTTTACATAATACTTATCTTCTGCCAGACTTCCATTTTCTTTATAATCAGGATTTTCAAAGATAGCAATATCCCCTCTGTCCGGATCAGAAAACCAGTAAGCTGTTCTAAGACCAATCATTCTGTCTCCCTTTAAAATAGTATTCATCATAGATCCTGATGGTACATTCGCATTCATAATAATGCAATTATTCACAACAAAGGCAATGACTACTGCAATAATAAAAATCTTAATCCAGCTAAAGATTTCCTTTTTCAGATTGAACTCTTCTTTCTTTTTGCCATTTCTTTTTTTACCCGACTTTTGTTCTTCTACATATGTATCATCTACATTCACCTGTTCTTCGTTCATATTCTCAATCTCTAAATTATTTTCTTCCATGTTCTGTCCTTTCATTGTTCGTCTTTCATTACCAATTAATAGTATAAACGAGACCTCTGAGATATGCAACAAATGTTTTGTGACAATAGTATGAATTATCTATGTCTCTATCGAATAAAGTTCGTCTTTATCTTCGCTTCTTCTTCTGGATGTGTGACTCCATTTTCTTTTCCTAATTCAATACACTTTAATATCCATGCCATATTTCTGGCAATATTTCTTACAATTTGCAACCCCTCTTCATCCTTCATAACATCTTCCGGGGTATTTCCATGAACCATTGGCCAATAATTTCCATTAATCAATGGCATATGATAAAATTCAGGAACTTTTGCAATCTCATCAAGAGCACTGGTGGTTCCAGCCCTTCTTGCACTGACAACCATTGCTGCCGGTTTATATTTTAAATATTTTCCTGCACTCCATGCCAATCTGTGCATAAATCCCATCATATTACCACTAACTGATGCATAATGAACCGGACTGCCAAATACAACACCATCTGCTTCCTGTAGCTTTTTTGCAGCTTCCACGACTTCCCCGCCATATACACATTCTCCACTTTCACTACAGCCACAACATCCCATACAACTCCCCTGTGGACTCGCACCTACATGCATAATTTCTGTGTCTATTCCCTCTTCATTTAAAATCCTTGCCATTTCATCCAACGCTGTATATGTACAACCTTTTGCTTTTGGACTTCCATTAAACATTAAAACTTTCATATATATACCTTTCTATTTTCTATTTTTCAAAGGGATACTTCACTCCCATTTTTTCTCTTATTTCATCCATAAGTTCCATCATCTTTATAGTCTGCTTATGTGTCATTTCAGGACATTCTGTTTTCCCCTGCTCTACTGCTCTTACACAAGCCTCTACCTCGTATTCATACCCGCTAATCTGCTCGCCCTGTCTTATTTCTTCTATAATGTTCCAGTTGCTATCATACACCTTAATTCCCTGTATACAATTAACTCCCTCTACTAATATATGCCCCAAAGTGCCATATATCACAGCACTTCCATCACCAAAAGAACACATTCCGGAATTCAAATCTGCCATTGTTCCATTTTTGTAGCGGATGGTATATTGTCCCATTTTGTCCATCCCTTCATCTGTTAATATTGCCGTAGCACTGATATCACCAATCTCATCTCCCATTACAATTGATGCCATTGTTAATGGATAAATTCCCACATCCAAAAGTGCTCCTCCTGCCAGCTCAGGTCTCATCAGCCTTTCTTTATGCATCATAGGAAAATTCAAATTAGCAGTCATGAAAGTAATATCACCGACAACTTTTTCTTCCAACAACTGAACCAGTTTCTTTGTTAATGGCATAAATCTTGTCCACATAGCTTCCCCTAAAAACAAACCTTTTGCTTCAGAAATCGCAATCAGTTCTTTTGCCTGCTTTGCATTTGCCGTAAATGCTTTTTCACACAATACATGTTTTCCATATTCTAAACACATTTTGGCATGCTCATAATGAAATGAATGCGGCGTTGCAATATAAATTACATCAACGCTATCATCTCCGGCTAATTCCTCATAAGAACCATATGCCTTTTCCATTCCATATTGTTCCTTATAAACTTCTGCTTTCTCTAAATTTCTGGATGCAACTGCATACATCTGAACATCTTCCATCTGTACAATCGTGCCAGCCATTGCATGGGCAATATGTCCTGCTCCTAAAATTCCAAACTTTATCATTTTAACTCTCTTTCCTCTTTGTATGTTTTTTATTTACACAAACAAATTATAACCCATATCAGAAAATATATAGCAGGTTATAATTCATTTGTGCCAATACATTTTTCATTTAAAGTCATTCTACCATATCTATAGTAATATTTCATCTTTTCACTATATTGTCTAAAAAATAGAACTTTTTTACTCTGCAATGAC
This sequence comes from uncultured Eubacterium sp., assembly GCA_910584795.1. GTDB lineage: Bacteria > Bacillota > Clostridia > Lachnospirales > Lachnospiraceae > Eubacterium_G. The sequence goes on along the minus strand of CAJUBZ010000002.1, from coordinate 173,735 downwards.
CATTAGCACATTTTCATTGCTGCCTGCAATAACATTATATGATACTCCTCATCCTGAATAATTCTTTGCAAAACCCGATTTACATGAATATCCTGTATCATCTGCATATGCATTTTATATTGCTGAATAGCTCCTTTTTCCCCTTCTATATCCTGCTGAATCATTTTTTCTATATTATCTGAAACCTTCACAGAAGACGGTGTCCACATTCTCTGCTGTCCATTTTGCTGACGTGCTACAAAATCTACATTTCCACCTAACAACCAGATAAGTTCAGCCAGTTTCTGTAAATGAATCATCTCTGCCATCGCAATTCCTAAAATCACTTTGGCTAAATCACATCTTTGTCCGGACATTCTACTTTCATGATTAATATATTGTGTTATGGCTGTCATTTCTGATACACCTCCACAATAATCCATTGTAAGAAGGTTCGCATATTTTTGATTTCTTTCTGTTACCTGAAGTTCAGGATACGGCATCTCCATCATTGCCGGTTTAACAGATGCGAAATTACATGGGTTGCTTATAACTTGTTTGTTTTCACTCATTTTTTACTCTTTTCATAAATACATATTCATAATATTTTATTTAAATAATTCAAAATACATGATTCAAATATATATCTCCCCTCCACTTTTCATTTTTCTTATATAAAAAAACTACATTAAACAACTTTAACTCCTCTTCCGAAGCCTCCCAAAATGCGGCTGTGCCCTATCATCAAAAAACACTTGATATATTAGAAATCTAGTGTTAGTATCTAATTAACGGAAGCACCTACTCCAAAGTGGATGCCTCCCAAGATTGGTTTGTGCCCTTATGAGCACTGCCTATCCTGTGTGCCGACAGGATAGGCTTTTTTATTTATCCTTACTATTTTTCTTTTGAAGAAAGTTGGGAGGCTACCACCCTGTCATAGGTACTTTCACTTCAAATATTATCATGAATTCTTTCACAGTTCAATCTCTTTTTGCATGTTTATGCAACATTTTATATATATTCTTTTTGGTTGCAGTGCCAGCTCGATTTGCGCGAGTAATGAGCCAAGTGAGTATGCGAGCATACTCATTCGGCGAATACCGCGACAGTGCCGAAATTTATTTCGGCACACGTTGTACTCCATCTCGCTGCGTGCTGTCGCACTATATAAAAAGAAAAGAGAAGGCACATTTTCAAGCAAGCTTGAATGTGTCTTCTCTTTTCTTTTATGCACTGCTCGTTACCTCTATACGTTTGTATATCCCATCAGTGCCTCGTCTACTTCTCTTGCGCAGTCTCTTCCTTCTCTGATAGCCCATACGACCAATGACTGTCCCCTATGCACATCACCCGCTGTGAATACATTTTCTGCACTTGTAGCATATTTGCCAGGCATTGTTGCAACATTCGTTCTAGGATCTGTATCTACCTTAAATGCTTTTGTTACATAATCTTCTGAACCAAGAAAACCTGCCGCAATCAGAACTAACTGACAGTCTATTTCATACTCTGAATCTTTAATTTCTACCATATTCATACGACCTGTCTCTTCGTCTCTCATTGCTTCCAATTTTACAAGGACTAGTTTACATAAATTTCCGTCTTTATCTTTCACAAATTCTTTTACTGTTGTCTGATATACACGTGGATCTTCCCCAAATATAGCAATCGCTTCTTCCTGCCCATAATCTGTCTTACAGATTCTCGGCCACTCAGGCCAGGGATTATCTTCCTGTCTTTCGTCCGGAGCTTTTGGCATTATTTCCAGCTGCTGCACACTCTTTGCACCATGACGTATAGCCGTTCCTACACAGTCATTTCCTGTGTCACCACCACCAATAACAACTACATCCTTATCCTTTGCAGAAATAAAAGTACCCTCTGCTAATTTTCCATTATTATCGAGCAATGACTTTGTCGTTGATGTAAGAAAATCCACTGCAAAATAAATACCCTTTGCATCACGCCCAGGTGCCTTAATATCCCTTGCATTTCTTGAACCACAGGCAAGAACTACCTTATCATATTCTTTCAAAAGCTGTTCAGCCTTCACATCTTTTCCAACATCGACACCGGTAATAAACTCTACACCTTCTTCTTTCATTATGCTTACTTTTCTATCAATAATATGTTTCTCCAATTTCATATTTGGAATACCATACATCAACAGTCCTCCGATTCTGTCATCACGTTCATAGACCGTTACACTGTGACCTCTCTTATTTAACTGGTCTGCCACTGCTAGTCCGGACGGACCCGAACCAATCACTGCAACTTTCTTTCCTGTTCGCACGGATGGTGCTTTTGCTTTTGCAAATCCTTTCTCATATGCATTTTCAATAATCATCTGCTCGTTCGCTCTGACAGAAACTGCCTCCCCATTTAATCCACATGTACATGCTTTCTCGCATAGTGCCGGACATACACGGGAAGTGAACTCTGGGAAATTATTTGTTTTATGAAGTCTGTCGTATGCCTGTTCCATATTTCCCATATATAATAAATCATTCCATTCCGGAATCAGATTGTTTAGAGGACATCCTGACACCATACCTGAAATCAACTGTCCACTCTGACAAAACGGCACACCACACTCCATACATCTTGAAGCCTGACATTTCTGCTTTTCCATGGACAGCGGTTCATGAAATTCATTAAAGTTTTTTATTCTTTCTTTTGGAGAAACTGCTTTTGCATCTTCTCTTTCATATTCAAGAAATCCTGTTGGTTTTCCCATTTTACTACCTCCTATCTTGTCGCCTCATAGAATGCTTCTATCTGCGCCTGTTCAGGGTTGAGACCTTTCTGTTCCATTTTTGCAATCGTTTTCAGCATCTTTTTATAATCATACGGTATAATCTTTTTAAATTTTGGTAAATACTCTTCAAATTTGTCTAAGACTAATTTTCCCTTTTCGGAATCTGTGTATTTCACATGCTCTTCAATCATACCCTTTAATTCTAAAACATCATACTTATTTGACACTTCCTCTGTAGACACAAGTGACTTATTTGTCTTTCTATACAAATCATTATTTTCATCCAAAACATAAGCAACACCCCCACTCATACCTGCTGCAAAGTTCTTTCCTACTTTTCCGATAACAGCCACACAGCCACCGGTCATATATTCACATCCATGATCTCCCACTCCTTCGACAACTGCAGTCACACCAGAGTTTCTTACACAGAATCTCTCTCCGGCTACACCGTTAATAAATGCCTTGCCACTCGTTGCACCATAGAATGCCACATTACCGATAATAATATTTTCGTCCTGCTTGAACGTTGACTCTTTTGGCGGTTTCACGATAATCTTACCGCCTGATAAACCTTTACCAAGATAATCATTACTGTCTCCAGTTAATTCCATTGTCATACCATTTGGAATAAATGCACCAAAACTCTGTCCACCCGCACCATAAGCCTTCACTGTGTACATATCATCTTCTAATGTATCCTGATATTTCTTTGTAATTTCTGAACCAAAGATTGTACCAAGAGACCGGTCAATATTTGTTACATTTACCTCAACAGTTGCAGCTTTCCTGCTATTTAATGCTTTCTGTAATTTTGGCAGAATGACTGTCATATCCTTTGTTTTTTCTAATTCAAAATCATATTTATTCTTCTTCAGATACTGAACTCTCTCCTGCGCAAAATCAGTATTTAATATCTTGCTAAGGTCAACTTCTGCAGCTCTCTTGGAATCAATACCATCTTTTACTTTTAGCAAATCAACACGACCTACCAGTTCATCCAATGTCTTAACACCTAATTTTGCCATATACTCACGAAGTTCTTCTGCAATAAACTTCATAAAGTTTACAACATATTCCGGTTTTCCTTTAAAATTCTTACGAAGTTCCGGATTCTGTGTAGCAACACCGACCGGACAGGTATCAAGGTTACATACTCTCATCATAACACACCCCATTGTTACCAGTGGTGCTGTAGCAAATCCATATTCTTCTGCACCAAGCATTGCTGCAATGGCTACATCTCTACCACTCATTAACTTACCATCTGTCTCTACAATAACCTTATGTCGTAGTCCATTGGCAATCAATGTCTGATGTGCTTCTGCAAGACCTAATTCCCAAGGAAGCCCTGCATTGTAGATAGAGTTTTCCGGAGCTGCACCTGTGCCACCATCAAAACCTGAAACAAGAATCACCTGTGCACCTGCCTTTGCAACACCTGCTGCCACGGTACCGACACCTGCCTCTGATACTAACTTCACTGAGATTCTGGCATCTCGGTTTGAGTTCTTCAAATCATAGATCAACTGTGCCAAATCCTCAATAGAATAAATATCATGATGTGGTGGTGGCGAAATCAGACTAACTCCTGGTGTTGAATGTCTTGTCTTTGCTACCCAAGGATAGACTTTCTTTCCCGGTAAATGTCCACCCTCACCAGGCTTTGCACCCTGTGCCATCTTAATCTGTAATTCTTCTGCACTTACAAGATATCTTGATGTAACACCAAAACGTCCGGATGCAACCTGCTTTATTTTAGAACATTTATTTAAACCATCTTCTCCAATAGATAATCTCTCAATGGATTCTCCACCTTCACCTGAGTTGGAACGGCCGCCAATCATGTTCATGGCAATTGCCATTGTCTCATGTGCTTCCTGTGAAATTGACCCATAAGACATCGCTCCCGTTTTGAATCTCTTCATAATGGACTCTGCACTTTCTACTTCATCGATAGAAATACCACCATTTTCCGGATAACTAAAGTCCATAAGCCCACGCAAATGAAATGGAGACATTTCCTCATCTATCATGTGAGTATACTGTTTAAACAACTGATAATTATCGATCCATGTTGCCTGCTGCAATGTATGGATTGTTACCGGATTATATTTGTGCTGTTCTTTACCGCTTCTGGCTTTATGCTCACCATTACTTTCTAATGTCAAGTCAACATCTAATCCCAGCGGATCAAAAGCTCTGGAATGAAGCTCTTCCACACCATTCTCAATATCCTTGATTGTAATACCTTCTACACGGCTGACTGTTCCTGTAAAATATTTGTCAACTACTTCTTTTGAAATACCAATTGCTTCAAAAATCTGTGAACCCTGGTAAGATTGAATCGTTGAAATTCCCATCTTAGATGCAATCTTAATAATTCCTCCAAGTACAGCTCCGTTATAATCATCAATGGCTGCATATGGGTCTTTATTAATCATTTCTTCTTCCACCATTTGTTTAATTGTTTCATGTGCCAGATATGGATTAATTGCACTGGCACCATAACCTAAAAGCGTCGCGAAATGATGTACATCTCTTGGTTCACCACTCTCTAAAACAAGAGACAATGTCGTTCTCTTCTTTGTTCTAACCAGATATTGGTGCACTGCTGATACGGCAAGAAGAGATGGGATCTGTACATGGTACTCGTCAACACCTCTGTCTGACAGGATAATAATATTCGCTCCATCTTTATGTGCCTTGTCCACATCCACAAATACCTGTTCAATTGCCTTTTCAATATTAATTCCTTTATAATAAACAATTGGAACAACTGCCGATTTAAATCCCGGTTTATCTATATTTTTTAATTTCAGAATATCTGTATTTGTAAGAATCGGATGCTTAATCTTTAATACATTACAGTTTTCCGGCTGTTCCTCTAAAATATTCCCATCATTACCAATATAAACAGATGTAGAAGTTACTATTTCCTCACGAATTGCATCAATCGGAGGATTTGTTACCTGTGCAAACAACTGTTTAAAATAATTAAATAACGGATGGTTTCTTTTACTTAAAACTGCCAATGGCGTATCTTTACCCATAGCCTTTGTAGCCTCAATTCCATTGTTTGCCATTGGGATAATACGTTTTAAGTCTTCAAACGTATATCCGAAATTCTTCTGAAGTCTTTGAAGTTCTTCCTTCTCAAAACTCTCTACCCTTACATTTGGTATATTGATATCTCTTAAATAAACTAAATTATTATTGAGCCATTCACCATAAGGCCTTCTTACTGCATAACGTTCCTTTAGTTCATCATCATCAATGAGCTTTCCATTGACAGTATCAACCAACAACATACGTCCCGGACGAAGCCGCTCTTTTACAACAATCTTTTCCGGTGCGATATCTAAAACCCCTACCTCTGATGAAAGAATTAACTGGTCGTCACTTGTAATATAATATCTGGATGGTCGAAGTCCGTTTCTGTCAAGAATTGCTCCCATGTAATCACCATCAGTAAACAATATTGATGCCGGACCATCCCAAGGTTCCATCATAGTTGCATAATACTGGTAGAAATCTCTTTTTGTCTGGCTGATTGTATCATTCTTCTCCCAAGGTTCCGGTATGCACATCATAACTGCTAACGGAAGTTCCACTCCATTCATCACAAGAAACTCCAATGTGTTATCTAACATCGCAGAGTCAGAACCATTCACATCTACTACCGGCATAACTTTCTGCAGGGAATTCTGCATATACTCACTGCTCATAGATTCTTCACGGGCTAACATATTATCAGCATTTCCACGTATTGTATTAATTTCTCCATTATGAACGATAAATCTATTCGGATGAGCTCTCTTCCAGCTTGGCTGTGTATTTGTTGAGAATCTTGAATGTACCAGTGCAATGGCTGACTCGTAACTTTTATCCATTAAATCAGCAAAAAACGGACCTAACTGGTCTACCAGAAACATGCCTTTATAAACAATTGTTCTACTAGACATAGAAACGGTATACGTTCCTGCATTACTGTGTGAAAACACTCTTCTTACAATATAAAGTTTTCTATCAAAAGCCAGACCTTTCTCCACATCTTCCGGTTTTTTAATAAAACACTGCATAATTCTCGGCATACACTCTAACGCTCTACTCCCCAATACATCCGGATTTACTGGCACTTCTCTCCAGCCAAGAAACTCTAATCCCTCTTTTTCAGTAATGATTTCTAACATTTTCATTTCACTTTTACATGTCAGATCATCCTGTGGCATAAAGAACATACCTACACCATATTCTCTCTCTTCTCCAATATGAATACCTAGCGGTTTTGTAACTTTCTTAAAAAATTTATGTGAAATCTGCAACATAATGCCGACACCATCACCAGTCTTGCCTTCGGCATCTTTTCCGGCACGATGCTCTAAATTCTCAACAATCTTTAAAGCATTGACTACTGTTTCATGACTCCGTTTTCCTTTGATATTTACAACTGCACCAATACCACAGTTGTCATGTTCAAATCTGGAATCATATAATCCATTTTTCTCAGCCTTTTTGAATAATACATTGTGCTCCATGATTTATCCTCCTTAAAACATTGTTCTATGCAGTTGGGAGCAATTCCTTAACTCCCTATCCGCATAAAAAAGGGGTACAAAAACTAATGGAGTCATCCATGTACGTCTTTGTACCCTTCTTAATCTCTGCTTAATTTTATAAACTATTTTGTGACTTTTGTCAAATAAAATTAAGTTTTGTATATATTTTTCTTACTTTATTAAATTATATATATGATTTGAATATTAATACCCACAATCTTATTAATTTAGTAAAGAAAGATCTATTCACCTAAAAAATCTTTAATTTTTTTGCTTCTGACTGGATTTCTTAACTTTCTTAAAGCCTTCGCCTCAATCTGTCTGATACGTTCTCTAGTCACACTAAAAATCTTTCCTACTTCTTCCAGTGTTCTAGGATGTCCATCTCTTAATCCAAATCTAAGAATTATAACCTCACGCTCTCTATCCTTTAAATCCTGTAATAGTACGTCTATATGCTCACGAAGCATTACCGATTCAATATTAGCTTCCGGAGTAACTGCATTATTGTCTGCCACGAAATCTCCAAGGTTTGAGTCATCTTCTTCTCCAATAGGAGTTTCTAAAGAAGCCGGCTCTCTTGCAATCTGCATAATCTCCAAAACTTTTTCTTCCGTCATATCCAGTGCCTGTGCCAATTCTTTTGTAGAAGGCTCATATCCTAATTCAAGCGTCAGCTTTCTTTGCATCTTTGACATTCTGTTAATCGTCTCGACCATATGAACTGGTACACGGATTGTTCTGGCATGATCTGCCAAAGCTCTGGTAACCGACTGTCTAATCCACCATGTAGCATATGTACTTAACTTATAACCTTTTGTATAGTCAAATTTCTCTACGCCTTTTATCAGACCTAGATTCCCTTCCTGCACTAAGTCTAAAAAACTCATACCACGCCCTGTGTATCTCTTTGCAATACTAACTACAAGACGCAAATTTGCCTCTATTAACTTTTCTTTTGCAACAGAATCCCCTTCTGTCTTGCGCTTGGCAAGTTCTAGTTCTTCCTCTGCTGTCAACAAAGCTACTGTACCGATTTCTTTCAAGTACATACGCACCGGATCTTCTGTTCCCACACCCTCGAGCAAATCAACGGCGTCTAATTCTACCGTTTCCTCTTCATCGTTATCAAAATCCTCGTCTGCGGGATCCAATAAATCCTCTTCGTCCGCTGCAACAGAAGCAATGTCCTCATCTGTAGGCTCAATAACATCTGTGATTAAATCCACTTTAATCTCTACCATTTCCTCGCCATCTTCGTTATATACTACTTCCTCTGCGGAATCTATACTATCAGAATCTGCATCTTTCTCAGATAAAACTACAGTAATATTGTTTTCCTGAATTTTTGAGAATAATGTTGTCTCCTGTTTTGCAGTGAGACTATCGTCTGCAAAAAATTCCTTAATATCGTCTGTAGTTAACTGACCATCTTTGTTCTGACCAATTCCAACTAATTCTTCAATTTTTTGATTAAAATCTTGTTGTTTCAATACAGTATCCTTTCTAAAATCGAAACATAAGTTTCTTTTTAAGTATCTGTCGGTCCAACATATATTATACACAAAAAATAGCCAGTGTAAACCGACTATTTTAAAAAAATGCACTTTTTTGTTGAAAATCACTATATATTATCAATTTATATGTTATTTATGGTAATTTCTTATGTTCATATCCAGCCGGATTTACATGAACCGTACAATGTTTAACACCAGCGAACTGCTTTTCAATATTATCATGAACTGCTTCCGCTATCTCGTGAGACTGCTTTAAAAGTAAATTCCCATCAGCACTAATTTCAATATCCACATACATTTTTGTACCAAACATCCTTGTCTTAATTAAGTCCAGTCCTTCAACACCTTCCACACTTAAAACCAACTCTTTCATCGCCCTGACAATCTCTTCATCACACGCCTTATCAACCATTTTATCTACAGCCTCTTTTACAATGTCATAAGCAACCTTTATAATAACCAGACCAATAATCCCTGCCATCACCGGATCTAATATTTTTACTCCCAGCATAGCTCCTGCCACACCTATCAAACTTCCAATAGATGACAATGCATCCGACCTATGATGCCATGCATCGGCTCTTAATGCATCAGAATGAATTCTATCTGCTGCTTTCTTTGTATACCAGTACATTCCCTCTTTTGCCACAATAGAAACAACTGCCGCAATCAAAGCAATCGATCCAGGTGTACTGATTTCCTCTCCTAAATATATCTTTTTTATTCCTTCATATATTAAAAGCGCACCTGTCAAAAACAATATTGCACCTAATGCAAGCGATGCCAAACTCTCCATTCTGTCATGACCGTACTGATGATCACTGTCCTCTTCTTTCTTCGCCATCTTTACGCCAATAATAACAATTATGGTGCTAAAAACATCTGATAACGAATGTATTGCATCTGACAGCATTGCCATAGATCTGCCAAAAACTCCTGCTAATAATTTCAATAAACTCAAAATAATATTAGATATAATACTAACACCGGAAACCCTCACAACCGTTTTTACTACTGTTTTATCATCCATATCTAACCTCCATTTATCCATAACTAATATTCCTGAAAGTTTTATGTACATAGATATAAAGGCCGGAAATACCTTCCAGCCTTTATATCTGCCACTTCCTAATATATAAATATGTAATTTCTACATTACTGTTCCAAATCATCTGGCGAAACCAAAGGTGACCAGCCATCGTTTTCTCCTGGATACGCCTCTGACTCTTTATTTTTTTTATTTCTCTTATTTTTTTTCTTTGTTGTCTCCTCAACGACATCGATATTATCAAAATAATTTGTAGTAGATTTGTTCACAGCTTCTGTCTCTGGTGGGATTGTTGCATAATTTCCATCACCAGACTTTGTCTGATTCTCTCTTACACCTTGACTTTGTTCTACTGCAGTTGTATCTACTGATTTATTTTTATCACCCTTGTCGGTATTTACTTTAATAACAATAACAACCACTATTATTGTAATCAAAATTGCCAGACCACTTAAAACTGCTTTTGCCTTTTTATTCATTCTATAACCCTCTTTCTAAATCGTTTATTATTGCTGCAAGTGCATGTTCCTTATTAGAAACGGTAACTCTGTCAGCGATACTCTTCACACTCTCAATGGCATTACCTACTGCATATCCTATATCTGCACACTCCAATAATGTCATGTCATTTTCATAATCACCTACACCAATCGTCGTATGTATATCTGTGTCCAGATGTGTTTTCATATATTGAACCGCCACACCCTTACCGCTGTCAATGGACTGTATCTCCAGCCCTTCCGGCCAACTGGTATCAAATCGAAACCTTTGTCCAAATTTCTTTTTTAAGTCAGCCTGCAGTTTTAAGATAACATCTGCATTTCCGACAACCACCATCTTCAGCATTTCACAAGGAAATCCTTTTAACGCTTTTTTCAGACTATGTTGTTCTGAACTGTGCTCAGAAAGATTATAACTGATACCGCCAAAAGTTCCATCCGCCAAAACTCCATTGACCCAGAAATCCTCAATGTTATCATATGATTCTCTCATATAATATAACAATTCATAACACTGCTCTATTGGTGATCCCCATTTATGTATCATAGACCCATTATCTATATCATATAACAATGTACCATTTAAAGAAACCATAGGCGCATTAATCTGAATTTTGTCTTTAAACAAATCTACGTGGTCCGGGAAACGTCCTGTAGCGAGCGTAAAAAGACCGCCTTCTTCCTGAAAATATTTAATTGCCTGTGCATTCTCATCCGACACCTTGCCCGGCTCATATGTCAATGTACCATCGCAGTCTGTACAAATAAGATATCCTGTAAACTTTCCCATAAACAAATCAACTTTCTTTTCCATCTGCATTATAGTTAATTTTACAATAAGAAGGTTTGTTTTTCAACATTTGTAATATATTTATGTGCAAAATTCTATAACAGTTCCTGGAGCTTATCCAAAAAAGCTTCCTCTTAAATTCTTTTCTAACTTTGCCATCTCATTTTCTCCTTGAAACTATGTTTTTTGCCACATTGAACATAATTATATTTCTGCTAGTTCTATCACAAACTCCTCATATTCTATTCATTGTCTTTTTTACTAAACACATATACACAATCTGTATCGTCAAGAGCAAAAATATCATAAAATACCATTCTTCTATTTGACTTGGGATTGACAAATCTACTTTCCACAAATATGTAAAAAAGTAATAATAATCTGTCTTTGATAAAAACTTTGTAACACTCAACAAATCATATCTATGCCAGCAAACAATCCGGATTTTGTACTATTCAATCCCAAATTCTTTTGCATATTTTATAACTCCGCATATATTAGACGCATCTTTTTTTATCTTGCAAGCCATAAAGTTTTCGCTTAGCACATCAAAAGGCGGCTTAATCCCCAAACTGTCAGCCGGGACATATCCTGCTCTCGGATAGTATTTTTCACTCCCCAATACAATCGAATATTCATAGCCCAATTTTTCAGCAATTCTATGTCCCTCTTTAATTAATGACATTCCTATCCCCTTTCTTTGGTATTCAGGCAGAACAGACAGCAGAGCCAATGCTAAAACTATATCATCCCCAATCTTTGCTCTTGTAAACATAATATGTCCTACAATCTTTCCGTCCATTTCGGCAACTAAAGACAAATCAGGAATAAACGCTTCCCCTTTTCTTAATGCACTTACTAAATTATGTTCATTTCCGTCAGAGTGTTCGGCACTGTCAAATGCAGCTTTAACTACAGAAAATATTCTTTCATAATCCTTCAATACTTCCTTCCTTATAAGCATAATTGTCTCCATTACTTCTAATTTGTTTTTTCTCTTCCGATAAGCAATAGCACAAACTCTATCTTATCCTTTCGTTCCCTCCCATTGTCAATGCTTTTCATTCTATCAATTCATAAAATCAAAAGTTAGCATTACAAATCAATGTTTATTATATACTCATCATTAATCAGAATATAGTTTACACCGTTTTCTTCTGCCTGTTCTAATACTTCTGCATTATCCTCTAATACACTTTCCAAAGTGCAATATTCATCATCTAAACGCTCTTCAATAGCACTTGCATTTTTTTTAATGTCATCAAAATGATTTCTAATATAGTTTTCACTCATAACAAGACAATAGTATCTTATATCATCAAGATGCTCTGCCGTAAAATCCTTTTCCCAGTCAAATGGAATATAGCATCCCTCAACAATGAGATTTTGTCTATTCTCTATAACTGTTTTTATCATTTCACGTACAATCGGCCATAAATAGTCTGTCAGTTCCTTATCACCACTCAAAGGTGTAAGTGTCGTATTTCCACTACGAATAAGCCCCATTTTTAAATGGTCTATGGAAAAATAAGGATATTTATATTTTTCTAGTAATTTTTGAGCAAGTACTGTTTTTCCTGTGTGCGATGCTCCTGCTATTAAAACAATCATTGAATTACTCCTCCAATTGAACAAATTCTTGTTTATACATTTATCTTTTAACATTTTTCCAAAAATACAAATTGCAATTCCTGAGATACTTCCTCTTCTTTAAATATTTTATATCCTAATCTTTCATATAATCTTATATTACTAATACTTTTTGTACTGGTAAACAACTCATATCTTTGGTATGGATATTCATTTTCTATTTCTAAGAGAAGTTTCGCTCCAATTCCCTTCTTTTGCATTTTAGGATGCACGCCAAGTATTGTAGTTCAAGTATTTTTTCTAAATCTTCTTTCTGTGCCTTCTTTATCAAAATCACAGTCCTCCTAACACCAAATCATAGCAGCATATCTTTAAATTGCCTATTTCCTTCTGTAGAATCTCAAGAAACTGTGCAGCCTGTCCACCATCCATCTGTGTATGATGAAACTGGAAAGACATTTTAAGATACGATTTTAAAAACTTTCTTTTATATCTGCTCCAGACAATAAAAGGATTATTATAAAAGCCTGCATAAATATTCACTGCACCATCAATATCATATTGAACAAGAGCAGATGTCCCTATTACCATATAGTCGTCTCCTAAATTATACGCTTCGCTAGTATCATATACCTGCTTGGTTAAGGTCATATAATCTTTATTAAATTCTTCCAGTTCCTCGGAAAAAGGAATATCACATGTATTGATATCTCCCTCCTTGGTTGCAATAACTGTATTTACTGCAAGGCTATTATATTGCATCAGTTTCTCTCCCACTGGCAATAAATAAAATTCTTCTACCTGCGTAGCTGCCTTACCAATGCACCAGCACATCAGCATATTAAACTTATAGCCATACTTTCTGCTTAGTCTAATAAGATTTGTAACATCTAAAGATTTAAAAAGCGTTACCATTGGCATCGGCGCATTCATCCACAAATCAAATGCTGCTGCACGTTTTGTTTGTTTTGGATCTATTTCTTTCATTCTAATCTCCTTCATAAACGGAATTGTATTTTCTAATTCAATCAGGAAATCGTTACTTCCTATTGGGTTTTCTTTTAATGCCTAATAATTTAATAAAATCATGAAACATTGAATTATCAGTCAGTTCAAACATTATCCATTTACCATCATGGTAGGTTTTCGCTTCATCATAGATTTTTTGGACTTCTTTAGAATAATTATCTCGTTCTGCTTCAAACCTTGCTCTCTCATCTTTTCCCAAAATAATCATAAAGCCTACACAATTTTCTCTAGCGTATAAAGCACAAAGTGTTTTACCGCCTCTACGGTATTTATACTCATAAGTCCATGCTTTACCTCCTTTATTCCACAGGCATTCCATCTCATACTTTTCTTCAATTAAAGTGCACAACTCATTCCATACATTATATAATGATTGTCCTACTAAAACAGTCATTTCCTCTGCATCAGGTATTTTATCAAGCATAGTTATCTCTTCCTCCACAAATTCTAACTTATATTTACATTCTAACCTCTACTATAAAATATTGTTCTTGAAATTTAATCTACTCCATAATCGTTCTACCTACATATCCTTTTATCAATCTTATTAAAAGTAACAGTTTGTTCGTTCGCACCATATATTTCGAACACAAACTTTTTATTTTCTGCAACTTTCTGATAAATTGGAATTCATCGCTCTTTTTGCTCGGTCATAATTCCCCAACGAATTCCAAACCTATCAACAAAAACAACTCGGCAAGAACTGTAGGGCGTTGCCTCCAGTTGATATATTGTCTTACTTCCTTCTTTCATGATTTCATATGCTTTTTGCACTTCTTCTTTTGTATCATACATAATAGTAAGAAAATTGGAATAACACGTTTGAAATTCAATATCCACATGGTCGCTCATGATAATTCTTTGATTTTTCAATACAAGTTCCGAATGGTATATATAATCTTTTTGATTTTCCTTAAGCAACGGAATATATGCGGGGTCATTCGCCTCTTCATATGTAATCATACAACTAACCTTTCCATTAAACGCCTTTTCATACATTTGAATTGCTTCCCGACAGTTTCCTCCAAAATTTAGTGTAGGTACAATCTGCATTTTTGTTCTCCTTTTCCATCAAATCTCGATTTTATGTTTTATCTAAAACTCCATTACCAATCCCACTCTCAACTGATTAACCACATCTCCCAGCTCCTCTTTTAAAATCTTATAAGATGCTTTACCAGTACAGTGACCTGTATATACATGTTTAACTCCCGTCTCTTTGAGTCTCTTCGCAAAATCACGTACTACTTTTTCTGATTTATTATACAGATGAAATCCGCCAATTAAAGCAAGAACCTTTTTGTTCGGAAATGTAGCTGTAACTTCATTGATGATATTATCCGCACCACCATGGGAACAGCTATTAAAAATAACCAAACCATCCGGCGTGTCAAATACGAGACTTTGCTCATGGGAAAAGTCATCCGGCCGCCATCTATTGCCTTCTCTCAAATACATATTTTCTCTTTTGCCAATCAACGCTAATTCTTGTGTTTTATGAGGAATCAGACTAAAACCTTCTGCGATGGTGTAATCCCCTGGCACAAGCACAATTCTATTCTTATACGCTTCCAGAATTCCCTTTGGCAAACCAATATATTTTTTTAGAATCCACTTTTTCTTATAGCAATTCTCTCTACACCCATCCCGCAAATAAAATTTTGCACGGTCATTTATCTGAAAAAATTCTTTCATACCATTTGCATGGTCGTAGTGAGCATGAGACAATACAGCATAATCCAGCTTTTCCAATGGAATATTCATCTTCTTTGCATTTTCAAGAAAAAGTCCGGATGCTCCTGCATCCAGCAATATTTTCTCATTCTTATATTCAATGTAAATACAAAGTCCCCATTCACCTTTTAATTCATCATTACCTATATTGTCCACTACAACTGTTGCCCTCATTTTTTCCTCCTGTTATCTGTATTGCTCCTGTTACCATTAATGATCACTCTTCAAGATACTTTATAAAATCAGCTTCATTCATTTATTTCCTCTAATTATAATGTTTCGCCTGAGTATTATACATATTGGCATAGAATCCATTTGGTATATCCATCAGTTCCTCATGACTTCCATCCTCAATAATCTTTCCACCATTAAATACAATTTAAATGCCTTACTATACTTTCATGATGTTTTTATGGCATAGATAAAATTGTTAATCATGCCATATTTATGTGCTTCAATTCCATGAAACTTTTTCTCTTTTTTTTCTTTCTGAACAACTTCTTAATTTTTTTAAATAAGTTTTTCATTGCTCCTCCTTTTCATCGTTTCTTTTATTTACATTCTATCAAATATATTACTCTTTAAAAAGTTTTTCTCCCAAATCCCTCAACACATTATTTACCTCACAAATCCTGCACACACCTGCACTCAATGCATACACAATTGTAAGATCCCGCTGGCTGTTTGCTGCAAAACTATATCCTGATATTTTTAGTAGTTCTCTCGCCTCACTGTAATTCAATTTCAAACCAATACAAACAGCCAATGCGGTATCTTTTGAAGGATGATAAAACACTTCACCCGAATTAGATTTTGATAAAATGGCTTTTAAAGAATATATCAAAATATTTTAATATGATATATTGACAAATCTATTTTTGGATTTTATGATGCATATATCAAAATATTTTGATGTGAAGAATGATGATGACTGATTTCTCAAAAGGCGCTAAAATCTTTAAGACTCTTTGCGATACCGAAGTTATATCCTATGGAAAAGTCTTGACCGTTGAAGAAGTTAAAGTGCTATTGTCTAAAAAATAAAACAGTGAAAGGCTGGTAATTTATTATGAAAAAACCTAAAGTGTCCTTTGTCTGTGTTCATAATTCCTGCCGCAGTCAAATTGCAGAAGCATTGGGAAAGCACCTTTCTTCAACTGTTTTTGAAAGTTATTCCGCAGGAACAGAAACAAAACCACAAATTAATCAAGATGCTGTTCGTTTAATGAAAGAAATGTATCAGATTGATATGGAAAAAACACAATACTCCAAATTGCTATCTGAAATACCACAAGTAGATATCGTGATTACAATGGGGTGTAATGTGAATTGCCCTGTAATACCATGTGAGTATAGAGAGGATTGGGGATTGAATGACCCTACTGGAAAAGATGATGTTGAATTTTCAAAAACAATCCATGCAATCCACACCAAAATACTTGAATTAACAGAAAAAATAGAAAAGAATGAGTTAATTACAAGGTTAAATTAGAAGAAAATGCTAATTCTCCCTGAACACAATTCTGTAACTTATGTGGACAAGGTTATTTATGAGTTAACTTCGGAAACATTAATATCTTTTACTATCTTAACAATCTTGCTAGTTCCCAATCTGTCTGCTCCCAGTTCTATAAACCTTTCCGCATCTTCTATTGAACTGATTCCACCTGCTGCCTTTATCTTTGTCTCTCCAGAGATATGCTCAGCAAATATTTCTATATCCTCAAACGTTGCTCCACTTATAGAAAATCCAGTTGAAGTTTTAATAAAATCAGCATTTGATTTTGAGACAATCTCCGTCAACCTAATTTTTTCTTCTTTTGTCAATAGACAAGTCTCAACAATAACCTTTAACAATTTTCCATGACATGCCACTTTTATCTGATTAATTTCATCCAAAACAGCGTCATAATTTCCTTCCTTTACCCATCCGATATTAATAACCATGTCGATTTCTGATGCTCCATTGTTCACTGCATCCTCAGTTTCTGCACATTTTACAACCGTTGTGGAATACCCATTCGGAAATCCAATTACCGTGCATATAGGTAATCTGCCTTGTACATAATCTGATGCCCGTCTCACAAATGATGGTGGTATGCAGACAGATGCTGTTTCATATCTCATTCCATCATCGCATATTTCTTTAACCTGTTCCCATGTCACTTCCTGGGTTAATATCGTGTGGTCTACTTTGTTCAGAATTTCTTTTATATTCATATCATGTTCCTCTTTTCTATTATCTGCATATAATATACTAAAAATTTTGGAATCTCACAATGACAAATCGGAAACTAAATTTTTTAGACATATTACAATATTGCTGCCCAGATGCTTACGCAGACATTCATGGAAATAACGAGTATCCCTGCCTTCACGGTAAAGCATGTTTTCATAATACAATTTATGGTGGAACACTCATTGAAGTAGAAGTGCATAACTTACCACTTTTGTCAGAACAGGCACCAGATGCTTTCTACGGTATGCATATACATGAAAAAGGAGACTGCACTCCACCTTTTGACCAGACCGGCAACCACTATAATCCATGTGGAGCCCTTCACCCTATGCATCTAGGAGATTTGCCTGTTCTTTTAGGAAATAACGGATATGCTTATAGTGTATTCTATACGGAAAGATATGATGTGCCGGATATTATCGGACGTTCTATCGTCATTCACTTGTTACCAGACGATTTTATCAGTCAGCCTTCTGGAAATTCCGGGGAAAAGATTGGATGCGGAGTTATAAAGAAATGTTGTAGATAGATAAACTGAAATGGGCTGTCAAAAAACAGCCCATTTTTGTTCACTTCCTCTTAAAGCAATTTCTTATAGTATACCTTAAAAATTCTACTGCTTATGATACTTCCTGTCATCCTCCTCATACTTCGGTTCACACGTCAACTGTATCCCCAGTTTTTTAAACATCTTCTCATCTACTGATGACAAAAGCACAGTGGAATGTGCATCACAACCTTTCAATAATGGTATTTGATTCATTGCATGTCTGGCATTTTCGTTATGGGCCGCTGTAGAAGATAACGCAATTAATATTTCATCTGTATGAAGTCTTGGATTTTTACTTCCAAGATAATTCGTCTTTAATGTCTGTATCGGCTCAATAGCTTCTGGTGCAATCAACTTTATTTCATCATCAATGCCACCTAAAGCCTTCAACGCATTTAAAAGCACTGCTGCTGAAGCCCCCAGTAAATCTGTTGTACGACCGGTTACAATCCTTCCATCTGAAAGTTTAATCGCTGCAGCCGGCTTATTTTCTGTAGATTTTTCCTTTTCCATTGCTGCCACTGCCACTGTTCTGTCTTCTAAAGTAATACCTGCCTGTTTCATTAAAATTTCCAATTTTGAAATGCTATCCTTTGTTGTTCCTTTACGTCTCTTTTCACAGACAGCCTTATAATATCTTCGAATAATTTCCTGCTCAGATGCCTTACAACAAGCTTTATCATCGAAAATACAGTTCCCTGCCATATTAACCCCCATATCTGTCGGTGATTTATATGGACTCTCCCCGGAAATCAACTCAAACATTGCATTTACTACAGGGAAAATTTCAATATCTCTGTTATAATTAACCGTAGTCTCTCCATATGCTGCAAGATGGAACGAATCAATCATATTTACATCATTTAAGTCTGCTGTAGCAGCCTCATAAGCAAGGTTTACTGGATGTGCCAGCGGAATATTCCAGATAGGGAATGTCTCAAATTTGGCATACCCTGCATCCACGCCTCTCTTATGCTCATGATATAACTGCGAAAGGCAGGTTGCCATCTTTCCACTACCAGGTCCCGGTGCAGTAATAACAACCAGTGGTCTTTCTGTTTCTATGTAATCGTTTTTTCCATAGCCTTCGTCACTTACTATATAATTCACATCACTTGGATATCCAGGTATTTTATAATGTCTGTATGACTTAATTCCTAAATTCTCCAATCTCTTTTGGAATAATTCTGCTGCAGGCTGTCCTGAAAACTTTGTCAAACAGACGCTTCCTACAAACAGCCCAATAGATTGAAACTCATCAATCAATCTTAAGACATCCATATCATATGTAATGCCATAATCTCCACGGACCTTATTCTCTTCAATATCCTCTGCACTAATAACAATAACAATCTCTGCTTTGTCTTTCAATTGTAATAACATTTGTAGTTTTGAATCTGGTTCAAATCCTGGTAACACTCTTGATGCGTGATAATCATCAAATAACTTTCCACCAAATTCAAGATAAAGTTTGTTTCCAAACTGTGCAATTCTTTCACTAATATGCTCTGACTGCATTTTTAAGTATTTTTCGTTATCAAATCCTTTTTTCAACTTCCCTAACCTCATTCGTATGTTTTTGACATCAAATATTTTACACTAAATCACAATATTTTTAAATAGTTTTCCTACCGATTTGTGCATATTATTAGAATTCTTTACTGTCTTTTTTCATTTCAATACTTATACAATTAAAATTTATATAATATGTAATCTTACTGTTCTGCCTGTAAAACGTTCATCATAGCCGGTATCAACTGTTTTTTTCTAGATACAATTCCCTGTAAGACACAGGCACTATCTTCAATATTAAGACCAAATGCATTTCTAATCACATCCGCTGCACCATTTCCGTGACAAATCAACTCTGTTGACTCATCTAATATATTGGTCAGCATAAAGAAAACCATCTGCACGCCGTGTTTTCCACACTCATATTTTAAATGTGGAGCCAAACGTTCTTTAATAAGCTGAAGTTCATCTGTTGCCATAGAGCTAATCTGACCCACTCCAAAAACAACATCACCTGCAATAAACTTTTTAAAATCCTGATAAAATATTTCTTCTGTTGTTTTTTCAGATAAATTACTGCCAGCTTTAAACATATCAGCTGCAAATTTTTCTATATCTATCTCAGCAATACCTGCTAATTCTCTTGCTACTATCTGATCTAATGAAGTACATGTAGGAGACCGGAATAATAAGGTATCAGAAACAATTGCAGCACACAAGAGTCCTGCAATATCTTTCGGAACATCTATCCCTTTCTCATGATACATCTGTCTTACAATCGTTGCTGTACATCCTACTGGCTGATTTCTGAAAATAATCGGATTTTTTGTCTCAATTGTTCCGATTCTATGA
Source organism: uncultured Eubacterium sp. (assembly GCA_910584795.1). Lineage (GTDB taxonomy): Bacteria > Bacillota > Clostridia > Lachnospirales > Lachnospiraceae > Eubacterium_G. The sequence goes on along the minus strand of CAJUBZ010000002.1, from coordinate 153,075 downwards.
TGGTCTACAATTTCTATAATATCTGCCTGTTCTATATTGTCTACAGCCTGAGACAATTCATTATGGTCTACCAGTATTACCTTCTTCTTTTCAATATTAAGAAAATTTCTACGTGAAACCGTTCCTACATATTTTCCATGCTTATCAACAATAGGAAAATTTCTAATTCTTGTTTTTCCCATAACTGTTTTAATTTCATCTGTAAAATCATCCATGCTGAATGTTATTAAGTTTTCTGATACCATAAGTGCTCTCACCGGAATACTTTGCTCTATCAGCCTGGCAATAGCAAAAGTATCATATGGGGTAGTTATAATAACAGTCCCCTTCTCATTTGCATAACTTCTAATTGCATCCGAAACAGGTATATCCATCCCTATAACAATACAGCTTGCCTGCATCTCTACCGCATTTAACTGATCTTCTGGTCTGTTTCCAAGTATCACCAAGTCTCCCGGTTCAATATATTTTTTAACAAGGTGTGGATTTGCCGCACCAATCAACACCTTTCCCTTACAAAACACAGCCTTTTCATCACCTACTAAAATCTTCCCATTCAGTGTTTCTGCAATATGCCTAAAAGGAGTATTTGCCTCTGATAAAGAGGTTGGATTATGCCTCATCATATTATTGGTGATATCCGACATGGAAATTATCCCCTCTAGATTATTTTCCTCATCTGTCAATGGTAGTGTGATTGCATTATTTTTCTGCATAAATTCCCATGCTTCTTTTACCGAAATCTCTTTTGACATTCCCGGAAGGTGACGGACTTCCATATCTTTAACCTGCGTTCCTACATTCGGCAGATAACCTGGAGTATGTGCCTTAAAATACTTCAGCACATACTCTGTTTCCTCATTAATCTGACCTGCCCTTTTCGCCGTAAACCTCTCTTCTTCTGTCTGGTTTTTCAGATATGCCAATGCAATAGCCGAACATATAGAATCCGTATCCGGATTTTTATGCCCGATGATATAATTTCTTTTCTGCATTCATTTTCTCCTTCTTTTCTTTTCAAATCCTGTATCTATTTTACCTTTATCATTACCACATTGCAATCCCATTCCCTCAATTGACAAAATTCAAATTGCATTAGACTAAATGTACTTTATATACTGAACGTTAATTCTGCATTCTAATTTGCTGCTTATTGATAATTGGATATACTACTAATCTCTTACCATTTAAGTCCTCTCTGTACATATCAACTCCTGTAATCTGATTATTTTCATAAGTCGTATAATAATAGATTCCTTTATCTGTATTACAACATGATGTATAAAGAGTCACCTCATATTTATTTTCACCAAGAACCACACATCCTCTTTGCTGTTCAACCGAACCTAATATATGAAAAAACTGACTGATACTTTCAGACTCCGAATCCCCTGAACAAGAATTCATTTTTGTAAACGTAGCTTTTACAAACCGTGACATAGATGACAAATCTCCCGGCAGCCCTATTGCTCCCATGCCTCTGCTATATGCATCCAATTCTAATGAAGGTGCGAAATTGTTTATGGGATTTCCTTTTGAAAGACTCATATAATTATTCAAATTAAACATTTGGGATTCAAAAGGTGGATTATTTGTTAATATTCCAACAGGATTGTCATATATTTTTAGTCCCTCTGTAACCGATTCTATTGTAATACACTGCTCCTTATCACTAATAATCCAATGTAATGGTGCCAATGGAAGTTCGTCACTGAAGCAAAGATTAACAAGATTCATGTTTGCCATAAGATTTTTCGCTTCCTGTACATTAGCACATTGACCTAAAATCCAAGGAATAAATTCATATGGCGTCACATTTTCCTTTCCTTTAACTTCCGGCTTATAATCGGCATTACCTGGAAAATTCAATCCCGCCATACTTAATCCTTCCTCATTTGTCCCATCATAATAAAGAGGATATCCATCTCGTACGGTTGCTACTCCAATCATAGCATAATGATTTTTCATCCCTTTTACCTTCAAAAAATTAAATGGAAGATTACGAGGTGTTATAACGACGCTCTCTCCATAAGAAATTTCATAGTCCAAAGTTCGTCCAAAATAATGATCTTTTGTTTTATATGTTGCTGCTGTACACATTCAATTACCTCCTATAAAATTATATAGTTATCATATACAGATATCTTCTTAATTATAATATTCAGAACTTTTTACTTTTTCATTTTATTTTTTACTCTTTTACTGTCCGAAATTAAGACAGTGAATATAATAGAAAAAAAAGGCTTTTTTATATGCTGCTTAATATTATTCTTCTTGTCTCTGCATTATGTATAGATATTTTTGTAGCCAGTATCGCTTATGGTACAAACCAGGTTCACATGTCCCGGGTGCAGATACTTCTTGCCAATGGTATATGCAGCCTTTTTCTTGGCATATCACTTTCCTTCGGAATCCTATTAGACAGCTGGATTCCTGAAACATTTACAAAAAAAATCTGTTTTTTCAGCCTTTTATTTTTAGGTCTGTGGAAATTTCTTGATTTTGTTATAAAGCGATATGTTATAAAGCATAAAAATACCCGGAAAAAAATATATTTTCATCTCTCAACATTAAGTTTTGTTATCAATATTTACTGTAATCCTTTAGAAGCTGATGCAGATAAAAATAAGAAACTGTCTTTTAAAGAAGTTATTTTCTTTTCCGTTGCCATGTCCATCGACAGTATAATTGCCGGAACAATGGCTGCTTTTCTAAAAATATCAGTTTCTGTTACTGTACTGTCTGCCTTTATTCTTGGTGTTATTTTCACATGTTTTGGACTGTTTCTCGGACGCAGAATCAGTATCAGATCTTCTATGGATTTATCATGGATTGGCGGCATTCTATTTATTATTTTGGCATTTACGAAACTATAAAAAAATGTTGTATAGTATCTGACAGATGATTATCTTATAAACTGTCAGATACTATACAACAACCTTTATCTAATATCGTTATCGTAGTTATTTATTATTTTTTTTTCAATACTTTGTGTCTGACTTTTGAGCCATTTCTTTTCTGGTGCATTCATATATCTCTCTAATTTCTCATACACTACTGCATGATACCAATTTAATAATAGAATTTCCTTGTCACTCATCATTTCCGGCAAAATAGCTTCTCTTTCAAATGGAACCATCGTCAGCATTTCAAACCTCATAAACTGTCCATATTCTGTTTTATTCCTTTTCTGACATAACATCAGGTTTTCAACCCGAATTCCATACTGCCCTTCCTGATAAAAACCTGGCTCATTGGAAACTAACATCCCCTCTTCCAAGACTGCTCCTGCACTCCCATCAGATTCCCTCAAACGAATCCCTGTTGGTCCTTCATGAACATTCAGCAAATATCCTACACCATGTCCAGTACCATGTTTATAATCTCCCCCCAACTCCCACAAAGGTCCACGGGCAAGACAATCCAAATTTGCACCAGTACATCCATATGGAAATATTGCAGCAGCTAATTTTAAATGTCCACGCACAACTGCAGTATAATGTTCTTTTTGCTCTCTTGTTAATTCCCCCAGTGCAACTGTCCTTGTGATATCCGTTGTACCATACAAATACTGTCCTCCAGTGTCAATTAAAACAAATGTATTCTCCTGTAAAGGAACATTTGTAGCTTTTGTAGGTTCATAATGCACAATGGCTCCGTGAGCTCCTGTCGCAACTATCGGAGCAAAACTCTGTTGCAGATAGCCCTCTCCCAGTTTGCGCAGACTTTCTAATTTTTTGCATACCTCCAATTCAGTAACCTTATCAATTTTACCAGCTCGGTATCTCTTTTTCAGCCAATAAATTAATTTTGTCACAGCTACTCCATCTAGAAGATGTGCATGTCTCTCATTTTTCATTTCTGTTTCATTCTTTTTAGCCTTTGCTAGTGTTGTAGGATTCATTTGATTTATTACATGAACATCTGCTGGAATTTTACTCCTCAAAGACACATTAACTGTCTTTTCATCTATAAGCAAAGTAATTCCCTGTAATTTTTCAATATCTTCATAAACCTGAGAGTATGGTGCAATTTCAATTTTATCTTTTTCAAATTCTTTAACAATCTGCTTTCTAATTGACTCTTCATCCCTATATAATACTGCCTTCTCCTGATACACAATCGTGTAAGACAACGCCACTGGGCTGTATTTCATATCATCACCACGCAAATTATAGAGCCATGCAATATCATCCAATGATACGATTAATGTTGCATCAGCTCCTATGCGTCTCAACTCATCTCTTAAAAGTTTTAATTTTTGTTTTCTGGATTTCCCTGCATACTTCTTTTTTAAAAGCCAGATTGGTTCATTCGGAATCTTAGGTCTCTTTCTCCAGATAGCTCCAACCAAATCAATATCTTCCTTATATTCAATCTCTTTTTCCCTAAGAGCCGCCTTAATAGAATTTGCATAATTTACCCCAATAGTTCTGCCATCATACCCAAGGCTTTCCCCATTTTGAAGAACGTTTTCCAGATATTCCTGAACAGTCAAAACACCTTTTTCACCCATTTTCATCAAAGTAATTCCACTTCCCTTTAACTGTTCATTCGCCTGTAAAAAATATCTTCCATCAGTCCACAATTTTGCTTCTTTCTCTGTCACCACCATCGTTCCTGCTGAACCTGTAAATCCAGAAAGATACTCCCTGCATTTAAAATAGTCACATACATATTCCGAGCCATGAAAATCATCACTGACTATCAGATATGTTGTTACACCTTCTTCTTTCATCTTCTTACGAAGTTTTTCAATTCTCACTTTTATATTCTCTTTCATAACATTGTTCCTTTGTGTATCATAAATCTCCTTTTAATTTTTTTTCAATCAGTAAATTATTTTCCAAAGATATTTCTCTAGAAACTCCTTTTGCTTTTTTTCTGTTTTTAAACGCCAGAATTCATGCTTCCCCTAAAATAGAAACAGAAAAAGTGCCTGTTATCGCTGGTATAGCATAACAAACACTATATAAAAGCACACATATAACCAGCAGGAAAAACACTGCTGGTACAATGTGAAAAGTTAATAGAAAAAAGATGCATAAGATAGATATACACACTGTTAAAAATATGTGTTGAACAATATACATACATGCATCCTCCCCTATATATTATTTTAAGTATAACATTTCATAGCTGAGAATTCAAGGAACATGCTACTTTCAAATTGCTGTATTGCATATTTTTATTTACATTTCCTTATAGTACAGCATACAGTGACAATATCCTTCAAACTCAGGATCAGCAATCTGATCCTTAAATTCTTTACACATACACTTATTCTCCTCTGTCTTTTCTATTCTGCATGGGCAATATCCACCACGTTCCTTCAACCCTGCCTGAATCATTTTTACTACTTCTTCATTTTCATTCAAACGCACATTTGCCATTACTTCCACTCCATTTTTTTCTCTCTAATTCCATATTATGCAGCTTTGCCAGTTTTGTTTTATGTATATGTAACACCCCTTTTTCGGATGATCATCGGGGTCATAATTTGATTTCCCCTGCACCTGCCCTCAACTCTTTCTCTAAAAACTGCTTTATATATGGATTGTTTTCCTCACTCAATGTAAGCTGAAATGCCATGTAACGGCATTTCTGATACTGTTCACCATCCAATGCAAAGGCATATCCCATTACACATTTCGGATTACAGTCATCGGGATTGATAAGTCGTTTGCAAACGGATGCTTTCTTGATTTCCTTTTTTATCTTTTCAGGCAGTGTATCAAGAAAGCTCTGGTATTTCCATATATGCTCAGGATAAATGCGGAGCTTCATCCCCGTTTTTCGGAATACGAATGTTGCCAAAGTCCTTTTGTTGCTGTTTAACACATAAGACACAACATAGCCGCTTTTTTGCAATTTTATATCACACTTACAACCATTCCCTATCAGATACTCGTTGATTTGGCTTACAAAGCTACGGAAATGCTCATCAACTGTTTGCATAAACATATTAAATTTCTCGTCCATAAGTCCCTCCGTTATGCCTTTTTCTTTACCACAGGTATCCATACCTCATATTGTGCGTTTTGTGGGTCTGGATTTAAGTAAACCTCAATATCAGGAGCGTTGGCATATTCATATCCAGAGGTCGGAAGCCACTCTGTTATAATCCGCTGCTCCAATTCCTGTATTGACTGATTGGTACCTATTCCGGAAAATATTGCCCAAGTAGATTCAGGCACGATATATTCTTCAAACTCACCACTTGTTTTTATACTGGAAACGGCAATAAAATATTTCCATTGTTCCTCATCATTGCAGGCACTCACACCCAAGAGTCCCATTGGAGGTGTATCCATCATTTCTGCCAGTTTCTGTATGGTTCCATTTACAGATGCCTCCTGCCACATCATTGGCACAACCATATAATTATTCTCGATTTCCTTTTCGAGCGGTGCAGATATGCCCATAATGCGGAATGCTTCTTTTGTTTCGATTCTATAATTCATTTCCGTCGCTCCTTTTACATCAATTCTAAACACAATGGTGGAAAAAGATTTCACGGATACGCCTTCGTCTTTCACGGACGAGGGGGCTATCCCGTGAAAAGACTGGAACGCCCTGTTAAATGCAGTCGGGGAACGGTAGCCATATTTCTCTGCAATATCAATAATCCGTTCATTCCCACCCTGCAAATCTACCGCTGCTAAAGACATTTTTCTTCTTCGGATATATTCTGCCAGAGTGATGCCCGCCATATAAGTAAACATCCTCTGATAGTGATAGGTAGAACAGCAGGCAATCCGTCCAAGCTGTTCATAGTCAATTTCGCTAGTCAAATTTTCCTCAATATAATTCATGCTTTGGTTTAATCTTTCAACCCAATCCATGAGATACCTCCTTATCCGCACATGTTGTGCTTTATGGACAAATAATTACCTTTATTATTATAAGGCTTCTTATTAAATTATTCCTCTCTATCCTTGCACAAAAAAGAGAGATGGTAAGTTTTACCTCAATCAGAAAATCTGTGGTGAAGCAAAGATATACGATCTATCCCGATATGTACTCCTAATCAAAATTTGATAGTAAATATCCTTCATCTTGTATTCACCCATTCCCATAAATTTAGTGTTATTCTTTTGACTCTAATATGGTGTCAATTTGTTGTGCCCGTAGTTTATACTTATCTCTTATCGAAGTTTCTTTACGGCCTAAATCTTTATACCTAAAAACTATATAATTATAGATTTTATTAAACATTTTTTCATCCATTTCATATTTCAAAGCCTCCATACCACAATATATACTCATGCTATAATAATATACAATTGCTGTTTCATTTTCTGTCTGCATTTCATATTCCTGTGCATAATATTGATAATCATTAGCAAGTCTCCACCACAGTTCATAGCATCCTTGTTCTTCCTCTTTGATAACAGCGTTTAATCTGTCTCTTCCCTGAATATATTTATCCATTTCACTAGAACGGGGAGCTACTTCATTCCAATCATCTAAATATTCTTCTGTTACGGTTTCTGCAACACGTTTTTTAAACTGATCTTCCTGTTCTGTATATGTTCTAAATGTATGTCCATGCCAATCTTCTATATCATCTATATCGATTCCAATTTTCTTAGACTCATGAAAATTTGAAAAGTACAATTTAATTAATTTACTAGAAATATTTTTACCATTAAAATCATAAAAAAACACCTGAGCCTCAACATTTGACTCTAGCTTAAATAATTTATTAGGATCTTCTAATATGAAACGATATCCAGGTACCTTTTTTTCTCGCTTCTCTACATTTCCTTCTATAACCCCTACATTATCTAACCCATCTTGTTCTTCAGAATGGTTTTCCTTTTCAGCATCAGATTCATCTTTAATCGATATGCTTTGATTTTGTACGTGATTTACAAATATTTTTACTCCTGTTCCTAAAGCATTTGCATTATTGGGGTTATTGAACCAAAGAAAAAAAATAATAAAAGTTGCAATTAATACCTTTAATATTTTACGCTTTACGAATTTTACTATGGCATCTATGTAATCATTGCGTAAAGTGTCCTTATTGTATGAATACTCCGAACGTGTAGATTTATCCCTCTTTGCTTCATTATACAGCTTTTTCTTGTCATCACAGTATTTTAAACCCAATCGATGTATTGTACATATGATATCTATGGCAATGCATATTATCCACAAAATAAAAGCAATTATCATAATCATAAATACTTTTCGAGGCAATTCTTGTTTAACTAGAAAACAACCTGCACCAGATAACAGCTCTGAAATAGGTATTATATTCTTTAATATTCTGTTGTAAGAGAATTTTCTCTTTTTATCTTCTTCCTCTTTTCGCATTTTGGTGTCCTCTAAACTTATGGTTCTTTTAATTTCCCTATTTATGCATTAAACCTTCTGCAATAACTACAGAAGGCTTTCTTTTATATATTATTTTATTTTGTCCTCTGCTTCCCTTTCAATATAATTTTAAAATTTGTCTTTTGTTAAGTAACTATTACAATTTTATGATACCGCTTCAATATACTGATCGATAAGGTATAATAAAACTTGATTTTTTATAAATATACGTATTCCATCAACACTCTCGTCATGTATTAATGTCTTTTTAACCATTTGATCCATAAAATTAATAAACGCTTTTCCTATTTTTGATGAAGTGTCCAAATCTTCCGATAATAAGCAATAATTCAAAAGTTCCTTCCAGTTATCTCCAGCAATATCAACAAACCGCTGCAATAACAAAAATAGATTCTCCTCTTGTAATTGTTGTAGAATACTGTCATTTTGCTGTGTTTCCAAATCTATAAGATACTGCTTCATATATTCAGGCAACTTGTATTGTCGATATTTTCCAATCTGAGTAACAATAATTAAAGGAACTGCACTATTCTCCATTTTTTTTGTCACTGCACTTAGACCACTTGGTAACAATCCCATCTTTATTGCCAACTGACCTTGTGTAATTCCTTCTTCTTCCTTTATATTATTTAGAATTGGAACACAATGCTTGGAATTAATTTCCAATATTTGTTTTTCAATATTTTTTTTGTTATAAGTATCCAAATAGCTCTCCTTATTAATATAACTGAATAACATCGTATAATGAGTTATATTATCACATTCATTTTTTGTTTGCAATATCATTTCATGTTTTATTTCATGAATTTGTTTATATTTAATTATCATTTCATTTCTGGCCATTTTCATTTTTACTTCTTACATTTCCACTAGTTGGTTCAGTCTTAACTATTGCCCCATGTTTCTTACTTGAACTTTTTCGTGCTGAAATGCAAAGAATCCAGTTAAGAAATTCCTATCCCCTACTCTCCATTCCATATTGTTATTTTGCATGTTTCGTAATTATAAATATACATTATTGCTTAGGTCTTCTATTTGAGCACATCTCATTCGTTCATTGTTCTCGATATTTCCCAAAGAAATTAAAATTAAACAGAACAATTTTTATTAAAAAAACTCCTGTATACCATTTCTGATATACAGGAGTTCATTATTTTAATACTTTATATCATTCCGACCTTACGGTGCATTACTTGTTAGCAATAGCTGCCTGTGCTGCTGCAAGCCTTGCAATAGGAACACGGAATGGTGAACATGATACATAGTCAAGACCAATCTTATGGCAGAACTCTACAGAAGATGGATCTCCACCGTGTTCACCACAGATACCTACGTGAAGGTTTGAATTAACTGGCTTACCAAGCTTAATAGCTGTTTCCATTAACTTACCAACACCTGTCTGATCTAACTTAGCAAACGGATCATTCTCGAAAATCTTAGCATCATAGTAAGCATCTAAGAACTTACCTGCATCATCTCTTGAGAATCCGTATGTCATCTGTGTTAAGTCGTTTGTACCGAAGCAGAAGAAGTCTGCCTGTTCAGCAATCGCATCAGCTGTAAGAGCAGCTCTTGGGATTTCAATCATAGTACCAACTTCATATGCAAGTTCTACACCTGCTGCTGCGATTTCAGCATCAGCTGTTTCTACTACCATATCCTTAACATATTTTAATTCCTTAGAATCACATGATAATGGAATCATAATTTCCGGTTTAACTGTCCAATCAGCATGTGCTTTCTGAACATTGATAGCTGCACGAATAACAGCCTTTGTCTGCATCTTAGCAATCTCCGGATAAGTTACAGCAAGACGAAGTCCTCTGTGACCCATCATAGGGTTAAACTCATGAAGTGATGTGATAATATTCTTGATATCTTCAACACTCTTGCCCTGAGAGTCAGCTAATTTCTTAATATCTTCTTCCTCTGTAGGAACGAATTCATGAAGAGGTGGATCTAAGAATCTGATTGTAACCGGATTTCCTTCTAATGCTTCATAAAGAGCTTCAAAGTCTCCCTGCTGATATGGAAGAATCTTTTCAAGAGCAGCTTCTCTTTCTTCTACTGTATCAGAACAAATCATTTCTCTGAATGCTGCAATTCTGTCTTCCTCAAAGAACATATGCTCTGTACGGCAAAGACCGATACCTTCAGCACCAAGCTCTCTGGCTTTCTTAGCATCAGCTGGTGTATCAGCATTTGTTCTAACTTTAAGTGTTCTATATTTATCAGCCCATCCCATGATACGTCCAAATGTACCAGCAATCTGAGCGTCAACTGTTTCGATAATACCATCATAGATGTTACCTGTTGAACCATCGATTGAGATATAATCTCCTTCATGGAATTCTTTTCCACCTAATGTGAACTTCTTGTTTTCTTCGTCCATAGCGATATCACCACATCCAGATACACAGCATGTACCCATACCACGTGCAACTACGGCTGCGTGAGATGTCATACCACCACGTACTGTTAAGATACCCTGAGAAGCCTTCATACCTGTAATATCTTCAGGAGATGTTTCAAGACGTACAAGTACAACTTTTTCTCCTCTTGCATTCCAAGCCTCAGCATCATCAGCTGTAAATACTACCTTACCACAAGCAGCTCCTGGTGAAGCACCAAGACCTTTACCCATTGGTGTAGCAGCTTTTAATGCAGCAGCATCAAACTGTGGATGAAGTAATGTATCTAAGTTTCTAGGATCAATCATAGCTACAGCTTCTTCTTCTGTTCTCATGCCCTCATCAACAAGGTCACAAGCAATCTGTAAAGCAGCCTGAGCTGTTCTCTTACCATTTCTTGTCTGTAACATATAGAGTTTTTCATTTTCAATAGTGAACTCCATATCCTGCATATCTCTGTAATGATTTTCAAGTGTTGAACAAACTTCCTTGAACTGAGCAAATGCTTCTGGGAATTCTTCTTCCATCTGAGCGATTGGCATTGGTGTTCTAACACCGGCAACAACATCCTCGCCCTGAGCATTCTTTAAGAACTCACCCATAAGCTTCTTCTCTCCTGTAGCAGGATCTCTTGTAAATGCAACACCTGTACCACAGTCATCACCCATGTTACCAAATGCCATTGACTGTACGTTTACAGCTGTACCCCATGAATAAGGGATATCGTTGTCACGACGGTATACATTTGCACGAGGGTTGTCCCATGATCTAAATACGGCCATAACTGCTCCCATTAACTGTTCCTTTGGATCATCTGGGAAATCTTCACCGATTTTTGCTTTATATTCTGCCTTGAACTGACCAGCTAATTCTTTCAAATCATCTGCTGTAAGTTCAACGTCCTGTGTAACGCCTCTATCAGCTTTCATTTCATCGATAAGCTCTTCAAAATATTTCTTACCAACTTCCATAACTACATCAGAATACATCTGGATAAATCTCCTGTAGCAGTCCCAAGCCCAACGAGCATTTCCTGATTTTTCAGCAATTGTGTTAACAACTGTTTCGTTAAGACCAAGGTTAAGAATTGTATCCATCATACCTGGCATAGAAGCTCTGGCTCCTGAACGAACAGATACAAGTAAAGGATTTTCCTTATCACCAAATTTCTTTCCTGTGATTTCTTCCATCTTTACGATGTACTCGTTAATCTGTCCCTGAATTTCATCATTAATTTTTCTGCCGTCCTCATAATACTGAGTACAAGCTTCTGTTGTAATTGTGAATCCCTGAGGTACTGGAAGTCCTAAACTTGTCATTTCTGCAAGGTTAGCACCTTTACCACCGAGGAGTTCACGCATGTCAGCATTACCTTCACTGAAAAGGTATACCCATTTGTTTGCCATGTTTTTTTCCTCCTAATTAATTAGTATTTAATTTATGTCATGAGCTATAGAATGGCCATCTTTAGTAGCTCATACACTCATATACTGGCGCTGCCATTTTAACGTTAGTTGACATAACTTTTTCAGATAAAACACACGTAAAAAGGGCGCAATCGCACCTACAGTGCAATTATAACATAAGAAGTCTTTTAGTCAATAAGAAAAGGGTTATTTTTCCACAATAAATGTAGTAATGGAATGTGGAGGCATTTCTGTATTCATTCCTTTTCCATCAATAGCCAAGGCAATCCTATTCCTCTTATTCAGTTCATTTTGCACGACAACTACAATCTGTCCATCCGGATTTTTATAAGCCACTGAATAAATTCCTTTATCAGAATCGTTCAAACAAAGTACTCTTTTTGCACCAGGTTTAATATATCTAGAAAAATGACCAATATAATAATAGGAGACATTATATGTAATTTTATTATTTTTTGTATCAATCATAATCGGGGCTTCACAATAGTTTCCTGCATAATTCGGTCCACCTTTTTCATCTAACACAAGATTCCAGTCAACCCATCCCTCTGTATGATTATTAAAATCTTTTATCATGTTACGGCCATAAGTCTCTCCATGTTTCCATGCACCAATTCCTGCAGTTGAACTGGTACTTCCCGAATTATTCACTAATTCCACACAGCCTTCTGTGAATATCAAATGCTGCTTCGGATAAATATCATGTGCCATTGCAAGAATTTCTGACTTATCAGAACCATACCAATGATAAGCAATCCCCCATACAATATCTTTTGCATTTTTATATGCCAGCGTTTCACGAACCCTCCGGAACATAATGTCACGGTTATGATCTAAAATAACAATCTTAATTCTCTCTTCCAGACCTGCTGCTTTTAACTCTTCATAAATATAATCTACAGCCAGCATTGCCTCTTCTGTGGGATCATATTTGCAGGATGCCCATAACTGCTTTGCTTCTGGTTCATTCTGAACACTAATCGTTCGTATATCAATTCCCCTCTCGAGCATTCCTTGAACATATTTGACCATATATTTTGCCCAGGCACCATAATATTTTCTTAGCAGTCTTCCTCCATGATTCATATCTTTATTATTCTTCATAAAAGCAGGCGGACTCCATGGTGCACACAAAATTCCAATGTCTTCCCCTGCTTCTTTCCCTGCCTGTTTGATGAACGGAACAACATATTTATCTTCTCTTTCCATATTAAATGTTTTTAAGTCAGCATCCCCATCTTCTACATATACATATGGGTCGAGAGAAAAATCACATCCATTAATAGATGTACGCCCCAAATTATATGCAAGTCCTGAATCTTTATTAAAATATGCTTTTATTACCTCTTTCCTTACATCTTCACTGGTATTATCCAAAACATATGCTGCTGATTCTGTAAAAGCACCTCCAAACCCCAGATGCGTCTGAAATTCCTGATTGCTGTCTACTACTACCGTATCCATTCTAAAACTGAAATAGTCTCTTAATTCCAAAGAACCCAAGTCTCTCCATTTAATTTCATCTCCCTGAGCAGTCTGTATTATTCTTATCACTGGTTCCATGCTATACCTCATTCCATAATAAAAGCACAATCCATCCGAATTATGCATTTGTATTTTTTTCTATTAAATTTTATATAACAATCAATCTATTATCGTTCAATTTCTCTCTTTTCCTGTATTATGATTATAACATGTTACTAATAAATGTATATAGTAACATTTACACAAAGATAATCTGTTTTTTTATGAAAGTTGATGAACGTTATATAAAATTGTTTCAAATTATGATTACACAAGGACTTTCTTTATTTTACTCTATAATTTTTGAACCCCAAAAACAAAGGCCTTCTCCGATCAGTCACCCATAAACTGATGAGGATTTTTTTAGCATGTTATCCGACCATCCTTTAACTTTTCCGTCCTTTCCTTATATCTGTATCAGAAGTATCTGCAATTTGCAACTCTCCCTTTCGCAATTTCATAATAACATCAGCCTGTTTTGCAAGCTCATTAGAGTGTGTTACGATTATCACGCATTTATTCATCTGATGGGCACACTCCTTAAGTATATTCGTGATTTCCACCGAAGTATCTTCATCAAGATTTCCTGTCGGTTCATCTGCAAGAATAACACTTGCGTCAGAAGCCAATGCACGGGCGATTGCTACTCGCTGCTGCTGTCCACCAGAGAGCTTCAAAACGTTTCGCTTTGCTTCTTCTTTCGTAAGCCCTAAACGCTCCAAGACAGGCAACGGATGCAATTTGGAAGTTAGAGCAACATTCTCGGCAGGCGTCATATAGTCAATCAAATTATAGCTTTGAAAAATAAACGCCACATTGTTTTTACGATGCCATGCAAGCCCTTTTTTCTTAATGTCTTCTCCTTGAAACAATACCTGCCCATCAGATGGGCTATCAAGTCCCCCAAGCAAAGAGAGCAAGGTTGTTTTTCCACACCCACTCGGACCGAGAATTACATACATTTTTCCTACCTCAAATTCAGTAGATATATTTTTAAGAATCGTTCTGTTTCCATCATAGGAATATTTAACATTACAAGTTTTTATGATATTCATTTTAATGTCCTCCTTAACTCATTTTCGTAAAAATATCTTTTGGCTTGGAGCGGACAACAGTCCACGATGAAGCAATAACCGTTGCTGTAATCAGTACAATGCCAATTATATATATAGGAAGCAGATAGGCTGTATCTATCTGCACATTGAGATTTACTGTTCCTGTGGTAACTCTGGATACTAAAAATGCTCCTGCCTTTTCCACTATCAAATTGCTAAATGGTATGGATGCAACAAACGAAATAACAGCCACAACAAAAGTTTCTGTAAAGATTTGTAAAATAATATTTACCTTGCTCTTACCAATAGAAAGCAAAATCCCAATCTCCTTTTTCCGTCCTCTAATCCAGACTGTCAGAAGCAGGGTAAGTATTACAACGCTGACGGCTGAAATAATAACAATTGTTGTATTCACTAATTTTTGCAGAGATTCTAATGGCGTAGATATAACATCATATTCATCAGTATCAATAGTAAGTTTTAAGGTTTTGTCTTTTAGCTCCGGCAAATCGGAAATTTTATCGTAGACATTCTGGACACTAACAGGGTCTTCCACATAGATGGTTAGCTGTGCATAGCCATCTATAATGTCTTCGAACAATTCGAACACTGTTGCATAGTCTATATAACCGCAGTTCGCAGGGATTTGATCTACGGTCAGAGGATTTCCCGAAGTCCCCTCTGTACCATCAAAAATGCCTACAATTTTAAATTCAGATATAGAGTCCGCGTCCAGACAATACATCTTAACCTTATCACCAACAGATAACTTGTTGTAGTCGGAAAGTTCCTTTGAAATCAAACAGGCATGTCTATCTTTTGGCGTAATATGTCTGCCATCCACTAATTTGTACTTGCCGCTTTGGAATTTTGAACATTTTTCAGATGATAATGTTGCTGTATAAGCAGATGACTCACCATATTGAGTATAACTTAATCCAAAGGCAGCTGGCAGATATTTGAAATTAACTCCTGCACCATAATAACCTCCTGTGTCCTCAGAATTGTAGCCTACAACACCATCAACCTTCTCGATTTCATCTACAATTTCCTGTGTAATTAAGTCCCCATTGTAACTGTAAGTCGTTCCCCATTCATTTTGCTGACCGCTTCCATAACGTCCTTCCTCAAGGTTAAGCATAATCTTTCCACCAATAGCCGTCTGAACATCTGCTGTCGCACCTTTAGCTGCATCACGAACAGCAATGCCCGTAATCATAAAAGTCGCAATAATCATCAGCACCAGAAACAATATAACCGTCCTAAACCTTTGTCTTAAACAGTATAGACCTGCTCTTTTTATTAAACTCATTTCAAAATCCTCCTAACACATCTTTGATAAAATTTCTTTCGGTTTCAACCGCATAATCATAATGGATGATACAAAGGTCGAAACTGCAATTATGACTAATTGGCAGAAATAAATAAACAGTGTTTCTATGGAATTCAGCTTCATATAGTTTTCAATTTGAATACTGTTCTGCATCCCTGTTGTTATAGTTTCTTCGTTTAATAGATTAAGCTGCAATTCGCCGAACAGACTACGACCTAAAAAATCTGTAACACACAAAGAGGCAATATAGGATAAAATCAATGCAATTAATGTAACCGACAATACTTCCAACAAGAATCCCGCCATAATCTGCCCTTTTGGAACGCCAACGCTAAGCAAAATACCTGCTTCCTGCATTCTGCTTCGCATTCGCATTGTTAATAGCAAGGTCATAAACGCTGTACTAACAACTGACACAAAGACAAACAGCATCTTTACTAAATCACCGACAGAAGATAACTTTTCTGCTATCTTGGAATATTTAAAATCATTAGTACGGATAAAATGTGTTTTCCAATCAATAGATTGCAATAGCTGAACATTATGGGTAATATTTTCAAGTTTGTCAGGGTCAGTCACATAAAAGTCAACTTCTCCCGTGTAAATACCTGTGTCACTCTCTTGCAACTCGTTCAAGACATCAAGGCTGGCATATATCTCATTGTCGACGACGCCCGCAGTTGGCTTAATAGATGTGTCCTCGATATTCAATTTATATATTCCTGATACCTTAACTTGGGTATAAGCTGTTTTGACAGGAATTTCATCAATGTATGCTCCGTCAGCTTCACCGAGCTTAGCGTGGGTCAGTGTCAGTGTGTCGCCAACCGATAAATGATTGGCACTTGCTAACTGCTCACTGATAAGAATTTTCCCACTATCCGTTTCAGTGATATGTTCTCCTTCTACCAAAACAGTTGTTTCATCTGTAAAATTAGGGGCAAGTGCAGAAAAGCGAAGTGCTGTAACTTTTCCCATATTGCTTTCCTCGGTATGCTTATTGCCAGGGATAAACTGTATTCCATCACTTTTGGCAAAACCGTAATTGACAGGATTATAATATTTGATTTCGCCTGTTTGCATAATCTCATCAATTTCTTTCCCTGTAATATGGACACTATTTTCCTTTACCTCTGCTTCACCCTTTTCATTCATCGATACTTCAGTCTTTGCCCTTATGTAAAAGGCTGCTCCGAGAGATGTGCGGATATTTCCTCCTAAACTCTCTGACGCATTCAGAACACCAAAACATAATATCAAAAAAACCGCTACTATGAATACCAGCAAAAACAAACTTACGGTTTTTCCTTTTTTGCGTGATATATAAAACATAGCTCTTTGTACAAAATTCATCTAAATAATTCAGCTCCTTTCTGAAATCAATCATACAGCCCTTTGATTAGTTTTTGTTTTGCTTTTTATTAGGCTTTGATTAGGTTGAAAAAAGCTGACAGCGAATTGCTGACAGCTTTTTGATGGATAGAATTAAAATTATTTTATATAAAGGAAAAAGGCTACGCCTTGCTCTGTGTTCTTTATGTGGTATGTCATACCATGTAGGTCAAGAATTGTTTTAACAATGTATAACCCCAGACCGCTTCCGCCAGTTGCCTTATTTCTTGATTTGTCTGCCCGATAAAAAGGAGTAAACATATGAGGAAGATCTGCTTCTGGAATAGACGCTCCAGTATTTTCGATAACGAGAATATTTCCGTTTTTACAGGATTGCACAGATATAAAAACTTTTTCGCCACATGAAGAATGACGAACAGCGTTTCCGATAATATTTGACAAGGCTTTACTCCAAAGATTGGGACTCACACACAAAACCATATCAGTTCTGATATTCTGGTGTATATGAATATCATTATCTTGTGCAAGCGGCAAAATAGACTGTATGGTGTCTTTTATCGTTTGTTTTAGCGAAATCTCCTGCAAGGTATCTTGCAAGTCCATACTTTCCATTTTAGATATACTTATAATTTCTTTGACCAGATATTCAATATTTTCCGCAGCTTTTAGTGCTTCGGGCAGGTACATTTCGTGATTTTGATAATCCCCATATCCCAATATCATATTTTCTATTTGTCCTTTTAAAATGGTCAATGGAGTTTTCAGTTCGTGGGATACTGCCGCAAAAAAGTTTCTACGTTGTTGTTCCAATGATTTGAATTTCTCTACATCATCAGTTAGTTGACGATTAGCATTTGTTAATTCTTCCATAGTTTCGTGCAATCGGCTTGCCATTGTATTAAGATTTGAAGCAAGTACGCCAATCTCATCACCTGTTTTAATATCACATTTCCAAGTCATATCAAGTGATGTCATTCGTTTTGAAATTTGACTGATTTTAGCGATAGGACTGACAATAACCCTGCTGCAAATAAAGGCGCTTAACGCTGATAACAACAGAATAATTGCAAAGACAACAGGCAAAAAACGCAGCATAAGGTCTAAAATTGTATCAGCCGTTTTCGATAGAGAAGACACCACAAGTGCATATTCTGATCTGCTGTCTAAAAAAGTTACTGTTGTTGCAATGTTTGATGTCGCAACCGTCAATTCATCAGCCTTTATTTTGCCAAAGCTCATAGCTCCGTTATCATCACTAAGTATTGCTGCCGAATTGTTTTGAATACAAAAATTATAGATTTCATCAACCGCTTCCTCATAACGCATATCTTGTAGTTTTGAAAAAAGAATTTTTGTATTGGCGTTCAATTGCTCATCCGATGTAACCTGATATTTTTTAGGAAGGACAGTCAATACGATTCCATAAAGTAGAATACTGCAAACAGTAAGCGCAGAAAACACCCATAAAAATACTTTTATGCTTAAGCTGTTTTTAATTCTCTTTCGCAATTTTATATCCCACCCCTCTGACCGTTTCAATACAATCGACATCCAGTTTCCTGCGTAAATTCATAATATGAAAGTTCACGCCTTTTTCTTCTCCTACAAAGTCATATCCCCAAACAAGATTAAGCAGGTCATCTCTTGTGAAAACACGCCCTTTGTTTTTAAGGAAAAGCATTAATATCTCAAATTCCAAGTGAGTGAGTGGCACCTCGTTTCCAGAAACAGTAACCTTGCGTTCTGTCTCACTCAACGAAATTTCTTTATAACGGATACAGTCTGACATCGTATCTGATGATGTCCTCCGCAAAAGAGCCTCCACACGTTTTAATACAAGTTTTATGGAAAAGGGCTTAGTAATGTAATCATCAGCCAATCTGTCAAAGCCTTTAATCTGTTCATCTTCAGTATCAAGTGCAGTCAAAAGGATAATCGGGATTTGTGACTCTTGCCGTATCATTTCACATACCGTATATCCGTCGATCTTAGGCAGCATTATATCCAATAGAATAAGGTCAAAATACTGTTCATGGAATGTGTTGATACCTTCCAATCCATCCGAAACAGTAGTAACCATGTATCCTGCAAAGGTGAGCGGCTCCGACAATATTTTCTGTATTGCCGCTTCATCCTCAACTATCAATATTTTCTTTTTCATATATAAACCTCCATACCAGATTATATCAGGAATTTATTAGTTTTTAATTAGTTTTTTCTTTCAGCTTAAAACTTTACATATTTGAGGAAATGGATACAATTAGAAAAAATAGATTTAACATTACTGCAATTCATTTCCAACCATTTTTTACAATTTTTTTTAAATCTTGAAAAGGACACTTCCTTATTTGAAGTGCCCTTTATCTTATGAATTATTTTTATCTTTTACTCAACCTAGTTACTTGCTTAAAATCATTTTTTCGCTCCACTTACCATATGATTTTTTCTTATTCTTTAATACTTTATATGGTCTAACTGATACATAAGCTGGTTTGCCTTCTACGTTAGCTGTGTATTTGCCTAAATCATAACTAAATTTTACATTATATGTTCCTTTTAATACCTTTGGTGTTTTTACATTAAAGCTGTTCTTTGCAGTAAAATATTTATATGTTTTACCACCCTTTTTAATCTGTACCTGATAACCTTTTGCACCAGCAAATTTACAGAATTTTACACTGACTTTATTTTTTGTAATCTTTGCACTTGTCACCACTGTTTTTGATTTTTTCAAACTCTTTGTAGAATAGATTTTTACTTTTGAATCAAATGCTGCCGGTTTTAAAGCCACACTACTCTTTAATGTTACTTCCTTCAATTTTGTTCTTGTAAATGCACATCTTCCTATAGTTTTCAAATTTGCATTTAAAGTTAATTTTGATACATAAGAATCATAAAACGCATATTCACCTATTGTTTTCACATTTTTACCTAATGTTACCTCTTTGATATTCTTTTGATAAAAAGCTGCCGGTTTAATTGTCAGAACTGCATCCGGTATTGTTACTTTATTTTTACCTGAAACATAATAATATACAGTTTTGCTATCTGCTGACATTAAGCAGCCATTTGAAATTTTACATGCTGTGTTATTTTTTGAGATTGTTACAGAAAAATCATCATATTCATACACACCAGCTAAAGCATATCCCAATGAATCCGCTGTTCCACCAACTTCAATTTCATCTGCTCCGTTACCCAGTGCTGCATATGCATAATTTTTCATATCTCCCTGAATCACGATTTTCTTTGCCCAACGAATTGCATTTGTTTCGACCTTTGCTACTGATGCCGGAATCACAAACGTTCCATTGATCTCGTTAAATGCTTCACTCTTAATTGTACTTACTGTGTCTGCAAGCTCTACTTTCTCTACATGGTATAAGTCACAGAAACTTGAGCTTCCAATAGATGTAATTCCTTTATTAATTACTATCGTTTTTGTGTCTTCCAAACTTTTAGCAAACCCTGTATCATCCCACATTTCTCCGGTTCCATTAATTGTCAATGTTTTTGTTTCTGCATCATAACTATAAGTTGCGTTATCTCCACATCGCCCTTCTGTCACTTTTTCCTTAGCCATAACTGTTGTACCAGTTATATCTGCTGGCATTCCCATAGGTACTGCCATTGTCATTGCCATTGCTGCTGCTGTTAATACAGCCAATAAATTTGATTTTTTCATCTTTATATCCTCCATTTGTTTTGTTTTATACATATTAAACGAAGGCTTTTGGAAAAATATTGCAATACGCTAAAAAAATTTTTAGACATATTTGCAATAGTTCAGCCATCAGCTCGAATTCGAAGGTAAACCTTCTCCTTCTCGCTTTTTTTGTTTAGCACATACAAAAAAGAACAAAAATTCAAAGTCCTGCAAGCAGTCCTTATAAATTCTTGCTCTTTTTTGTCCATGGCTGAACTATTATTAAAATTCCATTTTCTTCTCAAAATATGCTTTTAAATCTTCAATCTTAATACGCTCCTGCTCCATTGTGTCACGATCACGCACTGTAACTGCTCCGTCCTCTTCAGAATCAAAATCGTATGTTACACAGAATGGTGTTCCGATTTCGTCCTGACGGCGATATCTCTTACCAATAGCTCCTCTGTCATCATATTCACAGTTATAATATTTGCTAAGCTCGGCAAACACTTTCTCTGCACCTTCATTCAATTTCTTTGACAATGGAAGAACACCGATTTTAACCGGTGCAAGTGCCGGATGGAAATGAAGCACTGTACGAGTATCAGGCTTTTCTTCTGTCCCGATTTCTTCCTCATCATATGCTGCACAAAGGAATGCTAGTGTTACTCTGTCAGCACCGAGTGACGGCTCAATAACATATGGAACATATCTTTCATGCTTTTCGTCATCAAAATATGTTAAATCCTCTTTTGATGTATTAATATGCTGTGTTAAATCATAATCTGTTCTATCTGCAATTCCCCAAAGCTCACCCCAGCCGAATGGGAATAAGAACTCAATGTCTGTTGTAGCCTTTGAGTAGAATGACAACTCTTCCTTATCATGGTCTCTCAATCTCATTTCTTCTTCCTTGATTCCAAGACTTAATAACCAGTCACGACAGAATCCTCTCCAATATTCAAACCACTCTAAATCTGTATCCGGTTCACAGAAGAATTCTAACTCCATCTGTTCAAATTCTCTTGTCCTGAATGTAAAGTTTCCAGGTGTAATTTCATTTCTGAATGACTTACCAATCTGTCCAATACCAAATGGAATCTTCTTTCTTGACGTTCTCTGAACATTTTTGAAGTTTACAAAAATTCCCTGAGCTGTTTCCGGTCTCAGATAAACTGTATTCTTTGCATCTTCTGTAACACCCTGAAATGTTTTAAACATCAGATTGAATTCACGAATATCTGTAAAATTGTGCTTCCCACAAGATGGACAGCAAATATTTTTTTCTTCTATGTAAGAAGCCATCTGCTCATGAGACCATGCATCTACAGACTCTTCTATTGTAATACCGTTTTCATCCATATAGTCTTCAATTAATTTATCTGCTCGGAATCTCTCATGACACTCTTTACAATCCATTAACGGATCAGAAAAACTGCCAAGATGTCCGGATGCAACCCATGTCTGTGAATTCATAAGAATTGCACAATCAACACCTACATTATATGGATTTTCCTGAATAAATTTTTTCCACCATGCTTTTTTTACATTGTTTTTCAACTCAACACCTAAGTTTCCATAATCCCAGGTATTTGCAAGACCTCCATAAATCTCTGAACCCGGATATACAAATCCCCTGCTTTTTGCTAACGCTACAATTTTGTCCATTGTTTTTTCCATAATATCTCTCCTTACTTTTTTACATATACAGGTATTCCTGCTATTTATCAAAATAATATGTTTTTGCTTTTAATAGATGATATAACTCAAACCATCTTCTGCTTTTGCAGTAGTAATCATTCCATCCTCATTCACTTGACAGTTATCACTTATATATTTTACATCACTATCTATCTGAACAGAATACTGGCCATTTAATATTAGAATTTCACTGTCACCCATTTCCTTGATATCACTCTCTGTAAGACTTTTCTTTCTATCAAATGAAACAAAATCGCCTTTAATTTTGACATCCCCTCTGTCGCGAATCTTTCCTGCAAAAAAATTAGTTTCTTCTTTATTGAAATCTTTTATATATTCATTAAAATCATATACTGTAGCCATCTTCAAAACCAAATATGCCACTTTATCTTCCACATCCAATCTGTCTATCTGAATGGCATTCTCAACAGATGCTGCATCACCGGAATTGTAATCCTCAACTTCTTCGTTAATATACTTCTCTAATGCCTCTTCATCATAGTCACCACTTTTGAAGCTTTCACCTACACCATAGGTTACTGCCCCATCTTCATCTATATAAATAGCATTTGTTCCTTCTTTCAGTTCAATATCTCCTACCTTGTTACCACAGCCTGTAAACCCAACTGCCATTACAAGAACCATGGAAAATATTAAAACGTTTTTTAAAATGTACTTCATTCAATCTCCTCCTGTTTATCGGCATAACATACCTAATTAGTAATTTTAAACTTAATGGACCTTAATTTCAATACAAATTTTACATAAAACTTGTATATTATTTGTATAATTTCATAACAATTTGACCACTAATCAAAAAATAATATCCTGAATTATATAAAGTCCAGAGAATTAAATTTTTTATCAACTACTTTTTTTATGTATTCTCCAATAATATTTTCCATCTGCTCCAACACAGTTTCTTTTACCTGAAAAGAATATAACTTATTCATCGGAGATGTAATAATATATTGAAGTGCATAGATTGTAGATGCATCCAATCGTTCTTCCTGTTTTAAACTTCCATGACACTGTTTGCACAATAAAGAATTACGGTTTAAATCAAAATAATCTAAATTGTCTTTTTCTCCACACATTCCACATTCAAAAACATTGGGATACTCTCCATTCAACACCAATGTCTTCAATTCGTAAATGCATCGAATCAGTCTGTTCGGTATTGTTCCTTTACTCAGTGCTTTCATAGAAAGATATAACAACTCTAAAGTATCTCGTGCCTCAATACCTTCTCTTCCATAATAATCCGCCAGTTCCAGAAAATACATTCCTAAATACATACTGTCAATATCACTCATTGAATTACTAAAATAATCACTGATTTTCATTCCTGTTACTGTGTAGGCATTTCTTCCGCGATACAATGTAAACTCACCAAAAGCCATAGGCTGGCTGCCTCCAAGATACTGACTTGTCGGCTTTCTTGCCCCTCTTGCAAATGCTGTTATTTTCCCAAATTCTTTGGTCAAAATAACAAGACGTTTATCATATTCACTTATAGGTGTCCCGGAAATTACCATTCCCACTGCCGTCATTGTCTCTACCATTTCTATCGCCTTCTATTTTAGAAATAAAGTTTTCTCTTGCTTCGTTTACTTTTTTCTCCTGAGCATATTTTAAATAATCTTCCACCTTGCCTGTCGTTTCAAATACTCTCCAGCTATCCAAATTATCCATCTTATCCTCCTTGTAATTCAATCTATCTATATAATTTCCAAGGATGGATATTGTATGCATGATAATTCCTTTAAGAAAATAATGGAAACTATTCAGTAACCAGATTAAAATTGCAGACAGACCTGTTTATTGATCTTGCTTATATCCATAATTTTTCATCAATAATTCGCTGTCACGCCAGTCTTTTCGCACCTTTACCCAAATTTGAAGATTCACCTTTGTATCCAGTTGCTGCTCGATTTCATATCTGGCATTGGTTCCTATTTTTTTCAGCATGCTTCCCTGCTTACCGATAATGATTCCCTTATGAGAGTCTCTCTCACAGACAATGGTAGCTTCGATATCATAAATGTCTTTGTGACGTCTTTTTTTCATCCGTTCAATTGTTACTGCAATACCATGAGGAATTTCCTCATCCAATGCATGTAATGCTTTTTCACGAATTAGTTCTGCAACAATCTGTCTCATAGGCTGATCTGTAACCGTATCCTCATCATAGTACATTGGTCCTTCCGGAAGATATTTAAATATCTGCTCCACTATAGTATCTACATTTTTTCCACGAAGTGCTGATGCAGGAATAATCTCATCAAACTCTAAAATTTTTCTATATGCATCAATAAATGTAAGCACCTCTTCCTGCTTTACAGTATCCGTTTTATTAATCACCAAAATAACCGGCACCTGAATATCTTTCAACTGCTCTGCAATATGTTGCTCTCCGGCTCCTATAAATGTATCTGGCTCAACCAGCCACATAATCAAATCGACTTCCTTTAAAGTCTTTTCCGCAACATTAACCATATATTCACCTAGTTTATTCTTTGCCTTATGAATACCCGGTGTATCAAGAAATACAATCTGCCCTTCATCACATGTGTAAACTGTTTGTATTTTATTTCTTGTCGTCTGTGGTTTCTTTGATGTAATCGCAATCTTCTGACCAATAATCTGATTCATTAATGTTGACTTTCCTACATTTGGTCTGCCGATTAATGCTACAAATCCTGATTTATATTCTTTTTCCATGTATTTGTCCTCTATTTCTTTCTTCATGTGCTGCTTACTGCTTTTTTAATTCATTTCTTATCCTAATTCCTTAATTTCATTGAATAAGTCTTCATCACTTGTAATAGCACTCTTACCGCCGACCACACAGATATGATTCTTATCCAATGCTTTTTTGAACTTTGGTGCAAGGCTTCTTATCTTTTCCACATCTGTTTTCAGCACATCTTCTCTCTCTTTTTTAAGCATTTCATAACTGGTTTTGCTCATATACTGTGTAAACTCTCTTCCACTTCTGTCAGCGGCACTTAATGGTGTGTCCATATTACTGATTGTGCCGATAATATACTTTCTCATTTCACGGTCACTGGCTTCAAATTGTGCAATAAAGTCCGGTGCATTTAAATATACATCACTGGTTCGTTTTAGATTTGGGTCGCGATATGAGGAAAACATTACGTCTCCACTACGGGTCACGGAACAATTACATCCATATGCTCCGCCTAATACTCTGATATTATTCCACAAATATTCGCTGCTCATAATATTTGACAACACCTGCATGCTGCCATCAAAAAATTCTGATTGATCATCTTTATAATTCCCACACCTTGATACATACTGCACCTGACCTGAAGTAATAAATCCCTCATTTTTTTCTGTTGGCTCAAATTTCCATCCGTTAAAATGTTTTTCAAAGTCTACCGGTTCATACATGCTGTCCTGTAATTCACTGACATAACCTTTTACATTTTCGTAACTGTCTCTACTCCCTGCATAATTGATAATCATATTGTCTTTTCTGAAGATATACTTAATCGTATCATATAACTTATTCATCACTTCTGTTTTACATGTATCATAATGTTCTAGAATATCCTCAACAAACTTGTAAAAAGCAATTCCTGAAGTCTGTTCCCTAATATAATAATCCTCTGAATAATCTGATACTGCACGCATCCTGCTTGCAATATTACCCGATTGTATAATACTTTTATTTAACCTTGATTTTGTTTCTTCCAATATTTCTTTCAAGCGCTTTTCATCAGAAAAATCAGTCTTTGTAATAATCTCTTTAATAATATTGATTGCCTTTTCTAACTTATTATCCATCGCTTTTGTATGAACTTCAACCTCATACCTTGCTGTCTTCTCAAGACTATTTACATAAATTCCGGAACCAAAAAGCAGACCTCCCAGATTCATATCGATATCTGTATTCAGCTCTGTATACTTTCTGTCTGTATCCATAAAACTCAATACATATTTTAAAAGTCCTACATATGGAACATATTCCATTGGCAGCGTTCCAAAATCAAAGGCGATATCCAGATATCCGATACCATTGGTAAACAATTCATTATAAATAGCTGTATATGCTGGAAGTTTTTCTTCCTGATAGATAAATGTTTTTGGATTTTTCTCAATATCTTCTATTTCTAATAATGGGATTGTCTCTAGTTCCTTGTCCGTAGAAGGTGTCTCCTGATACTCTTTTAACTGCTTCGTATCAATGATTAATTTCTCTAATTCTTGTTCTGACATACGATTCTTTAAATCCTTTAATCTATCTGCGAGTATGGATTCTTTTTCCTCTGTGAGACCTTTCTTTGGCTGCATAATAACCGTAGATCGATGTGTATTGTCCAGCAGATATTTTTCTATCAACCTTTCAAAATAATCTGTATCAATTTTTTCTCTCAGTGTATCAAAAACCACATTTGTCTCTAGAGAAGCAAATGGCTGTTCCTCATCATAAAGCCATGTACTCATAAGATTTAGTCCCCATATCAAACCCTTTGGAAAACCGCCAAAGTCTGCTTCTTTTACAGAAAATTCCAGGCTGTTCAGTCCTGCCCTTAAGGAATCCTTATGAATACCATTTTTCACAATTTCTCTTAATGTTTTATCTATTAAATCATTGAATTCGTCTGCGTCCAGCTCATTGGCATATTTTGCTGTAATGCTGTATATCGGCTGTAATATATCATCTTCGTATGATCCAATAATATCCTTTCCGATTTTTGCATCAATTAATGCCTGTTTTAAAGGTGCCCCAGGTATTTTCATAATTGCATATTCCAGTATCTGAAATGCAATATTCAATTCCACATCTAAGCTGTCTCCAATAACAAAATTTGAAACTAAAACAGCACTTTCTTCTTCTTTCTCGCTGTCAGATATGGCATATTCTTTTTTAATCGTACATGGTTTATCTAATGATTTCTGCCTGCTGATTTCAGAATCTACCTGCAAGTAATCGTAATGGGATAAATATTCCTTATCAAGCCATTCCAAACGTTCCGCCACATCCATATCTCCATATAAATAAATGTAACTATTAGATGGATGATAATATTTTCTATGAAAATCGAGATACTGTTCATAAGTAAGTGCCGGAATATATTCTGGATCGCCACCAGATTCACTACTATATCCGTTGTCCGGAAACAATGACTGTAAGGAAACTCTTGATGCAAGTCCATCAACAGATGAGAATACACCCTTCATCTCATTGTAAACCACACCATTAATAGTGATATTTCCCTCTTGACTGTCCAGCTCATAATGCCATCCTTCCTGTTTGAAGATATTTTCCTGTTTATAAATATTCGGATGAAAAACAGCATCCATATACACATGCATTAAGTTTTTAAAGTCTTTATCATTATAACTTGCCACCGGATAAACAGTCTTATCCGGATATGTCATAGCATTTAAGAACGTATTTAAAGAACCCTTCACTAATTCCATAAAAGGTTCTTTTACCGGAAACTTGTCTGAGCCACAAAGTACTGTATGTTCAATAATATGAGGTACTCCCGTATCGTCTGTTACCGGTGTACGAAATCCAATATTGAAAACTTTATTGTCATCATCATTGGATAATACTACAATCCTTGCACCTGTTTTTTTATGTTTTAATAAGTATGCGTCTGAATTAACTTCCTCTATATGTTTATTAATAATTACTTCATACGATGGTAATTCTTTAATTTTCATAATTTCCTTCATTCCTTTCCCACAAAAAAATATCTATCTTTTATATTCTATACCTTATATATTTTTGATTTTTACTTAATAGTGTATATCTTACCATATTTTTACTTTTCTATCCATAAATAAACTTCTTTATTATCACGGAATAAATCTCATTTCTAAAACCACACTATATTTTGAAAATTAGTATTATTTTACCATAACATAAAAGGTAATAAAATAACAAAAGCCAATCACACTTATTTGTGTAACTGACTTTCACATATATCAGACCAACGACATGTTTCGCAAACCTGTTTTAATTTATTTTTGTCTATAATGTTTCTATAAACTAACTGCGTCAAATCTTTCCATTTTTGTTCTTCTTTTAAACTGCATTTAATCAATTCATATGTACGCTTATCATTTCCCGATACTGAGGCTTCTTTACTGCATTGTCCATTTTCATTATTGGGACAATTTTTGCATATGTCATCAACCCCTGTAACAATATGAATAACAGGATTCTCCTGTAAAAGTTTATCATGTATCTCTGCCATATGTTTTACAAACTCTCCACTGTAACCTTTGCCTTCAAAAAACTGGAGACATAGTAAATGGTGAGGTCTAATTGAAAATCTGCACATATTTCTTTAACCTGTTTACAAAAATAATTGCCACTACTATCTTAATAAAATTAGGTATAATAAACGGAACAACACATATAGATAATGAACTTAACAAATTCATCTCTGTCACAAACATAAACCAGATTGTACCAAAAATATAATAAACTACAGCACCCAAAATCATTGCAACTGCCATAACTACTGTCTGAGTCATTTGATTTTTTTCTTTCACAATCTTTGTGCTGAATCCAACAATCAATGCTGTAAAAATAAACCCTATAAGATAACCTGCAGTCGGTGAAGCCAATACACTAAGTCCACCTGTAAAACCTGCAAACACCGGTGCACCAACAAAACCAATCAGCAAATATACAATCACCGCAAGTGTTCCTCTCTTTGTTCCTAAGGTTCCTGCTGCCACAAACACTGCAAATGTCTGAAGTGTAAAAGGAACCTGTCCTGCCGCTGCCGGAACTGTAATCCATGAACATACTGAAATTAATGCTGTAAAAACCGCAACTAACACCATGTCCTGTACCGTTAAGAATTGTTTCTTTGTCTCGTTCATTTGTACCTCCTAATTATCTGTTGCTTTTCATTTCTGACAAATGTAAACATAACTTTGTAATTTTTTTACAATTACATGCAAAATTATAATACGATATAAGCTTTCCATTGTCAACCTGTTTTTTAAATAGGCTAACATTTGACTTTCTTTATCTTGAATTCATTTTACTTCAATGATATACTAAAAACCACATATGTAATAGAAAGAGGAAATAATGAGCGTTAAAGATGAAGTTTTAAAACAATTAGAAAATAATAAAGGAAATTATATTTCCGGTGAACAATTAGCAAAAACTTTAGGCGTTAGTCGTAATTCTGTCTGGAAAGCAATAAAGACTTTAGAAAAAAACGGTTATCAAATAGATGCTGTTCCAAATCGTGGATACTGTCTCGCTGAAAAAAGTGACATTCTTTCTTCTTTCAGTATTAGTCAATATTTAAAAACTAAACTGGATATTCATGTATATCCTATTGTCTCCTCAACCAACACTGTTCTAAAGGAAATGGCTGAACAAGGTGCTGACGAGGGAACTGTAGTAATTGCCGAAGAACAAAGTGCCGGTAAAGGCAGGATGGGGAAATCCTTTTACTCTCCTTCAAAAACCGGAATATATGTAAGTATTCTACTTCGTCCTACGATTTCTGCCGAAGAATCTCTATTCCTTACCACATCTGCTGCTGTAGCCACCGCCAGAGCTATTGAAGATGTGTCTGACAAAACAGCAGAAATTAAATGGGTCAATGATGTTTATATTGACAATAAAAAGGTTTGTGGCATTTTAACAGAAGGTGCATTTAATGTGGAAACGGGGCATTTGGATTATGCCATAGTCGGTATAGGAGTAAATGTCTGCTTTCCTGAAAATGGTTTTCCTAAGGAAATTCAAAACATTGCAACTGCTGTTTTTGATAAGCAAACAGACTCTACGAACAAGCGAAGTATGCTAATAGCCCACTTACTAGATTATTTCATGGAATATTACAACGAATTGGATTCAAAAAAACATGTAAAAGAATATATAAATCGTTCAATGATTCTTGGGAAAGAAATTGTAATGATTGAAAGTAAAAAAACTATTCCTGCAACAGCCATAGATATTGATAAAAAATGTCGTCTAAAAGTAAAATTGGAAGATGGCTCTACTAAGTGGCTTTCCTCTGGTGAAGTGAGCATTCGCATAAAGCCATAATAACATTTGCTCTTTTATATTTTAATACGGAAACAGAGGGGATTCTGTCCTTAAAACCATAATCCCCTTACTGATAAATCGCACACTTTCTTGTTGTTATCTTTCCTTGTTTTCCGTTTGGGTATAAAAATTGCTCCGTAACCATTACATCTAACATACCCTCTTTGTAGTCTACTCCCATAATCTCTATCTGCAAATCCCCATCACTTTTGATGCTGGTACACATATTTTGTATAAATTGTGCTACCATTTCTTTATCAGAAGTAACATTCATCTGTTTCTCAACCTGACTGTCTTTCACTGTCTGTTTCACTGCTGCTGATACCACTCTATCTAATTCATCCTGCCTATCTGATTTACTCTCTATTGATAATATTGTCAGCGACACCAGAATAATCAATACTGCAATGCCTACGACTATAATCACTTGTTTCATATATCCAGCTTTCTAACTACACTTTTGTTCATTTCCTTGTTAATTTTGTAGTTGTTCTTTTTTATATTGTTCTTTATTTCTTTAACATCTTCACTTGAAATATTAATATGATAAACGCTGTTTTTATTTTTTTTCAAACTGGTAACTAATTTATCTTTTAAACCCTTGCTCCATTTTGATGTTCTATCTAAAGTATGCATATAGCCAAATGAAATAAATCTTACCTGCCCATTAATCAAATCCTTGTTCAAAACATATACAGACATTTGAGAAATTGCCTTTACCTTACTTTTCTCATCTTCAGTTTCTACTGTCAGTATATATTGATTTACTACATTAGTATTCATATACTTCTCTGTTGCTATATTTGTTCCTGTTACAACATTGCTGTGGTTCGTACATTCTATCTTTGTTACACGCAAACTATATGGCTTTCCAGTATGCCGGTCATCATCTGTTGTTACTTTTTTTAACAGCTCTTTTGAATCTAATAATATTTCTTGATTAATAACATAATACCTATCTACTGCATTAATATATATTTTTTTTATTTCAGTCTTTTTCCAGTTTGCATATAATATCGCATTCCCATTTTCTTTATACACAGTTCCTGGAAAGTGTACCGTTCCTCTTCCATCATTCTTTGTATTCCAATGTTTTTCTTTCTCTATAATATAACCCTCTCGAATTATCTGGTTATTGCTTAAAATAATATTTTCATTCCAATATTTCTCCTGTTCCTGGGGTATATTTTTTACAAAATCATTTGTATTTTTATTATACTGAATTTTATATTTTTCACTAATAATAATCCAGATATTTTCATATCCATTTACATTTTCACTCGGACGAAGCAAACTAGACTTTGACATACTGATACATTGATATCTTTCATTCTTTTTTTCATCTGAATAATACAACTCTCGATAGGCTGTACCCCCACTATAACTTACCTTTACCAATTTCGTTCCATTTACATTTACTTCTGAATTAATTTTAGCAATTAACCCTGATACTTTGCTCAATCTCCCTACAACATCAATATATGTGCCTTTGGTCAAATATACCTCATTCCTATCATCTACATAAGCACTATCCCTAATTTTAAATATCCCTGCAACATAAACACCATCTCCAAATCCGTCACTGCTGTTTTCTGTTATATTACCGCTTTTTATCTGTAACGTTCCATTATTTATATAAATTGCACCACCATTTTTCCTGCTATAATTCTTTTGAAAAATACTATTAGTCACAATCACCGAACCATCTACTTGCAATCCTCCACTATTCTTTTCCGTCTTATTTTCCAAAACCCTGCAATTAATAACCAAGACTTCTTTAGAAGATGTTCCCATAGCACTTGCAGGAATTCGCATTCCACCAATCCCTTCTTTTCCCATGTTATTTTCAATATGCATATTCTTCAAAAATATTTTAGAAACATTATTATCTCCTGCCGGTCCACAGGAAAGTCCTCCGGTATTTTTCCCTGCTTTATTATCTGAAATCGTTCCTCCATAGAAATAGCTGATTCCTCCACTATGAATACCAGCTCCACCATTGCACCGGATGCCCCCTCCAATTGTACGTGCAAAATTACTGCTGATTTTCGGACCACTGCCATCTGATTTTCCCACGGTAATTGTCGCTCCTCCTCCAGAAAAGACCCCTCCACCAGTAAGTCCTGATGAATTATTTACAATATTTCCTGCTGTAATCTGGCATTTTGATCTGCCTGATACAAAGATACCTCCTCCTTCTTCCTGGGCTGTACAATTACGAATCGTACCACCAGACATTTCGATACTACATCCATCAATTCCAAAAATCCCTCCACCCTCTGTAGCAGAACTGCAATTATGTATGTTGGCAGAACTGTCGATAAAAAGAGTACCTTTTTTTATTCCAATGGCACCCCCATCCGTACCTTGACAATTACTTATTTCTCCTCTTACAGTCAAACTTCCTGCACTAAAGACAGCTGTTCCACCTTTATCACTTTTATTGTTCTTAACATTAGTTATCATAGCTTTTTTATCGATTGTTACATTAGCTGCTTCACTAACATATAAGAATCCTGAGCTTTTCTTCTTTCCTGAAAAATTGGATTTATTTCCGTTCAATCTCAGCAGATAATTGCTTTCATTCTGATATCCTAAAACAATATTTGCACTATTATTTATCATCATGCAGTATTTTGGATTCTCTTGATTATTAACAGGATCAGTAATATTTCCTGAACGCATTATTGTCCGTCCCGCTCCTTTTGCGTACAACCTAAACTTTCCTCTATTTATAATAATTGTCTTTCTGATAACAATCGTATTATTAACGGCTATATATTTCCAACTATTGTTACCTTTTGTTGTTAATATTTCTCGAAGCTCTGTTTCTTTCATTACAATATATGGGTCATCTTTGGTTCCCTTTCCCGTATATCCTTGTACATTATTTTCACTTGCAAAACAAAGTGCACATAAAAAAACTATTAGAAATAAGTATTTTATTTTACCTTGCATAACCTTCTATCACCCCCTGTTTGTTAAATTTTTCTCCCAATAATTGAAATACCGGAATAACTACCTGATACTCCAATTTTATAAATTTGCTAGGTTGTTCACTATATATGGTCAAATCTTTTACCGTTAAATCGTATCCTTTTTCTTTTGCTTCCTCAGTGCACTGAATTACCACCTCATTATTACAATTACTATCTTCTATACGATTAACAACCACATTATAAAAATCTCTTGCATCGCACACCTGATTATTACTGCTGATAATTGATGCAAATACAATACAGCCCATTGTAATAGCTATAATCATTGAAACCATCTCTATTGCTATCTTCATTTTCTTTACTCCACAATTACATTAATACATTTTGTACATGTCAATTCATTATCCGACATTACAACGCATCTTAATTGATATATTCCTTTCTTAAATGTATTAATTGCTCCATATATTTTCACATTTTTCGTTATATCGTTTCCAAGATAATCTCTTGCTTTAATAAAATCCCTACAATCAAAATTTTCTGTTTTATATCTGGCATATATAATTTCGTCTACTTCAATAACCGGATATTTGTCTTTACTTTCTTCCCGAAAGCTACTATTATTCTTACTTACATTTTTTTTATAATCTGGTGCTAAATCCTTCCATTTATTTTGACAAATAAAGCATATTAACAAAACTACTGTTAAACCTATAACACCATAAATCAGCATTTCTCCATGCTCTCCCAAAAAACTATCCATCTAATTACTCCATTCCTGAGATAGAAGCTATAGTATAAGCTTCCATATTTCCTACTGCTGACACAACAATAAAAATAACAGCTAACAAGGCAATAGATATGATTGCACTTGTTAGTACTCCACCGTGCTCTGATAAAAATCCTTCCATTCCTACCTCCAAATCATGTTTTCTAAATATTTAATTTCCAATCTGCATATTTCCTACACTTAAACATATTCTTTTATCTAACAATTGTATTTAATAATTCATAAAATCCACCAATTAAGATTAAAAATATAATTCCATAAATAATACACTGCCCCAACTCTGATAACAAAAACTTCATACTTATCCTCCATTTATTACATTGGTAATAGATGATGTAAATACAACAATCATCAATATCATATCTATCATAATCTTTACTACTCCCAATATCATGGGAATAGCTGAAAACATTGTTGAAGCTCCAATTCTGTCTTTATTCTTCATCTCGTCAGCCTGCCTAATTATTTTGTTATTTCTATCAATAATAGAATTTATCTGCTTATCTGACTGCCACTTTCCCAATTCATTGATAGAATAGAACATTTTTACTGAAGATTTTATTTCATCCAAATCAAACTCTTTTAAGAAGTTATCGTAAGGTTCTATTCCAACAGGAAACTTTTCAAAATCTACCAACAATTTTCTGATAGGTTTTTTTAAAATAAATGGCAGTTTTTCATAAGAAGTCTCTATAGCAGACTGTACTGTATCATTTTGCAAATTAATTGCAACATCACGAATCCAGTCTGGAAATACTTTTTTTATTTCCTTTTCAAGTTTATGTTTTGCCTTTCTATATGACATTCTTTCCAGCACAGATAACGAATTATAATTCTTATATGCCTTTTCTACTAAAACATAATATTTTACAATCATATTGTCAGACAATGTTTGTCTGTCCAAAATCCAGTCAATATTCATTTTCTTATAGACAAACAGATATGACACCAACATCATTATTATCATTATGGTAGTACAAATCTGATAAAGCATATGACTGGTATATCTATATTCGTTAGGAATAAGATACACCATAAATCCACAAGTAACCAATGTTGAAAGAATAGAAATTAATACATTTCTTTTTACTCTGTCAACACTCTTTATAAATAATGAAACTCTGTCTCCCCACTCTTTAATATCCTCTAAGAGAATATCTATGTAATTCTCATAATCCCCTCCGTGTTTTTCTATTTTAATAATAAATTCGTGTAATGATGATAATCTTTTACAATCATACTCATTTTTAATAATATCTAAAGATTCCTCATATATATTCTCTGTAATTTTAGAATCAATATTTACAATTACTTCCTCTATTATCTCTTTCATACGGTTGGAACTGACTTTTTGTGCATCTGATAATGCCATCCGAATCTTTGGTTGCTTTTTAAAAGAATATATCATTTGCTCCATATATAAAATTGCATCATGAAACTTATCCAGATATATTTTTTTGACTTTTACTTCTTTTTCATAAAACATCTGAAAGATAACTGTACTTATTATACAGATAAAAATACTAAACACATTTAATTTATATATCAAACATATCATCAATACCAATGCTAATATTTTTACTGCATCTTTCAAAACATTCATAAATTTATTTTTCACTAAATTACTCCCTTTCAAAAGGATTCTCTATCCCTGCTATTTTAAATTTTCTCATAATATCCTCTGGGAGATTTTTTGTCAGGATCTTCCCATCTTCATATATCATTACTTTTTCATTCTCATGTTCATTTCTTGACAAACACATTACCTGAATAATTTTTCGTTTTATCTTTTCCCCCTCTTTTACAATTGATTGCAACTGCACACCAATATCAACAAAAGAATAAACATCATTTTCATTAATGTTTTGTCCCATATTTCTTAAACGATCAGGGATTTTGCCGGCATCGTCCAGATGAATAGTTGTGAGGCAGTGTACTCCTGCTGAAATATTTTCTAAGAGATACTTTACCTCCTCACCTCTGGCTTCTGCCAGCAGAACCCATGTAGGTAACTGCCTCTTACTTGCTTTTAAGGCTTCTGCATAACCAAAATTTTCACTAACCTTAATTTCTACACAATCTTTGTCTGGGTTAATTGCAGCATACCTTAATTCCAAATTATCTTCTATTGTATAAACTCTTTCATATGCCGGAATATAATTTGTTAAATACTTGATATATTCTGTCTTTCCTACCCCCGGTAAACCTCCTACAATCACGGTGCAGTGTGCTCGTATGGCATTCTCCATGAAAGCATCGATTTCCTCCGTACAATATTCTTCTGATATCAATCTGTCCTTGTTGATTCTTCGAATCGCCGGAGTCTTTCGAATACTGATACTAATTCCGGTATTTGTAACAGAATCGTGTAGTATGGATATTCTTAAACTATCTGTTTCGGCTTCTAAAAGGGGATGATTCTGATTGAACTGTACATTCATTAAATTGCTAATACGTGTATAAAACTGTTGAATAAAAACATCTTTCAAAACAAACTCTTCTACTTTATACCTGCCTTTCTCCAGATCATTTATCCAAAGTCCCCCACTCCAATTAATATCTGTTATATTTTCATCTAATATATATGTTAATAAATCACCAAAAGCTCTGTCCGGCAAAGACAATTTCCTCATGTGCACTCTCCCTATCGTTTCAATAAAATAATTGTTATGTTTAACACAAATACAAAAAATTTATTCCTACTTTCCTGCCGGAATCTTACCAGCGACAGAATCAAATGTAACAGACGAGGAATAACTGTCTACTACATTCTTCACCGCATTACTAATAATGGGCCCAATAACATAAGCAACACCTACCAACAGTAAAATACACACTGCGATAAATATGGTCTTACCATGCTCCTGCAAAAATACATCCAATGGCATTTACCTCCTTCTTTAAATTCCAAACATATACCAACTCAGGGATTTTATTTTGTTAATGTTTAAAATAGATATGCCAGCTTTAAACATCACATATTCTAACATCTATAAACATACACTTTACGTTGCTTTTGTCTGGTAAGTGAATATTATCACATTTTATTTGTGTAGTCAACACTTTTTTTATGATACTTTTATTAATTTGTTTCCAGTATGATTTTTTATTAATTTGTGATACAATTCAGTTATCTTAATTTTGAAAGGAAGAACCAATGAGAAAAAAAGACTTAGCACTTGAAGTAATTAACCGGTTAGAAAAAAAATATCCTGATGCGAGTTGTTCTCTCGATTATAATGATGCCTGGAAACTTTTAATCAGCGTAAGACTGGCAGCTCAATGTACGGATGAACGTGTAAACAAAATCGTACCTGGATTATATGCCAAGTACCCTACAATAGAAGCTGTGGCAGAGGCTCCTGTGGAAGAAATTGAAAAAATTGTCCGTCCTTGTGGTCTTGGAAAAAGTAAGGCAAGAGATATTTCATTATGTATGAAGATGCTGCGAGATGAATTTGACTGCAAAGTCCCTGATAATATGGAGGATTTGTTAAAATTACCGGGAGTAGGAAGAAAAAGTGCCAATCTGATTATGGGAGATGTTTTTGGACAGCCTGCCATTGTTACTGATACTCACTGTATTCGTTTGTGCAACCGTATCGGTCTTGTAAATGGTATTAAAGAACCAAAAAAGGTTGAGATGGAGCTCTGGAAAATCATTCCTCCTGAGAAAGGCAGCGACTTCTGCCACCGCCTTGTATATCATGGTCGTGAAATCTGTACTGCCAGAACCACACCTTATTGTGATAAATGCTGTTTAAAAGATATTTGTAAAAAAAATATGTAATATTTTTATTTATAAACTCCTCTCATCTAGTATAGTTACACTTCATTATTTCACGCACAATATTGCTTACCGGGCTTTTGCTACAAAAAAGCAGGAATTTCCACATATTCTGTGAATTCCTGCTTTCTTTAAAAACGATGTCATACTCTGCCTGACTTATCTTTATGCTATTTCCAGTTTCATAGCCATATGACTGGGAAACTAAAACCATTCTTACAAATGCTCCATAATAATACATTCCAAGTTCTGCAACATCTGAAAACTCCTAACCCAAAGCTAATACAAACTTACCATATTCTGTTGATAAGACATATGGTATATCTCCTACAGATAAACCTTCTTCATACTCTTCATCTGTCAAATGCGTTTTCTTATATGTATCTACAGTACCATCCAGAATACATATCACAGCAGCCGAGTAGTATTTTCTATTTTCCTAAATCATTGCTCCAAACAAAATATACATATTATAAATCTCTAAAATGTGAATAATAATATAAAAAACTTAATCATCAATTTCTACACTTTTTATGATACAATAATTGTAGTTTAAAAAAATCCGAGGTAGAATACATTTATGTTAACAATGACAACAAAAAAAATCGCCGTAGTCACTGGAGGTAATTCCGGTATTGGTCTTTACACCACTCAAGCACTACAACATTCTGGCTGCACTGTATATGAACTAAGTAGAAGAAATATTCAGCATTCTAGAATTACCCATATCTATGCAGACGTTACAGATGAATCATTGGTATCTTATGCAATAAAACAAATATTAAAAAAAGAAGGACGTATTGATATTCTTGTGAATTGTGCAGGATTCGGTATTTCAGGTGCTGTAGAATTTACTGAAAATATAGATGTAAAAAAACAAATGGATGTAAATTTTTTTGGAATGGTTTATGTAACCAAAGCTGTTCTTCCAATTATGAGAAAAAACGGTCATGGACGTATTATTAATATCAGTTCTGTTGCTGCAATTGCTCCCATTCCATTTCAGACTTATTACTCTGTATCCAAAGCTGCTATTAATGCTTACAGTGCCGCTCTTGCTAATGAAGTAAAACCTTACGGTATCAGTGTTGCAGCCATTCTCCCAGGAGACATTACTACTGGGTTTACAGATGCGAGAAATAAATCTGCTTTGGGCGATGCTGAATACGATGGTCGAATATCCCGAAGTGTAACGAAGATGGAACAGAATGAGCAGCGTGGTATGAAACCGGAAAAAGCCGGAGCATATATTGCAAAAATTGCTCTCAAAAAGAAAGTGAAACCACTGTATACAATCGGTTTCACTTATAAATGCATCAGTCTGTTGATAAAATTTCTACCTTGCAAACTGGTAAATTGGCTGATTGGATTTTTATATAGTAGATGATTTTTTCTTATACCCTGGTATTGCTTATAAGAAAAAACTATCCTTCAGCTTTTATATTTATATAAAACACTAAAATATATTATTACTATATGTCTGTACAAATTGATTTACTTCGTCATAAAATTCATTAAACACACGATAAATACCACATTCTTTTAGGAAATCTGTCTCTTTTTCTTTATATACAGATACACGTGTTTCTTTACCATTTTGTTTACATATATGTTTTCTATTTAATAAACAAGAAATTTCCTCTTTTGTGAATTTTTCTTCTAAACAGCCATGCAATTCTGTTATTCCAAGAATTTCTAATATCTCTATCGCTTCTATGATAACTGCCTGCTCTCCAACTACTTCACCCTTATCATTAATCACAATTTCAGGTTTCAATTCATTTAATAAAGCCAATATCTTATTCTCTTTGTTATGCATATTATTAAGAAAATCCTGCAATATTGGAATAACATATTGCACATAAAATCTTTCCTTATCCATTTGCTGAAATAATTTTAATATTATACATTTCCATTGCCAATTAATAACTGTGCCTATATCTATTTCCGAATAATAGAAATGTTTACTCCCTTCACTATCTTTTCTTAAAAGCTTTGGGGGTTCATGCTCTTGTAAAATATCCCAATCAAAATCTTCGTCTAAAAGTAATAGGAAACAATAGCAATACAAAACAAATTCCTCATTAATCACTTTAACCCATTTTCCTTTTTTCTTAAAAATGTATGTAAACAGCACTGCTTCCAAATCCTGATTTTTCTCAATATATTCGTTAAATATAACAGATTCTTTCAAACGTTTCTCTATTACTACTGCATTCTCTTTATAAAGCAATTCCTCCACACAATTTCTACAGAATAACACAATTCTTTTAATGTAATCTTCTTTTCCCTCTGCCATGCTATAAAGATATAACCACATAAATCTATTAATTTCCTCTGGAAGCTCATCTATTTCATTTTCTCGTATTATTTGTTCCAAAAGATTAATATTTTGCTTTTCACATAGTATTTCATAAATATACCACGGCTCTTGTTCTTTAACTATTTTCAACAACTGATTAGTTATTTTTAAAGGCATATTCTGGTTCTCAATAATCACAGTAATTTCTTCATCTTCTAATATCTCAGATGCACTCCCAAACAACCAATTATATCCCTCTTCCTTTACCTTTTTGTAATCTTCCTCTTCTTTTGTCAGTTCACGTTTATCATAAGGATATGAATAATTGTGCTGAGATTCTTCATAATATCTCCCTGTTATATTCATAATGTGTTCTTTATAGTTATCTGTATATCTTAAATTATATTTTTTCAATATATCTGGAATATTATCTACCAACATATCCATTTCCTCATAATACTCATATGTTTCAAAATATTCTAATGATTCCAAAATAATTTCTTTAATATTATTCTTCATAAATTCAAAGTATTTGGACGATATATTCTTATATATTTCTGGATATATCATCTCAAAATCTTCGAAATAAACATATGATGTGGCAAAATAACAATGCAACCAATATTTCTCCATTATAACCTTGCCATCAAAATGCAATCCCTCTTTCTCTGCTAACCTTACAAGTCCTATATAATCAATTAGTTCATCTCCCACATCAGATGGCAAATGTTTCTCTTGGTT
The DNA here is from genome assembly GCA_910584795.1 of uncultured Eubacterium sp. Taxonomy (GTDB): domain Bacteria; phylum Bacillota; class Clostridia; order Lachnospirales; family Lachnospiraceae; genus Eubacterium_G. Next base: position 111,652 of record CAJUBZ010000002.1, on the reverse strand, counting down.
CTCAAAAAAGGTATTAATAAAACAATAGATAAATTCTTTTATTTTATCATATTTTCCACCTCTTGAAACTCTCAATAAATGAAATGCTCTTCCTGACCAACTACTTTTATCTTCTACATATTCTCCTAATTCCTTTTCCCCATAGTCTCGCAACTTCATTGGCAAATCATAAAATTCCATAACACATCTTTTTTCAATACCACGACTAAGATCTTCATCATAATATTCAAAACAATCTATTAATGTCAGAAGTTGGTTATAAAAAACACTAATTTTGCACAATTTATGAACGTAAAATTCCTGATTTTCATTTATATATAAATATAAAAAATCTATAATAGAGGGATTATCAAACTCTATTCTGATATCTTCCATTTCCTCATCCCAATAAGTAAATACAAACGTTTTTTCCAATTCAGATATACATGCTTCAAAAGCTTTTACTTTTTTATCTTTTGCATAATACTGAATATACTTTCCATAGTTTTTTCGTATATCATTTATCCCAATTGGAGTATAAGAGATTGCTATAATCATCGTTATGATTCTAGCTTCTTCAGATAATTCTTTAAAAATATTCCTCCAAAAATTTTCTGGATATTCTAAATACTCCAATAAGGCATTGGTATATTCATATGGTGTATATTCCATACTATTGTTTAACTTCAAAAACTTTTCTATAATTCTTGGACTATACCCAATATTTTTAATAATTTCATCACATGTGTAAAAAATATTTAGTGCGTATTCATATTCAAGCTCAGAAGCTTTCAAATGAGAAAATAGAATTTTAGCTTTTTCTGCATCAGTATAATCTTTCAATACACATTCTATCTTCAAATTTTTTATAATATCTTCTAATTCTGGGGACTCACATATCTCTTGCTGTACAATATACTCTCTAGAAGTAATGATTAATCTTTTATTTTTGTTCTCTCTAACTTGATAAATTAAATCCTCTAGTTTTCTTGACCTCTTTTTTTTGCTTCCATCATAGAATACACTCCCCCAATAATCATCTAAAATAAAAACCTGTTTCTTATCCGTAACATCCCACTTTGATTCAATTTGTTCTATTTCCTCTGCCCAAATATATCCCTCCATACCATCTATTTCTAAAAACTTAAACGCCAACATTCGTGCAATAGTAGTCTTTCCCATTCCTGGTTCTCCAGAAATTATAATGGTATGATTCTTATTCATCTGCTCCAATGCCTGCTCATATTTTTGAGTAATACTAAATGTCTTAACTGTGTCTATAACCTTTTTATATTCACTAATATTTCTTTTATTTTGCTCTCCCCCCAAAAACTCTTTTATCATTTCAAACATCAATTTTGCATCTGTAAGCCATAAGTTTTTATATGAAATTTCAATATCTCTATACTCTTTTTGTGATAAAAAACTATTTAATTCTCTTTTTGTTATTAAGTCTTCACTCTGCTTTATATAACCTTCAAATAAAGAAAATATTTTTTGCTCTTGATTTTCTGTTAACTCTATAGAAAGAACTAAAGTATATCTATCAGGATTTAACTGTTTTACTTTTTTTACCTCTTCTTTTTGCAATTTTGAATATAATGATTTAAAATCACCATATTTTTTCGCTTGAACTACCCAATATTTATCCTTAACAAACCAGAAACCATCTTTTCCTTTATCTGGTCCCATTTTAAATGTCTGTAATTGCACTTTCTCTTTTCTTTGAACAATCTCACATGCCAGTTCCTGAAACTCCTGCCAAGTTAACTTTTCATTGAAGTTATAATCCCTCATTTTATTTAACAAGTTCCCTTCTCTTTTTATTTGATTGTCAGTTCTAAACTTTAAGTTTTATTATTACGATAAAATTTTATTTTTAAACTGGTCTACAAATAAATCACCATCTCCATAACAAAAATATGTTGCATGTAATATATGCTATTGTTTTGGTTCTTTTACAGGTCTCCATGATTTACCAAAATCAACGTCTTTAAACAACTCTGCTAATCCAGTAATCTGTTTCAAACGTAATATCTCATCTTTATCCATACCGAGATGTTTTGATATCCAACTGTCTGAACGCCCCAGTTCATGTAATTCTTTTACAATATTGCTCATCAAATCAACATCATGGCTTCCTCTTGCACGGTTATGACGTATTGTACTTGCCATTCTTTGGTCAATAGTTTTATTAATTACCGAGACAGGCAGCATACCTTTTTCTCTTTCATAAATATCCTTATGTTCTAACATTATTCTATAACGATGAAAACCGTCAACAATAATATATTGGTCTTTATCTTTATAAAAATAGCATACAATCGGCATAGTATAACCATCTTCTTTAATACTCTCATATAATAATTTCATTTCCGGCGGTGCAACCGCATTTGGATTATATGTATTGGGTTGAATCTTCTCAATTGGAACTGAAATAATATTATATACCGGACTTTTATATTCCATACTTTATGTCCTCCACACTTTTGTATTTTTCCCGAATCATTTTAATTCGTTTTCTCTGCTCTGCTGTCTCTCCGAATCCCATAAAGCGGCATGTATGGTCATTCTTTAAAATGCAGTAACACATTCTTTTCCAACTTGGAATATCTTTAGTGCTTTTAATATCATCTGTATCATCTGGAATTTTATCTAAGAAAATAACTCTGGATTTCTTACCCACAGTGTAATTGGAAATACCATTTCTCTTAATTCTATATCCATGTTCTATTAATTCTTTAATAGTTTCTTCTTCAAGACCACCACCTGTGTTATGCCAAAAGTTCATGGAAGTATTAAATTTTCTAGCATAATTATTTCGTAAACGTACCGGCAATGTATCTAACAGAAACATCGTATAGGACTTCCATGTATGTCCTTTTGGCAGAGTTACATTTCGATATCCCATTGCTTTGGTTCTTCCATATATACTGGCAAAATTCGCTCCTTTTACTCTTCCGACTAATTTCACCCATATTTCCGGATCAATAATTCGGTATAGATTCAAAGACTCTTTCGAATAATCATTAAAAGGAGATGCTACGCGCATCTGAGATACCTTTAATCCTGCCTTATAATATAAGTCATATAAGCGGTTATAATCGTAGTCAAACAAATAATTTGCATGCCATACATCTTCCGTACTCCAATCAAAAAGAGGTGAAGCACACCACACATCTTTAAACTGTTTACTAATCCAGCATTCTCCTTTATAACCATATTTTTTGTTTAAAAATCCACTATACCTCTGCACCGATTCATCTGCACGCAGCCCCAACAAACAAACTGTTTTTTTATTGTCATGAGATATTCTATACCATCTTCCAAACTGCTTGGACAGATTTTCCTGATGCATACGATATTTGTATGTAGTAATCGGATTATTTTCCAGATTAATAACATATTCTTTATTCGGCATATTTCTAACCCAGCTATCACGTTTCTTATCATCCCAAGGATACCAGTACATTTCGTAACTGCTTAATGCTGTTCTTGTTGCCATTGGAAGACATACCCAGTAAGGTTCCACATTCTCCTTAATTTTTTCAAAAGTTCTCTCTACATACTCTGTTGTAACTGTATACTGTGCTTCAAAATCCAAGTGAAAAACCCCGATTTTTTTATCAGGATAATACTCTCTTTGAAAGTCTAATACCAGATTTAATAACAGACCACTGTCTTTTCCCCCTGAGAAAGATAAATAAATGTTATCAAATTCCTCAAATATAAATTTTAAACGTTCTTTCAGTGCTTCAAATACATTTTTTTCTAAATATTCCCGTACCATACTCTTTTACCTTTTGTAATTACCATTTTTTGGAAATTCTATATTACATAATTTAACATAGAAAAATAAGAAGTTCAATGAATTTTGTTTGTAAAATTTTGTCAAAATAAATAGAATTTACTCTTGATTTTTACAAATTATTCCTTTAAATTACTATTAGGGAGGGGGAATGAGCGAAAAATATATTTTCGTTTTTGGTTGTAATGATTCCTCGTTTCGACGAATTAATCATTGCGCTAATTTATGAAGAATAGGGGGACGGGACACATGGAAATCTACATGAAACCAACACAGCAATTACTTAGACAGTTGGGAGCCAATGGTTCTTATGCAGGATTTAAATACACAGTCACAAGTATTTGCAAAACAATACAAAATCCAGAATTGATTATTTATATCTGCAAGGGGCTTTATACCGAAGTTGCACTACAATATGAAGTAAACACGGGCAACGTTGAACGGAATATCAGAACTGTAATTGAGACAATATGGAAATCCGGCAACAGAGAACTGCTCAATAAGGTATGTGGCAAGCAGCTTACCGAAAGACCAACAAATACTTTTTTTATTGATGCTGTTTCACAGTACATTATTGATTCCTGTGAAAAGCAAATTTAATTTATATTAAATAATTAGTATATAATAAAAAGACTTTCATCCCATTTCCCTGAAAGTCTTTTTATTATTACAATATTTAGTTATATTTTTTTAGTAGGCAAATTGTTTCACAATGCCTTGAGTGGGAGATTTAGATACAATCACTTCTTTTTCTATACTTATCAGTGCAACAACTTTTTATAAACAATGCTATTGATATATTGAGTTCCTATTAAACATATTCATCCAATCAAAGTCACACTTAGGTACCCCTAAAATATATGGAGTAACTATCATTTTTTTATCATCCATACTTGTGATTAATCCAAACCCTGCCACATCTACCCTCCCTGATTTAAAATTAACAAATGCTGTACTTGTTGCAAGCCAACGAGGATTCAATGTTAATACACATTTCTTTGAGCCATATCTTCGATGTAAATGAGCATCTTTCTTTAAATCACCAGTGGCATGATATTTATTAGAACAAACATCACTAGCTAATGGTACATTTTTTGTATAAAAATTCCCATTTATTGTAACAAACTGCCCAACCTTAAGTTGCCTCCAATCATCAATTAATTGTCCTGCACTAATTTCTAATCCCTCTATCAAACTTTCGATTTTATACATTAGGTTATTCAGTTCCCAACCTAAACTATGAAGACAATAATTATTTTCAATCTCATCCTGAAGAAAAATCCCTTGTTGTGCTGCGAGCATTCTAATTCTTTTTATGTTCATATAGTATATTTGAGAAAAATTCACATTCCATGGCTTTCCTCTATTTAATTTCACTCTAATATTTTCCTCATGCTGTTTTTTATACTGTCTTAAAATCTGAACGGTATACTTCTCAGGAAAATCATCAACAATCTTATGATGATTACGACATAAAAGAATCAAATTTTCTTCACTATTTATTTCATCTTCATCTATCTGTTCTTTTCCACGTGCTCCATTTTCCTTCCGTGCAATTATATGACAATTTTCACCAATCACACTTCCATCCTCACTAATCAAATCCAATTCGCAACCAGGAAAAGCACATTTTCCTCCAGATTTTGCCCATAACAATTTTAAAGTTTTCTCACTAATATTCATAATTATCCTCTCGCAATTCTATCTGTTCAAAACCGTAACTTTTCAAAAAACTTATTTCTTCTAAATACTCATCCTGTTCTGCACAACTCACATAAATCGATATATTTTTATTTTCAATAACATAATCTTTCCTTAACAAATCAATATAAAACACTTTATGCAAAGTCTGTTTCTCATCAACCTCTACATACCCCAAATATCCCACATCTTCTGATAACTTCCCATTTATTTCTTTAACTTCTTTATTTTCAAGATTATCAATAGTCCACGCATAAACATTTTCGTATAACAATACATATATTGCTTTTTTCGAATTCTTCATACTTGAGAACAATGTTAAAGCCAATTGTTGTAGTTGAGCCATATTTTTCACAAAAGATAGCGCCAAAATATCTCCTCGATAAATTGTAACAGCTTTATTAACAGATTGTAATATGCCACAATTCCAAATCAGTTTTTCTATATCTCTACCATATAAACTACCGTAATTTATTGAATTTGCATTGAACAAAAATGCATAGACCAAACCTTTTTTCATTTTATTCTCCATTATAAAATATTATTTTTAGCCCTTTACTAAATGGTATAATAATTTTTTCATCATTTACAATTAATAGCCACAATAGTATCTATCTTTCCTCATTCCATTGATTGACAACCTCTGCAATCAACTGCTTCTTTTCAGAAATATAATAAGTAAATTTGAATATAAAAATATTACTTGATAACTCTCCCAATGCATATTCCTCAACCAATAAATCTATATATGTATATAGCAAAACAATAGCAATTCCTATTCCTAATTTCACTTATAAAATTACCAAAGAAAAAAATCACACGCAACAGCTATAAAAACTACCAAGTCACATTGTAGCATTTCTTCTGCTTATATATTTAACAAACTTTGGTGTAATAAGCTTTGCTGGTAAACTTACTACTGTCGTTATAGATTCTGCATATTTCATATCCTCATCGCTCATATCAGCCTTAAATGAAACACCACCTGTTTCTGATAACAACAATATATTAGAATCAAACATCTTATGATGGTTTTGGCACATCCACAATCCATTATCACCATCTGTAGCATACCTTAGTTTATCATCTAAAGATAATTTCGGTGTTCTCTTAATATCCGCAACAGGCCATATATGTGCTCCCTGAATAATTTCTGATATTCCGCAATCACACAAAACACAATGTCGTTCACCCAATCTATCTAGAAGATGAACATTAAAACGTGGAGATCTTAAACTATCATTTTTATCTAATTCTCTTCTCTCTATTTCATCATCAATGTTTACAATATTAATTTTACCCATATCACGGATAACTGATAAACTTGCTGCTGGCAATTCCTTCAAATCTTTCTCGTTATATTCATAAAGAGTTATATTATCTGTCGATTGAGCGACCATACCTATCGCATAACATATTAAACTTGTATCATATTTGTTCGCCCCATAAGTTTTTCCAAAAATATCATACTCATGTCTACCATTCTTAATAAGATATGTAGCATTATTTCCTGAATTTTTTTCACCGTTTTCTTTTCTTGCTCTTATTATATCATCAATTGATGTAAATGCTGTTATTTGCCCATCTAGCACAGTAGGCACATTTAAAAATCTAAAACCAGCGGTTTTCATCAATCGGTACATAAACAAATAATATGGTGTAGCATTATTTCCTGAACATGGTAGAAAATAGAAGTATATTTCCTTCTCCTCATGAGCATTTGAGTAGTATCTATTAAAAGCTGTTGGTACACTTTGAATTCCTGAATTTCTTCCTTCACATTTCTCATCAGAAAAACTAATATAAATAGCCCTATTGTGGTATTGCAATATTGCCAGCCTTCCATGATTATAAGATTTACTTAAAAATTCATCTTCATATTCATTATCTACAAATTCATACTCATATTCTCTTTTACCAGTAACCTCCACACAAATCTGCTCCATGATTGTTTCAGTCACAAGACAATCGAAATATACTCCTGTATTAGCCGACTTTTGCATATTACGTTTAATAAAAAATTTAGGTATTTCTCTATAAATCATAATTAATTATCAAAACCTCTTTTCTTCTACTCCCTGATATTCCTAAAATATCTCCAAGTTCAATCATATTATAATTATTATCATCAATCCATTTTAAAAGATTTTTATTAACTTGTCCTTTGTGTTCAATAACATACGACAGCATAAACTGTATATTTCTTGCTGTCAAATCATCTGCATATTTAAAAAGATCTTTTTCTAATGACTCATTCCATCCTTTAAATCCTCTTTTTCCATCATTATAAGTGCCTGTTGTTAGTTGATATGGTGGATCCATATAAACAAATGTTTCATTAGTTATAGAAACTTCTTGATAATCACCACTTAGAAAAACACATTTTTTTTCTTTAATTCTACGTGAAAAACTAATCATTTTTTCAAGCACTTTATCATTGAACCATCTCATTCCAACCGGATTATTAAAATCATGACTACTATTGAATCTTATCTGCTGTTGATAACCATATAATATAATGGTAAATAACAAACGAGGATCTCTTTTTTCTTTAGGCAATGAATTATAATATGCTCTTGCCTTTAAATAACTTTCGCCATTTTTCTTTTCTAATCCAAATTTGCTCTCTACTTTTTTCATATATAAAATATAGTCATAGGTATCATATTTAACAAATGACTGTATTAATTCTTTTACCAAATAATTAATGTCATTGTAAAACACTTCTTCTGCATGAACATTAATACCAACATTAAATCCTCCCCCAAAAACGTCACAAAATCTATGACAATCATTCGGAAGATATTTTTTTATCACACTAACAATCCTTGCCTTACTTCCAATATAATTCAGTGGTGACTCATATACAATATCCTGACTATTCTTTTTCTCAATATAAAACAAATATTCAAAATGCTCTTTAGCATTTTTCGATTTCCAATTTTGATATTTTTTATATGATATTTTCTTACATTTGTATGTTTCAGGAATCCCATATCGCTTCAAACAGGCCTCTATAAACTCCTTTGACATAAAGCCATCATTATTGTAACTAAATATAATATACTTTGCTTTAGTTTTTGCAATTACTTTATCAAATAAAATATGTACCTTATAGTTTTTTGACCAATCTGATCTCATTGGTGCTGTTTTTCTTGACCCAGTTACTGCACTAATTGACGGATTATCATCTAAAATCAATGTTTCCAATAAATGATACTGTGTACCATACTGATTTTGCGTATATGGCGGATCCAAGTATAAAATATCACATTCTATATCTTCTATGATATTTTCTATTTTATCATTGTATACACTCAATTCACCCACCTGACAATTTCTATAATCAACCTTATCAAACACTATAGGCTTAAGTGCTCTTGAATCCCACTTCTTTAAAAAGGCTCCATACACGCCTGCTGTATTCGAAACATCCGATACAGACTCTATTAGGCAAGCCAATAAATAACAATATTCATCCTCTGTTAATAAATTATTTTCTTTCCATTCTTCTATTTTTTGTCTAAAAAAATCAATCCTCCCAGCATTTTCAGGTGTAAAATACATTCGATTAGAATTACCAGGTGAATAATTATTATAAATAAAGCCTTCCAACGAATCTTTAAACGAATTAAAGTATTCAAATGGATCAAATCCTAAAATATCAAATTTACAATTCGTTGCACATATACGCCCCCTTGCATATACTGTACTCCATAACAGATTGTCATTTATTATCAAATTAAATTGGTTTTTAAGCCATTCAGCAACAGTACCTGTACCACAAAACGCATCAAAAAAAGTTAATCCTCTATCTAACAACCCCTTACTTTTCAACAAACTTTCTATTTGTGGCATTATAGATTCTTTATTTCCTAAATATCTCACGTAAGCACCTCTTTCAGTAACACCACATCTTATCTATTTCTATTCACTCAGCCTCTACATTTTCTTAGCTCTTTATCTATCTGTGCGAATACAAAAATCACCTTATAAATATGATGGTAATTACATCTTCGTATCTTAATTTCATGTCGTTATTTTAACATACTTAAAACACTTTATAAACCTGAAATAATTGTTTCATCTTTTATTTCTTTTTTCTTTATCAACAGATTTAATTTGTTTAATGATGAAAAGCTTCAACAATATCAGTAATATTGACCAGAAGATATTTAAAACTACTACGAAATCGATTTCTTTATCCTTAACATAATTAAACATTATAGAAATATAACAATAGAAAAGGAACGCTTTTTCTAAACGTTCCTTAGCGTATGACTATTCTCTACTTATGTTTCATTTATGTATTTTATAATATCCCTTTATTTATAATTATTTTACAATCTTATAAGCTGAAATATCTAAATGCTCCATCAATACTCTATATTTATCAAAATCTTCTATAGGAACTATTTTGATTCTTCCTTTTCGATACCGTTTGATTCCAAATAATGAATAGAGCATAGGATGCAAATCTTCTGTCCTGTCTTTATTAGTACGTAAGAGCAAATAGGCTCCCTTTGGCAATTCATCAAACATTTGAGGAATGTCTTTCCGTAATTCTTCAAAATCAACATGTTGCTTTATCTGTTCCTTAATACTTTTCTCTATATGTTCATTATTAGGATAATATTGGTTAATAAATCTATTCCAATAATTAATGTAATCATCTATATTGAAATCATCTTCCCCAAATCTTGCTGAAAATGATAGAGAATAATACATCATTTTGTCTGTTGGACAATCATAGAAACAATACAACTGTTCATTTTTAAAGAAAAGATATTTTTCCTGACTAAATTTCTTCTTATCTGCTATATTCATTCTTTTCAAAAATGAATATGAATTAAACATAACTATATCCAACAAAATGTCTATAATAGCCGCTTTCAAAAGTTTATAATCTATTATAAGTTCAGCATCACATGATAACGAACTTATTGTTATTTTTTTTAAACTAGCTGCTACCAACAAGTCAAGAATATGAGATATTTCTCTTTCATCCTCAATTTGGGTTTGAATATCACACTCATATAAGAAATCTGTGTCATCATTATGGAGAAATACTCTAACTCTCTTATCAGCAACATTTCCATAGCAAGTTTTTAACGTTATATATGGTAATTGCCTATCTACAATTTTTAAATTTAATTCTTGAATAATTTGATTAACTGTTTGGTTAATCGAACCTACCAAGCTACTAATATCTTTAAATTGTGGATTTCCTTTTTCTAGTAATATATATCTATCTTTGACTTTAGTCGTAAAATTTTTTAAAAATTCTGGACGTATTGTATTTTTTGCATTCGTCGACATAAATATCCCCCTCTCTTCTCTCTATGTTAATTTGCATGTACGACTTCCGAATTGAATTCTTTTTACCTCACATTTACTTCCAATAGATTCAATAAACATCTTTATTGTTTTTTCATAGGCTGTATCCATCTTTTCCCCAATAACAATGCCCTCTAAAAATGATGTCACATCACCTATAGGCAGACGAAAATCCGATTTATCTTTTTTATCTATTAATGCAATTATTCTATACTCATGCTCATTCTTCCAATCATCTAATTTTTCAAAAAAATTATATGTAAGAAAATCATCATCTTTTTGAATCATATCCAGTAGTGTAAGACTGCCATTTGCTACCATAGAAATTTTATCATACAAAATATCCATCCGTTCAGCATCAATTACATATCTATTAAAAAACTTCTCATACCTTACAGGTGCACATTTTGTAAATGCAATCTTTCTTTCAATCAACTCTATTAATTTTTTTCGATTAAAAATAAAGCAAACACCTTCATTGTTATTGGCATATTGTGCCCACATTCTAGGTAATGCAAATCCTCTTCCTGAAACATCATAATATCTATCTTTTGTCCCCATCGAAGATATGTATTTCTCTCTATCTCTTTTGCATAATTTTGCATCCATACTAAAACATAAAAGTTGTACAATTTGGGTATTTTTATTGAAATACTCTGATATTTCATCTACTGTTTCTTTATATTTATCTTTATCTGTTACATTCTTTTGTTCGAAAACAATTTTTAATTTCGATTCAGATGTATCATTCGTTTTACTAATTGAAGAAAAAAGAAGATTATTTGTATATATTATCTTTATTGCTGTTTCAATATTTGTATAATGATATAAATATTTATCATAGTCAAAGTTATCAATATACAATGGTCTCCATATATCAAATGCCATAAATTATTCCCCCCTTAAAACAAAAGCACACTCCTAATTCATAGAAATGTGCACAAAACTCAAATATCAAAGTTCAAAAGTAAACTATATATTATATAAATTATAATACTCCATTTTTTTCCTTTTGTCAATTCAAATAATTAATTGTCGACAATTAATTAAAATCAAAATGCATTTAATTAAGAAAATTCATTAGAAATTTTTTAATCAACAAATTTATATATTAATTAAATTATTTATCTAAAGTTATATGCCAACATAAAAATTGCCTTATACCCCATCTTTAGAGTCATTTTATTTTAACATTTCCTCCATCACAATTCCCGACTTAAACTGTATCATCACCTTCTCCGCTGACAGCACCTTCACGTTGCTCACCAACCTCCTTACAAGATCATCATCAAATTCCTGTATTCTTTGTATATTACTCTGTAAAAACACATCCATTTCCTTCACTCTTTTTTCATAATCCTCTGCCAACTTCCTCTCTTGCCTTTCTTTCATTTGCTGTTCTTTCAATTTTCCTATTTCTTCTGCAATTTCCTGATACCTTTTATCAAATTCTTCATTATAGTTTCCTGCTTCTGCATTCTCTGCTATCAGTGCCACCATCTCCTGTTGTTTTTCCTTGATTTTCTCCTCGTATTTATCATCTTCCTCAGTATGTCCATAACTCCCTATAACCCTTATTACATTCTGTCGGAAGGCTCCCACAAAATTTCCATCATTTGCAGTAATTTTTTGTATGGCATTCATGACTGCATTTTTCAGCAGGCTTTCTTCAATTGTCGGTGATTCTCCACAGCTTTTCACTCCATTATTTAACCGGTTCGTACATCTCCAAACAATCTTTTTCTTTCCATTTCTTGCCCATGTCACCCTGCGGTATTCATGTCCACACTTTCCACAGATCACCAGTCCTGTTAAGGCATACTGGGAAGAATATTTGCTCTTTTGGTTCTTTTTTCTTGTCTGGACTGCCTTACACATAGATGACCTTTGCATCATTTCCTCCTGTACACGATAGAACAATTCCTTTGGTATAATCGGTTCGTGATCATTTTCCACATAATACTGTGGAACAATGCCGTTATTTAATACTCTCTTTTTTGTCATGAAATCCACCGTATATGTTTTCTGAAGCAGGGCATCTCCCATGTACTTTTCATTTTTCAGCATTTTTATGATTACACTTTCATGCCAGTGATCCTTTCCCGTTGCAGTTTTTATCTTACTCTCTTCCAAAAAATCTGCTATCCTTCCTGTACTGTTTCCTTCAAGATACATTCTGAATATCAATTTTACCACTTCTGCCTCTTCCGGTACGATTACCAGTTCCCCCTCTTCATTTTTGGTATATCCCATAAATTTATTATGGTTGACTATGAGCTTGCCCTGCTCAAATTTTCTCACCACACCCCATCTTGTATTTTCGCTGATGTTACGGCTTTCTTCCTGTGCCAGGCTGCTCAAAATAGTTATGAGTATCTCTCCTGTTCCATCCAGTGTATTGATTCCTTCTTTTTCAAAGATGACTGCAATCCCTTTCTCTTTCAGCTTACGAATGGTAATAAGAGCATCCACTGTATTTCTTGCAAATCTGCTAACGGATTTAGTTATGATTAAATCAATTTTTCCGTCTAATGCATCTTTTATCATTGCCCGGAAATCATCACGTTTTTTCGTGTTTGTTGCACTCTTGCCATCATCAGCATAAATTCCGGCATTGATCCAGTTTGGTGTCTCTTCAATTTTTTTCGTATAATACTCCACCTGTGCCCTGTAACTGTTTTCCTGTTCTTCCAGTTCCGTACTGACACGGCAGTATGCAGCAACTCTTAACTTTCTCTCCGTTAGTTTAATACTGTTATCATACTGAGGATTGGCAGGAATCACAGCGACTTTCTTTACATTTCTTACTGTCTTAACTGCCATTTTCCTCTCCTTTCCGGAGTTTTGGTTTGTCTCCATATTCTATTGTGACACTACTCCCATTGCAAAAGACTACTTTTACAGTGAAGTCTTTATATACAATCATCTGCTTTATCAATTTCCGGTACAGTACCTCATCGAAAATCTCCAATTCGATTCTGCTTTCAAGAATTTCTAACATTTCTTCTGTCTGTTGCTTTTCATCCTTGATTTCTAACGTACTGTATCTCTCTGCAGCTCTTTCATATAAAACTGTTTTGATGTTCCCCTGTGTTTCAAGATTTCCATTCTCTATCTGATTATTTAATTCTCTGTATCTTGGACTAATTTTTTCTTTATTATCATTCACAGCCGTTATAAGTTTTTTATTGTTTATAATCTGATTGATTGCTTTAACACATACTTCCATCACCTGTGCATCCGTTATAAACCCTCCGGCACAGGAAAGTCGGTTTTGATACACATAGTTCTTACATTTCCACTTTGCCACACCATGTCTCTGCCTCCGATTTTTCGGCTGTATATGGCTGTACGGCTGTCCACACGTTCCACAGATTAATACCCCGCCGAACAGTATTCTTTCTCTTGCTGATGGTCTGTATTTTCCACAGCTGAGATTCTTTCTTTTTTCTTCTCTTTTACTTTGTACTCTTTCAAACAGTTCTTTTTCAATAATCTGTGGATAATACTCTGTTCCCAAATAATTGTGATTCTCAAGTATCTTTCCTATGACACCATGTGTCCATGTAACTCTGCCATGTGTATTTTTAATTCCTCTTTCTCGCAGATTGTCTGCAATTTTTATCAGGGATTTTCCGTGATCATAATCCTTAAAAATCTGCTGTACAATTTTCTTTTTTTCTTCATCAATTACAATTTTTCCTTCCTTGATGCTATATCCCATCGGTGTATGCCACTGCATGACTCTCACCTCCCTGCTCTTCTTCAAGGTTCTTTTCTGTCAGTTCCAATCCATTGTGAAGACAGAATGTAATATCGTGTGTTCTAGATACTATGATTTCCTTTACCGTCATATCAAACAACTCCTCTTCAAATTTTTTCATTATTCTCTCTTCATTTTTCAGAAGACCAATGAGCTGTTCTGTTTTTATGATTTCATTTCTACGGCTCTGCCTTGTAAGCAGCCATGCTTTCTTTTTTCTGCATTCTGAAAGCCTATTTGTCAGCAGATTCTGATTCTCAATAAAAAGAGCAATGTCCATATACCCTTTCTTCATTACTTGATTAAGGATACTACACTGCTCTGTCAGATTCTGTATCTCTTTATTCAATTTTTCTACTTCTCTTATTTCGCTTTCTCCTGCCGGAACTCTTTTTAATCCGCTTAACAATGGTTCAAGAACTGTTCCCTGATTGGTATATAACTTGTTCCACATCGCCGCAAAGGCTTCCTGAATTTCATCTTCCCTGATGGCTTTCATCTTACAGAACTCTTTATCTTTGACATGTTTCGGACAGGTCCATACAATTTTTTCATAGGAAGTTCCTATGTAGATTTTCTGTCTTCTTAAATAACTTCCACATTCCCTACAGACGATTCGACTGCTGAACAGATATCGGTTGTTACATTTAGTTCCTCCCGACTTGTTGATTCCAGCACGGTATTTTTTGATGTCTCTTACTGCCTGTGCTTCCTCTCTTGTAATGATTGGCGGATGATTATCTTCTATAAGGTACCGCTCTACCTCTCCCTTGTTTGTCTTCCTTGTGAATGGGAAAGTATTCTCCGTAAAAGTTTTCTGCATTAACAGGTCACCTTCATACACCGGATTCTTTAAAATATCTTTGATAACACTGTCCTGCCATTCTTTTGCACCTTTCTTTGTGGGGATTCCAAGTTCGTTTAATTTTTCTGCAATCAGATAAGTTCCAAATCCATTCAGATAATATTTGAATATCAGTCTTACGACTTTTGCTTCCTCTGGATTTATGATTAGATTTCCTTTTTCATCCTTTCCATACCCATATGCAGGTTCGCTGACAATAAACATTCCATCTTGAAATCGTTTTCTAATTGCCCACTTGTTATTTGTGGAAATGTCTTCCGCTTCTGCCTGTGCTATAGAAGACAATATAGTAATCATCAGTTCACTATCTTCTGTCAGCGTATTAATGTCCTCTTCTTCAAAGTATATCCCGACTCCCAGTGCTTTCAGTTTCCGTATGGTCTGTATGCTTTCCACCGTATTCCTTGCAAATCTTGTTACCGATTTTGTGATGATTAAATCGATGTTGCCCTTCTCACACTCCTGTATCATGGCTTGGAAATCATCTCTTACCTTTACTTTTGTTCCGGTCTGGGCTTCATCCGCATAGATTCCTGCAAACTCCCACAAAGGATTTTCTTCAATCTTCTTGGTATAATAGTTAATCTGTACTGCATACGAATTTGCCTGTGCCTTACTTCCGGTACTCACCCTTACATAGGCACACACACGCAGTTTTGCTCTGTATTCGGGGTTACTGTGATATTTTATGGCGTTAATAACCGTCACGTTCTTTGCCATTCCACTCTCCTCCTTTCTTAATATTTTCAGAAGTTTTCCCTTCTGTTAGCAACACACATTACCACATAAAAAGAACATTATCCAGCGTTTTATCAGATATACTTTTTAAGAAATCAGACATATATAGAAGCCAGTTCCGGTGAGAATGTTTCCATGTTAAGTTTCCTTATTTTACTGCATTCTTCTTCACTTATAAGACCTTTTTTCTGCATCTTTATTAACAGTGCCTCTGCCATCTTATACATTACTTCATTTGCTCCATTCTCTTTTCCCATACAGCCTCCATATAACTTATAGCATTGATATTTCTGCCCTCATCACAACCTCTTCTTCCATATCGCAATACTCATCAAATATCTCTCTTGTTACTATAGGAAACTCTGATGCCTCCACTTCTCCCATCTGAATGACCATCAGATTTGGAAGTATCCTTTTGCACAAATCCTGATCCGGGCAATAGTCAATAAAATTTCCTATCGTATTCAATATCAGCCTGTCCTGCATGTCTGTTAAAATAATCTTTTCTGCATCAAATGGATGGCTTCCAATAAAATTTGCAATATTTTCCGGTGTCATATCAAAAACATACTCCTGTCGTTCTCCTCCATTATTGGGATAAAGATATGCATAACCTACATGAAATCCATCCATTACTTTTTCTACCTGCTCCATATCTTTCTTTTTCATATGAATTCCTCTATTCTTTCCTATATTAAATCACTTATTCCTAAACTGATAACAATCGCTTTATCCACACGTGACATCGTATTAATATCTAAAATGTCAACAAACTCTCTGATTCTTGATTTATCAATTGTCCGTATCTGTTCCAGTAATATAATGGATCTACTATTTAATCCTTCTACCCTGATATTGACATGGGTTGGTAATTCTGTTTTTTCTGCCCGGCTTGTGATAGCTGCTACAATCGTTGTTGGGCTGAAACGGTTTCCTATATCATTCTGTAGAATAATGACCGGGCGGATACCTCCCTGCTCGCTGCCAATCACTGGACATAGATTCGCATAATAAATCTCTCCTCTTTTAATCTCTCTCATAAAATCTGCCTCCGTATCTCTTTTTCTTTTTCAAATTTTCTTATTTTTTGTCCGTTCATCATCTGTCTCTTCTTGTGATGTGTTCAGACTTCTTTATTATTTCTTAAGTAAAAAGCGGTCGTAATCTTTTAAGAAAACGACCGCCTGTGATATCAATCGTTTTAATCGTCAGTATTTATCCCCGATATCCCCTGACTAGGCACTCAAATACCTGTGGGAACGCTTCTTCCGGTCATGCCTTTGACCTCATAGGAATTTCACCTCCCCGTGGTTCTCACCGGGCCGCCCTGTCACACGACCGGACGGAAGTACCATGATTACTCCTGCCTGTCATCGCTTTCATTACAGTTGCTCTGCAATGTCTGAACTTAAAATACTTAAACAGATATTTTTATTTTCTGTCTGTATACTTCTTCATGTAGCTTGCCGGATTTCATCCGACAGCAGGAGGGATGTAAAAGAAACGCTGGATATTCAATTGTCAAGGTACAACAGAGGCAAAAAAGCCTTCTCACTTTCCATGCCGAAAAACGAGAAGGCTGCACACCCACAAATTTTAATTTTCTAAATATTTTTTCAATTTATTTAAAATCCGTATCTTTTTCTTGTGGACTGCATTGTGGTAAATCCCCTGCTTTTTAGCAACTTCTCTTTCAGTCAATCCTTCATAATAGATTTCCTGAATTAATCTTTGCTCCTCTTCTGTCAACAGTGATATCCCCTTTTGTAACTTCTCCATTGTCATTTTTTGTTCTACAAATTGATAAACATCCGTTTTTGTATCTGACAAAATATCCTGTCCATTAAAGTCATCTGTAGTAAGCATGTCAAAAGAAAACTCCCTGTTCTCTTTTGACAATTCCTCTAAATATCTTTGTCTCCGAGAATTTCTATAAAATTCCTTATATTCATTTTCGTCCACTTCCATCAACATTCCATGCAGAGGTAAAAATCTCCTATTTGTATAAGAGGCATCACTCTCACTACGATTACATAATTCTTCATAACTTATTTCTATGTATCTACCATTTTCTAAAACAAACACTCTTTTCGGTGCATACTTCATCTTTATTTCCTCCTATCAACTAAATTTTTTTGAAACTCAAATGATAGGGAGGATCATGGCAATGCCACATTCTAGTCTTACCAACAAAAAAAAGACGTTGATAAATCAAGCAACAATCTTGACTTATCAACGTCTTTTTCTTATTTTCATATTTAACATGAACTATCAGTTCAATGTGTAAGCAACAATATTTATAAATTTTGTCTTTTAAATTTTCCTTTGTGCTTTTAATAAGTATCGTTTTTTTAACAAACTAAAAATTGCTGCTCTTTATACGCAGCAACACGCAGAATCTAATCCAACGCATAAAAAAATACCTCCCCCGTTCCTTAAACTCGGAAATGAAGAAGTATTATATTTTCCCCCTGACAATTTCCTCGTTTTTCATCTATGAATTCTATTTTTGTCTGTTCACTTAATCGTGTATCCTTAGTTCACTATCTTTGAACTATTAGACCATTATAAACCTGAAATAAATGAATATAATTAATTATAAATGGAGGTGAACTGAAAGTGCATAAACAACATGACATTTTAGGAAATATCATAAAACATACTCGTGAAAATTCAGGTATAACCATTGAGGCTTTATCTGACAAAATAGGAATTAGCGAACGCTATTTGTACCGCATTGAAAATGAAGGTAAGAAACCTAGTTATGATATTTTGTATAAGTTAATCCGAGAACTTTCCATATCACCAGATTCTATTTTCTATCCAGAAAAACCACTGGAAGATTCTAAAATGGAAACCCTGATTCGTATGTTATATAAATGTGACGAACGTTCCTTATCGGTCGTTAAAGCAACAATTAAAGCTCTTATTGAGACAGCTCCCGAAAAATAATTCGTTTCACTGGATTTTTTTCTTATTAATATATCAGCCTATATTATATATAAGGCAAACATATCTACTATAAAATATAAGATTTTAAATAATAAAAAATAGAAAGAAGAAACCATTATGCCAAAGCCTAGATCCTTTTCTGGAAAAAAGAATCTTATTAGCCGTCAACTTATTACATTGAGAAAACAACATAATCTTTCACAACGTGATTTAGCCCGAAAGCTGCAACTTCTCGGTTATGATATTGACAAAAATGTCATTACTAGAATTGAAACAAATAAAAGATATGTAACAGATATTGAATTGAAAGCCTTTTCGACTCTTTTTCAGGTTTCATATGACGCTCTGATAGACAATGAGATTTCTGATTAAAATCAGATTATAATAACTAATTTGAATATACATTTTTCATTCTCTACTTACTCCGTCTCAGGACTATGATCTATAATCCACAATACTGCTCTTATAAATTCTTTTTCCAATACTACCTCTTCCTTTCCTGCGTTAAATACGATTCCATCAATATCTCCTTTACATTCAACTATCCCAAATATATCACCAATAAACATTACGATTCCCGAAGTATCATTAAATTGACGAAAATGTTCTTTTGACGTAAACGCCATAACATATGCACTATCTTTTCCCCCTGCTTTATAAAAAGTACATTTTTTATCTGCATTAAAATATTCAATATTTTCTACTCCTACAGACATTTCATCACAACTAACAGATAGTATCAAACCTCTATTATCCTTATCTTGTTCAGCTAATATCTGCAACAAATTTATTAAATTCTTGCTGCTTTGCGGTTGCCTTCGGTACTTCTTTAATGCTTTTTCCAATCGATAATTTTCTAACATATATTGGATAATCTCTTCTTCACCTGCTAACTCTTCACACATTTTCTTCTCCTATTTGTTCCTAAGAAATATATATCTTGCAAACAATCCTTTCTTTTGTCTCACTTTTACAACCAATTTTAATCCGAAATCACAGTAAAATCAATATGAAATGTGCAAAAAATGAGACAAATTTATTGAGGAGTGATTCATATGCCGAAATTAAATTCTAACAATGAAAAAAATCTTATTAGCGAACGACTCATTACATTGAGGAAACTCCATCATCTATCTCAACGTGATCTGGCTCGCAAGCTCCAACTAGAAGGTTATGATATAGACAAAAATATTATCACTAGAATTGAAACAAATAAAAGATATGTGAAAGATTATGAAATAAGAGCATTTGCACAGCTCTTTGATGTTAGTTATGATTACCTTATTGATGGAACAGATTAACAAAAATGGCATCGGGATAATAAAATCCCAATGCCATTTTTGTTATGAATCCGATTATACATTATAAGATATACTCCCATCTGGTTGTCCATCCTGTTTCAGACATTGGACAGGCATCATACTTATATTCTTTTCCTTCTATCATCACCGTTGTATAATAATGCTGTGCATATCCGGCATATGTCCACCTGCTTTCCAATCTTAATTTATCTGCAAACATACACATAATATTTGTCGCATCCCAGCAGTCAATATGCTTACGTTCCCAATATACTCCTACATCTGCCAGCAGATATATTTCTCCTTGTTCATTATTTCTGTCGTACATAAAATTATCAAGAATGTATTGCTCCAATCGTTGCATTTTTTCTTGACTGGTCATATTTGAGTCTGTCACCTCATTTATAACTAACTGAAGCCACTCATCCTCTGCTTTCTTCTTATCTTTTAATTCAATTTCAATCTTGGTAGCTGTGACCCATGTCTCTCCTACTTTTTCTTTTATGGTAAAATTTTTCTTTCCAGGATTATCCCATTTATAGACATATAAGTATCCACCGCTGACTTGATTATCACTTCCGGTATAATACACATCGCTATAAACATTTGATGATATAATTTTATGGAACTCATCCTCTATCGTATAAAACACACCATCTTCATCCTCACGTTTTACTAACTTTCCTGTTCCACAATCAGCTTTTATTGTTGCCGGATTTGGATTATTGGTTTTAATATAAACAATGACATCTGAATCATTATACAGGTTTTTATCTTTACTGTTCATAACCTGTAATTCATATTTATATTTTGGTTTTATGATAGGTTGTTCAATTTGATTGTTCGTCGGCTTTTTATCAGCACTATTATTCGTGTTATTTTTTTCTTGGCTTTTCTTTTTGCTCTTCTTTTTTATCGTTACCTTATATTGAATCTTTTTAACTTTTCCCTTTTTCGTTGTAGCCTTTACGGTTATTACAGCTTTTCCAGACTTTTTCCCTGTAATTTTGATTGCTTTTTTACCAACTGTTTTTACTGTTGCTACAGATTTTTTACTGCTCTTTACTTTAAGTTTCTTAATTTTCGATACTTTTATCTTAATCTTCTTTTTCGTTCCACTGGTTATGGTAACTTTATTTTTTGCTACACTCTTTGCTGATACTTTATCAATCTCTGTCATTATCATAAATACAAAGATAAATATCAAACAAGCCATTATCCTCATATATTTTTGTTTTTTCATCTGTTCACCCCTTCCATCATAAAAAACTTTTCACATCTAACATCTAGTTTCTAATCTCTATATACTTACATTATACTATTTATTTCCGATAATATCGAGCATTGTTTTATTGTAAGTCTGCCATTACAAAACTGATTTTGTTTTTCTATAGCCAATGGTTCAGTTATCTTTTCTAAATCAATAAAACTATTCATTATATCGTATACAATTTCTTTTCTCATGTTGTACATTCTCCTTTTTTGTATCACTTTTGCAATCGATTTTAAGATTTAGAGTGAAATCAATATAAATAGTGCAAAAAATGAGACCATTTATTGGCAAAAGGAGTTGCGATATGTCTAAACCTACAAGTTTATCAAACAAAAAATCTTATTAGCCAACAAAAATTGAATTAAGAAAACAACATAACCTTTCACAATGTGACTTAGCTCATAAACTTCAACTTACAGATTACGATATAGATAAAAAAAGGATTGAATCATGTATATACAAAATTCAATCCTTTTAAAAATAACATATATAATTTTATTATCGTTTTTTCAAATTAATGATCCAATTCTTTATCTTTTTATAATAATAAATATATAAAGTTTGAAGATTTGTGTGAAAGATTTAGGATACATAAAGCAAACAATTTATTAAACTCGTATACCTCCGACATATCTATTATCGTTGATTTAATCTGTCTAGTAGTTTGTTTATTTCATCAATTGTGTAACATCTATCTCTCTCTATCGGGAATTTATTATATTTTGGAAAAATCAACCGTTTCCCAGAAGTCTTTATCACGAAACTCTTTACTGTCTCTTCTAACATTATCGGTTCTGTTATATGATAAATCTTCAAAGTAGAATAAAATTTTACACCCTCAGAGCCATATTCTATTTTATATATTGTAATAATATTATTATAATAAATCAAAACTGAAACAATAATAAATGCAAACACAAATCCTGCTAATAAGATTATTATATTTTCCCAACTATTCACTAATACCATTGCTAATGCTTCAAAACAAAAAAACATAAATGAAATGATTATACCCATAAATAAGGATCTTTTCATCATTTTCTTTAATTTATTTTTTTCTATTATCATTGTCACCTCATATTATAACTTTATTTTTTTCTTTTTATAATAATATTTTATTGGTTTTTTAAATCTAGATACTTTAATTTTAACATACTTTTTTTTCTTTGTATACTTATATGTAAATCCCCATTTACTCTTCTTTTTGGTTTGATTTTTTTTCATTTTATCCAATGATTTATAACTTACATATCCTATTTCTTTGGTATATGTAAAGCTAGAACCTAAAGTAACTGGGAACAAACTTGCAGAAAGTCCACCTGAACCCTTTGCGCCGCCCCTCATATTTGCAAAGTCAAATGATATTCCAGCTGAAACATACGCTCCCCATGAATAAGCAGCTGATAAATCAAGACCCCATCCTAATAATTCCGTAAGACTTTTCATATTTGGGAACCATACAAAAGCTAGAGAAATACTAGCTGATGCATTTACTTGAAATTGAAAACCAGGCGTAACTGTTACATTAAATCCGTATTCATTAGCATTCACTCCAAAATTTAAAACACCACCAAGTACACACGCAGCTTGCAATTCAATATACAATCCAACTACCCAATGTCCACTAGGGTCCACATAATTCACTGGATTTCCGGCACAATATCCATACAGATTCCATGTAGCAGCATTCGTCTCACTACCTCTATAAGTATCTTGACTTAAAAAAACACCTTCATCTGCATTATAATACCGTGCATTTAAATAATACAAACCTGTTGTCTTATCATACACACCACCTGTATAGCAGATTTCATTATAAAAGCTATCTTTGCACTTCTCTTCTGTCTCACCATAATCCGTATATTTATAACTTTGTATACACTCACCTTTATTATCTGTTATTGCAGTAGTAGAACCTTGAACATCTTTTGAGTAAAAATATTCTTTTTGCTTATCTCCTTCATACCTAATTGTAGCAAATGTATTGTTTTCGTTCCCAATGATATTCTGACTTGTTTTGTTCCCTTTTTCATCTGTTGTATATAGTAATACATTTCCTTCATAATAATAAATTGTAGTACTGGATTTGGTTGTATTTTCACCTATCTGTATATCTGTCTTTGAGATACGCTGACCTTTACCGTTATATTCATTATGCTGCGTGGCGGTTACAATACCATTTGTTTTTATTTCTACATCTGTAAGCTGATTTTCAACATTATATTGATATGTAGTAATAGTCCCATCACTGCTGTTTGTTACACTTATCTGGTTTCCTTTGCCATCATACTTATATGTCTTACTTGAGGTTTTTACATTAGAACCATCTTTACATTCGATAACTGTGCTTGAGGTTAACTGATCTAAATCATTATAACTATTGTATGAATAATGTCCTGTTGTCTTTGATTGGTCTGTTGCTACAGTATCCGTCTCTAACTCTGATTCATATGTTCTGTTTCCAACCTTATCATATTTGTATACACAACGGATAGTCTTGTAAGTCAGGTTGTTATTCTTTTCTGATTTTACAAGTCTTCCTTCTTCATCATAACTATATGATGTTTCTTCGTCTTTTAATGCATTTTCATAATTACTTATAATATGTTTATAAATAATATTAGAATTTTTATCATAGCTATACTCATACTTTTCCTTAATATCATCCGGATTAGAGTTTAAAAAATATGTCATTGACTTTACACGGTTAAATTCATCATATGCATAGTCTCTTTCAATATAGTCTGATCCTTTGCTAAGAAAATTTTGATAATCCTTTACAGACTTCACTTTTGCATCACTAAAATAATCATATTTTCTAATTACTGTTGTAACATCATCTGCTAAAAGACCATCAATTTCTATAATCCATTTATCTTTATTATAAATAAATTTTATACCTTTTAATTTGTCTTTAGCATTGCTTGGATAATATATCTTCTCAATATTGTCATCTACATTATACACATATTTAAGCATTGAAGATTTAATTTTTTCCGTACTAGGTGTACTTGTAGCATTTATTTCTGCTATCCCCGTGTTTCTGCCATATGCATCATATTCATAATATGTATATCTATATGGTTTCTCATTTTTATAGTCAATTGCAGATTCGATTTTTCCATCCGATGTATAAGTATACTGTGTGGAATTCTCAACGTGCTCACTGCTATTTACCCTTGTAGTCTTACTTAAATATCCGGTTGATTCCTCATATTTATTTTCCACATAGCTTCCATCTGCATATATTTCTTTTATCTGCTGTCCATTAGAATCATAATCATATGTAGTTATGAGACTTCCAGTCGAAGAAACATCCTCAACCTTGATAACCTGACCAGATCCATTATCTGTAGTTTTTGATGTCCGTCCTAATGCATCTATAGCAGTATCAACTACAACTTTCACATCTCCATCTGTTGTCAATTCATCATATTTATATGTATTAGACAAATTTGACGGTGTAGTTACTTTTTTTATTCTTCCCTGCTCATCATATTCATATGTTGTCTGATTGCCTACTGCATCTGTACTTTTTATTATGTTTCCATTCTTGTCGTATTCATTCGTTGTTACAATTGAATTTTTTCCTACTTTAAATGTACTGCCGGTTATTTCAGGATTTATAATGGTAGCTGTTTGATTGCCATTTTCATCATATGTTTTAACTACAAATTTTCCATCAGCAATCTTTGTAGGATCCGTCTGGTCAGTTCCGCTGGTATATTCTGTGAGAACCTTACCTGAATCGTCATAACTATAATCTACATACAGACCATTACTTAATTCTTTTACAGTTCTTCCCTTTGAATCCACATAAGTCTGACTTATTACTTCATCACTATTATTATAAACCGTTGTAATAATAGCATTATTAATCTGTTCATATGCAAACCCTGTATTAATAATTGTGCTTCCATATGAATACACAGTTCTTGATGTTTTTGAATCCTCACCCACTTTAAGAATTGTTTTAACTGCACGGTTTAATGAATCATATTCACTATCTGTAATTCTTCCGTTTTCATCCACATTCTGTGTGACACTACCGTTTTTATTATAAGTATTTTTGATTACTTTTATAGTAGTTTTTCCATTTTCTTTACGAGTTTCTTTTGTTTCTATTGTTCTAAAAAATCCATCATACTTATATTCTGTTACTGTACCAGAATTATTATCAGTTTCTTTTGTAACATTACCAAACTTATCATACTCATATGTAATATCTTCTGTTACAGTGCCTTCTGTTGAATTCTCACTTAACTCATCGCCTACTTCATTATATTCTGTCTTTTCATCATATATTTGAAGATCGTTTTCAAGATTTTTTTCTGTCTTTTCTACAGTACTATATGTAACTTTGTCCGCATCTTTTACAAGATATTCTTTATTTTTAGATACAGTCCCATCTAAATTATAAATATATGTAGAAATTATATTTTCTATTAAATCCTTTTCTATTAAAACATTACCTTTTTCATCATATATGTACTCTACATTAGATGTAATCGTCCCTGATAAATCTTTTATCACAACTTTTGTCGGCTGATTTTTTGTACATTCATTTCTATCATCCAAATATTCATACGTTGTGGTGTTTCCTGATGAATCTTTTTCAGATATAACATTTCCATCTTTATTATATTCTGTTACCTCACTTGTATTAGAGGTTTTCTTTGTTACTACTCCATCTACCAAAGCATAATAGGAACTTTTATCTGTCGCTCCTGTTATTAATGCTTTATTGTTATTATCATATGAAAAACTTGATATATTGCCCAAAGAATCCTTTTTCTCTACAACCTGACCATCTGCATTAAAAGTATATGTATCTGTTCCTAATTTTCCATTGGAACAACCGTTTATATATGATGTAACCTTAGTTGTTAAATTATCACGGTTAATATCATATACTGTATACGCTCCTATAGGATTTGTACATTTTTTAATTACTTTTTCATTATAACTTATATTATAATTATTTCCTTCCCCATCTATAATAGTTGCCAACAATCCATCTGTATAAGCATACTTATAGTCAATTGTCTTTCCATCTGTTCCCGTATATGTTGCCTTTGTAAGGAAAGAATTACTGTATGTATACGAATATCCGTACGCTTTATCAGCAGCTGTTATTTTGCTAATAAATCCGTTTTCATTATATTCAAAACTAGCCCTCTGTCCCTTGTTTGTAGTTACAGATTTTATATTTCCATCTTTATCATTGTATGATACATAAACGAAAGTTCCGTTTATTTCCTCGATTAACACTAATCTTCCTGCATCATCAAATCTGAATATTTCTCCACTTTTATTTGTAACCTTAAAATGTACATCTATTTCAACTTTTTCTTTTTCATCTGCTGATTTCTCAATGGTTTTGTTTAGTACATCATCATCTACTTCTAATGACATCTCTGAATTTTCTACGCATGTATATCCATTTTCTTTTTTGTTAAAAGTATATACTGCTCTGGTTCCATCGGTGTAATATACTTTATTATTACAGTCAGAAATATATGAATCATATTCATTGCTCCAACCGTATCCAAATCCACTTTTCTGGTTGGTATTCGAATTATAACTTCTGGTAATATTTACAGGTATTTCTACAGCCGGTAAACTAATATCATTTTGTTCATAATAAAAGTTCCCCTTGGATAGTTCAACCTGTCCTGAACCGTTTGGTGTGGATATAGATGAATACTCGTACATAGAGTTTGCTCCGAGTCTATTATCCTTTTCATCCAAACCAATAGTTGTGGAACTGATTTCTTCTGAATAATCACTATACTGAGCGGTTCCATTATTTACTCTAATAGTTCGAAGTCGATAGTAATATGTTGTATTTGCATCTCCATCAAGCTTTATTGCTCCTTTTGAACTTACAGTTTTTAATAAAGTACTCCGTGACAAAACAACATTTGGTGTCTCAGATCTATATACCTGATATTTAACGTCATCCCTAAATTTACCATTCTTTGTAGAAAATCTAAGAACTGTATTCCCTCCAATCTGCTCAGTCGCATAAACATTTACAGGAGTATAATCATCAAGTTCATAATCCGCTGTCTCATAATAATAATTATTGCTTATTTCTTCTGATGTATTACCTGCTTTATCAATCCCTCTTATGGTTAATGTGTACTTTCCATCCTTTGGAAAATCAGTACTAGGAAGCTGTCCTTCCCCATCTGCGTTTAATCCTAATGTTTTATACTCTCCATCATTTATCTTTATTTGAATCTCTGACAGGTTGTCATCACTAAATCCGTTCCATTTAACAACCGGAATCTGATTGCTTGTACTGAAAAATCCTGTTTTTGGAGTAACTTTAACAGACCCTGCTTCCGGTATGGCAGTGTCTCTATAATATGTTAATTCCAGTTCTGATTCATTTCCTGCTTTATCTATCGCAGTAATAGTAATATTATTTTCCCCTTCTTCTACATTTGTAAGTTCTGCTTCCCCCGAAGATTTGTCCACATTTACCTTTTCATCGTTTAATGTTATTTCATATGAACTTAACGTTTTATCACTGATTGCATATTTTAATACCGGACAATTTGGGGAATTATCCATTTTTTCTTCATTCGTATCCGGACTGATGGATGCAGTAATGTTCGGATTGTCCTTATCATAATAATAAGTTAAAGTCTTTACGTCACTTATATTTATGGCCTTATCCACTGCTCTTACTTTAATTGTATTTGCCTGACCTGATATAAGCCCTGTTATTACTTCACAGTCTTCATCCTCATAACCTAGATTTTTAAATGCACCATTATTTATACTTACCTGAATACAACTAAAGTTACTATCAGCTACACACCAATCTAATTCCGGCAATTCTTCACTATATTGATTTGATGTTGTATTTGTATCCAATTCTACTCTTTTTATAACTGGCTTTGTCTTGTCAATATAGAATGTTGCTCCTTTACCTGTACCAACGATTCCACCTTTATCTACTCCTCTTACATAAATCTTATAAGTTCCATTGCCTAACCCGCTTACATTGATAGTGCTGTTTCCTGATGCAGTGGTTCCTATCTTTGTAGACGTTGAATATCCGTATCCATTCAATGTATTTCCACTTGCATCTGTAATTCGATACTGAACATATGAAAGAGCATGTGCAGAAATTCCCGCCCAGCTTACTTTTAAACTTTCACCTGATTTTAAATAATTTCTATTTGCGTCACTACTACATTTTGCAGTTACACTTGATGCGGTCGCAGGGGCATCATAATACACCACCTTTAAAGATGGCTTCTTATCTGATCTTGCTCCATAAAATTTTACATATGATGAAGCTGACTCGCTGCTTGCTTTGAATAGGAGTCCATAACATTTACTTCCATCGCCGGAACCTTTTGCAACATTTTGAGCCCATGTTTTTAAGTTGATTTCATGTTTAGCATTTACTGATCCTTTAGATTTAAAAGATGCTAAGTTTGCACTCGTTCCTCCCGGCTGATTATTCCATGTAACTGTACCGCATTTAAAACTTGCCGCCGCCGGTTTTACATATATTGTTGAACCACTTACACTAGATCCGTTTTCATATATTGTAAGAGTAGCACTGTCTATATATTTATTATCAACCGTTTTTGCTAACGCTTTCGCTCTAAAGTATGTACGAAAAACTCCCTGGCTACCTTTTCCTACAGAAAATGTCTTTACTCCACTGCTATAATAATTGGTATTAGCGGCGCTTTTGAGTACATATGCTTCCGGCAGATCAGTAGTCCCGTTCCATGTAATTGTTGGATCAATTACTACCGGATATGTTGCATTATCTAAATAGTTTTCATCAACCACTAATCTTAATACATATTTTTTAATTCCCTCTTCAGCATTCATTAATTCTAATTCGTAATGTAAATCTTCCGAATAGTTTTCTTCTGTTGCATCGTTCATAAATGGGGCTTCAATTCCTCCGACAATATCGTCATCTTCAGAATAAATTGTAATTCCTCCACCTACTTCGTCAACTTTTGCATAGGTATCCTGCAATGTTAATTCAAAAGAAAATATATTGCTCTCAGGCTTTGTCTGTAACGTAATTGTCTCTTTTAATCCATGTTCAAGAGATTCATACGATAAATTTGTATTTTCATCTTTACATTCATATGTTGCAATTACATTTTTTTCTTCTTCACATTCATTGTATATATTTGTTACTGTCTGTGAATCTAAACTTACTTTTCCGGTGCCTTCTGATAGTATGTTATCAACCTCTTCTATTTCTGTCTTACTATTTTTAACACTACTATCCTCCGGTGCAAAAGATAATACATAATCATCTTTTGTCATTACAATTGGTGTCTCGCTTGACAATTTGTTTGGTAAAAACTGTTTGGAATCACCCTCATTATTTACATATTTATACTCATCTTTTTCATCCTTATCAACTTCTATAGAGCTTGAAACTTCTTTCTTGTCATTTTTATCAAGTTTTACAAGTTCACTATCATACTCAGACAATTTTCCTTTTTCATCTTTAAAATAGATATTATCAGAGTAGTATGTTGTCTGTTTCATTCCATTAGACAATAAAAAAGTAGTAGAGTCTGTTGTTCTGTCTGATACAACTTCTTCCACCACTTCCGGTTCACAAATGCCTTCATCCGCTGTAGTGTTTTTCTTTTCCAAACTTTCTTCTACAACAGTTGATTCCTCTGCTTTTACAACATAGGATTGCATATTTACATTACTTATGCTTAAAGTCATTGCAATTGTAAGCGCAATCCCCCTCTTAAGTACCTTCTTCATTACCTTATCCTCCCAATCTTCATACAATAATCCGGCATTTTACACCTTGTTACCCAATATATGGTGTATTAATGCACAACGGAAACAATTATATCATGCTTTATTTTTAGTAAAAGACTTGTAATTATGGAATTTTTATGATATGGAACCGATATGATTATTGTATCATTTTTATATACACTATAATAATTATCTTCTCACAAAATATATTAAAATAGCGTATTTTTTATTCTCTATTACCATAAAGAGTCTTACTGTACCATATGCACTCAGCACTAATAACTCCAAGTAAAAAAATTCAATTTCATTACAAAGTAAAACTATAAACCAAAAAGAAATAATTATAATGTATCCTTTCTGTTGTTACTTTATTTAAATTGTTACTTTATAATTCTCCCATCACCCTGACAAGTACCACCTGTCACCAATTAGGCACACTTATCCCTTGGTAACAGGTAGTAAATTTTTCACCTATTCTCTTCTTTTTAGCTGAAACAACAGACTGCTCTTTCCTCCCTTCGTCCGATACCTCTGTTCCGTCTCAATCAACTCTGCATTTCTTAAGTCCTTAATCGCTCTCCGTACTGTGGCTTCCGACAACTTGATCTCACGGGCAATCGTTGGGACAGCCGGCCAGCACTGCCCCTCTCTGTTTGCCCTATCATAAAGATAAACATATACCGCCACCGCACGATGCGGTAAATCCATTCTATAAAGAAAATCCAATCTTCCCATCTTCCTTCCTCCAATTTATATTTATATAACGAATCAGCATTTTCATTACTTCGTGTACATATTCCTTGGTTCTGTGCGTAACATACTTCCTCCCCTCTTTTTTCTTTCTGCGCTCTTCTGCCCCTCTTCTCTTTGTTCCATCGTAAGACTTCCCCCTACAGGCATTGCATTCGGTGGAATATCCTCTTCTATCAGCCATTCCGGATGATACTTCTTTACAATCGCATCCATCAGTTCTCTTTTTTCCGCATAAGCAACTTTACGATTTGCATTCTCTTTTACCCGGTACTTTTCCCCAAACTCTATTCCCCAGTCAAAGAAAAGTTTCAACCGGACTTTCATTGGATAAAATCCGGTTTTCATCACCACAAACTGTCCTTTCGGCATACTTTTTAATTCATCCGGTGTCATAAGCGGTCGCTCTATCATCTGCAGACTCTGGGACGGATCATTCTTCCCGCGACTCACGGAACCTGACATGACAGTTCTGCTTCCAAGTGATTTAGACAATATCTCTGCTGAACTACTGTTTGGAGCAAACCCTCCAAAGATAGTTAACTGCGTATTATCAATAATAATCTCTGCACCTTCTTTTCCATAATTCTTCTCCAACTGCGCAAACGATTGTATTACAGGTACGATCTGCAGCCTTCTACTCCTTGAAGCAGAGAACATCATTTCTGCGGATTCAATCTTTGGCAGTGTTCCATATTCATCACAGAAAAAGACACAGCGGTTCTTAAGCTTCCCTCCCATTTCATCTGCCACCGAGAGGACTTCCCTGTACAACTGCTGAATAATCAACGAAATCATAAAAAACGTGTTTGGATTTTCCTCCGGCATAATCAGAAAAACTGCACATTTCTCACTACAAAACTTTTCTGCATCAATCTCTGTATCAAAACACAATAACTGTTCCAGTTCTGAATCTAAAAAAGCATTCAGTCTTGACAATGCGGTACTCATAACACTTGCCATGGACTGCTCTGCTGTATTTAACGCAGCTCCTGCAAACCACTTTGCCTTATGGTCATCGGGTAGCATTTCCATCAGATGTTGAAACTGATTTTTTCCTTTTTTCTGTGAGGGAGCAAGCAGTTCCTGAATAATCTTAAAAAC
Source organism: uncultured Eubacterium sp. (assembly GCA_910584795.1). Lineage (GTDB taxonomy): Bacteria > Bacillota > Clostridia > Lachnospirales > Lachnospiraceae > Eubacterium_G. Next base: position 79,303 of record CAJUBZ010000002.1, on the reverse strand, counting down.
GGATACGATATGCCTTTTCTTCGGCTCACAAAACTCTGCCACTAACAGAATTGTTGCTGTAAGGAGTCCTTCTGCCGCCTCATAAAAATATGCATTCTGTCCTAATCCTGCCAAATCCATTCCCGATAAAATGATTGTTTTGGATATGATTTTTGCATACTTTTCTGCCTTTGCCTTATACACCAGTTCTCCCGGATTTGCCTTATATAAATCCATATACTTGTTTACCAGATGTAACAAGTTATTGCCATTGGAACGTGTGGGATTTCTAAGATCGATTACTGATACATTGTATCCATAGTATTCCTTTGCAATCGTTCCATAGTTTCTCATCACATCGCCTTTCGTATCGGTGGAGAGGAAACTCATCCCCGATGCACAGGCATACTCAATACAGGGATACAGCCAGTAAGCTGTTTTACCCACACCTGCTGCACCAATCATTAAGGCATGAACATCATTGATATCAATCATCGCTGTTGTATTTTTTCGTGTTCCGGTACATCCCACCACAATTCCCTGTGGAAGTTGTTTCCCATCCGATGTTGTTGGTGTCTTTCCCGACTTTGCCTGCTTTCTCCACCGTTCTGGAGTAAAGGGGATATGCATGTAGGTCTTTCGTATCTCTGCTTTCGTTGCCCACCTTGCCGTACCATGCTGTCCATCTCCCACCGTTCTTGATTTAATTCCATTAAGGCTATAAATATGCGATAACAATGTTACCCCGCCAAGAACCCCAAACATTACCGCTCCTATAACAATGAATGTTGTAATATCTGACATACGTTTTCACCTTCTTCCTGTTTCAACTTACTTTGCTCTTCAAACATATACAACCTTAAACAATCTACCGACAGAGACAGCATAGTCTTTACGTTTTCCATCTGTTGTGATTCCGTAAGGATTTCATTCTTCCTGTATACTTTTACAATTTCCTCTACTCTTTCTCCTATATCAGCAATCCGTGTTTTGTAGCCACAGTTGTCACGATGTGGGGGATAAAGCATAAATAAGGCTTTTGCCAGCTGTTCATCCGTCTGGCTTTTTTCCATTGCTGCAAGCTGTTTTTTTGCCAATAAAAAAGCAACCCTTGACATTTTCAAGGACTGCTCCATTACAGCACTTCTTTGCTCCGGCTGATATCTTTTCAGTTTTTCATTGTACCTTTGTAATACTCCCAGTGGATACTTTATTTTTTCACTTTTGCATTCCGATACAAGTTCTCTACATAACACTTTCATGCGTATAAGTCCCGGATGCTCTGTAGCAGGAATCGGTTCAATTCCATTTCTATTTTTTAGACTCTCATTCCAGTCTTTATACGCTGGTGAATCTTTTTCAACTGTATAATCTCCTAACTTTTTTACTTCCTCTTCTATTCTATAATTACCCTCTATCCCTGCCTTGTCATGATCCAGACAAATGTATACACTCTCAATCTGTGGATTATTCTTTAAAATATGAATGACTGACTGAGGTGCAACAGAACAAAGCGCCACATAACTATGCTCCTGCCAGTTCTCTTTATGAAGAGAAATATAAGACAACATATCTATCGGTGCCTCAAAGACATACAGCTTATTTCCTTTTCCAATATAATGAAAACTGTAATCGGGATTGCTTCCTTCCACATTTCCCTTATATACACTCTTGCTATACGTTCCACGTTTATGTGCATGCCTTGGAACACCATCTTCATCCATACCGACAAACACCGCATTGTGATACTCTGCATCTTCATATATTAGTTTTTCTTTTGTAAAAAAGTTAATAACGTCATGATCTATAAATCGTCCTTTTAACAGATACGCATATACTCTTCTCATATCCTGATTTACTTTTGGAAGACAAAATTCCTTTTTTTCTTTTGTTGTTTTTTCCTGCGGTACCACGGTAATTCCCTGTTCTGACAGAAGAAGATTTACCGCTTCGGCAAAATCAAGATTATAAAATCTTCTTACAAAATCAATGGCATCTCCTCCTTCTCTTTCATACTGATGAAACCATATATTTCCCCTGACTGTGACCTTTCCACTTTTGCTTTTCCATTCATACTCTGAACCGGAGCGTTTCAATGATTCGCCATTGCTTTGCAAAAAAGAAGCAAGGTCTGTCCGCCTTGCCCGCTCTTTCTGTTCCTCTGTAAAATAAATATATTTAGACATAGTCCTCCTGTTTCTATATTGATAAATTTCATAGTTACAATTGCTATTCCTGATGCAGTCCATGTGCCTGTTTTTTCTCATCAATTTTTCTTTTTAACCTGCGGTCAATGTTTCCTTTTCCTTCCCGATTCTCATCTTCAATCCGATTCCTAATCATTCTTCCAATCGACTGAAAAAGGCTCAGTGTTCCTCCTGCAATGTATCGATTATAATTGTTTCTGATGATTTCAAGAAGTCGTTCTGCATACAAATTTCCCTGATTTGCAGCTTCTGTGAGATAATAGACCGCTTTATTTATATCACGCTTTTGAAAGTCTTTATTGAGATACAGTTTTCCAAGACCATACATGGCATCCACATTTCCTAGTTCCAATGCTTTTTCAAAATATATCAAAGCCTTTTCGAAATCTCTTTCCGTACCTGTTCCGGTATAATTCATCTTCCCCAAACGATAATATAACTTATCATCAGCCATATTCTGTTCTATAGAAAGAAAACCGTTATAGGCTTTTCGATACCATTTCTCTGATACTTCCATATCAACTGGTGTTCCAGTCCCTTCTTTGCACATTTTGCCTAACTCATATTGTGCATATGCATTTGGTTTCTTTTCATCCATTGCAGCCATCATAAACAATTCGAATGCCTTTTCTTCGTTCTTCTCTACTCCCTGTCCTCTCAGATACAAACTTCCCAATGCATACGCAGCAAAAGGATTGTTCTCTGCTACCGCTTTTTCATACCACTCTGCAGCTTTCATATAATTCTGCTCAACACCATATCCAAAAGAATATAACTTTCCAATACGGTATCTTAAATAACCGGGCTTTTCTACTCTTGATTCTTCTTTGATAAATGCATGATAGGCTTTTTCAAACCATTCTTTTGCCTGTTCCTCTGATTTCTCACATCCTAGCCCAGACATAAACATCTTTCCAAGATCATGCATGGCAAACCCATTTCCTTGCTCTGTCTCTGTTATCATAAGAGGTAACGCTTTTGTAAAATCCGGTAGTTTCTCCTTTGTTCCATAGAGAAACTTTCTTGCCATCTTATATGCATCTGTCCACCATGTCTTTTCCTTCTTTCTCTTCCCACTAACATCTTTTCTTGATATATTTGGTATATCTGCCTCTATCAGTTCAATATTTTCATAAATAGTTCCCATCTCTTCCTCTAATTTTTCTTCAATACCATCTCCTTCCATTTCTTCTATATAATCTTTCTCTGTAACAATCTTCATTGCCTCTTTGATGACCGCATTTTTTATGGATTTAAATTCTTTATTCTGTGATAACGGAACTCTTTTAGGTATCTCCTCTGTATAGGTTCTCAACACTTCCTCTCTTTGCTCATACCAAAGTTCATAAAGTTTCGCTATTCTCTCATCCCTTTCCAATTCTTCTACGATAGCGTCAATCATATTTTTCACATCCGCTTTCAGATAACCATACACTTTCTTCCCCTTAGTTTTGGACAGCCTGTCTGCTAACTTTACTAACATCTCTTCCATCTTTGGATTATCATAATCATTTAGATTTATTTTGGAAATGATCTCAGCTATCAATTCTCTGCTTTGGCTTCGAAGTTCATTTCGATGTTCTGTCTGTTTCTCATAAACACATAAAAGGTCCTGGGCAAATATATCTTTTGCAAAGGATGAACGAAGATTCTGTACTCCCTGCTTGGTAAGATACCCTTCATTGGTAGTTGCTGAGTATGCCATTAAATGTACATGAGGATGATGACTCTCATTATGAAATGCCGCAAACCATCTTAAGCGTTCCATCGGAATTTTCAAGTTAGTCGCAAGTGCTTCTGTCTGTGTCCTTAACATATCTCTCCACCGTTTTCCATTGTTATAGCCAAGCCGTTCTGCATCCTCTCTCCGCAATGAAATAATAACCGTCCATATATTTCCTTCATGGAGATTGAGTTCCTCTGATACTTTATTTAATTTTACCTGCACACCATCATCCGTAAACAAACCATGTGTTCCAAACCGCTCTGCTCTTGGACGGGTGGCAATGTAATCGGCATAGGTTTTTGTGTTCATTACTTCATAGGCATTATCCTCTAAAGCACGGCTAATGAATTCCGAAGCATTTCCAATGTTCTGCTCTTTTCGATAATCTTCGTATTCCAACATTTCTTTAGAATCTGGAAAGTCCTTGACAATTTTCTCTATGAACTGCTGTTGTTTCTTTGTTGCCGGAGATATTTTTTTCGTATCATCGATTCTCTCCACACCTTCACGAGTAGCAATATACTTTGCATATCCACCGATATTGTTATCACGATTTGAATTCAGATATTTAAATTTGGTAACAAGTTTTGCCATTCATTATCCTCTCTGCCAGTCCACTGCATCATCAAAGGAAAAGGAACCATTTGTCCGTTTTACTTCTTTTACACACTCACCACGGAGCCGTTCAAGAGACAACTTGTCAATGTCCTGTATTGCAGCAATTACGTTCATCATCATCGCCATCTCTACAGAAAGTTTGAACAGCATTCGGTTCTGACGGTTATCGCTCTCTGCAACGATGCTTTTTAGTGTAGAGGTTACCACATTTGGCAGATATGATTTATTTTTTTCTGCTGAAAGATAGCCTGCATAAAATAAGATTGCCTTTTCAATAAATTCACTTTGTGAAGAGCAGTTATCATCTTTGTACAATTTTCTCACTAAATCAAGCGAGGACTCTTTCACCCATAGGGCAAACTTACGCTTTGGCTCTTTTCTTTTGTTACTTTCGGACATATCTGATTCACTCCTTTCATTGATTTCAGGCAAAGAAAAAGCGATAAAACTGTAATTGTTTTACCGCTTTTTCAGCATTATGTTATGTATTAAATCTTTACACAAAATTTATTTTATAAAACTAATTTTTTCCTCTCTCATTTGGACTCATCATAAACCTTTCATAAGAACGTTCTAATGCATAACAACACGATGCATTATAGTATTCTGAATGTATTTTTGTATCAATATTTTTATATTCTTCATAGTCCTTAAGTCCACCAAAATATCTTAGCAAACTATAAAAAGAATTACATTGATCTCCATAACTCAACGTCATTGCTGCCCAATATTCTGTATGTCCAATTATCAAAACGTCATATATTAACTTATACAAATTAAAACGCTCTTCTTCGAGTTCAAACCACTTTTCACTAAGTATACGTTTCCGCTCTAAATCATTTTCTCCAATATGACGAATATCATAGACTTTATCTTCCTTCATTCCTTCATCATGATATAATCCATATATCATCCGTCCTATAAAAGTGGCAATCCAATCAGCCAGTCTCAATTCCACCACTTCATGTGATTCTCTACATTTCACAGTTTGAAATTTATATGACTGTGCCGCCTCCAAAGTTTTACTTTCATTATCAATTATAATATCTACTAAAGGCACAGCAATATTTTTTTCTTCCAACAGCTTACATAATCCATCAAAATTTATAAAATATGAAAACTCATATTCTTTTTCGGGAAGCTTTACAAATACAGAATTCTTCAATACAAACACTATCTTCCTAAATGCAACTACTTCTCTTTTTTTCCTCTCTATTTCCGAAATTTCTTTTAATATGCATTCAAAATTGTATAAAAGCAAATCTCTAAATTTTAACATAGATTCATAATTATGCACATCAAACAAAGTCCTAATAAGTTCTTCGTTATGATATGTAATCATAAATTTAGTCAAACTATAATAAAAGGATTTTTCATTTACCTCTTCTGGCATATAGTATCTCATCCCTTTAAAAGCCTGCCGAAGATATAATTCCATCTTACTAATCATATTCACTTGAATCACTGGGTTTATTACTTCCAACATTCTGAATAAGTCCTGATAAAATTTTAAAGTATCCTTATTGAAAGAATGAACACCATATATAAAATTTTTCTTTGATATAACTGTAGATTTCAGCTCTTGTTTATCCTGAAGTTTATAATGTTTTCTCTGTTTGTTTTCAAAGCGTTCTATAAGTTTTCGATTGCTACTCAACTCTGAACGTGGGCATCCCCAAAATACTCCAATGTAATTTTCAAGAGCATCCTCACGAAGTACATTAAATTTCCCCTTATCATTTATTCGAATCTTTCTATCATGAAATGATTCATCAAAATAAAATACATATGATTCCATAATATTACCTTTACTTATAAATAAAGAATTTATCATCTATAAACTAATTATACAAAAGTGCAATAACAGAAATAACAATAGCTATAATTGAAGTCACACTAGCAACAATAGAATTTATATAATTACTTTTAGTATAATTCATTTCAGATAATAATCTCAAATATGAAAAGTTATCATTATAAATATCTTTGATTTTTGTTATACCATTTTTATGATATTCCCTTAAATCAGTCTTATCATTGCTCATATAGAATTCCCATTTACTTTCAAATTCCCTGTAAAAATTATTAAACTCCTTATTCTCTATCTCTGACATACTTTGCATCTTGTTAAGTAATTTTTTTAACTGTTTATTATACGTAATCTTTTTTCTTCCTGTTGAAAATTTTGAGAATTCTCTTTCAAACATTTTTAATTCTCTATTGCCAAAGAAACAATTATAAAATTCGTTTCCATACTCAGAAATATATCCACACACACTGAAATATGGAATTATATTATTTCCTGCGTATAGGCAATAGTTAACTCCCTCAAATTCAGATAATACGACATAATTTTTCTCACGATTATAATATGAAACTCCAAAATCCCCAAGATATAACCCATCAATATTAATAGGACTCTTTCTTGTCATACATATCATATTGATTAATTGACTTTTTTTACCTTGTTCACTATACAAAACACTAGTAATATAATGCTGACAAATTATTGAAAAATATTCATCCTTCATTTGGTCCAACATTAAATAGTTCATTGTTTTATCTTTACCTATATGATACCATATTAAATAGTCTTTCGTATTAAGACTTCCTATATTATCGCAAATAAACTGATTATATAATTCATCATTTAAACAACACTTGAAGGTAAATCTATACTCAAAAAAAGCAAAATAACTATTAATTTGTACCCAGGAAATATCAATACTTTTTATATACTTATCTTTTAACAATTCAATCTCTGCAAATTTTCCATACCCGGAATGAGAATATTGAAGATGTATATAATCATATTTATTGATTACTGAAGGCTTCTTATAGTAATTAGTCACTCTATATTCTTTTCTTGAAAGCGAATAGATTTTTTTTAATAACTTAGTAACTCCTTCATTTGATAAAACATCACATATATATGTATTAGTAATATCTGAATCATCATAATAATCAGTTCTATCTTTCCATTCCGGTTTTTCCTCTTTAATATATTGATAATGATTTTCTCTTCCTTGAGCATCACTTTTCGCCCTATATTCTTTATATTCGTCAGAATTAATATTTTCCAAATAATATTTTATACATTTTTTTACTTCTTTCTTCATATCAATCCTCCAATGATTTGAAATTAGATAGAGTTTTCGCTCAATCATGCAACTTTTTCATTTTCAATACTTGAAAATTTCATAATCTTTTAAGTTATCTGGATACTCAAACTGAATCGTACTTTTCAGCTTATACCACTCATGTGTCAATTGAAGAAAATCAATAATTTCCTTCAATTGCAAAATAAACAAATCTCTGTTCCTCATCAATTTCAATATAATATGCCCTTTCCGTTTTCTTTCCATATTCATCAATCTCCTACCACTCGTCAAGTCCATGAGTAACACTTGAGGAAATTTCTTCTGCAGAATCAAATATTAAAAATGTTTATCCTATATAAACACTTCCCATATCACCTTTTTCCTTATTCTGAAAAAACCTTACAATCTTATTTTTCAAGAGCATCTAATAAAATATCTTCACCAAAACTCATATCTGGGTAAAAACGAATAAAATAATCCTTTATATCTGGTTGTTTTTCGTTCTTCTTTTTAGAATCAAGCATAATTTCTATTAGTCTTTTTCCACAATCTATTTGAAATAAAACCTCAAAATATGCCTTTTTCCTGTCCTTACTATTTATAAGAAAATTACTATTTATAGCTTCAAAAGCATATAAAGAATGTATATATATATCTTCTTCTGTTAACAACAAATTCAAATAATATTTAATAAACTCAATGTCCGTTACTAAATATGGAATCAACCATCCTTGTAATATTTTTTTGTTTCCTTTATGATATAAGAAACACAATTTATCAAACGCTTCTTGCACCTGATATACATCATAATCACTAAAAACCTGTAACGACTGTATAAATTCCTTCACTTTGTGTAAGTATTCTTCTTCTATTTCGGAGCATCTTTTATCAAGATATTTCTCTTTATTCTCTTCAGGCGAATACATTTTTTTGATATAATTAGGTTCATTCTTCCATATCCATTCACGAAATTTATTTTCTTTTTCCTTTGCTTTATGATAGTTTTCCATGAAAGTATCATCTAATTTCACATTATTTTCTTTACAGAAATTTATTATTTCCTCATGCTCTTCAATTTCATGTCGGTGCTTTGATTTTAAGTAAGGTATTATTATATTTTCTGGAACACCAAGGGGATAAAAACGGATTTTTTTATATTTTTCTTTTATACTATTGACCAACCGAAGCAGATTTCTTAAAGCTATTTCTTTCTCATCAAGATACTCTCGCACGGAAATAATTAAAGTAACACAAGAACTTGTAAAAAGACCGCTTGTTATTACAATAAAAAACTCTCTCAGATTTTTAAAGAACTGACTGCCATCTCCATAAATATCAATCAGATGATACATACGGAATTGTAAAATAGCAAAACCAATAATATTTCCCATCACAAGAAAACTTGACAACAGGATAGTATATTTTTTTGTTCTCATTATTAATCCCCCCCTTACTTTCAATACATAGAATAATATTTCCGATATAATCTTACTACAATCCGCATCATTATACTTTAAACGCATTCGACAAGCTCCAGCTTGTTACCACATATAATTATTAAATATAACACCATTTTACCTTATCCTCAATCCTATTTGTTACCGTTCTATTTACTTCTTATAATCCATAAATCATGCAACCCCTCTCTTTTTTCTGTATATTTCAGACACCTTTGCCAATTCCAACCCCATACCCCATATGCTTTCATCCATAATCAACCCACACCTTCTTACTTCTATCAAATTCTTCAAACCTCCCCTGCGGTCGGCGTTGCCGTCCGCTGTGAACCGAGCCGGGGCGCTTTAGCAACCCCGACTCTTTCTCCTGCTTGATTTTCGACCTTGTAATTCCACACCAAAACTCATATTTCCCTGCCTACAAACTCTCTCTCTAATCTCCCCAAACAGCCTGTATAATTCTACACCCGCAGAACTTACCCACCTCTTCCACAAAACCGAACACAGGGAGACACGTTGCTTCACAAACGGTTACATCTGCGTTTTGATATCACTATCCTTTTTGTGTTCCTGTGTCCCAATATTCTGTTGCATCTTCTGCTTTTTCCCCTTCGTCCCAACAGAACCTGAATCATCACCAGAACGCAATGCAATAAATTCACGGACATTTGCCGGTACAGACTTTGTATAAAGTGTCTCTAATGTTTTTTCAAGTTCTTTCTCAATTGCTGTTCCTTTTTGCTCCAAATACAATTTCAATGCAGCAGTTTTTTCTTCATCAAAATTAAGGGTTATTATTGCTTTCTTCATATTACTTTTCCTCCATACTTTATAAATTCATCTCCATGCCATTCATAAAAGAATCTTCTTCCTCCTGCAAAATCTGAAATGTCATTTCAATTCCATCCTCCGTTGCAATAATCTCTGCCACCTCATTACGCTTTTCCAACTCTTCCATAAGCATTTCTCCAATGCCATTGGTCTTATCGATTGTAATTCCAAACTCTTCTTTGATACTATCCCATTCAACGACCCATGATTCATTCACCTGCTTGCCAAATTCGTGATATAAAATTTCATTAGCGACCTTACATATCTGTTCTCTTACATAACTCTTCGCCCCTGCCTGATATGCTGAATACCGAGCATAATCTGCTCCTTCACTTTCCACCAGTATTCCGTCATCACTACTTTCTCCCATAACTAACAGACAATGGGATATCCAAGAATTATCATCCTCATGTTCTACATACATCAGGTCTGTATTTTCTGCAATGAACTGATAATCATAGCTTTTGAAACGGTAAAGGATAACCGTTTCAAAACTTTGCTTCGCAAAGCACGCTCCTAAAGGAGCTGGCAAAGTACGAATATGAAATTCCTGATGCATTTCATATTCTATACAGCATATGACTTAGAAAGTACCGATACTCTTCATCAGGCAGTATCACTATTTTTTCAATAATGCAGTCCCTGATATCCGGCTGTGGTTCTTTCCTCATCATAATTCCTTTTGTTCTCATTTCTTTTTCTTCTCCTTTTTATCCTTTTCTTTCACATAACTGATATGAGGTATTTTTAACCAATGTGTCCATCTACCGGAAGTAAGTTTTGTTTTCACTACTCCGTACTCTGTACTCATTGCTTCAATCACTTCACCGTTACCAATATAAACACCGATGTGTCCCGGCTGCCAGACAGCAAGTCCCGGAACCTCCGGTATGGATGCAATGCTTCCTTTTTCTGCAGATGCCTGATACATTCCATCTGCCGTCATTGCAGAAATACCATTACTTCCGTATTCAATCTGTTTGGTTTTAGGATTCAGCCACCAGTAACTTCGGATCAAACCAGAGCAGTCACAGGTACGTTTTCCAATCCAGTGCTTTTCTATAAAATCTGCATAGCCGCCTACCTCTATCGGATACAGTTTTTTCTGTGACTCATATACATTTCTTGTCAGTACGCCTCCGGATGTCCCCCATACATATCCCCATCCGGACTGCTGTGCATGAATCACCCACTTCACTAAATCCAGATTGTTTTTGGTAGAAATATCTGTATAATCTTTTGTCACGATTGCTGTTAAGCGGATTTCTCCCATGACCTTTGAAAATTCATCAGCCTTTATCTCTGTTTTAAAGACTTCATTCACTTTAGCAATCAACTGCTCATCGGTCTGTTTCTCTGAAAAACATTTAACAAGTCTTAATACAAATTTCTTTTCATGAGCATGGTCAGAAAGGACAAACACAAACAGTACCTGTGCCTCTTTTACTCTGTCCTCAAAACCTTTATCTGTCATCTTTTTTTCAATGGCATACATAGTATCTTCTATAAATTTAAGTTCCTCTCTCTGCTTTTCTGACATTTGTGCCACAATCTGCTGTTGCAGAGCCCCTGTATCAATTTCTATTTTTCCATTGAAAAGAGATACCACTGCAACAGCAGGCATAATCACGATGACTATAATACCAAGAACAATTCCTACTAAAGTTTTCAATACTTTCTTGTTTGTGAGCAGAGCGACAGCAATCTTTTTCAGAGCCGCTCCGACTGCAGCACTCATCGTCCTCCTGCCTTTCCAAACAGCTCCGCTTTATAATCCGGTGCAATAACCTGTAATAAATATCTCTCATTCCCACAACGATACAGACAGGTTCCACGCTCCGGATATTTAATCAGTTCAAACTCACTCTGTTCCACCTGCAGGGCATCCATAAAATCTTTCGGATTGATCTGTCCTGCATTAAACAGGAACTGATGTGTCGGAATGGAAAACAATGGTTTGGTAAATTCACGAATCGATGGAATTAAAAAATCCTCTATATTCTGGCTTGCAAGAATAATAGAGGAGTCTTTCTTTCGGACACGCTTCATGGCATTTCGAATATATTCAATGGCTGTCATGTTCGTCAGAAAAAGATATAATTCATCAATAGATGCCGCCGTATTTCCCTTTCCTAAAAGTTCATTGGACATAAAGGATAAAATGTTAAACAACATGGCATCTTTCAATCTCTTATTTGTATCCATGAGTCCCTTGACACCAAAACACAAAAACTTATCATCCACGATATTAGTATGTCCATTGAAATATTTAGACTCTGCTCCCACACACATAGAATGGATTCCGAGACATACTTCCTGTAACATTTCTTCCGTATACAAGTATTTGCGCTGTTTGTCATACGTCATATATTCTTCCTCGCACAGCTGATAAAAATCTGACATGATTGGAAAATCAATCGATTTCTTTGTACTGTAATCTGTGCTGTCTGTAATCCCAAACCGCGCGTAAAGTTTTATCAGAAGGATTTCTATTGTATCCACCTGTGCGTCAGTAAAATCCTTATATGCCCTGAAAAAATCTTTTAAAAATGCGATATGCTGGCTCAAGCGTGTCACTTTGCGGAATGCTTCCGGTGCATCCTTCTCCACTTCATCCGCATTGTCAGACCATGCCTTTGGCTCTAATGGATTGATGGTATATTCTCCCGACATAAAATCAATATAACATCCACCTAAAGCTCTGGTCAGTTCTTCATACTCTGCTTCCGGATCAAGGCAGATAATCGTCTTTCCTGTTTCCCTGATATTGGTAAGAATCAGTTTTAACAGATAACTTTTTCCCTGACCACTGTTTCCTAAAATTAAAATATTCGATGTGGTCTTATCTTCAGCCCTGCGGTCAAAGTCTACCAGAATATTCGTTCCATATTTATCTCTTCCGAGATACAGTCCCTGAGGATCAGTCTTGCCGGAAAAATTAAACGGATAAAGATTTGCCACGGAACTTGCCGGCAGCACTCTTTCATACTGCGCACCGAACTGATTTGCCCCCACTGGCAGAACAGAGAGAAATCCTTCTTTCTGACGTAAGGTGAGCCTGTCCACGGAAATCTTGGAACGGGTAAGCTCCATTGCAATTTCACTCTGCAGCTCCCGCAACATTTCCATACTTTTTGCCTTTAATTCCATAAAGACAGAGCAATGTAACAGAGGTTCTTTATTCTTTCTGAGATTCGCAAGAAGCTCTATCACATCCTTCAGATTCCCCTCTGCCTCGATGGTCTCATTCACGTTGCTGCCACTAGACATCAGGGTATTTTTCCTTGTTGCATTCTGTAAAATCTTTCTCTGTTCCATCGGCTCCACCAGTCTGTGGTATATACGGAGTGTCACACCATTTCTGTCTGCAAGCTGTGATAAAATTGCCTGTTCTTCCGTCGATGGCGGATATTCACGAATTACCCATACCGAACGGTAGGAATCTCCAATAATAAAGTGATCTGACAAAAATTTGATATTACCCGGCAGAATCATATCAAAAAAATCTTTTGTGCGGATTTCCTCCATCTGCTCTGGTGTCAGTACCTTTGGCTTTCTAAATGTCATTCTGTTCCCTCCTTGCTCCGCTTTGTCAAAGGCAGAAAGAACAAAAGTGGCCATCCTGCCTTTCACAAAACGACCAATATTTCTCTTTTATTTTTTTACAGCAGCAATCAGAAATCGTTCCTCTTTGCCTCTGTTTGTACAGGTGGACAGGGTTAGTATCTGTTTTCCATATATCGGCGTAACTTCTGTATCATACAACGATTTCATTTTTGCCCTTTCTACAAATTCATCATATGCTTCTGGTATCCCTGCATTAATAAAATAATACCAGTTATCTGCTGTACCAGTTTTCATAACTGCAAATATCACATACTCCCTGCACTCCGTCAATGTTTCAAATACAATCGTCTGATGCTTTACAAAGTAATCTCTTTCTGCATATTTCATAACGTCAGCAAACATTGTTCCGTTGTTCATGTTATGACCGTAAAAAATCAAATTGTCACTATCTAATTCACACCTTCCATCTAAGAATGGAATCCCTGAATAGCTGTATGCTCCGTCAAAATTTTTATTGAGATACTTTTGAGGCTCACACGGAGTATGCATCACCGGGTAGTTAATCTGCGTATCAGAAATATACAGCCATCCGACACAGTCACTGTTCTTTTCCTGTAGTGTCAAAAGATTCCGCTTTTTCTCATGAAACTTCTCTATCGATTTTGACCTTTGTACATTACCTTTTCCATATGCCATCTCCCTCAGTTCCTGAAAATCTTTCTTTTCTCTCTGTTGTATTCGCAGTTCTCTGTAAACCATAAAAACACTGAAACCCACTACAGCCAACAATATAATCATCCCGAATCTATACCATTTCTTCATTCATATTTACCTCATAATACTGCTCTCCATCCACATCCGGCATTCTGTCACCATTCATGCTTGCCTCAAAATAAACGGCAAGAAATCTTTTCACGTCATTCTTTTTCATCCGCTGCACTTCAAATCCCTGTTCGGATATTACTTTTTCCATCCGGTTTGCACTCTGAAATACCTGTTCTGGTTTCATAGACTTACATCTGCCAATAAACAAAAACTGTCTTGCCGTTGCCATCTCTGTCTGAATATTGTCAAGCATGTCAATGTCTTTTTGTAACAGCTTTCGAACTTTCAGATTTTCTTCCTCTTCCATTCTGCTCTTTAAATAACTTTTATTATCATCAAAACACTCACAGGAATCCGTGCAGGTAATTTCAATATCCGGAATCGCAGATAATACCATCATCAGATGTCTGATTTTAATCTCAATATTCACTGATGACAGTACCGAGATGTTCGTCGGAGAAACCAGAAAGAAAATCATCTCTCCTCTTCTTGTTTTCAGTCCATATCTCGTAAATGTATCAATCCCAATCAATTCCTGTATGGAACGTCCTTTTCTCTTTCTACTTTGCTCTGTTTTTTTCTTCACTTCCTCATCTCCAATCATAGTTCTGCTGCGTTGATATAAAATACCGCACTGCATACCGTATAAAATCAAGCACTGTCGTATCTTCCAGACGAATGGATAAGAATCCGAAACATAACGTCATTGCCACAGGCAGAAAAATTTTAAGATGTACTAATGCCAGTACCGATATCAGTGCTGCAACACATAAAATCACAAAATCCCGCAATCCCCAAAGCCACAGATTTGCTGTGGCTTTCAGATTCTGCGGATATAAATAAGTTATCATCTACTTCTCCTATCACTTTCTATTTTTCTAACAGAACAAGCGGTCGCCAGACCACTCGTTCCACTTTTTTCTGATTATTCTACTTCTTTCTGCATCTCCATTCCCAGCAAAAATGCCTGACGGAATATTTCCTCTTCAAAATAACCTTCTGCTGTCGTATGGGTATCCATATAAATATTCAGAAGACCTATCTGATCTTGCGACAATGTGTCTATTAAGGCCTCCCTTAACCTGCCGGATTCTTTTAATGCATTTTTGTATTCTTCAGATTTTGGTGCATACTCCTCAATGGGATGAAGCCTTCCATTAAACAGTTCTGTAAAAAAACCCATAACTTTTCCTCCTTTCAAGCAACAGACCATACCACAACTATTTTCAATAATCCAGTCAAATCGAATAAATCAAACACCATATATTTTCTTTTAAAATCATTATTTCACTGCATTTGCTACAGAGCGTGTCATATTGACTGCTGTTGTCGTTGCATGAACTACACTCATCATGTTTACTTTCACAGAAGAGTCCAATCCAAACTGCTGTGCAATTCTCGGCACTTCGTTGGCAGCCAGCATAATGCCCAGTGCCAGAAGCATATTTCCTTTAAACGTTAAAAGTCCCAAAAACAACAACGTTGTCTGCATAAAGGCGGTCAGACACAGCGCTGCAATCTGCTTCATCCATTGATTAAAGCCATCCGTGTATCCTCTTGGCACACTAAACATATACAATGCCCCTACGGACATCTGAATTAAAAGAATCCCTCCTCTTTTGATATTTGCAAAGAAAATTTTTACTACACAGTATGCAAATGCGATCATTGAAAGCAGATGAAAAAGATCAAAAGCCGCCCCTCCTGACACCATAAAGCACCGCTTTAAAACTTTCGTGCTTAATTCTGCCAGTCCAAGATGCTGCTCACCTGAAAAAATACGGGTAAGGTCACCTGCAAAAGTATTCTGCAGACTGATGCAGAACTTATACAGTTCTACCGGTACGATCCCAAACAGAGAACACGCAAAAAATCCTTTTAATACGTTGATTGCAGTATTTTTAATATCTGCCCTTCCGCTCTGGTATTCAATTGCTACATCAAACACTGCTACAATCATTCCCGCCGCAAACAGCGACCATCCAAAGAGAATAAATAACTGAATTGTTGCCTGTACCCATTTCAAGTCAAAAATATCTGCTCCCATATTTCCCATCATTGTAAAGAAATCCGCAATTGCATCAAATATTGTATTGTAGAACCACTGAAGCATGGCATCCCATATTGCATCCGATATTTGTGAGCCAATTCCGTCAAATACACCGCCAATGGCATCTCCCACGCCGCCAATGATATATCCTAACCAGTCAAAAATAATTATCACCTCCTAAAACAGGACTGTTTCTTTTTTGGAAACAGTCCTGTTCACTCTTACAGAACCGACCAGATATAAAGGGGGGCGGTCAGGGTGAAAATCAGACAGGCAAACAAAATCGCCGGAGCTGTAAATTCAAACTGTCCATGCTTTCTGTAATCAAAATAGGCGGTTCCAAGTTTCACAAAAAACAGAATCGCCAGAATCATATCAATCACCGGAAACACAACATTGTTGACTACATTCTTTACCTGTGTCTGTGCAGTTTTCCAAGTCTTTTCAATCGCTGTAGATACATCCCCTGCCGCATATGCAGATTCCGTAATGACAAAAGCTGTCATAACAGCCAGAACAATACATAACAGAACCTTTAAATATTTTCTTTTAACCATCTGTAACCTCCATATTCTTTTCTAATGAATCTGCCTGTCATCAATATATCTGACAGGCAGATTCAAGTTTTTACCCAAACGGAGTTCCTCCTCCATTCCGCTTGTGATTTCTTCTCCAAATACCCACATTTCATCACAAACCCACAAAAGACTGATTCCTGCCTGTTTTCCCAGTTTCCTCTCCTCCGGTCTGTCATCATCAAGAATCAGGGCATAAAAATGTGGAACGACCGGAGCCATTCCACATTTTAATGCATATAAAGCATATTTTTTTGCCTGTGCGATATGCATTCTTACATCACCGCCTAGAGGTGAACAGATATACACTCTTTTCATTCTGCCTCATCCTCATCCTTCTTTTTCTTTACAATCACCAAAGAAATCAATCCACCAAGAGCCGCCGCTCCGATTCCTATAAAAAATCCCATCATGGAACAATCCCCTGTCTGTGGAATTTCAGGTACCGGCAGCTTAATTGTTACCGTCTGCCCCTGATCTTTGATATCTGCATGTACTGTAAGTTCTACTCCCTCACAATAGAGCGTTTCAAAAACAACAATATCCGTATCCTTCGTAATTTTTGTTCCATTAAACGTAAAGGTAACCGTTACTTTTCCTCCGGCACGCTTCGGCTTAAAAGCCGTCTCAGATTGTACTTTCTTTCCGTCAATCAAAAACGGCTTTCCTGTTTTCTTATCCATCAATATTCCTTTTAAGACATATTCTTTTCCCGGAATCAGATGTTTGTAGGAAACCTTATCTTTTAATACGATTGTTTTTGCTGCAACAGCCTCCTTTTTTCCCTGAATAGTCGCTGTTGTTCCGATTTTAGGAATCCGGTCGTTGAACACTTTGATTTCAACAACTTCTTCATTTTCCCCGATTGTAACCGAATACTGTTCTTCATTTGCCAGATATCCTTTTGCAGGCTTTAATTCACGGATGACCCATTCTCCAAGGGGAACTTTTTCAAACGTAAATACTCCTTTTTTATCTGACTCTGCTGTAAGAATTGCTGTCTTTTCATTAAACTCTTTTGCTTCTTTAGGAAACAGGCCGAAAACTGCTTTTGCAATTGTTTTTCCTGTTTCTCTATCCACCTTTAATCCTTTCACCATTCCATACTTGATGTAGTTTTCAATCACTTTTCCTTCATTCACCACAATTGTTACAACTGCCTGTTCACCTCCTGCATAGACAAAGGTTACAGGATAGATAAGATCAGATAACTGGTAATGCTCTTCTGTACTGTACTCTTTCACATAAAGTTCTGCGCCCACAGGAATATCCGTTTTAAATATAGCTTTCCCTTCTTTATCGCAGGTCGCAATTTCAAGCAGTCCGTCTTTTGGAATCACTTTTCCATCTCCTGCCTTTAATTCTTCTTTTGCATACAGCCCGAAACGTACTTCCTCTATTTCATTATGACCTCCAATACCAAATGCTTCATTCTTCTCTAATGTTTTCATCAAATCTATTTGTAAATGCTGTCGCTCATTATAGATTTCAGCCGTCGTTTCTGTAATTTCCACCGCTTCTCCTGCATAGGAAATCTCCACCTCATGAGGTTCTTCTAATCGAACCATGCCATATGGCACAGTGGTTTCTTCTATTTTATATTTTCCAAGATAAAGTTCCCTGCTTTTAGCCTTTCCCTTTTCATCTGTTGTAACGGTATCCGCCACCTCACCTTTCTTTATCCGCACTGTGCCATCTGGTGTAATGATATCTTCTGCCGCTGTAATCTGAAAGATAACTCCCTTCAACATACTTGTCTGAAAAATCGGCTGGTACACCCCTTCACTTTCTGAAACAGATTGAAATATTTCACCCGATTTTTCAATGACAACTCTTCCTTTCTGCGGTTTATTCATACGAGATACTTCAATGACTGCAACCTCCTCTTCTTTTTCTGATGCATTCTGTATTACATCAAAGAAAACCGGCTCTACATTTAACACATACCCATATGGTGCTTTTACCTCTACAATGGAATATCCTTTTCCCGATGGCAGAGGTTCCGGTGTTATGAGCGTGCCATCCTCTGTCGTATAAAAGGTATCTATTGTAATAACTTTCGGATACATGAATTTCATTTTTACAAGTTTTCCTTTTGGATCATATATCTGAAATCCTGTTCCTGCACAGGGAATGACTTTTCCAGTCTCTTCATCCTTTTTTACGATTTTTATATGACTCTCAAAATCTCTGTTATTTATAATATATCTGTAAGTCTCACCATTCTCCTGAATAAATACATCAAAATCGTCAATAAACTCTCGTCCTTCCCATCCCTTTGTCTGATGCACCGTGTAGGTTCCATATGGCATGTCTTTTGTCTGAGCAAACCCATTTTTATCACATACCAGTCTGTCACGCTCTGTTCCCTCTGCCCTGTCATAGCTGCCCGCTGATTTCAGATAAACCTCAAATTCAGCACCAGACTCTGGTGTTTCAATCTGTGTTTTTCCATCATCGGTATGCTTGATAACTGCAATCTTTCCTTTCTCCACCTGTTCATTCACTTCTTTTTTTATATTGTTATACTCTATCGGATAAAGTTTCGGCTCTGCGCCTACAGGATAAGATGTCTTATCTAACAGATATCCTTCCGATGGACTGATTTCCCGGACTGTCCAGCCATCTCCACATGCATAATACTTTGTTGTAAATTCCCCTTTTCCATCTGTCGTATATCGATCAATTAGTACTCCATTTTTATAAATACCATATACAGCATTGGAGAGCGTGGCATTTCCCTGCTGTTTTACTTTTTCTGCATCCTTTTTCTTGACTGTTACATTAAATTTCTTAAGAATATTAGAAAACTGAACCGTAGTTGTCTTACCTCCGACAACCGTTACTGTCTGCGATTTTAACGGTACATAACGGTCAGAGACATTTTCTGTGATTGTATAGGTTCCCGGAATCATATCTTCAATAGAAATTGAACCATCACTTCCAGTCTTTACTGTTCTTTCATAGTCCTCTCCCTGAACCGTAAAAGAAATGCCGGATACAATGCCATCTTCTGATGTTTTTTTCAACAAAAGATTTCCTGTCTTTGTCTGTACATTGACATATGATATAACCTTTTCTGCATTCTCTGCACCTGACACGACATCCTGCAACTGGTCTGAACCATAAGCAAGAAGTTTTGCACTGTTTCCTACAGTTGGCACAGTATTTTTTACCGCCTTGATACGGACTGACTTTTCTAATGCTTCTACGGAACTAATTGTCAGCTTATTTCCTGACTTTGTAATTTTTATCTTGTCATTTCCACAAGAAAAATCAAAGTCTGAAAGCACATTGTTTTCATCGGTCAGTGTCACAGCATATTTCCCATCTTTCAATTTCATATCCTTTAGAATCTCTGTTTTATTCTCCGACATAAAACTTGGAATGGTATTGTGTTCTTTTAATAAATCTACAATCTGATCATAAACTTCCTTCGCTCCTGCATTTGCATAACTTGAACCAAAGTACAGGCTGTATATTGTTTTTTCACTTCTCTTATAAGCACCTGTCGCTTTTCTACATCCGGTCACAAACTCCCATACCAGTACCTGCGTAGCTGTCCACTTTTCATCATCACTGCCCTTAAGATTTTTCTTGTTTCCCGAATATCCATACAAAAGGGCTAATCCGACTGCTTTCTT
Organism: uncultured Eubacterium sp.; assembly: GCA_910584795.1. Classification (GTDB taxonomy): domain Bacteria; phylum Bacillota; class Clostridia; order Lachnospirales; family Lachnospiraceae; genus Eubacterium_G. The sequence goes on along the minus strand of CAJUBZ010000002.1, from coordinate 58,723 downwards.
CTTATTTGCCGATAATACTTTCCATGTATCCGAGGAACTTTCTTTCAACTGACTTCCTGTGTGAAGCCCCACTCCCGGCTGAATACAGAATGCTGCCTCTCCATCTGCAAATATGCGGTTGATATTCTCTCCCTTTCCTCCTGCATAATGCCCGTTAATTGTTTCACCCGCATTATATTTCATAACACTTCCATTTTTGTCGTAACAAGGTTCAAATGTAATTATCACGTTATCTCCTGTTGCTGCAAGTGTTACCCCGGATAAAGAAGATACCATCATTACCATTACCAGAAACAAAGTGGATATTTCTCTTATAATTCTTTTTTTCTTCATTGCAAAACCTCCTTTTGCGCAAATAAAAAGCACCTGCTTTGTTGGTGCATAAATCTTTCTATAAAACTGTTACATCTGCTGACTCTGTCCCTGTCCTTGGGCTTCCGTCTCCGCCTCTTCTTCTGCCTCATCCTCTGTCTGCTGTTCTTCCAATGCCTGTTCGTAAGCCTCTTTTACCGTGTCAATCAGTTCCGTTCTTGCCTCAGCAATAATTGGATGACAGATGTCGCTGTACTGTATCCTGCCCTCCCTGTCCACATAGCTGTTCGACGGCATTGACACAAACAATCCTTTCGGTGAATCAATGACTTTAATTCCATGCACTGCAAAAGCTCCACCAATGTTTACACTGGCAATCGCTTTGATATTGTTATCCTTACGGTTGACCAAACGGTTGATTTTTGCCTCAATAGTTGGTACATCTGTTTTCTTTACTGTTCCTTTTGCCGTAGTCTGTTTCTTTGCTGCCATATTTCCTCCTTCTGCACATATATGCTCACTATTTTATTTCATCCGGTTTACCAAGAAATAAAAGTAAAACCGGTATGATCCTCTATTTCTTCTCTTGAAATATTTTCCGGTTCTGCAAACCTATCCTGATATTTCTTTATCTGTTCTTCTGTAAGAGAGCAGAGATTCTCCCCATCATCCCCGGCAATAAAAAATGAGCCACAAAGTACATCCCCTTCTATCCGGCGGTTACCATCTGACCCATTGATTTTTCCCTCTTCATTAATGACAATAATAGTATTGTCATCATTGTATACATATTCAATTCTTCCCCCGACTGCTCTCTGCTGTCCTTCTAGCGTATTCTTAATCTCTGATTCGTATGGTACTCTGTGAGGTTCCACTACCAATACCCGAATTACATCATCCTGCATCTTTGCCTGCTCTGATTCAAAGGAAACCATTTTAAACCCAAAAGAATCACAGAAATAAAAATTTGTAATGCTTCCCGTATCCACTTCCACAATATCAGATACAGAAAGGGAATGTCCTCTATGAAGCCTATGTCCTTCTTCATTAAACAAATGGTATACTTCCTCTAAATCGTTGCACTCTACATCTCCCACAAAAACACGATCATATATTGTTACATCAATTTCTGGCGATTTCATTACACATTTAGTATAATCAAGGTCCATAAATTTAAGGTCCCGCCGATCTCTTTCCTTATTAATCTGATATATTTTAATTTTCACCTCTGCCTCCTAAATTTTCTTCAGTCTGTTTTTCTGCCCAGTCTACCGATAAATGATTAAGCGCCATACGTTTCTGCTCCTCTGATAGTCCATTTAAAAAATCAAGAATATTTCCATTCGCATTTTCTCTATTCTGCCCGTCAGCACAATGATTACAGATTGTTTCTTTTTTGATGACAATTGTACTGTCATCCTGCTGTGTAAATGACAAAATATCATTACTGGAAAATCCCACCCTTTCCCGAAGTTCAAACGGAATAGTAATACGCCCTTTCTTTCCAAGAACTCTGTATATCTGAAACAATTACTTCACCTCTTTTCCTTTACAATTCTGAATGCTTTTACGCTTTTTCTTGTTATCATACCTTGTTTCACTCATCGGACATCCATAACAGTTTCCGTTGCATACAATCTCTCCAACGTCTTCCACGTTTTCCACTATGAGTTTTTCTTCTGATATATCAAACTGCAGTGGCAAAAACACATTTATTCTTGCATCTTCCAATAATTCTGCCGGCACCGGCAGAAAGACAAAAGCGTCTGTCACTTGTTTTTGCATGATACGATTCCCTCCTTTAAGATTTGTTCCATATTTCCCGAATGTCTCTCTGTCATTTCCTGAAGTGTCAACTGCCTTGGTTTTCCCCTTTCTCTCTCATACAAATCATAATTTCCTATCAAAATTTCCGGAAATTCTTTTCCTGCTTCATATTTTTGAACCATAGAATGAATTCTTTTAAAGTCAAAAAATCCATAACCTCTGTACAGTTCTCTGATTTCTTCACAGTCATTATAAGATACGAGCCATTTCCCCTCTGTCTGTGAAAGTGTATTTTTAAGCCTTACATGATCCTCCCATGTAAAACCACACTCATACACATACTCGCTTGTGAAATATGGCGGATCACAATAGAAAAAAGACTCTTTTCTATCGTAATGTTTTATCAGCACTTCAAAGTCCTGATTCTCAATAATGGCATTTTGAAGTCGTTCACTGAAATCCTGTATTAGAGTAAACAGGCTGCAGACAGAAAAAGGCTGGCAGGCAAAACTTCTACCCGAACTCGAATAGCTGTACCGCAAAAGTTTCAAGAACATGACTGCACGCTTCAGGTCATAATCCGTAACTGCTTTCTTGTATAATTTCCGGATTTCCTTTGCATGAATCTCTGGCAAAACAATCGAAGTAAGTTCTAATTCCTGCTGTAAAAATTTTGTATCAAATTTTTCTTTCTCAAAAAAGTTTTTGATAGCAACAAAATCATCTCTTGCATTTAATGTTAAAAATCCAAGTTCCTTAATAAATGCCAGCGGTCTGTCACGCATACATTGAAACAGATTTACCAGATTGTGGTTAAAGTCGTTATACACCTCAAACTTATCCGGTCTTGTCTTTCCCAAGAGCACAGCTCCGGAACCTCCAAAAGGCTCAATATATCTTTCATATTTCAATGGAAACAGGGCATAAAGTATATGCAGGATATTTGTCTTGTTTCCCACCCAGCTTACAGGAGTTCTTATAAAAACCACCTCCTTTGCCGGATTTTCAATCATCCTTAAAACAAAACCGGTATCAATTGTCATAAGGACGACTGATACCGGTCATTTTATTTAAAATCTTTTGTTTTTCTTTCCATATCCGATGCTGCACGACATAAGACGGTACAAAATACCCCTGCTATGAGCCCTACTAGCATTCCTGCTATAAATACAATCATAAACTTATCACCTCTCCCTCTTCATTGCTATTTTCCATATCCTCCATAGAAGTAATATTGACATATTCTCCAAGAATATTTAACGCCTCTTCATAACTTCTTGATGCCATTATTTTATTCCGCATCTCCTCTGCCTGTTCTGACATCCCATGATCTTTTAAAGTCCTCGAAGCAATTCCCATCAGATTAAAAATATTGCCATTTTGTCCAATCAAAGGACAGTCAGGTTTCAATGTCATAATTGTATTCCTCCAAAATTCTGTGTTTCTTCCTCTCTGGTCTGTATGGAATCCTCATCCGTATTTTCCTGTATTTCATCAACTGTCACAAGATTTTCTGCTTCAATTTCTTCCGGTGTCAGTTTTCTGAAGGAATCCTCACCGGGTACTACTGCAAGTGACCTGCCGTTATCCCAATGCATATGGAGCTGTCCAATATCATCTACAACCTTCACAGTTCCTCTTGTTCCCGATGGTATCGGTGCAAACGGGTCTTCCATACTAATAAGCTCAATGCGGGTACCAGTTGGATAAGTTTCTTTGATTCTCTTCGCCTGCCTGCTCAGCCTATCATATTCATTCATGTCTCATCTTCCTCCTGTCATAAAACTTTCTGTTATTGCTTTCTTCTAATTTTTTTCATTCATATTTCACATCCCTCCAATCTGTGGTTCTCTTTGCTGCAAAATGTATATTTCCATTTCGTCTTTATTACAGATAAAGTAATCTTTTCCTGCATTCCAGAACGAAATATATAAATCACCTTCTTCTGTTTCCAAAGGTATTTGTTCAAAGCTTTCTCCAAATCCATCTGAATTCTGTCCGACAATCCAATCCTTAATACTCTCCTCTTCTTCCTCTGTGAGTACCTCTCGAAGTCTTACATTCACACAGCCATACAGTTCCCCATTTCTTTCTTCCACTGTCCACTCTGCGGACACCAACTTATCTTCCAGATTTTCATTCCCATGAAAATATTTGGCCATGTTGTTTGTATCACGGTTTTGCTCCTCTTCGATGGCACTCTTTACTTCTGATACATAGTCCATAAGTATGGAATTATGCTCCTCATACAGCTTTCCTGTTTCTCTATCATCTATCTGCACTGTTAATGGAAAATAAAATGATTCGGTATACTTTCCTGCTTTATGGGTTATCTCCTCTATCTCCTCAAGCAGTTCTTTCACCGAATCATACTGGTCATGAATAATATTGTTTTCTAATTCTGTTTTTATCGCCATATCAACATTTATTATTGCAATTTCTGTATTATTTAAATCTGCAAGGGTATCTGTCGGCTGAAATAATCTGATTAGATGCTGTCCAATCTCGCTCTCTGAATAAAGTTCTACCCGGATATCATCATTTTTTTGATTCGTTAAATAAATCTCCTGTGGCATTCTGTTAATTCCAACAGACATTAACTTTAACTGCAAATCACTCATTCCTCTTGGAAAATCTATGACAAGTGTATTGTTCTTGTTGTGTATGACTGCCCCTAACATTCTTCCACCTTACCTTCCACAAGCTGTATTGCTTTGATTCCAAATCTCCGAATCGCCATTGCATTACAGATAACTGCAAACATTTTGGGAGAGATTAATTCCTTATCTGCAAGATCACTGATGGAAATATGCTTTGTCCCATGATATAAATCCTTCGCTGCACAATAAAGGGTATATCCTTCCTCTTGAATGTTTCCAAGTTTTACATCCTCAAAATCAATCTTATTCTTTTTTGTATGATGTCTCATTACCTGCCACAATTTATAATCCGCTGTCAGCAGATATAATGCCGACATTATCGCATAATTCTTATGATTCATTTTTACTATTGTTTCTTCAAATACCTCTTTGTGTTTTTTACTTCGATAATCCACTCTCTTTTTCTCTCCTTCCCTTATATAATTGTTTAACCTTTCCATAAACGGTTCATAATGAATGGCTGACATTGTAATTGCTAGCATCTCTTCATAGGAATCCGGTGGTGGTTGCTCCTGTATACATCTATCCATTTCCCTTCTTAATACTATGCTTCCATTCCTCCTTGGACGAAAGTTCGGTATGCTCTGCATCATCTTTTCCAATTCGGAAAGATTTGTGTTGTCACTAAAATACATTGTTTATGCTCCTTTCAAAAAATAAAAAAAGCGCCACTTATCTGTTTCAAAAATAAGTAGCGCTTCTGTTTCCATCTGCTCTGATTTACCGCTTTTTCTCCAAAACGGCTTCAATATTCAATTTTTATGTCTATGCATCTATGAAAACGGGTGGAAAAATCGGGCAAAAACTTGCTCTTTTTCAGCCTGATTTTTGCTTCAAAACCACAACATCTTGTGGTTTAACCCCCTTATTCTTCCTTAAAACCACAATACTGCATCTTTATTATTGTCTCAACGTGAACCGTGTTCGCAAACATATCAACCCCACACCCTTTTACTACCCGATACCCATTCTCCTGCAGCATCTCCAAATCCCTTGCCAGACTGGTCGGTTTGCAACTTATGTAAACTAATCTATCTACACCAAAATCAATAATCTTCTGCAATGCCTTTGGATTAATTCCATCTCTCGGTGGGTCTAATATAATCATATCCGGCTTATCTTCAATTTCATCAATCACCTTCAATACATCCCCTGCGATAAACTCACAATTATGTAAACCATTTAATTCTGCATTAACCTTTGCTGCTTCTACTGCTTCCCCTACGATTTCCACACCTACTACTTTCTTCGCCACAGGTGCAATAATCTGTGCAATGGTTCCTGTGCCACTATATAAGTCAAACACTGTCATATCTTTTGTATCTCCGATATACTCACGAGCCTTCGAATATAATACCTCTGCCCCCAATGAATTTGTCTGGAAAAATGAAAATACAGATATTTTAAATCGGAGACCTAGTAACTCCTCATAAATATATTCATCTCCATACAACACTCTCGTTTCATCACTTTGTACCACATCTGCCAACCCATCATTGATAATATGTAACACACCACATAACTCTGCATCTAAATCCAACTGCTGTAGTTTTTCTGACAGCTGCTGCCACTGTGCTTTCTCCTCACACTTTTTATCTGAAGTCGTAACAATTGCTATCAACATCTGTTTTGTTACCGTTGTTCGACGGACAAGCATATGCCTGAGATATCCTTCATGCCTTAACTTCTTATAAAAAGGCAATTCCCTTTCCTTACAATACTCTAATACACAATCTAATACTTTTCCATAATCCTCATCCACTATCTGACACTGATTTACTGTAACAATATCATGAAAACTGTTTCTTTTATGCATGCCAAGAGCCAAAGGTCCATCCTTTACTTCATCACCAAAAGAAAACTCCATCTTATTCCGATATCCCCACTGAGCAGGACTTTCCAAAATCCCCTCAAATTCATAATCTCCTGAAACTGCATTGTCTAGAATGTCTTTAATCATCTGTTCTTTCAATCGAACCTGATTTGCATAACTCATCGTCTGATAAGAACAACCGCCACAAAGTTCAAAATGCGGACACTGTGGCTCCACATCTTCCATCTCTGATTTTTCCACTATCTCTTTTAATCTTCCAATAGAATTACCAGAGCGTTTTTTTGAAACAACAAACCGAACCGTCTGTCCCGGTATTGTTCCTTTCACTGTAGCCATCCCACCATCACCACAATCCACTTTCCCTTTATTTGGAAAACTAAGTCCCACTACTTTACCTGTATATTCAACACCTTTTTTCATCTATCTTACCTTTCACCAAAATTTTTATCCTTACCCATTATTGTATTAAAATGTGAAGAATATTACAACACAAATAATTTCCCTGCATGATAAAAATATCTCTGAAGTAAATAGCATAATTTACTCCAGAGATATTTCATCACAGAACTTTTTTGTTTACATGCAAAAGCCCTGTTTCCATTTTAAATTCACCGTAAACATTACAGATTAGTCTTCGAAGTCGCTTTCGTCATCATCTTCGTCGAATAAATCATCGAAATCATCTTCAAAATCATCATAGTAATCTCTGTTCACTAATCTGTAAATACCATATGCTGCTCCCGCAATTGCTGCAATCACTGCAATAACACCACAAACAACAGCAACGATCTTATAAGTTTCTTTCTTGTCGTCTTTTCCAAGAATCTTTCCGATTTTTACACCTTTCATTAATTCATCCATATTCTGCCTCCTAATATTTTCATAAGATTTTGTAGAACTGACTGAAATAGAATTCCAGAATATAATCAGTCACCTATTCCTCTTATTAATACATACGTTTTATGATTATTATTAGTATATCATCATTACCTATGTTTTACTACACTTTTTTCAATTTTGCAAAAGAAGCCAGCATGACCTTCTGACCCGCCGTATCAAAATTAACAGTTACCTGATAATCTCTCGGACCATCCTCAATTCCCAGCACAGTTCCCTCGCCAAATTTCATATGTTTCACTCTGTCTCCTACCTTATAATCAATGGAAGCTTTTGTTACCGTAAACTCTTTTCCAAATCCCGGCTTACTGCTTGGACTGCCATATGCCGGTTTCTTTGCCATCGCTTTATAGGCATTCTTTCTCTGGCTGGCTGCGTAAGATCTGGTACCCCCATATCCATCACTTCCCATGTAACCTGAACCACCATGGCCAAGAGAACCCTCATAACCTCCAAAATTACTAAAAGAAGGTTTCTTCTCATAGCCTGCTGCCACTCTGTCCGTCACATTTTTACTATTCACAATCAATGGCGGGATTTCTTTTACAAATCTGGACACAATATTATACTGCATCTCTCCTCTCACCATTCTCTTTTTTGCATAACTGATTGTCAGATTCTTCATCGCACGGGTAATGGCAACATAGCACAGGCGACGCTCCTCTTCCAGTTCCTCACTATCATCTGCCATTATACTCATGTAACCCGGAAAGAGTCCGTCTTCCATCCCACATAGAAAAACATTTGGAAATTCCAGCCCTTTTGCACTATGAACTGTCATAAGAACGACATAACTGCTATTCTCGTCCAAATTGTCAATCTCCGCAACTAATGCCACCTCTTCCAAAAACTCGGATAAATCAGGCTCATCAGTATTATCTTCATATTCTACGATTTTATTAATCAATTCTTCAATATTTTCAATACGCCCATTTGCCTCATCTGTATTTTCCGCTGCCAGTTCACTGACATATCCGGTGTCATTTAATATCGCATTTGCCAGCTTTTCAATTTCACCTTTATATTCATCACTCTTATAACTTTCAATTAAATCTGTAAACCCTTTAATCTTTGACACCGCTCTGGATAATCCGGGAATCTCCTCGATTTCAAGTAAGGCATCATACAAATCCATTCCATAGGCTCTCGCAAAATCTTTTACTTTTTCCACTGTTGTCGCACCGATACCACGTTTTGGTACATTAATAATACGCTCCACTGCAATATCATCTGTCGGGTTACTGATAACACGCAGATATGCAATAATATCTTTAATTTCTCTTCTCTGATAGAAATTCTGTCCGCCAATAATTTTATACGGAATATTTTTCATCATGAGTTTTTCTTCCAATGCTCGGGACTGGGCATTGGTACGGTACAAAATTGCATAATCATGATAATCTGCCCTTCCCCAGTCAACAGCTTCTTTAATTTCTCCTGCCACCATTTCAGCCTCGGCATAACCATCTTCTGCCTGATAAAGGTCTATCTTTTCTCCCTGTTCATTATCACTCCAAAGAGTCTTATCTTTTCTTCCCGCATTATTATGTATTACCGCATTTGCGGCATCTAATATATTCTTAGTAGAACGATAATTCTGTTCCAGCTTCACCACTCTTGCAGTAGGAAAATACTTTTCAAACTGAAGAATATTTCTAATATCAGCTCCTCTGAATTTATAAATAGATTGGTCATCGTCTCCAACAACACAAAGATTCTGATGTTTTTCTGCTAACATTTTAATAAAAGCAAACTGTGCGGCATTGGTGTCCTGATACTCATCTACCATGATATATTGTAATCTGTCCTGATAACTCTCCAATACTTTTGGACACTTTTTAAACAATTCCACTGTTTTCATAATTAAATCATCAAAATCCAGTGCATTGTTTTTCTTCAACGCTTCCTGATACTCATTATAAATCTTGGAGACATTAACCATCTTGAAGTCACTTTGTGCCATAGCGGACACATCACCTGTTGTAAGAAGTCTATTTTTAAAATCAGAAATTTTATTTAACATAGCGCTTTCTTTGTACATCTTAGGGTCGAGATTTAAGTCTTTTATAATCCCTTTCATAAGACGCTTCTGATCATCTGTATCATAGATAGTGAAATCCGTGTTATATCCGATTGTGTCAATAAATCTTCGCAAAATTCTTACACATGCTGAGTGAAATGTACTGACCCATACCTGTTCTGCGCCAAAACCTACAATCTTATTCACACGGCTGCGCATCTCCGCAGCTGCTTTATTTGTAAAGGTAATTGCCATAATATTGTATGGATTTACCTGTTTTTCTTCAATCAGATATGCAATACGGTGAGTCAACACACGAGTTTTCCCACTTCCTGCACCTGCTAATATTAATAGTGGTCCATCCGTGTGAAATGTTGCTATCTGCTGCATATCATTGAGTGTTTCGTAAATATTATTCATAAATTTTCGTCCTTTAAATTTGTATCTATATTATTTCATTACATTATGCAAAAACATAAAGAAAGAAGTGCCAATTATGACACTTTAAATATTGTTTCTATTTTAACACATTACAGTTCAAAAAGAAATTTTTTCTTATTAAAAATTTATATAAATTTACTTTCAATCATTAAAAGTATTACAATTACTATATTACATCTTGTAGTTTTCATTACTACCTATTATAATTATTAAGTAAAAAAATATAATAGAAATCATATTACTTAGACATAGTGTCGCTTGCGACACTTCGCGCGCGAGCGATTGCGTTAGCATAACTACATCTCCGCGAGCTGCGCATCCTTAGCGGAGCGTTTTTATTCTATAGGAAGTTCAAAGAACTTTCCTATAGAATAAAAAAATTATTTTTCACTTAAAAGGAAGGAGTTTCATTGATGTATTCCGAAGATTTTGTTAAAGATATTTTAGAAGAAATAAACGCATTTAATATAGATGATATACCCAATATTGATTTGTATATGGATCAGGTAACAACCTATCTCAATGACAAATTTGCAGCTACAAAACGCAGAGATGATGATAAACTAATGACAAAAACAATGATTAACAATTATGCCAAAAGTCGTTTATTACCATCTCCGGAAAAAAAGAAATATACAAAAGACCATATTATGGTACTGATAATGATATTTTTCTTTAAAAATGTTCTATCTATTAATGATGTAACCAAATTACTTACACCAATGCTAAAAACATATTTTCATAACGAGGAACTTCCCTTGAAAGATATTATTAATAACTTTCTAAAGTATGCAAAAAAATGTGATTTATCAGAATCAATTTTGAAAGAGTTTAATGACTCTGCTAAAATTTTCGATGAAATGGATGTTAAAGATAAAGACTACCTTCAAACAGTAGGTCTTATAACAATGTTAAGTTATGATACATTTGTAAGAAAAATTTTAATTGAAAAATTAATTGATTCACTGCCAGACCTCGACAAACATGACCCGGAATAAAAAAATTCTTCTCCGTTACACTAAATACAAAGTGTACAGAGAAGAATTTTTTTAATTATTTTCTTTTTCTTTTACTCTTTCCAAAACCATATCATATCCATCATTGCCATAATTTAATGAACGGTTTACTCTACTGATTGTTGCCGTAGATGCTCCCGTCGCATTTGAAATATCCAGATATGTCTGCCCCTCCCGGAGCATTTTTGCCACCTCATATCTTTGAGATATAGACAATAGTTCATTTACAGTACATACATCTTCAAAAAAAGTGTAACATTCCTCTTTATCTTTTAATGTTAATATCGCATCAAACAAATGATCAACTTCTGATGTTCTAATTTTTTTACTCATTTTGTACCTCTCACTTCATAGGTTCTTCTACTTTCAAATTTTAACACTCTAAAGTTTGAAAGTCCAGTAAAAAATTATCTTATGCGGGATTTTTGTCTTATTACCAGATAAACTAATAATGCTCCAGTCAATAACAACATAATTCCTGCAAATACCTGCATTAACATTTCATGTCCTATCCAGAAAGTAAAAAACTTTCTCATATATACATCTGAAATATTAAAACGATAAATAGATCTGTCCGAAATCATTCCTGCAAATACTGTTACCAATGTAATACCGGCTCCGATAAAACTGTAGGCCACATCTCTAAGTCCATGATGCACATACATTCTTGAGGATATTAAATAAAACATACTAATTATTATGATGAACAAGAGTAATGGAATTCCAATTAATACAACCCTGTCTGCTATCCTTATCATTTTTGCAATCGAATCTAAACCCGGAATATAAATCTTTTGTTGATACATATTCTCTACCTGGGATATATATGCACTTAAAGACTCTTTTTGCCTGGCATTGAAAATATTTCCTTTCTCTGTTATCTTTTTTTCCATTCTCTTCCTAAGATCGTATGTATCAATCCTTGGTTTATTTCCATTTTTCTTTGATACAATAATATTTGTAACATCCTGTCTCACTTCTTTCTCTTGAAAAATCCCTTTTATTTCTTTTTTTGTAATTCCAAAAGGTATTCCCAGATAGTAAGCTTCTGTCTCCATTTCACCACATATATCTTTAAAATATTTTTCTCTCTCACAACTATTAATTACACCATGAACACTCAGCATACTATATTTTCCATACGCCATTAACGATATTCCTATCAGACTTACCGTTAACACAAATGTAATTATATATCTGACAACTACTCTTGTACTTTGTTTTCTTTTTGGGGACATATTACTACCTCCTAATATTCAATCGATGGTCCAGCTATCCTGTCCAAATATACAAACAGTCTGTCTGATTTTTCTCCGTTCAGTCTGCCAAAAGGATAACATGTATAGAGCACCAGCTCTTCTTTACCTGCCTTCAAATCATAACCATTTTCATAATCCCCTGCATGATATACTTTTGTTTCTCTTACCTGGTACTCATATATCCCATAAGTTGTCGTAAAGACAAACTTTTGTCCTTTTTTAACATTTTCCAATCCTTTGAAGAATGTTGTGTCATGTGCACCAATTAATATCGTCTTTCCCTGTCCCGGAACGGCACTTCCCGAATATGTACCTGCTCCTGAATCCAGATATGCACCTCTATCACCAAAATACACAGGTGCATCCACCTTTAATTCCGTGCACTTTAGTTGACCATACTGCTCGCTATATCTTGGATAAGATATTTTCGATAAACGAATGCTCTTTGGCTGCTCAACTGCTTTCACTGTGGCAGGGCGATATAAATTTTCTTTACTATGATAAAGCGGCTGGGTATTAATAAAATTAGTGCGCATACTGCTAAGCACATCACCAAAATGGCTGAGAGACAATGCCCCAATAGCAATCACAATAATTCCCATGATGATTGGAATATAACAATATTTTAATATCTGCTTTATATTCCGGTATGAAAATGTCTGCATTCTTGCTTTTCTTGTCTTTCTGTTGGCTACTTCCAACTCATCCTCATCTTCATCCTCACTATCATAACGTTCCCTGTTATGTCGCTTTATTTTTTTATTCCACCTTCGTAAATTCACTAGCATTCCTAAAATGCATAATACAATAATACCGGAAAATACTATCTCTACTGAAAAATTCCAATGATCCTTTCCTGCATTATCTGTGTTCTTAATTACATTTTCAAAATCTAATACAATATACCCAGAGCCGTCAATAAAATAAAAATTATTTACAGAACTATCATACTCTAACAATAAATCAATTGCTGTGCCTGCTTTTTGAAAGTATATGTATGTTTCAGATATATTTTTAAAGTTTTTCTCCTTTTGAGCATTCTTTTTTGCATTAATTGCTTCTTTTAAATACATAACAAAGTCATCTGCTTCTGACTTCCCTATCTGTACATTATCCGTACAAAAATAATTTTCCAACTGATTTAGATAACGCTGCTCTATTTTTTGTGGAAAACCATCTTTCGAGATTGCTTCAAGAACAGACCTTTCATTTACATTCAATTCACCTGCGAACACGCTATTTTCCATACAGCACAACATAATAATGCTGAGTATGATAAGACTAACTTTTTTCACAATATTCCTCCATATACTATTTTCTTCTGTATCTATTTACTAAATAAACTGTTTTCTTAATGTTTTCAATTCTTCTACACTAAATCTATAATTCGTATTACAAAAATCACACTTTACCTCAATTTCTTTTCCATCATTAATAATATCATCCATATCCTTTTTACTGATTCCAGCCAATGCCTTGACAATTCTTTCTTTACTACAGTTACATACAAATCCGGTAGATATTTTATCTGTAAATTGAACATCCATATCTGCCATGACTTCCTTAAGAATATCCTCAGGTGTCATACCTTTTTCTAACATGTCCGTAACAGAACTGATACTATTAACACGTTGTTCTAATTGGCTGATAACTTCTTCATCTGCAAAAGGCATTAACTGTACGATAAATCCTCCTGCTTGTTTCACTGTATTATCTTTCGACATCAATACACCAAGACCCACAGCAGACGGGACCTGCTCTGATGATGCAAAATAGTATGTTAAATCTTCTGCTACCTCGCTGGTTCCAAGAGGTACCTGACTACAATATGGCTCTTTTAATCCCATATCTTTAATCACCGTCAATGTTCCATAACCAATAGCAGCACCTACATCTAATTTTCCTGCATAATTTGCCGGAATCAAAACATTCGGATTTCCAACATATCCTTTTACGTTCCCTTTTGAATCTGCAGTAACAGTTACACCATTTATCGGACCATCCCCCTTCATCATCAAGGTCAGCATATCTTTTTCACCCTTCATCATTACCCCCATCATTGCTCCACCTGTCAACAGCCTTCCAAGTGCCGCTGTTGCCACAGGACTAGTATTATGGTGTTCTCTGGCAGTTTCAACCATTTCTTTTGATCTGATAGCAAAAGCTCTAACTTGTCCATTTGCCGCTGTTGCTCTAACAATATAATCCATTTTACTCTCCTTGTTTACAATCAATGTTTTACTTATTCTCACTAGATTTTCTAACAACTACATATACTCGTTCATTTTCTTCCTTCCCCTCATTATCAGAAAATGCTTCATATATCTTTTCTATTTTAAGTCCTGAAATCTCCACAGCCTGACTTATTTCTTTTAACGTATAACCACGCTGAAAATGTTCTTCTTCATATTTGTCATATCTTCCATCTTGTCCACGAACAAAAACAGATAAGTAATACTCATTTATGTTCGTCTCTTCATCAAAATAATTTTCCCATATAAAACTGCAGTCTTCCCTGTCTTCTGCAATAGTAGTTTCTCCAATATCTGAAAAGTATTTTTTTGTCTTTAAATCAAATACAAAAATTCCATTATCCTCTAAATACTGATTTACCCTTTTTAATACCATCGTAAAATCGCCATAATCTGTAATATAATTCATAGAATCTCCGATGCTCACCATGGCAGGAACTGTATATGGCAGCTCCAGTTCCGTCACATCCTGCAGAACATACAAAATATTCTCCATCTCTTTCTTACTTTCGGCAATCTCCAACATTTCCTGTGAAATATCAATTCCTATCATTTGATATCCTTCTTTAGCAAACAACATTGTGCCTGTCCCCGTTCCACAGCCAATATCCACCAACTGTCCACTAAATACACCATATTGATTCAATAATTTTACTGCATAATCGCACCATTGATGATAATCAACATTGTCCATAAACACATCATAAACCTGTGCAAATCCACCGTACGCTTCCATATTGTTTTCTCCATTTATAAATAAAACTTTCTCTTATGTGATTTTACCAACAAACACCTTGAAACGCAACCTTGATTAAAACATAATCGTCATTTATACTAATAAAGTATTTTTAATTTAAGAGGCGAAAGAAATGAATATTAGTATTACAAATAAAATTAGAACAGCTTGTGGGAATAAACTCGGAATCCCTCTGTTTCTATGTGCCATTATGGTGATTATTTTTATTCTTTGTCCTTTTATCTCCGTATTTCATCCCAACTCTATAAATGATTTACATAAAGTTACATCTCAAGATGAATTTGTAAAGATAAAAGCAAAGAATTTGTATTATACAGGATATAATTTAGAGAAGTCCGGCGGTTCCCTCTATGGATATTACTATTCTATCAAAGAAGGTAAAAGTATATTTGCAATTATTCCTATAGATGGAGTACCACAAAAAGTTATAAATAATTATGAATTTAAAGCTAAAGTTATGAAACCAAACCGTGCATTCAAAAAAATGCTCGAATCATATATGAATGATTTAAATTGGAATGTTGATTCTTTTTCAAAAATAAATGCAGAAATAATATTAAGTAACGCCGACTACCATCCATTATTTTATATGATTCTTTTATGGATTGTTCTTGTAATTTTTCTTGTTTCCATGAAAAAGTGTATTAGTCGTCTGATTGCTATTGCAAATCCATATATCTATCCGGTTTGCTCTTTTATTGGAAAAAAAGAACAGAAAGTTCTTATTGATGATGCCCAGCATGAACTGGATTGTGAAAATTATATTCAGATTAATGATATGTATATTACAGAAAACTATTTTATTGATTTAGGAAAAACAAAAGTTTCAATAATTCCGTTAGATGAGATTGTATGGTGTTATCGTATGGGCGAAATTTCTCTTAACCCAAAAGATACAGCACCCGAGTTTTCTATTTGTTTTATGATTTTAAGCGGTTCTGTTATTACTGCAAAACATAAATCCAGTGATGAAGCTCTGGAATTAATCAATGCAATTCGTGCTACTGGATATGAAATAATTATCGGGCACTCGGAATCAAAACGAAAAGAAGCCAGACGTATTGTGGCTGATTATAAGGAATATGAAATGTACAAAAGTATCAGATAAATTCAATTTAAAATATGTCATGAATTTCAAACGCTTTTACATGTACATTGTGCAGTTTAGTTTAACAAAAAAGAGGGTGTTAAAAAACTTCTCTAACATAAAAGGGACTTTTTACAGTCCCTTTATTTATCGCTATTTTCCACAACAATGTTTATATTTTTTACCACTACCACAAGGACATGGATCATTTCTTCCTACCTTTTTGTCTTTAACAACGGTACCGGAAAGTTTTTCTTCTTTATACAATTCTTTTCTTTTGTCTTCTGAAAGAATATCATCCCATTCCTCTAATTCATACAACCATTCAGCTTTTGCCGCAACCATGTTTTTATATAACTTTTCATCATCATAATCAAGGTGAACCTCTGTTGTCTCTGTCAACTTATCAATAGGATTCTCTTTTTTCAGACTCTCATTAATACCATCTAAAAAACCTACCATCGTAAGAACTTCCATATTATATTTTTCAGCTAATTCTTCTACTGTACCTGAAACAACCGTACCATGATTTGAAAGGATATCTTTATAAACTTCCTTTTCCTGTGCAAAATATGCTGCCCAGAAATCATTATACTGTTTCTGTGTCTGCTCCTGATTATATGCAATCTCTCTCCATGTTTCTAATAAATATTTCTCTGCCATATTATCCTCCAAAAGTATTTTCGCTTTAATATATTCTTGTGCAGAATACTGAACTTCTTAAATTATACTGATTTCAAACAATAATTGCAATATGTTATTGTTTTGGTATAATGTTTTATAACAGTTCAGCCATGCACAAAAAAGAGCAGAGATTCACAAGGACTGCTCGCAGCACTTTGAATCCCTGCTCTTTTTTGTATATGGTGAGCCATAAAAAGCGAGAAGGAGCGCATGCGGATTCGAGCTGTTGGCTGTTATTAGATACATTTTTAAGGAGTATACTATGGAGAAGTTTAAAAGAATTGCCGCTTTATTAGCTGTTGTCGTTTTAATTGTTTGTGCTTTACTTACGCTGATTTTTGCATTTATGGGAAACGAAGCAGCATGGAAAGCTAGTGCATATTGTATGGTTATCATTCCAATCATGATTTATATTATGATGTGGTTGGCAAAGTTGTTAGAGAATAGAGGCGGACAAAAATAGTCTGGTACTTTTGTGCATCTGCACACCCTAAAAATTTCTTTGAAATTTTCGAGCTGTCAGGGCTTTCGCACACTGACTTTCACTACTCTTCTTGAGCATCTGTACAGCCTAAAAATTTCTTTGAAATTTTCAGGCTGTCAGGGCTCTCGCCCTATAAAAATAGAAAAAGAAACAGAATCGAATGAAAGGTGCAAGCACTTTTCATTCGATTCTGTTTCTTTTTCTATTTTTGCAGATGCTCAATGCTATCTGTATATGATTTCTTCTCGCTTTGGTCCGTTACTTACCATTGTCACTGGTACACCTAATTCTTTTTCAATAAATTCTATGTATTTACGACAGTTTTCCGGAAGTTTATCATATTCGGTAATTCCTCTGATATCTTCTTTCCAGCCTGGTAATGTTTCATATACCGGTTTTGCTTTTTTGAGTTGTGCAGTTACCGGGAAGTCTTTTGTTACTTCTCCATCTATTTCATAACCCACACATACCGGAATCTCATCAAGATATCCTAATACATCCAGAACTGTTAATGCTACTTCCGTAGCTCCCTGCATTCTTACTCCATAGCGTGATGCAACGCAGTCAAACCATCCCATTCTACGTGGACGACCTGTTGTGGCACCAAACTCACCGCCATCACCACCACGTTTTCTTAATTCATCCGCTTCCTCGCCAAAGATTTCACTTACAAACTCTCCTGCTCCTACTGCTGATGAATAAGCTTTTACAACTGTGATAATATCTTTAATCTCATAACATGGAATTCCTGCTCCGATAGCACCATAAGATGCTAATGTTGATGATGATGTTACCATCGGGTAAATTCCAAAGTCAGGATCCTTTAATGTTCCAAGCTGTCCCTCCAAAAGAATTGTCTTTCCTTCTTTGATTGCATTATTTAAATATAATGAAACATCACAAACATAAGGTTTTACAATATCTCTGTATTCATGTAATGTTTCTAACAACTCATCCGGGTTAATCAACGGTTTATGGTACATATGCTCTAACATAATATTTTTCTGTTCTGTAACACGTGCCACCTTTTCCTTCAATGTATCTTCATCAAACAACTCTGATACTTGGAAGCCAATCTTTGCATATTTATCTGAATAAAAAGGAGCAATACCTGATTTTGTTGAACCAAAAGCCTTTCCTCCAAGCCTTTCCTCTTCATATGCATCAAAATCAATATGGTACGGCATCAATATCTGTGCTCTGTCTGACACCAAAATGTTTGGCTTTGGTACACCCTGTGATACAATATCATCGATTTCCTTCTGAAGATATGGAATATTCAGTGCTACACCATTGCCGATAACACATGTTGTATGCTGATAAAATACTCCTGATGGAAGTAAATGTAATGCAAACTTTCCATATTCATTAATTATGGTATGCCCTGCATTACTACCACCTTGGAATCTAACGATAATGTCTGACTTCTCACCAAGCATATCTGTAATCTTACCTTTTCCTTCGTCACCCCAGTTGGCACCTACTATTGCTCTAACCATGTGGTTTCCTCCTAAATATTTTAATGATTTTTCCTTTGGTCTCCGCTAAATCGCAATAAACCACTAAACATTATACTATTATCAATAGAAAAATGCTAGTGGTTTATTGCTTATCTTCGCAAACTTTTATACCTATTTTATTTTAACACGTTTAACGGTTGACCATTTTCCATAATAAGTCTTTCCACTTACTACTTTCACTGCTCTTGCCTTTGCGTACAATTTCTTTTTGTTTGCCAGTTTCTTGTTCTTTATCGTTACTTTAATCTTCTTAATCGTTTTCTTAACAAGAACCTTTCGGCATTTCTTATCTTTCGCAATTACTACCTGGTATTTTTTTGCGCCTTTTACTTTCTTTAACTTCAGACTGATTTTCTTTGCTGTTTTCTTTTTATTAACAGAAACAACTTTTGCTTTTCCTACAGAAATTTTCTTAGTTGTCTGTGTTTTTGGTTCCTCTTTCTTTATAATGGTGAATGTTTTTACAATTTCACCCTTATAATTTCCTATTCCCTTTACAACAATCTTTGCTGTTCCCGGATTTATATTGTTGCTTATCATAATCGTATAGTCTATATCCTTTTGTAATCCTTCAACAGATACAACTGGTTCAATCGGTTTTCCACTATAATTATATGATGTATTTACTTGTGCAAAATCAACATTTGTCTTATTAATGTCTTTTTGCTGAATGTCAAACGAACCTTCTAATATACCTTCATATAAACCGATACCTGTTACAAGAATCTTTGCCGTTCCTGCATTGGTATTATCTTCAAATACGATTGTATAATCCACATTTTCCTGTAAAATTATTGTTCCATCTTCATTGCCTACTGTGCATTCTGGAGCAATCGCATTACCGGTATAAACATATCCTTCTTCCGTTTCAGGAACTGCCACAGTAATCTTATAAGCACTGATATCAATACCTTGAACAACAATACTCTTCTCTACACCTTCTGATGTCTGGCCATTGATTTTTGCAACAACCTTAACATTATGCTCACCGGCATTTTGCTTTTCATATGTATAGGAACCTGCTGCTACATTTTCGTCAACTAATGTATCATCTATTAATACGTCATAGACTTGTCTGTCACCTGCAAACGTATCAGGGTTTTCAAAAGCTACATTAATTTTATTTATTTCCGTTGAAGTTACAGATACATTTGCTACTTCACTTACCGGGAAATCAGTAATCGGGACAATTTTCTCTACCTGTCCAACAAAGTTATTTCCTGCGGCACTTACTTTAATAAGCATATCTCCATCCGCATTTTTCTCAGTAGTGTATGTATAATCCTTTTGTTCTGATAATTCCTTGTCATTATATGAAACACTTACCTGTATATTGCCGTCCTCTTCAAAAGAGGCAGTTACAGCTGCATCTTGCATATCTGCCGGAGTAATCATATATTGTAATGTTTTACTTCCTGCATAAGAGCCGGCACCTTCTAATACAGCTGTTGCAGTTCCAACATTTACATTATCTGTACCTTTAATTGTAAAATCTTTATCTTTTTCAAGTTCCCTGTCACCAAATGTAATTGTTACATCCGGTAAAATTTCTTCACCTGTATAAGTATATTCTGACTGATTTAATGTAATATCAGTATCATCCAGACTCTTATCTTTCGTTATCACCGCTATTTCATAGAACTGGAATCCAAACCCTTCTGCAAAAGGCTGACTAACATTCACTCTCACATATCTAACAGATGATAAAGTACATTCAGACGGATTGATTTTACTATATTGGAATGTACCATTTCCTGTAGCTGTACAAACTGTCTCAAAAGTCTCTCCATCTTCTGAATAATCAATAGAATACTCCTTAGCATATCTGTCATTAATATATGACATTGCTACCAGTTCAATAATATTTAATTTGTAATTTGCCCCTAAGTCAATAACAATATTTGCCTCCGGTTCTGTCTGCAATGTTCTAAACTGTGTATTTAACTTACCATCCGTTAAGTTAGCAATATTATCCGGCACCTCTTCTCCATTTACAATCTCTATTCTAGTAGATGATGCAACTGCAGTTCGTCCCAATGCTATATTTCTGTCTGTTTCAATTAGTCCTTTCGGATCTGCAACCTGTATCTCCTCGATAATTCCCTCTGAAGCAATACCCTGTCTGAATGCCATAATTCTTACAGAATGAGTACCTCCTGCAAGCCCAGTCTCTACATAAGTTGTACCAGGCAGCACCGGTTCTTCTTTCTTCTTGCCATCAATATATGCATAATATGTATAATCACCTGTATCTCCTTCTGATGCCTCAAAAGAATACTCTAACTGCTCATAATCACTGGATGTCACTGTAAGCGAAACCGGATCATCTAACTTTTCAACTTCTACCGGTGTCATATCCGCATCTTCTTTGATAATAACCCCCAGTTCATTCATCTGGAAACCATATCCTGCTCCAACCGGATTACTAAGGCTGAATCTTACATATCTTACTGACGCAAGAGTACACTCTGCCGGGTCAATTACCACAGACTGCACCTCAGCCTTTCCTTCTGCTTCTGCCACCGTCTCGAAATCGACTCCATTAGATGAATAGTCTATTGTATAGCTCTGTGGATATCTTCCTGCCGCATACAATCCAACAGTTCTTTCAATAACATCAGTTTTATAATTATCTCCCAAATCAATAACAATTGTTGCTTCAGTATCTGTCACTGCTGTTCTAAACAATGTTGTAAGACTTCCGTCTGTAATATTTGCAACAGAATCATTCTCTCTGATGGATGATGCAGATGCTGATTTTCCAATTGCGAAGTTTCTCTCACTTGTCAACAAACTCTTTGTGTCGACAACATCAACTGACTGGGTAATACCTTTTGATTTAACACCATCTTTCACTGCCACAATTTTTACTGTATGATTTCCACCTGTAATCCCTGTCTCTACATAGGTAGTTCCAGGGTTTACAGTCTCTTCTTTTTGTGTTCCATCAATATATGCATAATATATATAATCACCTTTGTCTCCCTCAGATGCCTCAAAAGTAAATTCTAACTGCTCATAATCACTGGTTGTGACTGTTAGTGAAACCGGATCATCCAAAGTTTCTACTTCCTTAAACTCTACTTCACTTACCTTAGTTGCTCCATCCGTTAAAACTGCCATGCCTTTAATCTGCATACCATATGCACTCAAATCTCTTGTAGCATATATTCTCACAAAACGTGTATAAGGGATTGCAGCCTTTTGTTCATCAGACATCGTTATCTTATCCAAATAAACTGCATTGGTTCCACCTGCGATTCCTGATACTTCTGCAATATCTACATAATCCAATCCATTCAAAGAATACTGAATCATATATGTTCCTACCGTTGCAGTTGTTGGACCAGAGTTCAATGTTTTATACATTGCCACAACTCTGTCAATTTTAGAAGAATCATATGCCGCCCCTAAATCTACCTGCACCCAACGGTCTTCTTTTACTCCTCTTCCAACTTCAATAATTGTAGATTTAGAATTTCCATTATCAAACTTTCCATTGGTAATAATTCCTAAATCCGTTCCACCTTCCTGAGTGGTCTGCTTTGATACAGAAGCCTCTTTGTTTAAAGCAAAGTTAATTTCTTCGTCCCGAACTTCACTAAGCAAATCAGCTCTTCCTTCGTCATTTGCCTGATACACAGTTGTTGCTGTATCTGCACTGACACTCGTTACATCCCATGCTGTAATTGACGTAAATACCAACGCTAACGTACAAACAACAGATGTAATTTTCGATAACAATTTTCTTTGTTTCATATACTTTCTCCTTTCGTAATGTAAGCCCTTACATTTTATATTATAATATTAGCATTTCTGTATTTCTTTTACAAGAGAAAAATACAAAAATGCTATAATATTATTTTTCTATTTTAAAATATTTTTCAAATTCCGGCAGCCACCACTCTCTATATCCCAGTTCCGTAGGGTGAATCACATCCGCCATATATACATCATACTTCTCTTCCGCTAAATTGTGCATCTCAACATTATTCCATAAGTCAATAATTCCTATGTTCCATTTTTCTTTTATTAAATATAATGCATCAACCATGTTTTGATAGTTTTCACTATTATAATATGTATTTGTATAAAAAGTTACGAAACATTTCCATGTAGTTCTTGCATAACAGATGATATACTCCATCGCCCCAATAATTGTAGATGTATCGAAATCCTCTAACTTTGTCGAAACACTTATTTCTCCTAACGGCATGTTCTGTGCTGCATCATTCGTTGATAACTGACAGATAAACTGTTCACATTCCATTTTTTTATCCAGGTTGAGTATCATTCGCTGCACATAGGAATCTGGTCCATTATCAACCAACGTTGTTCCTGAAACTGCTTCCTTTGTACAGTCTATCTGATATTTTTCTGCTAATATATCAACAAACGAATGTCCACCTGCTGCTGAACCATAAGTTACCGATGATCCTAAAAAAATATATTTCTTCATATGATTTCCTTTAACTTTTTTGCCAAATCTCTGACGTATTTCATATCTACAATATATAAATTTAAACGTTCTTGTTTCATACTACATTCTCCTTAGTCAAAATAAGACTGTGTGAGAACACAGTCTTATTATTATAGGCTCCACTTACCGGTAGGACTCACCGCTCTTATAGGCTCCACTTATCGGTAGGACTCACCGCTTTTTACAGAAATAAAAATATTTCCATAGAAGACAAACATAAACATTCGTCTTTACATATACTATATGTTATCTTCTGTCTTGTGTCAATGACTTTTCGAAAAATATTTATTAATATATAATATTCCTGTTATTTTTTTAACAATTTTCTTTCCTTTTTTCCTATTTATATGCTATAATTACATTTAATCGTGTTTTTATACACGTAATATTAAGGTAACCGTTCAGCCATCAGCTCGAAAATCCTACGGATTTCCTTCGCTGTGGTTGTTTACCATATGATATAAATAATAAATGTCAAATAGTCTGCAAGCAGCTTTTTGCCATTTATTACTTATATCGCATGACTGGACTGTTACAGATTAAGTAAATGAAAAATATATTTTGGGAGGACTACAAATGTACAAAATTGTTAAAAAACAGCAGTTAAATGATACAGTTGTACGCTTAGATGTAGATGCACCTTTTATTGCCAAAAAGGCAAAAGCTGGTCAGTTCATTATTTTCCGTATTGACGAGCAGGGTGAGCGCGTGCCACTTACAATTGCTGATACTGATCCTGAAAAAGGTACTGTCACAATCATTTTCCAGATTGTTGGACAGTCTACAATGCTTCTTTCACAAATGAAAGAAGGCGATTATATACTCGACTTTGTCGGACCACTTGGTGCTGCTACTGAATTCGGTGATGCCAAGAAGGTTTGTGTTATCGGCGGTGGTGTTGGTAACGCAATTGCATATCCTTCAGCAAAAGCTTTATTTAATGCCGGAGTAGATGTAGATGTTATTGCCGGATTCAGAGATAAAAGCATTGTCATTTTAGAAGAAGAATATAAATCTATCTGTAACAGACTCTTCATTACAACAGATGATGGCAGTTATGGAGATAAAGGCTTAGTAACTGAAAAATTACAACAGCTGATTGACGAAGGAAATAATTATGACTTAGTAATCGCTATCGGACCAATTCCTATGATGAAGTTCGTTTCAAAAGTTACTGAACCATATAATATTAAAACATTAGTTTCATTAAATCCTATTATGATTGACGGAACGGGTATGTGTGGTGGATGCCGCGTCACTGTTGGTGGTGAAATTAAATTTGCCTGTGTTGACGGTCCTGATTTCGACGGTCACAAAGTTGATTATGATGAGCTAATGAAACGAAACTCTACTTATAGAGACTTTGAAGCACATGACAGAGAAAACTGCCGTATGTTTAAGGCAGCTGATATGGGAGGTGCAGAATAATGCCAAATATGACTTTAACAAAGGTACCTATGCCGGCACAGGAACCTAATGTGAGAAATAAAAATTTTGATGAAGTTGCTCTTGGTTATACTGAAGAAATGGCTATGGAAGAAGCAACCAGATGTATTAATTGTAAAAATAAACCATGTATGAGTGGTTGTCCTGTATGCGTTCGTATTCCGGAATTTATTGAAAAGGTAGCTGCCGGTGAATTTGAAGAAGCATACAAAATTATTACAAGTACAAACGGGCTTCCTGCAGTATGTGGACGTGTATGCCCACAGGAAAATCAGTGTGAAGGAAAATGTATTCGTGGTATCAAAGGCGAGCCGGTTGCTATTGGACGTCTTGAAAGATTCGTTGCAGATTATCATATGGCACACAGCAATGATGATGCTGTAAAACCTGAATCAAATGGGATCAAGGTGGCTGTAATCGGTGCCGGTCCTGCCGGTCTTACTTGTGCAGGAGATCTGGCAAAACTTGGCTACGAAGTTACAATCTTTGAAGCTTTCCATAAAGCAGGTGGTGTTTTAGTTTATGGTATTCCAGAATTTAGATTACCAAAAGCTATTGTCCAGAAAGAAGTTGACAACTTAACAAAACTTGGCGTTAAAATTGAAACAAACATGGTTATCGGCCGCGTAATTTCCGTTGATGAAATTATGGAAATGGGATTCAAAGCTGTATTTATCGGTTCAGGTGCAGGACTTCCATCCTTTATGGGTATTGAAGGTGAAGCATTAATCGGTGTATATTCAGCAAATGAATACCTTACAAGAGCCAACTTAATGAAAGCTTACTTAGATGAATATGATACACCGGTTATTAAGAGTAAGAACGTTGCTGTTGTAGGCGGCGGAAACGTAGCTATGGATGCTGCAAGAACTGCCCTGAGGCTTGGTGCTGAAAATGTTTATATTGTATATCGTCGTGGTATGGAAGAACTTCCTGCCCGTAATGAAGAAATTGAACATGCTGAAGAAGAAGGAATTATTTTCAAGACATTACACAACCCTGTAAAACTTATTGGTGACGAAGATGGTCGTGTCTGCAAGATGGAATGTGTTAAGATGGAACTTGGAGAACCGGATGCTTCAGGTCGTCGTCGTCCTGTAGCAATTCCTGACAGCAATTTTGAATTAGATGTTGATACCGTTATTATGTCTATCGGAACATCTCCAAATCCACTTCTTAGAACAACTACAGAAGGTTTAGAAGCAAACAAGTGGGGATGCTTAGTAGTTAACGAAGATACACTTGAAACAACAAGAGAAAATGTTTATGCAGGTGGTGATGCCGTTACTGGCGCTGCTACAGTTATTCTTGCGATGGGAGCTGGAAAACAGGCTGCTGCAAGTATACATGAAAGACTATCCGACATCTAATAAGCAATGCATAATAAAAAAATACAGACGTAAAATTGAGTTCACTTAATTTTACGTCTGTATTTCTTTTATTATATAGTGCGTTTAGCACGACAGAAAGATTTACAAAGTGAATCTTTCTGTGCATTGCTTACTATTTTTTAATCTTTATTCTCTTTGCCTTACTCCACTTACCAAAGTACTTCTTCTTATTTACCACACACATCGCTCTGGAACGGACATAAAGCTTCTTTTTATTTTTTATCTTTTTACTCTTTAAAGTAAATTTAACTTTCTTAACAGTTTTCTTAACCAGTTTCTTCTTAAAATTCTTTGATTTAGAAATCTGTATCTGATACTTCTGTGCACCTTTAATCTTCTTAAGAATAATTTTGACTTTTTTATCCGCTTTCTTCTTTGTCGCAGTGTTAACCTTTGCCTTTGCCAGTTTCACGCTGGTTTTGTTCACTGTTGACACTGTTTCTTCTGTCGTAGATACTGTTGTGGTTTCTGCTGCCGGTTTTGTTGGCGCCTCTTTTGTCACAACCAAATTGTTTCCTGTAATCTTTATATTTGCATTTGTAACACTTGCTTCACCTGCCGGGCTGCCAAATGCATACACAATATCAACTGTATTACTTTCAGCTACAAATTCAACCTCATACGTATATGGTACTCCTGCCTTCAGTGTAATTATTTCCTGAATCAATGCTTCATCTACACCAGTTGGAGTAATCTTAACAGTCACACTCTTATCTTTATCAGATGTAATTGTAGCTGCATATTTATACGTATTGCCCGATACAACGGCAATTTTCTGATATTGTGCCTGAATACCCCATTTTGCATCACTCCAACCGCCACCTGAGTTTGTAATCTGAATCGTTGCATCACCGTTATCTTGTGCTGTAACTTTTCCACTACAATTTGCCCATTCTCCTACATATCCAACAAACGTTGCACCATTTAAAGCCGAAACTATATGACCTGAATCACTCTCCTCATCGGATGGTGTTATTGTTGGTGCCTTTGTTGTAGTTGGTGCCTTTGTTGTTATTTGCTCCTTTGTTGTAGTCTCATCTACTTTTTTGTCATCTGTGCCATAAATCGCTATATCAAAGATAGAATATCCATAATTTGTAGTTCTGTTAATACAATTAATTCTTACATATTTTGCCTCAACCATTTCTTTTAACTTAATTGTATCAAAACGATTCTGGTCTCCATTTCCATCTTCTACAAGTGCAGCTTGTGTAAAATTAGCACCATCATTAGAAACTTCTATCTTATAGTCTTTTGCACTTGCTGCTTCCCAAATAATACCAATCTGCTTAATATTTCTTATCTGACCTAAATCTATCGTCAAAGACTGTGGTTCATTACCATGTTTAGATTCCCATCTGCTTGTAATGTCTTCATCAATCGCTTTATCGCCATCACTATTCGCATTATTTGCTGATGTTGCTACTGCTGTTACGCCTTCCACATTGATATAATCTTCGCATGTAACTGAATTAACTGTTACCGAATCCTGTAATAAAGAGTTACTCTTTGAGAAACTATATGTAAAATCAGGTTCTACCTCAGGAGCTATTACATATCCTTCCGGATTTCCCTGATCTCTATATACCTCTCCTGCCGGTGTTAGTTCTCCCGTACTATACAACCAAAGTCCTGTTGTTGGGCTATTGAAATCAAATGCAGCATATCTTTCCACATATTCTCTGGAATCTAATCCTGGCATAACTCTTTCCCAGAATTCTTTTGTTCCATTACCTCCTGTAGCAGTAATGCTTGCACCAGTTGTTGAAAATTCAGTTATCCATATAGGTTTATGGTATGTATTCCATGTCCAATCCACTACTTCCTCTAGGAACCAGTCTGCCATACCTGCTCCACCGTAATTATCCGGATAACAATGAATAGAAATAAAATCAACATCATGATCATTATTTAAATCAATTTTTTTCATAAATGTTTGGAACCAGTTAGTGGAAGCCTTTGGCCATAATGCAGTAACAGGCGAACTAACATTAATACCTGTCACATCATCAATTCCCTGCCACACATTATAAACATCATTTACCGGCATATCGCACTGACCTTTTAAGTCTGGTTCATTAAACGTGAGAGCATATTTATATCCCTGGTTTTTAAAACTATTAATTTTGTTTTTAAAATCATTGGCATTTGTTGATTTCCATACCATTGGTACATATTCAATTCCTTTATACTGCTTTCCTGCACTAGGACCTGTTCCCCAATTATAATACCAGCTGCATCCCATATTTTTAAGACTAATATTTCTACCCATGTCGGTAGCCAGTCCAAGCCCTTTTTTAGATACACCAAATTTCACTGTAGCTGTATTTTCTTTATTTCCTCCCTCATATTCTGCCACAACATATGCTTCATGCATTTTTACCTTGGTAGTATAGCAGTCTAGAGAAGTACTCGTGGTAGTTCCTGCCTTCTGTCCATCTAAATATACTGTATAATTTTTTACTGCACCATTAGTCGCTGCACTCCATTTAATATCAAAATGCCCTGCTGCCACTAATGCATTTTCTGTAGGACTTGTAATTGTAAATCCCTCCGCAGCCTTTGTTTGTGTTTTAACATTCATACCCGGAATCAATGCAATAATAATTGCAAAAGATAAAATTAATGCTATTAATTTTTTTAC
This sequence comes from uncultured Eubacterium sp., assembly GCA_910584795.1. Taxonomy (GTDB): domain Bacteria; phylum Bacillota; class Clostridia; order Lachnospirales; family Lachnospiraceae; genus Eubacterium_G. Next base: position 29,772 of record CAJUBZ010000002.1, on the reverse strand, counting down.
TTGCTTCATTTTTTCCTCCTAATATTATGTTTTTGTCATACATATGTTGGTAACACGAACAAAAAGGCTGAAAAATATCCAACCTTCCACAATAATCTAGATTTTCCCTTTCAATATTTCCTACTTTAGTTATAATAAAAAAATGTTTTTATAGCAATCTGCATTTTCTATAAAATTATAACTAAACTTTTGTATATTTTTATCAATTAATCTTAAGATCAAAAAATTTTTTAAAAATACATTGACAAAAGAATAATATATGATAAAATGATAACAGTTACTATTATTGTTATGGAGGATATATGACAAAGCGTAGTTTACAAAGAGAATTAATTAAGAAAAATTTAATATCTCGCTACGACCATCCAACAGCTGATATGGTGTATCACAGTATCAGACAGGAACTACCGAATATTAGTTTAGGTACTGTTTATCGCAATTTGCGCTTTCTTGTGGAACAAGGTGATGCCCTTTCACTAAAATTAGGTGATGGACGTGAACATTTTGATGGACATGTGGAACCCCACTACCATTTTATTTGTAGTAAATGTGGGGAAGTCGAGGACATTTTTATAGAGGAACTTTCTATTTGTCCCCAGGCTGCTCAGCATTGTTCTGGAGAGATACAGGGTCATATTACTTACTTCTATGGTTTATGTAAGAACTGTAAGTCTAAACATTAATGGTAAAACCATTTTTATTAATAATTATTTTTAAACAGGAGGAATTTAAAATGGCAAAATTTGTATGTTCAGTATGTGGATATGTTCATGAAGGAGATTCAGCACCGGAAAAATGTCCAGTTTGTGGAGTTCCGGCAGAAAAATTTAATAAAGTTGAAGAAGGTGAAAAAGCTTGGGCTGCAGAGCATGTTGTTGGTGTAGCACAGGGTGTAAGCGAAGATATTATTAAAGATTTAAGAGCAAACTTTGAAGGAGAATGTTCAGAAGTTGGTATGTATCTTGCAATGGCAAGAGTTGCCCACAGAGAAGGTTATCCTGAAATCGGTCTTTACTGGGAAAAAGCTGCTTATGAAGAAGCAGAACACGCTGCTAAATTTGCAGAATTACTTGGTGAAGTTGTAACAGACAGCACAAAGAAAAATCTTGAAATGAGAGTTGAAGCTGAAAATGGTGCAACTGCTGGTAAATTTGATCTTGCAAAAAGAGCAAAAGCTGCAAACCTTGATGCAATTCATGACACAGTCCATGAAATGGCTAGAGATGAAGCTAGACACGGAAAGGCATTTGAAGGACTGTTAAAGAGATACTTTGGCTAATTACGAGCAACGTTAAAATAATAAAACTTACACCGAGGGAGCTTGCTCACTAAGGTGTGAGTTTTATTATTTTAATATTGTGACAATCTCCAGCGAGAAGAAGCGAAGCGGATTCGAGCTTGAAATTGCTCGTAATACTACCACTCATATTCCCTTATCTCACAATTTTTAATTCCAAAATATGCAAATTCCTCATTTGTCATGTCCCTAAAATACGACTCTACAATTCTTGAAATTCCATTGTGTGCCACCAGCAAATATGTTTTATCTTTCTTCAATCTTATTTCATCTAACAAATGATAAACTCGTGCTGCCAGATGCATCATTGTTTCTCCCCCTTCAAAAGAATTGATAAAATTCTCTTTTGCCTTTTTAAACTCAAGACCATCTCTTGGTGTAGATTCATATTTTCCAAAATTTTGTTCTTTTAATCTCATCTCTCCTTTCATTGGTATTCCTGTTACTTCTGAAATATGTTTTGCAGTCTCAGCTGCACGTATCAACGGAGAATACAATATTTCATCTATACACAATCCCTGCTCTTTAATATATTCTCCCAGTTGCACCGCCTGTTGGTGTCCTAACTGTGTTAACTCCACATCTGTCGCACCACATATTTTATTTTCTACATTCCATATAGTTTGTCCATGTCTTGTAAAATATAAATGTGTCATATCTTCCTCCTAATCATTTATACTATTATATTTTTTCAGCCTTCTATAAAACGTTGATTTACTGACACCTAATTGTTTTACTGCCTCTGCCTCACTAATCACTCGCTTGCTAAATTTAGAAAATACTTCATCCATCTTAACAATGTCAATCTCAATCGGTGTACGTCCTTTATATTTATGTTTCTGCTTTGCCTTTTCAATACCTTCTTTCTGCCTTTCTTTAATATCTGTTTTTGCTTTTTCATATATTGTCATCAACATTCTATGCATCTGCTTTCTATTTGCATCTGTAATTCTTATTTCATCGATAATTAAGTTATTTCCCTTACAGATTTCCACTAAGACAGTGACCATGACTTTTGTATAGTTTTTCTCTTTCCCTACTCTATCCGATAAATCAATCTCTATCTGATATTCTCCCGGAATATATCTCTTCACATACAAAGGATCCCCGGAATATCTCATATCCGTTCTAATCAGCCACTCCAAACGATTCAAATACTCCATATCATACATGGCCAGCAGCTCCCAGACATCCTCACGATGTGCACTCGGTGTTCTCTCACTAATAAATACCGGTGTCATATTCTCACGAACATATCTTTCCTTTCTTAAATCCAAATTCAGTCCGGGTATTCCCTGAAAAATATTCTTTGGAAGCAAATCCATAACGTTATAATTAGGTATAAAAATATATTCATATGTTTCATCTTCACGTTCAATATATTGTATTCTCGAAAGTTCATATTCGAAGCCCATCTTATCCTTTACACAGATAATTCCTTCCGTTCTTATTTCTCTCATATCATCTGCCTCCTTTCCACACTTTATATGAATCTTTTATAATCAATTCATATCTATTTTTAATCATGTGTTTATAAAAATTTCTTTGTACATTTGACAGAAAATCAACACCATCTACAATATCATATATCTTTTCGATATCAATTTTTTCACAAATATCTTCTAGAGCTTCGCAACATTCCTCAAACTCCAGACTACTGATAACTTCATAATATGAACTTTTCTTTCCATGTAATTTAATCTGAGAAGTTGAAAATTGATACACTCGTCTTTTCGTTTCTTCTTCTGACTCAATAATATCCATCATATCTTTCTCATTCGTTAAATTCGGAAAAAGACATGAACCGTTATCAAACACCGGAGCCATGCGATACTGATCATTTTCCTTTACAAATCCCCAATTGCCACCATGTCTGTCAAAATTTCCTAATAATGCATCTACAATATACATTCTCCAAAAAAATTCAATACTATACTCCACATCTGTTAATTTCGCATTGTCTTCTAACATCTGTACGATATCCTCATAATCATACTGATATGTCTCTTTACCTTGATCCAGACTGCTTTCTCCTACATCATTAAATGGAACAAATTGAACATTTTCAGAATTAAAATCTTTGCAGGCCACCACCTGCTCTCCCTTATAAGTGCCCAGATATGTTTCCTGTACCTCAAAACCTAAATATTCAAATATATGACAGCCCAGATATTCTGATATATGGTTATTTCTATTTCCAAAGGCTGTTTTCTTTTGAAATTTAAGCATATATGGCACACCTTTTATTTCTATTCCAATCTTTCTCTCTGTTCCACCATAATATCTTCCACTAAGAGGATATCTTGTAAAATCCATATCATACCTCCAACTTATTTTCAGTTTAGCATATTATGAAATTGTGTCAATAGGGTATAAATTATTTATGACACTTTATTCTTTATATTTAAATGATGACTTTTTGCACAAAAAGTGGTATAGTACATATGGTTATACGGTGCGTGGCTCAGTTTGGTAGAGCGCTGCGTTCGGGACGCAGAGGTCGCAGGTTCGAATCCTGTCGCACCGATTTTTTGTTGTCTAAATTCATGACTTTCATATACAACTCTCGGATAACGAAAAGAAACCACTCCGGAAAAAGTCTCAATTCAACTTTTTCTGAAGTGGTTCAATACACTTTTTATTACAATAATTTTTCACTATAGGCAGCTCTTTCTCCGCCAATAAACTTTGGTCTGACTCTCGCCGCTAGTACATTTGTCTCACCTATTTTATTGTTTTCTAACTTCACAGGTACAGCGACCTTTTTCATATGCATCCCAATCAATGTTCCGCCAATATCAATCCCTGCATCGGCCTTTATCTCTTCAATAGAAACCGGATTACTAAATGTCTTATACGCTGTTGTTGCAAAAGAACCCCCTGCCTTTGGCTGTGGCACTACATTTACAATATCAGAAAATGGTACCGCTTCTCTTTCCACAATAATCGCACGGTTTAAATGTTCACAACATTGTGCTGCCAGATATATTCCTTTCCCATGCAACACTTCATATATTCCTTGAAATACTGCCTGCGCTGCTTCAAGATTTGAATTGCTTCCAATTTTATCACCACAAACTTCACTGGAAGAACAACCTACAACTAAAATCTGCCCCCGGTTAAGTCCTGCTTTTTCTATAATTTCCCTTGTTACATTCTCTGCCTGTTTCGTCAGATCTGAATACATAATATACACCTCTATCTTTATTTTTTTGCTGATTCATCCCAATACTAATAGTTTGTCCTTAAACATACTTTCTTATGAGTACTGTCACTTTTGCCCCTTCTAATATGCCAATTAAAATATATCCTAATACCAGACATGTTCCCGCCTGAATCAAATTGCTCACAACAGAGAGAACTGCACCAAGTCCATAACCTAATAATGTACTCTCATATAAAAAGTATCCAAACACCATAATCACTTCTGCCAAAACACCACTAATAGCATAGCCAATTATCTTATGAACAGTTGCTTTCCTAAGTGAATTAAAAACAATGTATGCTGCAACCGCCATCAGAAATTTAATTACAAAAGTTCCGGGTACATACATTCCATATCCTGCACTAAAATCTGATAATGCAGAGCCGATTCCTGCTGCCAGACCACCATATACGCCACCAATCATCCATGCACTTAGTAAAACTATCGTATCTCCGATGTTCACATATCCATTTGTTCCTACTGTTGGAACTCTGATAATATATGTCGCAACAAAAGCCATTGCAGCAAAAAGTGCAGTCAATACAATTTTTGTCACCTGATTCGTCTTCATAATAATACCTCCACATCAAACTGTTATGATTATATCAGCATTTGGTATTATTAATATAATCACTTTAAAGTAATCTTGCAATACCAGTTTATTTATACTCACAGTATACAATGTAAAAACAAATAGCGACACATTACTCACTGTAAAGAATGGCACATTTAACAGCTCTATCCCAACCTTTCAGTTTTTCTCTCACTTCCCTATCACTCATTTGTGCAATAAATCTTCTATCTATATGCATATTATTTCTAATATCTTCTTTATCTCTCCAATATCCTGTTGCAAGTCCCGCTAAATATGCTGCTCCAAGTCCTGTCGTTTCAATAACCTTTGGACGCACAACCTTCTTACCTGAAATATCTGATTGAAACTGCATGAGAAGATTGTTTGCACATGCACCACCATCCACCTTAATTGTATGAATCTCTTCACCCAAATCCTGTTCCATTGCTTTCACTACATCATAGGTCTGATATGCCAAAGACTCCAACGTTGCCCTAACAAAATGTTCTCTGCTTGTCCCTCTTGTAATCCCTACTACCATACCTCTGGCATTCTGTTTCCAATACGGTGCTCCCATACCTGTAAAAGCCGGTACAACATAAACTCCATTACTATCTTTAACCTTTCCTGCAATCTTTTCACTTTCTGATGCATTCTCCACCAATCCCATTTGGTCACGAAGCCATTGAATAGCAGCACCGGCAACAAAAACGCTTCCTTCTAAGGCATATTCCACGTTATCAGTAGATGCGGCAATTGTTGTAATTAAACCATTATTTGATATTACAGCCTGATTTCCTGTATTTATTAACAAAAAGCATCCTGTTCCATATGTATTTTTCACATCACCCTTATCAAAACAGCATTGTCCGAACAATGCCGCCTGTTGATCACCTGCAACACCACTGATTGGAATTTCAGTTCCCAAAATTTCTGTATTCGTATAACCAAAAACACCACTTGATGATGAAACTTTTGGTAACATTGAAGCTGGTATATCCAATAATTTCAACAACTCTTCATCCCACTTTAATTCATGAATATTATAAATCATCGTTCTGCTTGCATTCGTATAGTCTGTTGCATGAATTATGCCTCCACTGAGTTTCCACATCAACCATGAATCAATGGTTCCAAACAATAGCTGCCCGTTCTCTGCCTTTTCTCTTGCACCCTCTACATTGTCCAATATCCATTGAATTTTTGTTCCTGAGAAATAAGCATCAGGAACCAATCCGGTTTTGTGCTGTATCATCTGCCCCAATCCATCTACAAGCAAACCATCAACAATATCTGCTGTTCTTCTGCACTGCCAGACAATCGCATTACAAACCGCTTTACCGGTATTTTTATCCCATACAACAGTAGTCTCTCTCTGATTTGTAATTCCAATAGCTTCTATATCCCCACACTTAATTCCAGCTTCCTCTAAAACAGCTTTCATCGTCAAAACCTGTGTTCTCCAGATTTCCTCCGGATCATGTTCCACCCAGCCCGGCTTCGGAAATATCTGTTCAAACTCCTGATTCGCCTGACATATTATGTTACCACCTTTGTCAAATAAAATTGTTCTGGAACTGGTAGTTCCCTGATCCAGTGCCATAATATATTTTCCCATTTCTTATCCTCCGTACATTCAAACTAATATCTATTTTAGTTTGTTTTACGTACTTTGGCAATTTTTTTCTTAAATAAACAAAGAACCTGACAACTTAAAGTTTAAACTTTAAAAGTTATCAGGTTCTAACAAATATATCAACTAATCCTCATAATCAATAAATGATAATGGATCAATAGGCTCTCCATCTTTTGCAATTGCAAAATAAATATTATCGCCTTCTTTTGAATAATATCTCGTTGGTTTATTTACATATGCTATTGTCTGTCCAGCTTCAACAAAATCTCCTGCAGCAACCTCCGGATTTATTGCCTGTCCGTATGTTGCTATATAACCATTACCAATAGCCTGATTAATGCATACGCCTAACTCATCATCTTCGCTCAGTGTGGTAATAACACCATCTGCTGCAGCCTTAATGGCTGTACCCTGTGCACTTTGAATTACGAGTCCCGGATTGCACCTATATTCATCTAAAGTAGAATAATATACAGTACTTTCCATGTCATATGGCATAATAATGTTTCCCTGTACCGGCCATAAAAGCTCACTATTTTTATTAAATTCCAATGCTTTAATTTGTGCTGCAGCTTCAGAAGACAAACCATACATATATTCATCTTCCTTCGCATTAGACTCTGTATTGGCTTCTACCACATTATTGTTTGCACCAACTACTTCTGTTTCTCCTGGTGTACTGCCTTTGTAATCTTTATCATCTGCTACTCTGTCCCCTTCTGTTGTTGTTTCTTCCATTACCTTTTGTGCTACTTCAATATTGTTTTCATTTGCAGTTGTTGCAGTATTTTGCGCATCTTTTAAATTAACATCATTGCCTTTCTGTCCTATGAAATATGTCCCGGTTGCTACGGCAGTTAATGCCACCACGCAAACAATCACTGCTGCTATAAATTTTTTATCCATACTCATCACCTCAATGATAGTATGACCCATGTTTTACAGATTTATACACTTTTTTAATAATCTACAATGACACAGTCATAAAACTTTCGCAAAATATCTTTCCAACCAGCTCCTTCTCTCGCCAGCACATCTGCAAAAGATATACTCATACCAAATCCATGACCATATCCTCTTGAGGTAATTCGAACACCCTGCTCATACTCTTCTATTTTTATCGAAGTCGAACGAAGACCCAATGCCTTTTGAAAAATGTCCCCATTTATTTTCGTATCTCCAATTTTTATCCATAGCTGATATCCATTTTCATCCACACGTGAAAAGTCCATCATGCTGATTAACTGATGAACATCACTTTTATTGTGTTCAAACTTTTCTTTTTTATCTTTATATATTACGATTCCATTTTTACTAAGATTTTTTATGAATTCTTCTAATGTAAAAAATTTTATTCCTATAAACTCGTCTGCCTGTGTATCATTTTTACACTTTATACTTTTTAAATATTTATACTCACTTCCTATTAATTTTTCACCATCTCTGGTCTCACCATTACTAATCTGATGAAATAACGGTAAAATAATTTTACCATTATATTTTAATACCTTTCCCTTCGTCTTTTCCATTACTTTATGAATACACTGCATTTTTTCATCATAGACTTTGGTCTTTCCCAAACCCGTAAAATTATAAAACATTCCCCAGCCTGTGGCAGCATTTTCTCTTCGAAACTCTTCAAACCACATTTCCTGCATTTTTGAATAACTATAGTATGGCAATCCCAATTCTTTAGAACTGATCTTATCATTATTCCCCATACAATACAAAATATATGTTCGAATAACAACTGCCTGTGCTTTTAATAATTCCATTGGACTATCCACATCCAATTGTGCCATTAACACACATGGAACAAACTGCTCCACATCCATCGTTACTTTATATTTATCATTTTCTATTACTACTTGCTTTCCAGTCTTATAGTAATTTTCTTTTTCACCATTGATTCCATTTGTCATGAATGTAATTAACGCTGAAAAAACAATGCCCACAGCAATAACAATCCCAACTCTTTTCAACATAGTAAATCTTTCGTACTTTCTTATCTATAATATATGAATGGACAGGATAAAACATTCAGTATTTACAAATCCGGTTTTTAGGGGAGTGACGCTCCTGCCGGAACAATGCAGACAGCGAATATCTTCACCTCGAGTCTTGAACATTGATAGAAAATAAAAATAATACTGAATATTTTAAGCACCGACTTCATCTTCGAAAAAATCCTGATGATTTTTTCTCAGGTAAGTCTGGACATTTGATTTTGTGAATCAAATGTCCGCTTAATATTCAGTATTATTTTTATATTATAAATGTATTCAAGACTCTCAAGTTCCTATACTCACTGTCTGCATTGTTTCAGCAGTCAAATGTCTCTGCCCCTACAAAACTGGAATGTTCAAACGGGAAAATGTATTGGTAACTTTGATATGCGAAAATATACTTCTACGGCAAAAAAACAATTACACATACTAATTCAATTTTTTCATATTTTTATGTGTAACATTTATCTGCTTTTGGGGAAATCCCAAGGATATTACACGTATAAAATCCTTTTTTCAATAAATCTACGTGTAATATTAATGAGTACTCTATTGAAATCCTAAAAATTTTACACATAAATATTCATTTTTCTCCAAATTCACGTGTAATCTTCTTTTGCATTTTTTGAAAATCCTGCAAAATTACATGTAATTTATGTATTTTTAGATAAATCTACGTGTAATTGATATATTAGGATTAACCACGCAGTGGAAAAAGATAATGAAGTTGGTTATGAAAACACAATAAAGCCATACAAAGAAGATAAAAATTCACTGATATGATAAACAAGTGCAATTTATAAATACCGTTTTGTAGAGGAAACGACATTTCACTGCCGGAAGAGTATACAGAGGAAATACTGGAACTTGAATTACTTGATTAGATTTATAAAAGAAAACATAGAATTAATATCAAGTTAAGATTTGATTTTCAAAATCAAATCTTAAGACTTACCTGAGAAAAAATCATCAAGATTTTTTCGAAGATGAAGTCGGTACTTGAGATATTAATTCTATGTTTTCTTTTTAATAAATGTTCAAGTAATGAAGTGAAAGTATTTCCTCTGTATACTCTTCCGGCAGGAAAGTCTCATCCCGACAAACCGAAATTTACAGCTCTACTCTAACTTTTTCCAAATGCCAGATATCCTCAACATACTCCTCAATTGTTCTATCTGAAGTAAACTTACCAACATTTGCCACATTCAGAATCGCAGATTTTGCCCAGCCTGCTTCATCCTTATATGCTTCCTCTACACGTCTCTGAGCTTCTGCATAAGACTGGAAGTCTTTTAAGATAAAGTATCTGTCTGCACAGCCGGTTTCTTCCTTTGTAAGAAGAGAATTATAAATCGGCCTGAACAATTCCGGATTTTCCGGTGAATAGAAACCATTAATTAACTGCATTAAAACCTTTCTGATATCCATGTCAGAATTAAAGATTTCCATTGGATTATATCCACCATTTTGTTCATAGTTAATTACCTCGTCAGAAGAAAGGCCAAAGATAAATGCATTTTCCTCGCCTACCTCTTCCACAATTTCCACATTCGCACCATCCATTGTACCAAGTGTCAAAGCACCATTTAACATGAACTTCATGTTTCCTGTACCTGAAGCCTCTTTAGAAGCTGTAGAAATCTGCTCTGAAACATCAGATGCTGCAAAAATAATTTCTGCATTTGATACACGATAATTTTCAATAAATACTACCTTTAACTTTCCGTTGATAGACGCATCATTATTGACTACGTCAGCTACAGCGTTGATTAACTTAATTGTGAGTTTTGCAATCTTGTAACCTGCTGCCGCCTTTGCACCAAAAATAAATGTTCTTGGGGTAATTTCCATTTCCGGATGCTCTTTCATCTGATTATATAAATACATTACATGTAAGATGTTTAATAACTGACGTTTGTATTCATGAAGTCTCTTAACCTGTACATCAAAGATAGAACGAGGATCCACATCAATATCATTGTGCTCCTTGATATACTTTGCAAGACGTACCTTATTCTGATACTTAATGTTCATAAACTCAGCCTGAGCCTTCTTGTCATCTGCGAACACTTCGATACCTTTTATTTTTGATAGATCTGTAATCCATTCATCGCCCACTTTATTTGTAACCCAGTCTGCAAGAAGTGGATTTCCATGCAACAAAAATCTACGCTGTGTAATACCGTTTGTCTTATTGTTAAACTTCTCCGGCATCATCTCATAGAAATCTCTCAATTCCTGTTTTTTAAGAATCTCTGTATGAAGTCTTGCAACACCGTTGACAGAATAACCTGCACATATTGCAAGATGTGCCATCTTTACCTGACCGTCATAAATAATTGCCATCTTGGCTACCTTATCATGGTTGCCCGGATATTTCTGCTCAATCTCGATACAGAATCTTCTGTTAATCTCCTCAATAATCTGATAACATCTTGGAAGTAATCTTGAAAATAACTCAATTGGCCATTTTTCAAGAGCTTCTGCCATAATGGTGTGATTTGTATATGCGACACATTTTGTTGTTACTTCCCACGCTTCATCCCACTCTAAGAAATATACGTCCATTAACAATCTCATAAGTTCTGCTACAGTAAGTGTAGGATGAGTGTCATTCATCTGGAATACTACTTTCTCATGTAATTTTTTAATATCATCATGGTTCTTTAAATATTTTTTAATTGCTGTCTGAAGTGATGCTGATACAAAGAAATACTGCTGTTTTAATCGGAGTTCTTTTCCTGCATAATGATTATCATTTGGATAAAGAACCTCTGTAATGGTCTTTGCAAGATTCTCCTGTTCTACAGCAGCCATATATGAACCCTTGTCAAACTCATCAAGGTTGAAATGTACTACTGGCTCTGCATCCCAGATTCTAAGTGTATTTACAACATTATTTCCATAACCAACAATCGGCATATCATATGGAATTGCCATAACAGCCTGATAGCCTTCCTGCTCGAAATAATTGCGTCCATCTCTATGGTCAATTCTTACTGTTCCACCAAATCTTACTTCGCAGGCATATTCTTCACGCTTAATTTCTAACGGATTAATATGTCTTAACCAATCTTCCGGTATCTCTTTCTGGAATCCATTTTCAATCTTCTGCTGGAACATACCATATTTATATCTGATACCGCATCCATATGCCGGATAATTTAATGTTGCAAGACTGTCAAGGAAACAAGCGGCTAAACGACCTAGACCTCCATTACCAAGCGCAGCATCCGGCTCCTGATCCTCTATTACATTCAGGTCAAGCCCTAACTCTTCAATCGCTTCCTTAATCTCATCCCTGCTGGATAAGTTAATAATCATATTTCCTAATGCCCTGCCCATTAAAAATTCCATGGACAGATAATAAACTGTTCTGCTATCAGCCTTGTCGTATGCTTTCTGAGTGGCAATCCACTGATCAATTACAATATCCTTTACCGCATAGGCAACACATACAAACTTGTGTCGGTCGCTGACTTCATCAAGAGTCTTGCGATAAAGCATTTTTGCCTGATCGTTTACACGTTTTTTGAATTCTGTCTTAAACGCTTCTTTTTGATTGTTTGTCATTTTTTTATTCATTGTCCCTCTCCTATTTCTATAGATAAAGGAACGATATAAACCGTTCCTTTATTTCTGCGTGCAATAAGCCAAGTGTATATGCCAGCATGTACATTTGGCGAATGTCGCGAAAATCAAATGCCACACTGCCTGCAGCGAGGTATTTGATTTTTGTAATTTCTGTTCATATAACTAGCTGACTATGAGATTTTTGCAACACTAAATGTAACTTTTTCACCATTAATGTTCCATTCTTTCTCATACCCGTTTATTTTATCAAATTCGATTTTATCTGCCAACACCTCAGACTTAATTTCGTTAAGATTGCCCTCAATTACACTCTGAACCTTATTGTTGTTAGCTACATTTACTATAATTTTATCCATAACTTCAAACCCTGCTTCTTTTCTCATGGTCTGAATTTTGCTGATCACTTCACGAACAAAGCCTTCCTCAATTAAGTCATCACTTAAATTCGTATCAAGTACTACAGTTAGTTCACCTTCACCCTCTGATACATAACCTTCAACCTGTGCCATATCGATCAGCAAATCTTCCATTTCAAGAATTACTTTGTCACCATCAAAATCAAATGTTAAAGGCTCTCCGGCATTTAAAGTATCCATTGCCGTATTTCCATCTAATGCTGTCAGTACCTCTTTAATCTTTCCTAAGTATTTTCCATATTTTGGTCCAACTGTTCTAAGCTGTGGTTTAAATGAATAAGAAGTAAATGCTCTTACATCATCAGTAAACTCTACTTCTTTTATATTCAATTCATCCGCGATAATTTCCTTATAAAACTCAGAAAGTGAGAAATCAGCTTTTACAAACATCTTTCCAATTGGCTGTCTGTTCTTAATGTTCGACTTGTTTCTGCATGCACGGCCAAGAACTACCACTTTAAGAACTCTCTCCATATTATCTTCCAATTCTTTATCAATATGCATCTCATTTACTTCTGGAAAGTCACATAGGTGAATTGACTCTATTGCATTGCTGTCTACGCTGCGAACCAGATTCTGATAAATATCTTCTGTCATAAACGGAATCATAGGAGCTGCCGCCTTTGCGACTGTAACAAGTGCTGTATAAAGAGTCATGTAAGCATTAATCTTATCCTGTGGCATTTCTTTCGCCCAAAAACGCTCTCGAGAACGTCTAACATACCAATTAGACATTTCATCAACAAACTCATCTAATGCTCTTGCAGCCTCCGGAATACGATAATTTCCAAGATTCTCATCAACCGTTTTCACCATAGAATTCATCTTAGATAATAGCCATTTATCCATTACTGATAATTTATTATATTCAAGTTCATACTTTGTTGGGTCAAATTGGTCAATTTCTGCATATAGAACATAAAATGCATAAGTGTTCCAAAGAGTACCCATAAATTTACGCTGTCCTTCTTCAACAGCTTTTCCATGAAATCTGTTTGGTAGCCATGGTGCTGAATTAATATAGAAATACCATCTGATAGCATCTGCACCATACTTCTCTAAAGCATCAAACGGATCAACTGCATTTCCTTTTGACTTACTCATTTTCTGTCCATTTTCATCCTGAACGTGTCCTAAGACAATAACATTCTTGTACGGAGCCTTGTTAAATAACAGTGTAGACTCTGCAAGCAATGTGTAGAACCAGCCTCTCGTCTGATCCACTGCCTCTGAAATAAAGTCTGCAGGGAACTGCTGTTCAAACAAGTCTTTATTTTCAAATGGATAATGATGCTGTGCAAATGGCATTGCACCACTGTCAAACCAGCAGTCAATAACTTCCGGTACTCTCTTCATTGTGCCGCCACACTCCGGACAAGGCATTGTAATTTCATCAATATAAGGTCTGTGGAATTCCACAGTCTTTGCCTTCTCATCCCCGGACTTTTCAAAAAGTTCCTGACGGCTGCCAATCGACTGCATACATCCACAATCACACTGCCAGATATTTAACGGTGTACCCCAGTAACGGTTACGGCTTACACCCCAGTCCTGAACATTTTCCAGCCAGTTACCAAAGCGCCCCTTTCCAATGCTTTCAGGCACCCAGTTAATCGTATTATTATTTCTAATTAACTCTTCTTTTACAGCAGTCATTTTGATAAACCATGACTCACGTGCGTAGTAAATCAGCGGAGTGTCACATCTCCAGCAATGCGGATAACTGTGCTCGAACTTCGGTGCATCAAATAGTAACCCTCTGGCATCTAAATCCTTTAATACTTCAGGATCTGCCTTTTTTACAAACAATCCTGCAAAAGGGGTCTCTTCTGACATCTCACCTTTCTCTGTAACTAACTGTACAAATGGAAGGTCATAGTTTCTGCCTACATTCGCATCATCTTCACCAAATGCCGGTGCAATATGAACTACACCCGTACCATCTGTCAATGTTACATAAGAATCACAGGTAACAAAAAATCCTTTTTTATGCTGTTTTTCTGCTTTTTCATGAGCACATTCATATAATGGCTCATATTCTTTATATTCAAGGTCTTTTCCTTTATATGTCGCTAGAACCTCATATGCCTTAATATTCTCTTCTTCATTTCCGAGATTGCCAAGTACTTTATCAAGAAGTGCTGATGCCATATAGTATACATTTCCATCAGCTGCTTTTACTTTTGCATAATCTTCTACCGGATTCACACAAAGACCTACGTTAGATGGTAATGTCCAAGGTGTTGTTGTCCATGCTAAAATATAGGCATCCTCATCTTTCGCCTTAAATCTTACGATAGCAGAACGTTCCTTGACATCCTTATACCCCTGTGCAACTTCCTGTGAAGAAAGTGGAGTACCACATCGTGGGCAATAAGGAACAATCTTAAATCCTTTATATAGTAAATCTTTATCCCAGATAGTTTTTAACGCCCACCACTCAGACTCAATATAGTTATCATCATAAGTTACATAAGGATTATCCATATCTGCCCAAAATCCAACTGTACCCGAGAAATCTTCCCACATACCTTTATATTTCCAGACACTCTCCTTGCATTTATCAATAAATGGTTCAAGACCGTATTCTTCAATCTGGTCCTTACCATCTAATCCCAATAACTTTTCTACTTCTAATTCTACCGGAAGACCATGGGTATCCCATCCTGCTTTTCTAGGAACCATGCATCCTTTCATCGTCTGGTAACGTGGAATCATATCCTTGATTACACGAGTCAGCACATGTCCGATATGTGGTTTTCCGTTAGCTGTAGGAGGTCCATCATAAAATGTATATGTTTCTCCCTCTTTTCGGCTGTCCATACTCTTTTCAAAAATAGCATTTTCTTTCCAAAATTTCTCCGTAGCTTTTTCACGCTCTACAAAGTTTAAGTTTGTTGATACCTTCTTGTACATAGTGTACTCCTTTCGTTTTATTGTAATTTCATAATGTTATACTACTGAGTTCGCCATGCACGCTCATAGACCTTCGGTCTATTTTACTTTGCATGCCTTTTCCTTCGCCATGCATACTCATAGACCTTCGGTCTATTTCGCTTTGCATGCCTTTTCCTTCGCCATGCGTACTCATAGACCTCCGGTCTATTTCGTCGCGGGCTTCGCCCTATATTCATAAAAATATCTTACGAACAGTAAGCAAGCTTACTTTCGTAAATATTTTTATGAATGCATGGCTCATTGCCATCACGTAAAAGGCTTCCGCCCTGTTAAGGACGAAAGCCTAAAAATACTTACGTTATACCACCTTTAACAGCATACTCAGGAAAATCCTTTTATATGTGTTCTCTATAACGGGAGAAACCGTCAGCGCCTACTTGAATGTCATATCAAAATCTGCCTTTCAATGTTTCGGGCTGCAACTCCAGAGTGATATTCATTTATCTGCTACTAGTATCTGACTTCCACCAACATCAGACTCTCTGTAACGTTTGCTGATAAACTACTGTCTCTATCAACGTTTTTATTATAATAATTTAAACTAAACTTTATTTTAGTAAAATAATCGAACAATGTCAACCATTCTGATTGTTTTTTATAATTTTCTAAAAACTTACACTCCCCACTTTTGACGAAGTTCATTTGCCATTTAACAAAAAAGATTATTATATCAAAATTGATATAATAATCTCTCTTGTATTTACATAAATAATTCTTATTTCATATCATATTCTATGAAATAACTCCTGCCCAGCCATACTCTAATGGCTCACCCATATAATATGGATGACTGGTTGGCAATGTATGCAGAATACTATCATACAAGTATTCATGTCCTTCTTTGTTTGGTGCTGCACTCTTCTTATATGTCTCACTGGCAATATGTGCGACTGAGGTCTTTGATGCAGATTCTCCATAAATGATAACATTATTTCCCTCTTCATCTACAGCCTCAACAAAAGCTCTCACTAACAAAGAATTCAGAACAAACGAATCCATATTCGTCAATGTTCTAACATAAGATGTATAACCATCCTTTTTTTCAATAATGCCATTTTCTGTAGCAATATATCCAAAAGTAAGATATGTATTTTTATACATACTTTTTCCTATGTACTTAAATGCCTGGTCTTCTATTCCATATTCTGTACATGGAACAGAATCCAACAGTGTATAAGATTTACTTAAAACGTTATTACTATGTTTGCCACTTCTGTTTGGATCTTTCACGTAAATTGTTCCTAAATCCACTACAGTATAATTCTTTCCATCAACTGCAATAATACTCCCTTTATCCGGAGCCTTACAAACTGTTCGAAAAGAAATTCCATCATTTGTGGCTACATTTGTCTTAATCTGATATCCCACAATAGAAATCAAAGGGCTCGTTAATACAGTGTCAGCCTTAACAGTATTGAAGTTCAATCCAATAATGTTTCCTGCCATTATTATAATAACAAGTAACACTGTACTAACTTTACAAAACACTTTGTTCATTGAACTGCCCCTTTCTATAACCCTTTCAAAAGTTCCCAATGAATTCGACTACATTGTTGGAAGTGGTAAATCTCCACCAGCATCTGGATCAGACTCTATATCTCCACTTGTTTCAACGATATCACCGTCGCCGCCAGTTCCACCTTCGCCTACTCCAGCCATAATACCTCTTACCATTTCAAATTTAGTAATTTCAATTTCGGGAGTCTCGTATTTCCCTATCTTTCTCATTTTACATTCCTCCTAAGATATACTCGCTGCATTTTCCCCAGAGTCCTAGATATCTTCGCCATCTATAATAGTAGTTTTGTTGACAAACTCAACTCTCTTATAGAACCCTTTATAATTACCATAGTTCTCTGTCTCATTTTCAATCCAATCAGCAACAGTAGTGTATACTTTACCATCTGTTGTAACTGTATTCAGAAGTTCAAGCAATGCTTTCTCTGTATCTTTATTCTTTGTCGGTGTCTTACATACAAAGGTGCCACGTTCGTAATATCTGTCAACTTTATATGCACCGGTCAATGTGATGTAACGATATAAATCTTTGTACATATTATTAATAAGCACGTATTTTTCATCACTAGTTGTAGTAACATTTAATGCATTCAGCATAGCAGATGCAATCTGCAGCCTGTTATTCTTAATATCTACAATATTTAATACATTATCATACAAGAAATCATGTGCTGACTTTCTGCTCATCAAGTTGCCATTATACAACACTTCTGCAATCTTGTAAATACTTGTTGACTCAACTTTATTACCATATACAATGTCTCCATCTTCTGTCACTGCATAAGCACGAAGTGTATATTCTTTATCTAACATATCAAGCAAATATGATTTGCCCTTAAATGTTAATGCATAATAGAATGAGTTCGCATCATCCGCTTCCGGCCAATTATTTAATGTTCCATTCGTCTTTGTCGCTTCATATGCAAATACGCCATTTGAAACCTCACCATTTGAAACATATGTATCGCCAAACTTCATACTATCTATTGTTGCGCCTTTATTTACTGTATACATAGTACCATAAGACTGAACAGAAGCAATTGGATAGTTATTAATTGTTACACCATTTTCATCTTCTACGACAATAGGATCTCCAACTGCAACAACTTTACTAGCTCTTGATACAGTTCTAAAGGAAGGATTAAACTCTGAAACTGCACCTTCTGATGTATCTGTATTCATCTGGAACGCTTTTATTTCCACATCACCTGGTGTTACTTCTACCTTCATCTTGATAACTGATACATTTTCGCCCTTAGTAATCTTAACATTATAATATGTTGTCTGATAAGTTACCTGGAACTGATTCTGTGTATTAATCTGCATCATACCATCTGCATACAAATAAACATCGTTTGTTTCATCAGTATAATCATCATCTGTCATTGTGTCCAGTTCTGCTTCACTGGTAACACCCTTAGAAATGTGTAGTTTTGCCTGTGTTGTTTCATCCTCAGGATCACCACCAATATACAATGGATTACCTGTCAAACTCATGTACATTCCATTATATCCTACTACAGTATATGTATGGTTATTTTGTACATCATCATAGAAAGAGAATTTTCCTAATACAGTCACTTTTGTATCTTCTGTCTTTCCTGCATGTACGTCAATCTCCTCATCACCACCAATTGGTCTCCAGCCTTTTTCGTATTTGTTCTCAACTGTTTCAGTATAAGCAGTAGACTGTCCACACCAGTTTGCAATTATTTTCACAAAAACTGTAGAAGTGTCATCTAAAGCATACTCACTTACATCAAATACATGTGCCTGTTCTGAAGTCGCATCTTTTACTTCTCCAATAAGAGTTCCATCTTCCTTATCGAATACCTGAACATCATAATGATAATCATATCCTTTCTGATTAACGGTCTCTTCCCAGGATACTGTTAAAACAGATTCATCCACAGTATTTTTACGTATTTTTGTAATAACACCCTGCGGTGCTTCTATCTGAGGAATATCAGCCCGAATCATAATAGGAATTTCAATGTACTCATCAGGTCTCTTTGTTGTATCTGAATATAATTTCATGAAGAAATAATTTTCATCTTTCTGTCCGCCATTAGCACTATGGATTGGTAAATCCTGCATTAATTCAGGTAATTTCAAAAGCAGTCTGTCTCCCTGAATATTAAACTGTCCTGGAACTCTTGTAATTACTTTTGAATTCTCGTCTGTAATTTCCCCTGTTGGTTTTACAAAGTTGCCTTCAGCATCTACACCTGCACGTACAATTTGAATCTTCCACTCGCCCTGTGCTCCAAGAGGTTCTGTTGTATCCGGTACTAATGTCAGATAGCCGCCACCATAACATGTAATTGTTGCAAGACCTAAATCACTACCGTCATAATACATTGCACCTTTTACTGGGAAAGCTTTTGTATCTTCAGAAGTATTCAACTTTTCATCCATCAAATCACAGTGTTCACCATGATACCAGAACGATAAAGCATCCGGATTTGTGTCATCTGTTGGTGCTACCTTTGTCCATTGTCCATTGTCACCTACAACTCTTAATGCTACTGTTACAAACTGTCCATTTTCCTGATTCTTAATCTTATAGATATAGTACTTACCAGTTGCATAACTATTTGCATAGAAATTAAATCCCTGTCCGTTGTAAATCATTCGGGAACCTGCAGCACCACCACTGTTTGCTTCTACAAGCACATTTCCTTCCAAATCTACAATATCTTTTGTTGTTGATAACATGACATATTTCGCGTCATTTTCTGTACCTTTGTACTCTGAATAGTTCTCACAAAGCTCTGCTTTAACCTGCGCAAACTCTGTTAATGTCACAAAACCTTTCTCATTTTCTTTGAAAATCAAATGTTCTTCATCTAAAGCACCCATGCCCATAGCAAACCATTCTGTATTATATCCGTTATACGTTTTAAAGATATCCGCATAATCTACATCTGTAAATGAAGTATCAAGTACCTTGTATTCAATATGTGCCGGCTGTGTTACATTGGCAACCTTAAATTCATATGGTTTTGTTTTATCTGTTTCATCATAAAGAGGAGTCCAATCCATTTCTTTATTCTGAACATATGGTTTTTCGTCCACTTTAATATT
The DNA here is from genome assembly GCA_910584795.1 of uncultured Eubacterium sp. Taxonomy (GTDB): domain Bacteria; phylum Bacillota; class Clostridia; order Lachnospirales; family Lachnospiraceae; genus Eubacterium_G. Next base: position 9,481 of record CAJUBZ010000002.1, on the reverse strand, counting down.
TACATTCTGTGTATTGTTATCTTCATTACTTTCAGTAATAAATCCTTTAGCATCTGCTTCTGCAAATCCAGGAGCATCTACCTTGAACTGTACATTATATCCCGGGTCAATATTCACTGCAGTTGCAATAATACCTGAAAGTGTAATGTCTGTACTTGCACCAGCCATTAATCCTTTTGCTGTATGAGCTGAAATATAATGGTTATTTGGATTTCCACCTTCATTAATGAAATTATCATTGTTTATTGCAACAATAATCCATCCACCATAACCTTCTTCAAATTCCTCTGATACTGCCGGAACTTGTGCTGTACCCTGATTCTTAATCTGAACTACAGCCTCAAATGCAATTTCTAAATATGTCATCTCTGGTACTGTTACTTTTTCAATAACAAGGTCTGCTAATGCTTTTTCTCCTGCTATTCTGTAATAATTATCCAGTCCCTCATATTTAGCCATAACCTTTACTTCTGTATTATTATCAAGAGGTTCATCAAAAGTATATTCATTTCCTGTTACATCAACTGTCTTTGTCTCTCCGTTAGAAACATATACGAGCTGATATCCTTCTACTGTCAACTTACCTTCGCCTATGTTTTCATCTGTCCATGTGGCTGTAACTTTATCATTTTCAGCTGTAGGGGCATTTAATGTTAACTTGCCCCCATTAAGGATCGCAAAAGTAAATTCTTTAAAGTTGTTTCTTGTGCGGTCTACTGTACCCTTGTCATCAACCTCGGCAATATATCCATTACCCTCATTTTCTGAAGCATCATCAACATTCGCCCAAACAGTAATTAACTGTCCTATTTTATCAGCATATTTTCCTGCTGCAACACCATTTACTGACTTAATAACTACTTCTTCATTTGGATTTACTACGGAATCATCACCATCTGGTGTGAATCCCCAGCCATTACCATCCTCTACTTTTGCAGGGAAATTACCAGAAGCCTTTGCATATCCCACGTTTTTAACTGTAAATGCAACTTCATTATCCTTATCAGCATAAATAACTCCATCTGACGCTGTTGCTTTAACGTTTAATAATTCCAAATCTGCCAATGCTGTTCCTGTAGCTCGAATAACCTGTGCACCATTTGCACGAACAGTATAGACATCAACAGTAGTGTTATTATCTAAAATATCTGTCAACACATAAGTTGTATCTGTGTTTCTTGTTTCGATACTTTTTGCTTCTCCGTTAGACATGTAATTAATAATATAATGATCTGCATAATCAGAACCCGGCCATGAAATGCTGATGTCTTTGCCATCATTGTGGAATTCAACCTCATCTGGCTTTTCTGGGAACACGAAAGTTCTTACATATGTGTTATTCTCTTCATCACTTTCGTCAATAACCTTATCAGCATCTGCTATTGCCACAAATGTATATCTCCATGCATCACCGGCATCAGCACTGTCAACAACATAATACATTGTCTTTGTAACTTCCTGTCCGGCCTTCAGAACTTTCTTGCCTTCCTCATTTGGATCAACAATAAAGTAAGCCTTCTGAGCTGTAAGCGTTCCATCAGCTTTTCTCAAATATAGATGTACTGATATTTCCTGATTTTCTGCCACCTCTATGTCAATAGTACTGATGTTTTTAATTGTTACATCAACCGGTACTGTATCACCTGTATAATACTCTTTACTATCATTGTTCTGAACTACCATGCTGGATATTACCACATCCGGTTTTGTTCTATCAAAAACAGTAACATCATCTTCTGCTGTACCTGTCACAGTTCCTTTATAAATGCTTCGAACCTCTACATGATAATCACCATGGCTGTATCCGTCGCTTGGACCATACCATGTTGTACCTGTCACAGCATCCTCTTCAGATACTTTTACTCCATCAATATAAACTTCATATTTATACTGTTTACGTAAACGATATGGTACATCTGTTTCCCAGCTTACCATAATACCATGTTTATTATGGTCTACATTTCCATCGTCATCTGGTGTAGGATATACAGATGAAGCTGTAACACTCTTAACACCATAGATATCTGTAGTATCAGCTTCTGAGAATTCCAACTCAATCGGTTCCTTGTTCTCATCATTCGGATTCTGTAATAATCCTAAACCAAAGAACATGTCATAAGTATCATTTGTGGATTCGAAACTTTCCGAGAAACGAATAACTGCCCCACCATTTTCATCATCCTCAAATGTATAATATTTATTGAGATATTCAGCCTCTAAATAAGTTCCATCCTGATCACATTCATCAGGACATAATTTAATTCTAATTGTCTTACCGATTAACGAAGCTGGTCCGCTAATATTGTATGACAAATGTGTTAACTGTCCGACTTTTGCAGGTGCATTATAAGAACCGACTTTAATTGTCCAAGCCTGATCTCCAGGTTCATCCAAACTCTGGAACGTTCTATGTTTACCTACATCATTAATAACAAGACTTGCAGAACCATCTGGGTGGAAAGCTGCTTTTGCACTTGCACCTTTATCAATACCACCACTTCCATTTACAGGTTCACATTCATTTTCACAAATAGTAAACGCCCATAAACTTAATTCTTTATTCTTATTCCATGTATCTGTAAATCGGCCAAAGATATAATTTATATCTAAATTAAAACTGTCTTCACCAATTACATGTTTCGGATTAATATCATCATATGTCGGAGCTTCAGCATCATTAAATAATGCTATAACCTTTGTTGTATGCTGTCCAACAGTTGTTAACTGTGCATTTTCATTTTCGTTACTTGCATAAGCGAATGCTCTGACATTCATACTTAAATCAGTTGTTGTCTCAAAAAGTTTTCCGTCAGCATATACTGCATATCCTGTAGCATTTTCTACTTTATCCCAAGATAAAATTTCTCTTCTAAGACCTTCCCACTGATATCTTACCTGAAGTGTACTGTTTACAGCCTCTGGATCCTTGTACTGCAATGTTGTCGTTGATGAATCAAGAACCTTTCCATCCTTATCTACTGTATTTACAGTTACTTCATAACTTCCATACGGTAATTCTCCCATATCAAAAGTATATATTGTATTTACCAATGGTCCTGCAATAGTTGTATCACCAACTTTTACAGAATATCCAACACCTTCATATCCATCCTTGCCTGCATCTGCCGGTGCAGTCCAGTTAATAACAGCATTTGTTCCACTTTGTGTTACAGCAAGACCTGTAGGTTTATAATTAAGCTTCGCCATTTTCTTAACCCACATATTTGTCTCTCTGCCTAACTGACCTTTTATATATAAGTTGTATGCACCATTTTCAGGTAAATCACTTAAATAAATTCTTGCAAAAGCACCCTCTGGAATCGGCATGTCTATACCATTAATCTTAACTGCACTATATGGAGCTGCAACACCACCTACTGCAATATAGATATTCTTACCTTTTCCGTCTGTTTCTATCTGTACCACACCATAGTTACTTGTATATTCTGCCGGAATATAATACCAGTACTCCCCATTAGAATTTGGTATCTCTTTCCATACAGCATCTGCCGGATCAGCTACCGGTTTAATCGTTGAAGAAGTAGTAACCTCTTCATCTTCTGTATTTGGTCCATAAACTGCAATTTCTTTGAGGTTTACTCCCCACTCTTCCATTGTACGTGCAGTAGCACGAACCTTTACATACTGTCCTGTAATTGCTTCTGCAAAAGAAATTGTATCATGTCTGTTATTTCCTGCTGCTGCATTTTTTATAGAAGCAACCTGCTCATAAGTAGCTCCATCTGATGAAATTTCAACTATATAATCTTTTGCACTCGCATTTTCCCAGATTGCTTCAATCTGATTAATATTGCGCACAGCTCCCAGATTAATGATAATAAACTGATTATCCTTATCATCAGAAGCAGCCTGCCAGCCTGTTCCTACATTATTATCAAATGCGTTATTTACTGTGCCTTCATTTGATGATGCATTAGCTGTCACTCCATCATAATCTGTATAGTCATAATTTAATGCACTATTAATTTCTTTCTGTATTTCAAATGCAATGTCTCTTGTTCCAGATGTATATTCCATGAAAGATTTTACATCTACTTCGATTGCTTTTGTATCATTCTGATTTGATGTTGATCCCTTTCTGTAAGAAACCACATCAACATTATGCACTCCTCCATCGATATTTTCAAACACATGTGTTCCTGCCGAAACTTTATCAACCGTCTTACCATCAATCAAAACATAATATTCATAGTCACTCTGTGTCGAAACACTGTCAATTGTCACCTGAATCTTATTATATCCGTCCGCTGTTGCAGTAAACTTCGGACTTTCTAACATTATTGGTTCAACTTCTACAGCATTCTTATCTGAATCCAATACCACAATCTCACGTATCTGCATACCATAAGTAGCTGTAGTCGGATAATTCACACGGATGTATCTAACATTACCTTCCATATGAGAAACATTATCAACTGTCTGAGGAGTTTCAGCACTCAAAGATGCAACTTTCTTTTCCGGTACAGCGTCACGGTAGAAGTTTCCATGTACTGAATACTGGATGCTGTAACTATGTCCTGCAACACTGACAACATCTCTTTCATCCTGATATCTGATAATGATTTTATCAATAGAGTTCGCTGGATAATATGTTCCTAAATCAACAATAAAGCTTGCAGCTCCCTGACTTCCATTACCTCCGGTTCCATCTGTAACATTAACTTTAGTATTAAAATCTCCATCTGTTAATGATTCAACAACACCTTCATTAAATCCGCCTGTTATTGTTGCTGTTTTCTGATAAGCAAGATTGTAAACAGGACTCTTTGCCTGTTCTTCTAAGTTTTCTAATACTTCCTCTTCATCTCTGGCACCAAATGCCTGTGTAAGGTATGTACTTCTATTGCTCAACCACGTTCTTAAATCATCAACATACTCTTCATATGTGTCATGAGTAATCAATGAACCGTAAACATTTTGTCCTAATACCTGTGATGCACCATATACAGCATTAATTACCCAGCCATTATTATATCCGTTTTCTGCTGATGAGAATACATTATAAGCCTTAGAGTAGTTATTATCTGCTGATTTTTTCAGTTCATTATATGTTCTCGTAACAGCACCGTTTTCTGCAAAAAGATCTTTGATAGTTGGTAATAATTCCTCCCATCTTGTTTTCACTAACTCTGCAAATTCAGGTACTGCCATTAAAGCACCAAACCATTTATTTTCTGTCTGTGCATATAAGTCATCATACTTCTCATTATCAAGAGCATTACCACTGGATAAATCCAAATCCCAAAGTGGTCCTGCATATAATTTTTTAGCAGTTACATTACCTTCTGCATCTGTCTGTGACTGAATGTAGTATCTTGTAGAACTAAAACCAATATCTTTTGTCTTAAATAATTCAGATACAATATAGAAATCTACAAATGACTCCAAATCAATTAGATTAGATATCTGCGTAAAGTTCTTTGCCTGCAAAGCAGTCTCAAACTCTTCCAAGTATGCAAGTGTTCTGTCTCTCTTGCCATCAAACTGTGGATCTGTTGCAATATCTTCTGGTTCATTTACTGCAAAATACATATCATACTTACTTGTTCTTCCCTTTAAGTGAGGGTCTGTACTTTCATCTCGACCAGAATTATCAATTTCAAGAAGAATGTCGTCATTGTTAGCATTTCCTGCATCAATGTTTACACGATTAACGCCTTCTTCTACAGATTCAATTAATAAATAAGATCCTAAATAGTTGCCATCTACATATAAATCTGCTGGCTTACATTTACTACTAAATGCATTGCCGCTGGCATGCTGTGCTTCTAACTTATTATAGAAATCAAAAGCAACCTGATTTCTCATTAAAGTTTTATCAAAACAGTTTGCAAGAAGGCTCCACTTTTTCGCTGAACCCATGCCAAACAAATCATATGCTGCATTAAACTTAATATTATATGCTTTCTTCTGTGCTGACTTTGTAGAATTTCCACGTACATTCGCTGTACCATAATCCCAAGCTGCAACTGTTCCATCTGCACCTTTTACAGTGATGGCTGCGTCAAATTTAATCTTTGACTCATCCTTATATATATCTACATCTTTTGTAACTTTACTTCCTGATGTAGTTCTTGATGTATTAATAAAAATCTGTGCGATTCCATCATCATAGGCATTCACTGCACTTGCCTTATATGTAAACTGTGTTACTGCTGAGTCCGGTGAAACAGTTTCTGTTCCTTCACCGTCTGTATAAACAGCTTTTACCTTTACGTCATATTTTGTTCCGTCTGTTAATCCAAGTCCATCTACATCAACTGACGCTCCTGATCCAGCAACCTCAACTGTCTGTCCTCCTATACTTACAATATATTTACGAGTACTTCCTTCCGGTAATACATTCGCATCTTTAAAGTATACCTTGTATCCCTCTCCTGCTTCTGTAAAATTATATACAAAAGCATTGGTAACTGCTGTTAAATCTGTGAGTGTTCCGCCTGTAGTAGGCTGCTCACCAGGAGTTCCTTTTCGAATAACAAAACTGAATTCCTGACCATTACCATTTGTACCTGTAACAACATTGTATGCGTTGTCAGTTAAATCGCTGTCAAAGAATCCCAGCCATGCACCACCAGCATTGTGATCATTATCTGTTGGAAGTGCAACTCCGTTTACTTTAACATCTTTATAAACCGGTGCATAATCGAACTCTAAAAACACCCTGTTTCCAGCTCCAACAGTTCCATATCTCTTAAGACTAAATCTTATTCCTTCTGCCGGCTGAATCCATGCCACTGCATGTTCAATTCCGTTATTTGGATTCGTTGTGTTTTCAATCGTCTCAAAATTAAGATCTGAATAATCTCCACCTGATTGAGTGGCAGTCGTTGTTTCTGATGTTCTAGATGTAGTATCCAATTCACCACTGCCGCTTGGAGTTCCTTTCTTTAAAATAATAACAGCCTTTCCTGTGGTAGTTGTAATTACCAGTTCGTGATAGTTATTATCTGATAAGGCAGATACCAAAAAGGTCGTCATACCAAGTGCCTGTTCAAAAACTTCCTCATCACTGAGAGTCTTTGGCACACCGTCTACCGTAATTTTGGTATCCTCTGTTTTGTTATCGGCAGAATATACTATCTTCATATAATTCTGACCATAAAACTCCGGGCTTCCACTAAAGCCTGCTATGTTATTTTCTTTCAAATGCCATGCGTATGTACCACTCATACCAATCGCTTCAGTAAAATTCAAACCCGAATAATCTTCCGCAGCTTCAACTGTCATTGGTGAATAGCTTAAACTAGTAATGACCATCGCTAATGCCAGAACAATTGACACTGCTCTTCTCATAGTTCCTTTCATGTTCTTCCTTCCTTTCCTTTTTCTAATACTCATTGTCTTTTCTCCAGTCCCGCTTATTTGTTTAGACACAAAAAATGGCTTCCAATATCTTCTTCTGTCACCTTTTATCCGTCCATACTTTAAGCCATTTACAAAAGTATTTTAATTTATTTTACACCTAATATCCTTGATTTTCAAGGGATTTGCAAGAATTATACATTTTTTTCCAATTTATTTTATAGTAATTTTTTTGAAAAATGACACCTTCTTTTAAAAAACGTTTTTAATGTAAACACTACCAAAAATATTTTTTCTTTCTTTTTAAGTATGAAACGTTTTTATTCTCTTTTCTTTATTTTCATTTCTATTTTAAGCAAAAAAAACCAAGTGCATACTGCACTTGGTTAAATAGTCGTCTTTTAATTATTTTCACATCTACTGTATTGGATCATCGCCTGAACCTTCCTCAGTAAACAACTCTCCCCATGGGTTTTCTCCAATATCCCCACCTTCATATCCATCCATAATTTTATTATCTAATTCAAAATAAATTGATTTCAATTCCGGCGTCTCATACTTTCTCATAATATAACTCCTCACAATATTGTAATAAATTTATATGAACTCTCGTGTCTATACAAATTTATAGCATACTTTTTCAAATAAAGCAATGCCTGTTATTATTTTTTCTTCTGAAACTTAATCATCTTTCGTTTGGTCCATTTTCCATAAACTTTTTTACCATTGCTGCCTTTTACATATGCCCTGGCTTTTATATAATACTTTCTTTTTGCTTTTAATCTATTTAATGTAGCTTTATTTTTTTTAAAAGTTTTAACTTTCGCTTTTTTTAATTTCTTATTTGGTGCATATTTAATCTGATATCTCACACCCTTTACTTTCGTAATTTTCTTCAAAACAACTTTAGCATTTCTGGATTTTTTATTTTTTCTTGTTGCCGACTTTATGGAAATTTTTAATAATTTTTTCAATTTTGTCTTAGTCACTTTAATCGATGGCTGCTGAATCTGTCCATCTATCACAAGATCTCCCGGTTGCTCATCTACAAATAAATGTGCAAAAGGATTTTCCATTACATCTCCATCAAGTCTATCAGCCTCAACATTTAATGTTCCAAACGCCAGCACTACAGCTATTATGAATATTGCTATCTTTTGAAATATTTCCCTCATTCTTTTGCTCACCCTTTATTTTCTTTTTATTTTTATTCTTTTAACCTTTGACCATTTACCATAATATTTTTTAGATTTTATAATTTTAACCGCTCTTGCCCTGACATATAATTTTTTCTTATGAATAACCTTTTTATTTTTTATCTTTATATTTGTCTTTTTAACAGTCTTTTTCACTAAAACTTTTTTAAATTGTTTATTTTTTGAAATCTGTATCTGATATTTTTTTGCCCCTTTTATTTTCTTCAATTTTAATGATATTTTTTTTGAATTCTTCTTTTTTGTTGCTTTACTGATTTTTGTTTTTCCTACTTTTGTATTCTTCGTTATATTATGAGTAACCTTATTACCTGTGATATTCGGTCCAGTAGTTTTTTGTTCTGTAACTATCGATGTAATCTCTGAAACAGTTGTTGTATCTGACGTCAAGACTTCTGAAGTAGTTTCTACTACATCTAAAGTAGTATCCGATTCATTTGTTGTAGCATCCTGCTCAACCGAAGTAGTTTCTGATTCTTCTGGTGTAGTATGCAATTCTTCCGAAGTAGTAGTTGGTTCTGTCGATGTAGTATCCTTCTCTGCCGTTGTCATTGCCGTTGTAAATAAATCTTCCCATGGGTTACGATTTATATCCCCATCTATATCTCCTGCATCAGGATTCTGTACTCCTGCAACTGTCATAGTAACTGCCAACATGATTATCGTACATACTATTGCCCAAAACTTTTTCATATGTCACTCCTTTTTTCTATAACGAAACCTACTATAATTTACATTTTATCATTTACTTATTAAAATAACAAGTGTCTATCTTTTCCTTTTTCTTTATAAGTCAATATAGATCATTAGAAAAGAGAGTGGTATATACACCACTCTCTTGTTTCATCTTAATTTATAATAAGACTATTTTTTTATTTTTATCTTCTTAGCCTTTGACCACTTTTTAGCTCCAACAGCTCTTACTCTTACATAGAGTTTCT
>CAJUBZ010000001.1:264893-349204 GCA_910584795.1 uncultured Eubacterium sp. | reverse complement strand
GACATTTGATTCACAAAATCAAATGTCCAGACTTACCTTCGAAAAAATCATCAGGTATTTTTCGAAGATGAAGTCGGTGCTTAAAATATTCAGTATTATTTTTATTTTGTATAAATGTTCAAGACTTGAGGTGAAGATATTCGCTGTCTGCATTGTTCCAGCAGGAGAGTCACTCCCTTACAAACCGGAATTTGAAATTAGATTATGTATTACAATTATAAATTTATAATTATTGGAAATAATAAAGATGAATAAAAAGATATTTTTTATAAATAACTGTGTAAATATAGGGAGAAAAAGTAATGAAAATAGGAATTTTAACTAGTGGTGGTGATTGTCAGGCACTGAATGCTGCAATGTATGGTGTTGTTAAAGGATTATATAAAAGATTTGGAAAAAAGGCAGAAATCTACGGAATTAAAAATGGCTACACAGGTCTTATAGAAGGAAAATATGAGAAAATGAAGTGTTCTGATTTTGAAAATATATTAAAAATGGGAGGAACTATTTTGGGTTCATCCAGACAGCCTTTTAAGAAGATTAATGAGGAATATAAAGACGGAAAGACAAAAGTGCAATGTATGATTGAAAATTATAAAAATATGGGATTGGAATCTCTTATTATTTTAGGTGGAAACGGCTCTCATAAAACGGCTAATTTATTAAGTGAAGAAGGTTTAAATATAATTACATTACCCAAAACGATAGATAATGATATTTATGGAACGGATATGACTTTTGGATTTGCCTCTGCCATAGACAGGGCAACAGAATATATGGATAATTTGAAATCAACGGCTGTATCACATAATAGAGTTTTTATTGTTGAGGTAATGGGGAATAAAGCAGGATGGCTTACGATAAACGCAGGAATAGCAACAGGTGCTGATGTTATTTTGATACCGGAAATTCCTTATGATATCAAAGTGGTGAAAGAACATATCCATAAAAAAATAAGCCAGGGCAAAAAAGGAATTATTATTGCTGTGGCGGAAGGAATCTTGACATTAGAGGAGAGCAAATTATCAAAAAAACAATTTAAAGAAAAACGTGCAAAGGAAGAAATATCAGATTCTGCACAAAATCTGGAGAAACAATTACAAAATGAAATAGATGCTGAAGTTAGACGCTCGGTGATTGGTCATATACAAAGAGGAGGACAGCCAAGTGCTTATGACAGAGTTTTGGCGTCAAGGCTTGGGGCAGAAGCAGCACAGTTAATTGCCAAAAAACAGTTTGGATATATGGTAGCAATAAAGAATGGAGTAATAGAAAAATGTCTGTTAAAAGATATTGCCGGTAAGAAAAAAACAATAAGCACGGATGAAGAAATATTAGTTCAGGCAGAAATGCTTGATATCTGTTTGGGTAGGTAAGATAGGTGAAAAGTAATTGTTATGATAATAGGGAGTTGTCCTGGCTGAAGTTTAATAAAAGAGTTTTACACTTGGCAGGAAATAAAAGTATACCATTATGTGAGAGAATGTCATTTGCTGCTATTTTTGAGAGTAATTTAGATGAATTTTATATGGTTCGTGTTGGTTCTCTATATGATCAGACTTTTATAAAAAAGATGAAAAAAGATAATAAAACAGGAATGACTGCGAAAGAACAGCTTTCTTCTATTTTTGCAGAAACAAAGAGGCTTCAAAAAGTAAAAGATAAAGTATATAAAAATCTTATGAGTGAAGTGAAAAATGAAGGTGTTCAGATTATTACATTTCAAGGTATTAGCAAGGAAGAATGCCGGTATCTTGAAAAGTATTATAAACGTGCTATAAAACCGTTATTGTCACCACAGGTTATTGGAAAAAAAAGTCCGTTTCCCTTTTTAAGTAATCAGGAGATATATGCAGTAGCAGTTTTACAGACAAAGAGTACAGAAAAATTATGCATCGTACCATGTAGTAATGGTGTTTTTGAACGGTTGATTGCAATACCTTCGGATAAACACAAATACATGCTGGTGGAAGAATTGATTTTGCATTTTATGTCTGATATTTTTGAAAAATATACGATTAAAAGTAAATCACTTATTAGAATTATAAGAAATGCAGATATAGATATTGATGAAGATTTCTATGATAATGGCGGAAGTTACAGAGAATCTATGGAAACACTTTTAAAGGTAAGAAAAAAATTGTGTCCGGTAAAAATGGATTATTACAGACCAATGGACGAAAAGGTTATAAAATCCCTGTGTAGAGAGTTAGATTTAAAAAAGGAACAGGTATTTTATTCAGAATCACCATTAGAATTGTCTTTTATATATAAGTTAAAAGATGTATTAAGAAGTAAAAAAGAATTATTTTATCCACGAATGGTTCCGAAAGTACCAATGGATATCAATGAAAATACCTCTATGATTCAGAGAATAGAACAAGGTGATATGCTTCTTCAATATCCATATGACAGTATTTATCCATTCATGAAACTGTTGAAAGAAGCAGTATATGACAGCAGAGTTGTATCCATAAAAATTACGCTGTATCGGGTGGCTAAAAATTCAAGAATTGTTGAAACATTGATAGAAGCGGCAGAAAACGGAAAAGAAGTTGTTGTAATGATAGAACTTCGGGCGAGATTTGATGAGAAAAACAATTTAGAATGGTCCAGGCGAATGGAAGAAGCAGGATGTCGTATTGTTTATGGAATTGATTTTGTAAAAGTTCATTCGAAGATATGTTTCATCACATATAGTGAAAATGGCGAAGTGAAACATATTAGTCAGATTGGAACGGGAAATTATAATGAAAATACAGCAAAAATATATACAGATTTGTCATTAATTACCGCAGACAATGAAATTGCACAGGAAGTGGCGATGACATTTAATAAAATGTGTATGGAACAGTTTGTTGAAAATACAAAGCATTTACTAGTTGCACCGAAATCAATGCAGGATAAAGTTTTAGAAATGATTGATACTGAGATTATAAAAGCTCAAAATGGAAAAACAGGATATATTGGTTTGAAAATGAATTCACTGACGGATAAGACAATTATCAATAAACTTATAGAGGCATCAAAGGCAGGAGTAAAAATTGATATGGTGATCCGTGGTATATGCTGTCTGGTTGCAGGAATTAAGGGTGAGACGGAAAACATAACTGTAAGAAGTATCGTAGGGAGATTTTTAGAACATTCAAGGATTTATATTTTCGGAGAAAAGGGTGACGAGAGAATATATATTTCATCTGCGGACTTTATGACACGAAACATGCTGCGCCGAATAGAAGTGGCAGTTCCGATTTATGACAATAATATAAAAATAAGGATATGGGAAATGTTTCATAAATTATTAAATGACAACGTAAATGCACTGGAAATGAAGACGGATGGTATGTATGAAAAAGTGACGTGTCATGGAGAGGAAATTAATAGCCAGCAATAGCCACAAATGTAAAACGAAGAGGGGGCAGACATGTACCCCCTCTTAATAAATAAGTTAAAAATGGATTGCATTTGTAATGTTTTATAACGAACGTAAATATTTTACCTGATAATCGTTCCAATCTTTTCTTTAATGCCGTCTTTTGCTTTATCAAGATTTGTAATGATTGCAGTTCTGTCTTTTCCTGCAAGTACAAAAGATAATGAGGCATCTATTTTTGGAAGAGAAGTAACAGGGTCAAAATAACCGTCTGCAATTAACTTCTCAGCTTCATCTGTAGAAATTTCTTTTAATTCTTCTGTAACTCCATCTTTTTCAATCGTGAGATAATTATTAGATGTAAGAATCAGAAGAGCAGAAGCATCTAACATATCCGCAAGTTTTGCAGCCGTATAATCTTTTTCGATAATACCACTGGCGCCTTTTAATCCTGTTCGTTGTTCTAATACCGGAATCCCGCCACCTCCGGCAGCGATAACTAACTGGTGGGCATCAATTAATGCCTTGATAGCATCTATTTCGTATATATCGATTGGCTTTGGACTGGCAATAATTCTTCGATAGCCATCTTCGCCTTCCTCATATTCTACATAGTTTCCCTTTTTCTTTTCGTTTTCAGCTTCTTCCTTTGTCATAAGACGTCCAATTACCTTAGAAGGTGAATTAAAGGCTCTGTCAAACGGGTCAACTCTTACCTGAGTAATAATTGTGCTGACCGGTTTATAAATACCACGGGATAGAAGTTCTGTCCTGATAGCATTCTGTAAGTCAAATCCGATATATCCCTGACTCATTGCTCCACAAATAGACATTGGTGCAACAGTTCTTTCTTCGTCGAGTCTGGAGTATTCTGTCATAGCAGTCTGAATCATTCCAACCTGCGGTCCATTACTGTGTGTTATAATTATTTCGTATTTTTCCTCTACTAAATCTGCAATGGCTTTTGCGGCTGCTTTTACACGTTCCTGTTGCTTTGGAAATGATTCGCTAAAAGCATTTCTTCCAAGTGCAACAACTACCTTTTTATTGTTCATATTTCTGTCTCCTTATGCGTAAAAATAGATATGTTAAGTATAAGATAAATCTGTATAAAATACAATGAATCTATTACAATTGGTCGGATAATACTTCCCATTCCTGCATTAAATCATCTAATTTTTCACTAATTTCATTTTGTTCTTTGCTGATTTCATTCAGTTTGGCAGAGTTTGTGGCAACCGTCTCATCTGCTATTAGTTCATCTAATTCATTCAGCCTGTCCTCATATTTCTTAATTTGTTCTTCAACTTTTGAGATATCATTTTTCAATTTTCTTATCCTTGCGGCTTCAGCCTTCCTTTCTAAATAATCCTGTTTATTCGCAGAAACAGCTTTTGTTTCTTTTTCTTTAACGATTTCAGGAGCAAAAACAGAAGTCAGTTCTTCTTTTTTTTCTTCGTAGTAATCGTAATTACCAAGGTAATTAATTAATTTGGTATTGGTTAATTCCAATATTCTGCTGGCAGTCTGGTTAATGAAATATCTGTCATGGGAAACATATAATACAGTTCCTGTATAGTTATTTACGGCATTTTCCAAGATTTCTTTTGATGTCATATCCAGATGGTTGGTAGGTTCATCTAAAATAATTAAATTCGCTTCCGACAGCATTAATTTGGCAAGAGATAATCTTCCCTTTTCCCCGCCGCTTAAATCAGATACGCGTTTAAAAACATCATCTCCCGTAAACATAAAAGCAGCGAGAGTATTGCGTATCTTGGTGTTTGTCATATTAGGATATGCATCTGCAATCTCTTCAAAAAGAGTATTTTCATCAGACAGATTATGGTGTTCCTGGTCATAGTAGCCAATATGTACATTTGTACCCAGTTTAATTATACCAGTATCAGCATCTACTAAATCATTAATTATTTTTAGAATTGTTGTTTTTCCGGTTCCATTATCACCGATTAAAGCAACATGCTCACCACGTTTTATTTCAAAGTTTAAATCCGTAAAAAGTGTTGTGCTATAAGATTTACTTAAATCGCTAACTGATAAAACATCATTACCACTGATAATATCGGGTTCAAGAGTAATTGTCATGTTATCCTGAATGTCCGTTGGTTTTTCTATGAATTCCATTTTGTCCAGTTTCTTTTCACGGCTTTCAGCACGCTTATAAAATTTTTCCTGTTTATAGGATCGGAGCTTTGCAATAACTTCTTCCTGATGTTTTATTTCACTTTGCTGTTTCAGATAAAGATTCATTTGTGCTTCACGCAGTTCTTTTTTCTTTTTGGCAAAAGCAGAATAGTTGCCATCATATACATGGCATTTATGGTTTTCAAGTTCAATAACTTTTGTGACAATCTTATCAAGAAAATATCTGTCATGAGCAATAATCAGTACAGCACCATTGTAGTTTAAAAGGTATGTTTCTAACCATTTGATAGAATTTAAATCAAGATGGTTTGTAGGCTCATCAAGCATAATAATATCGGGTTTTTCCAACAGCAGTTTGCATAGAGCTACACGGGTTTTCTGTCCTCCGGACAAGGTTCCAACCTGTTTATTAAAATCTTCCTCAGTAAAACCAAGACCTTTGATAACACCTTCGATTTCACTTTTATAAGAGTAGCCATTTTGTAGTTGAAAACGATGCTCTAAGTTCGTGTATGTTTCCATGAGTCTGGATAAATCATCACCTTCTACATGAGACATCTGATTTTCATAATCTACGAGACGGGCTTCCATATCTATAAGATTCTGCTTTACAGACTTTACTTCATCATAAATAGAGTTATGGGAACTAAGGTCCTGATATTGTGCAAGGTATCCGATTGTTTTATCTTTTCCTAAAGTAATTGTTCCCTCATCAGCTGAAAGTTCGCCCATAATGATTTTTAACATGGTAGATTTACCGGCACCGTTGTTTCCGACAATAGCAGCTTTTTCGTTATCATTTACAAAAAAAGAACAATCATCAAGAATTGTGTCTATTCCGTATGATTTACTAATATGATTACATGAGAGTATCATGAGACTTTTCCTCCGTATTTTTGTGATAAGGGTCTGAATAGAATATTGTTCAGATGACCCATTTCAGAAACAAATTGTAATTAATTGTCCGTTCAATAGTCTATCATAATTTTGGAAATTTTGGAACAATATAAACTTTGACAAATATTTGACAATCTAAGAATTTGTACTATAATGAAATTAGTATTATATAGCAGGAGCGAACCATGAATAAGATTTCAAAAGCAGTAATATCAAGACTGCCAAGATATTATAGATATTTGGATGAACTTAGAACACAGAAAATAGAGCGGATTTCATCAAAGGAATTAAGTAAGATGATGAATGTTACTGCATCACAAATTCGTCAGGATTTGAATAATTTTGGAGGATTTGGACAGCAGGGATATGGATATAATGTTCAGTATCTTTATGATGAAATAAGCAAACTTTTAGGATTAGATGTTACCCATAAGATGGTAATTGTAGGTGCGGGCAATTTAGGACAGGCGATTGCAAATTATGGTAATTTTAAAAATAGAGGATTTGAGATAACGGCTTTATTTGATAAAAATCCTGAATTAATTGGAAAGAAAACTGTGGATGCAGAGATTTTAGATATTGAATATTTGTATGATTATGTGAGAGAAAATAATGTAGAGATTGTGGCGCTGACACTGCCAAAGGAACCAGCCAGAAAAGTAGCTGAAAAATTGGTAGAATGTGGAGTAAAGGCATTTTGGAATTTTGCGCATACAGACTTGAGATTTTCCGGTGATATTATTGTTGAGAATGTTCATTTATCAGAAAGTCTCATGAAATTGACCTATAGGATTTCTGAAAAAGATAAAAAGTGAAAAATAGATAGGAGTTGCCAATGAGATATATTTTTACAGGAAAACAAATGAAAACTGTAGATGATTTTACAATAAAAAACATTGGAATCCCGAGTATTGTTCTAATGGAGAGGGCAGCACTCTGTGTGGCTTCTCTTATTATGGAAAATGAATTAAAAAGTAAGTCAGTTCTTGTAGTCTGTGGAATAGGGAATAATGGAGCTGATGGTTTGGCAGTATGCAGGATGTTGCACCTGAATGGGTATAACACCTGTATTTGTGTTTTAGGGGATATGGAAAAGGCTACAGATGAGTTTAAAGTTCAGTATAAGATTGTGAAAAATCTAGGGATAAATATTACGGATCATGTTACTTTTGCTGATGTGATTGTTGATGCTGTATTTGGTGTCGGTTTATCAAGAGAAGTTACGGATAGTTATAAAAATGCCATAGAACAGATGAATCAATTTCGGTCGAGAGTATATTCTGTTGATATCCCTTCAGGGATTGATGCGGATACTGGAATGGTACTTGGAATTGCTGTAAAAGCACAATACACAGTAACTTTTGGTAGTCATAAAGTAGGGACTGTATTATATCCGGGAGCAGATTATTGCGGTATAGTAAAGGTTGCTGATATTGGTCTGGCAAGAGAAGGTAATCCGGATAATACGATAAAATATGCTGAAAGAGAAGATTTATATAATATTCCGAAAAGAAAGAATTATTCCAATAAAGGGACTTATGGTAAGGTATTGATTATTGCAGGTAGTAAAGATATTTCGGGTGCGGCGATATTATCAACATTAGCTGCATTTAAGACTGGTGCAGGAATGGTAAGAGTATTTACCCATGAAAATAACAGAAATATTATTGGGAAATTAATTCCCGAAGCTATGATAAATACATATGATACAGAAAAGTTTGATATGAAATCATTAGAAGCATGTATTCACTGGTGTAATGTGATTGCTGTTGGCCCGGGTATTGGTACAGGAGAACTTCAGACAAAGATTGTGGAAACGGTTTTGGAAGCGAAGTTACCTACAGTGTTGGATGCAGATGGAATTAATACAATATCCAGAAGAAATGACATAAAAAATAAGTTGCATAAGAATGTGATTATGACACCTCATTTGGGGGAGATGAGCAGATTTATGGCTGTCCCTGTAGAAGAAATTGCAGGGAATCTCATAAAATATGCAAATCAGGCAAATTACCAGTATGGAGTTTCTGTTGTATTAAAGGATGCCAGAACTGTCATTGTAAATCAGCAGGGAACATATATTAATCTGACAGGAAACAGTGGTATGGCTACGGCTGGCAGTGGTGATGTTCTGACAGGAATTATTGCAGCATTGCTGGGAATTGGGGCAGGTCAGGAGAATGCAGCAGTACTTGGACCTTATGTTCATGGGTGTGCAGGAGACATGGCAGCACAATGTCAGACGAAAGAAAGTATGATGGCAGGAGATATTGTAAAGAAGATTGCAGAAGTAATGAAGAGATAGAAAACGAAAGATGAGTTGTATAAATGTTGCGAAGAACAGAGGTGGATGAGATGAAGTTGGATAAATATTTTAGAGGATATGCTACGATTGATCTTGATAAAATTTATCGAAATGTTATGAGAATGAGAGAAAAAATCAATCAGGATACGGGCATTATTGCTGTAATTAAAACGGATGGATATGGTCATGGAGCTGTGCCTATTGCGAAAGCATTGGATGATGTTTTTGCGGGATATGCAGTGGCAACAGCTTATGAAGGGCATAATCTTAGAAGACATGGGATTACGAAACCAATTTTTATATTAGGGTATACATCGGTTGATACTTATGAAATGGTAATAAAAGAGGAAATGATTCCGGCGATATATAGAATGGAAGATGTACAAAATCTTTCTGAGGAAGCAAAAAAGTTCAATAAAGTCGTGGACATTAATATTGCTGTTGATACGGGAATGAGCAGGATAGGGTATATACCGTGTGAAGAGGCTGTAAAAGAAGTATTAGAGATTTCTAAATTAACAAATGTTCATATAAAATCCATTTTTACACATTTTGCAAAGGCAGATTACAGAGATAAAACTTTTACCGAAAAACAGTTTGATGAGTTTAAAGAATTTATAAGTCAATTGGAAGAGGTGGGAGTGCATATTCCAATTCATCAATGTGCGAACAGTGCAGCAATGATGGAGATGAAAGAAACATCTCTGAATCTGGCAAGAGCAGGAATTTCTATGTATGGTCTTTATCCATCAGAGGAAATGGATCATGAGGCTATGAAATTGGAGCAGGCAATGAGTATATACAGCCATGTCGTTCATGTAAAAGAAATAGAAGCCGGCACAGGAATTAGTTATGGACAGACATTTTTAGCAGAAAGAAATATGAAAATAGCAACAATTCCTATAGGTTATGGGGATGGATATCCGAGAAATCTTAGTAATAAAGGCTATGTTCTTATAGGCGGAAAAAAAGCAGATATTGTAGGAAGAATCTGCATGGATCAGTTTATGGTGGATGTTACAGGCATGGATGTTTCGGTAGGTGACAAGGTTACACTGGCAGGTCGGGATGGAAAAGAAGAAATTCTGATTGATGAGTTGGCGGTTCTTGCAGGTACCTTCAACTATGAGTTTGTATGTGATTTAGGTAAGAGAATACCAAGAGTTTATTTGAAAAATGGGCAGGTTGTGGGAACCAAAGATTATTATGATGACGATTATGAGATAAATATTTAGCAGAAGTGAATACACATTCCAAAATGTGGAATAATATAGTTATTAGAAAACAATTTGGAGTGTTGAAAATGGTTATTAGACGAGGGGATATTTATTATGCTGATTTAAGACCGGTAATCGGCTCGGAACAGGGCGGAATCAGACCGGTACTAATCATTCAAAATGATACGGGAAACAGACATAGCCCTACAGTAATTGTGGCGGCAATTACAAGCCGTATGACGAAGGCAAAACTGCCAACGCATATAAAAATTGATAAAGAAAAATGTGATATTATAAAAGACTCTGTAATATTATTAGAACAGCTTAGAACAATAGATAAGCAGAGATTAAAAGATAAGGTGTGTCATTTAGATGATGAAATGTTAAAAACTGTTGATAAAGCGCTTTGCATAAGCTTGGAACTAAATACATAAGGCATGTGAAGTTGACTATTGAAATATAAAATGATACACTTGAGATTGCGTAAATTACAAGAAATTACAAAGGAGTGAAATTTTATGTCAGGACATTCAAAATTTGCAAATATTAAACATAAAAAGGAGAAAAATGATGCCGCAAAAGGAAAATTATTTACAATTATCGGTAAAGAAATTGCGGTAGCAGTAAAAGAAGGCGGTGCAGACCCGGATAATAACAGCAAACTTCGTGATGTAATTGCTAAGGCAAAAGCAAACAATATGCCGAATGATACGATTGAAAGAGGAATCAAAAAGGCTGCAGGTAATGCCAGTGCAATTAATTATGAATCTGTTCGATATGAAGGATATGGACCAAATGGTACTGCGATTATTGTTGATGCGTTAACAGATAACAGAAATAGAACAGCAGCTAACGTGCGAAACTGTTTTACAAAAGGAAATGGAAATGTTGGAGCACAGGGATGTGTTTCTTATATGTTTGACGAAAAAGGTCAGATAATTATTGCAAAAGAAGAGTGTGAGATGGATTCAGATGAGTTAATGATGATTGCACTTGATGCAGGTGCTGAAGATTTTTCAGAGGAAGAAGACAGCTATGAAGTTGTGACAGAACCGGCAGATTTCAGTGGAGTTCGCCAGACTCTGGAAGATGCAGGGGTTAAGATGGCTCAGGCAGAAGTGACAATGATTCCACAAAATTATGTAACATTAACAGATGAGGAATCCATTAAGAGAATGAATATTATTATAGACAGATTAGATGAAGATGAGGATGTACAGCAGGTTTATCATAACTGGGATGAATAGGACGAATGAACACAGTATTATTTGATTTAGATGGAACATTGCTTCCAATGGACTTAAAAGAATTTACAGATACATATATATGCCTTTTATACAGCAGAATGGAATCTGCCGGATATGATGCAAAAAAAATAATTGCAGGTATTTGGATTGGGCTGAAAGCATTAGTTGAGAATAATGGAATGATTACGAACGAGGAGTGTTTTTGGAAAGCCTTTGAGAATTTTATGACTGATGGCAATGGCAAAATGGAAACCAAAGTCAGACGAAAACTGGAAAAAGAAATTAACAGATTTTATAAAGAGGACTTTGGTGTGGCAAGATATGTCACACGACCTTTGGATACTGTTAGTGAATGTGTGGAAATATTAAAAGAAAAAGGCTATCAGTTGGTGGTAGCTACAAATCCTATTTTTCCGGAAGTCGCAACCCTTGAACGTCTATCCTGGGCGGGGCTTAATGCAGAGGACTTTTCGCTAATTACAACCTATGAAAATTCATGTTATACTAAGCCGAATTTGGAATATTATAAGTATCTGTTAAAGATTCTCGATAAAGATCCAGAAGACTGTCTTATGGTTGGAAATGATGTTCGGGAGGATATGTGTGCAAAAAATTTGGGCATTGATGTATTTCTGATGGAAGGAAATGTTATCAATGACATTGATGTTGATATTTCGGAATTAAAAAGAGGAAATTGGAATGTATTTCGGGAATATGTATCCAATTTACCAAATAGAAATTAAAAAGTAACCCATATACATTTTGAAGATTTTCATTTAAAATGTATATGGGTATTGTTATGTTTGAAAAGTATATTTGATTATAAAAAATAGATATTAAAAGAAACGTTAATTAAGATAAAGGTTGTAAAGAAGTATAAATAAAAGAAATATGAGGATTTGATGAAAGAGATTAAGGAAAAGTTAGAAAATCTTAAAGAATATTTAAATTCGTTAGAAAATGTGGCAGTAGCATTTTCTAACGGTGTAGACTCAACGTTTCTTCTGAAAACTGCCCATGATGTTTTAGGAGAAAAAGCTGTTGCTATCACCCTAAGTTCCAGTGTATTTCCAATGAAGGAAACAGAGCAGGCAAAGATATTTTGCAGGAAAGAAGGAATCAGGCACTTCATATGTGAATGGAATCCATTACAGATAGAGGGTTTTACAGATAATCCACCAGACAGATGTTATAATTGTAAAAAAGATATTTTTTCACAAATCATTAAGTTTGCAAAGGAAAAAGGGATTACACATGTAGTGGAAGGTTCTAACATGGATGACAAAGGAGATTACAGACCGGGATTACAGGCCATTAGGGAATTGAATGTGCTTAGTCCGTTGCAGGTCGCAGAATTGACAAAAGCAGAAATCAGAGAGTTATCGAAAGAGATGGAACTGAATACATGGGATAAACCAAGTAAGGCATGTTTAGCTTCCAGATTTGCCTATGGAGAAAGAATTACATTAGAAAAGCTGGCAATGACAGAGAAGGCGGAGCAAGTATTGATAGATTTGGGGTATGAGCAGTCAAGAGTAAGAAATCATGGAGAGATTGCAAGAATTGAGATTTTACCAGAGCAGATAGAGCACTTTGTACAGTATCATAAAGAGAACATATATAAGAAATTCAAAGAGATTGGATTTTTATATGTAACATTGGATTTAGAAGGGTATAGAACAGGCAGCATGAATGAGAGACTGGGAAAGGACGAAATATTGTAAGATGGATATTAGAGATATATTAAAAAGTGTTGCTGAGGGCACAATGAGAATTGACGAGGCAGTATTGGAATTAAAAAAAGAGCCTTTTGAAGATTTGGGATTTGCCAAGGTGGATCATCATAGAGCAATCAGACAAGGAGTGGCAGAAGTCATTTACGGAGCAGGAAAGACTCCGGAGCAGGTTGTTAAGATTGTAGCGGCTATGTTGAAAGAGGAACAGAAAAATGTATTAATTACCAGAATGAGTGAAGAGGCAGCTATAGCGGTATCAAAAGAATTCACTGATACAGAGATTCGTTTTCAATATGATACTATGAGTAAAATAGGAATCGTTGGAGATATAGCGAAAGCAGATGGAATCGGAAAGATTGTTGTGGCAACAGGAGGAACCAGTGACATGCCGGTAGCTGAAGAAGCTGCACTTACAGCAGAGGTTCTGGGAAATGAAGTTGTAAGATTATATGATGTAGGTGTGGCAGGACTTCATCGATTGCTGGCTCATGCAGATGAATTGATGAGTGCCAAAGTGGTAATTGCAATTGCAGGTATGGAAGGAGCGTTGGCAAGTGTGGTTGGCGGATTAGTTGACTGTCCGGTCATTGCAGTTCCTACGAGTGTGGGATATGGTGCAGCTTTCGAGGGACTTTCAGCATTGCTATCAATGCTGAATTCCTGTGCCAGCGGTGTCAGTGTTGTAAATATTGATAATGGTTTTGGCGCCGGATATATGGCAAGCATGATTAACCATATTTCATAATGAGATATGTTAATATAATAGATAGAATATAAAAATATTATTGATAGAGGTGTTAGATGAAAATATTATATTTAGAGTGTAATATGGGAGCAGCAGGGGATATGCTGATGTCAGCATTCATTGAATTACATCAGGATCCAGAAGATTTTGTGGATAGATTTAATCAATTGGGAATACCGAAAGTAGAACTGAAAAAAGAGAAAAGTGTGAAATGTGGGATTACAGGAACTCATATGAAAGTGTTGGTAGATGGTATAGAAGAAAAGAGTCAGGATGTTCATCAGCATAATCATGTTCATTGCCATGATAAGGTACATATCCATGAACATGGCAATAGCGGTGAGCATACACATAAGCATAGTCAAGAAAATTGTAATGGACATGAACACTCTCACAGCCATACCGGTTTAAATGACATTGAGCATTTGATAAATCATTTGAATATCGATGAACAAGTAAAAAAAGATGCAATTGGTGTGTATACCTTAATTGCAGAAGCGGAAAGTCATGCCCATGGAAAAGCAATATCAGACATTCATTTTCATGAAGTAGGAACAATGGATGCTGTGGCAGATGTAGTAGCTACATGTATGTTAATACATGAATTGAGTTTTGACAGGATTTTAGCATCGCCTGTGAATGTAGGCAGTGGGCAAGTAAAATGTGCTCATGGTATTCTTCCGGTTCCGGCGCCTGCAACGGCTTTTATTCTTCAAAATGTTCCAATTTATAATAATGAAATAAAAGGAGAACTCTGCACTCCTACAGGAGCTGCTCTTTTGAAATATTTTGTAGATTCTTTTGAAAAAATGCCGGTAATGAAGGTCGAATCTATTGGATATGGTATGGGAAATAAAGACTATCCAACAGCTAACTGTGTCAGAATAATGCTTGGAACAACAGAAAATCCAATGGGTGATATTATAGAATTATGCTGCAATTTGGATGATATTACATCAGAGAATATTGGATATGCAGCAGAATTAATGATGAAAGAGGGAGCGTTGGATGTTTACACTACACCTGTAGTTATGAAGAAAAACCGTCCGGGATTTATATTAACATGTATGTGTAAGCAAGAGGATAAAGAGAAGTTTTTAAATTTGATATTTAAGCATACTACTACATTGGGAGTACGAGAATATACCTGTAAGCGATATGGATTAGAGAGAAATATTAAAGCAGTTGAAACAAGTTATGGTACTGTCAGAGTTAAGAAATCAAAAGGTTATGGTGTTGTAAAAACAAAAATAGAGTACGAAGATTTGGCTGAAATAGCGAAAAAGAATGAAGCATCATTAGAGGAAGTGAGAAAAAGAATTCAGCAGGAAATTTAAAAAAGTATTGCATTTGTGAGGAAATGTTGTTTTATTAAATGTTGATTGTGAATGGTGGTTTGGAAATCATTCAAAGAAAATTATAAAAATCTCAAAACAAAACACGCTGTATTTACAGCGTGTTTTGTTTAAAATAATTATAAATCTCTAGTTTTCAGGTTCATATATATTTTGATAAATCTGCTCGGTGTATTCACAAATTAGAGCTTCATCTGCATTTTCAAATTGATGCATTAACTTATCTTTTATCTTATCAGCACGGTTAAAATATAAAAGTTCCTCCGGCTGTGTCAGGTCAAGCCCATCATCCAACATTTCTTTTTTAATATTAGTATCAGCCCAGGAGAGAAGTTCTCCGATTAATTTATCTTCTTCGTCTGCATCAATTTTTACTTGTTTAGCATGCATAAAAGAAATGATGCCAGAAATGATAAATATAATAAAAATGCCGCCCATAACAGAATCAAAAAGCCATGCTGTAGAAGAATTCAGTGGTAAAGGGATAATATCTGCTAATACTAAGATCATAAATATGATACCGATGATACCAACTAACAGCATAGTTGACGCAGAAGAGGTAATATCTTGATATTTGTCAGATAAACGTACAAAAGAGGAAACTTTATTATCCGTAAATTCATATAAACTCTCTGATGGAATATCTGAGTTTTCTATTATTGGATTCTTCTCAGTCTGTTGGTCTGTCGTTGTAATTTTATTATCTTCCATAAGCAGTCTCCTTTGTTTAAAGTAATTAATTTTATTATATACTATTAAAGGAGCTTTCACAAGGTAATACATATTTATTTTTTATGTGAAAGATTGTATAATTAAAAAAGGATATGATTCAGAAGAGGAGTTATCAAGTGAAAATTACAGTTTTAGCAGTTGGTAAGATTAAAGAAAAATTTTATATTAATGCTATTCAGGAATATGTAAAAAGATTGTCCAGATACTGCAAATTAAATATTATTCAGGTGGCAGATGAAAAGACAGCGGAGAATTGCACAGAGACAGAAACAGATATTATAAAAAAGAAAGAAGCAGAAAGACTTTTTAAGTATATTCCAGAACAGGCATATGTGGTTACGTTAGAAATATTAGGAAAACAATTAGATTCTGTAGAAATGGCACATAAAATAGAACAGTTAGGAATTCAAGGCACAAGCCATATTGTTTTTATTATAGGAGGATCCTTGGGACTACATCAATCAGTTTCTGACAGATCAGACTTGAAGCTGAGTTTTTCAAAGATGACATTCCCTCATCAGTTGATGCGGGTGATATTGCTAGAGCAGGTGTATCGGAGTTATAGGATTATCAATAATGAACCATATCATAAGTGATGCATACAATATTGAGAGAGATAAAATATAAAGGTATGCTTTATGAGAAATAATTACGTGCAGTTATCGTTAGAAAATCATTTATTTTTTGGAAGAATTATGAAGGAACATTCATTGTTCCTTATGGCAGGATTTCCTTCTAAAAATTCTAAATATATTAAACAGGCAGAATGGTTTATGCTTCAATTTGAAGAACTCTTAAGAGATGCTGTTGATATGGCAAATGGTATTATCGGAGAGTGTGTTATTGATTCTCAGGAAATTGTTACAGATTTTACTATGGGAGCAGAAAAGCGAACAAGCTTTCTTATGGGAGTTGATATTGACAGCAGGATAACGGAAATGGAAATGTTGTTGAAACATGGAGAAAATAACGGGTGTAGCAGAGAAGTCATGCAGCCTGTCAGAATGTTAAATAGAAGAGCATTAAGGCTAGTTAGCGGTTTGATAGAGTTTAAAGAAAAAATATTGAGAGAAGTGTTAGAATGCAGGTTGTTTACATTTAATTATCCATTATTAATTGAACATATACTAAGAGAAGCAAAAATGTATCGTTCAATTATTTCTGAATTGGAGAATAGGGGATGTGTATCTAATCAAAACAAATATAGAACAGAAAGTTTTTGGAATCAGATTATGATGGAGCATGCTATGTTTATCAGAGGACTTCTTGATCCGTCAGAGAAGGAATTAATATGTACAGCAGATGATTTTGCTATGGATTATTGTGAATTGTTAGAGGAGGCAAGAAAAAGAGATTGTCAGGTTTTTGAAGATGTTACTGGAGAGTCAAGAAAACTGACAGAAAAGTATCAGCAATTTAAGACGGCAGGAACAAAGGGAGTCTTAGAATGTAAGATAGAAGGTCTGATATTACCGCTTCTGGCAGACCATGTTTTAAGAGAGGCGAATCATTATTTAAGATTGTTGGATGAGGAATGTATGTAACGAAAGAAAAATCATGAGAGAATTGTTTCAGTTGGTGCGTTAATAGGTTCGTTATTAGGTGTGGCTCTGTGGATAGGAATTTATCATCAGGGATATATTGCTTCTATTGCAGGAATTGTAATTATTTTTGCGCAATGAAAGGATATGAGATACTAGGACGTTCTCTTGATAAGAAAGGGGTTATCATTGTAGCAATTATATCTGAGGCAGACATTATGAAAGAATATTTTTCTGATTTAGGAATGGGATATGCATTAACTCTTATCGGTGGCATTTCAATGATTGTAAAGAAGTATAAGCAGGTAAAGTAGTACATTTTTAAAATAGCAAATGTAGTAGAACAAAGATTCAGTATATATGAGTTACATTAATAAAATTATGTATAGATGAATAATTATTCAAAAAATATTTAAAAAGGTGTTTATTTCGTTGAAATAAGCATCTTTTTCATGTATAATATTTGCATATTTGTGTACATAGGATAGGAGAAATAATGTGTACGAAAAAATTAAAGTTTGAAAATATTAAAGATGCAAAAGAGCGTTTGTCAAAATATATTAAAGATACACCGTTAGAGAAATCTGTATATTTAAGTGATGACAGAAATGTGTTTTTAAAATTAGAATGTCAGCAGCCGATAAAAGCTTTTAAAATGCGTGGAGCGTTAAATAAGATACTTTCATTAACTGAAAAAGAAAGGGAGAAGGGTGTCGCTGCCATTTCATCAGGAAATCATGGTATTGCAGTATCTTATGTTTCAAAAATGTTGGGAATGAAACCGGCTACTGTGATTGTTCCGGAAAATACTCCAGACAGTAAAATTGAAAAAATGAAGGCATATGGTGCAAATGTTCTTTTGATGGGAACTTGTTTCGATGAGGCGTACGCGAAAGGCATTGAGTATATCCATAATAACAGTTTTACATATATAGATGCGTGGGATAAAGATGTAGATGTGTATGCAGGTCAGGGAACTACCGGTTTAGAGATAATGAGCCAAAATCCAGAGGTTGATACGATTATTCTTCCAATAGGTGGAGGTGGATTGTGCACCACTACTGCTCTTGCTGCAAAAAGTATTAATCCTGATGTGAAAATTGTAGGGGTTTATTCTGAATGTTGTCCGGCTTGGGGCAGATCTGTGGAGGAGAAACATTTATATCATGAATATCCAAGTGGAAATTCTATTTGCGAAGCCATGGTAGGTGGGATTGGAGAATTAGCTTTTTCGATGAAAGAATTGGTAGATATTTCTTTGGAAGTAAAAGAAAGCATGATAAAAAAAGCTATGGCACATGCGATATTGAATGAAAAAATAGTAGCAGAGGCTGCAGGTGCTGCACCGATTGCAGCATTCATGCAGTATGGAAAACAGATTCCCGGAAAAAACATTGCATTAGTTATTAGTGGTGGTAATGCCAATAATGATGTTTTAAGGGAAGTACTAAATTCGTAAATATGTGTGAAAGCATATTGAAATAAAAAGAAAGGAAGTCAATAAAAGACAGAGGTACAAATCATGAAAAAATTATTTGGAAAATTAGTAGCAGTTGCACTTGTTGTAACCATGATGTGCGGACTTGTTGCTTGTGGCAGCAAAGAAGACACAAAGAAAGAGGATAATAAGAAGTTAGACAAGATTGTTCTTGGAACATCTGCAGATTATCCACCGTTTGAATTTATTATTTTAGATGAGAACAAAAAACAGCAGTATGCAGGTATTGATATTTCTATGGCAGAACAGATTGCAAAGGATATGGATACAAAACTTGAAGTTTCAAATATGAACTTTGACAGTTTAATGGCTGCTCTTCAAAAAGGTGAAGTAGATATGGTTATTTCAGCAGTGGAAAAGGATGGTAAGAGAGAGAAAGTTGTTGATTTTTCAGACCCATATTATACAGATTTACCACCTATGATGCTTGTAAAAGCTGACAAGAAAGATACATATAAAGATGCTGCTTCATTGGCAGGAAAGACAATTGCTGCGCAGACAGGAACAACAAAGGCAGATATTGTTAATAAAGATTTTAAGAAGTCAACACTTTTAGCACTTACAAGTGTTAATGATATTGTAAACAACTTAGCATATGATAAGTGCGATGCTGCAATCTTAGATGGTGCTGTTGCAGAACAGTATGCACAGGAAAATGACGATATGGTAATTGCTGATATTAAATTAGGAGAAGCTGCTCCTTATCGTGTAGCAGTTCAGAAGGGTGACCCTAAAGGAATTTTAAAGGCTATTAATGAGTCTATTAAAAATGCAGTTGATAATAAGTTAGTTGATGAATGGATTAAAGATGCTGATGCGAAAGCAGATAAAGCAGTAGAATAAGATACAAAGGGAATTAAAGGAGAGTAGTTATGGCGCCAACCAGTTTTTTTAACTTTAGTTTTATGCCAGAGTATTACACAATGTTTTTACAGGGCATAGCATATACGCTGTTACTGTCAGTTTGTGCAGTATTGATAGCGATTATACCGGCTATGCTTCTGGCAGTGCTTCGCTTAAGTAAAATAAGAGTCGTTAAATTTTTATCCGGGTTATATATTGATATATTTCGTTCGACACCATTACTGGTGCAGTTATCATTAATATATTTTGGAATTTTTACAACAATTAAAATTCCAACTACATATATTTTTGGATTTGTTAATATAGCAATGTTTATTCCGGGAGTGTTAGCATTGGCGCTGAACAGCTCCGCATATGTGGCAGAGATATTCCGAGCAGGAATTCTGGCTGTTGATACTGGTCAGACCGAAGCAGCAAGAAGTCTTGGATTATCTTCTTCAGCAGCGATGGTAAAGGTAGTGTTACCACAGGCTGTAAAGAATGTTCTTCCTGCATTGGCAAACGAAATTATTACAATGGTAAAAGAATCTTCTATCTGTTCTATGTTAGGTATGATGGAGTTGATGTGGGTGGCAAAGACAGTAGCTGCAACAACATATATCACAATTGGACCATATGTTGTGGCTGCACTTATTTATTTCTGTATCAATTACCCTGCAAGTAAGGCAATTGAGGCAATAGAAAGGAGAATGAGACGTGGCGACAAACGATAATATGATTTCAGTAGTAGATGTTGGAAAAGAATACAATCATGGTGCTGTTAAGGCTCTGTATCATTGTAGTCTTGATATTAAAAAGGGAGAAGTAGTTGCAATCATAGGACCATCTGGTTCTGGAAAATCTACACTTCTTAGAAGTTTAAATATGTTAGAACCGATAACATATGGTTCAATATATTTTGAAGGTGTAAATCTGGCAGACAAGAAAGTTGATATTAATCTTCATAGAAGAAAAATGGGGATGGTATTCCAGCATTTTAATCTGTTTCCGCATAAAACAGTGCTGCAAAATATTACCATGGCACCGATTCACCTGAAACTGAAAACAAAGGAACAGGCAGAAAAGGAAGCTATGGAATTGTTGGAGCGTATTGGTCTTGCAGATAAGAGGGACGAATATCCAAATATGTTGTCCGGTGGTCAAAAGCAGAGAATTGCTATCGTAAGGGCTTTGGCAATGAATCCGGATGTAATGTTGTTTGATGAGCCAACATCAGCACTTGATCCGGAAATGGTAGGAGAAGTGCTTGAACTAATTGGAGATTTAGCAAATGAGGGAATGACAATGGTTATTGTTACCCATGAAATGGGATTTGCAAAAGAAGTTGCCAGCAGAGTCGTCTTTATGGCAGATGGGGCAATATTAGAAGATAGTAATCCAAAAGATTTGTTTGAAAATCCACAGGATGGACGTTTGAAAGAATTTTTATCAAAAGTTTTATAGAAAAAAAGATGAACCAAAAAATTGGTTCATCTTTTTTTCTATCTGTTGCTGTTTGGACCGTAGTACATAATGCCTTTTTTTAATTTTTTACCATAGATTTCATATAATTCGCTTACAGTTACCAACTCAAAGCCTTTTTTCTTTAATTTTGGAAGTGCTTTGATAAATCCATCAACAGAAGTAGAATGAATATCATGTAATAAAATGATTTCTCCATCACGTGCATGATTTAATAAGTATTTTGAAATATATTTAACATTCTTATGTTTCCAGTCTTCTGTATCGACAGACCAGTAAATCATTGGTACACCGGCATTTTTTGAAACTGTTTTATTAAAGTTACCATATGGTGGTCTAAGCAGTGTAGGAAATTCACCGATAATATTTTTAACGGCGTCCCGTGCTTTAAAAATTTCACTTTTTACATCATTTTTTGAAATAACATTTAAGTTTTTATGAGCCCATGTATGGCTGCCTACTTCCATACCAAGATTGTATTCACGTTTTAACTGTTTTTTGTATGTATTAACTCTGTTTCCCAAAACAAAAAATGTCGCTTTACTATGGTACTTTTCAAGAGCATCTAATAATTTGTCAGTATAATCTCCCGGTCCATCATCAAAAGTTACAGCGATATATTTTGTGTTTTTTACAGTCACTTTTAATCGAACAGCTTTGTTTGTGTATTTTGATTTTGCTTTTATGTAGGTTGTGCCATTTTTCTTTCCTCTAATTACACCATTTTTTACACTGGCAATTTTATTATTGGAACTGCTCCAAATAATAGGTTCTTTTGTGTATTTTGAGTTACCATAATTGATGATAGGTTTTATTTTCCGCTTATGGTTTTTCCCCAATTGAATATGTGAAGTATTTAGTTTCATTGATACAACTTTATTATATGGTTCACGTACCATTACTTTACAACGAACTTTGATGTTACCGGAGATGCTGGAACAGATAATATATGTTTTACCGGCTTTTTTTGCTTTGATAATACCCTTTTTATTGACGGTAACAATGTCCGTATTTTTGCTTTTCCATTCAAAAGGTTCATTTTCTAAATTAGTATTGCTGCCATATCTAAAATCAGCTTTGATGACTCTTTTTTTGCCTTTCGTAATGCTGATAGAGGTATGAGGTAATGTGATTTTGGTAATTAAGTTATATTGTTCTGAAGCAGTTGATTCAGTTTCCTGCGTTGTTCTTGTTGTAGCATTTTCGCTTGCGTTTAAATCATGGTTACTTTGTTTGGAAATAATATATCCTGCACCGGCGAATAAAATAAATACAAGAGAAAATACAAAGAATCCTCTTAGTTTTTTCATAGTACACCCTTTCTTTTGTTTATAAATTGATTCACATAACTAATTAAAGTTTACAGCAGTTTCATTTAAAAGTAAATAGAATATATTTTTTTGAGGGGCATATATTTTGATAAAGAGAGGTGGGACAGGATGAAAAATATATATGATTATTTTAATGAGAAAATAAGACAAGCAATATTGTTTTACCATGATAATTTTATTTATGAAATACGTTTGAGAATAAATGTACCGGTGATTTTAAATACATCATCGGGAGAAAAGATTTTAACAGAATGCATCGTTAATGAACAGGATATAAAAGACAGTTTTAACAAGGTTACAGAGTATTCAGCATACGCGTATGAAGAAAACCTGATTGATGGATATATTACTGTACCGGGAGGACATCGCATCGGTATCGGTGGTTATATGACATGGCAGAATGATAAATCAGCAGTGGTTAAAAATATTAGGTTTTTAAATTTCAGGGTGAGACATTTCATTGATGGATGCAGTGTGAGTGTATTAAAGCAGTTCTCAGAAAAAGATTTGGAGAATATTCTTATTATTTCGCCTCCTGCTCTTGGAAAAACTACATTGTTAAGAGATATGATTAAAAATATCAGTAATAAAAAAGAGGGGACAAGCATATGTGTAATAGATGAGCGAAATGAGATAGGAGGGTGTTATAAAGGAACACCGACAATAGATTTAGGAGTGAGGACAGATGTTATCAGTAATTGTTCCAAAGCAGAAGGAATATTAATGGCAATACGTGCCATGTCTCCTAAAATTATTGCTGTCGATGAGATTGGTGGAGAGTCAGATAAAGAAGCACTCGAGTATGCAAATATCAGTGGAGTCAAAATTATAGCTACGATACATGGAAAAGATGTGGAAGATGTAAGAGAAAAGTTAGGTAGTAAAATGTTATCCATGTTCACATCAAAAGTTATCATAAAAGGAATAGGTGAATACATATGTTGTTAAAAATAACAGGCATTATCATTGTAATTGTTGCTTGTGGGTTGTTGGGATATTCTTTGTGCGATGATTATATCCAAAGAATTCACTGTATTGAGGCAATGAAAAAGGCTCTCATAATTCTAAAAGGAGAGATTAAACACAATAATTCCAGTATCTGCGAGGCTCTCGAAAATATTACAGTGAGAAATAATTACATAATACATTTTTTGAAAACAGTAGTAAAAGAGTATACAGCAAAAGGGAGTTCTTTGTGGGAAGCATGGGAAAAAAGTATAACAGATTGTTTTGAGAAAAAATCTCCATTAAGAAAAGAGGAAATAAGAATTATAAAGGACTTTGGAATACATTTGGGGACGACTGACAGGGAAACGCAGTTAAAAAACATTGATGAGTGTGTAAACGAAATGGAAGTATGTGTTCTGAATCTGAAGCGTGAAAAAAAAGAGAAGTGTAAATTATATAAAATGCTGGGAGTGTTATCAGGAGTATTTATTTCTATAATTCTCTTATAGATATGGAAGGTATTTTTGAATGGAAGTTAATTTGATTTTTAAGATTGCGGCAGTGGGAATTATCGTATCGGTTGTGGGGCAGATATTAAGACATAGTGGAAGAGAAGAGCAGGCTTTTCTCACAAGTTTGGCAGGGTTGATATTAGTTTTAATGTGGATTGTTCCATATATATATGATTTGTTCCAAACAATACAAAAACTGTTTGAATTATAGAGGTGAAGATGATTTCAATTGGAATAGTAAGTATTGCGGTTGTATTATTGGCAATACAGTTTAAGTCAATTAAACCTGAGTATGGAATTTTTATCTCCGTAGCAGGTTGTGTATTTATTTTTATATTTCTTTTATCAAAACTAAGCGAAATCGTATCATTGGTGGACAAGTTATCAGATTTGACATCAGTAAGTAAGGAATATATCAAAATTCTATTAAAAATTACAGGAATCACTTTTATTTCAGAAATCGCATCGGATATTTCAAAAGACTGTGGGTATACAGCTGTGGCAAACCAGGTTCAGATATTTGGAAAAGTATCTATTTTGGTTATCAGTCTTCCAGTGTTTACAGAATTGATTTCTAAAGTAGGGGGTCTGTTATCGTAAAAAATATGAGAAGAACAATATTTATTATTATTTTATTTATATGTCTTTGTCACACAGTAAATGTTTATGGAGAAGAGAATAACGATATAGTTTCAATAGATGATTTTGATTTTAGAAAAAGTGGACAGGTACTAGAAGAAGCTGGATATAAGGATTTTGATATAAATAACATTATCCAAAATATTATTACAGGTAATTTTTCCGATGTTTTTAAGACGTGTTTCAATATGATTTATAATAAAACAATAGGAGATGTAAGTTTTATTTACAGACTTTTGGGAAATTTAGTACTGGTTGTAGTAATGTCAGCTTTTTTTACAAATTTCGCCAGTGTGTTCTCAAAAGATAATGTTTCTGAAACAGCATTTTACATATGTTATCTGGTAGCGATAACTCTGATGATTTCGTTGTTTGACAGTTTTTGTGTAATAGCCAGTGATTTTATCAGGCTGCTTATCAGTTTTATGTACGGAATAGTCCCCACATATTTTTTATCTGTTGCAATTGTAGGGCAAGTAAGTGCTGCAGGGTTTTATCAGTTGACTTTAATTATAATCACTGTTTCTGAATTTGTGTTTTTACATATTATCATTCCACTGATAAAAATATATGTGGCAGTCAGCATTGTAAATAATGTATCTAGAGAAGATTTTCTATCTAAGACAGCAAATGTTATAAAAAATTTAATAAATTTTCTTTCAAAACTGTTTGTAGGTATTGTTACCAGTTTAAATGTAATTCAGGCATTGGTGCTGCCGTCAATTGACGGAGCAAAAAATACAACAATCAGAAAATTTGTAGGAGCATTGCCGGTGGTAGGTGATAGTACAGATGCTATGTCCAGTATTTTACTAGGTTCTTTTAATTTAATGAAAAATACAATAGGGGGATTTGCAATTATTGTTATTATCGTTTTGTGTATTGTCCCGTTTTTGAAAGTTCAAATATATTCATTCTCATTGCAGTTAGCAGCGGCGCTGGTACAGCCTATTTCCGATAAACGTATAACAGATAGTTTTACTTGTCTGTCTGTGGGAACAAGGATGCTGGCAAGGGTAATTATGAGTGGAGGATTATTGTTTATTATAAGTATAGCCATTATTTGTATGGTAACAGGAAAGGGGTAGCATACATGGAATTTTTGTATAACTATGTTAAAAATATTTGTGTATTTATGTTGGTTATTACGTTAATATTAAATATTTTTCCGGATAGGCAGTACATAAAGTATATTAAACTTTTCGCTGGATTATTATTAATTGTTTCAGCAATCACACCAATTGTTAATCTAGGGAAACAACGTATTAATATAACTGATATTATAGACAAATATTATTCGAAAGAAATAAAAATGGATTCTGATATCCGTGACAGTATCAGCGAAATGCAGACAAAAGTTTATGAAAGGGTTCGTGAAATAAATGAGCAGACAACCAATAAATCTGAAAAAAATAAGTAATATAAAAAATATAGGAAAAGAAAAGCTGATTCTTTTGGCTTTCGCTGGAATATTATTGATTGGATCATCATATTTTGAAAGTGTAGGACATGATGAGGAAGTAGAAACTACACTGGAAAATACTGAGAATACGATTACATATGAAAATACTTTGAAGGATGAAATCAAGAAGATGATAGAAAGTATTGATGGTATTTCAGATGTTCAGGTAATGATTACTTTCAAATCAGGAAAAGAAAAAGTAGTACAGGAAGACAGCGACAGCAGTACGAATGAAAAAGGTAATACATCCGTAAAAAAAACGACAGTCATTTTAAATCAGAATGGTGGGGACAGCCCCTATGTTGTTAAAGAAGTTTATCCAAAGATAGAGGGGGTTGCAATAACAGCCTCAGGATTACAGGTGTCAAACAAAAGCGAAGAAATTATCAATATGATTGCAGCATTATTTGACATTCCTGTTCATAAAATATCAGTAATAAAGAATAAGTAGGGGGAGAATAATGAGAAAGTTATTTAAGAAAAATCAATTTGTAGTTACATTTTTAGCTGTGTTAATTGCAGTAGCGGGTTACTTAAACTATACCAGCAATGTGGATAAGAAAAAAGAAGTAAAACAGGTAGATAATAATACATACGAATCTGTTTATAGTAAGGATAATCTGCTGTCAGGTAATGAAGATATAGAAAGCCTGGATAATGAAGAAGAAACGAAGGAACCGGGAGAGGCGGTTCTTACGAATGGAACAAGCCTTAATTCATATATGGTGCAGGCAAGGTTAAATAGAGAGCAGACTCGTTCTAAGAATAAAGAAACTTTGCTGGAGGTTATTAATAATAAAGACATCAGCAAAAAAGAAAAAAAGAGTGCTGTAAAGTCTATGGTGAAACTTACAGAAAACAGTGAAATTGAAAATAGTATTGAAACATTATTAAAAGCAAAAGGCTTCAGTGATGTGATTGTGACAATCAATGACGAGCAGGCAGATGTTGTGCTTTCAAGTGAAGATATCAGCGATGATAAAAGGGCACAAATAGAAAATGTTATTAAAAGAAAGACAAAATTAAACGCAGATGATATTACAATTACTCCTACAAAATAAAAGAAAGCAATAAACACAAATTATATAAAACCGGAGATTGAAGTATATCTCCGGTTTTATATAATAAAAATCACATTATATTTTTTTGAGATGTTTCTTTATGGCATCAATACTCTCAGGACTGATTACATGCTCTATGCGGCATGCGTCTTTAGAGGCAATATCTTGAGGAACACCTAATTTTATAAAATACTCCGTAAGTATCTGATGACGTTCATAAATCATCTCGGCAATATTCTTTCCATCATCTGTTAAGTAAATAAAACCTGCATCTGTCACAGTTATTTGTTTTTTCTCCCGAAGCTGTTTCATGGCAATGCTGACACTGGATTTTTTAAAACCTAATTCGTTAGCAATATCCACAGAACGGACAACCGGTAATTGTTTACTTAAAACAAGAATTGTTTCTAAATACATTTCTGAAGATTCGTTATTTTTCATACGTAAACTCCTTAATTAGTAATAAATAAAGTATATCAGAAAAGAAAAAATTATTCAAATTGTTATTGACAACAAACAAAGGTTAGTCTATACTAACTTATGAAAAATAGTAAATAATACAAAAAAGGAGTTAAATGATGCCTTTGTCAATGATAGGAATAGGAGAAGAAAGTACTATAAAAAAGATAGGGGGAAAAGAAGACACAAAAAGATTTCTTGAGAATCTGGGTTTTGTGATAGGAGGAACTGTAACGGTTGTTTCTGCAATTGGTGGAAATATTATTGTTAATGTGAAAGATACCAGAGTTGCTATTGGTAAAGAGATGGCAAATAGGATTCTGGTTTCATAAATAAAGGAAAGGAGTTTTATTTTGACACTAAAAGAAGCTAAAGTTGGAAGTACTATTCAGGTAAAAAAGCTGAATGGTGAAGGTCCGGTAAAAAGACGGATTATGGATATGGGGATAACAAAGGGTGTAACAGTTTATATAAAAAAAGTGGCGCCATTGGGAGATCCGATTGAAGTAACAGTGAGGGGATATGAATTATCTTTAAGAAAAGTAGATGCAGAAATGATTGAGGTTATTTAATTTTTTTTGCCACGTGGTTAGTTGAGACTAACAAATGGTAGGGAAGACAAATATATGAAAGGAAAAAGAAAGGAAAAAATGAAAGTGAAAATTGCATTGGCAGGTAATCCCAATAGTGGAAAGACTACTTTATTTAATGCTTTGACAGGATCAAATCAATTTGTAGGAAACTGGCCGGGAGTTACTGTCGAAAAGAAAGAGGGGAGATTGAAAGGATATAATGATGTAAAACTTATGGATTTACCTGGCATTTATTCATTATCTCCTTATACACTGGAGGAAGTGGTTGCAAGAAATTATCTGATGAACGAAACACCGGATGTTATTATTAATATTGTAGATGGTACGAATATTGAAAGAAATTTATATCTCTCAACACAGATTATAGAGTTGGGTATTCCGGTTATTATGGCTATTAATATGATGGATGTTATAGAGAAGAATGGTGATAAAATACATATTGAGAAATTAAGTGAAAGTTTAGGCTGTATGGTCGTTGGAATTTCAGCTTTAAAGGGAAAGGGAATCAAAGAATTAACCAAAGAAGCCGTGAAACTTGCAAAAAGTAATAAATCAAATAGAATCGCACATCAGTTCTCAGATAAGGTTGAGAAGGTAATCAAAGAAACAGAATTGATGTTAGAAAATCAAATCCCGGATACACAAAAGCGTTTTTATGCAATTAAATTATTAGAAAGAGATGAAAAAATTTCAGGCAATCTAAAATTTATTCCAGATGTTAGCGAACAGATTAAAATATTAGAAAAATATTTTAATGATGATACTGAGAGTATCATTACAAATGAGAGATATGAATATATTTCATCGATTATAGAAAAGTGTTATACAAAGAAAGACCGTGAAAAACTGACATCATCGGATAAAATTGACAGAATTTTAACAAACAGATGGTTAGCACTTCCGATTTTTGCGATAATTATGTTTATTGTATATTATGTTTCCATAACAACGGTTGGTACGATTGCAACAGATTGGACCAATGATGTATTGTTTGGAGAAATCATTCCACCGGCTGTTGAAAAAGGCCTTGTGGCACTGAATTGCACAGGCTGGCTGCAAAGCTTGATACTCGATGGTATTGTGGCTGGTGTCGGTGCTGTATTGGGATTTGTTCCACAGATACTTATTCTGTTTATATTCCTTGCATTTTTGGAAGCATGTGGATATATGGCAAGAGTGGCGTTTATAATGGATAGAATTTTTAGAAAGTTTGGACTTTCAGGAAAATCATTTATTCCGATGCTGATAGGCAGTGGTTGTGGTATTCCGGGGATTATGGCATCACGTACCATTGAAAATGACAAGGACAGGAAAATGACGATTATCACAACAACATTTGTTCCTTGCGGAGCAAAATTACCGATTATCGCTTTGATTGCAGGAGCGTTGTTTGATGGAGCATGGTGGGTTGGACCAAGTGCTTATTTTGTAGGGATTGCAGCAATTATTGTTTCGGGTATTATATTAAAAAAAACAAAAATGTTTGAGGGGGATCCGGCACCTTTTGTTATGGAACTTCCGACATATCATCTGCCTACTGTCGGGAATGTTTTCAGAAGTATGTGGGAAAGAGGCTGGTCATTTATGAAAAAGGCTGGTACAATAATTTTACTTTCAACTATCGTACTTTGGTTTCTGATGAACTTTGGATGGGTAGGGGGAAGATTTGGAATGCTGGATATGGAAGCACAATTAGATAGCAGTATCTTAGCAAAGGCAGGCAGTGTGGTTGCACCAATATTCAAGCCTCTTGGATGGGGAGACTGGAAGATGGCGGTTGCTGCAGTGACAGGTCTCATTGCAAAAGAAAATGTTGTCAGCACATTTGGAATGTTATTTGGTTTTGGTTCTGAAATTACAGAAGATGGCGCAGAAGTTTGGGGAAGCCTTGCAGGAAGTTTATCTGCATTTGCAGCGTACTCGTTTTTAGTATTTAATTTATTATGTGCTCCATGTTTCGCAGCCATGGGTGCTATTAAGAGAGAGATGAATAATGCAAAGTGGTTCTGGTTCGCTATTGGATATCAGTGCCTGTTGGCATATGTTATTGGTCTGATTATTTATCAGATAGGCACGCTCGTAACAGGAGCAGCATTTGGTGTTTGGACAGTTATAGCACTGTTGTTAGTGTTTGGATTGTTATATCTGCTGTTCAGACCATATAGAAAAAGAAGGAGTTT
The DNA here is from genome assembly GCA_910584795.1 of uncultured Eubacterium sp. Lineage (GTDB taxonomy): Bacteria > Bacillota > Clostridia > Lachnospirales > Lachnospiraceae > Eubacterium_G. The sequence continues at coordinate 318,882 of CAJUBZ010000001.1, read as the reverse complement.
TTTATGAATGGAGCAGTAGGAACATTTATCGTGCTGGCAGTGTTGGTGTCGGTGGTATGTATTGTTGTGAAAAGTATGATAAAAGATAAAAAAAGTGGAAAATCTCTTCAATGTGGAGGGGATTGTAGAAAGTGCAAAGGATGTCATTAAATTAAGGCGGGGATTATTTCGCCTTTTTGCTGTTTAGGAGAGTATTATGTTTTTAGAAATTAAGGGATTAAGAAAAAGTTTTGGAGAAGGAAGTAACAAGAACGAAGTTATTAAAGGTGTGGATTTTGAAGTAGGAAAAGGAGAAGTTTGTGTATTTTTAGGTCCTTCCGGCTCAGGAAAAACTACATTACTAAATATTATTGGAGGAATTGATTCTTCAGATGAAGGTTATGTATCAATTAACGGAGAAAAGACTGCTAATATGAAGGAAAAAGAATTGACAGAATATAGAAGAAAGCATTTGGGATATGTTTTTCAAATGTATAATCTGATTCCAAACTTAAATGTAAAAGAAAATATTGAAGTGGGTGCATACTTAAGTGATAATCCTTTGGAGATAGACGAATTGTTAAAAACGCTTGGCTTGTATGAGCATAGGCACAAACTTCCAAATCAGTTATCCGGGGGACAGCAGCAAAGAACTGCTATTGGCAGGGCAATTATTAAAAATCCGGATATTTTATTGTGTGATGAGCCAACAGGGGCATTGGATTATAATACGTCAAAAGATATTTTGAAATTGATAGAAGACATCAATCAAAAGTATGGTAATACAATTATTATCGTTACACATAATGATGCAATCAAAAATATGGCAGACAAAATCATTAAGTTAAAAGATGGAAGAATTAAGACAATCTATAGGAATGAGAATAAAATTGCTGCCAGCCAATTGGATTGGTAAGGTGGTGATAAAATGAAAAATCCGTTAATGAAAAGGCTGCCACGAGAGTTAAAAGATGATTTTGTGAAATATTTAGTATTGTTTATGTTTATGACATTGACAATAGGATTTATTTCAGGATTTCTGGTAGCCGGAGGCAGCCTGAAAACCGCATATGATGAGAGTTTTGAAAAATATAATATAGAAAGTGGACATTTTCTTTTGAAAAATGAAGCTGATAACGCTTTGATTCAGATGATTGAAAAGGAAAAAGTAACTGTTTATAAAAATTATTATATGAATATTGATACCGATTCTAATTTGGATGGAAAAACAAATAGTACTCTTAGAATTTTTAAAAATAGAGAACGAATAAATAAAGCTTGCATAATGGAAGGTAAACTTCCGGTCTCAGACAAGGAAATTGCCGTTGATAGAATGTATGCTGATAATAATCATATTTCAGTGGGAGATTCAATAAAAGCAGGTGAAAAGAGATTAAAAGTAACAGGATTAGTTGCATTATCTGATTATAGTACCATGTTTTCAAATAATACAGATTTAATGTTTGATGCGGTATTATTTGGTGTTGCTATTGTGAGTGATGATTTGTTTGAAAACTATAATCATAATATAAACTACTGTTATTCATGGTTGTATGATGTGGTGCCACAAAGTGATGCGGAAGAAAAGAAAGTATCAGATGCTTTTTTGGAGAAGTTATATAGAAATGTATATATGTCTGGAAATGAAATAGAAAACTATGTACCAAGATATCAAAATTCTGCAATTAACTTTGCAGGAAATGATATTGGCGGTGATCAGGGGATGATGTTAATCTTGTTATATATTCTGATTGCACTACTTGCATTTGTATTTGCAGTAACAATAAATCATACGATTGTAAGAGAGTCTGCTGTAATAGGAACATTAAGGGCAATGGGATATTCAAAAATAGAATTGGTAAGACATTATTTGATGTCTCCGATATTAGTATCTGTTGTATCTGCTGTTATTGGTAATGCTCTAGGGTATACAGTTTTTAAATCAATGGTGGCATCTTTGTATTATGAAAGTTATAGTCTGCCTACATATGAAACTATCTGGAATGTCAATGCATTCATTTTAACCACAGTAATTCCGATGGCAATTATACTGGTAATTAATTTATATTCTCTAACAAATAAGATGTCATTAAGTCCATTAAAGTTTATCAGGAGAGATTTTAATAAGAGTAAGAAAAAGAAAGCATTCCGCTTAAATTCAAAAATAAAATTTATAACGCGTTTTAGAATAAGAATTATTTTTCAAAACAAATCCAGTTATATTACGTTGTTTATCGGAATTGTTTTTGCCAATATCATATTATTATTTGGTATGATGCTGCCTCCATTGTTGAAACATTATCAGGATAGCATTATTGATAATATGATAGCGAGGTACCAATATGTTTTAAAAAAGCCGGTAGAAGTAAAAGCAAAAGATGCTGAAAAATATGCCATGACTGTACTTCAGATGAATAAAGAATCAATCAGTGAACAAATCAGTATTTATGGAATTGAAAAAAACAGCAGGTATATAAAAGATACACCTATAGATGGTTACTATATTTCAAGTTCAATGTCAGAAAAATATAAAATAGAGAGAGGAGAAACAATTGTCTTAAAAGAAAAATATAATGATAAGCAGTACCGGTTTAAGGTGAAAGGAATAATTAATTATCCGGGAAGTCTTGCCGTATTTATGAATAAAAATCAATTTTGTAAAGTATTCGACCAAGAACAAAATTATTATACAGGTTATTTTTCTGATACAAAATTAAATATAGTGGAGAAAAATATAGCCAGTGTAATAACAGAAGAAGATTTGACAAAAACTTCCCGCCAATTAAATGTTTCCATGGGAAATATGTTCTATATGGTAGAGGGATTTGCGATTGTACTATTTATTATGCTAATTTATTTATTGACGAAACTGATCATTGAAAAAAATACGAATGCAATTTCGATGGTAAAAATTTTAGGATATAACAATAAAGAAATTGGAAGACTTTATATAATTGCTACGACATGGGTTGTTCTGATATCTGTATTTCTTAGTTTATTTATAGCATCGGGTTTAATTCATATGATTTATTTTGAAATGATGAAAGGTTATTCGGGATGGCTGACGCTATATATTGCACCGAGTATTTATATACAAATGTTTATGATAGGAATTGGATGTTATGTCTTGATGTTGTTCATGCAATTTAGAAAAATTAAGAAAATACCAATGGATGCAGTACTAAAAAATGTTGAATAGATAAATTAAAGAGGACTGTTTAAACAGTCCTCTTTAATTTATTTTACTGAAATTTTAGTTGCTTTGGAGCGATAACTATTACATTTTGTATTTGAGTATATAGATTTAATTTTGTAATAGTATTTTTTTCCTTTCTTTTTGTTTTTATCTGTATATTTCGCAGACGTGGTAGTTGCAATATGTGTATAAGAAGATTTTCCAACCATTCTTCGATACACATAATATTTTACGGCATTTGTGTTTTTCTTCCAGGTTATTTTTACATTAGCATATTTTTTACCTTTTGTTTTGCCACCTGTTTTCTTAATTTTAATATTTGTAGGTGTTACTAATTTTACACGGACACTTCGTGTTAATTTAATACCACTGTCTGTTGTGGCTGTTATCGTTGCAACACCTATTTTTTTTGCGGTGATTGTACCATTTTCATCTACTGAAACGATGGAAGGTTTGCTGCTGCTCCAAGTGATTTTGTCAGTTGTATCTTCTGGAGAAAGTATCATATCATAAGTATGTTTATCCTTGCGGTGAAGGGATAAAGTACCTTCAGTAATGGTAAAACCGATAGAAGGCTGAATGACGTTTACCGTACATAATGCCATAAGACCGCTGTCTGTAGATGCCATTACCATGGAAGTTCCTGTAGAGATACCTGTAATAGTTCCGGATTTTCTGTTTACACCAATTATATTATCGTTAAGGCTTGAATATGTAATCGTATTAGCAAATGTTTTCATTACAGGGTTTTCTTCATTATATTTTAAATTTGCGTCGATAGATTTAGATTCTCCTTTTTTCAATTGTATAGTATACGCAGACAGGTTTAATGCAGTGTCTGCAATATTTTGTAATTTGATAGCAGTTTCATTTTCTAAAGAAGAAATTAGATGGCTAGAATCAAAAGTACTATCCGGTAAAAATTGATTATTGAAAGCTGATTTATCAAAGATTGTTTGATATAAAACACATGCAGCCAGGTAACTTCCTTCTAAAGATGGATGAATCATGTCTGAATTGTAAAGGTTAATCTCAGGATATGTACTCATGCAACGCGTATAATAAAGACCGGCAGGAGCCAGAGCACAGTCCTGTAATCCGCTTAAATGATAATAGTTTTTATTCATATAATATTGAAGGGTATTATGATCAAAATAAATGGAAGTCCCATTAATTGTAAAATCACGTCCCATGTAATCAGCCTGTGTTTCATATAGAACTGTTTTGGCACCAGAATCATCAATTGCTTTTTTCAATGTTGTTAAGGCTGTTTGTGTTTTTTCTAAATTCTGCATAAGAGGTTCTCGATGTTCCTGAAGAACAACAAAATCCCATTTTTCCATAGATAAAGCATTCATTATTTCTTCATTATAAGAATTACCGGGAGTTGCAAATTGTGAAAGTTTGTAATTAGAAGCTGTTATGCTCCTGACTTGACATTCAATGCTATCAGCTTTCGCAAGCCCTTCAATCATCAATGGCATATTATTATAATATGTAGAACTGTTTCCAATAAATAAAATTTTAACAGGTGTTGTCTCGTCAGCCAGAGTGGATGTACTTATCTGATAAATGCTAATAAAAACAAAAAAAGTAAGTAAAAATATTTTCTGTAAATGTTTCATTTTAAATTCTCCTTGCAAATTATTAATTAATTAAGTATTATAATAGTAAATTTTTTTGATGAAAAAAAGAAAAAAATGTGAATTTTTGTATCAATTTTGTATCGATTTTGATTGATAGAGTGTTCACTGTTATTTGAAGATTTTTTTCAGGAGAAAAAATGACAAATCGGGAGTAGAAAATTAATAAAGAAAGGATGAAATGCAAACAAAGTTTTTTTACTCTTTATGTTTGCGTCTTTCAAATACAAAATGTGGATGAAAGACTTGGTACAGATTATGAGAATTATGAAAAAAATGATGTCACTGGCAATGGTTGCAGTGATGGCAGTAACTATGACAGCCTGCGGAGGCGATAGCAGCAAGAAGGAAGATGATAATAAACTTGTTATCAGATATCAGAAAAGTATTGCTTATGCACCAGTTATGGTAATGGCAGAAAAAAATATGATTGCCAAGTACTATGATAAAGATGTAGAAGTGGATTGTCAGGTTGAAAAAGATGGAAACACAATTAAAGAAGGTGTATCCAGTGGAAACATTGATGTGGGAACAGTGGGATTACCACCGGCTGCAGTAGGTATTCTGTCAGGAAGTAAGTATAAAATTTTTACGGGTATTTCCGCACAGCCATATTCTATTGTAACAAATCAGAAAGATATAAAAACACTGAAAGATTTAAAAGACAAGAACATTCAGGTTGGAGTACTTAGTACAAACAGTCAGGGACATATTTTATTAGGTATGGCAGCAAAAGCAGAATTAGGCGATGCACATGCATTTGATAATGTTTTAAATCCTGTAGATAATGCATCAGGATTTGATGGAATTAAGAGTGGTTCAATCAAAGTACATGTTGTTATTTCTCCATATAATTTTAAAGAGTTAGCAGTAGAAGGAACACACGAGATTCCAGTGAGCGAAGAGGCATGGGTTCCAGGTGATACATCCATCGTAGGAATTGCTTCTAATGATTTATATGAAAATAATAAAGATTTATATAATGCTGTATGTAAAGCTTTAGAAGAAGCAATGACATATGTAAAAGAAAATCCGGAAGAAACAGCAAAACTTGTAAAAGAAAAGTTAGAATTAGATGACAGCATAGAAGATATTGTTACATGGATGACAGATTCAAGATCACAGTATTCTACAGAGTTACAAGGTGTTGGAAACTTTATGAATTTCATGAAAGATGAAGGATTCTTGGAAAATGAATATTCAGGAAATCTTAGTGATCTTATCTATGATGGGGTAAAAGGAAACTAAATAGAAAGACTTATAGCAAAAAACATAGCACAGTTGTTAATTTACTTTTAGCATTTGGTTGTTATGTTTTTTGCTGTATATAGAAACTATTATTAAGAATATATAATTGTTATTAAGGAGACATAATATTGAAAAAGAAAACTAAAGGATTATTAGCACAGATTATATTTGTTGTTTTCATAGTAGCCATATGGGAGATTGTGGCATATAACTTTGCTAAAGCAGGAAATTCTAATTTATTTCCATCATTTAAAACAATTTTTGACAGAATGATATGGGGATTTACGGAAAAAGGATTTGGCGGCATTATGGGACATTCGTTGTTGTTAATGCTGGAAGGTCTTGGTATTGGAATCGGACTAGCGATTATATTATCGGGATTGTCTGTTATATCAGATACATTCGCTGCTGTATATAATATGATTGTATCAATGTTTGATTTAATTCCGGGTATTGCATTGATTTCGGCAATTATCATCTTCTTATATGGACAAAATGATATTGCAATTATTTTATTAGTAGTTCATTCTGTTGTATGGCCAATGTCACGTAGTATTATTGATGGTTTTAATGCTGTACCAAAGTTATATTTGGAAGTAGGTCAGAATATTGGTCTGTCACCAGTAAAGTTATTGTTTGGTGTTTTCATTCCAGCAGCAATGCCAAGAATTTTTTCAGGTATAAAAGTAGGCTGGGCGAGAGCCTGGAGAGGTCTGATTAGTGCGGAGATGGTATTTGGCGGAGCAGGAACCATAGGAATGGGATATTATATAACACAGAGACGTGACAATAGTGATTTGGCCAGTATTTATGCAACAATTATAATCATAATTATTATTGGACTTATTGTGGAATATGGTATTTTCAGAACAGTCGAGAATAAAACATTTAAGAAATGGGGTATGACACGATGAGCGATAAAAAAGAAATATTAAAAATCGAAAATTTAAAAAAGCAATATAAAAATGCAAAGAATCTTGTTTTGAATGGTATTGATTTGACAATTCATGAAGAGGATTTTTTGTGCGTGTTAGGGCCATCCGGTTGCGGAAAATCTACAATGATTCGTTGTATTGCCGGCTTTGAAGATTATCAGGGAACTATCGAAGTAAGTGGAAAGACCGTAAAAGGTCCGGGAACAGACAGAATTATGGTTTTTCAGGATTTTAATCAGTTGTTTCCATGGAAAACAGTTCTTGGAAATATTACCTTCCCTTTAAAGGTAGGTGGAATGAAAAATCGGAAAGAGAGAACCAGAAGAGCGGAAGAATACCTTGATAAAGTAAATCTGTTACAGTATAAAGATTATTATCCACACCAATTAAGCGGTGGTATGAAGCAGCGTGTTGCCATTGCAAAGGGAATGGCGCTCGGTTCTAAAATCATTATGATGGACGAGCCTTTTGCAGCTCTTGATGCTATGACACGAAATCAGATGCAGTCAGAACTTATGCATATTAAAGAAAAAGAAAAAATGACTGTATTATTTATTACTCATAATATTCAGGAAGCTATTGCTCTTGGAAACAGAATTATGGTTATGTCAAAAGATGGTCAGATTAAGGAACATATGTATAATACCATAGAAAAACCGGTTACTCCGGCAAGCGTCGGCTATGGAGAATTATGGGAGCACTTGAATAACTTATTGACAGAAGAAAATTCAAAAAAGAATTAGATTTGGAGTGTAAGTTACATGAAAAGAAAAGTTAAAATATCGATAAAAATTATATCTTTTGTTCTTGTGTTTGCACTTTTACTTGGATGTATTAATAGTTTATTTAAACCGAAATGGATAGAAGATAGATGGCAGTCATCAAAGACAGATGTAAGTTTTTATGAATTAGAAAAAAACAGCACAGATGTTTTGTTTTATGGTTCCAGTGTTATGGCGGCTGCAATTGATCCATTTCAGCTGTACAACGAACATGGAATTTCTTCCTACAATCTGGGAGTAATTTCACAAACTATGAGTGGTACATTTTTCTGGGTAAAAGAGTCTTTGAAGACACAGAAACCAAAAGTAATTGTGGTAGAAGTGAAAACATTAGGAAGAAAGAGTGATAAGTTAGAAACAAAGGCAAGAAAGTCTTATGATTATATGCATCTGGGATTAAATAAGTTACAGTACGCTGTAGAGACTGTAAATTCCAGTAAATATTCAGAAGACGTAGAAGAAACAGACTTATGGGAATACCTGTTCCCATTATCTCTTTATCACACAAGATGGTCAGAACTGGATTATGATGACTATAATTTTGTTTTAGGAAAAAATAAATCTGAAACGAAGGGATATGCTGCGTTAGCAGATATATTTAGATATGGTTCAACATATGATCAGGCTGCAGACGCTGCAGGAGATTATGATGGATTTGACAAAGAAGTTGTAGAAACCAGTGACTATAATGCGACGAATAAATCATATGTTAAGAGAATTGCGGAATTTGCAAAAGAAAACAATATAGAGCTTGTTCTGCTTCGTACTCCAGACACTACATGGAGTGTAAAGAAGTATAATTATGTCAATAACATTGCAAAAGAAGCAGGTGTGAAGTATCTGGATATGAATCTGAAATCAGTTCGGGATAAAATGGGGCTTGATTTCTCAGAAGATGGTGCTGATTCAATTCATATGAACATTATCGGTGCAAAAAAGGTTACGTCATATCTGGGCGATTATCTTGACAAAAATTATGAACTTACAAACTATAAAAAAGGTGAGTCAGCGGTAAAAGCACACTTTGAAAGTGAAATGGACAAGTATCACTTAGAGATTAAGAGTTCTGAACTATCTATGAACAGAAATCTGGATAATTATCTAGAAGCAATTAATGATAAGGATTACTCAGTGATTTTAACAGCAGGTTCTGAGTGTGGAAAAATGAATTTTTCAGAAAATCAGATTAAGCTGTTAAAAAAATTAAATGTTAATACAGATATGTTTTTCCATGAATCTGAATATGGAAATAACATCACATTTGTGTCGGATAATTTAGATGGAGATAAGATTATCAACACATTGGTTGAGCAGGACAGATATACTACCAAGACGATTCATGAAGGTGGACGATTCAGTGATGGAACATCTTATGCGGTTGACGTGGCAGGGGGAGTGTGTTCTGTAAGAATCAATAATAATAACTGTGGCGATGTGTATGAAGACTTGATGAATATTGTAGTTTACAATAAAAAGAGTAAAAAAGTGGTGGATACTGTTTGTTTGAAAAATAATTCATATGGTAGTGTCAGTATAGGTAGAAAGGGTAAAGGATGATATTTACAAGTTTAAGTTTTTTAGTATTTGTATTTTTGGTTGCAGCATTATACTTTACTCTGTTTAGAAAATGCCAGTGGGTATTGTTATTGCTGGCAAGTATTGTGTTTTACTTGTTTTCCGGACCAAAATATATTGTTTTTATAATTGTAACATCTATAACGACATATCTTTTTGCAAGAAGAATTCAGGCTCTGCATGATAGTGAAAAGAAATTTATTGCAGAAAATGAGTTGTCGAAAGATGAGAAAAAGTTAATAAAAAAGAAGTACACCAAGAGAAGAAAACGCTGGTTACTGCTAGATTTCTTTATCAATATTGGTATGTTGTGTGTTATAAAGTATGCAGATTTTGCTTTGAGTGGTGTATCGGGAATATTGGCAAGATTTGGAATTGACTGGTCAAAGACATTTGATTTTGTTTTACCACTTGGTATATCATTTTATACTTTTATGGCAGTTGGTTACATTCTGGATATTTATTGGAAGCGATATAGAGCAGAAAAGAATCTGTTAAAGTTTGCGTTATTTACTTCGTATTTCCCACATATTATTCAGGGACCGATAGGAAGATATAATAAACTGGCAGAACAGTTCTCAGAAAGACATAGATTTAACTATGAGAGAGTAAAAAAGGGCTTGCTTTTAATGCTTTGGGGATATTTCCAGAAGATGGTTATTGCAGACCGACTGGCTATTTTTGCAAATGGCGTTTATTCCAAATGGGATGAGGTGACAGGATTACCATTAGTTCTGGCAATTATATTCTTTTCCATGCAGTTATATTTAGACTGGACAGGTTGCATGGATATTGCACGTGGTGTGTCGCAGATTTTTGGAATTGAGCTGGAAAGAAATTTCTGGCATCCATACTTTTCAAAAGATATGCCGGAATTCTGGAGAAGATGGCATATCACTCTTGGTGCGTGGTTTAAAGATTACCTGCTTTATCCGGTATCAATGTCCAGACTCTGTAAGTCGATTAACAGATTTACAAGAAAGAAATGGGGCAATCAGGCATCCAGAGCTTTTTCAACCGTGATACCGGCAGCATGCGTCTGGCTGGTAACCGGAACATGGCATGGGGCAGCGATGTGTTACATTTTCTGGGGAATATACCACGGAATATTGATTATATTAGGTGCAGTATTTGAAGTGCCGATTCAGAAGTTAAATAAGGCACTGCATATTAATACAGAATGTTTCTCATTTAATTTGTTTCGAATGATAAGAACCTTTTTCCTGTCTGCGATTGGCAGAATCTTCTTCGTATCTACAGCAGGATTTACACAGGCAGTCATAATTATCAAGAGAACATTCGATCTTAGAAACTTTGGACTTCATACTCTCTGGGATGAAAGTTTATATTCTTTTGGACTTGACAGACATGGATTTACATTGTCGCTGATATTAATTGCACTTGTCTGGGCAGTTAGTATGTTGCAGGAAAAGTTTGCAAAAGAAGACAAAGGTATCAGAGATGTTGTTTGTGAACAGAATCTTATATTCAGATGGATTTTGTATTTTGGATTAATTTTTGGAATTATCATATTTGGTATATATGGTGCAGGTTATAATGCAGGAGCCTTTGTATATGGTCAGTTCTAATTAGGAGGATATTATGGATAAAAGTGTAGTCTCAATTGTCGAAGCATTAAAGTTGAATGCAGAGATAACACCGGATAAACTGTGTGTAGGAGATAAAAAGAATAAAGCAACTTATCATGAATTCTGGACAATGGTACAAAGAGCTGCTGTATATCTTAAAGATAAAGGTGTGAAAAAGGGTGACATGGTTGTTATCAGAGGAGCCCAGAAAGTAGAATTTCTGTTAGGTGTATTTGGAGTACAGCTGGCAGGTGGAGCTGTCTGTCCTTTAGAAAAAGCAATTAAGGATGACAGAATATTGGAAATTATGGATTTCGTTGATTCGAATATATATTTAGCTGATAAAGCAGTAAAGAATGAATCAGTGAATAATATCAGTTTGAAGGAACTGTTTAAGGCAGTTCAGGATGAAGAACATCCAATAGAGCTGGTTGACTTTGAATTTCCAAAGGCAGATGAATTATCAGAGATTTTATTTACCACAGGAACAACCGGTAAGTCTAAAGGTATTGAAGTGACATACGGATGTGATATTTTTATCGCACAGAACGTTATGGACAGCGTGGAAATGGGAAAGGACGAGGTAGAATTAATTACCACTCCAATCAATCATTCTCTGGCTATCAGAAGAACTTATGGAGCGATATATAACGGAAGTTCCATAGTGTTAACAGATGGAATTAAGTTTGTAGAAGATTTCTTCAAATTACTGGACAATTATAAAATTACTGCGATTACTTTTGTTCCTGCAATCTTAGAGCAGGTTTTAAAGTTTGCCAAAGACAGATTTGCAACTTATGATCATCAGTTCCATTACATTCAGTTAGGTTCTGCACCATTGTCAGAAACAAATAAAGAGATTCTGACAAAAATGTTTCCTACAACGAGGTTATATAATACCTATGGAGCGACAGAATCAGGCTGTACAGTTATTTTAGAATTCAGTAAATACGGTGACAAAAAGAAATGTATTGGAAGAACAACTGTAAATACAGAAATTTTATTTGTAGATGATAACAGAAATCGTGTAGAAGCTTCCTTAGAAAGTCCGGGAATTCTGGCATTTCAAGGTGGTATGAACATGAGAGGCTACTATAAAGAGCCGGAAATTACTGCAGAAGTTATGGATGAACAGGGTGTAGTATATACAAACGACTTAGGATATTTAGGCGATGATGGGTTAGTATATCTTTTAGGCAGACAGGGTGATGTCATCAATATGGGTGGAATCAAAATTGCACCAACAGAGATTGAAGAAGTGGTGATGAAGCACGAGATGATTAAGGATTGTGCATGTATTCCAATTCCGGATGAGATTACTGGAGAAGCGCCAAAACTTTTTGTTGCATTAAATGATGGCTATGAATTTAATCAAAAAGAACTGTCAAAATATATGTTATCTAAGTTAGAGTCCTTGAAAGTTCCGAAAAATTTTGAGATAATAAATGAGATTCCAAGAACATTTAATGGAAAGATTATTAGAAAAGAATTAAAAGCATTAAATGAAGGAAAATAAAAAGACACAAGAAAATTTAAGTCTGAAAAACTTATGATAAATAATCAGTAATTATATGGTAAACATATAAAATAAATATGAAAAAGAAAGAGGCTAATTATGAGAGATGAAGTAATTGAAATTTTAGAGATGATTGTTCCGGATATTGATGTAGAAGATGAAGATATGAATCTTCCGGAAGATTTGGATTCTATGGATATCATTGCACTTATCGCTGAGTTAGAAGATAAGTTTGATATCGAAATCACAATGGAAGAAAAGACAGAAGAAAATTTCGAAAACATCGACACATTAGTAGAAATGATTGAACGTCTTCAGTAAGAGGGGATAATAGTTTAGTCATATAAAGAGGTTCAAAGGACTATGAGCAGTTCTTTGAATCTTTTTTATTCTATAGGAAACTTCTCTGAACTTCCTTTATTCTATTATGCGGATGAATCTTATCGATTATTAAAGTATAACTAATTGTTAAGAAAAGAAGAAATATTACATACCATTTGTTATAAATTTGTATAAATAAGTAGAAAATTCTTGAAAAAAATCCGAGAAAATAATAGACTGAAGATAGATATTGGGCGGACGAAAAAAGGATGAAAAATACATAATTAGAAAGCATAACGCATCAAACTTCTGAAGCAGTAATAGAAGTTCGGTGCGTTTGTTTTATTATATAGGAAATTGCTCTGCAATTCCTATATAATAAAAAGCTCCGCAGGGATCGCAGAGGCGCGAAAAGGTAGTTGTTCTTACGAACCCGCGCCTCGCGAAAGAGTTCGCAAGCGAACTCTTTGTTGTAAAACGAAAACGAATAGTAAAAAGGGAGGAGAAGGTTTATGAAACACAAAGTAAACAAAAAAGTATTCAGAAGAACATTGTCATTAATTCTTGTGATAACAATGTCGGTAACAGGACTTGGCCTGGACATGATGGCAGAGTCAGTTTATGCAACCCAGAAAACAGAAACAGTAGAAAAAAGTAAAAAGAAGGAACTGACAGTTGTAAAAGAACTGACAGATGAAAGGACGGAAAATTCCAATACTTATTTGATGAGTGACGGCTCGAAGCAATTGGAAATTTTTAGTGAAGATATCCGGTATAAAAAGAACGGAAAACTGCTGAAATATGACAGTTCACTCATAGAAAATAAGAATGATATTATTGTAAAAAAGAAAAGTTTTGCAAAAGCAGATGAATATGCATACGTAAATACTGCAGGGGACTGCAAGCAGTATATTCCGGAAGAACTGGATGATGATACGCCGGTTGTGCTTACTAAGGGCGGCAATGTGATAAGTTTTACACCTGTTTATGATACAGCAGATGAGAAAATAGATGCTAAAGTAGCGGAAATACAGAATGAAAAAATAACAGATAACGAAAATACCAAAACAGAACAGAGAAATGCACCTGATGTGAAACTCACAAAAACAGATCGTGTCAAATATAAAAAAGAAAATATAGTATATGAATTCATTTCAGAAAATAACGGAATAAAAGAAAATGTTATATTTGAGAGAAAGCCGAAAAAGTATGATGTTTCATACGAGTTTAAAATGCCAAACTTATATCTTGAGTATTCAAAAGATACAAATCAGATTTATGTTATAAGCAACACCAATAATAAAATTGTTGCATATATCAGTTCGCCATTTTTAAATGATAATACAGGCATTAATTTTAATTATGATATAACAACAAGTGTAGAGCAAAGAGATGAGAAATGGATTGTAACATATAAGCTGCCAAAGCAATATTTTGAAAATAAAAAGACAGAATACCCTGTTGTATTAGACCCATCTGTATGGTGGGACAGTGAGAATAATATTGAGATCAGAGAAACATTAAATGTTGGTGGCTCCGCGAACAGTGTTATTGATAGTTCAAGCAGATTTATGCTGGCAAATCTTGATTCAGGTACAGGAACAGGTGGTTCTGGAGCACAGGTAAATGTACGTTTTAAAAATCTGCATAATATATTAAAAGGTAAATATATTTCTTATTCATACTTTGACATGGTTAAAGAGTCGAAATCAGGAACGCCTAAATTTTCGATTTACCCTATTACGGAGAATTGGAATTATTACACTACAACCTGGAATAATAAACCGAGTGTTTCAGACGAGTCAGTATGTGATATGAACATCACTAATGATTCTGATACGATTCAGCCTTGGCTTACCAACTGGGTAAGAAAGCTGTCATCAGGAGAGATAAATAATGATTATGGAATTGCATTTTATCCCCAGGAAAATTCAGAGTATTTTTGGTTGTGGTTTTATGGATTGTCAGCAACAAACAGTGCTAATGGGACAGGAAGGAAACCGACACTGATTGTTAATTATAAAGATGTGGAAGATATCAATGCTGCATATGACGGAACATTCCAGATTGAGGGAAGTTACGAGGAAGAAAATAAAAAAATAGAATTGTCGTGGGAATCTTATAATGATGATATTGACCGGTATGATTTGTATATAAGAAAAAATGACAATAATCATTTTGAGTATGCAGGCTGTACAACAGAAACAAATATTTCATATGATGTTGAATCGGGAATAGAAACATATGATTTCAGAGTAGTTGCAGTAAATGAAGGTCAGATAGACCAGTATGGCGAATATGATACCCAGTATCTAAGTAATATCTGCTCTTTTAAGAAAGATGTTGATGAAACAATTCAAAGTGATGAAAGCAATAGTGTTGTCGAAGTGTATAACTTAAATGTGAAAGATACAGATGATGATGGACTGGAAGACGGATATGAAATCTGGGATTTTAAAACTTTGTGGAATACAGAAACAGGCATCGATGAGGAAGGAAATAAGATATATGATTTAGATACTGATAATGATGGATTTCCTGATTCGTATGAGGTATTTACATTAGGTACAAATCCTACTGTGGCAAATACGGAAACGAATGATAGTGATAATGATGGTCTTTCAGATTTAGAAGAGTATGCGAAAGGGACGGATCCATGGCTGCCAAATAGCGATTTTGATGGAGTAGGTGACAGTGGGGATAGTACACCGAGAAGAACAAACGGTTATACCAGAAGTCATGTTGCGTATGCAGCAAGTGTTCATAAAGGTTTATACGACAAAGAATACAGTATGACAGAAGGAGATGTCACTGTAAGTTACATAACAAATATGTACCGGGGAGAGATAAAGCAGATATATTATGATTACGGAGATGCAAATTTAAATAAAAAAATAAAATATTTTTATGATGCAAATGGTAATAATACTGCCATGGTGGAGCAATATGATTCGGATTATGTACCGAATGACAGTAATACCAATCTTACGGGAGAAGACCAGGTCATATGCGTGACATATACGTATGATTCTGAAAATAATGTTACTTTTATTTGTGATCAGAGTACAAAGTATAACATGTCATATGATGATGCAGGAAATATATCATCATTTTACGTGGGAAATTACAACCTGATACAGAATGATGTTACAACTACGATAAATCATAGTAATGCCAGTGACGAAAATACAGATGAAACAACATATGGCAACGGACAAAAAGTAAAAAAAGTAATATCAGAATATGAAGTGACAAACACAAATAGTATTGCTAAAATAGAAGAAATCTATTTTTCAAAGACAGTAAATGGTGTTGCAAATGTATATGGAACAAATGCAGATTATATATTGAAGTATGATGAAGAAGGGCAACTTGTTAATTTTGTGGATTATACAAAATCTGTTAACAATCCGATACAGTATCAATATTCATATACAGACACAGGCTCTGTGGTTACAAGAAATGACGGATTTTCTAAAACAATTGAAGTGACGGAGAGTAAAGATGAAAACAGTAAGATTACAACATATACAACAAATAAATCATATTCTTTTACAAATCTGAAGGGAGATACTGCCGATATAAACGAAAGTTTTGTGACAAATGACGATAACAGCAATACTACAAAGACGCTGTATATCGGAGACTTATATACGAGCTCAGCTGATAAGGAGGAGGGAAAAGCTATTACTGAAAGTAAGATTCATTCTAACATATTTAACATTGATATTCTCACATCAACAGAAACAGAAAACAGTAATACGAGCAGAAACTATAGAATAGAAGCATATAATTCTGAAAAGTCCATAGATTATGTATATGATAATGCGGGGAACATAACACGGATAATCATTGGTGAGAATGTGGCTTATGAATATACATATGATCCGCATGACAGGCTTGTTACCGAGAAAGATTATGTTGACTGCAAATTTTACAGATATAATTATGGTGACTCTGCGAATGTACACAGTAAAAATATCTGGGATTTAGATACAAATGGAAACAAGATAAACAGTACAAAGCAGACGATATATTTAACATATGACGATGGAGATAATGCACAGTGGCAGGATCAGTTAAAATCATATAACGGACAGAGTATAACATATGATGGAATGGGAAATCCACTTAGTTATATCAATGGAATGTCATTTGCATGGAGCAGGGGAAGACAGCTTGATAAGGTTACATTTAGTAATAATACAACTGCGAGTTATACGTATAATGAGAACGGGCTTCGAACGCATAAAGAGACCAACACGGAATCAGTAGAATATACATGGGATGATTCGTCTCTTATAAGAGAGGTAGTGATATTAAAAGATACAAATAAAACGTATGATGTATGGTATCTGTATGATGAGAATGATAGTCCAGTAGGGTTTATGTATTATCAGTTGATTAATATTGGCTCTAATGAACATCTGTCACTTGGAAGATATTATTACGAAAAAGATCTTCAGGGAAATATTATAGGAATACTGGATGCACATGGTTATGAAGTGGCAACATATAGTTACGATGCATGGGGAAATATAACAGATACAACATATACAAGTCAATTACCATATCAGCTTAATCATTTGACATACAGAGGATATTACAGGGATGAAGAAACAGGTTTCTATTATTTGCAGAGTAGATATTATGATGCAGAGGTTGGCAGATTTTTGAATGCAGATGATATTAAATTTTTGGACATGGCAGAAAATATGGTTAGTAAAAATAATTTGTATTGTTATTGTAATTGCAATCCTGTAAATAATATAGATCCAGAAGGAAATTTAATGCTAGCAATACAAACAAAAATTTCTTGGAAAAAGAGTAATAAACAAAGAAAAAATGATTATTTTACCATAGTTTTGTCAGAGTGGTATAAGGCAAGTGAATTTGAGACCATAACATTGAATAAAGGATATTCGGTTAGTGCATCTGTTTCAGCAGGATTTGGTGTTAGTGCAAAAGCGGTTTCAGCAAGCGTTGGGTTAAGCAATAGTTTTACGATATCTTCAAACGCATCGGGGACACATAAAGTAAAAAAGAAAAAAGGAAGATATGTTAGATTTGTAGGAAAAGTAGATGCTTATGTATGGGATGTAAAAAAAACGACTACTAGTTACATTTGCTATTTTATAAAAGTGGGAACCTTAAGTAAAAAAGGAAAGTTATATGTACCGATAAAAAAAACATTATCAGTTGGAGTTAAATATTCAGATAAAAAGTATTAGGAGGGTTTAATGAAAAGATTATTAAGTATAAATGCAGTACTGGCGTTCATATGGTTGGATATGTTTACTTGGGGGATATATAAAATTCTTTCTACGAGTCAAATAAATATGGATGATGCGTTGCAGAGTCTTCAAAAAGAATCGGCAAGTATGGAAGAAATAAATGCAGTTATGATAAATTTGGCACAACGACAGATAGGTATGGGAAGTGTTATAGCGACTATTGGGGGGATAGGATTAATTGTATGTATGAATTGGTTACTTTTTTTTCTAATAAAAGAAAAGTTAAAATTTAATTCTAACAAATAAACTGCTAATAATCCCAAATTATACTTATACTAAACCCATTTAAAGAGGAGACAAATGAATATGTTGTAAAACCTGCCCAATAATGGTATACTACTCTTAGTTTAATGCCTATTCATAGGCAGTAGGAGGTATAGAATGGACAGTGTGAGAAATACTTATAAAATATATGATAATTCAGAACTGGGCGAGGTAAATATTAGTGATGATGTATTAGCAGTGATTTCAGCCATGGCAGCCTTAGAGGTTGACGGGGTTGTGGGGATGGCAGGAAACATCACATCAGAAATTGTTGAGAAACTCGGAATGAAGAAATTATCAAAAGGCGTTCATGTAGATGTAGCAGAAAACAGTGTAATGATTGATGTTGCGATTATTCTTAGAATGAACGAAAATATTATTAATATTTCTAAAAGAGTTCAGGACAAAATTAAGACTACAGTAGAAAACATGACTGGCCTTGAAGTTGCAAATGTCAATGTCAACATCTCAAATGTTTTATCAAAATAAATTAATAAAGTCAGGGGTGTCTGTTAAAGACACCCTTTTTGAGCATAATAGGATACGTGGAGGAAAAGATGAAGAGAGCAGAAATTAGAGAGTGTGTGTTTAAACTTTTGTTTTGTAATGAATTTCATAATAAAGAGGACATGCCTGAACAGTATCGATTATTTTTAGACAATATACAGGAAGCCGGCGAAGAGGACAGTGCCTATATTTCATCAAAGGTTACAGATATAGCAAAGCAGATAGAAGATATTGATCAGAAGATTAATGAGGTCTCTGTCGGTTG
Organism: uncultured Eubacterium sp.; assembly: GCA_910584795.1. GTDB lineage: Bacteria > Bacillota > Clostridia > Lachnospirales > Lachnospiraceae > Eubacterium_G. Next base: position 299,768 of record CAJUBZ010000001.1, on the reverse strand, counting down.
GAGTACAGATAGAATGTCTAAAACTGATTTGACGATTATCAGACTGGCATATTATGAGATGAATATGGATGAAGATGTTCCGAAAAAAGTTGCAGTAGATCAGGCAGTAGAACTGGCGAAGAAGTATGGCAGTGATGAATCACCTGCTTTTATTAATGGAATATTGGCAAAGTTGTTTTAGGAGAGGATTATGGCATCGGTATATACGGTTGGTCAGGTAAATACATATATCAAGCAGATGTTCAGCCAGGATTTTATGCTGGCTAATATTTGCGTGAAGGGTGAAATCAGTAATTGCACATATCACTCATCAGGGCATATATATTTCACATTGAAAGATAAGACCGGCGTGATAGCCGCGGTAATGTTTAAGGGAAACAGAGGTGGATTGAATTTTACATTAGAAGAGGGACAAAAAGTTCTGGTAACCGGTTCGGTAAACGTGTTTGAAAGAGATGGCAAATACCAGTTGTATGCAAGGGAAATTTCTCTGGAAGGGGCAGGATTACTGTACCAGCGTTTTGAACAGTTAAAGGCTGAACTTGAGGAAATGGGACTTTTTGATGCCATGTATAAAAAGCCTATACCAAAGTATTCTCTGAAAATAGGAATATGTACTGCAAAGACCGGAGCGGCAATCCAGGATATTATTAATATTACAAAGAGACGAAATCCCTATGTACAGTTATATTTATATTCTAGTCTGGTGCAGGGAGCAGAGGCGGCAGTTGATATCGTAAATGGTATCCGTCATCTGGATAGCATGAATCTGGATGTAATTATTGTCGGCAGAGGTGGTGGTTCTATTGAAGACTTGTGGGCTTTTAATGAAGAGATTGTAGCAAAAGCCATTTTTGACTGTAATACACCTGTTATTTCAGCAGTGGGGCATGAAGTAGATACTACCATTGCGGATTTTGTGGCAGATATGAGAGCACCGACACCATCGGCTGCAGCGGAACTGGCAGTTTTTGATTATAACGAATATCTAATAAATATTTCTCATTATCATCAGATGCTTTTATCAGAGATAAAAAAGAATATTAATAAGAGCAGAGACAAGATAAAGTATTATGAGGTGAGACTGGATTTATATCATCCAAGTAATCAATTGCAGAGCAAGAAGCAGTATACAGATGATTTATACACAAGACTGCAGGAGATGTTTGGGAATTTATTGAGAGATAGAAAACATTCTTTGGCAATCTATTCGGAAAAGTTAAATGGATTATCTCCGCTGCACAGAATATCAAAAGGTTTTGCATATGTGACAGATGATATGGGAAGACCATTAAATACAGTGGAACAGGTAAAAGAAAATGACGATATTTCACTGATTGTCAGGGATGGTCAGATAAAAGCGAAGATAGATACCATAGCAAAAGGAGGTTATCATGGAAGAGAAGAAAACCATTGAGCAGAATTTTGAAGAAATAGAAAATATTATTAAAGAGATGCAGGAGGAAGATGTAACTCTTGATAAATCTTTTGAATTATATAATAATGGCATAAATTTAGTGAGGGACTGTAGTGCCCAGATAGATAAGATTGAAAAACAGATACAAATAATTAATGAGGAACAGTCATGTTAGATTTTAATAAAGAATTAGACAGTAAAACAAAATTTGTAGAAGAAAAGGTGTATGATTTTCTTCCAAAAGAAGAAGGAAAACAGAAGATTATATTTGAGGCGATGAATTATAGTGTGAAAGCCGGTGGAAAGAGATTACGGCCTTTACTTATGCTTGAGACAGCGAAACTTTTTTGTGATGAAACAGAAAACATTTTTCCGTTTATGGCAGCAATTGAAATGATTCATACCTATTCACTTGTTCATGATGATTTACCGGCAATGGATAATGATGAATATAGAAGAGGAAAGAAAACAACTCATGCAAAATATGGTGAAGATTTAGGAATTTTAGCAGGTGACGGACTGCTAAATCTGGCATATGAAGTAATGAGTGATGCAATTATAGAAGCAGGTGATACAGAGAAAGCAGCAAAAGCTTTTCAGATTATTGCAAAAAAAGCAGGTGCTTTTGGCATGGTAGGTGGACAGACTGTGGATATTGTTAGTGAAGGGAAAGAGATTGATTTAGACACGATTATGTATATCCATAATTTAAAGACAGCCGCATTAATTGAGGCATCCATGATGACAGGAGCAGTATTAGGCGGTGCAGACAATGAAGAAATATGTATTGTGGAGAAGATTGCAAAGAATATAGGCATTGCATTTCAGATTCAGGATGACATTCTGGATATCACAAGTACAACAGAAGTACTTGGAAAACCGGTTATGAGTGACGAGAAAAATCACAAAATCACTTATGTATCCATCTGTGGACTTGATAAATCAAAGGAGAATGTTGCAAAATATTCAGAAGAGGCAATGAATCTGTTAGATGGACTTCATAGAGAGAATTTGTTTTTAAAACAATTAATTATAAACTTAATCAATAGAGAAAAATAAATAATTAGAGAGAAACCATGAAGCAGATATTAGATAAAATTAATAAAGAAAATGATATTAAAAATATAGATAGAGCGAAGTATCCGGAACTGGCGGAAGAGATTCGTACTTTTTTACTGAAGAAAGTAAGTGAAAATGGAGGTCATGTGGCATCTAATCTGGGAATTGTTGATTTGACTATTGCACTTCATGCAGTGCTGGAATTTCCAAAAGATAAAATTGTATGGGATGTAGGGCATCAGTCTTATACCCATAAAATCCTCACAGGACGAAAAGAGCAGTTTGACAATCTTCGTCAGATAGATGGATTAAGTGGATTTCCAAAAAGATATGAGAGTCCTTGTGACAGTTTTGACACAGGCCATAGTTCTACATCCATATCGGCAGCTCTCGGTATGGCTATGGCAAATCAGCTGCAGAAGAAAAATGATAAAGTGGTGGCTGTCATTGGAGATGGTGCATTGACTGGCGGTATGGCATTAGAAGCATTAAATAATGTGGCAAGCCTCAAAAGAAATTTTGTTATTATCTTAAATGATAATAATATGTCTATTTCTGAAAATGTGGGAAGTATGTCGAATTATTTAAGTAAACTCCGTGTGGGTGAACATTATAATGATTTTAAAGAAGATGTAGAAAGTCATTTGAGTAAAATTCCGAAAATCGGACAGAAACTTGTTAAGCGTGTAAAGAGGACGAAAGATAATTTGAAAAATTTCTTTGTTCCAGGCGGCCTTTTTGATGATTTAGGAATCACATATATTGGACCAATTGACGGACATGATATTGAAGGTATGATCGATATCTTTGAGAATGCATTAAAAATAGATCATCCTATTGTAATTCATGTAAAAACCATCAAGGGAAAAGGGTATAGTTTTGCAGAGAATAATCCTGCAAAATTCCATGGCATTGGAAGATTTAATATTGAAACCGGTCAGCAATTAACAGAGAATAATGGACCCCAAATTATGTCATATACAGATGTTTTTTCCAGAACATTATTGAAACTTGCAAAAGAAAATAAAAAAATACTTGCAATTACTGCAGCGATGCCTGACGGGACAGGACTTTCGGCTTTTGCAAAAAGTTATCCAAAAAGATTTTTTGATGTGGGGATTGCAGAGGAGCACGCAGTGACTTTTGCTGCGGGACTTGCAGCTTCAGGTTATAAGCCTGTAGTGTCTATTTATTCCTCTTTCTACCAAAGAGCTTATGATCAGATTCTCCATGATGTCTGTTTACAGAATCTGCCGGTGATTATGATTGTTGACAGAGCCGGGTTAGTAGGACAAGACGGGGAAACACATCAGGGCATTTTTGATATTTCATTTATGTCTGCTATGCCGAATCTCACTATGATTGCACCGAAAGATACGAGAGAACTGGTGGCGGCGATGAGGTATGCGGTAGATTATGATGGACCTATTGCGGTAAGATTTCCAAGAGGCAGTGCTTTTGTCAGCAGTAAGTGTGATGATACGGTTTTTGAAGCAGGAATAAGTCCTGTGATTAAACAGGGAAAAGATATCGCAATTATCACTGTTGGAAATATGTTTGAAGAGGCAAAGAAGGCAGTAGAATTATTGGAAAAAGAAAGTGTTTATCCGACAGTAATAGATGCTAGATTTATTAAACCGATAGATAAACAAATGATAGAAAATATTGCAAAAGACCATAAAGCAGTTGTTGTTGTAGAAGAAGCTATAAAGAAAGGTGGATATGGTGAGGCAGTAACAGCATATGTGCATGAGAGAAAGTTAAATACGACAGTTCATATTATGGCGATTGATGACAGATTTGTAGAACAGGGAAAAGTTTCTGAATTAAGAGAACGACTGGGATTAAATCATAAAAAAATATACGAAAAGGTATTAGAATTAACAAAATGAAAGAAAGATTAGATGTATTACTTGTAAAAAGAGGACTTGCACCATCCAGAGAGAAGGCAAAGACAATCATTATGAGCGGAATTGTTTTTGTTGATAATCAGAGAGAAGATAAAGCGGGGACTTTCTTTGATGAAAAAGTGAATATAGAAGTAAGAGGGAAAACGTTGAAATATGTCAGCCGTGGCGGTCTGAAACTGGAAAAAGCCATGGAAAATTTTGGCGTAGAATTAAAAGATAAAATATGCATGGATGTTGGTGCATCCACAGGTGGATTTACTGATTGTATGCTGCAAAATGGAGCAGTAAAAGTATATTCTGTAGATGTAGGACACGGACAGCTGGCGTGGAAACTGCTGCAGGATGACAGAGTTGTCTGTATGGATAGGACGAATATCCGTTATGTGACAAAAGAGGATATTGATGATGTAATTGCTTTTGCATCAATTGATGTGTCCTTTATTTCTCTTACAAAGGTTTTACTTCCTGTGAAAAATTTATTGACAGAAGATGGACAGATTGTCTGCCTGATAAAGCCACAGTTTGAGGCTGGAAGGGAAAATGTAGGTAAAAAAGGCGTTGTAAGAGATAAAAAAGTTCATAAGCAGGTCATTGACACGGTCATGGAATTTGCAAAAAGCATTGGATTCGATCTTCTGAATTTAGATTTTTCTCCGGTAAAGGGACCTGAAGGAAATATTGAATATTTATTATATTTACAAAATACCATAAAAAGTGAAGGGGAAAACAGGACAGAGATTTCATCTGAAACTGTTGTTGAAAACTCCCATTCCACATTGGATAAATAGAGGTAGAAAATGAAAAAATTTTGTGTGGTTACAAACAGTTACAAGGATAAACAATTAAAAACAGCTTATGCAATTTCACACTACATTTATACACATGGTGGAACATGTACAATTATTGACAACGTCGACGAAGATACTGGTGATTTCAAAGTTTTATCAGTAAGTGAAGTTCCAAAAGAAACAGAATGTGTCATCAGTATTGGTGGTGATGGTACTTTATTACATGCTGCAAAAGACCTAAATGATTTAGATGCGGTTTTTGTAGGTGTCAATAAAGGAACGCTTGGATTTCTGGCAGAGATCTCTCTTGATAATATAGATTCAGCATTAGATAAACTTTTAAATAATCAGTTTCATATTGAGTCCAGAATGATGTTACAGGGAGATGTAAAAAGAGAAGATAAAGTGGTATATTCTTCTGTGGTATTAAATGATATTGTGATACATAGAGGAGATGAATTGGCAATTACAGATTATGATGTTCTGGTTAATGGCGATATATTAGGAACATATCAGGCGGATGGAATTATTTTATCTACTCCCACAGGATCTACAGCTTACAATCTGTCAGCGGGTGGGCCTGTGGCAAGACCGGATTCCCATATGATTATGCTGACACCAATCTGTCCACATTCATTGGGGAATAGAAGTATTATTTTTTCAAGAAATGACAAAATAGAAGTGCGAATCGGACAGTGCAGGACACCGAATGAAGAGCGCAGGAAGGTTGCTTTTGACGGTGATGGTATTTTTAATATTATTTCAGGAGATGTAATTGATATCTGTGAAGCAGAAAAAGCTACAAAGATAGCAAAGATAGATGAGGGAAGTTTTCTGCAGGCAATAAAAGATAAACTGAATTAGATGGAGAATTTATGAAAGCAAAAAGACAGAGAAAAATAATAGAGTTGATATCAGAATATCAGATAGAAACGCAGGAAGAACTTGCAAAGATGTTGATAGACAGTGGGTTTCGTGTGACACAGGCAACAGTTTCAAGAGATATCAGGGAGTTAAACCTGTTAAAAACTGCTACAGGAAGCGGTGGACAAAAATATGTTGTGCCCACTACTACAACAATTACAAATGACAGTAAGTATATGCGTGTATTAAATGATGGCATTTTATCAATGCAGTGTGCTGAGAATATGCTCGTAATTAAAACTGTATCAGGAATGGCAATGGCAGTAGGTGCAGCTGTTGATGCCATGAATATAAAAGAAATAATTGGTTGTATCGCAGGTGATGATACAATTATGTGTGTAATTACAAATGCAAAAGATGCTGTGAAAGTGAAAGAAGTAATAAGCAGCATCATTGTTTAAAATGGGACGAAACGGAGAGAAGCACAAGAAGGAGGAAGTATGCTAATTAATCTGCACGTAAAAAATCTTGCATTAATTGAGGAAGTAGACGTGGATTTTACCAATGGTCTTATTGTGCTGACAGGTGAAACGGGAGCAGGAAAATCATTAATATTAGGTTCTGTGAATATTGCATTGGGGAATAAAGCAGCAAAAGATGTTATAAGAACAGGTGCAGATTTTTCCATTGTCGAACTTACATTTTTAGTAAATGATGAAATTATTAAAAAAATAAAAAATATGGATATTTTTGTTGGAGAAGACAATACTGTTACTGTAACCAGAAAAATATCAGAAAGCAGAAGCGTGTCGAAAATTAACGGTGAAACTGTTAATATTAACACGTTAAAACAAATTATGGGAATGTTGATAGATATTCATGGGCAGCATGACCACCAATCACTTCTTTATCCCGGAAAGCATTTAGAAATCCTGGATAAATATGCAAAAGAGGATATTAGAAAAGATAAAGAAGATTTAAAAGAACTTTATAAAAGTTATTCTGAATTAAAGAAAAGATTAGACAGTTATGATATGGATGAATCAAAGCGTACCAGAGAAATAGAATTTGCACAATATGAAGTAGATGAAATTAATCTGGCAGATTTGAAGAGTGGGGAAGATATCCGTTTAGAGGATTCTTTTAAAAAATTGTCAAACAGTCAGGAGATTTCTTCCGGGCTGGCAGAGGTATATGGTTATTTGAATTATGAGTCTGACTTTGGTGCAGGAAATCTTATCGGACGTGCTGTTTCGGCAATGAACGGTATTAAGGATATGGATGAAAGTATCGTAGAGCTTCGGAATATGCTTTATGATATTGATACCATATGCAGGGATTTGACGAAACAATTGGAAGATTATAACAACAGTCTCGAATTTGATTCGGCTTATGCAAAAGAAGTGGAGGACCGATTAGATACCATTAATCATTTGAAATTAAAGTATGGAAGAACAATAGAGGATGTATTAGATTATCGGGATAACAAACAAACATATTTAGATCAGTTAAATAACTATCAGGATGAAATTGAAAAAATTAATGAAGAAATAAATGAATATGAAAACAAAATGAAAATTGTGAGTGGGAAGTTGTCAGCCAAGCGCAGGAGAGCTGCAATAGAATTGGAAAAACTAGTAACAGATGCATTAGTTGATTTGAATTTTATATCTGTAGAGTTCAAAATAGAAATTAAACAAAAAGAGCATCTTACAGATGAGGGGACAGATCATGTGGAATTTATGATTTCCACAAATCCTGGAGAACCTTTAAAGCCGCTGGCAAAAGTTGCCTCAGGTGGAGAGCTTTCCAGAATTATGTTGGCAATTAAGTCCATACTGGCAACAGAGGATGAAATTGAAACGCTGATATTTGATGAAATTGATACTGGAATCAGTGGTAGAACAGCCAGTATGGTTGCTGAGAAACTAGCACGAATCAGCAAAAATCATCAAGTGTTGTGTATCTCTCATCTGGCACAGATTGCTGCAATGGCAGACCATCATTATTTAATTCAAAAAAAATCGGAAAATGATGTCACAGCTACTAATATTTATCAGCTGGGAAGAAATGAATCTATAGAAGAACTTGTTAGAATAAATGGAGATGGAACAATAACAAGTGCAGCAATTTCTCATGCCATGGAAATGAAAGATATGGCAGATAGAACAAAAAGTAACTTGGTTTAAACAATTGTTTTTTGGAATATTAAGAAGGAGGCAAAAAGTCTTCCTTCTTTTTTATTTGTAATAAATGAAAAAGAAATTAATAAAATATATTTGATGGGGGTTTAGAAAAATGAGAAGGATTTATAAAAAATGTTTAATTGCATCAATATTAATGGCGTTGTTAGTAATTATAGTTTCAGGTATTTTATATGTAAATAATCATTTACCAAATACGATATTTGTAAATTCAAATCAGGTTACTAAATATGATTTTTCTATCCCGGTTTCATTAGAGGTCAGTAATAAAAAGAACATCAATCTTTCAGGAAAAAATAATATTTATTCAGGAAATAAAGGGGATTATGAAGGAAAATATAAATTATTTGGTATTATTGCATTAAAAGATGCAAAGGTGAAAGTGATTGATAAGACTTATGTATATCCCATGGGATTACCAATCGGTTTATATTTAAAAACACAAGGGGTTATGATTATTGAACCGGGAATGATTGAAAATAAAAAGGGAGAACAAATCTCTCCTGCTGAGGGAAAAGTTTTTTCCGGAGAGTATATTGTAAAATTTAATGATATCAGAATCAGTAATAAAGCCCAGTTATTATATTTAATTAGTCAAAATAAGAATAAAGAGGTCTCATTAACAATAAAATCTGAAGTGGGAATTAGAACAACTGTCATTAAACCTGTTGAGGCAAAAAATGGTGAATATATGTTAGGAATCTGGGTCAGAGATGATTCACAGGGAATTGGGAGCATGTCGTTTATCTACGAAGACAGATATTATGCATTGGGACACGGTATTAGTGATATAGATACAGGAAAATTATTATCATCTCACGAGGGGACAATTTATAATGCAAACATATGGGGAGTAAAAAAAGGAAAAAAAGGAGTTCCTGGAGGTTTATGTGGAAGTATAGAATACAATAAAGAAAATATTATCGGAAGTATCATGTCAAATAATAATTGTGGAATTAACGGAAAGATTGATAAACCAGTTTATGAGAAATATAAAATTAAGAAAATGGAGATGGCATTAAAGAATGAAATAAAAAAAGGAAAAGCACAGATTCAATTTATTGTGAATGATAAAGTAAATCGATATGATATTGAAATTATCGAAATAAATAAAAATAATAAAGAAAAAAATATGGTAATAAAAATTATCGATAAGGAACTATTAAGTAAAACAAATGGTATTGTACAGGGAATGAGTGGATGCCCTATTATCCAGAATAATAAGGTGATTGGTGCAGTAACTCATGTTATGGTTAATGATCCTGCCAGAGGTTATGGAATATTTGCAGAAAATATGATTTTAGGATATTAAATTTTTAAATATTTTATATATAATTCAGTCGAATTTTGTAGTATAATGTTATTATTACGAATACAGACGATAATTGCAGCAATGCAGAAAGGTTTGGGATAAAGTTATGGCAAAAAATAATATGGAATTAGTATATCACATCGAAGATATGATAAAAAAATATAATAAAAAACCAGAAAAGAAAATTAGAAAAAAAGATATTGTGGATATGTTGCAGAAGGCTGAAATTATTTTAGCCATGCGTACAGGTTTTGAAGAGGCAGAAATCTTTGAAGAAATCATCGAAGGAATAACGTTAAAGCCGGATATTGTTAAGGATGGTGGGAGAGCCAGATTATTGCCGGTTTTTACTTCTTATGAACAGATTCCAAGAGATTATATGGATAGTTTTTCATTCATAAAAGTACCGGCTTCTTATGCATACACTTTTATGAATGATTGTGAAAATCTGAATGGAATGGTCTTAAATCCTTTTACAGAATATAATTTAGAGCTAAGAAAAAAACGCTCTGCACCAAAGACACAGGTTTCAGCTACAAAACATTACAAAAAAGATGTGGCAGAAACAGAACCTGAAGCTATGATTATATATAATAATAAAAAATATCCAATCAAAAAGACCCCTTTCACAATAGGCAGAGATAATGCAAGTATTGATATTCCGGAGACTTACATATCGAAAATACATGTAGTTATCTCATGTAAAGATGGAAAGTATCGGATTGCAGATTATGATTCCACAAATGGAACAAAGATTAACGGCACTCAGTTGAGACCTAAAGTGTATTATGAACTAAGGGATGGATATCGGATTGAGCTTGCTGAAAAAGAAGAAATGATTGTATATATTAATTAAAAAAATATTGACTTAATAATATATTTTTCGACTTTTATTTTTTCGATTCATGAGAGAATAAACGCTTTTATGTAAAATGATTTTTTATATGTAAACCGGAATGTCGAAAAATAGGATTTTATGCGATTTGTTTAAGTTGAACATCTTCTAAGAACAAACTATAATCTTCTTTGTCAAAAGAATTCAAACAGTACTGTATTTTGACAAAACAGGAGGAAAGATGAATAGAACTATTACAAATCGCAGCATGAATATTAGTAGTAATTATAATAAAAACTCAAATATTGTTAATGTAGCCATTGTTGATGATAATGAAAAAATCATTGAAAATATCAATGATGCTTTAACGAAAGATACATCCATAAAAGTTGTTGGAAAAGCAAAAAATGGAGAAGAAGGATACGAATTAATAAGAAAAACAAATCCGGATGTTGTTATATTAGATTTAATTATGCCGAAAATGGATGGTTTATCTTTAATGGATAAAATACATAATGAAGGTTCTTTAATTAAAACACCATTTTTTATAATTACATCTGCCATTAGTAATGAAAGTGTTATTCAGGATGCATTTGGTTTTGGAGCAGGGTATTATATGTTAAAACCTTTCGAAATGGACATGATTATTGATAGAGTAAAAGGTGTTAAGTCCTATAATAAACGCATTCCTGAAAATAAAAAATTTATAGATGCCGGAGAAGATCGAAAGCAGTTTATGGATAGGAATATCGAAAGTGATGTTACGGCAATTATCCATGATGTGGGAGTTCCGGCTCATATTAAAGGATATCAATATTTAAGAGAAGCAATTATTATGTCTGTGAATGATACAGAAATGTTAAACTCTATTACAAAAATATTATATCCAACGATTGCGAAAAAGTTTCAGACAACCTCTAGCAGAGTAGAAAGGGCAATACGACATGCAATCGAAGTGGCATGGAACAGAGGTAGAATGGATACTATTGATGAACTGTTCGGTTATACGATTAATGCAGAAAAGGGTAAACCGACAAATTCAGAATTTATTGCTCTGATTGCTGATAAGATCAGGCTGGAGTATAAATGTCGATAAACTAGTAAAATACATATGAATTGAATCTGGAGGAAAAAATATGAAGAAAATTTTATTTGCAGCATCAGAATGTGTACCTTTTATTAAAACCGGAGGACTGGCAGACGTTGTAGGCTCACTTCCAAAATGTTTTGATAAGAAAAAGTATGATGTGAGAGTCATTATTCCAAAGTATATGTGTATGGATGAAAAATGGAAAAGTCAGATGAAATATGTAAATCATTTTTACATGGACTTATGTTGGAGAAGACAGTATGTTGGAATTTTGGAGATGGAATATGAAGGAGTGAAATTTTACTTCATAGATAATGAATATTATTTTGCAGGACCTTCACCTTATAGTGATGTGAGATATGATCTTGAAAAGTTTGCATTTTTCTCAAGAGCTGTTCTTTCTGCTCTGCCGGTAATTGATTTCAGACCAGATATTATACATTGCCATGATTATCATACAGGACTGATTCCGGTATATTTAAAAGATAGTTTCTCTGTTGGCGATTTTTATAAAGGTGTGAAATCGATTATGACAATTCATAACCTGAAATTCCAGGGAGTGTGGGATATTGACACAATCAAGGATATTGCAGGTCTTTCAGATTATTACTTTACATCAGACAAATTAAAAGATTACGATACTGGTAATTATTTAAAGGGGGGCATTGTCTATGCAGATATGGTTACTACAGTTAGTAGTACATATGCTGAAGAGATTAAAACACCATTTTATGGTGAGGGATTGGATGGTCTTATGCGTGCAAGATCAAATTGCCTGCGGGGCATTGTGAATGGAATTGATTACGATGAATACAATCCTGAAACAGATAAGTTAATTGCAAAAAACTTTTCTAAAGATAATTTTAGAAAAGAAAAAGTAAAGAATAAAACAGCTCTACAAAAGGAATTGGGATTAGAAGTAAATCCGAAAAAGATGATGATTGGTTTGGTTAGTCGCTTAACCGATCAAAAAGGACTGGATTTGATTGCGTATGTTATGGATGAGATGTGTCAGGATGCGGTACAGTTTGTTATTCTTGGAACTGGTGAAGAACGATATGAGAATATGTTCAGACATTTTGACTGGAAGTATGGAAAGGATGTATCGGCTAATATTTATTATTCCGAAGAACTTTCTCATAAAATATATGCGGCATGTGACGCATTTATAATGCCATCTCTGTTTGAACCATGTGGACTTAGCCAGTTAATGAGCATGAGGTATGGTACACTTCCGATTGTACGTGAGACAGGAGGGTTAAAAGATACTGTACAGCCATATAACGAGTACGAAAATACAGGTACAGGATTTTCATTCAGTAACTATAATGCACATGAAATGATGGGGACACTTAGATACGCAGAACACATATTTTATGACAAGAAACGTGATTGGAATAAAATGGTGGAAAGAGCAATGGCTGTAGATTATTCTTGGAAAACATCTGCTGAGAAATATCAGCAGTTATATGACGAATTAATTGGATAAAGAATAAAGTTATAAAAGCTGGGTTGAATACAACCCAGCTTTTTAGATAAATCAATTAATCAATGTGATTCCAGAAATATCAGGACTGGCTATCATTGAGTAATTCGTATGATAAATAACAAATCCCGGCATTGCTCCAGCCACTTTTTTAACATGTTTCTTTTGTACGTAATCAATTTCTACTTTATCCTGATTGGAGGCCTTGGAGTAATATGCAGCTAATTTTGCGGCTTCCTCGAAAGTTGTATCAGGCAGTTCCTGATTATTTGCTTTTACAATAACATGAGAACCAGGAAAAGATTTGCTGTGAAACCACCAGTCATTGCCTGTGGCGGTTTTAAAAGTCAGTTCTTCATTTTGAATATTATTTTTTCCCACATACATATCAAATCCGTCAGAAGAAATAAAATGTAAAGGTTTACTAGTAATTTTATCTTTTTTATTTTTATGCTGACCGTGTTTTTTGATATAACCTGTTTGAACTAGTTCTTTTTGAATTGCTTTTAAATCATCTTCACTGGTTGCAATATCAATGGAAACATGAATAGATTCCAGATAATCTATGGAATTTTTTGTTTCTTGAATAATATCTGACAGGGCTTCGTAAGTACGTTTTAACTTTGCATATTTTTCATAGAATTTTTTTGCATTATCAATTGGAGATAACATTGGATCTAACGGTATTTTTACGGTGTTTCCTGTATAAAAATCTATTGTTTCAAATTCCTTTGCTCCAGGTTCAATAGAGTAACCGTATGTTGTAAGAAGTTCTCCATATACTTTATATTTATCTTTTTTATTTGTATCTTTTAATTGTTTTAACTGGATATTATATTTTCTATTATCTCTTTCCAATGCATTGGAGACGATTTTTCTTAAATCTACAGATTTCTGCCGCATGCGGGTATAAAGATTTCTTTTTGCATAATATGTTTCTAATAATTGACTGATACTATCATACTCTTTTGCCTCACAATCAGAGTATGTAGAAAGCGGCAGTGCACAGAATTCTTCCGGTTTACCATTTTTTTCGTATATTGTCGGTAAAAATGTGTTATTTTTTATTTTATTTATCAACTGATAGAAATTCATCCATATAATATTCTGATTACCATATTCCAATGTGTTTGCAGGAAGTGATGAATCAAAATTAGATTCATAACAAATGTTTTCGGCAATAGTAGGACTGATACCGGTAAAAGAAGTGTAAATTGCCTTAGCCAGAGGCATAGGTTGTGAAAAAACAATATCCATAAATTCAGTTTTTTCTATTATTAGTGGATTTTTCTTATTTCTTGTATCAGGAATAAAATATTCTCTTCCCGGCAGCACCTGACGTACGGAACTCATAATAGAATTTACATGTTTAATGCTATCTAAAATACTATTATCATCCATAAAAATAATATTACTGTGTTTTCCCATAAGTTCCACAACCAAATGTTTTGTTCTTATATCTCCTAGTTCGTCTAAATGTTGTATTTCAAAATCAATAATTCTTTCAAGACCCGGTTGGGAGATGGATATGATACGTCCATTGTTGATATGTTTTCGAAGTAACATACAAAAGTTAGGTGCAGTAAGAGGAGCTGCCTTATTTACTTCCGTTAAATAGAGCAATGGAAGGCTGGCATTAGAACTGACTAACATACGGTATTGTTTTTTATCTGATTTAATGGTAATCATTAATTCATCAGGTTCTGTTTGTGCAATTTTGTATATGCGGCCATTTTTAATTTTATTATTCAATTCAGCCACCAGAGCTGAAACTGTAATTCCGTCAAAAGCCATATCTAGGTACTCCTTAATATAATATTAATTATATAACAGTTCAGCCAACAGCTCGAATCCGTTGTGCTCCTTCTTGCTGTTATGGCTCACCATATACAAAAAAGAACAAAAATTTAAAATCCTGCAAGCAGTCTTTATAAATTCTTGTACTTACTTGTGCATGGCTGAACGGTTACATTTTATTATTATTTAATGGTTAAGTCAACCTTGACGGTATTGTTTATATGAATTATAATAGAAAGAACTGTGAAAAAATGTTCTCACAGAATAAGTTTCTTAGAAAGATTTAACATAATTTAATTTGTAAACGTTAAGAATAGGCACTCTGCCTGAGATATTAGGAGA
This sequence comes from uncultured Eubacterium sp., assembly GCA_910584795.1. Classification (GTDB taxonomy): domain Bacteria; phylum Bacillota; class Clostridia; order Lachnospirales; family Lachnospiraceae; genus Eubacterium_G. The sequence continues at coordinate 284,664 of CAJUBZ010000001.1, read as the reverse complement.
AGAAATGTTAAGAAGTATGACGGGATTTGGCAGATATGAAGTTTCATCAGGTGACAGAAAAGTTACTGTAGAAATGAAATCTGTAAATCATAGATATTTGGAATTGGGTATTAAACTGCCAAGGAAACTAAATTTTCTTGAAGGCACTATCAGAACAGAAATGAAGAAGTATGTAGATAGAGGGAAGGTTGATGTATTTATTACCTATGAAAATTTAGGAGAAGGAGATGCCTGTATCCGATACAATTCTATGCTGGCCAAAGAATATTTTGAATGCTATAAGCAAATCAGTGCAGAATTGGGTGTGGATAATGATGTTAAAGCGAGTCATATTATGAGAAGTCCTGATGTTGTTTCCATTGAGAATGGACAGGATGATGAGGAGATTATTGAATGTCTTGTTGTCAGAGCTATTGAGGGTGCTGCTGAAAAATTAATTGAAACCAGAATCAGTGAAGGTGAAAGGCTTAAAACAGATTTGCTGGCAAAATTAAATGTAATGGTAGCTAATGTTGAATTTATCAAAGAAAAATCACCTGTAATTGTTGCAGAATATCGAGAAAAGATTACCGGCAAAATACATGAACTGTTAGAAGATTCTCAGATAGATGACGCAAGAATTGCTCAGGAAGTGACAGTTTTTGCAGATAAGGTATGTGTTGATGAGGAATTAGTCAGACTGGACAGTCATATTAAAGCAATGCGGGATGACCTGAATAAAGGAGGAACCATCGGAAGACGACTTGACTTTATTGCACAGGAAATGAACCGTGAGGCAAATACAACTTTGTCAAAGACAACAGATGCAGAAATCTCAGACCGGGCAATTATTTTAAAAACAGATATCGAAAAAGTAAGAGAACAAATACAAAATATTGAATAAGTAAAGAGTGAAGTGTAATGAATAAAGGAAAATTATTAGTAATTTCAGGGTTTTCTGGAGTGGGAAAGGGAACTGTTGTTAATTATTTAAAAGAGCATGATGACAATTATAAGATTTCAGTTTCCGTTACAACAAGAAATCCAAGGGAAAACGAAATAGATGGTATGCATTACCATTTTATCACAAATGAACAGTTTGAAAAAATGATAGAAGAGAATAAACTTTTAGAGTATGCCGGATATGTTGACCATTATTATGGAACACCGAAAGAGTTTGTAGAGAGAAGCTTAGATCAAGGAAATGATGTCATTTTAGAAATTGAAACAAAAGGTGCTCTTCAGGTAAAGGAAAATAAACCGGATGCTATATTAATTTTTATCTTACCACCAAGTGCAGAAGAGTTAAAAAACAGATTGGTAGGTCGTCAGACAGAAACAGAAAAAGTAATTTGTGAAAGATTAAAAAAAGCTGCAGAAGAGACAGACAATATTGATAAGTACGATTATTATGTATTAAATGATGAGGTTGATAAATGTGCACAGCACATTGAAAATATTAAAAACAATAATCCACAGTCTTTAGATATGGATTTTGTAAATCAAATTAAAAGCGAAGTGTTAATGTTCGCGAAAGGAGATAAGTAATGTTACATCCATCATATTCAGATTTAATGGCAGTAGCTAATAGTGAGGTAGAAGACGGAGAACAGCCAGTTGTTCAGAGCAGATATTCTATTGTTATGGCTACTTCAAAGAGAGCAAGACAGATTATTGCAGGAGAGGAGCCTTTGGTAAAAAAGAGCACAGAAGGAATGAAACCTTTGTCTGTTGCAGTAGACGAGTTATGTGATTCTAAAATCAGGATTTTAGGCGATGAAGAGGAATAAAGTGTCTGGTGGCACTTTTTTCTTATGCTTTAAAGAGGAAAAATACAAGGAGAGATTTTGAAAGTACTTTTTATATCATTAGGTTGCGATAAAAATTTAGTAGATTCGGAACATATGTCCGGTATTTTATCAAATGCAGGATATGAGTTTACGGATGATGAAAGTGAAGCCGAAGTTATTATAATTAATAGTTGCTGCTTTATACATGATGCCAAAGAGGAGAGTATTAACACTATTTTTGAAATGGCAGGGTACAAAGAAGAGGGCAGATGTAAAGTATTGGTTCTGGCAGGATGTCTGGCACAAAGATATCATGAGGAAATTAAAGATGAAATACCGGAAATTGACATTTGTATTGGAACGACTGCTATAGACAGTATTGCAGAAGCGCTGGATGATTATTTAATAAATCATCATAATATACAGATTATCAATGATATTGATAGATTATCCGGTGTAAATGCACCAAGAAATCTTTCTACGATAGGGAGTTTTGCATACTTAAAAATAGCAGAAGGTTGTGACAAACATTGTACCTATTGCATAATACCTAAAATAAGAGGAAATTTCCGAAGTATAGAAATGGAAACTCTTATAAATGAAGCAAAAGAATTGGCAGAGCGTGGTGTTAAAGAGTTGATATTGGTGGCTCAGGAAACTACAATGTATGGCAAAGATATTTATGGTAAAAAGTCCTTACATCTTCTATTAAAAGAATTAGCAAAGATAGACGGTATTAATTGGATTCGTGTATTGTACTGTTATCCGGAAGAGATATATGATGAATTAATTGATACGATTGCCGAGGAAAAGAAAATTTGTCATTATTTGGATATTCCAATTCAACATGCCAGTGACAGTATATTAAAACGCATGGGAAGAAGAACATCCAATCAACAGTTAAAGCAAATTATTAATAAGTTAAGAGACAGAATTCCGGATATTGTTCTTAGAACGACATTAATTACCGGTTTTCCGGGAGAGACTGTAGAAGATCATGAGATATTGATGAACTTTGTTGATGAGATGGAATTTGAAAGATTAGGGGTTTTTACATATTCTCCAGAAGAAAATACTCCCGCAGCAAATATGGAAAACCAAATTGATGATGATATTAAAAATTCCAGAAGAAATGAAATTATGGAACTTCAGCAGGAGATTGTCTTCGACTTATCAGAAAACTATATTGGAAAAACATATGTTGCAATAATAGAAGGCAGAATATCCGGTGAACATGCATATATGGCACGAACGTATATGGATTGTCCGGGTGTAGACAGCAATATATTTATTATTACAGATGAAGAACTTATGACTGGTGATTTTGTTAAGGTGGTAGTTACCGGAACAAATGATTATGATTTGATTGGCGAAATAAGCGACTAGTTAGGAGGAATTATGAATATACCGAATCAACTTACAATATTTAGAGTGATTTGTATACCGGCATTTGTTGCAATGATGCTTATTACAGCGATTCCATATAATTATTATATTGCTGTTGCAATTTTTATTGTTGCTAGTGTGACAGATTTGCTAGATGGTAAAATTGCGAGAAAATACAATCTTGTAACAAATTTTGGAAAGTTTATGGATCCATTAGCAGATAAACTATTAGTAAGTGCAGCTTTAATATGTTTATGTCCGGCAATGATACCAGCTTGGGTTGTAATTATAATTATCAGCAGAGAGTTATTTATCAGTGGATTTAGAATTTTAGCTGCAGATCAGGGGATTGTACTGGCTGCAGGCTGGTGGGGAAAGTTTAAAACAGCTTTTTCGATGGTTATGATAGTAGTACTCATTGTTAATCTCCCGCTTCAAAATGAAGTGCTGGATATTATAGGATGGGTTTTAATATGGATATCTCTTGCATTAACAGTAATCTCAATGATTGAATATGTATACAAGAATATCGAAGTACTTAAAAACTAATTTATTAGGAGGAGAGGAATATGTCAGCGTACAGAGAGATGGGAACAGAAGAGCTTAAAAAGGAATTAGAGTCTTTAAAAGAAGAATATAGTAAATTTTGTGAGGCTGATATCAGTCTTGATATGTCAAGAGGGAAGCCGGGAACAGATCAGTTGGATTTATCTATGGGTCTGTTTGATGTATTTAACAGCAGTTCAGAAATCAAGTCAGCTGCAGGTACAGATTGCAGAAATTATGGTGTGCTTGACGGATTGAACGAGGCAAAGCAAATGATGGCAGATATTATGGGAACAGATCCTGAACATGTTATTGTATATGGTAACGCAAGTCTTAATGTAATGTATGATACTATTGCAAGGTCATTTTCACATGGTGTCATGGGTTCTACGCCATGGTACAAATTAGATAAGGTAAAATGGCTTTGTCCTGTTCCGGGATATGACAGACATTTTGCGATTACAGAGTTTTTTGGAATTGAGATGATTAATGTACCTCTTCTGGAAGACGGACCTGATATGGATATCGTAGAAAAGCTGGTAAGTGAAGATACTGCAATCAAAGGAATCTGGTGTGTTCCTAAATATGCTAACCCAACAGGAATTTCTTATTCAGATGAAGTCGTAAGAAGATTGGCAAATTTAAAACCGGCAGCAAAGGGATTTAGAATTTTCTGGGATAATGCATATGCTGTTCATCATTTATATGAAGGGGAAGATAATCAGGATCAGATTTTAGATATTATAGAAGAATGTGAAAAAGCAGGGAATCCTGATCTTGTATATGAGTTTGCATCAACTTCAAAAATTACTTTCTCAGGTTCTGGTGTTGCTGCAATTGCAGCATCAAAAGCAAATCTTGATTTTATAAAGAAGCAGATGTCTGTTCAGACAATTGGTTTTGATAAGATAAATCAGTTGAGACATGCGAGATTTTTTAAGAATTTTGATGGAATTAAAGAACATATGATGAAGCATGCAGAGAAAATGAGACCGAAATTCCAGGCAGTATTAGATATGCTTGAATCAGAATTAAAACCTACAGGAATTGGACAGTGGACCAATCCAAGAGGAGGATATTTTATTTCATTAGATGTTTTGGAAGGCTGTGCTAAAAAAGTAGTAAGTATGTGTAAGGATGCCGGAATGGTATTAACAGGGGCAGGAGCACCTTTCCCATATGGAAAGGATCCGGAAGATAAAAATATCAGAATCGCTCCATCTTATGCAACACCGGAAGAATTAAAGGAAGCAAGCAAGATTTTGATCGTATGTACAAAGATTGCAGCAATTGAAAAAATATTGAATAAATAAGTAGAAAAAGAAAGTGCCGTATAAAAGACACTTTCTTTTTAACTATATAGATATGATTGAGATATTTCTTCGGATTACGGAAAAGCAGTTATTGTTGTTGTGAAATTGTGTCTTACGAGTGAGGTTGTCTGTGGACTTTTTTGCATGGAAGAAAAGTGTTGCATATTGAATGAGTGAATAATATAATGGAGGAGATTGAAATAATTGTTGACACAAAGAACAGAATATATTATTATAGCAATATACGAACATAGGTTCGAACAGAAAGGAATATATTATGAATAAAGAAGATAAGTTAAAAGCACTAGATGCTGCAATATCACAGATTGAAAGACAGCATGGTAAAGGGACAATTATGAAGTTGGGAGATTCCGCTAATAAAATAAATGTTGAGACAATTCCTACTGGTTCGCTAAGCCTTGATTTGGCACTTGGAGTAGGTGGAATTCCAAAGGGAAGAGTTGTAGAGATATACGGTCCGGAATCCAGTGGTAAGACCACTGTAGCATTACATATGATTGCTGAAGCACAAAAAAGAGGCGGAGTGGCAGGGTTTATTGATGCAGAACACGCATTAGATCCAGTTTATGCAAAGGCTATTGGTGTAGATATTGATAATTTATATATTTCACAGCCTGATTACGGTGAACAGGCATTAGAGATTACTGAGACGATGGTACGTTCCGGTGCCGTAGATATTATTATCGTAGACTCTGTTGCAGCTTTAGTACCAAAGGCTGAAATAGATGGTGACATGGGAGACTCTCATATGGGTCAGCATGCGAGACTGATGTCTCAGGCTCTTCGAAAATTGACAGGAATTATGAATAAGACTGGATGTACAGTGGTCTTTATTAATCAGTTAAGAGAAAAGATTGGTGTAATGTTCGGTAATCCTGAAACAACTACAGGTGGACGTGCCTTAAAGTTCTATGCTTCTGTCAGACTTGACGTGAGAAGAGTTGAGACACTTAAGACAGGTGGAGAGATGGTTGGAAACAGAGCCAGAGTAAAGGTTGTTAAAAATAAAGTGGCACCACCATTTAAAGAGGCAGAATTTGACATAATGTTTGGTAAAGGAATTTCAAAAGAAGGTGATATTCTTGATTTGGCATCAAACTGTGGAGTAGTGATTAAGAGTGGTTCATGGTATGCATATAATGGTGAGAAAATTGGTCAGGGCCGTGAAAATGCAAAAAAATACTTTATGGAAAATCCGGCTATTATGGAAGCGGTTGATGAAAAAGTCAGAGCGTTCTATATGCCGGAGGAAGAGCAGAGTGAAGATGAAATTGCAGCACAGGTAAAGGAATAATATGTATACAGTAATAAAACTTGAGCCAAAAGGCAATAGATGCCATGTTTATCTTGATAATGATACCGATTTTCTGCTTTATAAAAGTGAAGTAAGAAAATTAAGGCTGGAACAGGATACGATAATTGAACGACAACAATATGAAATGATTTTAGATATATTGTATAAAAGAGCCCGTGAAAGGGCTCTTTATATTCTGGATGATGCATATAAAACAAAAAAACAAATTATTGATAAACTAAAAGCAGGCTGTTATCCGGAATTTATTATTGATAAGGTTATTGAGTATTTAATTGAATATAATTTGATTAATGATTACAGATATGCTTCTATGTATATAGATTTTAAAGCATCCTCTAAATCAAAAAGGCAGATTGTACAGGATTTATATTTGAAAGGATTATCAAAAGATACGATTGATTGCGCTTTTGAGAATTGTGATTTTTCTGAAGAAGATTCTTTAAATAAAATAATTGCAAAAAGAAAAAACAGATATGATCTGACGAACCAAAAAGATATTGAAAAGTTTTACAGATTTTTAATAGGGAAAGGATATTCTTATCATGAAGTGAAAAGAGCCTTATCCATGTATAATATTTAATACAATATCTTTGATGTTCAATGCAAGAATAACACTATATATTGTAAAATAAAAATACTAATACGACTTGCTTTGCTTGACATAACTATATTAATCAAGTAAAATATAAATGTTGTATTGAACAATGAAAATTAAATAAGGAGGTGCTCCTGTGAGTGATACTACTTGGATTATCGTATGTGTTGTGATAGCACTAGTAGTTGCTTTGATTTCTGCTTTTGTGGCAATAGCTGTTAGAAAAGGCATTGTTGAAAAGAAGATAGGCTCAGCAGAGGGAAAGGCTCGTGAGATTATTGACGAAGCTATTAAAACTGCTGAAACGAAAAAGAAAGAAGCTCTTTTAGAGGCAAAAGAAGAAAATCTTAAGACAAAAAATGAGCTTGATAAAGAAATCAAAGAACGTAGAGCTGAAGTACAACGTTATGAGAAACGTGTTCTTAACAAGGAAGAAGCAGTAGAAAAGAAGTCTGATTCTCTTGATAAGAAAGAGCATAGTCTGAAAGTCAAAGAAGATGAATTGGCGCAGGCTAAAATAAAGGTAGATAACTTAAGTGAACAGCGCGTACAGGAACTTGAAAGAATCTCTGGATTAACCTCCGAACAGGCAAAAGAATATTTGTTAAAAACTGTTGAAGAAGAAATTAAAATTGAAACTGCGAAATTGGTTAAAGAATTAGAAAACCAGGCTAAAGAAGATGCTGACAAGAAAGCAAAAGAATTAGTAGTAAATGCAATTCAGAAATGTGCTACAGATCATGTTTCTGAGACAACAATTTCTGTAGTTTCATTACCTAATGATGAAATGAAAGGTCGAATAATTGGTAGAGAGGGAAGAAATATTAGAACTCTTGAATCGCTTACAGGTGTAGATTTGATTATTGATGATACACCGGAAGCAGTTGTTTTATCTGGATTTGATCCGATTAGGAGAGAGGTAGCACGTATTGCCCTTGAAAAACTGGTAGTTGATGGACGTATTCAGCCGACCAGAATTGAAGAAATGGTTCATAAAGCTCAAAAAGAAGTGGAAACGATGATTCGGGAAGAAGGCGAGTCTGCAACATTAGAAGTTGGAGTACACGGAATTCATCCTGAATTAATTAAGCTTTTAGGTAAAATGAAGTTTAGGACCAGTTATGGACAAAATGCTTTAAAACACTCGATTGAGGTAGCACATTTGTCAGGGCTGTTAGCAGCGGAACTTGGTTTAGATGTAAGAGTTGCCAAGAGAGCAGGTCTTTTACATGATATAGGTAAGGCCGTTGACCATGAAATGGAAGGAACTCATATACAGTTAGGTGTTGATTTATGTAGAAAGTACAAAGAATCAGCTACAGTTATTAATGCTGTTGAGGCACATCATGGTGATGTTGAGCCACAAACTTTAATTGCATGTATTGTTCAGGCTTCTGATGCTATTTCAGCAGCAAGACCAGGTGCAAGACGTGAAACATTAGAAACATATACAAACAGATTAAAACAGTTAGAAGATATTACAAACTCATATGAGGGTGTTGATAAATCTTTTGCTATTCAGGCAGGTAGAGAGGTTCGAGTTATGGTTATCCCAGAAAAGGTTACGGATGCCGATATGGTATTGATGGCTAGAGAAATTTCTAAACAGATTGAAACTGAGTTAGAATATCCAGGTCAGATTAAAGTAAATATAGTAAGGGAATCAAGAGCCATAGATTACGCAAAATAAAAATCTACGATATGTAATAAGCAATGCATAATAAAGAGACATAACAATAAAATTAGTTTACTAAATTTTATTCTTGTGTCTCTTTTTATTATATAGTTTGCTTGTTGGACATATTTGATGAATGTGTTATACTTTAAAAGATTGGAGGATATTATGGCATTATTAGGATTTATCGGAATGGGGAATATGGGATATGCGATTATGAAAGGAGCAAAAGATTCTTTTCATAAGGAGGATATCATATTTCATAGTAATACAGTAGAGAAAATGAAAAAAATATCTGAGGAAGAAGATATCAGATATAAGATGTCAAACAAAGAGGTTATGGAAGAGGCAAAATATATTATTTTGGCAGTGAAACCTCAGATGTTCGAAATGATTCTACCAGAAATTAAAGAATGCGTCAGCAGAGAGCATGTTATTATTTCACTTGCACCAGGTGTTACAATAGGACAGCTCAAAGAGTTGTGTGGAACGAAAAGAATTGTAAGAACGATGCCAAATACCCCTGCTTTGGTTACAGAGGGGATGACGGGTGTAAGTTACGATGAGACTATTTTTACGGAAGAAGAAAAGCAGACTGTAGAAAAAATCTTTTCATCTATAGGGAAGATGAGAGTTGTTGACGAAAAATTAATTGATTGTGTAGTATGTGCCAGTGGCAGTTCCCCTGCATATGTATTTATGTTTATTGAAGCCTTAGCAGATAGTGTTGTGAAGTGTGGAATGAAAAGGAATGAGGCATATGAATTTGTTGCACAGACTGTTTTAGGCTCTGCAAAATTAATGTTAGAAACAAAGAAACATCCGGGAGAATTAAAAGATATGGTTTGCTCACCTGGTGGAACAACGATTGCCGGAGTGGAAGCATTAGAGGAGAATGGATTTCGCAAATCTGTTTTTTCAGCAACAAAAGCATGTTTTGATAAATGTAAAGGGATTCGTTCATAAAAAAATATAGAATATGCATAATATTAGAGAGGTTAGATCGAGGAGAATTCATGAAAAAATTTAACAGAATAGGCAGGGAAGTAGTTTATAAAGGGGCTATTCTTCAGTTTTGTAAAGATAATATTGTCACACCAAAAGGAAATCAGGTAAAATGGGATTATTTAGAACATAAAGGAGCGGCGGCAGTGATTCCGGTCATGGATGATGGCAGAATTCTGATGGTGAGACAATGGAGGAATGCAATTGATAAATTCGCATTAGAAATTCCTGCCGGAGGAAAAGATAGTATTACAGAACCTTCTATAGAATGTGCGGCAAGAGAACTGGAAGAAGAGACAGGATATAAAACAGATAAATTAGAATTTTTACAGACGATTGTTCCGGCGATTGCATATTCTGGAGAAAAAATTGACGTTTTTGTGGCGTTTGATTTGAAAAAGGGAATACAACACTTCGATCCGGATGAAGAGATTGAATTAGAGCTTTTTTCAGTAGAAGAGCTGATTGAAATGATTATAAAAAATGAAATAAATGATTCAAAAACTGTATCATCTATCTTAACTTATTATCATAAATACTGTTTGAAATAATATAATATAAAAACAGTATTATGAGGAAGATATGAGTATTAAAGTATTATGGACAAACTATAAAATCTATGGAATTATTATGGGAATTGTTTTGGGAACAATTGTATATAATATGGCATCCATAGATTTTACTTTTTCTTATATACATAGCGTAAAAAATATAGATTTTATAGATTCTTATTTATATTTATTAATGGATTTTTTGAAGTTCTATGTTTTTGTATTAATATCATCATTTTTTAAGGTGAAAGAGAAAGTATATACAATTTTAATGGGAATTGAGTCTTTCAAGCTGGCAGGAAGCATTGTTGTTTTCATCAGAATGCATAATATGTTATGCGCTGGTAATTTTATAGAACCGGTTTTTAAGATTGCAGCAATATTACTTTTTATGAAAAATGATAAAGTAGTTTTCAATAAAATTATTGCAATCATTATCTTATTATTAGGTGCAATGTTTGAAAATATTTTAATAAATTTTTTATAAAAATAAAATAACAAGATATTGTGTCTTATAAAAAGGAAAAATGGTATATGTGGTATATTTTTATGTAACCCTGTTTTTTTAGAGAGTAATGTGTAAAAAATGTGTTTGATTTTCTGAAGAAACACTTATATAATAGGATTTATCACTCTTATTATAGAGTTTAGCGAGGAAAAAATGCAAAAATTAATTGAAGAATTCATTTTACAATTGCATAAAGAAAAGAATACTTCAAGCAATACGGAAATTTCTTACAAAAGAGACTTAAATAAGCTTTATGATTATTTAAATACTAAAAATTCTAAAGTAGACATAACATCTATTTCTAAGGAAAGTTTAGAAGAATATATCTCATATTTGAATCAAATTGGAAGAGCACCCACAACAATATCCCGAGGGATAGCATCCATGAAGGCTTTCTTTAGCTATTTTTGTGAAAAAAATGTTATTGAAACGAATCCGGCATTGACATTAAAGTCACCGAAAATAGTAAAGAAGGCACCAGAAACATTAACTGTAAAAGAGATTGACGCATTGTTGAAGCAGCCGTGTAGAAATACTCCAAAAGAGTTAAGAGATAAGTCTATGCTGGAGTTGTTGTATGCTACAGGAATGAGAGTTACAGAATTGATTACTCTGAAAACAGATGATGTTAACATAAAATTGGAATATATTGTTTGTCATGATAGGAAGAAAGACAGAGTTATTCCCTTTGGTTCGGAAGCAAAAAAAGCTTTGATTGCATATCTGAAAGATGGAAGAGAGCGTTTGTTAGGGAAAAATCAGACAAGCAATGTTTTATACCCGAATTGCTCTGGTGGAGAAATGAGTAGACAGGGGTTCTGGAAACTGATTAAGTCGTATGGTAAAAAGGCAGGCATAAAGTCAGAATTGACACCACATACATTAAGACATTCATTTGCAACACATTTAGTAGAGAATGGAGCTGATTTAAAGGCGGTACAGGAGATGCTTGGCCATTCAGATATATCTACAACGCAGATTTATATGACATCTGGCAATAAACGTATCAGGGAAGCGTATGAAAAAGCACACCCGAAAGCATAATTATGAAAAAATCCGACAGTTTAAATTTTTCAACTGTCGGATTTTTTATTTGCTAAATTAATATTTTAGAAATATGATAATTATACTTCTTCAGCAATTGTAAAGAGTAACTTTTCGGTATCGTCCCATCCAAGACACGGATCCGTAATAGATTTTCCGTAACAGTGTCCGTCTACAGGCTGATTTCCACCTTCAATATAACTTTCAATCATAAGACCTTTTACAAAGCCTTTTAAATCTGCTGAATGTTTACGATTATGCATGATTTCTTTTGCAATACGAATCTGTTCCATGTAAAGTTTATTAGAATTGGAATGATTACAATCAATTACTAAAGCTGGATTTTCAAACTCTTTCTTCATATACATATCGTAAAGATTTACCATATCTTCATAGTGGTAGTTAGGAATGCATGAACCATATTGGTTGACTGCACCACGAAGAATTGCATGAGCCAAATCATTTCCATCCGTTTGAACATCCCAGCCTCTGTACAGAAAAGAGTGTGAAGCCTGTGCTGCCTCAATGGAATTGAGCATAATTGATAAATCGCCACTGGTAGGATTTTTCATACCAACAGGAATATCCAGTCCGCTGGATGTTAAACGATGCTGTTGATTTTCTACAGAACGGGCACCGATTGCAACGTATGACAGACAATCAGAAAAATATCTGGCATTTTCAGGATAAAGCATTTCATCTGCAATTGGTAAACCGGTGTCTTCCATAAGCTTTGTAAATAACTGGCGGATTGTAATCAGTCCCTGTAATAAATCTGGTTTCTTTTCCGGATCCGGCTGATGAAGCATGCCTTTATATCCCTTGCCGGTTGTACGAGGTTTGTTTGTATATACTCTTGGAATAATTAATAATTTGTCCTTAACTTTTTCCTGGACTTTTGCAAGTCTATGAACATAATCTTCTACAGCCTCCTGGTTATCAGCAGAACATGGTCCGATAATAACAGCAAATTTATCACTTTTTCCAGTAAAGATTTCTCTGATTGCGGCATCATTTTTTTTCTTCTTTTCTGCAACAGCCTCCGGAATCGGATACATTGTCTTGATTTCCAAAGGTGTCGGTAATTTTCTAAAAAATGTACTTCCCATATTATTTGTCTCCTTTACTTATTAAACATTTGATTTTTATTTAAAATAAAGTATAGCACAAAAAAAGGATAATTCAACAGTTTAAAGTGTGAAAATGTGAAAATGTTCATATTATTTTCATAAAATGACGGTATATTAATAAAAATATTAGAAAGTGAAAATATAGATAATTTATCCTATACTTGAAAAAAAATGAAATTGATGTATGATTGTGAAAGAGTACAGATATTTGTTAATGGATTTGTAATTAACCTATGGCTCAAAAGGAGACAGAGATGATAGATAAAATAAAAAAAATGTTTTATAAAATGACATTGGTATTAAAAAATATAAAACATAAAGTTCAATCCAGGTATCAGGTTGTTCGGAAGTTTTTTAAGAAAACATATAATAAACATTGTATATACATGTATGTGACAACAGCAATTTTACTAAATTTAGTAATTGAAATGTTGGCGAGAGGTTCTTTTATTAAAGGGGTATATTTTTTAATTGCTTCGCCGTATGTATTTTTATGTAATTCAATTATTATATTAATGACATTGTCGATTACATTTTTAATGAGAAGAAGATTCTGGGGGCTTAGCCTGATTTCATTCATCTGGCTGTTGTTAGGAGTCACCAATTCGATTCTGTTATCTAACAGAGTAACGCCTTTTACGGCAACAGATTTAATGTTGGTTGATAGTGCATTTGGGGTTGTTACAAAATATTTTTCGATGATGCAGATTGTTCTGGTTGTTGTTGGTGTGACCTTAGCAATTGCCTTGTTGGCATTATTGTTTTTTAAGGCACCCAAAGTGCAGCATAAAATTAAATATCCAAGAAACATCATTGCTATCGTTATGATATGGATAATAGGTTTTGGTTCTGTTAATCTAGGCGTTGGTTCTGAGCTTATGTCCATGAAATTTGGTGAACTTCGTGTCTCCTACTATGACTATGGCTTTGTATACTGTTTTACAAACAGTCTTATTAATACAGGTATTGCAAAGCCAAACAGTTATTCAGGCGAGACTGTTGAGAAAATTGTAGATAAAGCGGAAAAGAAAAAAATTAGTAAAGCAAAAAAGAAACCCAATATTATCTTTTTGCAGTTAGAATCATTTTTCGATATGAACCATTTAAAGGGAGTAAGATTTTCTAAAAATCCTGTACCGAATTTTGAAAAGCTAATGAAAAAATTCCCAAGTGGTTATTTTAATGTTCCAATTGTCGGAGCCGGTACGGTAAATACTGAGTTTGAAGTTATGACAGGAATTAATTTAGATTATTTTGGTCCGGGTGAGTATCCGTTCAAGACAAAACTTGTTGATACCACCTGTGAGAGTGTATGTTTTAATTTAAAAGAATATGGATATAATTGCCATGCAATTCATAATAATACAGCTACGTTTTACGGACGTAATGTTGTATTTTCTAATTTAGGATATGATACATTTACTACGATAGAAAATATGCATATTGAAGACTTTACCCCAATGGGCTGGGCAAAGGATTATTATTTGACAGAATATATCTTAGAAGCTTTGAAATCTACAAAAAATCAAGATTTTATTTATGCTATATCAGTTCAGGGACATGGAAGTTATCCTACAGATGGAGATTATGATTACCCGATAAAAGTGAGAGGCGTAGAAGATGAGGATACAAAAAACAAGTATCAATATTATGCGATGCAGACTTATGAAATGGATCAGTTTATTGCAAAACTGACAAAAGCATTGAAGCAGCTGGGTGAAGAAACGATTTTAGTAATGTATGGAGACCATCTTCCGAGTTTTGGTTTAAGTGGAGAAGATTTGGATAATGGCGATGTTTATCAGACGGAATATGTAATATGGTCTAATTTTGATAATGACTATTATACAAGTGAGGTATTAGAGGCGTATCAGTTACAATCTAAGATACTTGGTGGTTTAAATATGGATGCCGGTGATATTAATAAGTATACACAGCAACATAAAGGAGAAGATCAGGAGACATATGACGAAGGATTGAAAAATTTGTCTTATGATTTGCTGTATGGAGATAAATATGCTACCAATGGTGAAAATCCATATAAGGCAACAGATATTAAACTAGGGTTGAATGAAGTGAAATTGAGCTCTGTTACTCCGTTGTATGATGAAGAAGGAACAGTATATCTATATGGAAATAATTTTACTACGTATAGTAAAGTATATATTAATGAGGAAAAACAGGCTACAGAATATATTGATCCTAATACATTAATGATCGTCTATCCTGAATTAAAAGCAGGTGATGAAATATCTGTATATCAACAAAACTCGGATGACCATGTATTAACACAGACAGAGCTGTTTGCTTTTAATGATGATGAGTTGCAGCCACAGACAAAAAGTAAAAAGAAAATAAAAAGAAATAATAAAAAATAGCATATAAAATTTTAAACTCCATTACAATATATAAAGGTGTAATGGAGTTTTTTTATGAAAAAGATAGTTGCGTTGATTATAAGTTTATCAATGATATTTAGCGTAAACGTTTATGCAGAAGAGGAAACAACAAATGCAGAACAGACAAAACAGGTAGGAAAAGCAAAATCATCTCTATTAATGGAAGCATCTTCGGGAACAATTATAAAAGCTGAAAATGAAAATGAGAAATTGAGTCCTGCCAGTATTACTAAAATCATGACAATGATTTTAATATTTGACGCAATACATAACGGAAAAGTAAAACTTACTGATATGGCAACTACAAGTGCTCATGCAAAAAGCATGGGGGGGTCGCAAGTGTTTTTGGAGGAAGGTGAACAGCAAAGTGTAGAAACATTGATTAAATGTATTATTATTGCATCAGGGAATGATGCATCCGTTACTATGGCAGAGCATATATCCGGTTCTGAGGAAGAATTTGTGAAAAGAATGAATGAGCGGGCAAAAGGATTAGGAATGACAAACACAAATTTTGAAGATTGTTGTGGATTAACGGATTCAGATAATCATTATACAACGGCAAAAGATGTGGCTATTATGTCAAGAGAGCTGATTACAAAATATCCTGAAATATTTAAATATTCTACAATATGGATGGAACCGTTTACCCATAAAACTGCGAAAGGGGAAAGTGAGTTCATGTTGTCAAATACAAATAAATTGTTAAAAACAAATCAATATGTAAAAGGTTTAAAGACAGGAAGTACATCCAAAGCAAAGTATTGTGTATCTACAGTTGCAGAAAAAGATGGTGTTGAATTAATTGCAGTGATTATGGCCGCACCAGATTATAAAGCCAGATTTTCTTTAGCAGAAGAATTAATAAAATATGGATTCTCTAACTGTAAAGTATATAAAGATAATACAAATTATAATAAAAATATTGCAATTAATGGTGGGATAAAAGATAAAATCAAAATCAGACACAGGGGATTTGCCTATGTTGATACAAAAGGGAATGATTTAAATAAAATAAAAAAAGAAATTACGATGAAAAAAAATATAAGTGCTCCAATAAAACAGGGAGATGTTGTAGGGAAAATTGCTTATACATTAAATAACAAAATAATAGGCGAGAGTTTTCTCGAATCAGCAGAGAATGTGAAAGAGGCAAATTATCTTTATACATTAGGAAAAATGTTTCGAATGTTTTTTCAGATTGCTTAACTAAAAAAAAAGGAGTATATATAAAATTTGTGTACTTTTTTTAACTTTGAAATATGGTATTCTTTATAAGAATATTGTGTTCTGGACGAAGTATGCCAGAATATATTTTAAGAGGAGGAAGATAATGAAACAATTTAAAAAAGTGCTTGTAGTTTTATTGACATTGGCATTGATGATTACAATGATGCCTTCAGTTCAGACAAATGTACAGGCAAAAGGAAAAATGAAGCTTAATAAGAAAAAAGTTACCTTATATGTAGGTAAAAAAGTTAAGCTGAAAGTTAAGAACAAAACTGTTAAAAAGAAAGTTAAGTGGAAATCAACCAACAAAAAAGTAGCTACTGTTACAAAAAAAGGTAGAGTAAAAGCTAAAAAGTCAGGAAAAGCTACAATTATTGCAAAGGTTGGAAAGAAGAAATTAAAATGTAAAGTTGTCGTTAAAAAGAAAAAGGTTCCTGCAACAACGAAACCTGTTGCAACAACAAAACCTGTTGCAACAACAAAACCTGTTGTAACAACAAAACCGGATGTGCAGCAGACAACAATGGCACCACAACAGACAACAATGGCACCACAACAGACAACAACAGCAGCATCACAGCAGACAACGGCAGCACCGCAACAGACAACGGTAGCACCACCACAGACAACGCAGCCATCTGTTACAGATGATGGTAAACCGGCACCAAAAGAAGTTTTTGGTCATAATGTTTTATCAAAAAAAGGATTAGAAGTTTCTTTTACATGGGGAAGTGATGCTGAAATAGAAAGTAGTGGACAGAAATTTAATGTATATTATGATGGTGTCCTCGGAGAACAGGGAGTTGCAGCTGGTGTTATATCACATACATTTGCAACAGCTGGAGAGCACACTATTACTATTAAAGGCTATTTAAATGGAAAAGAAAGCAAAGGCGTAGAGCTTAAAGTTGAGTTAAAGGAGAGAGATCCTAGTCAGGGTACTGTATGGGAAGCAATTCCTGGTGATCCGGCAGATACATATTTTTATGATGATAATACAGCAGTAAGTGTTGTATCTATTCAGAAACCTGGATTTGCAGAAGAAACAGGTATTTATATGACTGTTAAAGCAGGTATATCTTCTGTAACTATTAATGGTAAGACTACGGGTTATGTTGCTGAAGGAGCAGGTGTAGTTGTGTATCTGTCAGCATTTACACAGGAGTTGAATACAGTAGAGATTACTCATGGTTTAGGAACAGATACTGTTGTTATTAAAGATAGTACAAAATCATCTGGAGAACAGCCAGCACAGACTACACAGTCACAGCAGCAGACTACACAGTCACAGCAACAGACTACACAGTCACAACAGCAGACTACACAGTCACAGCAGACACCAGCACAGACTACACAGTCACAGCAGACACCGGCACAGACTACACCTTCTGCATCAACAGCAGAATGGGTTGAACTTGGCGGTGATACACCAAATACTTATTTTTATGATAAATCCACAATGGAGTTAAATGAAATCGTTAATATTCAGCAGCCAGGCTGGGCAGCTGAAAAAGGTATTTACATGAATGTTACTTCAGGTATTAGTGAAGTGACAGTAAATGGTGTATCTGATAATGTAGCAAAAATCGAAGGGGCAGGTGTTATAGTATATTTGTCAGCATTGACAAAGGAAATTAACGAAGTAACAATTAAACATGCTATCGGAACAGGATATGTTAAGATTAAGAATGCTTCAAAATCAACAGGAGAGCAGCCACAGCCAACAAATCCACAACCGACAGCACCACAGCCAACAAATCCACAGCCAACGGCACCACAGCCAACAAATCCGCAGCCAACTCCGGTACAGACAACAAGACCACAGCAGACACAGCCAGGTATTGATTTTACAACAGACAGCAGTATTCCAAAGCCATTTGGAATGAATGTAGAGCAGGGTGCTACAGGTTATGTTAAAGTTGTTTGGGGACGTGGAGATATAGATTGCTATAATGTTTATGTTGATGGGGAAAGAAGACGTACAGGTGTAGCTTGTGGAAGTTACATGCTTCCGGTTTATTTTGAAGGAACACATACAGTAGCAGTAACTACAGTAGTAGGTAAAAAAGAGTCAGAAAAATTAGAAATGACAATTAATATTACTGGAGTAGGTGAGAAAGAAACAGAGCCTGAGACATGTCCGGAAGAATTAAAACCACAGCTTAAGAGCAATGTTCCATTAAGAGATGACAGAATTGCGATTGAGATGAATAATAAGACAAATGGTAAATACAGTGATAATGAAATTTATTGGTGTATCGTAGGAAATAATTCAAATGACCAGCTTTGTTATTTAGATAAAGATGGTAATATGGTACCAGCTTCAGAGAGTTTGAATACAGTATCTGTAGGTGGTGGTAAGTATGCAAATATCTATCATACATTAGCAGAAGCTGATTTTGTTTATACACCAACTATCCGTTCAGGAAGAATGTATATCAGTTATGGAAAACCTGTTTATTTGAAATTTGTAGGTTCAAATGGATATGCAGGTCCTGACTTAAATAATCCTGGTGATGTAAATGCAAATACTTTATTCGAATTTGCAGAGTTCACAATTGAAGGTAAGAATTACTGGGGAAATACTACTCGTGTAGATTATTTCTGTTTCCCGATGATTACCCGTTTGGTAGGAAATGCGACATATGGTGGATATGATAAAGTAGTAGGTGATATCGGAACTAGAGATGAAATCTTTAATGCGTTTAGAAACGAAGCACCTGCACCATTCAAAACTCTTGTTAAAGAGGATAGAATTATCGCACCATGTAAAGCATCATTTAATGAAGGAAAAGAGTATGGTAATTATTTTGATAATTACATTAATGAATTCTGGACAAAGTATGCTAGTGAGACTTTGAATTTTAGTACAGAGGCAGGAAACTTTACTGGAAGAGTTGTAGGAAATGAGATGCACTTTACAAGAACTGGTGATTCAACTGTTTATAAAGTAGATAAACCAACAACTCAGGATGTTTTAGAAGGAAAAGGCGCATTCGACAGAGGAAATGGTGTAGAAAAGGCAATTGAAGCACAGTTGTGTGCAGCATTCAACAGAGGTGTAGCTACAGAACCTGACAAATACTATAAAGTAAGTGAATATTATAAGAATAGTATTAATAACTTCTATGCAGGATTCTTCCATAGACATTCTGTTGTAGGATTAGCTTATGGATTCTGTTATGATGATGTAAATGATCAGAGTACATTATTACAGTATAATAAGGCAGACGCTTTAGTAATTGATTTGAAATGGTAATAAATTAAATGATTATAAGGTTTAT
>CAJUBZ010000001.1:46942-264883 GCA_910584795.1 uncultured Eubacterium sp. | reverse complement strand
CTAAAAATAAAATTATAAAGATTTTATAAAACAAAATAAAGGATATTATTTCAAACGTAAGAGTTGGAATAATGTCCTTTGTTTTGTTTGTAATATGTTTTTTAATATTAAAAAGTTGCAAAATAGATAAATATGTTAAAAATATTGAAAAAAGAGAGATTTTTATGTAAAATTAAATCTTGGAATAAAGAAGTGGAGTTATTATGGAGTTAGAAGTAAAACTACAGGCGTTTGAGGGACCTTTGGATTTATTATTGCATCTGATTGAAAAAAACAAACTGGATATTTATGATATTCCTATTGTGGAAATTACAGAGCAGTATTTAGATTATGTAAGTAAAATGCCAAAAGATGATTTAGATTTAGCCAGTGAATTTTTGGTTATGGCGGCTACATTAATAGATATTAAAAGTAAAATGCTGCTGCCAAAAGAAATTGATGAAAATGGTGAAGAAATTGACCCTAGAGCTGAATTGGTTGAGAAATTGATTGAATATAAAATGTATAAATATGCTGCTACAGAACTTCGGGATATGCAGGTATATGCTGGAAAGTCAATGTATAAAGAGCCTACAGTACCGGAAGAAGTACGTATGTATGAACAGCCTGTGGATTTAGATAATCTGTTATCAGATGTGGATTTGACAAAACTAAATGAGATATTTCAGATGGTGTTGAAGCGTCAGGTGGATAAAATAGATCCGGTAAGAAGCAAATTTGGTAAAATTGAAATGGAAGAAGTCAGTCTTCCGGATAAGATCAGCTATGTATCAACTACGATAAAAAAACGAAAAAAATGTAGTTTCAAACAGTTATTGGAGGAAGCAAAAAGTAAAGTGGAAGTGATTGTATCATTTCTTGCAGTGTTAGAGTTGATTAAGGTAGGAGAGATTGAGGTTCACCAGGAAAAAACATTTGGTGATATATACATAGACTCAATAGAATAGAGGAGAAAATGGATAATAATTATAAAGCACAAATAGAGGCAATTCTTTTTGCAATGGGAGAGTCTGTCGAAATTACTAAAATAGCGAATGCGTTAGAAATAAAACCTGGTCAGGTAAAAAAAATCGTAAAAGAAATGCAGAGTGAATTAGATAGTAGTGATCGAGGGATAAAGATTATAGAGTTAGATGGAGCATATCAGATGTGTTCTAAACCTGAGATGTATGAAACGTTGATAAAGATTGCAAAACAGCCGAAACGTCAAGTCTTGACGGAGGTTCTGATGGAAACACTTTCTATTATCGCATATAAACAGCCAATTACGAAATCAGAAATTGAGAGGATTCGAGGGGTAAAATCAGACTTTGCAGTAAACAAGCTTGTAGAATATATGCTTGTAGAAGAAATTGGACGTATGGATACTCCGGGAAGGCCGTTGTTATTTGGAACTACGGAAGAATTCCTTAGAAGATTTGGTGTGGAGTCTTCTGATAATCTTCCAGTTATTACGTCGGATATGATAGAAGAGTTTAAACATCAGGCGGAGGATGAAGTGACATTAAAATCTAATGATTAATGATATTTTAATCATAAAAGGTATTATATGCCAGACAGGTTATTAGCAAAAATGAAAACTTTATAATTAAAATATTTGTAGACAAAAAAAGAAGTGTTTAAATGAAAACACCGGATACAACTTCGGAGAATCCTTTATATAGATTTTCCCACGTGAATCCTTAAAATTTGATTCAGAAATCAAATTTTAGTTTTCATTTAGCACTCCTTTTTTTATGTACAAATTTTCTTCTACATAAAAGGTGTTTTTTTAGTATTATATAGAAATCAAACTCATATATTTTATAGATTAATTTCTGGGAGTTTTTATGAAAAAATACGTTCTATATATTCTTTGTGCGGTACTGATTTTTGCAGGACATATAAATGTGTTTGGAGAAGAAACGAAAGAAATAAAAGACAGCGATTTGATTTCAAAGTCAGCTGTTATTATTGATGGGGAAACAGGAAGAGTACTGTACGGTAAAAATTATGAGCAGAAAATGGCAATGGCAAGTACTACAAAAATAATGACATGTATTGTGGCTTTAGAAAACAGTAAGATGGATACAGTAGTAGAAGTATCTTCAAGGGCTGCAAATATGCCTAAAGTACATATGAATATAAAAAAGGGAGAAAAATATTATATGAAAGATTTATTACATGCAATGATGCTGGAATCTTTCAATGATGTTTCTGTTGCAGTGGCAGAAGGTGTGGCTGGAAGCGTGGAGATGTTTGCGAAGTTAATGAATGAAAAAGCCAGAAGTATTGGCGCATATAATACAAATTTTGTTACACCTAATGGACTAGATGCAGATGAACATTATTCTACTGCTTATGATATGGCACTGATTGGAGCTTATGCGATAAAAAATAAGACTTTTTTGGAAATTACAAATACAAAATCCTATCATTTAACCGATGTAGATAATAGAAGAAGTATTAGTGTGACAAATAGGGATGCTTTTCTTACAATGGATAACAGTGCTATCGGAATAAAAACAGGGTTTACCGGAAAAGCCGGTTACTGTTTTGTTGGTGCAGTGAAAAGTAAAGGGAGAGTTTTTGTCAGTAGTGTCCTGGCATGTGGTTGGCCGCCAAATAAATCATATAAATGGAAAGATACAATGTGTTTAATGAATTATGGAAAAGATTATTATAATAATAAAAGTTTATTGGAAAAAAATAAAGAAATAAATGTGAATTTAGAGCGTGGAACAAAGAAAAACATAAAGGCATCCATACTCGGAAGCAGTAAATATTTAATAAATAATGATGAAAAATATAATTTTAAGACAAATATCAGTTATAAATATCCTATAAAAGAAAATGATAAGATAGGGACGGTTGATATTTTCATTGAAGATAATAAAGTTCAGACAAGGAATATTGTAGCAAAAGAGGCAGCATCAGAATATAATTTTAAGTATTGTTTTCAGAAAGTTCTTAACTGGTTTATATTGCAATAATTGCCTTTATTTATATATTTAGATGTGGTATATTGATAACGTTAAATATGAACCACAAAATATAGTGTGGTGTAAAACTTTATTAACAAGATATAACCATTGTTAAGGAGGCAGAAATGGAATTTACAAAAATGGAAGGTTGTGGAAATGACTATGTATATGTAAACGGATTTACAAACAACATCGAAAATCCAAACAAATTATCTGAATTTGTAAGCAATAGAAATTTTGGAATTGGTTCTGATGGACTAATTATGATAAATCCGTCGGATAAAGCAGATTTTCGTATGAATATGTACAATGCGGATGGTTCAGAAGGAAAGATGTGCGGTAATGGAATCAGATGTGTTGCAAAGTATGTGTATGATAATAAAATGACAGATAAAACAACAATCACAGTGGAGACATTGTCCGGGATTAAGACATTGGTTTTGAATGTGGAAGATGACAAAGTGAAAACTGTCCGTGTGGACATGGGCACTCCTATTTTGGAAGCGAAAGAAGTTCCCGTGATTTCTGATAAAAAACAGGTGGTAGATGAGCCGATTATTATAGATAACAAAGAGTATAAAATCACATGCGTGTCTATGGGAAATCCTCATGCAATCACTTTTATTGATGATACGGACAGTCTGGATATCGAAAGTATCGGACCGAAGTTTGAAAAAAATCAGATTTTTCCGGATAGAATTAACACAGAGTTTATACAGATTGTTGATAGAAATACAATTAAAATGCGTGTATGGGAGAGAGGCTCCGGTGAAACATTAGCATGTGGAACAGGTGCCTGTGCAAGTGTTGTGGCATGTGTACTGAATAATCTTACAGAAAATAAAGTGACTGTCAAATTATTAGGCGGAGATTTATTTATTGAATACAACAGGGAAGAGAATACAGTCTATATGACTGGTCCGGCAAGGGTGTCTTTTGTTGGAAATATAGATATTGAATAAGTCACAGCATTGTTTTAAATGGAAAGTGTGAAAGTATGATTTTGAAAAAATTATTAGAAAAATTAGATTATACTGTGCTATCAGGGAATGATTGCATTCATATTCATCATCTTGTGAATGACTCCAGAAAAGTTGGGATGGAAGATGTATTTGTATGTATTAAGGGCGCAGGTTTCGATGGACATAAGTTCGTAAATGATGTGGCAGGAAAAGGTGCAGCTGCTGTAGTAGTAATGGAAGAGGTGGAAGTGCCGGAGAATGTGACAGTCATTCAGGTAGAAGATACAAGATATGCTTTAGCATGTATGTCAGCTGCATATTTTGGATATCCGGCAGAGAAACTTACGACAATCGGAATTACCGGAACGAAAGGAAAAACGACAACTACATATATGGTACGACAGGTTTTAGAGAGTGTTGGAATCAAGACAGGACTGATTGGTACAATAGAAACCATTGTTGGAGATGAAATAATACCGGCAAAAAATACGACACCTGAGTCGTATGTCGTTCAGGAAACTTTTGCAAAAATGGTGGAACAGGGATGCGATTGTGTTGTGATGGAAGTGTCATCTCAAGGGTTAATGCTTCACAGAGTGGCAGGATTTACATTTGATTATGGTATTTTTACAAACATTGAACCGGATCATATCGGTCCAAATGAGCATAAAGACTTTAATGACTATCTTAGATGCAAGAGTATGTTATTAAAACAGTGTAAACATGGAATAATTAATATGGATGCAGATCACATCGACGAGATTTTAGAAGGACATACCTGTGATATAGAAACTTATGGTGTGAAAGGTAATTATGATTTTAAAGCATCAGATATTAACTTGTTTACAAAACCGGGATGTTTGTGTGTATCTTATAATTTAACCGGAAAGATGGATTTTCCTGTAGAAATTCATGTTCCCGGAAATTTCAGTGTATATAATTCTTTATGTGCAATTGCGATATGCAGCCATTTTACAAAAAATGTTGATATGATAAAACAGGCATTGATAGATGTCAGAGTAAAGGGGAGAGTAGAGATAATTCCTATTTCTCACAGATTTACATTAATGATTGATTATGCGCATAATGCTATGAGTCTGGAAAGTTTGTTGACCAGTTTGAAAGAATATCAGCCTAAACGTCTTGTAACAGTGTTTGGATGTGGAGGAAACCGTTCCAGAGACAGAAGATTTGAGATGGGAGAAGTATCTTCCAGACTAGCGGATTTTACGATTGTAACATCTGACAATCCAAGATTTGAGGAACCTATGGAGATTATTAATGACATTTTAATCGGTGTTAAAAAAGCAAATGGAGAGTATGTGACAGTTCCTGACAGAAAGGATGCTATCAGGTATGCCGTTCTTCATGCACAGGATGGGGATGTCATTGTTCTGGCAGGAAAAGGACACGAAGATTATCAGGAAATAAAGGGTGTAAAACATCCGATGGATGAGCGTGCTTTGATTCAGGAGATAATAAGCGAAGATAAAATAAAAGCAGTGTTATAACCAATGAAAGAGAGAAGTTGTTATGTGTGGAATTTGTGGCTTTATAGGTGAAGTAAAGGACAGTAAAGCAGTATTAAAGAAAATGATGGATAAAATAGCCCACAGAGGTCCTGATGATGAAGGAATGTATGTGGATGCTCAGGCAGCCATTGGACATAGAAGACTCAGTATTATTGATTTAAGTCATGGAGCTCAGCCGATGTATAATGAAACAGGTGAGATTGCAATCGTTTTTAATGGTGAGATTTATAATCATCTGGATGTGAGAAAAGAATTAATTGATAAAGGCCATACTTTTGCAAATGACTCTGATACAGAGTGCCTGATTCATGCTTATGAAGAATATGGAACAGAGATGTTGTCAAAACTCCGTGGAATGTTCGCTTTTGTAATATGGGACAGCAAAAATAAAACAATGTTTGGTGCCAGAGATCATTTCGGTATTAAACCGTTTTATTATTCACAAGTGAACGGAACTTTTGTATTTTCATCAGAGATAAAAGCGATTCTGGAGTTTCCGGGCTTTCAAAAGGAAGTGAATACTGCTGCATTAGAGCAGTACTTAAGCTTTCAATATTCGGTTTTACCAGAGTGTTTCTTTAAGGGAGTATATAAACTTCCGGCGGGACACTATATGATATTAGATGACGAAAAGTTAGAGATTGAACGGTATTTTGATCCAATGATGGAGCCAAAGACAGAGGGCGATTTGGAGAAGACTGTTTCAGAGATAGAAGAAGTGGTTCATAATACAGTAGATGCCCATATGATTGCTGATGTAGAGGTAGGCTCATTATTATCCAGTGGAGTGGATTCCAGTTACGTAGTCTCTGAATTTCCCGGGGAAAAAACATTTACCGTAGGATTCTTGGACAAACAGAGTAAATATAATGAAATTCGATATGCTGAAGGACTGGTAGAAGAATTGGGAAAGAGAAATTTCAGTAAGAATATTGACAGTGATGAGTATTTTGATTCCATCGCTACAGTTATGTATTATATGGATGAACCTTTGGCAGACCCTTCTTGTATTGCGCTTTATTTTGTAGACCAGCTTGCGGCAGAACAGATTAAAGTCGTTCTTTCAGGAGAGGGAGCAGATGAGTTCTTTGGCGGCTATAATATTTATCATGAGCCTTTGTCACTAAAAGGTTATCAGAAAATACCTAAATTTATCAGAAAAGGACTGGCGAAGATTGCAAGTGTTATGCCTGATGTAAAAGGGCGTGATTTTATTATCCGTGGAAGTAAGAGTGTAGAAGAGCGGTTTATTGGAAATGCTAATATGTTTTCTGTAAAAGACAGAGAAAAGCTTCTGAAAACAGAACTGACACATTTAAGTCCAAAAGAAGTAGTGTCTACAACGTATGATAAGGTGGGACATTTAAATGATATTGCAAAAATGCAGTATATTGATACAAATTTCTGGCTGCAGGGCGACATTCTGTTAAAGGCAGATAAAATGAGCATGGCGCATTGTTTAGAATCCAGAGTACCGTTTCTGGATGTGGAAGTATTTCAATATGCAAAGACATTGCCGATAGATTTCCGGTGTAATGAAGAAGCTACAAAGAGAGCTTTTCGAATTGCAGCAAAGAGACATATTCCGGAAAAAACAGCGAATAAGAAGAAATTAGGTTTCCCTGTACCAATCAGAGTATGGCTTAAGGAAGATAAATATTATGATAGAGTCATGGAAACACTGACATCTGAGGCGGCAAAACAGTTCTTTCATACAGAAATTTTAGTAAAACTTATGGAAGAACACAGAGCAGGAAAAGCGGACAACAGCAGACGAATCTGGACGGTATATGTATTTCTTGTGTGGTATCATGTTTACTTTGAAACAGAAGATTTTAAGCCGATTAACAATGAGTGGATTGAAAATAGAATTAAAACTGCATAAACATAAACTTTTTTCGTGGAAATGCTTGCTATTTGACAAGAAAAGCGTTAATCTATATAAGGCGAAAAAGTGGTTGTTTTTTGCAAACACAGTAAGGCCGATGGAAATGAAAAATCATATCCAAAGGCTTTTGCTATATAAAACTTTATTAATATATAATGGAGGAGACTGATTATGAGTACATCAGCTAAAACTTCAGCAAGAGAGAGAATAGAAACTCTTCTTGATGATAACAGTTTTGTTGAGATTGGTGCATTGGTTACGGCTAGAGCCACTGATTTTAACATGAAGTCTGTTGACACACCATCAGACGGTGTAATTACCGGTTATGGACTTGTTAATGGAAGACTAGTTTATGTATTTAGCCAGGATTCATCAGTACTTGGTGGTTCTGTTGGCGAGATGCATGCAAAGAAAATTGCAAACATTTACGATATGGCTTTGAAAATGGGTGCACCTGTGATTGGATTGGTAGACAGCACCGGTTTGAGATTACAGGAATCTGTAGATGGTTTGGAAGCGTTTGGAAAGATTTACATGAAACAGACAGAAGCTGCAGGAGTGATTCCTACAGTGACAGCAGTTTTCGGAAATTGTGGTGGTGCTTTAAGTGTTATGGCCGGACTTTCTGATTTTACATTTATGGAGAGTGAAAAGGCGAACTTATTTGTGAACTCACCAAATACAATTAACGAGAACAGAAAAGAAGTCTGCGATACAGCATCTGCAAAATTCCAGAGTGAAGTTGCAGGAAATGTAGATTTTGTAGGTACAGAAGCAGAAATTATTAGCGGAATCATTAATCTTGTTTCAATTTTACCTTCAAATTACGAAGATGAAGTTGTAGCTGACTGCACAGATGATTTAAATAGAGCGGCAGCAGGATTTGAGTCAGGATTAGAGGATACAAAGTTAGCATTAAATAGTATATCTGACGATGGTTTTGTTGTTGAAGTAAAGAGTGCTTATGCACCGGAGATGCTCACAGCTTTTATTAAATTAAATGGAGCAACTGTTGGTGTTGTGGCAAATAGAACTAAGGTATATGATGATGAGATGTCAGTAGCTGCAGAATATGAACCAAAGCTTACGGCAAAAGGTTGTGATAAAGCGGCTGAGTTTGTATATTTCTGCGATGATTTTTCAATCCCTGTTTTAACATTAACTAATGTGAAAGGATTTGCTACATCAAAATGTCAGGAAAAACATGGTGCTGCAAAAACAGCAAAATTAACATTTGCGTTTGCAAATGCTACAGTACCTAAAGTAAATGTTTTAATCGGCGATGCTTTTGGCAGTGCATACATTACAATGAACAGTAAGGCTATCGGAGCAGATATGGTATTTGCGCTTCCTAACGCAAAAGTAGGTATGATGGATGCACAGAGTGCTGTTAAGATTATGTATGCAGGCGAAATTGAAAAGGATGCCAGTGTAATCGCTGAAAAAACAGCAGAATATGAAGCATTACAGGGAGATGTTATGAAAGCTGCATCAAGAGGATATGTTGATAATATTATACAGCCTGTTGATGTAAGAAAATATGTGATTGGTGCATTTGAAATGTTATATACAAAAAGACAGTAGGAGGACAATATGAAGATGATGAAAAGATTGCGTTGCGTGATTTCTCTTGCTTCATTGGTTATGTGTTTTCTGTTCTCCAATGTGAATGTTTTTGCGGATCAGCCAATTGATATGGGTGAAATGATGTCTCAGCCGGAGACAACATTGTCAAAAGAAGACCAGAAGGAATTCTTAAAAGGTAAAATCAATATGGCACAGGTCAAACAGCTTTTTGAATCTTATGTATCACAAGGTGTGGCACAGATAGGAAGTTTTTCAAAAGAAGAGCTTGACTATATCGCTAAGCAGAACAGTGCACAGACAGATATGTTTGAGAATTTTGCAAAAATTGTCGGTGAAGATTCATGTGGTGAATACAAAAACTTTGATAGCATAGAAGTCACGGAGCAGGAAGATGGAATGTCCATTGATGCTACAGCAATGCTTCATTTTTCAAAGAGAGATTTGAAAATGATTATGCATATTACTGTATTTGACAATTTAGGACCAGTTCCTACATCTGTTGAATTCAGTCTGCCTGATTCAGGAGAAGAAAGTATCGGAGCAAAAATGGCTTCAGCCGGAGCTAATACGCTGATGGGTATGGGTACAGTATTTGCTGTGTTAATATTTATTAGTTTATTGATTTCCTGCTTTAAGCTGATACCGAAGATTACAGAAGCAAGGGAAAGAAAAAAAGCTGGTAAAACAGAACATGTTGTAATGAAAGATTCAAAGACTGAGGAAGTTGTTGATTCGGGTTCTGAAAACCTGACTGATAACTGCGAATTAATTGCGGTGATAGCGGCAGCGATTGCAGCAAGTGAAAACACATCAACAGATAGTTTTGTTGTTCGTTCAATTAGAAGAAGATAAATTACTTATGTATATTTAGGAGGAAATAAAATGAAGAATTATACAATTACAGTGAATGGAAATGTATATGATGTTACTGTAGAAGAGACAGGCAGCACTCCAAGTGCACCAGTAAGCAGACCTGTTTCAGCACCAAAGGCAGCTCCTGCACCTGCTCCGGCAGCAAGTGGAAGCGAAGGAGGAATCAAGGTTACAGCACCAATGCCTGGTAAAGTTTTGTCTATCAGTGCAAATCCTGGCACAGCAGTGAAAAAAGGTGATACGATTTTAGTATTTGAAGCAATGAAAATGGAAAATTCAGTGGTTGCTCCAGAGGACGGAACAGTTGCAAGTATTGCGTTTGGCGTAGGTGATTCATTTGATGCCGGTGTAGTGATAGCAACATTAAACTAATCGTTTTTTAGAACTGGAGGTAACAAATGAACATCATAGATACATTGGAAAATCTGGTAAATCAGACAGCATTTTTAAATCTTACGGTAGGAAATTATATTATGATTGCTGTTGCCTGCATTTTCCTTTACTTAGCAATAAAAAAAGAATATGAACCATTACTTTTGGTTCCTATTGCTTTTGGTATGCTGTTAGTTAATATGTATCCGGACATTATGAAAGCTCCTGTTGGAGATGAAGCAGGTGGATTATTACACTATTTCTATATTTTGGATGAGTATAGTATTTTACCATCGCTTATTTTCATGGGTGTTGGTGCAATGACGGACTTTGGTCCGCTGATTGCTAACCCAAAAAGCTTTTTACTTGGAGCTGCGGCTCAGTTTGGTATATATTCTGCATACTTTCTGGCAATATTTATGGGATTTGGTGGAAAAGCGGCTGCAGCGATCTCTATTATTGGTGGTGCAGATGGTCCTACATCTATATTCCTTGCAGGTAAATTGGGTCAGACAGATTTGTTGGGACCGATTGCCGTGGCGGCTTATTCATATATGGCGTTAGTACCGATTATTCAGCCGCCAATTATGAAATTATTAACAACAGAAAAGGAAAGAAAAATCAAGATGGAACAGCTCAGACCTGTTTCAAAGTTAGAAAAGATTTTATTCCCTGTTATTGTTACAATTGTAGTAGTTATGATTTTACCGACAACAGCACCATTGGTTGGTATGTTAATGTTAGGTAACTTATTTAGAGAGTCAGGTGTAGTAAAACAGTTGACAGATACAGCCAGCAACGCATTGATGTATATTGTTGTTATTCTGCTTGGTACAAGTGTAGGTGCAACGACTTCTGCAGAGGCATTCTTAAATATGAGTACAATTAAAATTGTTGTACTTGGATTGGTTGCATTTGCGGTAGGTACTGCGGCAGGTGTATTGTTTGGTAAGATAATGTGTGTTGTTACAAAAGGAAAAGTAAATCCATTGATTGGTTCAGCGGGTGTATCTGCCGTACCAATGGCTGCCAGAGTTTCACAGAAAGTAGGAGCTGAGGCTGATCCGACAAACTTCCTTTTAATGCATGCCATGGGACCAAACGTTGCGGGAGTTATCGGTACTGCAGTAGCAGCCGGAACTTTCATGGCAATATTCGGAATCTAAAAAAAGTTGAAACATAACAATTATCGGAGGAAAATAAAATGGCAGAAAAAAGACCAGTAAAGATTACTGAAACAATACTTCGTGATGCACATCAGTCATTAATCGCAACAAGAATGCCTACAGAAGAGATGCTTCCTATCATTGATACAATGGATAAGGTTGGCTATCATGCTGTAGAATGTTGGGGTGGTGCTACTTTTGATGCTTCACTGAGATTTTTAAAAGAAGATCCATGGGAAAGATTAAGAAAATTACGTGATGGATTTAAAAATACAAAATTGCAGATGCTTTTCAGAGGACAGAATATTTTAGGATATAGTCATTATTCAGATGACGTTGTTGAATATTTTGTTCAGAAGTCAATTGCAAATGGAATTGATATTATTAGAATTTTTGACTGCTTAAATGATTTAAGAAACTTAGAGACAGCTGTGAAAGCTGCGAATAAGGAAAATGGTCATGCACAGGTTGCTCTTTCTTATACATTAGGAGATGCATATACACTTGATTATTGGAAAGATACAGCAAAAAGAATTGAAGAGATGGGAGCAAATTCACTTTGTATTAAAGATATGGCAGGACTTTTGACTCCATATCAGGCAACAGAGTTAGTACAGGCATTAAAAGAAGGAACAGACCTTCCTATCGACCTTCATACACATTACACCTCAGGTGTAGGGGCTATGACTTACATGAAGGCTGTTGAAGCAGGTTGTGATATTATTGATACAGCGATTTCTCCATTCTCTATGGGAACATCACAGCCGGCAACAGAAGTTTTGGTAGAAACATTTAAGGGAACCCCATATGATACAGGACTTGATCAGGAATTGTTAAAGAAGGTTGCAGATCACTTCAAACCTTATAGAGAAGAATGTCTTGAAAGTGGATTGTTGAATCCAAAGGTTATGGGTGTAGATATTAACACATTGTTATATCAGGTTCCAGGTGGAATGCTTTCAAACATGGTTTCTCAGTTAAAGGAGATGGGAGCTGAGGATAAATTTGATGAAGTGTTACAGGAAATTCCTAGAGTTCGTAAAGACTTTGGTGAGCCGCCACTTGTTACACCTTCCAGCCAGATTGTAGGAACTCAGGCTGTATTAAATGTAGTTATGGGTGAGAGATATAAGATGGTAAATCAACAGGCAAAGGACTTACTTGCAGGAAAGTATGGTCAGACTGTAAAACCTTTTGATAAAGAAGTTCAGAAGAAGGCTATTGGTGGTGAAGAGGCAATTACCTGCAGACCGGCAGATTTAATTGAACCATCACTTGAAAAGTTTGAAAAAGAATGTGCACAGTGGAAACAGCAGGATGAAGATGTATTATCATACACTTTATTCCCACAGGTAGCAAAAGAATTCTTTGAATACAGAGAAGCTCAGCAGACAAAGGTAGACCCAAGCGTTGCTGATAAAGAAAACGGAGCTTATCCGGTATAAGTATTAAATATATAACTGCAAGCGGAGGTTTTAAAGCTTTCGTTTGCAGTTTTATATTAATTGGATGGAGAGGAAAGAGGGTTACAGAATTTTTATGAGTAAAGTTTTGATTGTAGGCGGCGGAGCCTCTGGCATGATGGCAGCGATTGCTGCGGCATATAATGGCAATGAAGTTCATATTTATGAGAAAAATGAGAAGTTAGGAAAGAAATTGTTTATTACAGGAAAAGGGAGATGTAATATTACGAATGCTTCCAGTATCGAAAATCATTTTGCCAATATACTTCGTAATGCAAAATTTTTATATAGTGCATATAACACATTAAATAGTGAAGATGTATGTACAATGATAGAAAGTACCGGCGTAGCAACAAAAATAGAAAGAGGAAACAGAGTCTTTCCCAATAGTGATAAGTCATCAGATGTGATATGGGCATTAGAAAAGATGCTGAAAGATGTGGGAGTACAGATTCATTTCAATACAGAAATTAAACAAGTTCAAAAAATCGGAAATATTATTGTTTTAAAAAATAGAAAAGGTGATAATATAACTGGGGATAAATGTATTATCGCAACAGGCGGTATCTCATATCAGACGACTGGTTCTACTGGAGACGGGTATCGATTTGCAAATGAACTGGGACATAAGGTCGAAAAGACGTATCCTTCACTTGTTCCTTTTAATATAAAAGAAGAATTATGTAGGAAACTACAGGGACTTGCACTGAAAAATGTTAAATTGTCTATTCTGGATGAGAGTGGCAAAGAGTACTATTCTGAACAGGGTGAGATGCTGTTTACCCATTTCGGTATCAGTGGACCGTTGGTTTTGTCAGCGAGCTGCTATATTTGTGATAAATTAAAAGAACATAATTTTATGGCTTACATTGATTTGAAACCAGCTTTAGATACTGAGGTATTGGATAAAAGAATATTAAAAGATTTTAATGAAAATATAAACAAAAATATAAATAATGCGCTGGACAGGCTGTTACCGAAAAAAATGATAATGCCTATCATTCGGCTGGCGGGACTCGACCCTTATAAAAAAGTTCATGAAATCACAAAGAATGAGAGAGAAAAACTGGTTTCCTGCATGAAAAAAATGCCGCTTCACATTTCGGGATTAAGAAGTTATAATGAAGCCATTATAACAAGAGGGGGTGTTTCAGTGACGGACATTAATCCTAAAACCATGGAATCAAAGTTGAGTTCTAATATTTATTTCGTGGGTGAAGTATTAGATTTAGATGCAAAAACTGGTGGATATAATCTACAGATTGCATGGAGTACAGGCTATCTTGCAGGGAGCAGCATTTATTAAATCATCAATACAATGAAGAGTGGAGGAGATTATGTATAATATTGCAATTGACGGACCGGCGGGTGCTGGAAAAAGCACAATCGCTAAAATTGTGGCAAAGGAATTAGGTTTTATTTATGTAGATACAGGAGCAATGTATCGCACGATGGCATTAGCATGTTATAGAGAGGGAATTACAGCAGAGGAAGAAGATAAAGTTGTTGAAAAATGCAATGCAGTAGAAGTAACTCTCGGATATGAAGATGGAGTGCAAAAAGTATTTCTGAATGGGGAAGATGTCAGCACAGAAATCAGGCAGGAAGTGATTGGGAATATGACAAGTGCGATTGCAGTTTATTCTCCTGTTCGAAAAATTTTAGTTGCTATGCAACAGGATTTGGCAAAAAAGAATGATGTCGTTATGGATGGAAGAGATATCGGAACAGCAGTGCTTCCGGATGCGGATTTGAAAGTTTACTTAACTGCCAGTTCCAGAACAAGAGCTGAGAGAAGATATAAAGAACTGACAGAAAAAGGTGTTGAGTGTAATATCGATGAGATTGAGACGGATATTAAGGATAGAGATTATCGTGATATGAATAGAGAAGTTTCTCCTTTAGTACAGGCAGAGGATGCGGTTTTAGTTGATTCTTCAGATATGGATATTAATCAGGTAGTTGAAAAAATAAAAGAACTTGTGAAAAGATAATGGAGAAACAAATGGAAGTAATTATCGCAAAGAGTGCCGGATTTTGTTTTGGGGTGAAACGTGCGGTAGACAGTGTTTACTCTGAAATACAAAAAAGTGAAGAACCAATTTATACTTATGGACCAATTATTCATAATGAGCAGGTTGTGGGAGATTTGGAGAATAAGGGAATTCAGGTAATAAATACAGAAAATGATATTGTGGAATTAGATAAAGGAACTGTTATTATCCGATCTCATGGTGTATCGAAAGAAATATATGATATTATAAAAAAGCAAAATTTGAGAATTGTAGATGCTACATGTCCTTTTGTAAAAAAAATACACAATATTGTCCGTGAAGAGAGTGAAAAAGGTAAAAAGATTGTGATTATCGGAAATGATAATCATCCGGAAGTAGAGGGAATAAAGGGATGGGTTTTCGGAGATGCTATTGTTATAAACAGTGAGACGGATATAGAAAAACTAGTCTCCTTTAAAGATTTAAGTTTATGTATTGTATCCCAGACGACATTTAACTACAAGAAATTTAAATATTTAG
The DNA here is from genome assembly GCA_910584795.1 of uncultured Eubacterium sp. GTDB lineage: Bacteria > Bacillota > Clostridia > Lachnospirales > Lachnospiraceae > Eubacterium_G. The sequence continues at coordinate 249,543 of CAJUBZ010000001.1, read as the reverse complement.
TTGAAATTATAGATAAAAAGGGGTATGATATAAATGTTGTAAATACGATTTGCAATGCGACACACGTAAGACAGGTTGAAGCAAAAGAGATAGCATCAAAAGTTGATGCTATGATTGTAATTGGTGGAAAGAGTAGTTCGAATACACAGAAGTTATATGACATATGTAAAAATGAGTGTAATAATACTTATTATATACAGACTGTAAAGGACCTTAATTTGTGTAATGTCGAATCATTGAAGTCTATAGGTATTACAGCAGGGGCATCTACCCCAAAGAATATTATTGAGGAGGTCGTTCTTAATGTCAGAGATGAGTTTTGAACAAATGTTGGATGAATCATTCAAGACAATTCACAATGGTGAAGTTCTTGAAGGAAAGGTAATCAGTGTAAGAGAGGACTATGCGGTACTTAATGTTGGATATAAGGCTGATGGTATTCTTACAAGAGATGAGTACTCAAACACACCAGTAGATCTGACAACTGTAATTTCAGTAGGCGATGAACTGACAGTAAAGGTTCTTAAAGTGAATGACGGTGACGGACAGGTTGCTTTATCATATAAGAGACTTGCTGCAGAGAAAGCAAATGAGAGAATTAAAGAAGCTTTTGAAAATAAAGAAGTTCTTAAAGCACCAGTTGTACAGATATTAAAAGGTGGTTTGGGTGTAGACGTTGAAGGCGGAAGAGTATTTATACCAGCCAGCCTTGTGTCAGATGTATTTGAAAGAGATTTAGAAAAGTATTTAAATCAGGAAGTTGAGTTTGTTGTTACTGAATTTGATCCTAAGAAGAGAAGAGTTATTGGTGACAGAAAACAGTTAGTTGTTGCGGAAAAAGAAGCAGCAAAGAAAGCTTTATTTGAGAAGATTGCAGTTGGAGATACTGTGGAAGGTGTTGTTAAGAGTGTTGTTGATTTTGGAGCCTTCGTTGATATCGGCGGAGCAGATGGATTATTACATATCTCAGAAATGTCATGGGGTAGAGTTGGTAATCCAAGAAAGGTATTCAAAGTAGGCGATACTGTTACTACATTTATCAAAGAAATTAATGATGACAAAATTGCATTAAGCTTAAAATTTGAAGATACGAATCCATGGGCAAATGCAAGTGAAAAGTTTGCTGTTGGAGTAATCGTTACTGGTAAAGTTGCCAGAATGACAGATTTTGGTGCATTTGTTGAGATTGAACCAGGTGTTGATGCATTACTTCATGTTTCACAGATTGCAAGACATCATGTTGAAAAGCCGGCTGATGAATTAAAGATCGGTCAGGAAATTGAAGCTAAGATTGTTGATTTTAATGAAGAAGAAAAGAAAATCAGCTTAAGTATTAAAGCTTTACTTCCAGAGGAAGAAGTAGTAGAGGATACAGAGGAAGCAGTTGATTACACTGTAGAAGAGACTACTGAAGAAGTTGTAGAGGATGCTGCTGAAACAGATGCAGAATAATTAAAGTGAATTTGCAATAAAAAAGCAAGCAATTTATTTGCTTGCTTTTAATTGTTTTTAACAGTTCAGCCATGCGATAGAAATAATAAACATTGAACAGTCTGCAAGCAGCCTTTTTGATGTTTATTATTTCTATCATATGGTGACCCACCACAGTGAGAAGAAACGAAGTGATTTTGAAATGATAGCTGAACTGTTATACGAATTTTTGTCATGGATAATAGGAGAAATCATGAGAGTAATTGCCGGAAAAGCTAGAAGAATACAGTTAAATACAATCAGAGGAAATGATACAAGACCTACAACAGACAGAATTAAGGAGACATTGTTTAATATGATTAGTCCATTGTTGTATGATATTAACTTTTTAGATTTATTTAGTGGCAGTGGAGCAATTGGTATTGAAGCATTAAGTAGAGGTGCAAAAAAAGCTACAATGGTAGAAAAAAACAGAGCGGCAGTCCAATGCATTCAATCAAATTTAAAAAAAACACGTTTAGAAGAACAGGCGGTTGTATTTTGTGATGATGTGTTTTTGGCATTAAAAAAGATTGCTTCAAAGGGTGAGGTTTTTGATATTGTTTTTCTAGATCCACCTTATAATAAGGAATTGGAAAAAAATGTATTGATTTTTTTGGCGAAATCTGATTTAATAAATGAAAATTCGACCATTATTGTTGAGGCATCTTTGGAGACAGATTTTGAATACGTGAAGAATTTGGGCTTTAAGATTATCAAAGATAAACAGTATAAGACGAATAAACATATTTTTTTGAAGTTAATTGGAGAGTAGTATGACAAGAGCGATATATCCCGGAAGTTTTGATCCGGTAACATTAGGACATTTAGATATCATTAAACGTGCATCAAAAATTGTTGATGAATTGATAGTAAGTGTTTTGAATAATAATTCCAAATCTCCGTTGTTTTCGGTAGAAAAACGTGTTAAAATGTTAGAAGAAGTGGTGAAAGATATACCAAATGTAAAAGTAATGTCTTTTGAAGGACTTTTAGTTGATTTTGCGAAAAGTGTAGATGCTCAGATTATCGTAAGAGGTTTAAGGGCAGTGACAGATTTTGAATATGAACTGCAGATGTCCCAGACAAATATGGTTTTAGATAATGATATAGATACAATATTTTTCACAACCAGTTTGGAGTATGCATATTTGAGTTCCAGCACTGTAAAAGAAGCAGCTTACTTTGGGGCGGATATCAGCAGATTTGTACCGGAACCGGTTATACAACAGGTTTATGATAAATTAAAGGAAAAAGGAGAATAAAAATGAGTAGTAAAATTGAACAGATTATTACAGAGATTGAGGAATATATTGATAATTGTAAATTTCAGCCATTATCAACATCAAAGATTGTTGTAAATAAAGATGATATTGATGAATTATTGGCAGAATTAAGACTTAGAACACCAGATGAAATTAAGAAATATCAGAAGATTATTGCTAATAAAGATGCAATTTTAAATGATGCGAAAGAAAGATCTGAATCTATGATAGCAGAAGCTACTGCACATATTAATCAGTTAGTCAGCGAACATGAAATTATGCAGAAAGCATATAATGAAGCAAATCAGGTATTAGAGCAGGCACAGCAGGAAGCACAGGATATTTTAAATAAAGCTACTGTAGAAGCTAATGATTTAAGAGGAAGAGCTATGCAGTATACAGATGATATATTATCAAATGTTCAGAGTATTCTTTCTACAGGTATGGATAGTTTTGAAAATGCACAGAATCAGATGATGTCCTCTCTGAACAGTTCATTGAATGTTGTTATTGAAAGCAGAAAAGAATTAGGTGGACAGGATGTATCAGAAGAAGATTATGATACAGATGGTGTAGATGATATTGAAGTAGATTTATTATAGGATAAAGTATTTCAGGATATATTTCAAAGTAAAAGAACAAGGTTTGGGTGTCTTGTTCTTTTTTCTTATAGTTTAAAAGAGGATAATGATAATTATGGGAAAAGGAATTATTTTATTTCAGTCAAAATATGGTTCAACCAAGAAATATGCTCAATGGTTAGGAGAACAGATGGGATATGAATGTATTGAAACTAAAAAAGCAGATATCAAAACGCTTGAGCAATATGACACGATTATCTTAGGTGGTGGTGTTTATGCATCAGGTATTTTAGGGTTGTCATTTTTGAAGAAAAATATAGAAAGTTTGTGTAATAAAAAGATAGCAGTTTTTTGTGTAGGAGCTTCTCCATATGATGAAAATGCAATAAATCAGATTAGAAAATTACATTTTAAAGACAAGCTTAGTAATATTCCTTTGTTTTATTGCAGAGGTGCGTGGAATGAAGAGATTATGTCGTTTAAAGACAGAACACTGTGCAAAATACTTCAGAAAGTTGTAGCAAAACAAGACGTGGATACATATGAACCATGGCAAAAAGCATTAATGTGTGCAGTAGGTCAAAAGTGCGACTGGACAAATCAAGAATATCTAAAACCAATTATACAGTTTATAAAGGAATAGATGTCTTATGGGAGCAGAATTACGTACTGGAAAGAGGTGAAAGGATAAAAAATGAAAATAGCAATTATCGGATATAGTGGTGCAGGAAAATCTACACTTGCCCGAAGGCTTGGAAAATATTATAACGTAGATATTTTGCATTTTGACAGGGTGCATTTTTTGCCGAACTGGAAAATCAGAAGTGATGAAGAAAAGAAACAAATAACAAAAGAATTCTTAGATACACATAGCCAATGGGTAATAGAAGGAAATTACTCTAAACTTTTTTATGAACGTCGAATGGAGGAAGCAGATTTGATTATCATGATGTTGTTTCATCGTTTTGCATGTTTAAAAAGAGTAATAAAGCGATATCAAAAATATAAAAATAAAACCCGCCCGGATATGGGAGAAGGCTGTAACGAAAAGTTAGATGCAGAGTTTATCTGGTGGGTGCTGCACGAAGGACGAACGAAGCACAAGCGAGATGGTTATAAAAAGATATTGGCACAGTATTGTGACAAGACGATAATAATCAAAAATCAACGGCAATTAAATAATTTGTTGAAAAATTATTAAAAAGTAACGAGTGCCTTCTCTAGTGCCTGCGCTTTTCATTGAAGAAAAGAAAGATATTATAAAAAACAAAGTTCTATCATGACATAAATAAAATAACGAATATCATTGCAAATATCAATAACGTTTCTATTTTTCCTATAATATAGTATTTCATAAAAGATTTATCTTTAAACTGTGAAATAGATTGGAACGTTATAGAGAGCCCTCCGAAAATACATACAAATAATATTATAAATAATTGCAGGCTACCGGCTGGAAGGTGTGTGGCAGTGTATTTACAGCCACTCGTTATTTCAACAAGAGACACAATGATGCATTTATATAAATTTTTCATTGTAAAACTATGTACAAATTCTACTAAAACGGAGAAACAAATCACATAAATACATAAATTGAGAATAGAGAGTGTAGAAGAACGTATTACGCTTGTCTGTTTGGCAGGGTGATTTGTTGAATGTAAATTTGTTTTATCAAATATTATTTTTTTCTTAAAGAAAAATCTGTTTACTATTCCGACACAAACTGCCGGCAGGTATACAAGTGCAATCAGACTCTTTGTATCTATTGCAAAATTACCGTCAACAATCATGCGATTATTGAGGCAGGTATAGATAATATAATTGATTAAAAATGACAGACTACAGTTATTGCAAAAGGTAGACAGATATTTCGCTTCTGAATTACTAATAAGGTTTCTTTCATATAAATCATTAATTGTTTTAGCTCCCATAGGATAACCACCGGTAAAACCTATCAACACTGCAAAACAGCCGTTCTTTGAAACGTGGAATAGTTTTGATAGAAATGGATAAAAGAAATAACTGATATATTGGCATAAGTCGTGGGAAATCATATAGTTTGTCAACAGCATAAAAGGAAATAGTGCGGGAATTACAGAGTAAATGGACAGTTCAATTCCTTTTTTTACACCAGTGGTTACTGTTTGAGGTTCTAATAATATAATAATAGCAATTGCAATACAAATAAATGATAATAATTTTTTCATAAAAGGCTTTTTTATTATAATATTGCTACTTTTTTTACTTTATTACTTTATATAGGTTGAAATTCATTAGAAAATACAATAAAATGGACAAGGAAGTTTTGTCGAAAGAAAATAGGAGTACAAATGAAATTATCATCTATCTCAAGTGGCAGTAAAGGAAATTGCATATTGGTTGAAAACGAGGATACGGCTCTTTTAGTGGATGTGGGTATTAGTAAAAAAAGAGTTGAAGAAGGGCTATCCTGTTTTGGCAAGAGTCCGGAAGAACTTGATGGTATATTAATCACCCATGAACATAGTGACCACATTAAGGGATTAGGTGTTTTTCTTAGAAAATACAATATGCCTGTTTACGCTACACAAAAGACGATAGATTATATATTACATAGTTCTAGTGTTGGAAAAGTTGATACAGAAATGTTTGTTCCAATAGAACGGAATAAACATTTTGAAATTAAGAATCTTAGAATTTCACCATTACAGATCAGTCATGATGCGGCAGATCCTGTATGTTATCGTTTTGATGAAGATTCTATAAAGAATAAGTCCTGTGCAATAGCTACTGATTTGGGAGAGGTTACAGAAGAATTGATAAATTCTCTACAGGAATTGGATGGAATTCTGGTGGAGTCGAATCATGATATCAGAATGTTACAGATGGGAGCGTATCCATATCATCTCAAACAACGAATATGGGGAAATAAGGGACATCTTTCCAATGAAGCATGTGGTGAGTTTGTGAATCGGATTATTAGTGATAGATTAAAGCAGATTGTACTTGGACATTTAAGCCAGGAAAATAATTATCCGGAGCTGGCTTTTCAGGCAGTCCGAAATGAAATTAATTTTGCAAAACATAAGTTTAATACTGATGATATTGATTTAAAAGTTGCAAGCAGAACAGGTCCGTCTTGCAATATTGAATTTTAATATTATAAATAGATTGAAACCTTAGGAGGATTTTATGAAGAAAACAATTATAACAGTTGTAGGAAAAGATACCGTAGGAATTATTGCTGCAGTATGTACATACTTAGCGGAAAATAAAGTGAACATTCTTGACATTTCACAGACAATTGTTCAGGAATATTTCAATATGATGATGATTGTAGATTGTAATGATGCCCAAAAACCTGTACATGAATTAGCAGATGAATTGGGTGAAATCGGAAAAGAAATTGGTGTTAGCATCAGAATGCAGCACGAGGACATTTTTAACAGCATGCACAGAATTTAACTTATGTGCAAAGTACTAGGAGGCAGTAATGATTAATAAGTTTGAAGTTATTGAGACAAACAAAATGATTGATAACTACAATCTGGATGTGAGAACAATTACACTTGGAATCAGTCTGATGGATTGTATTAGCGATGATTTGGAAACATTAAATAAGAATATATATAATAAGATTAAACATTTGGCTGGAAATCTTGTGCAGACAGGTGAGGATATTTCAAAAGAATATGGTATTCCTATTGTGAATAAAAGAATATCTGTTACACCAATTGGGCTTATTGGTGCAAGTGCATGCAAAACACCGGAAGATTTTGTTACAATTGCCAAGACTTTGGATAAAGTGGCAAAGGAAGTAGGAGTTAACTTCCTCGGAGGATATACTGCTTTGGTTAGTAAAGGAATGTCACCGGCAGAAGAAAATCTCATCAAGTCTATTCCTGAGGCTTTGGCATGTACAGAACGTGTATGCAGCTCAGTCAATGTAGGTTCTACAAAAACAGGTATCAATATGGATGCTGTAAGATTAATGGGTGAGATTGTTAAGAAAACAGCAGAGGCATCGAAAGAAGATGATTCTTTAGGATGTGCAAAATTAGTTGTATTCTGTAATGCACCGGATGATAATCCTTTTATGGCAGGGGCTTTTCATGGTGTAACAGAGGCAGATGCAATTATTAATGTTGGTGTTTCCGGTCCTGGAGTAGTGAGACATGCGTTGAAAAAAGTCAGAGGAGAAAATTTTGAAGTTCTTTGTGACACAATTAAAAAGACAGCATTTAAGATTACAAGAGTTGGACAGTTAGTAGCAAAAGAAGCATCAAAGAGATTAAATATTCCTTTTGGAATTATTGATTTATCTCTGGCACCAACACCGGCTGTAGGAGATAGTGTTGCTGATATCTTGGAAGAAATCGGTTTACAAAGAGCAGGGGCTCCCGGTACAACAGCAGCCCTCGCATTATTGAATGATCAGGTGAAGAAAGGTGGAGTTATGGCATCTTCTTATGTAGGAGGACTGAGTGGTGCATTTATTCCGGTTTCAGAAGACCAGGGAATGATTGATGCTGTAAAAGAAGGCGCATTAACTCTTGAAAAGTTAGAGGCAATGACCTGTGTATGCTCTGTAGGGTTAGATATGATTGCAATACCAGGTGATACAAAAGCCACTACTATTGCTGGAATTATTGCTGATGAATCAGCAATTGGTATGGTGAACCAGAAGACAACAGCAGTGAGAATTATTCCGGTAATTGGAAAAGATGTTGGAGAGACCGTAGAGTTTGGTGGTTTATTAGGCTATGCACCAATTATGCCGGTTAATCAATTTTCATGTGATAATTTTGTAAATAGAACAGGAAGAATTCCTGCCCCAATCCACAGTTTCAAGAACTAAGCAGTTATCTGCGAATCAAAGTATATAATAAAAACTCCAGAATGCTCGCATTCATGGAGTTTTTATTATATACTTTGATTCATAGGAACGCAAAACGGATGAGCAAGACACGGAGTGTCTGCGAATTATTTTTGCGTTCGCAGATAACTGCTGTAAAGCAGAGAGCAAGACACGAAGTGTCTGCGAATTAGTTTTGCGTTCGCAGATAACTGCGCAAGCAGAAGTATCTGCGAATTAATTTGCGTTCGCAGATAACTGCTGTAAAGCAGAGAGCAAGACACGAAGTGTCTGCGAATTATGTGTTCACAGATAACATTTCTATGAATATGGTATTTTAGGAGGAGTTTGGGAATGAAAGAAAATAATAATTATGGATGCATACAGGAATGTGAAGAAATACCATTGTCTTTTCCACCACAGCATCAGGAAAGACAGCCGGGTCTTGAGTATATTATGAATCCAAGACCAATATCAGAGACAAAAAAATGTGGAAGGAAATTAGAAAATAAAGTTGCTATTATTACAGGTGGTGACAGTGGAATAGGAAGAGCTGTTGCTTATAATTTTGTAAAAGAAGGAGCGGCAGTTGTAATTATATATTATGACGAAGAATGTGATGCAGAAGAAACAAAAGAGAGAATTAAACAATTAGGGGGAAAATGTCTGTTAATACAGGGGGATTTAAAAGACAGATGCTTTGTTCAACGGTGTATTAAAGATACTATTGATTGTTTTGGTAAAATTGATATTCTTGTAAATAATCATGGTGTACAGTTTATACAGAATAGTATTATGGATATAACGCCGGAACAATTGAATCTTGTATTTCAGAATAATATAATTTCTTTTTTTTATATAATACAGACAGCATTGCCTCATATGAAAAACGGAAGCAGTATAATTAATACTACTTCTGTTACAGCATATCAGGGCAATAAGGAATTAATAGATTATAGTTCTACAAAAGGAGCGATAGTATCTCTTACAAGGTCTTTGGCATTGTCATTGGTTGACAAGGGGATACGGGTAAATGCGGTGGCACCAGGTCCTATATGGACACCGTTGATTCCAGCTTCTTTTGCATCTGAAGAAGTTGCAACTTTTGGACGCAGGACTTCACAGGTTCCATTCATGAGGGCCGGACAGCCTGATGAGGTTTCACCATGTTATGTTTTTCTGGCATCAGAAGATGCATCCTATATGACAGGACAGGTGTTGCATCCCAATGGAGGTACGATTGTGGGTTCATAAAAACAGCAAGGCAGTATTGACTGCCTTGCTTAATAGTTGGAATTTTAAAACATTCCATATGGGTAATAAAATATAGTTAAAATAAAGATATCAAATAATACATATCTGTCGTTCAAATTCTGTTGGTATCATTTCACCATATTTATTCATATATATCATTCGATATAATTCATCTGACTTGATATTAATATCAAGTATTTTTTTTGTTTCCCCTGTAGAGTTATTATAAAAGGATGAAAACTTACTTATAATGTTTAAAGAACTATACTCTTTAATTCTTGTTAATAATTTATTATCTTTTTTGAATCCTAAAACACGTACAAAATCAAAATAATCATTATTTATAAATTGTGCCATATCATTGTCAGTTATATTTAACAAAATATGACAAAGTGCTCTTGAAATACCTGAATAAGTATAATTCTTGGAATGCAATTCATTAATAAATGATTCAATATTAAAAAAATTAGTTTTCAGATTTTTTATTCTGTTAGATAAATCATCTGAAATATCATAATAGTTCGAAAAATCGTTCGTTTTAACCAATTGATATCCTAAGATACTGCTAAAATCATTTGTTTCCAGAAAGTTAGTATTTTTATATACTTCAATGCAGTTTTTTGGAATATAATTATTTATTGTGTTATTGTTGTATATGGCCTTTCGAATGCCTGTAGCAGATGCCATATTATCCTCTAAGGAATCAGAATTATAAGAGGAACCAATTCTTTTTATTGCCAAAGGTTTTATTTTTGAGTTAAATTTTTTTAAAGCTTTCAAATATTCTATAGCAAGAATATTATTTGCCTGTTCCAGAACCTGACTAAGTATATATGTTTCTAAAATATTATTTTCGCTACAATAATCAGTCAGTGCTTTTGCTCTTGCTTTTGGATAGGAAAAGCCGTTCTTTAAATAAACTGCCAGCATATTTTTGTAGTCATCCGGTTCAGATAAGAGAATGTTTGTAATAATTGGGAGAGCTTTGATATTTTCTGTTTCGCAGCCGAAACAGAGATAGTCAATACAGCCCAGTTTGTCTAATAATCTTACCGCCGCATGAGCAAAAGTTTCTGCAGAAGCAGTGGAGTAGATAACTGGAAGTTCTAGAACAACATCTGCACCATTTAAAAGAGCAGCAATCGTTCTAGCAGATTTATCAAAAATTGCAGGGGTGCCCCGTTGTACGAAATTCCCACTGCATACAATTACTACGTTATCTGCGTTTGTTATTTTCTTTGCTTTTTCAATTAAATATCTATGACCATTATGAAATGGATTAAATTCTGCTATAATTCCAATTGTTTTCATACAAGTTACCTCGCTAAAATGATTTTATCATTAATATAATAATGTTTCAATAAAAAAAGTGCACTTTCAATAAAAATAATGCACTTTTAGGAGTTGTTTATTAAAATTCAATATACTATAATATAAATTGGATTGAAAAATAATCTTAAAGGAGAATATATATGAGCAGTTTTATTGAACAATTAAAAGAAAAAGCGAGAACTAACAGAAAAAGAATTGTTCTGCCGGAGGGAATGGACAAGCGTACGTATGAGGCAGTTGAACAGATTATTAGAGAAGATTTTGCGGATGTTGTATTATTGGCAACAGAAGAAGAAATAGAAAAGTATGGTAAAGAGTTTAATATTGAAGGTGCTACAATTATAAATCCGAGAACATGTGAAAAGACCAAAGAGTATGCAATGGATTTATTTCAATTAAGAAAAGCAAAAGGAATGACAGAAAAACAGGCATATGCTATGTTAGTCAGTGATTATATGTATTATGCATGTATGATGGTTCGGGCAGGAGATGCAGATGGTGTAGTTTCAGGTGCATGTCATTCATCAGCGAATACGTTAAGACCGTCGTTACAAATTATTAAAACAAAACCTGGAAGCAAATTAGTTTCAGCATTTTTTGTGATTTGTGTACCGAATAAAGATATGGGAACGGATGGAGTTTTTGTAATGGGTGATTGTGGATTGAACCAGAATCCAAATCCGGTTCAGTTGGCAGATATTGCAGCGAGCAGTGCAGAATCTTTTGAATATCTTGTTGGTGACAAAGCAAGGGTTGCAATGCTTTCTCATTCATCTTATGGAAGTGCAGCACACAATGATGTGGATAAAGTGGTAGAAGCTACAGCGATTGCAAAAAAAGAGTATCCTCAATTTTTAATAGATGGAGAATTGCAGACAGATGCAGCCTTAGTACCAGAGATAGCAGAATTTAAAGCACCTGGCAGTCCGGTGGCAGGAAAAGCAAATGTTTTAGTATTTCCTGACTTAGATGCAGGAAATATTGGGTATAAATTATTACAGAGACTTGGACTGGCGGAAGCTTACGGTCCACTTTGCCAGGGAATTGCAAAACCAATTAATGACTTGTCACGTGGATGCAGTGCAAAGGATATTGTGGGAGTCGTGGCTATTACAGCTGTTCAGGCGCAGATTAGTTAAAGAAGGATAGAAATTAGATGGAAGTTTTAGTTATAAACTGTGGTAGTTCTTCGTTAAAGTTTCAGTTGATTGATTCAGATAATGAAAAAGTTCTTGCAAAAGGATTATGTGAGCGTATCGGAATTGATGGAAGTTCTATTACGTATGAGAGTGAAAAGTGTAAAAAAGTTACCAATGAGATAGAGATGCCTACACATAATGAAGCTATTCGTGCTGTTATAAATGCTTTGACAGATAAAGATAATGGTGTAATTCAGGATATGAGTGAAGTGAAGGCAGTAGGACATCGTGTCGTACATGGTGGAGAGTATTTTTCGAAATCTTCTCTTGTGACAGAAGAAGTAATTGCTAAAATAGAAGAATGTAATTATTTAGCACCTCTTCATAACCCTGCAAACATTATAGGGATTAAAGCATGTATGAAACTTATGAAAGGTACACCAAATGTTGTAGTGTTTGATACTGCTTTTCATCAAACAATGCCTGAGGAAGCATATCTTTATGGATTACCTAGAAAATATTATAATGAAAATAAAATTAGACGTTATGGTTTTCATGGTACATCCCATAGTTTTGTATCGAAGAGAGTTGCAGAAATAATGGATTGCCCTTTAGAAGATATAAAGACCATTGTATGTCATTTGGGAAATGGTGCAAGTATTTGTGCTGTCGATGGTGGAAAATCTGTTGACACTAGTATGGGATTGACTCCATTAGCAGGTGTGATGATGGGAACCAGATCAGGAGATATTGATCCGGGAATATTAGAAATAATTGCAGATATTGAAGAAACAGATATTTCAGAAGTTATTTCTATTTTAAATAAAAAATCAGGCATTGCGGGATTATCGGGAGTATCTAGTGATTTTCGAGATATTTCCAAGGCTATAGATGAGGGAAATGCATATGCGAAATCAGCATTGGATACTTATATACGCACTGTAGTGAGATTTGTAGGTGCTTATGCTGCAGTGATGAATGGGGTGGATTGTATCGTGTTTACTGCAGGTGTAGGTGAGAATAATTCTGTAGTGAGAGAAGCGGTATGTAAGCATTTGGAATATTTAGGAATCACCTTGGATAAGGAAGCAAATAGCAAGAGAGGTGAGGAGATTATGATTTCTACTCCAGAATCAAAGGTTAAGGTATATGTTGTACCAACGAATGAGGAACTTGCTATTGCCAGAGAAACTGTTGGATTGTTGAACTAATAATAATTAAAAGAATGACGCTTGACAAAAATACTCATGATATGTATAATTGTTTAGGTGTCTTTGAAGAAGGAATATTATGTTAATTGATTTATACGAACTTCTACAGGAAGAAGACGGATTTAGAAAATTTAGTCCGACGTTTGAGACTAAGGAATTTAAAACAACAAGAGAGAAATTTCCGGTTAAGGAATATGATATTGAACTTTCATTTCATAATGATGGAAAGAAACATATTGCTTTTACATGTAAAGGAAATGTCGCTTTGGCTATTCCTTGTGACAGATGTTTAGAGCCTGTGGATTATAAAGTTAATATTGATTGTTTCAAAGATTTAGATTTGAATAAAACATCAGAAGAACGAATTGCTGATTTAGATGAGGAGTCTTATTTAGATGGTACGAAGTTCGATTCAGAGGTGTTTATCTGTAATGAAATTCTGGTTAATCTACCTATGAAAGTTCTATGCAGGACTGACTGCAAGGGAATTTGCAATAGATGCGGCGCCAATCTCAATTTGAGATCCTGTAAGTGCGAAGACGCAGAGCCAGGAACAGGAATGTCGAAAATATTAGATGTTTTTAATCAGTTTAAGGAGGTGTAAACCATGTCTATCTGTCCAAAGAACAAATCTTCAAAAGGAAGAAGAGATAAGAGAAGAGCAAACTGGAAGATGTCAGCTCCAAATCTTGTAAAGTGCAGCAAGTGTGGAACTTTAATGATGCCACATAGAGTATGCAAGGCATGTGGTAGCTACAATAAAAAAGAAATAGTTTCAGTTGACTAATTATAAAAATAAGACTTTGTGATTACACTGAGTCTTATTTTTTTATGCGCAAACTTGATTTTGTAACCATTTTTTAGTATATTATTTCTATGTGCAAAGGAGGACATTTTTATGTCAAAGACAGTTATAGCATTAGATTGTATGGGTGGGGATAATGCACCAGAAGAGATTGTTAAAGGTGCTGTCTATGCAGCTGATGAAGATAAAGATATATTAATCAAATTGGTTGGCAGGAAAGAATTGCTTGAACATGAATTATCAAAATATTCGGCAGATATGAATAAATTAGAAATTGTTGATGCCATAGAAATTATTGAGACAGGAGAACCGCCGGTAGCAGCTATTCGGAGAAAAAAAGATTCTTCATTAGTGAAGTGTATGTATATGGTGAAGAATGGTGAAGCTGATGCTATGGTTTCAGCAGGAAGCACCGGAGCAAATTTGGTTGGCGGACATGTGATTATCGGAAGAATAAAAGGGGTTGAGAGACCGCCTCTCGCACCACTCATCCCAACAGCAAAAGGAGCAGCACTGTTAATTGACTGTGGAGCCAATGTTGATGCCAGAGCTTCTCATTTAATCCAGTTTGCAAAGATGGGTTCTGTATATATGGAAAATATTGTAGGTATTAAGAATCCTAAGGTTGCGATTGTTAATATTGGCGCAGAAGAAGAAAAAGGAAATGCTTTAGTAAAGGAAGCGTATCCATTACTGGAAAAAGTAGAAGATATCAATTTTGTGGGAAATATTGAGGCAAGAGACATTCCAAAAGGAGATGCTGATGTTATTGTGTGTGACGCATTTGTTGGAAATGTAATTCTGAAATTATATGAAGGTGTGGCCGATGTTCTTATTAAGAAAATAAAAGGGTCCATGATGGAATCTTTAAAAACTAAAATAGGTGCACTTCTTATTAAAAAAACTTTAAAAAATACTTTAAAAGGGTTTTCTTTAGAAGAACATGGCGGAGCACCGCTTTTAGGATTGAATGGGCTATTAGTTAAAACCCATGGCAGTTCAAAATGTATAGAGATTAAAAATTCTATTTTACAGTGTGTAACATTTAATGAATTAGATATTAATAATAAATTTAAAGAGAAACTTTCGTTAGGAAGCAAGGAGGATTAATTATGGAATTAGAGAGACTTATCAGTGCAATTGCAGAAGTGTTGGATTTAGATAAAAGTACAATTACAGCTGACAGCAGGTTTGTAGATGATTTAGGTGCAGATTCTTTAGACATTTTAGAGATTATTATGGGAATCGAAGATGAGTTTGGAATTCAGGTACCTACAGATGAGGCAGAGTCTATTGTAACTGTAGGAGATGCTTTCGATAAGATTAAAAAGGCACTTTAATAAATGAAATATGTAAACACAATACATGGATAGAAAATTGTGATAGCATTTTCTTTAGAGACGAAAGCCCTAGTAATAGGGCTTTAAGTTGTGTTAAAGAGAGAATTATTAAATAAAACTTTTACAACAGGAACTATTTTACGGTAATTCATTAGGAGTGGATATGAACAGTGATTTTTCTAAATTAGAGAATATAATAGGATATACGTTTCAAGATAAAGACTTATTGATGAACGCATTAACACATACATCCTTTGCCAATGAGCACAAAGCTAAGAAAATGAAAGATAACGAACGTTTGGAATTTTTGGGAGATGCAGTTCTTGAAATGATATCCAGCGAATTTTTGTATATGAATATGAATGAAATGCCAGAAGGAGAAATGACAAAACTTCGGGCAAGTCTTGTATGTGAACCAACTCTTGCAATGGATGCCAGACAGATCGGGTTGGAAGATTTCTTGTATTTGGGAAATGGAGAGGAAGCTACTGGTGGAAGGAAAAGAGATTCCATTATATCAGATGCTTTTGAGGCGTTGATTGGTGCTATATTTCTGGATGGCGGAATTGAAATAGCAAGGAGCTTTATTCTGCAGTTTGCCTTAAATGATATTGAAAATAAAAGATTATTTCACGATTCCAAAACGATATTACAAGAACGTATCAATATGGTAAAACTTGGTACACTTTCATATATGATTGTTGGAGAGAGTGGACCGGATCACAATAAAAATTATAAAGCCGTTGCAAAATTAGATGAAAAAGTTATTGGTGAGGGAATAGGACACACGAAAAAGGCCGCAGAACAGCAGGCAGCATTTAGTGCTTTGAAGACACTTGACAAGAGGAGTTAGTATGTATTTAAAAAGTATTGAAATACACGGATTTAAATCATTTGCAAATAAAATAAAATTTGAGTTCCATAATGGGATTACAGGAATCGTAGGACCAAATGGTTCAGGTAAGAGTAATGTTGCAGATGCAGTAAGATGGGTTCTTGGTGAACAGAAAATAAAACAGCTTAGAAGTTCTAAGATGGAAGATGTTATTTTTGCAGGAACAGAAAACAGAAAACCGATGGGATATTCTTATGTTGCAATTACGTTTGATAATTCTGATCACAAATTAAACATTGATTATAATGAGGTTACTGTATCCAGAAGATTGTTTCGTTCCGGAGAAAGCGAATATATGATTAATGGTACGCAGGTGCGCTTAAAGGACGTCAATGAGTTATTTTATGATACCGGTATTGGAAAAGAAGGATATTCTATTATTGGGCAGGGACAGATTGATAAGATTTTAAGTGGCAAGCCGGAAGAGAGAAGAGAACTTTTTGATGAGGCGGCAGGAATTGTAAAGTTCAAGCGCCGTAAAAATGATGCCATGAAAAAACTAGACGACCAGAATCAGAATCTTGTGCGTGTTACGGACATTTTAGGAGAACTGGAGCGTCAGGTTATTCCGTTAGAAAAGCAATGTGAAAAAGCAAAGAAATATCTTGTATTAAAAGATGATTTAAAAGTAAATGATGTAAATATGTTTCTGATTGAGATTGATGAGATTCGGAACAGACTTTCCCAGATTGATGAGAAGATAAAGATTGCATCTTCCGATATGCAGACTGCCAGCGACGAATTTGAACAAATCAAAGCAGATTATACAAAATTAGAAGCTATCATTGAAGAAATTAATACATCTATCGAAACAAAGAAAACTACTTTAAATGAAACAGTTTTAAATATAGAAAAGTTTGAAGGACAGATTAATGTTATTAAAGAACAGATTAATTCTGCAAAAAATAACGAATCTTACATGAATCAGAGAATTGATTCCATTACAAGTGAAATCGGCCAGCAAAATGAAGAATTAGATGCTGCAAATAAAGAAAAAGAAGAAAATGAAACACATTTGAATGAGATTGTTGCATCTCAGACAAAAGCAAGTGAAGAAATTGCAGAGAAAAATGATACCATTGCACAGTTGGAAAAAGACATTGAAGAGGATAAGGCTGAAATTATTGAGTTATTAAATGCAAAATCATTTATTAAGACAAAAATCCAACGATGCGATACATTATTAGAACAGATTAACATTAGGAAATCACAGTTAAATCAGAAATTGATAGATTTTCAAAGCAGAAAAGATGGTCAGGAAAACGCCATTAAACAATTAGAAAGCCAGCTAGGGGACGTAAATAAAGAAATTGAACAGGTTCAGGCATCCTTACAGGCATACAAAGATGATTTGGCAAATCTCCGTGTTGAAAACAGCAGATTAACGAAACAATTATCTGCAAATCAGGAAAAATATCACAAGCTAAAATCAAATTTAGAGACTTTAAAGAATATTACAGAACGATATGAAGGATATGGCAACAGTATCAAAAAAGTAATGGAATTAAAGGAAAATAAAAAAGGTATTATTGGTGTTGTAGCAGATATTATTAAAGTCGATAAGAAGTATGAAGTAGCAATAGAGACAGCTCTTGGTGGAAACATTCAGAATATTGTAACAGATACTGAAACTACGGCTAAAGATACAATTGAGTACTTAAAGAAAAACAGGTTTGGAAGGGCAACATTTTTGCCACTCAGTAGTATGAGCAACAAGACCAATTTTAACGCACCGGATGCTTTGGAAGAAAATGGTGTTATAGGACTTGCCAGTGACTTGGTAGAGATTAAAAAGGAGTATGAAGGGGTTGCTAAGTATCTGTTAGGCAGAGTTATGGTAGTGGATACGATTGAGCATGCCATTTCCATTGAGCGAAAATACCGTTATACAGTGAGAATTGTTACTGTAGAAGGAGAGTATCTGAATGTTGGGGGCTCCATTTCCGGTGGTGCATTTAAAAACAATAGTAATCTTCTTGGTAGAAGACGTGAAATTGAAGAAATAGAGAAATCATTGGCTGCTTTAAAAAAAGAGAAAGAAAGTCTTGATAAGGAACTTACCGGCAACCGCAGTGAAATGAGTGTTATCGGTGAGGAAGAGGCAAAGATCAGCAAAGGTCTTCAAGAACAGATGCTTATTAAAAATACTATTGAGGTCAATTTGAAACAGGCCAATGCCAGAAAAGACAGTATTATGCTGGAATATCAAAATTATACGCAGGAAAATGATGATATGCAGGCGGAAATCAGTGATATTAATAAAAGTAATTCAGAATTAAATGATGAATTATCCGGCACAGAAGATAGAAATATATTTCTCGAAAAAGAAGTGGTCAAAAAGACAAAACAGTTGAATGAAATGAAAGAAAGTGTTGCCGGAAAGGTATCGTCTTTGGAAGAAATAAATATTGATATTGCTAATTATAAACAAAAACATGAGTTTATTGTTGAAAAGATTCATAAAGCGAACGAAGTGATTCATACACTGACTTCAGAGCTTGAACAGATAAAGAACAATTCTGAAGAAAATGGCAGTGAAATTTCTGCACGACTTGAAGCAATTGAAAAATTGACTGGGGAAACAGAAAAATCCAGATTATTCATTGAGCAGTTAAACAAGGAGATAGAAAACGCAAAGCAGGAAAAAGAAAAACAGAGCAGAGAGCATAAAGAATTCTTTGAGAAGAGGGAGCAGTTATCAGAAAGAATTTCTACTCTGGATAAAGAAGTTTATAGATTGAGCAGCCAAAAAGAAGCTTTGGAAGAAAAAAGTGAAAACAAAGAAGCTTATATGTGGAATGAATATGAAATAACATATAGAAAGGCTTCGGAAATGAAAAATCCAGAATATAGCAATAAGACTGAGATTAAAGAGAATATTACAAATATTCGAAAAGAAATGAAATCTCTTGGAGATGTCAATATTAATGCTATAGAAGAATTTAAAGAGATTAATGAGCGATACCAGTTCATGAAGAGCCAGCATGGCGATTTGATGGAAGCAAAAGAGAATCTGTTAAAAATTATTGATGAATTAGAAGTTGGCATGCGCAAGCAGTTTAAAGAGAAGTTTGAGGAAATAAAAGCACAGTTTGACACTGTATTTAAAGAACTGTTCGGTGGTGGTAAAGGAACTATCGAACTGACTGATGCAGAGGATATTCTGGATGCGGGAATTAATATTATTTCCCAGCCGCCAGGGAAGAAACTGCAGAATATGATGCAGTTATCCGGTGGTGAGAAAGCGTTGACGGCGATAAGTTTATTATTTGCAATTCAGAATCTGAAACCGTCACCATTCTGTTTACTGGACGAAATCGAGGCTGCCCTTGACGGCTCAAATGTTGTAAGGTTTGCTGAATATTTACATAAGCTTACAAAAAATACACAGTTTATTGTGATTACCCACAGACGTGGAACAATGAATTGTGCTGATAGATTATATGGTATCACCATGCAGGAAAAGGGAATTTCAGCATTAGTTTCTGTAGATTTATTAGAAAATGACTTAGATAAATAAAAAAGTTTGATTTGGAGGAATTCAATGGCAGGAAAGTTTTTTAAGAAATTAGTCTCAGGTCTCTCAAAGACAAGAAATAATATTGTATCCAGTTTAAATTCCATATTTACAGGGTTTTCCCATATTAATGAGGATTTTTATGAAGAGTTAGAAGAAATCCTTATTATGAGCGATATTGGAGTGAACACGACAGAAGAGATTTTAGAAAATTTGAGAGAACAGGTGAAAGAAAATCATATTAAGGAACCAATGGAGTGTAAAGAGCTTCTGATTCAAAGTATTGAAGAGCAGATGAATATTGGTGAGAATGCTTATGATTTTGAAAATGAAAAATCAGTTATTTTAGTGATTGGTGTGAATGGTGTTGGAAAAACTACATCAATTGGAAAGCTGGCAAGTCAGTTTAAAACGAATGGAAAGAAAGTGGTTTTGGCAGCTGCGGATACATTTCGTGCCGCTGCGGCTGACCAGTTAATAGAGTGGGCAAATCGTTCTGGTGTAGATATTGTTTCAGGGAAGGAGGGGTCAGATCCCGGTTCTGTTTTATTTGATGCCATATCATCAGCGAAAAATAAAAATGCTGATATTTTGCTATGCGATACAGCAGGAAGACTTCATAATAAGAAAAATCTTATGGAAGAATTAAAAAAACTGGACAGAATTATAACAAAGGAATATGATGGTACAAGACGTGAAAACTTTATTGTTTTAGATGCTACTACAGGGCAGAATGCATTAGAGCAGGCAAGACAGTTTAAAGAATGTGCAGATATTACAGGTGTAATTTTAACCAAAATGGATGGTTCTGCAAAAGGCGGCATTGCCATTGCCATTCAGTCAGAACTCGGAATACCGGTGAAGTATATTGGCGTGGGTGAACAGATAGATGATTTACAAAAGTTTGATGCAAAAGAGTTTGTGGAAGCATTGTTTACTGAATAAACAAAGTGAAAAAAGTAGAAAGAAGTGAAAAATATGAGTGAAGTTTTAGATTTAAAGAAATTTGAGGAAGCCAGCGAAATTGTAAAAAAAGTAACACTGAATACTAGTTTAATTTATAGTGATTATTTTAGTGCCCAGACAGGAAATCAGGTATATATTAAACCGGAAAATATGCAGTTTACAGGTGCTTATAAAGTTAGAGGGGCATATTACAAAATCAGTACATTGACAGACGAAGAGAGAGAACGTGGATTGATTACTGCTTCAGCAGGAAATCATGCTCAGGGTGTTGCTTATGCAGCGAAACTTTATGGTGTAAAAGCTACTATTGTAATGCCTACAACAACACCATTAATGAAGGTAAACCGTACAAAAAGTTATGGAGCAGATGTGGTTTTATATGGAGATGTTTATGATGATGCATGTAAATATGCGTTGAATCTTGCAATGAAAGAAGGTTATACATTCATTCATCCTTTTGATGATTTAGATGTTGCTGCAGGGCAGGGAAGCATTGCAATGGAAATATTTAAGGAACTGCCGACGGTTGACTATATTCTGGTTCCAATCGGTGGTGGCGGACTGGCTACCGGTGTAAGCACATTGGCTAAATTATTGAATCCCAGAATTAAAGTCATTGGTGTAGAGCCGGAGAATGCAGCATGTATGAAAGCAAGTATCAAAGCAGGTGAGGTGGTTACACTTCCAAGTGCAAATACAATTGCAGATGGTACTGCTGTAAAAACACCTGGAGAAAATATTTTTCCATATGTAAAGAAAAATATTGATAAGATTATAACAATCAAAGATGATGAGTTAATTGATGCATTTCTGGATATGGTAGAAAATCACAAGCTGGTAGCAGAAAATTCAGGACTGCTGACGGTAGCGGCATTGAAACACCTAAATTGCAAGGATAAAAAGGTTGTTTCAATTATCAGCGGAGGCAATATGGATATTATTACAATGTCTTCCACGTTACAGCATGGCCTGATTCAGAGAGGAAGGGTATTTACAGTTTCTGTATTACTTCCGGACAAGCCGGGTGAGTTAGTAAAAGTGGCAAATAAGATAGCTGAACAGCAGGGAAATGTTATTAAGCTAGAGCATAATCAGTTTGTTTCCGTTAATCGAAATGCGGCTGTGGAATTAAAAGTGACGATGGAATGTTTCGGACACGATCACAAAAAACAGATTTTGGAAGCGTTAAGCAACGCAGGATACAATCCTACTGAACAGGCGCCAAATCTTTAAGTGGGAAAGAGAGGGAGATAAATGAAAAAATTAAAATTAAAATTGATGTCAAAATATTCATTGGTGTTTATTTTGACATCAATTTTAACATTTGGATATTTTCTTGTGAATGGTAAATCTTTTGTATGGCATTTGGACGGATATGCACAGCATAATGTGGCATTGATGTATTATGGCACATGGTTGAGAGATATTATAAGAAATATTTTTATAGAACATACCTTTACCATTCCAATGTGGGATTTTAGTATTGGTTATGGTGGGGACATTATCACCACTTTAAATTATTATGTATTAGGAGAACCTCTTAATTTATTATCTGTTTTTGTGTCTCCTAAATATACAGAGTATCTTTATGCTTTTCTAATTATTTTAAGATTGTATTTGTCAGGACTGTTTTTTATGCAGTTTTGTAAAATTATGAATAAAAGAGGAAATGGTGTTGTTGCCGGAGCATTAGTGTATGTCTTTACAGGTTATACTATGTGGGCGGCAGTGAGACATCCGTTTTTTATCTTACCAATTATGTTTTTCCCTTTAATGCTTACAGGTGTTGAAAAAATATTAAAAGGGAAAAAACCGTATCAATTTATTTTCACTATTGTTTTGTGTGCAATTAGTAATTTTTATTTCTTCTATATGGTTGCGCTTTTTACAGTTATCTACACATTAATAAGATGTGGATTCCTATATAAAAAAGAATTTAGAAAAATTGTAACAAAATTGGGAACAATGTTGCTATATGCGATTGTGGCGATTATGATTTCAGCTGTTATTTTCCTTCCAATAATTATTGCCTTTTTAGGAGATAATAGAAATGAAGTAAGTAATTCTATTCCTGCTTTATATGATTTGCGGTATTATCAGAAGTTATTATCTACATTTATTTCTGCAGATAGTGGTGGATATTGGAATTATATGGGTTATTCTCCGATAGTGATTTTAGGATTATTCTTCATGTTTCAAAAGAAAAAGATGCAACAATATATTTTCTTTGGTATCGGTCTTTTGTTTATGGCGATTCCTGCCATAGGTTCTCTTATGAATGGGTTATCCTATATTTCTAATCGTTGGATATGGGCTTTTGCAATGTTTTGTGCATTTATTTTAGTGGAATACTGGAACGATATTATTTCTATTGGTTCAAAGTACATGAAACAATTATTTATTGTTCTGACAGTGTATTGTACTCTGGTGTGCCTGATAGAGAATACCCGTATGGAAAATACTCTTATGGAGCTATTGCTTTTAGTATTTACAGTAATGATTCTGGGATATATGGGACAACAGAATAGAAAATTTTCTGTGTATAAAGCAGAAGCGGTTCTTGTAACTTCTGTTATTTTGGGAGTGGCAATCAATAGTTTTTATGTTTATTCTGTGTCAGAAAAAAATTATGTTTCACAATTTATTGACCGTGGAAAAGTATATGAGTCTTATCGAACATCTCAGAGTGGAGATATAAAAAATTATATTAAAGATGATGAATTTTTTCGGTTTAGTTCTTCAGGGAAAGAATATGATAATACCAGTGAAAGCTCAGTGAATAAAAGATTAATGTCTGGTTTTGCAAAAGAAAATGATCAGACAAATGGCAGGCTTGATTTTTGTGATAATGCGACTATGTTATTTGACGTAAATGGCATTGGATTTTACTGGAGTCTTGGTAATTCAAATGTTTCTGATTATTTATTGCAGATGGATGCTAGAGAGTATTCCACATTTTATTACCACGGAATTGACGACAGACCTGCGTTATTGTCTCTGTCTTCCGTGAAATACTATATTAGTGAGGAAGGAAATAATAAGATTGTTCCTTATGGTTTTAGAAAATATAAAACCATAAAAAAATCCATACCATATGGTATTAGAAATAAAAAAATTACAAAAGATAATCGGTCAGTAGATAAAGTGGTTTATAACGTATATATCAATGATTTTGCACTTCCACTAGGATATACTTATAATCAAACAATTTCTGAAGAGAAATTAGCTCAATATACAGGAATTGAAAAAGAAGAGATTATGTTACAGGCTGCTATTGTAGATAAAGAAAATGCATCTGATAAAGAAAATGCATCTGATGAAGTGAATGTTCATACAAACAGTAAAGAGTTAGATTATAAAATTACAAGTAAATATGGTCTTAGATATGAGAATAATCGGTTTGTTGTTATAAGCGAAAATGCCAGTGCTTTTGTAGAATTTCAAGGAGCACCCGGTACAGGACTTTTTGCCTATATTAAGAATTTGGAATATAAACCTATCAATCCTTTGTCCCAACATAAGGAACAATTAGACAGTTTTAGTACAGCAGAACAAAATTTGTTGAATAATCGTTATAAAGATTGGGTAAAAGATACGAATATAAATATTTCCTTTAGTAGCAATGGTATATACAAAAATCTGACTCAGTATGCAGATAATCAAAGTTATTATAATGGAAAAACTAATTATGCAGTAAATCTTGGTTATAGTGAAAGCGGAAGAGTTGGTTTTTATATATCTTTTTATCAGACAGGAATTTATTCTTTCGATGAGTTAAAGGTAGTAGAACAATCTTTTGATAATTACAAAAAAAATATTCGTAATTTAAAACAGGATGTACTTTCAGATGTAATAATAAAAGATAATGAAATTAATGGTAAAATTGAATTAGAGCAGAAAAAACTTCTCTGTTTGAATATTCCTTATAATAATGGATGGAAAATTTATATTGATGGAAAGGGAAGTAGTCTACAAAAAGTAAATTATATGAATTCGGGAGTCTTTTTAGAGCCGGGAACACATGAGATTCAATTAAAATATTGTACACCAGGGCTTCAAATTGGAATACTTATTACTGGTGTTGGAATTATTATATTATTTGGGATTGTAATGTTAAATTATCGAAAGGAAAGAAAAAGATAGAAGAAAAATAAGGTGTCAAGAAAAAATACTTGACACCTTATTTCTTTTATTGTAGTATACCAAAGGTAGGTAAGGTGCAATCATATGAAAGATATTTATAAGAGTTCGCTGTTATACGACTTTTATGGCGAATTGCTGACACAACATCAAAAAGAAATATATGAAGATTTTATATTAAACGATTTAAGTCTTGGAGAGATTGCTATTGAGCGGGGAATATCCAGACAGGGAGTTCACGACCTGATTAAGAGATGTGATAAAATCTTGAATGGTTATGAGGAAAAACTTCATTTAATACAAAGATTTTCTAAAACAAAGGATGATGTGGAGCAGATATGTCAGTTGGCAGATAGTAAAGATGCTGACAGTGTAGCGAAGATTAAAGTGATTGCACAGGAAATATTAGACAATTATTAGGAGGTAGGGCTTTGGCATTTGAAAGCTTATCCGATAAATTACAAAATATATTTAAAAATCTGAAAAGTAAGGGCAGACTTACAGAGGAAGATGTAAAGTTAGCGCTGAAAGAAGTAAAGATTGCTTTGTTAGAAGCAGATGTTAACTTTAAGGTAGTGAAGAATTTTATTAAAACAGTTAATGAGAGATCTGTCGGACAGGATGTTATGACCAGTCTCACCCCGGGACAGATGGTTATTAAGATTGTAAATGAAGAATTGACAGCTTTAATGGGTTCCGAAACGACAGAATTAAAACTCTTACCGGATAATGAAGTGACTGTTATTATGATGATGGGTCTTCAGGGTGCAGGTAAAACGACAACGACTGCAAAAATTGCCGGAAAATTAAAAGCGAAAGGAAAGAAACCTTTACTTGCTGCATGTGATGTATATAGACCTGCAGCGATTGAGCAGTTAAAAATTAATGGTGAGAAACAACAGGTGTCTGTTTTTGCTATGGGAGATAAGCAAAAGCCTTTAAACATTGCAAAAGCAGCCATAGAACATGCAAAGAAAAATGGAAACAATGTTGTTATATTAGATACAGCAGGTCGTTTACATGTAGATGAAGATATGATGAACGAACTTGTGGAAATCAGGGATAACATAGAATTAACGCAGACAGTTTTGGTAGTAGATGCTATGACCGGACAGGATGCCGTAAATGTTGCCAAAGAATTTCATGAGAAAATCGGCATAGATGGTATTATTGTTACAAAATTAGATGGTGATACCAGAGGTGGTGCTGCATTATCTATTAAAGCAGTAACAGGAAAGCCAATATTGTATATTGGTATGGGAGAAAAGTTATCCGATTTAGAACAGTTTTATCCTGACCGAATGGCTTCCCGTATTTTAGGTATGGGTGATGTTTTATCATTAATAGAAAAAGCAGAACAGGCAATTGATGAAGATAAAGCTAAGGAAATGGAACAGAGGCTCAGAAAAGCTCAGTTTACATTTGATGACTATCTGGAATATATGGGGCAGATTAAGAACATGGGAGGTTTGTCTTCACTTCTCAGCATGATTCCGGGAGTTGGAGGTCAGATTAAAGAGGATATGCTTCCTGATGAAAAACAGTTAGGAAAAATCGAGGCTATCATTTATTCCATGACAAGAGCTGAAAGAGGAAATCCGGATCTTATGAATCCTTCCAGAAAGCAGCGTATTGCAAAAGGAGCAGGCGTGGATATCAGTGAAGTGAACAAACTGGTAAAACAGTTTGAACAGGCAAGAAAAATGATGAAAAGCATGCCTGGCATGATGGGGGGAAAAGGAAAACGCAGAGGTGGATTTAAAATGCCTTTTGGCTTTTAAACATATATATTAGAATTTTATTTTACGGAGGTAAAGAAGAAATGGCAGTAAAGATGAGATTAAAGAGAATGGGTAAGAAGAGACATCCTATCTACAGAATTGTAGTTGCTGACTCAAGATCACCTAGAGATGGTAGATTCATTGAAGAGATTGGAACATATGATCCAAATCAGGAGCCAAGCGTATTCGATGTAAATGAAGAAGCTGCAAAAAAATGGTTAGCAAACGGAGCACAGCCAACAGAGACAGTTGGAAAGCTTTTAAAGATTGCCGGAATTGAAAAATAATATCGGAGGGTAAATTCATGAAAGAATTGGTAGAAACAATTGCAAAAGCACTTGTTGACTCTCCTGATGAAGTTGTAGTTACAGAGACAGAAAATGACAGAGAGATTCTTGTTACATTGCATGTTGCTCAGGACGATATGGGCAAGGTAATTGGAAAGCAGGGAAGAATTGCAAAAGCGATTCGTTCTGTTGTAAAAGCTGCATCTTCAAAATGCGATAAAAAAGTTAAAGTAGAAATTCAATAAGTTCACTTTAATACAAGTGCAACAAGGCTGGATAATTCCAGCCTTGTTATGTATATGGAAAAGGTGTATATGGAAAAGTATTTAAGAGTTGGTGTTATCAGTAATACACATGGAGTACGTGGAGAGGTAAAAGTTTACCCTACGACTGATGATATCAAAAGATTTGATTATTTAAAAGAAGCTGTAATCGATACAGGAAAAGAATATATAAATGTAAATGTGACCAGTGTGAAATACTTTAAAAACATGGTAATTTTAAAGTTTGAGCAGTTTCATAATATGGATATGGTAATCCCTTATAAGGGGATGGATCTGCTGGTTACAAGAGAGAATGCTATTCCGTTAGGAGAAGGCGAGCATTTTATTGTGGACCTTGTAGGCTGTAAGATAATTACAGATGAGGGAGAGGATTTTGGAGAATTGGTGGATGTACTTCAAACCGGTGCTAATGGAGTTTATGTCGTAAAAACAAAGGACGGAATAGAAGTATTATTGCCGGTGATAGATGAATGTGTACTGAAAAAAGATATTGAAAATAAAGTGATTAAGGTACATATTATGAAAGGATTATTAGATTAATGAATTTTCATGTATTAACACTCTTTCCGGATATGATTGAACAAGGTATTTGTACCAGTATTACAGGAAGAGCAATAGACAAAGGATTGATTGGTTTAAATACAGTGAATATTAGGGATTATGCCGGAAATAAATATGGACAGGTAGATGATTATCCCTATGGTGGTGGTGCCGGTATGGTTATGCAGCCGGGACCGGTATATAGAAGTTACGAGGCTGTTGTGGAAGAGATAGGATATAGGCCAAGAGTTGTTTATCTGACACCACAAGGAAGGGTGTTTAATCAAGACATGGCAGAAGATTTTTCAAAAGAAAAAGATTTGGTTTTTCTATGTGGACATTATGAAGGAATTGACGAGAGAGTTCTTGATATGATTGTAACAGATCATGTGTCCATTGGAGATTATGTGTTAACAGGTGGAGAGTTACCTTCTATGGTAATGATTGATGCAATCTCAAGATTAGTACCAGGAGTGCTTAACAATGATGTGTCAGCAGAGTTTGAGTCTTTTCATGATAATCTTTTGGAATATCCCCAGTACACACGACCTGCGGAATTTATGGGACGAGAAGTTCCACCGATACTTTTATCAGGTAATCATCCAAAAGTAGATCAATGGAGAAGAGAGCAGTCTATTTTTAGAACAATGGAAAGACGACCGGATTTAATGGAAAGTGCAAACTTGACAAAAGAAGATATTAAATTTATAAAAAAGTTAAAAAAAAATAAAGAATAATACTAAATGTTATTTTATGCAGAAAAGAACATTTTTTCTTATAAGAGTATATCTATTTACTATGGCTTTTTAGGAAAGGAATGTTCTTTTTTTACTGTAATCATATTGAATATTTTACTATTAAAATAATACACATTACTTTTGGTTGATTTATCATAGTATGTAAAGTAAAATATATTTATATATGTACGGATTTATATTTTCGAATTACTTATTAAATTAAAGTTGAGAAAGGAGTTACTTATGACAAATGATGAATTTATGATGAAATGTACGGATTGTGTTAATTTTAGGAGTTTTAAAACGACTTACAGCACGGATCGATATTGGATGCAAAGTATATGTTATGTAAAGTCTGAGGATGCGTTGGTAAGATGTTTTACAAATTTAAATACTTCGGGAAATAATGAAATAAGTTCTATTGAAAAATTGAATTATTCAACAAAGGAACGGATAAGTTGTGTGACAAATTTAAAGTATGGTCATGTTAATGATATAACTTATAACCCGGTAACAAATAAATTATATTTAACGCCAATGTATTGTAAAAATAGTACTTTGGATAAAAACTTGATATATGTGTTAAACGTTTCAACATTTGCCAAAGAGAGGGAAATACACGTAGGAACAGACACTAACAATTGTATATATGGAATTACATATGATGAAATAAATAATCGATACTATATAGCAATGTCAGATAATAAAATAGCTGTTCTTAATAGTTCGTTTGAAATATTGTCTGAATTTTCGCTTATTCAATATGGTGTAAATAGTTATAAGAATACATTTCAATGTTTAGAATATTATGATGGAAAATTATTTTTATTGTATTTTGAAAAAATAGTTGTGTTTGATATTGAAGGACGTTATCTTAAAAATTTTTCGGTAGGTGGAAGCATCGAATCTGAAGGATTGGCATTAACTAAAGATGGTGATTTTATTATAGGAAAGGTATATGAAGATCAGAAAGGAAGATGCATTAGTGAATTATTATCATTTAATATTTTAGACTGTAGAGATGTAACAGATTTATTATCTGTTGAGGTGGGGGCAACAGCAGGGGTGGCTATAAGCAAAGAAATAAAAGAAAAAATGAATGTAAATAGTAATGCAAAAATATTAAATGGTATTAATTATGTTAAGAGGAGAGGAAACCTTGTACAATGCACCATATGTATAACAAATATTACAGAAGTTGGAAGCAAGGTTGTTGCACTTCTTCCATCAGGATATACACCTAGCCATTATATGAGAGTAATTGGAGCGTGTTCCGGCAAAAATTTTGCAAGATTTGAAATAGCTACAGATGGTAGAATCTTAATATATGCGACAAGTTTAACTTCAATCAGTAGTAGTGATTGGTTTGAATTGAATGTGACATATTTAGTTGATTAGAGGAAGGAAAAGAGGATATGAAAAAAATATTAGTTTGTTTGTCACAATTTATTATGATATTGATAATGAGTACTATGGTTTATGGAGCGCAAACCGGTGAGAATGTGACTCAGGGATATCAAGCGACAGAGAGTTTATATGTAGATGGCATATGCTTGATGGGAAAATTTGCGGTTTCATATAGTCCATATATGCTTCCAGGGGTTGAATATGATGAAAGTACCAATACAGTCACCTTAGAAAACTGTAATTTCGAATCTGGAGGAGGACCTACATGGGACGGATTTATCACATATAGAGGAGATCGGACATTAAATATTGTTATAAAAGGAAACAACACGATGACTACAAGTAAGTATGATCATTGTTGTTATATAAACGGTGGCATATTCGTTAGTAGCCTTGAGAAGAAGAGCGAGGTTAATGTAAATATAACTGGAGATGGAACTCTGAATCTTGAAAATGGCAGTTATCTAATTGATACTGATACCAATGTCAATGTATCAATTGAGGGGGTGACGATTCATTCCAATACGGCTGGAATTTATTGTGGAGGAACACTATCTGTAAAAAATTCAAAAGTGTTTATAAAAAATTCTTTAGAGCAGGCACATCTTCCAGAGGGAAGAAGTAATGCATTGATATGCTCTCAATATGATTTTGATGGTGAGCATGTTTATGCAGGAAACGGAAAACTGGAGCAAGAAATTAAGTCAGAAGAATTGTTTGAAAAAGTAAATATAAGGGATATGGAGATGTATCAAAATAAGTTAGATTATGACTGGGTACTTTTATCAGACGAAGTGGCAGATTTGCGAGATTATAATCCAGTGCAGGAAACAACATCAGTAATGGCTCCGGGAAAGGCTAAGATTAAGAAGATTACAGTGAAAAAGAAAGTGTCTAAGAAAGTTAAACTTTCACTGAAAAAGATTCGTGGGGCTAAAGGGTATCAGGTGGCAATCTACAAAACAAAGAAGAATGCTTCGAAGAATAAAAAGGCAATTGTTAAGAAGTTTGTCAAGAAGACAAGTGTAACAGTTATATCAAAGAAACTAAAAAATAAGAAGACATTATACGTAAAGGTACGTGCTTATAAGTTAAATGGAAAGAAAAAGATTTATGGGAAATGGTCAAAGGTAAGAAAAGTTAGAATAAAAAAATAATATTCACTTAGAAAATTTATTCCATATATGTGGGTATTGGCTAAAAAACATAATTTATGCGAATGAAAATTAACCGAAAATTAATTATTTCATAAAAACTCTTGATAAAAAGGAAAACTTATGTTAATATAGCAAATGCTATATGTCAAGATATTTATCGAAGACATATTACTCGCATAAAAATGATGGTCCTCTGTTGTAATATACATTAAGAACATCGGAATAAATAAGGAGGATATTATGCAGGAATTAATTAAAGAAATTGAGGCAGCTCAGATTAAAGAAGTTACACCATTTAACGTAGGTGACACAATTAAAGTTCACGCTAAAATCGTTGAAGGTAACAGAGAAAGAGTTCAGGTTTTTGAAGGACTTGTAATTAAAAAGCAGGGTGGAAGCAACAGAGCTACATTCACAGTAAGAAAGAACTCAAACGGAATCGGAGTTGAAAGAACTTGGCCATTATATTCACCAACAATTGCAAAGATTGAAGTAGTTAGACAGGGTAAAGTAAGACGTGCAAAACTGAACTACATCAGAAGCAGAGTTGGTAAGGCTGCAAAGGTAAAAGAATTAGTTAAATAATTATGATTACTTTCAAAAAGGAACGGGTTGATTCTCGTTCCTTTTCAATATATTAAGGAGTAAAAGATGGATTATCAGTGGTTTCCTGGGCATATGACAAAAGCGATGCGCCAGATGAAAGAAGATATTAAATTAATTGATTTAGTGATTGAATTATTAGATGCAAGAATTCCATTAAGCAGTAGAAATCCTGAAATAGATAATTTAGGACAGAATAAAGCCAGACTAGTTTTATTAAACAAAGCAGATCTGGCAGATGAAAGCCAGAATAATAAGTGGATAGAATATTTCAGGCAAAAAGGAATTATTGCATTAAAAATTAATTCAAAAAATAAGCAGGGAATTAAAGAAATTAATAATGCTGTGAATATTGCCTGTAAAGAAAAAATTGAAAGAAATAAAAAAAGAGGAATCATAAACAGACCTATCAGGGCGATGGTAGTTGGCATTCCTAATGTAGGAAAATCTACATTTATCAATGCCTATGCCGGAAAAAAATGTGCAAAAACAGGAAACAAACCAGGTGTTACAAAAGGCAAACAATGGATACGTCTCAATAAGAATCTGGAACTCTTAGACACTCCCGGTGTTCTTTGGCCGAAATTTGACGATCAAACCATTGGTATGCACTTAGCATTTATCGGTTCAATGAATGATAATATTTTAGATGTTGCGGAATTGGCATACCAGTTAATAAAATTGTTAAATAATCTTTATCCGGATTTCATAAACAGCAGATACAATATTGAAGGTCATGAAGACCCATTGCAGGTTATGTATCAGGTTGCAGAGGTCAGAGGTTGCAAATTAAAAGGGAATCAGCCGGATTTAGAGAAAACAAGTGGAATTATTTTAGATGATTTCAGAAGTGGGAAATTAGGTCGGATTACCTTAGACAGATAACCGTTAAAGGCGCATTATCTTTGGTAAATAAGAAGAAACAGTGTAATTTATCAATAGACTTCAGAGAATGGAAATTATATGAGTAAAAGTATTAAAGAGATAAAAGATGAGTTGAATAATATTCAAATAGAGAATGTTGAGAACTTTGTTACAGAGTATTCGTCAGATGAACGTAGCGGAGTGATCGCTTTAGTCAAGAAAGCACAGAAAACATATGACAACTATCAGTTGGAATTGAAAAGAACATATGAACTGCAGTATTTCGAGAGAAAGTACAGTGACTATCAGTTTATCTGTGGTGTCGATGAAGTGGGGAGAGGACCTCTGGCAGGTCCTGTCGTTGCAGGAGCAGTTATTCTGCCAAAAGATTGTGATATTTTGTATATTAACGATTCGAAAAAACTTTCTGCTGCAAAAAGAGAAGAGCTATATGAGGTCATTATGGAAAAGGCGGTTTGTGCAGAAACAGCTTTGGCTACACCGGAGACGATTGATGAAATTAATATTTTACAGGCAACTTATCAGGCAATGAGAGCGGCAATTGGCAGTTTAGACCCTGCACCGGATATTTTGCTGAATGATGCTGTGAACATTCCGGGACTGACAATGAAACAGGTTCCGATTATTAAGGGTGATGCAAAGAGTATTTCTATTGGGGCTGCAAGTATTATCGCTAAGGTTACAAGAGATGCTATGATGGTGGAATATGATAAAATCTATCCGGAATATGATTTTGCGTCAAATAAAGGATATGGTTCAGCAAAACATATAATGGCATTAAAAGAGCATGGACCATGTCCGATACATAGAAAAACATTTATTAAAAGCTTCGTATAAAAAGAACGGAGTATATAATAATACACAGATACTATCAAGGGGGAAGATTTTGAATACACGAGTTGTCGGTGGAAACTACGAAGAGCAATGTGTTAATTATTTGAAACAACATGGTTTTCAGATTGCAGCACAAAATTACAAATGTAAAATTGGAGAAATTGATATTATTGCAGTGAAAAATAATATTCTAAGGTTTATTGAGGTAAAATATAGAAAGAATGAATTTTTTGGATTTCCAATAGAAGCTGTTAATAAGAGAAAGCAGAATAAAATTATGAAAACTGCATTATGGTTTCTTGGTGAAAACAAAGAGTATGAAAATATGCAGTGTAGTTTTGATGTGATATCTATAACAGAAAATGATGTGGAATACTTATTTAATTGTTTTGGAGCAATGTAATGAATGATATAAAATTAAATAAACAAGATAATAATACTACAAGAATAAAATTTTATCATGGTGTACCTTATATCTCTTATTTGGCACTGGAAAAAATTCCATGGCTGTGTCATGGCTTTTCCACAAGAATAGGCGGCGTGAGTAAAGGGCATTTTACCAGCATGAATCTGGGACATGGCAGAGGAGATTCAGAAGAGAATATTATAAAGAATCATGAAATTATGGCAAACGTAATAGGTTTTGATGCGAAAAATATTGTGGCAAGCAGACAAACGCATACGACAAATATTAAAATTGTTTCTAAGGAAGATATCGGAAAAGGAATATATAAAGAAAGAGATTATGATAATATTGACGGAATGATTACGAATGAAAAGGAAATCGTTCTTACTACATACTATGCAGACTGTGTTCCGCTCTATGTGGTTGATATAAAAAATAAGGCGATTGGGCTGTCTCATTCGGGATGGAGGGGAACTGTAGGAAGGATTGGAAAAGTTACATTAGAACGAATGGCAAAAGAATATAATACGAATCCGAAAGATGTCATTGTATGTATCGGACCTTCTATCTGCAAAGAATGTTATGAAATCAGTGAAGATGTTGCTGTGGAATTTATAAAAGAATTTCCGGAGCATATTGATGATATACTACAAAATAAAGGGAACGGAAAATATATGTTAGATTTATGGTCCTGCAATAAAATTATTTTTGAAGAGTGTGGTGTCTTAAAGGAAAACATTCATCTTCCGGATGTATGTACCTGCTGTAATTATCAGGTTATGTTTTCTCACCGGGCAACCAATGGACAAAGAGGAAATCTGGCAGCATTTTTAGAGATAAAATAAGAATTTACAAATAATGGCTGTTATTGTAAAATTTAATGGTGAGGTAAAAGATATGAGTAAACCAATTGTTGCCATTGTTGGCAGACCAAATGTAGGAAAATCAACATTGTTCAATGCACTTGCAGGACAAAAAATTTCCATCGTAAAAGATACACCTGGTGTTACCAGAGACAGAATATATGCAGATGTAGACTGGTTGAATTATAATTTTACGATGATTGATACGGGTGGAATTGAGCCGGACAGCAGTGATATTATATTGTCACAGATGAGAGAGCAGGCGCAGATAGCGATTGATACTGCAGATGTGATTATTTTTATGACAGATGTAAAACAAGGATTAATTGATGCTGACTCAAAAGTTGCTGATATGCTTAGACGCAGCCGTAAACCTGTTATTCTGGTAGTAAACAAAGTTGATAATTTTAATCGTATGATGGCAGATGTCTATGAATTTTATAATCTTGGTATCGGTGATCCGGTTCCTATTTCTGCATCGCAGAAAAGTGGTCTTGGAGATATGTTAGATAAGGTTGTAGAGCATTTTAAGGCCTTAAATCTGGACGAGGAAGAAGATGACAGACCAAGAGTTGCCATTGTCGGCAAACCAAATGTAGGAAAGTCATCTATTATCAATAAATTAACCGGAGAGAGCAGAGTTATTGTATCTAACATTGCAGGAACGACCAGAGATGCGATTGATACTGATGTAGAATGGAATGGCAGAGAATATGTTTTCATTGATACTGCCGGACTTCGTAGAAAATCTAAAGTAAAGGAAGACATTGAAAGATACAGTATTATCCGGACAGTTACAGCTGTAGAGCGCGCAGATATTGTTGTTATTGTGATAGATGCTGTAGAAGGTGTTACAGAACAGGATGCTAAAATCGCAGGTATTGCCCACGAAAACGGTAAGGGTATTATTATTGCCGTGAATAAATGGGATGCAATTGAGAAAAATGACAAGACGGTCTATGAATATACAAACAAAGTGCGGCAAATCCTCTCTTTTATGCAGTATGCAGAGATTATGTTTATTTCAGCGAAGACAGGACAGCGTTTACCGAAATTATTTGATATGATTGATGTTGTTATTGCAAATCATTCTATGAGAATAGAGACAGGTGTTGTCAATGAAATTATGGCTGAAGCTGTAGCAATGCAGCAACCTCCTTCTGATAAAGGAAAACGGTTGAAACTTTATTATATTACTCAGGTTTCCGTAAAACCACCTACCTTTGTTATATTTGTAAATGACAGGGAATTGATGCATTTTTCATATACGAGATATATTGAAAATCGCATCAGGGAAGCATTTGGTTTCAGAGGCACACCTTTAAGATTTATTATTCGTGAAAGAAATGACAAATAGAACACACTAAGAAACAAAGTGTCGCTTGAGATACTTCGCGCGTGAGCGGTTACGTTAGCATAACTACATCTCCGCGAGCTGCGCATCCTTAGCGGAGCGTTTTATTCTATAGGAAGTTCAGAGAACTTTCCTATAGAATAAAAAATAAACCGGAAACAAAATAAATAGGAGTTAGAGAAATATGATTTGGCAGAAGATTATTTGTATTGTAGTAGGATATGTGTTTGGGCTTTTTCAGACCGGTTTTATTATTGGGAAAATGCACAATATTGATATTAGAGAGCATGGCAGTGGAAATTCAGGAACTACGAATGCTATGCGGACTCTTGGAAAAAAATATGGTTTTTTAACTTATTTTGGAGATGCACTGAAGGCAGTTTTTGCAGTACTGCTGATGTGTTTTGTTTTCAGAGATACTGCAGCCGGAGATATGATGGTAATTGCTCTTTATACAGGACTTGGTGCGATTCTTGGACATAATTTTCCGTTTTATATGAATTTTAAAGGCGGAAAAGGGATTGCGGCATCTTCCGGTGTCATATTTTCTCTTGTATTTTTTGACTGGAAGTTTTTGGTTTTGGGATTGGTTACATTTTTTGTGGCGCTTGCTATTACAAAATATGTTTCTTTCAGCTCATTATGTTTAATGACAGGATTTTTTGTTGAAATGGTTGTATGGGGACAGCTGAACATGGTTCGTCATCTAAATTCCAATGAAAAGATGGAGGCATATATATTAGTAGGTATTATGACGATACTGTCTTATATCAGACATAAAGACAATATAAAAAGACTTGCCAATGGAACAGAACGAAAGATTGGTGAGAAAAAGGAGGCTTAATATGGCAAAAGTTACAGTACTTGGTGGTGGCGGGTGGGCTATCGCTTTAGCAAAGGTTTTATATAAAAATAATAACGACGTTACCATCTGGTCGTTTTTACAGAGTGAGGTAGATGCTTTAAACAAGGAACGTGAGAATAAAATAAGTCTTCCCGGAATTAAAATTCCGAATGAAATAAAAATTACCAATGATATGGAGGAAGCTGTAAAAGATTCTGAAATGATAGTTATGGCTGTGGCATCTTCTTTTGTGAGAAGCACCGCCAGAAGTCTGAAAGGTATTGTAAAACAGGGGCAGATAATTGTAGATGTTGCCAAAGGAATTGAGGATAAAACATTCTTTACTATGACAGAGATTATCGAAGAGGAACTTCCGGAATGTGAGGCTGTTGTGCTTTCAGGTCCAAGTCATGCGGAAGAAGTAGGAAAAGAGGTTCCTACGGTTGTTGTCATTGGTGCAAAAAAACAGGAAATCGCAGTAAAAGTACAGTCTTTATTTGCAAATAAATTTTTCAGGGCATATATCAGTCCAGATAGAAAAAGTATTGAATTGGGAGGCTCTCTTAAAAATGTAATTGCATTGGCAGCCGGTATTATTGACGGACTGGGATTTGGAGATAATACAGAAGCGGCATTAATTACGAGAGGAATTAAAGAAATTACAAATCTTGGGACAAAGATGGGAGGACATTCCAGAACATTTCATGGCTTATCCGGAATCGGGGATTTGATTGTTACGTGCAACAGCAAACATTCCAGAAATCGCAGAGCCGGTGTTTTAATTGGTAAAGGATATACATTAAAAGAAGCTGTGGAAGAAGTAAAAATGGTTGTTGAAGGTGCTGTTTCAGCAAAAGCAGCTTTAGCTTTAGCCAAGAAATATAATGTAGATATGCCAATTGTTGAGGCGGTAAATGAAGTACTGTTTGCCGATAAGCCGGCAGAAGAAGCAATGTGGGAACTAATGAAAAGAGAACAAACCAATGAATTTATGGATTTAGAGTGGGATGAGACAATACAATAATATATTATATTAACGTTTAATATACTGTATTAATGACGATTATAATTTGCCTTGTGCAAACGTCATCAGCAGGTTATCAATTTATTTGAAATTGGTAACAGGTATTTAAGGAGAAAAGTAGTGGATCATAAAAAATTAGACAAAACAAAAGAAAAAGGCAAAAATGGTCTTGCAACGTTTCTGTTCAGCCGTATTTTTATATTTGGTTTAATGATTGCATTACAGTTAGCTTTTTTTGTTCTTTTAGCATATAACGCTAGTATAAATAACATTTTTTCATATGTTATCATTGTGGTTCAGGTATTGCTTGTGATTTATATTGTAAATGATAAATCAGACCCTACAATGAAATTAATCTGGGTTATTTTTATTATGCTTGTACCAGGATTTGGTGTACTAATGTATTTATATGCAAAATTTCAACCTGGTTCTATTAAATTAAGAAAGCGAATCGAGCATATTGATTTAAAATCAGAACGATATTTAAGACCGGACCAGCAGATTTATAATGATTTACAGATTCAGGATAAACAGATATCGATGCTCGCAAAATATGTATATGATAATACAGGGTGTCCGGTATATAGAAATACGGATGTCTCTTATTTTAATTGTGGTGAGGAGAAGTACAGAGCTTTAATTGAAGAACTGGAAGAAGCACAGGACTTTATTTTTATGGAATACTTTATTATAGAACAGGGTCGGGTATGGAATTCCATATTAAGAGTTCTTGAAAAAAAAGTTCAGCAGGGTGTTGAAGTAAGAATTATGTATGATGGGCTGTGCTCGCTTACAAAGTTACCTATCGGATATTTTAAAAAATTGAGAAGAAAAGGGATTAAAGCAAAGCCTTTTGCTCCAGCCAGACCTTTTTTTACAACAGAACAAAATAATAGAGATCACAGAAAAATTTTAGTGATTGATGGAAGAGTCGCATTTACTGGTGGTATTAATCTTGCAGATGAATATATGAATGTTGTAAATAAATTTGGTTATTGGAAAGATACAGCAGTGATGCTAAAGGGAGATGCTGCCAAAAGTTTTACATTGATGTTTCTGCAGATGTGGAATGTCAGTGAAAAAACAATTGGTAATTTTGACAGATACTTAAATGTTGATATTCCAAAAATTTATGATAAAAACGGATATGTCATCGGATATGGCGATGAACCGGTAGGAAAAGAAAGAATAGGTGAATCTGTTTATTTACATATGATTAATACAGCGAATCGTTATCTGCATATTGTTACACCATATCTGGTTATTGATAATGTTATGATGTCTTCTTTAAAATTTGCAGCAAAAAGAGGCGTAGATGTTAAGATTGTAATGCCGGGTATTCCGGATAAAGCATATGCTTATTGTATCGCACGAACATATTATAGTGAATTAATCGAGGCAGGTGTTGAAATATATGAGTATTCTCCGGGATTCACCCATGCCAAAATGTTTATTAGTGATGATGAGAAAGCTACCGTTGGAACAATCAATTTAGATTACAGAAGTTTGTTCCTTCATTTTGAA
The DNA here is from genome assembly GCA_910584795.1 of uncultured Eubacterium sp. GTDB lineage: Bacteria > Bacillota > Clostridia > Lachnospirales > Lachnospiraceae > Eubacterium_G. Next base: position 210,264 of record CAJUBZ010000001.1, on the reverse strand, counting down.
AACGGTTGTTTTATTTATAAAAATCCAACAATTCTGGATATTGAAGCTGATTATCAGCAAATGTTGTCAGAATCAAAAAAAGTATCTTTGATTGAGTGTAGAAATCGGCCGTTATGGTATAAAGCCTGTGGTAAATTACTCCGGCTATTATCACCATTAATGTAATAAATAACCTCCTTTTGCATATATTTTAGTATTAATGTATGTAAGGGAGGTTTTTTCATGGATTTTAATGTATATAAAGACATTGAAAAAAGAACAAAGGGAGAGATTTACATAGGTGTTGTAGGTCCGGTTAGAACAGGAAAATCTACATTTATAAAAAACTTTATGGATGTTGCAGTAGTTCCAAATATTAATGACGAAAACGAGATAAAAAGAGCTAAAGATGAGCTGCCACAGTCTTCGTCAGGAAAGACGATTATGACTACGGAACCGAAATTCATTCCTAATAATGCAGTATCAATTAATATTGGCGGCAAGGCTAATGTAAAGGTACGATTAATTGACTGTGTAGGCTTTATGGTAGAGGGAGCTACTGGTCATATGGAAGAAGAGGCTGAGAGAATGGTAAAGACTCCTTGGTTTGATTATGATATACCATTTTCTAAAGCTGCTGAAATCGGAACAGAAAAAGTTATTTCAGAACATTCAACGATTGGTGTCGTTGTTACCAGCGATGGAAGTTTCACTGACTTGGATGTAAATGAATATAACAAAGCACTGGATAAGACAATTCAGGAATTAAAAAATATTAATAAGCCATTTATCATTCTGGTAAATTCTCTTGATCCTACATCAACTGAATGTACACGTTTGAGGGATGAAATTGCAGCAAAATATAATGTATCTACATTGGCAATTAACTGTTTAAAACTGAATGAAAATAATATCAATGAAATTCTAGAAAGTATATTGTTTGAATTTCCTGTAAGTGAAGTGGTATTTAATGTTCCAAAATGGTTAGAGATTATGGATTATGAGCATCCACTTATGAAATACATAGTTGATTATGCAAAAGAACTTCTTCAAAAGATTGTTAAAATTAAAGATATAAAAACTTTAAAATTGTTTCCGGATAAAGAATTTATAAAAGATGCCAATATGGCTATGGTAGAACTTTCCAACGGAAAAATGGTTGTTAATTTTGATATCGATGACAGATATTATTATAATACTTTAACAGAAATGACTGGAACAACCATTGATAATCAATTACAGTTAATTAGACTGGTAAAAGAACTGGCTTGTCAGAAAAGCAATTATGAAAAAGTTAATGATGCAATCAGTAAAGTTAGAAATACCGGTTATGGAATTGTAACACCGGATAAAGAGGAGATTGTTTTAGAAAATCCTGAGTTGATTAAAAACGGCAATAAATATGGTGTGAAAATCAAAGCAACCGCACCGTCAATTCATTTTGTGAAAGCAAATATTTTGACAGAAATTTCTCCGATTATCGGTGATGAAGAACAGGCAAAAGACTTGATAGATTTCATTAACAAGAACGAGGAGGATTCGAATATATGGGAAACAAATATATTTGGTAAATCTATCGGACAAATCGTAGATGAAGGAATTATGAATAAAATCAACAACCTTACAGAAGATACAAGAAGCAGAATGCAGGGTACGATAGAAAAAATAACCAACGATCAGAGCAGAGGGGTTATCTGTATTCTTTTATAAGTTTTGTATTTTTCTTCCAAAGGTTTATTGTAAAATACTTGTTCCTATGCTAAAATCAATATTTGAATGTTACAGTTCAGCCATGTAATATATGAAATAAATATCAGAAGACTGCTTGCAGAAATTCTGATATTTATTTCATATGTCATATGGTGAACCATATCAGCGAGAAGCAGCGAAGTGGATTCGAGCTGATGGCTGAACTGCAATATCTAAGCTAGTGCATAGGGAATATGCAAAAGAAGGAGAATAGAAATGAACACATACGAAGAATTACAAGCACGTGGTCTGATTGCACAGGTTACGGATGAAGAATTAATTAAAGATTTAATAAATAATGGAAAAGCAACTTTTTATATCGGTTTTGATCCGACAGCAGATAGTCTTCATGTAGGTCACTTTATGGCATTATGTCTGATGAAGAGACTGCAGATGGCAGGAAATAAGCCTATCGCATTACTTGGCGGTGGAACTGCGATGATTGGTGATCCATCAGGAAAGACAGATATGCGTCAGATGATGACAAAGGAGACTATCGAACATAATATTGAATGTTTCAAAAAACAGATGAGCAGATTTATTGACTTTTCTGAAGGAAAAGCATTAATGGTAAATAACGCAGACTGGTTAATGGATTTGAATTATATTGATGTTTTAAGAGAGGTGGGACCTCATTTTAGTGTCAACAGAATGCTTACAGCAGAATGTTACAAGCAGAGAATGGAGAGAGGTCTTAGTTTCTTAGAGTTTAACTACATGATTATGCAGAGTTACGACTTCTACAAATTATTCCAGGATTACGGCTGCAATCTTCAGTTTGGTGGTGATGACCAGTGGAGTAATATGTTAGGTGGAACAGAACTTATCAGACGTAAACTTGGTAAAGATGCCTCAGCCATGACGATTACTTTACTTCTTAATTCAGAAGGAAAGAAGATGGGTAAAACTGTCAGCGGTGCAGTATGGCTTGACCCTGAAAAGACATCTCCATATGAATTCTTCCAGTACTGGAGAAATGTGGATGATGCCGATGTTATCAAATGTCTTAAAATGCTTACATTCCTTCCAATTGAGCAGATTCAGGAAATGGAAGCGTGGGAAGGTGCAGAACTGAATAAAGCAAAAGAAATTCTTGCATACGAATTGACAGAATTAGTTCATGGTGAGGAAGAAGCTAAGAAAGCATTAGATGCAGCTAAAAACATGTTTGCAAAAGGTGGTATTTCCGGAGATTTACCAACGACAATATATGCCAAAGATGAATTAGATGCAGGAAAAGATATTCTTACAATTTTAGTAGATACAAAACTTGCTGCTTCCCGTGGAGAGGCTAGAAGACTGGTTCAGCAGGGTGGCGTTTCTGTCAATGGAGAAAAAGTTACAGAGATAGATGCAACATTTACTACAGCCAATTACAATGATGAAGGTGTTATTTTAATTAAAAAGGGTAAAAAAGCATTCCATCAGGTAAAAGCTGATTAGTATTGGAGGAAGATACAATGAAGAAATATGGATTAAATGAATTAAGACAGATGTTTTTAGACTTCTTTGAGTCAAAGGAGCATTTAGTAAGAGGAAGTTATTCATTAGTTCCTCATAATGATAATAGTTTGTTGTTAATCAATGCAGGTATGGCTCCTCTAAAGCCATATTTTACAGGACAGGAGATACCACCAAAAACAAGAATGGCAACATGTCAGAAATGTATCAGAACTGGTGATATTGAAAATATCGGAAAGACAGCCCGTCATGGTACATTCTTTGAAATGCTTGGAAACTTCTCTTTTGGAGATTATTTTAAGACAGAAGCAATTCACTGGTCATGGGAATTTTTGACTGAGGTGGTAGGTCTTGATGCAGACAGATTATATCCTTCTGTTTATTTAGAAGATGATGAGGCTTTTGAAATCTGGAATAAAGAGATGGGTATTCCAGCGGAACGTATTTTCAAATTTGGTAAGGAAGATAATTTCTGGGAGCATGGTGCAGGTCCTTGTGGTCCTTGTTCTGAAATTTATTATGACAGAGGTGAAAAATACGGTTGTGGAGAACCTGGCTGTACGGTAGGCTGTGAATGTGACAGATATATTGAGATTTGGAACAATGTATTTACACAGTTTGAAAATGACGGAAAAGGAAATTATGAAACATTAAAGAATAAAAACATTGATACAGGTATGGGATTAGAGCGTCTTGCTACAGTAGTTCAGGATGTGGATTCTATTTTTGATGTTGATACAATCAAATCTCTTCGTGATAAAGTTTGCGAGATTTCCGGAAAAGAATATAAGAAAGAATATAAGTGGGATGTTTCTATCAGAATTATCACAGATCATATTCGTTCTGCAACATTTATGATTTCTGATGGTATTATGCCATCCAACGAAGGAAGAGGTTATGTACTTAGAAGATTAATCAGACGTGCTGCAAGACATGGAAGACTTCTTGGAGTTGATGGAATGTTCTTATCAGATCTGTCTAAAACAGTAATTGAAGGTTCCAAAGACGGATATCCTGAATTAGATGAAAAGAAGAGCATGATCTTCAAAGTCTTAACGGAGGAAGAAAATAAATTCAATAAAACGATTGATACCGGATTAAGTATTTTGTCTGATATGGAAGCAGAAATGGAGTCAAAAGGCGAAAAAATGTTGTCAGGCGACAATGCTTTTAAATTATACGACACATACGGATTCCCACTTGATCTTACGATGGAAATTCTTGAAGAAAAAGGATTCTCTGTAGATGAAGAAGGCTTTAAGAAGGCTATGGATGTTCAGAGAGAAACTGCAAGAAAAGCCCGCAAGACGACTAATTATATGGGAGCAGATGAGACTGTTTATGAAAGCCTTGATAATGCTTTAACATCAAAGTTTGTAGGATATGATAGATTGGTGGAAGATTCTGTAATTACCGCTCTTACGACAGAAAGTGAAGTGGTACAGGCTCTTACAGATGGAGATAAAGGAACGATTGTTGTAGAAGAAACACCATTTTATGCAACAATGGGTGGTCAGGCAGGCGATAAAGGTATTATTGAGACTGCAAACGGCCAATTTAAAGTAGTTGATACAATTAAATTGCATGGAAGTATGGTGGGACATGTAGGATATGTTACAAAAGGTATGCTACAGGCTGGCGATAAGGCTGCATTAAAGGTAGATGCAATGCTTAGAAACGCAACAGCAAAGAATCACAGTGCAACACACCTTTTACAGAAGGCTTTGAAGGTTGTGTTAGGAGAGCATGTAGAACAGGCAGGTTCTTATGTAGATGCTGACAGATTAAGATTTGACTTTACACATTTCCAGGCAATGACAAAAGAAGAGATTGAAAAAGTTGAAGCAATGGTCAATGAGCAGATTGCGAACGGTCTTGATGTTATCACAAAAGAAATGAGTTTGGAAGATGCAAAGAAAACAGGTGCTATGGCATTGTTTGGAGAGAAATATGGAGAGACTGTAAGAGTTGTATCTATGGGAGATTACTCTGTAGAACTTTGTGGTGGTACTCATGTTTCAAATACCAGCACAATATCCTATTTCAAGATTGTCTCTGAGGCAGGTATTTCAGCAGGAGTCCGCAGAATTGAGGCTTTAACAGGAACTGGTCTTATGAAGTATTATGCTAATATGGAAAAAACACTTCATGAAGCAGCAAAAATTGCGAAATCAGAGCCAAATGCATTAGCAAAGAAGATTCAGTCGTTACATGATGAAATCAAGTCTTTATCCAGCGAAAATGAGAAATTAAAGGCAAAAATGGCAAACGACTCGGTAGGAGATGTATTAAACAGTGTGGTAGAAGTAAAAGGTGTAAAACTTCTTGCAACAAAAGTATCTGATGTAGATATGAATGGTTTAAGAAATCTTGGAGATAATCTGAAAGAGAAAATGGGCGGCGGTGTAATCGTTATTGTGTCAACAACTGCTGACAAGGCTAATGTTATTGTTATGGCAGACGATGATGCTATATCCAAAGGTGCTCATGCAGGAAATATGATTAAAGAGATTGCAAAATGTGTCGGCGGTGGCGGCGGCGGTCGTCCAAACATGGCACAGGCTGGTGGAAAAAATCCGGCAGGTGCAGATGAAGCTGTGGCAAAAGCAAAAGAAATATTAGAACAGCTGCTATAATATTAGCAACGAATAATTTAAGACAATAAAGTTATTGACGTCATAGAAAATTATGGTATAATATTTGAGTGTGTTAAACACAAATACCTACAGTTTTAGGAATCTATAACTGAAGGGAGGGAAGAACAGATGTCAAGCGTTATCGTAAAAGAAAACGAATCAATCGACAGTGCATTACGTCGATTCAAGAGAAATTGCGCAAAGGCTGGTATTCAGCAGGAGATTCGCAAAAGAGAACATTACGAAAAACCAAGCGTAAAGCGTAAGAAGAAATCAGAAGCTGCTAGAAAGCGCAAATATAATTAATGATAAAAAGCCAGGACTTATGTCCTGGCTTTTTATGTTGCCCTCAAAATTATATGAAAATAAAGCCGATTCTTTTGTATAAACCAACTCTCCAACTCATAAAATAGTATGAGCACATTCTGAAGGTTTTATATGTTTAATGTAGATAATGAATATGATATTCCAAGAGATGTAGTAAATCATGAATGCCTGGTACAAATGACAGGAAATAAGGAAATCGTTTTAGAAAATTTTAAATGCATTAAAAAGTTATGCGAGGAAGAAATAGAAATTGTATGTAAAAAGTATCTGATTAAAATCACAGGAACTTCTTTATGTGTAAAGTTTTATAATTGCGAATCAATGATTATAGGTGGGTGTATTCATGAAGTTTCATTTTTATGAAATTATTATTGATAGAAAATATATATACAGGGTATTAAATGCTGCTAATAAAATTAATATCAGGAATATTATAAATAAAGATAACAAAACAAGTTTTTATGTAGATTATACAGATATAGATGAGACATTAAATATATTAAAAGAAAATAACATTCATATTTTGAAAATTAGTGAAAAAGGAATCTATACAAAACTGGTAGATAAGCTTATTTTTAAAGTTGCAATAATATTTGCTTTCGTATTTATTAGTGGACTGATATTATGTTCCAGATATATATGGGAAATATCTGTTGAAGGAAATTATTCATATACAACTAACAAGTTAAAAACTTTTGTTTATTCTCAAAATATTCGAGAAGGACTGGCAAAAAATAAAATAAACTGTGAAGACCTGGAGAAAAAAATTAGAAGAAAATATAATGATATCAGCTGGGTCTGTGCAGAAATTAAAGGAACAAATCTAATTATACATATTAAAGAAAATTATATTACAGAAATTTCAAAAAAGGAGACAAAACCCTATCATATTGCTGCAAATAAAGATGCTGAAATTGTATCGATTCTTGTACGTTCCGGTGTACCCGGAGTAAAAGTGGGAGACAAAGTAAAGAAAGGTACCATATTAATTAATGGGCTTGTAGATGTATTTGATGAGTCTGAACAGAAGCTTTTTACAAAGCCATGCAATTCTGACGGTGAAGTTATTGGAAAAACAAAATATGAGTACAAAGATGAATTAAAAATAGATTATAAGAGAAAAGAATACAAAAAGGGATATTCTTATTATCTGCCTTCTATAAGCGGATATAAATGGGTAAAAACAGGGAATACTAAGAATAAAAACATTGCATATAAAGAGATAAAATTAAAGGGATTTGGAAATTATTATCTTCCAATATGCATTCAAAAATATTCTGTAAAGCCGTACACTTCCCTTAAATGTAAATATACTGAAAAAGAAGCTGCAAAAATATTAAAAAAACGATTGTACAATAAATTATTAATAATGGAGCAAAAAGGGTACAAAATACTTGAAAAAAATGTTAAAATAGTAAAAGAGAGGGATTCTTATACTTGTTCAGGAGAGATTATCTGTCTGGAACCTTTAGGCGAGGTTTCTTATATTCTTGAAGAGGATATCCAGAAAATTAACATGGAAAAAGAATCTATAAATGACGAAACGAAAGGACAGTAAAGGTATTTTTATAAATGAGCGTAATAGAAAGTATCATTGATATTCCGGCAGAGTATGAGAAAAGGGTATTCGGGCAATTTGATTTTAATATCAAAAAAATAGAACGTACGCTGCATGTGACAATTATTTCCAGAGACAATGAATTAAAAATTATTGGTGGAGAAGATGCTACAAGAAGAGCAAAAAATGTTTTTCATCAGTTGATGGAATTAGCCAGAAGAGGAAATGAGATAACGGAGCAGAATGTTGATTATGCATTATCGCTTTGTTTTGAAGAAAAAGAAGCGGCAATTGTAGAACTGGATGACAGTATTATTTGTAGAACAGTTATGGGAAAACCGATTAAGCCAAAAACATTGGGACAGAAAAGTTACGTAGATTTAATTCGGGACAAAATGATTGTGTTTGGTATCGGTCCGGCCGGAACCGGAAAAACATATTTGGCAATGGCGATGGCAATTACAGCTCTCAGAAATAACGAAGTAAATAAAATTATTTTGACAAGACCAGCCATTGAGGCAGGGGAAAATCTTGGTTTCCTTCCAGGTGATTTACAGAGTAAGGTAGACCCTTATTTAAGACCACTCTATGATGCTCTCTATCAGATTATGGGAGCAGAAAGTTTTGTTACTAATACTGAGAAAGGAATTATTGAAGTGGCACCTCTTGCTTATATGAGAGGAAGAACGCTGGATAATGCCTTTATTATTCTAGATGAAGCACAGAATACAACACCGGCACAAATGAAGATGTTTCTAACACGTATTGGATTTGGATCAAAAGTAATCGTGACCGGAGACCGAACACAGAAAGATCTGCCAAGAGATGTTGTATCAGGGCTTGATGTGGCTCTAAAAGTATTAAAAAAAGTAGAAGATATCGGATTTGCTTTTCTTGATAACAATGATGTTGTGAGACATCCTTTGGTGCAGAAAATTGTGAAAGCATATGAAGAGTATGAAGAAAAAAGGCAGACGAGACAAAACGATAAAAAGGGCAGATGACTTTTTATCAGGCAAGATTAAATTAATATAATTAAAGAGAATTTAAAATGAGTGTATATATAGAAAATGAATATCCAAAAGATATTGTTATTGATTATAAAAACATTATTAATTCAGTAATTGAAGAGGCATTGGATTTTATCAAGTGTCCTTATGAATCTGAAGTAAATGTTACCATTGTTGATAATAATGAGATAAGAAAAATTAATAGTCAGCAAAGAAAAATAGACAGTCCGACAGATGTGTTATCTTTTCCATTGCTTGAATATGGACAGGCTGGAGAGTTTCATCAGTTTGAGGAGATGTTAGAATGTTTTCATCCCGATACCGGTGAATTAATGCTGGGTGATATTGTGATATCCTTTGACAAGGTATTAAGTCAGGCAGAAGAATATAATCATTCTATCAAAAGAGAACTGGCTTTTCTGACAGCACATAGTATGTTACATCTTTTTGGTTTCGACCATATGGAAGATAAAGAACGGGTAGAAATGGAAAAGATGCAGAATATAATTTTAGAAAATTTAGGAATAACGAGGGAGAAAAAATGTTAAAAAACAAGAAAATTTTTATTGGTTCAGCAGTTGCTGTTGTCATCATTGCAATTGTTGCAGTAGTCTGCATTTTTATGTTTGGCAGCGAAAAGAAAAAAGTGAGCAGACAGGAAGAAACTACCGTGACTGAAACCGAAGCAGTAACACAAGACCCAAATGCAGGAAAAGTAAAAAGCCGATTAACAGGAGAATATACAAAACCGGGTATCGCAAATAAAAGACCTGTTGCGTTAATGTACAATAATATTATTAATGCAATACCGCATTCCGGTTTGTACAATGCTGATATCTGCTATGAAGCACCGGTTGAAGGTGCCATTACCAGAATTATGGGTATTTTTGAAGATTATGAAAAAGTAAAGAAGATGGGTTCTGTAAGAAGCTGCAGAATTTATTATTGCTCTTTTGCCAATGAGTGGGATGCAATTTACAGTCATTTTGGACAATCTAAGTATGCACTGGAATATTTAAAGAGTGGAAAGATTGACACGGTAAGTTCTCTGACAGGAGAAAGATATTTCTTTAGAACATCTGACAGAGTTGCACCTCATAACTGTTTCACTTCCGGAGACAATTTAAAGAAAGCAGTGAAAGATCTTAAATATAGAGCAAATTATGAGAAGGATTACAAAGGACATTTTGAGTTTGCTGAAGCAGATAATAAAATTAATTTAGAAACAGGAAAGGCTGCAAACAGAGTAGATCTTGGTTATATGATAAATAAGCCATATTTCGTTTTTAATCAGAAAGACGGACAATACTATCGTTTCCAGTATGGTAACAAACATATTGATGATCAGAATAATAAGCAGTTACACTGTTCCAATATTATCATTCAGTTTGTGAACGCTACTTTATATCCTGATAACAAGAGTCTTGATATGACACTGTCAGGAAATGGAAAAGGCTGGTATATCACCAATGGAAAAGCAGAAAAAATCACATGGCAGAAAGCTGAACAGAGAAGCGGACAGACGAAATACCTGGATGAAAATGGTGAGGAGATAAAACTAAACACAGGAAAAACATGGATTTGTATGGTTCAAAATGAATATGCAGACAATGTAAAAATATCAAAAAAGAAAAAATAATTTAAGGAACTTATTGAAGTATGGGCAATCAATCAAATAAAAATAGTTTTTTGATTCAGGGCAGTATTCTCGCATTTGCGGGAATACTTGTTCGTGTTATCGGATTAATTTACAGAATACCTTTAAATCGAATATTGGGTGATGTAGGATTAGGATATTATGGGACAGCCTTTGATTTTTATAATATTTTAATTTTATTGTCATCGCAGAGTATGCCGTTGGCAGTATCAAAAATTATTTCGGAAAAACTGCAGAAGAGGCAGTTTCGGAATGCCCATAAAGTGTTTAAAGGGGCTTTACTCTATGGAACAGTCATCGGTGTTTGTTTTGGACTATTTCTATTTCTGGGTGCCGATTGGATTGCTTATACGGTCTACAAGATGCCGCCAGTATCTATAGCTTTGAGAGTCTTGGCACCGACCCTGACGGTTGCCTGTATTTTAGGCGTTGTAAGAGGATATTTCCAAGGAATGGGAAATATGGTTCCAACAGCGGTTTCCCAAATTTTTGAACAGATAGTGAATGCTTTTGTCAGTATTCTGGCAGCTTATGAACTGGGAGCATATGGATATACTTTATCAAAAGTGGCAAAGGAGGCAGGGGTATTAAAAGATTCTTATGCCGCTGCAGGTGGTACTCTTGGAACTTTAGCAGGAGCACTAACAGCACTTTTGTTTATGTTCTTTATCGTATGGATTAATAAAGATATTATTAAAAAGCGCAAAAAGCGGGACAGAACAGGTATAGAAGACAGTTATGGTACGATTACAAAAGTCATTTTGTGGACGATTACTCCAGTGTTATTAAGCACCACAATATATAATATAGGAAATTTATTGGACAATCCGATTTATCAAAATATAATGGTTGGTATTTTTCATGTCAACGAAAAAACAAACAGTGCATCCTGGGGTATTTATTCCGGTTATTATAGATTATTGACTACAATGCCGATAGCAATTGCATCTTCTTTATCAACAGCAATTGTGCCATCTCTTGTTCGTTCTTACACTGCAAAAGATCAACTCGCTGTAAAGAGCAAAGTAACTTTGGCACAAAAATTTTCTATGTTGATTGCCTTTCCATGTGGCATGGGATTATCTGTTTTAGGCGGCCCGATTAATGCGATGCTATTTGGAAGCGATATAAACGATACAGTAGTTATTATGATTTTTAGTGTCTTTACTGTAGTAGCTTTTTCACTATCAACAATTAGTAATGCCATCTTACAGGGGATTGATAAATTAAATGTACCAATTAAAAATTCTGCTATTTCGTTAGGTATTCATCTTGTGATATTACCGATTTTATTAATAGTATTCCGATTAGGAATCTACGCGGTTGTAATTGGTGACTTTACTTTTGCCATGACTGTAGCAATATTGAATTCTTTTTCTATTAAACGCTATTTAGGCTATAGACAGGAAATTCAATTTACATTAGTAAAACCGTTTATTTGCGCGGGTGTTATGGGCATCGGGTGTCTTGTAATCTATAAACTTGGAATGTTATTGCTTCCGATGAATACAACATGGACTATTAATGTAGTATCCACTATATTTGCGATACTTATTGGTGTGGGTATCTATGGAATTGTGTTGATATTTACGAAAACAATTACAGAAGATGAACTATATGCAATGCCAAAGGGAACGGTATTGATTGGTATCTTAAAAAAAGTCCATCTTTTGTAAAAAGAATGTATAAAATAACAAAATATGTAAAAAATATATGCAAGAAGTAAAAGATTAAGACAACTTTAATCTTTGGGTTTATAGTTTGAATAGGAGAAAACTTATGAACAGACGGGCATATATTTTTTATTTAACAATTTTTATTGTGGGATTTGGAATCGCATATTTCTGTGGGTTGAAAACAGGTATGGAAAATGATTTGCTTTATAACGAAAAAACGGTTGATGTCCAGCCAAAAGATAACGAACAAAAAGAAGAAGGGTACTGGGTTAAAGCAATCGGAGACGTGATTTTTGTTTATAAAAGTGATAAAACGACTGTAATCGCTGAAACAGACATTAATATTTCAAGATTATCTACAAGCGAAAAAAATATTTTAAATGATGGAATCTATTTAGAAAATTCAGAAGAATTATTTAAATATCTTGAAGCTAATACAAGTTGATGAAAGGATTTACCTTTATGATAACAATTATAATTGGAGCAGGAGCAGCGGGACTTGCTGCTGGTATTCAGGCTGCTAGAAATAAATCAGAAGTGATAATTATTGAACATGAAAAACAGACAGGTAAGAAAATATTAATTACCGGAAATGGGCGATGTAATATCTCCAATGAAAAAATGAATAGTTCCATGTATTATGGTGACACTGGATTTATTGACTGTGTACTAAAAAAATATCCGGCATCAAAGATAAAAGAGTTTTTTCAATCCATTGGTTTATATACCTGTTCTAAGAATGGGTATATTTATCCAATGAGTCTTCAGGCAAATTCTGTTCTTACAATTTTAAGAAATGCAGCCCTTAATTTGGGGGTGAAAATAAAAACAAATAATACTGTAAATAAAATTTGCTTAAAGAATGACAGATTTTTGGTAGATATTGGTATCGAATTAGAATGTGACCAGCTAATTCTGGCAACAGGCGGATGCAGTTTCAAAAAAACCGGTTCCGATGGTTCAGGCTACAAACTGGCAGAAAAATTACATCATACTGTTGTTTTTCCAGAACCGGCACTGACAGCATTAGTATGTGATGATAATCTTTTGAAAAAAGCAGCTGGTGTACGAATTCACGCGTCTGTAACAGCCAAAGAACAAAAATATACAGGGGATCTGCAGATTACAGAATATGGAGTATCAGGGATTCCTGTTTTTAATATCAGTCGTCTGGTAACAACCGGAGATACGATACAAATTGACTTTATGCCGGAATTTCCAGAAGAACAGTTAAGTAGCATGATATCTCATCTTATTATGAACGGAAAAGAAAAAAATGTAGACATGGTTTTAAACGGACTTTTTCCCGATAAGATTGCAGTGTTTTTTTCAACAAAGTTAAATATACATAATCAAGCGTGTGATATGATAGATGAACATAAAATTAGTGAATTGGCAGGACTTATAAAAAATTATACTGTTTTTATTAAGAAGAGACGGGGATTTGAGTTTGCCCAGGTAACAGCAGGTGGGGTCACTACAGATGAAATTCATCCGGAAACAATGGAGTCAAAAAAGATAAAGAATCTGTTTTTTGCAGGAGAGATTATTGATGTAGACGGAATTTGTGGTGGTTACAACTTGCATTTTGCATGGGCAAGCGGCATGATTGCAGGAGGAAACTGTAAATAATGATTTTATTACAAGTATCAAATATCAAACTAAATATCACTCAAAACGAACAGGATGCATATAAAAAAGCTTTGAAAACAGCTGGAATTTCCGACAAGGAAGTTCGTTATTGGAAAATATTAAAATATTCTGTGGATGCCAGAAACAAGTCACAGATTTCAAAAGTTTACGCGATAGGTTTATATGTCGACGCTTATCATAAGTCGCGAAAAAACGTGCTGGTAATAGAAAAAGAAAAACGCTATTCTTATAAATTATCCGGAGAGAAACCAATGAATTATCGACCTATTGTCGTAGGTTTTGGTCCGGCTGGCATGTTTACAGCATATCTTCTTGCAATGAACGGTTATGCACCAATTATTATTGAACGTGGGGATATGGTAGAAAACCGTTTACGAATCGTTGAAGAATTCTGGGAAACCGGAGAATTAAATCTGAATTGCAATGTTCAGTTTGGCGAAGGCGGTGCCGGAACTTTTTCTGATGGAAAATTAAATACGGGAATTAAAGATAAAGAAAACAGAATTCGTTTTGTTCTAGAGACTTTTGTAAAATTCGGAGCAGATGAAAAAATATTATATGATGCAAAGCCTCATATAGGAACAGATATTTTAAAAGAAATTGTATCTAATATGCGTAAATATATTATTGAAATGGGGGGGACATTTTATTTTAATACAAGTGTTGTAGATATTTCATATAAAAAACATAAGATAACTGAAGTTCATTTAAGTAATCATCAAACGATTAAGACAGAAGTATGTATTTTTGCTATCGGACATAGTGCCAGAGAGACTTTTCAGATGCTTTACGAAAATGGTGTTATGATGGAGCAGAAACCCTTTGCTCTAGGTGTGAGAATAGAACATAAACAAACTATGATAAATAAGAGTCAGTATGGGTTTGAAGATAACTGCCTGGGTGCTGCAAGTTATAAACTTACATATAAGACCAGTCAGAATCGGGGAGTATATTCATTTTGTATGTGTCCTGGAGGATTTGTTGTAGATTCTTCATCAGAAAATCACGGAAAAGTTGTTAATGGGATGAGTTATTCAAAGCGGGATGGTTCTAATGCTAACAGTGCTATAGTAGTTACTGTTACACCACAGGATTTTTCAAATAACCATCCTTTGGCAGGAATTGCTTATCAAAGAGCATTGGAAAAAAAAGCTTATATCGAAGGTGATGGTAAAATTCCTGTTCAGACATATTCTGATTTTAAAAATAATAAAACTACCTCGAAATTAGGAAATATTGTTCCACAAATAAAAGGAAAATACAAGTTGGCTAATTTAAATTCAATTTTTCCTGAATACATTATAGAAGCTTTAATTGAAGGAATTGAATTTTTTGGTAAGAAAATCGACGGATTTAGCACAGAGGATGTGGTATTATCAGCAGTAGAAACGAGAACATCTTCTCCTGTAAGAATTATACGAAATGATAAGTTTGAAACAAATATTGCAGGAATAATTCCAGCAGGGGAGGGGGCCGGATATGCAGGAGGAATCACCTCCGCAGCAATTGACGGAATGAAAGTGTTTGAACAGATTGCAAAAACATATCGGCCTCAAAAAAATAATAAAGAATCGTCATAAAATAATGACTTTTTTTCAGTTTTATAGTATTATATAAAGATGTGTTCGTATGCTTTTGTCTATTTGACAAAAGATACGGGTGATACAATTGTTAATTAAGGAGAGCATTATGAATATTCGTTTTTTAGCACAATCAGAATATTTCAACGGTCTGCATTTAAAAGATGATATTATTCTCGAAAAAGAATATGAACAGGGACCTTTTACGAATTTACCGAAAGTCCGCTATTATTTATATTATCTTGAAGAAAATGTCAGAAAAGAAGTTATGCCATATTCTGATAAAGTTGATATTTTTAATATTACTGACTGCCAGAATGAATCTGAATATTTATATTTTACGGAATATATTGATATGCATGACGGAACATATTCTTTTGGAATTATCCGCTATAATATTACAGACCATACCCATACAAAGATTATATCTTTGAAAGACAATATCAATTTATATCCAAATAACAAACAGATTAAGATATTTATTTTAGATGATGCCAATCTGATTATTCAACGTGCCCTTCCTCAAATAAGTGAAAATGGCAAGTTAAAAGAATTTTTTGACTTTTCATTGATACTATTTAATTTTGTTAAAAACAGACAGTTAGTAATTCAGGATGAGAATCTGGTTCGAAATGGTATTGAATTTATTCTGCCTTATAATGAAAAAAGTTGCATTATGAAAACAGGATATTCTGTATTTCAAAACAACAGGCATGCCAATTTAACAAAAGAAGAGGCTGCTGTGGAATCTTTGTTTGTTTTAAATATTCAACAATTTATCAGCGATTTGCAATTAGACCAGCCAAATCTTGTTATGAATGCAGTAGATCAGTCTTACTATGATACAACAGTTATCAATGCAAAGATTATCGAAAACTTTCTGATTTACTCGAAGTTTAATTATGAAGATAATGATGAAAATATCATTTTCTATGATATTGAGACGAAAGAAATTTATACATGTATCAATAAAACAACGACAGGAGAATATCTGCTGAAGAATGCTACTGTTATTGAAGATACTCCTTATATGATTATGAAAAAATCTACCGGAACGCAATTCTTCAATCTGATTTCGAATGAAATTGATGCTACATATCCGGAAGAATTTGATGTGCGGTTTGTGAATAACAACACGGTCATTTCTACATCTGTCGAAAAACCGATTTTTGGCAAGGAATATCCTGTTGTATGCATTCACAAATTTCCACATAAAAAAACAATTTTGCAGGAGAGAGGAGAATATATCGGTTCTGTTTCATCTGATAGAGAAACTTCCTATATATTTTTAAAATAATGGACGAGAAAAAAATTAAACGAATAAATGAATTATATAAAAAATCAAAAACCACCGAATTAACAGAGGCCGAATTACAGGAACAACAGGCTCTAAGAACAGAGTACCGCATGGCTATGCTTAACAGTCTGTCGGCGTCTCTTGACAATGTAAGTATTCAAAATCCAGATGGTTCCATTACAAAGGTAAAACCAAAAGGTGGAAACTAATATGAATATCAAAGAATACAAGGATAATCTACGCAAAGAGATAAAACGCAATAGAATGCTTATGACCCAAGAAAAAGTGATGGAAAAAAGCAGAATTATCTGTCAGAAGATTCTGAATCATAAAAAGTATCAGAACAGTACATGTATTTACTGTTATTATCCTGTACAAAACGAAGTGGATATTCTGCCGGTAATTAAACATGCATTAAATAACGGAAAAACCATTGCCCTACCCAAAGTGATAAACAAACAGGGCGAAATGATTTTTGCTGAAATTAAAAGTCTAGATAATCTAATAATAGGTCATTATAACATTCCGGAACCGCAAACTACAGAACAGGCAGAAAAAGCCGATCTCGTATTGGTTCCTGGAGTGGTTTTTTCAACTAAAGGCAAAAGAATTGGACAAGCAGGTGGTTTCTATGACCGTTTCTTAGAAAAAAATAACCCTTATACAATCGGAGTGGCTTATGATTTTCAAGTAATGAATGACATAAAAACACAATCTCATGACATCAATGTCTGTGAGGTTATCAGTAATATTTAGGAGAATACTATGAGTTTTACGAATGAAACTGAAAAGCAACAATATTATATGGACAAGTGCAGAGAGATTGTAAAAAGCAAAGAACAGGCGCTTGGCAGAAAACTGACAGCATGTGTGGTTACTTTTGGCTGTCAGATGAATTTTAAAGATTCCGAAAAATTGATGGGAATTTTAGCAGAGATTGGTTATGAAGAAACAGATGATGAACATGCTGATCTTGTTTTATATAACACATGTACGGTAAGGGAAAACGCCAATTTAAAGATATATGGAAGACTGGGGTATCTCTCAAAAATCAAACAAAAAAATCCGGAAATGATTATCGGACTTTGTGGCTGTATGATGCAGGAAGAACACGTCGTGGAAAAATTAAATAAAAGTTATCGGTTTGTGGACGTTATTTTTGGAACGCATAATGTATTTATACTGGCAGAGCTGTTATATGAAAGATTCATTAGCGGACATAAGATAGAAGATATCTGGGATGGTACAACGGAAATCGTGGAAGACCTTCCAAGTGTCAGAAAATACAGTTTCAAATCCGGTGTAAATATCATGTATGGCTGCAACAATTTCTGCAGTTACTGTATTGTCCCTTATGTGAGAGGAAGAGAGCGAAGCAGAAATCCGGAAGATATTATTTCTGAAATTAAAGAATTAGTGAATCATGGCGTCGTAGAAGTTATGCTTTTAGGACAGAATGTGAATTCATACGGAAAAACGTTGGACAATCCTATTTCTTTTGCACAGTTATTAGAACAAATCGAAGAAATTGAAGGATTGAAGAGAATTCGGTTCATGACTTCCCATCCAAAAGATTTATCTGATGAATTAATTGAAGTGATGGCAAAATCCAAAAAGATATGTAAACAGATGCATCTGCCTCTGCAGTCGGGAAGTTCCAGATTGTTAGAGATTATGAACAGACATTACAATAAAGAACAGTATTTAGTATTGGTTGAAAAGTTAAGGAAAGCAATTCCTGATATTGGAATTACAACAGACATTATTGTTGGATTTCCGGGAGAGACAGAGGAAGATTTCCTTGAAACGTTGGATGTAGTAAAGAAAGCAAGATATGATTCCGCTTTTACTTTTATTTATTCGAAACGCTCTGGAACACCGGCAGCGAAGATGCCTGATCAGGTTCCTGAAGATGTTGTCAAGGATAGATTTGACAGGCTTCTTAGTGTGATTAACGAAATTTCCAGAGAAAAAACAGCTGTTTTGGAAGGAACTACACAAGAAGTTTTAATTGAAGAAGTAAACAAAAAAATAGAAGGATATGTCTCTGGAAGACTGAGTAATAATTCCGTTGTTCATTTGAAAGCTTCCAAAGATGATATTGGAAAGATTGTTAATGTTTATCTCAAAGAAGCAAAAGGATTTTATTACATGGGAGAAATGGTGGAATAAAAATGAGTTTACCGCAAATGATGCAGGATGTATGGGAGAATCATTTTGATGCCCTTACACCGATGATGAAAAATTATTTAGATACAAAAAAGAAACATGATGACTGTATTATTTTTTACAGACTTGGCGACTTTTATGAGATGTTTTTTGACGATGCATTAGAAGCATCAAAAGTTATGGAAATTACATTGACAGGAAAAAGCTGTGGTCTGGATGAACGAGCACCTATGTGTGGTGTTCCTTATCATGCAGTTGATACATACATTAACAAATTAGTTACCCGAGGATACAAGGTATGTATTGTAGAGCAGGCTGAAGACCCGGCAGAAGCGAAAGGACTCGTCAGAAGAGAGGTTGCAAGAATCGTAACTCCCGGTACTAATTTAAACACAAATGCTATTGAAGAGGGCAAAAATAATTATTTGATGTCCATTGCTTATATTGGAGGGAAATTTGGTATTTCTATTGCGGATGTTACTACCGGTGACTACTATGTTACAGAAGTTTATTCCGAGAGAAATGTCGTAGATGAAATTAATAAGTTTATGCCAAGTGAAATCATATGCAATCATGCTTTTTTGATGTGTGGTATGGATATTGATGAACTCAAAAACAGATTATCTATTTCCGTTTTTGAGTTAGAAGAATGGTATTTTGATGAAGATAACTGCAGTGAAGTATTAAAAGACCATTTTGGAATCATCGACCTGGCAGGTCTTGGTATTTCTGAAATGTCTCTTGCTGTGATTTCTTCTGGTTCGCTGTTAAAATATCTTTATGAGACACAGAAAAACTCTTTATCTCATTTATCAAAATTAGTTCCATATTCTACAAGTACTTTTATGATTCTTGATACTTCTACTAGACGTAATCTGGAATTGTGCGAGACATTGAGAGAAAAGCAGAAGCGTGGCTCCTTATTATGGGTGCTTGATAAAACGAAAACAGCTATGGGGGCAAGAACTCTCCGTGGCTATATTGAACAGCCTTTGATTTCCAAAGAGGAAATTACCAACAGACAGAAAGTAATTGAGGAATTAAACAAATCAATTATAACAAGAGATGAGCTGAGAGAATATCTGTCTCCAATTTATGATTTAGAGAGACTTTTAAGTAAAATTTCTTATAAATCAGCGAATCCAAGGGATTTAATTGCATTTAAAACTTCTTTAGAAATGCTGCCACATATCAAGAATATTATCAGCGATTTCAAATCACCTTTATTTATAGAATTATATAATCAGTTAGATACGTTAGAGGATATTTCTTCTCTAATTAGGGAATCTATTACAGATGATCCACCAATTAATATAAAAGAAGGAGGCATTATCCGTACAGGATTTCATGAAGAAATTGACAGACTCCGGGCAGCAAAAACAGAAGGAAAAGGCTGGCTTGCAGATTTAGAGGCTGAAGAAAAAGAAAAAACAGGTATTAACAAATTAAAAATCAAATATAACAAAGTATTTGGCTATTATATTGAAGTCTCAAATTCTTTTAAAGATTTAGTTCCAGACGATTATGTAAGAAAGCAGACATTGACAAATGCCGAGAGATTTACAACAGACAAATTAAAGCAATTAGAAGAAGTGATTATTGGTGCGGAAGATAAACTGTTCTCTTTAGAATATAATATATTCACTTCTGTGAGGGATGAGATATTCCATCAGATTAACAGGATTCAAATGACAGCAAAAGCCATTGCCAAGATTGATGTTTTTGCATCTCTAGCTTATGTTGCAGAACGTAATCATTATGTAAAACCAAAAATTAATGAAAAAGGATTAATTGATATTAAAGAAGGCAGGCATCCTGTTGTTGAAAAAATGATGCCGGATAATATGTTTATTTCCAATAATACATACTTAGATACAAACAAGAACCGGTTATCTATTATTACCGGTCCGAATATGGCTGGAAAGTCCACTTATATGAGGCAGACAGCATTGATTGTACTGATGGCACAGATTGGCTCTTTTGTTCCTGCAAAAGAAGCAAACATTTCTATTTGTGATAAAATCTTTACCCGTGTTGGTGCATCCGATGATCTGGCAAGCGGTCAGAGTACCTTTATGGTGGAAATGACAGAAGTTGCCAATATTTTAAGAAATGCCACAGCGAACAGTTTACTAATCTTAGATGAAATCGGTCGTGGAACAAGTACTTTTGACGGTCTAAGTATTGCCTGGGCAGTGGTTGAGCATATCTGTGATAAAAAGATTTTAGGCGCAAAGACGTTATTTGCTACCCATTATCATGAATTGACAGAATTAGAAGGCACACTTCCGGGAGTCAACAATTACTGTATCAGCGTAAAAGAACAGGGGGATGATATTGTTTTCCTAAGAAAAATCATAAAAGGTGGTGCTGATCAGAGTTATGGTATTCAGGTAGCAAAACTAGCCGGTGTTCCGGAAAGCGTACTAAACAGGGCAAAAGAACTGGTAGCAGAATTAAGTAATGCTGATATTACTGTCAGAGCAAAAGATATTGCTGCGGGATTACAGCAGGGAAGTAATGTTCTGCCTGGAATGAATGATGATTTAGAAGCACACCAGATGACATTATTTGCTGCAATGAACGAAAATGCCATTATTAGTGAAATAGAAGAATTAAATTTAGGCGAGATGACACCAATTGATGGATTGAACTATTTATACAAATTACAGAACCAATTAAAAAACCGTTGGTAGAATAAAGGATGACTATGGGTAATATAAGAGAACTGGATCAAAGCACAATTAATCAAATAGCAGCCGGAGAAGTTGTTGAGAGGCCTTCGTCAATTGTAAAAGAGCTGATGGAAAATTCTATTGATGCAGGTGCAACAATGATTTCTATCGAAATTGAAGAGGGCGGTACGAAATCTATTCGTATCACAGACAATGGAAAAGGGATTGAAAAAGATGATGTCCGCATTGCCTTTCTGCGCCATACAACGAGCAAAATCAAAACGGCACTGGATCTTTTAAGCGTTTCTTCTTTGGGATTCCGCGGCGAGGCATTATCCAGTATCGCCGCTGTATGTCAGGTAGAATTATTAACCAGAACAGTTTCCAATCTGGAAGGTATCCGTTACCGTATTGAAGGCGGAAAAGAAGTGGGGTATGAAGAAATTGGTATTCCTGTAGGTACGACATTTATCGTAAACAATATTTTTTTCAATACCCCTGCCAGACGTAAGTTCTTACGAACTGCCCAGACAGAGTCAGGTTATGTTTCTGATATTGTGGAAAAAATTGCTCTTTCTCATCCGGAGATTTCCATTAGTTTTAAAAGCAATGGTAAAGTCCGGGTACATACATCGGGAAATGGCAGTTTAAAAGATGTTATATATAGTATTTATGGAAAAGAGATCACAGAAAACATTATTGAAATCAATGAACAGAATGATTTTATGACGATCACAGGTTATATTGGAAAAGCGATTGTTTCTAAAGGGAACAGAACTTTCGAAAATTATTTTATTAATGGAAGATATATTAAAAGTAACATTATTTCCAAAGCGATAGAAGATGGATATAAATTCATATTAATGCAGCATAAATATCCGTTTACTGTACTAAATTTTGAAATTAATCCGGAATTTTTAGATGTCAATGTACATCCTTCTAAAATGGAACTTCGTTTTAGAAAATCTGAAAAAATTTATCCGATGATTTCAGAATGTATTAATGATACATTAATTGAAAAGCCTAATATTATAGATGTAAAATTAGAAAAAGAATCTGAAAGAAGAGAAACTATAAAATATACGCCAGAACCTTTTGAAACCAGGCGCCAGCATATTTTGGGCGATACAGAGGATAACAGCAGTGTTGTACAAGAAGAGACGATATATAACAAAACGACTGTCACACCTTCATTTATAAAAGAACCGGATTTGCCTGAGAATCCAAAGACTACAAATATTTCAAAAGCAGATATGCCAAGCGTCCATGAGAAAACCTCAGCACCTGTTCAACAAAAAGTAACAGATGTATATGATAATTTTTTAAGTGATATTGCAAAGCCGAAACATAAAATTGTCGGACAGGTTTTTGATACTTACTGGATTGTAGAATATGACGAGAAAATGTATATTATTGACCAGCATGCTGCCCACGAAAAAGTAATGTTTGAATCACTTATGGAGAAACGTAAAACAGGACAGATTCATACGCAGATGATAAACCCGCCGATTATTTTAAATCTGTCAATGAATGAAGCTGATTTAATCGAACGGTATTTACAGAACTTTAAAGAAATCGGCTTTGAAATGGAGCCTTTTGGCGGACGGGATTTTGCAGTAAGAGGTGTTCCTTCGGATTTATATACTCTGGATAGTCAGGAAGTTTTGATGGAGATAATTGATAATCTTTCCAATGAGAGCGGCAAGATGTCACCGGATATTTTAACGGATAAAATTGCTTCCATGTCCTGTAAGGCTGCCGTAAAAGGAAACAGCAGAATATCTTTCAGAGAAGCAGATGAACTGATTACTCAGTTATTATCTTTAGAGAACCCTTATAACTGTCCTCATGGAAGACCAACGATTATCTCCATGAGCAAATATGAATTAGAGAAAAAATTCAAGAGAATCATTTAGGAGTTTTTATGAATGAACTAATTATTCTGACCGGTCCTACGGCCGTTGGCAAAACAGAACTTTCGATTGCTTTGGCAAAAAGGATTCATGGTGAAATTATCAGTGCTGATTCTATTCAGGTATATAAAGGTATGAATATTGGCTCTGCCAAAATCACCGAAGAGGAAATGCAGGGCGTAAAGCATTATCTGATTGATGTTTTAGATCCAAAAGATGCATTTAATGTCCATGTGTTTCAGAAGATGGCAAAAGAGGCTGTTTTGGAGATTCAGAAAAAAGGAAAAATTCCAATCATTGTTGGTGGAACCGGATTTTATATTCAGGCTCTTTTATATGATATTCATTTTGATGAAACAGATGATGAACATGAATACCGAAAACAATTAGAACAGATAGCATCTGATAAAGGTAATGAATATCTGCATCAGATGTTAAAAGATATCGACCCGGTTTCCGCTAAAGAAATACATTTTAATAATATAAAACGTGTTATCCGTGCCTTGGAATATTATCATGATACCGGTAAAACGATTTCCAGCCACAATTGTGAACAGCGAGAAAATCAGTCTCCGTATCATTTTGCCTATTTTGTTTTAAATGACAAAAGAGAACTTCTTTATCAACGAATCGAAAAGCGTGTAGATAACATGTTAAAGAATGGATTGGTTGAAGAGGTAAAAGGACTTCTTGCCCACGGATGTGATGCAGATATGGTTTCTATGCAGGGAATTGGATATAAAGAAGTGGTAAACCATCTTGAAAATAATGTATCGCTGGAAGATACTGCTGAATTGATTAAAAAGAATACAAGGCACTTTGCCAAAAGACAGCTTACATGGTTTCGAAGAGAAAAAGATGTATGCATAATAAACATTGATGAGTTTGAATATAAACAGGGAAGAATATTAGCAGAAATGCTTATGAATTTGAAAAAAAGAAACATAATAAAGGATGAGATATGAGTGAATTAAAAAATATGTACCGACAGATGGGAATTGATGAAAAAGTTTTAGAAATTTCAGATAAAATCATTTCTGATTTGTCACATAGATTTCAAGAAATAGACAAAATTGCAGAGTACAATCAGTTAAAGGTAATGTCAGCATTTCAGAAAAATAAAGTTGCCGAAGCTCATTTTGCCCCGACGACAGGATACGGGTATAATGATTTAGGTCGTGATACTCTTGAAAAAGTTTACGCAGATGTTTTTCATACGGAAGATGCCTTGGTCAGACCACAGATTACCTGTGGGACGCATGCACTTGGCATTGCGCTATCAGCGAACCTGCGTCCCGGAGATAAGTTGATGTACATAAGTGGAAAACCATATGACACGTTAGAAGAAGTTATCGGTATCAGACCATCTACGGGAAGTCTTGCGGAATATGGCATTACATATGACCAGGTTGATTTATTGAACAATGGAGATTTTGATTATGATGGAATCAAATCAAAATTGGATGGTGTCACTATGGTCGGAATCCAACGTTCCAAAGGATATGCCACAAGACCTACTTTATCTGTAAAAAAAATCGGTCAGGTGACCTCTTTTATAAAAGAAATTAACCCGGATATTATTGTTATGGTTGATAACTGTTATGGAGAATTTGTTGAGACAATAGAACCTTCTGATGTTGGTGCAGATATGATTGTAGGTTCTCTTATTAAGAATCCGGGAGGAGGTCTTGCACCGATTGGAGGGTATATCTGTGGGACAAAGAAATGTGTCGAGAACTGTGCTTACCGCCTTACCACACCGGGACTTGGAAAAGAAGTAGGTGCCAACCTCGGCGTAATGAATTTACTGTATCAGGGATTGTTTTTAGCACCAACGGTTGTATCTGGAGCATTAAAAGGTGCAATCTTTGCGGCAAATTTATTTGAACAGTTTGATTTTAAAGTTGTTCCTGATGGCATGGAAAGCAGGCATGATATTATTCAGGCGATTGCGTTTGGAAATCCGGATTGTGTTATTGCTTTTTGCAAAGGAATTCAGGCAGCTGCACCGGTAGATAGTTATTTAACTCCCGAACCTTGGGATATGCCAGGATATGATGCACCGGTTATTATGGCAGCGGGAGCTTTTGTATCAGGTTCCTCTATTGAACTGAGTGCGGACGGTCCAATAAAACCGCCTTATGCTGTATATTTTCAGGGGGGATTAACCTGGCAGCACGCAAAATTTGGAATATTAAAAGCATTTCAGAATATGGTGAATGACGAATTAGTTACTATTTCGTAACATTTTGTTATTATTCCCCTTTTATTGGAAAAAACATATACACATAAATTTTATTGTGCTACAATAGTTAAGATTAATATTTCTTCCATGAGTTTTCCTTTTGTACTCGGAGAGAACAGAAATGGAGGAATATGAATATTATTGAAACTTTACCAAAAGAAGAGAGACCTTATGAAAAGTGTCTTCAATATGGTACAGAAACCTTAACGGATATTGAACTTTTAGCTGTTATTTTACGGACAGGCACAAAAGGCTGTAACGTAAAAGAGCTGGCTGTAAAATTACTGAAAAATGAAGATGGTGCAGTTAATGTACTATCTCTTACACATCTTACTTTAGAGCAGTTACTCGAGATTAATGGTGTAGGAAAAGTAAAAGCCATACAAATTTTATGTGTATTAGAACTGGCAAAGCGTATTTCGAAAACCAGTTTTAACGATACAACAAAATATAATACATCTGAAGTGATTGCAGGATTTTATATGGAACAGTTAAGACATTTAGAACAGGAACAATTATATGTAATGTTTCTTGATACCAAATGCAAATTGATTAAAGATAAGCTTATCAGTTCAGGAACAGTCAATCAGTCTTTGATTTCTCCAAGAGAAATATTTATAGAAGCACTTCGATGTAATTGTGTAAATATTATTTTAGTCCACAATCATCCAAGTGGTGATCCTGCTCCCAGTAGAGAGGATATTAAAAGTACATCCAGAGTAAAAAATGCAGGAAAGATTATAGGAATACGGTTGTTAGACCACATAATAATAGGGGATAATACTTATTGTAGTCTAAATGAATCCGGCCAAATATAAACCTAAAACGGAAAGGATATAATATGAGTAAAAGTGTTTATGGCATTGATTTTGGTACAAGCAATATTAAAATATACAACGGAATGACCAAAACAACTTTAAATGAAAAGAATATTATAGCTATAAAAAATAAAAATGAGTTATTTGAAATTGGGGATGAAGCTTTTAAAATGTATGAAAAATCCCCTGATAATATAAAAGTTATTTTCCCAATTAAATTTGGAGTGATTGCTGATTTAAAAAGTATGAAAATGCTGTTTGAACAGTTTTTCAAAAAATTAACCGGCCCCAGAGGCAGTAAAATGGGGCGGTTTTGTATTGCTGTACCGGCAGATATTACAGAAGTAGAGAAAAGAGCTTTCTATGATGTTGTGGCAAAGTCAGACATTAAAGCAAGAGAGATTAAAATCGTAGAAAAACCCATTGCTGATGCCGTGGGTCTTGGAATTGATATGACAAGCTCGAGAGGAAACATGATTATTAATATTGGTGCTGATACTACAGAAATATCTGTTATTTCCCATGGTGGAATTGTTGTCAGCCGAATTATAAAGATGGGTGGAAACCGTCTAGACCAAATGATTTGTGATGCTGTAAAACGTAAATATAATATTCTAATTGGTTTAAAAACAGCAGAACATATTAAGTGCAAATTATCAGATGCCACATATAATGAAGATGAAGACTTAGAAGAAGAATTATTATATGTATATGGCAGAAACGTCATTACCGGTCTTCCGTCAGAACGTGGTGTATCTAAGGACACAATTTACGAAGCAATCAAACAGTTTTTTGATGATATTATTGAATCAATAAAAAATCTGTTAGAGAGAACTCCCCCTGAACTTACAGCAGATATAATGGATATTGGTTTGTATCTTACAGGTGCTTCCTCTGCAATTTCTAATTTGGACAAACTAATTGCGGCTGAAACAGATTTAAAGGTAAATACAGTAAAAAATCCAGGGGAATCAGTAATCCGAGGAATTTCTATGATTATGTCAGATTCTTCTTTCAAAAAATTAATGTACGAGCCAAGAGAAAGTTCGTTCTAAATATTTGTTATTAATCAACATGACGAAAAGGTGAGTTAAATGAAAAGACCAAGTAAAATTAATATAAAACCCAAAATACTAATTTTTACGCTGACATTACTATGTATTGCAGTTCTTATTTTGTCAGTGGCAGTAAAAGATTTTTCAAGACCATTTAAATCCGTTGCCGGTATGATTGTGATTCCGTTGCAAGAAGGAGCAAACAGCATGGGAGAATGGTTTACTGACAAATCAGATTTATTAAAATCCGTAAAAGAATTAAAAAAAGAGAATGATAAATTAAAACTACAGGTTGATGAACTAACACAAGAAAACAGTTTATTAGCCCAGAACAAATATGAACTTACAAGACTTCGTAATATGTATAAACTAGACAAAGATTATTCTTCTTTAAAAAAAGTCGGTGCAAGAGTTATCGGAAAAGATACAGGTAATTTTTTTAACATCTTTACCATTAATAAAGGTGCAAGAGATGGGATGAAAGAAGATATGAATGTTATCAGCGGTGGCGGACTTGTGGGAATTATCTATGATGTTGGCGAAAATTATTCAAAAGTCCGCTCTATTATAGATGATGAGAGCAGTGTAAGTGTATCCTTTGCCAATACTTCAGATACAGGAATTGCCAGCGGTGACTTAAAATTAATTGAAGATGGTGTTATGAATATTACTGAAATTGTAAAAGAAGCAAAAGTATCAGAGGGAGACATGGTTGTAACCTCACGAATCAGTAATAAGTTTTTACCTGGAATTTTAGTCGGATATGTTACAGAAGTTTCAAAAGATTCCAATGAATTAACACAATCCGGAAAAATCGTACCGGTTGTTGATTTTCAGCACATAGATGAAGTATTAGTAATAACAGAGATGAAAGAACAATTAAAAAAATAGAAGGAAATTTCCATGAAACATAGAGTGATTAGAGTATTCATTACTGCATTGATTATTATAATATCTTTTGTACTACAGAGTGAACTCTCTTTAGCTAACTTTGATATAGTTGCAACTCCAAACTTTTTGTTGTTTACAACATGTATTTTTGGCTTTATGAGAGGCTGTAATTACGGAAGTCTTACAGGACTTGTATGTGGTCTGTTTGTTGACATTTTCTTTGGTGATGTTATCGGACTATATGCATTACTTTATATGTATATTGGATTTTTTAGTGGTTTATTTAAGAAAATGTTTTATAGTGACCACGTATTTATGCCAATGGTATTAGTATTTATAAGTGATTTTATATATAATGTTCTGTTATATGTCTTTCGTTTTTTACTTCGCAACAAGCTGGATTTTTCATTTTATTTTGAAAAAATCATTTTACCTGAAATGATAATAACAACTTTTGTGGCTTTTATATTATATAAACTATTTTATATTTTAAATGAAAAAATATTAACAATAAAACAGGAGAATACATTAAGTTTTGATAAGTGATTTTTTATATACGGTTTTAAAAACAATCAAATCCAGAATCTTTATAATAAGCCTTATTATGATAGATTTATTTTCTGTACTTGTATATAGAATATTTGATTTACAGATTGTCAATGAAAACTATTACATGAGTACATATATTCAAAAGGCTGAAAAAACAGTCTATTCCTCTGGTACAAGAGGAAAGATATTAGATGTTAATGGAAAGGTTTTGGCTCATGATGAATTAGCTTATACAATTAAAATAGAAGATAAAATAGAGAGTTCTAACGAAAAAAACAACACCTTGAATGCTATTGTGTATAAGGCAATTAATATTATTGAAGATCATGGGGACAAGGTTATTGTTGATTTTCCGATTTCTTTAAACAATGATGGGAAGTGGGAGGCAAATTACACGTCTGATGCATCTAAAAGACTATTTTTAACAAATATTTTCGGTAAAGAATTAAAACGAAATAATCGTGATTATTCTAATGCTTCCCCAGGTGAAATCATTCATTACCTAAAAAATGATTTGTTTGAAGTAAAACAGGAATGTAGCGATGAATTACTTTTAAAAATACTTGCAGTCCGCTATAATGTCTATGCAATATCCTCTCAAAAATATTTGGGTGTAACTATCGCAAAAGAAGTTTCGAATGAAACGGTCGTAGCTGTTTATGAAAATGAAGCTGATTTAACTGGTGTTACTGTAGAAGAACAGACAATCAGAAAATATACAATGAGCGAATATTTTGCACCGATTATTGGTTATACAGGAACAATCTCTGATTCAGAACTGGAAGATTATAAAGAAAAAGGGAAAAAATATATTGCCACGGATATTGTTGGTAAATCAGGCTTAGAAGCATCTATGGAAGAATATCTTCAAGGAAAAAGAGGCGAAGAAAAGATTTTTGTTGATAATACCGGTAAAGTATTAAGTACTATTTCCAAGAAGAATTCAGCAGCCGGAAATGATGTTTATTTAACGATTGATTCAAAGCTTCAAAAAGCTGTTTATACCATGCTTGAAAAAAGAATTGCTGCAATTTTAATTTCTGAAATTGTTAATTATGATGTAGATGACAAAAACCAAACAGATGAAAAGTTGCACTATATTTCAGCAAAAAAAGTTTATTCCCAGTTAGTAACAAACAATGTTGTCAGCTTGAAAAATTTGTCGGGTAAAAAAAGCACAAGTAATGAGCGCAATTTAAATGAAAAATATAAAAGAGCAGTAACTGAAGCAGTAAGTAAAATTAGTTCTGAATTAAATTCAAAGGGAACTAAATATAATGACTTCAATGATGAATATCAGGAATATTGTGATTACATCTATGATTTACTAAAAAATGACGGTATTCTGATTTCGTCCTCTATTAATACTGAGGATGAGACATATCTCAAATATGTTGACGGGGAATTAAGTTTAAACGACTTCATTAAATATTCAATTAAGATGAACTGGATAGATTTGGATAATTTAGATGTAGAAGATGCTTATTTGTCTACTGGTGAAACTTATAACATTATAAAGAAACATATTATAAACGATATTAAAAAGAATACATCTTTTGGAAAACTGGTTGTGAAATACAGAATTTTTGATTCGACGATTTCCGGCAGTCAAATTTGTATGCTGCTTTATGATCAGGGAATTTTAGAAAAAGATGAGAGAACATACAATCTTTTATCGACACATGATTCCTATCAGACATACCAGTTCCTTATAAAACAAATAAAAACTTTAAAGATAACACCTGCACAAATCGCTCTGGATCCATGTTCCGGTTCTGTTGTTATGACAGATCCAAATACAGGAAATGTAAGAGCTATGGTAACCTATCCAAGTTACGATAATAATATGCTCTCAGGAAGCGTTGATCCGGAATATTGGGCGAAATTAATTGATGATCAGTCGGACCCATTATATAACAGGGCAACACAGGGCTCTAGTGCTCCAGGTTCAACATTTAAAATGAGTGTCGCCATGACGGTACTAGAAGAGGGGCTTATTTCACCATATACAACTGTAAATGCAACTGGTAAATATGAAAAAATTAAACCTTCACCAAAATGCTGGATTTATCCACAGGGAACACATGGCCATATTGATGTTATGGGAGCTATTACACATTCATGTAATTACTTTTTCTATGAGATGGGATACCGGCTTGGTAAGTCTAATGGTACAGAATACGATAGTTCTGTAGGACTTGAGAAAATAGAAAAATATGCAACCAAATTAGGATTAAACATGCGTTCAGGTGTAGAGATTACTGAAAGAGACCCACATTTTTCAACAGAATCTGCAGTTCATTCTGCAATAGGGCAGGGAAGTAATGCCTATACACCGGCACAGCTTGCAAGGTATGTTTCTACTCTTGCAAACGGTGGAAAGAATTATTCTTTAACGCTGATTGATAAAGTAAATTCAAGAAAAGGTAAATTGGTTTATAATAATAAAGCCAAATTATCGAATACAGTAGAAGCTTCAAGCAGTACTTGGAATGCAATTCATACAGGTATGCGGGAGGTTATTACAAAAGGAACAGTACGCAATTTCTTTACAGATACTAAAATTGCTATTGCTGGAAAATCTGGTACTGCGCAGGAGAATAAGCATAGAAATTCACATGCTGTATTTGTGGCATATGCACCATATAATGATCCTGAAGTGGGAGTATCAGTTTTTATACCATTTGGAAATTCTTCTCACGATTCAGCTGAATTGGCGAAGAATTCTATTCAATATTTCTATGGAGAATTAAAAGATAAAGATCTTAAAAAATCAGTTAAGAGCGATAATACAAACAGCATACAGGATTAATCAAATTTCCTGAATAAAGTACAGAAGATAACGATATCTATTTATTTTAGGAGGGAATATGGGGGAAGTAATTGTAATAACTTCAGGTAAAGGTGGTGTAGGAAAAACTACAATCACCGCAAATTTAAGCATCGCCCTGGCTAAAATGGGCAAAAGTGTTATAGCGATTGATACCGATATCGGTCTTAGAAATCTTGATGTAGTTATGGGACTGGAGAATCAGATAGTTTATAATCTGGTAGACGTTTTGGAGGGAAACTGTAGATTAAAACAAGCTGTCATAAAAGACAGAAGACATGCAAATTTATACCTTCTTCCAAGTGCACAGTCCAGAGATAAAAATGCAGTAAGTCCGGAACAAATGATTGGACTTACCAATTGTCTCAAAGAAGAATTCGACTACGTTTTAATTGATTGTCCGGCAGGAATTGAACAAGGATTTAAAAATGCGATTGCCGGAGCAACTAAGGCTATTGTTGTAACTACACCAGAAGTATCTGCTATCAGAGATGCTGATAGAATTATCGGACTTTTAGAGAAAGATGGAATTGATCCTATTTATTTACTTGTTAATAAATTAAGGCCTGAACTAATCAAGAAAGGTGAGATGATGTCTGAAGATGATGTTCAGGAAATACTAGGTACAGAAATCATTGGATGCATTAATGATGATATTAACGTTGTTATTGCCACAAACCGGGGAGATGCTGTTGTTGATACTGGTAGCTCTTCAGGAAAAGCAATTATAAAGGTTGCTGAGAGATTAAATGGTACATACACTACTGAAGATAAAGCACAGGGGAAATTTTCCTTCCTGATATTTAAAAATATTTTCAGTAAGGGGGCATCAAAATGATTTTTAGAAGATTTTTTAGAAAAAAACGCTCCAGCAAAGTTGCCAAAGAGCGTCTTGAAATATTATTAGTAACAGATAGAATCGGTTGTAATCCTTATACTACAGAGGCAATTAAGCGTGATATTGTAAATGTAATATCTAAATATATCGAAATTGATATTGAACAATGCAGTGTAGAGATTCACCATGAAAAAGGGCCATGTCTTATGGCTAATATACCAATTAAAGAGGTTAAGATTTAATGTTAAAAAAAATACGAAATGTGATAAAAGCATATAAATTATCAAATTTAAACTTTCGATTAATCCTATATGTACTTGCGGTTACTTTTATAGGTATTTTCTGTATCGGCAGTGCATCAGAAGGGGAGAATTTCCAATTAAAACAAATTGCTGGTTTTATTTTAGGAGTTCTTGTTCTTACTTTCTTTACATTACTCAGTTATAAATTGTTGTTTAAATTTTATTGGATAATTTATTTTGCCACAATTGTGTTATTAATGCTTGTAATTGTTTTGGGAACAGTTAATAAAGGTGCAAAACGTTGGATTGACTTAGGTTTTACTCAGTTTCAGCCTTCGGAATACGCCAAGATATTTCTAATTATTTTTGTTGCTACCTTTTTATTTAAACGTATAGAAACATTAAATACTTTTAAAACAATTGCAGGAGTAACATTGCTTGCCGGAATTATACTAGGTCTTATATTTATAGAACCAGATTTATCAACAACAATAGTTATTTTTTTGACATTTTGTGCTATAATGTTTTTATCAGGAATTCATTATAAAATTATTACCGGCGTACTTATTATTTCATTACCGGTTATTTGTATTTTAGGATACTATGTAACTCAACCGGGGAATGTTATTTTAAAAGGCTACCAATATAATCGAATTGTAGGTTTTTTTCAGGAAGATAATGAAAAAGCCAAGGATTTAAGATACCAGCAGGAAAATTCTCTTCTTGCAATTGGTTCCGGTGGACTGACTGGTAAAGGTTTAGACAATAATGATGTTACTTCAGTAAAGAACGGAAATCTTATATCTGAATCCCACACAGATTTTATTTTTACAATTGTAGGTGAGGAATTAGGATTTATTGGTGGAGCAGCTGTAATTATATTACTTTTTATGATTGTTTTAGAATGTTTCATAACAGGTTCCAGAGCACCTACACTGGCTGGAAAGTTATTCTGTTTTGGATTTGGGGTTTTAGTTGGTGTACAGAGTTTTGTAAATATCTCTGTTGCAACAATGCTTTTACCGAATACAGGTATTACACTGCCTTTTGTAAGTTACGGATTAACGTCCTTGACCAGTATGTACTGTGGAATAGGAATTGTTCTAAATATTGGTTTACAAAGAAATAAGGCAATGGTTTAATAATAATATAAGTTAGTTAATATACTATATATACAGGAGGATATTTATGAACATAGGATTAATTGCACATGACTCAAAAAAGAAATTAATGCAGAATTTCTGTATTGCATATCGTGGAATTTTGTGTAAACATGCATTATATGCAACTGGAACAACAGGACGCTTAATCGAAGAAGCAGCAAATTTAAATGTTTATAAATATCTGGCCGGCCATCTGGGCGGAGAACAGCAGATGTGTTCCCAGATTGAACAAAATGATTTAGATTTGTTGATTTTTATAAGAGATCCTGAAAATCCAAAATCTCATGAGCCGGATATTCACAAAGCAATCAGGTTATGTGATATGCATAATATTCCTTTGGCTACCAATGTGGCTACCGCTGAACTTTTAATTAAATCTCTGAATCGTGGTGATTTAGAGTGGAGAGAAATATATAAAAATTAAAGGAGGTATACTACATGATTCAAATTATCTGTGGGGAGAAGGGAACAGGTAAAACTAAGGAAATGCTAAAACGTGCTAACGATATGGCAACATCCGCAAAAGGCACTATTGTCTATCTGGACAAAAGCAGTCAGCATATTTATGAATTAAACAATCAGATACGTTTAATTAATGTTACAGAATATCCTGTATGTACATATGATGGTTTTATAGGATTTGTTTCAGGTCTTTTATCGGGAAATCATGATATTGAATGCGTTTTTATTGATAGCCTGATAAAGATAGCAAATTTATCAGCAGATGCCATAAAAACAGCAATTGAGACTCTTGAAAGTTTAAGTACAGACATTCAGTTTATCTGTAGTGTTTCAATGAATGAGAGTGAAATGGATTCTGATCTAAGAGAAAAAATTCTTATATCCTGTTAACAATTAAAAACAAATAATAAAGGAAGCATTTGTATTTTTGACAGATGCTTCCTTTCATGTTAGTGTCTCTCTCCAAATGAACAGATTCTTCCAAACAGACTTATTGTATATAAACCGCAAAGTCCAACGATTGCATAGATTATTCGAGATATCCAAGTCATATCTCCAAATAAAAATGCAACAAGATCAAATTTGAAGAAACCTATGAGTCCCCAGTTGATTGCACCAATAATCACTAAAACCAGTACAAAATAATCAAAACCTTTAGAATTCATTATATAATACCTCCTTTATGGTCTAATAATATAGTTTCCGAAAAATAAAAAATAATTCATAAAATTAACAATTCATAAACTTTCAAATGAATTCTAAAAAATACAGCCTTATTGTTGACTTAATATCAAAAGTATTAGATAATTGCATTTGGAGGCATATATGATCAATAAAAGAAAAAAAGATATTAAAAATAAAAATTTTTTTGGTATTAATATAGGCATTGTAATATTTGGACTAATTTTAATTTATCTGTTTATTAATATTGTTATTTATTTTACGACAGAACGTACAAAATATTATGAAGTAACAGAGGGGAGTAATGCAGAAAAACTTGATAATTCTTATGAAGGAATTGCCCTGAGGGAAGAAGTCATTAAATATGCAGAAGGATCAGGTTATGTTGATTATTATATCAGAGAAGGCTCGCGCATATCCAAAAATTCTACATTATATAGTATTGATTCTTCAGGAGAATTAAATAATTTCCTGTTAAATTCCAGTAAAGAAAACTCTAAACTCTCAGAAGAGAATTTAAATACAATTCAAAATACTTTAAAAGATTTTAATAATAATTTTGATAAAATGAGTTTTCATACTCTATACGATTTTAAAAGTACATTAAAAGGAACTGTTGTCGATTTAATTAACATGAATTCCCTTCAAAAGATGGTTCATGACAAAAATGTTCAATTTACCATAAATAAAGCAAAAGTTTCAGGAATTGTTCTATATCGTGTTGACGATTTTGAGACAATAAAACCCAAACAAATCAGACTTTCAAATTTTGATAAGACAAACTATACTTCAGCACATTTTTCATCTGGCAGTAAAGTCGAAAAAGGTACTCCTTTATATAAAGCTATTAATAATGATGAATGGAATATTGTTATTAAATTTAGTAAAAAAGACTTAAAAAAATATAAACATGTAAAGAATATTTCAATCAAATTTTTAAAGGATAATCTTACAACTACGGCAAATCTAGATATTATCAAAGGTGCAGATGGTAACAAATATGGGGTAATTACATTAGCCAAATATGTTGTTCGGTATGCAACAGACAGATTTTTAAACATTGAAATTGTGGAACAACCAAAGGTTGGATTGAAAATTCCAAAATCTTCTGTTGTATCAAATGAATTGTATGTCATTCCGAAAGAGTATAGTAAAAAAGGGGAAGATGATGTCAGCATTGGTTTTAATGTCCAAAGTTCTAACAGAAAAAAAAGTGATTCTGAAATATACTATCCACCAATTGCTTACTCAGATGAGAATAATTACTATGTTTCTAAATCATATTTTGATGAAGGTGATGTGATTACAAAATCGGACTCACACTCTAATTATGTTGTGGAGAGAACACGTAAGTTTATGGGAGTATACAATATTAATAATGGATATACTGTTTTTAAAATTGTTCAGATTCTAGACACAATAGATGAATATTATATTGTCGCGAAAGAAAATATTGGTTTGAAAATTTATGACAGAATTGTTCTGGAAGCAGCAAAAGTTTCCGAAAATCAGATAATATTTCAATAAAAGGAGCAAACGTTATGATACTTGAAAATATTAAAAGAATTCAGGAAAATATTAAAACTGCATGCGAAAAGTCTGGACGAACCCCCGATGAAGTAACTCTTATTGCAGTAAGCAAAACAAAACCATATACAGCCATTGAAGATGCTTTACCATCAGGTATATTGGATTACGGAGAAAACAAAGTTCAGGAATTATCTGAAAAATTTGAAATTCTGCCAAAAGATATTCGCTGGCATATGATCGGTCATCTGCAGAGAAATAAAGTTAAGTACCTTGTTGGAAAGACAGCTTTAATTCATTCTGTAGATTCATTCAGACTTGCTAAACAGATAGAATTTGAATTTGCAAAAAAAGATGAAATTGCTGATATTCTTATTGAAGTAAATATGGCAAATGAAGAAAGTAAATTTGGTGTTTCTGAAAATGAAACTATAAATTTGATAAAAGAAATCAGTTTATTACCTCATGTACGAGTACAAGGATTAATGACAATTGCACCATATACTGACAATCCTGAAACGAATCGAAAATATTTTGCTAAAATGAAAAAATTATCGGTTGACATAAGAGAGAAAAACATTGATAATGTTAATATGAATGTGCTTTCCATGGGAATGAGTGGCGACTATCAGGTTGCTATCGAAGAGGGTGCAACAATGGTAAGAGTTGGTACCAGTATCTTTGGAGAGCGAAATTATAATAATTAATAGGAGAGAGACATGTCAAAATTTGGAGATAAAATTAAGAACGTATTCACAATGGATTACAACGATGAATACGATGACTATTATGATGACTTTGACGATGAATTAGAAGAAGATATTGAAACTACATCAAGGAAGCATGCGACTGAGAGAGCTACCGTCCAGGCTGAAGAAGATACTCCTGTAAGAAGCAGGACAACCTCTCAGTTTCGGAGCAATAGAAGTAACAGAGGCAGCAAAGTTGTTCAGATGCGTGGGGCATCCAGCAGTGACATGGAAGTTTGTGTCATAAAACCAACTCATTATGAAAATACAAAAGATATTATTGACACTTTATTAGAGGGAAAGTCTGTTGTTCTTAATCTGGAAGGAATTAAGATTGATTTAGCACAGCGTATTGTAGATTCTGTAATTGGGGGCTGCTATGCGATTTCCGGAAATCTTCAAAAGATTAGTGGATATATTTATCTGGTTACACCACAATCCGTTGATATTACAGGTGATTTTCAGGATGTAGTCAGTGACACCGGTTCCGGGTATTCTGCAAATACTTACACTGCCAGAAGAAGTTACTAAAATATATTATGAATAAAGAAGAATTATTTTTAATTAATCGATTAAAAGATCTTGCAAATATTGCATATGAAAAAAATATTTATACATATTCTGATTTTTTAAATATAAATGAATTAAGTATCTTAAATCAGATAAAAGAAACATTACCTCCTGTTACTCTTTCTATTACGGGAGGTAATAATTATGCAGAAAGAAAAATTGCTGTTTTTTCACCAGAGGAAATATATTATCAGGAAACTATTCCTATTGCTGTCTTATCAATTGCACCATTAAATTCCAAATTTGCTCAACCTCTTACACATCGGGATTTTTTAGGTGCTATTTTAAATTTAGGCATTAAAAGAAATAAAATTGGTGATATATTTGTAAAAGAAAATCATGCCTATATTTATTGTAAGGAAGATATCTCAAAATACATTATAGATAATTTGTTTAAAATAAAACGAACAACAGTATCTGTTCAAATGTCGCAAAATGAAACTCTAAATGTTACTCCTAATTTTAAAGAAATAACAGGCACAATTTCTAATATCCGTTTAGACAGTCTAATTGCCACAGCATTTCAGACTGCAAGAAACAGCATAATTAACTATATTCATGAAGGAAAAGTTTTTATAAACGGAAAGCTTACTACATCCAACGGAGCTGCTGTAAAAGCAGGCGATATTATTTCTGTACGTGGAAAAGGGAGATTTGTTTTTGAAGGTGTCATAAAGGAAACAAAAAAAGGAAGAAATCTGATTAAAATTAATATATACCAATAAGTTAAAAAAGGAGCCAATATAATGAAAGCATTAAATAATCTATCTGATAGAATTACTGTACATTATAACAATGAGCCATCATATGATATTGTTTATTCCGTATCTTTCGATGGTATTATTGATGAATTAAAAAAATTACATATTCAGAACCGACGTCTTTGTATTGTAACAGAATCAAATGTTGGCCCGATTTATGCAAAACAATTAAAATCGATTTTAGAACCTCATTGTAAAAAGGTTATTGTTCATCAGTTTGACGCAGGGGAACAGAACAAAAATATTAGTACCATCAACGAAATTTATGAGACACTGATTCTAAATAAATTTGATCGAAAAGATATGCTTCTTGCATTAGGTGGTGGTGTCACTGGTGACATGACAGGCTTTACTGCAGCAACTTATTTGAGGGGAATAGATTTTGTGCAGATTCCAACAACATTACTTGCTCAGGTAGATTCCAGTATTGGGGGAAAAACCGGCGTAGATTTTAAAGCATATAAAAATATGGTTGGTGCATTTTATATGCCTAAGCTGGTATATATGAATTTGTCTACACTTAATTCTCTTCCACAGAGGGAATACCTGCAGGGAATGGGAGAAGTTATTAAACATGGAATCATCCGCGATAAAGAATATTTTAATTGGCTAATGGAGCACGTAGATGATGTATTAAAAAAAGATTTATCTATTTTAAAGCAATTATTATTTGTCAGCTGTAATATTAAACGTATTGTTGTAGAAAACGATCCAAAAGAACAGAATGAACGGGCATTACTGAATTTCGGGCATACAATCGGACATGCTGTTGAAAAAGCAAAAGGGTTTTCCTTATTACATGGAGAATGTATTTCTATTGGTATCAATGCGGCATCATATCTTTCAATGGAAAAAGGATTTCTTAGTGAAGAAGAGTATCATAAAATCTTAGCTCTGCTTAAATTATACCAACTTCCTGTTGTAACCTCTGATATTATTATTAATGATGTTGTGGAAGCAACTTTTAATGACAAAAAAATGGATGCCGGAATTATTAAATTTGTTTTAGCTGATAAAATAGGAAATGCATTTATCAGCAGGAATATTTCTAGAGAAGATCTAGTTAAAGGAGTAGAAAAGGTAATTATAAATGAATAATAGACACATTTACGGAATAAAAATCGGGCTATTTGCGATTTTTCTAATAATTATTGATCAAATAAGT
This sequence comes from uncultured Eubacterium sp., assembly GCA_910584795.1. Taxonomy (GTDB): domain Bacteria; phylum Bacillota; class Clostridia; order Lachnospirales; family Lachnospiraceae; genus Eubacterium_G. The sequence continues at coordinate 170,378 of CAJUBZ010000001.1, read as the reverse complement.
AAATACTTAGCAACAGTTTATTTAAAAGGCAAATCAGACTTTCAAATTATAAATGATATATTGTGTTTTCATTATCTTGATGGTGGAAATACTGGTGCAGCCTGGGGAATATTTTCCGGAAAACGATTCTTATTCATTATTTTTACATTCGCAGCCGTTTTCTTTATTTGTATATTTATTAGAAATTTAAATAAATTGTACTTCTCAACAGAAAAGAGGGTATACCATATTTTAAATATATCTTTTATATTTTTAATATCGGGAGCATTTGGAAATTGTATTGACAGAGTAATACATGGATATGTAATTGATTTTATATATTTTAAATTGATTCATTTTCCGATATTTAATATTGCTGACTGTTATGTTACTATTTCATGCATTGTAATTGTAATTATTTGCTTATTTAAATTAAAAGAAGAAGAATTTAATAAAATTATTCAGCTAAAAAATCATAGATAATTTGGAGAGCTTTTCATGAGTAATATTTTTATAGTAGATGAAGAATTACAGGATATTCGTATAGATAAATATTTAAATGATTTACTTTCGGATCATTCCAGAACGTATATACAAAAATTAATTAAAGAAAATAATATCTTAGTAAATGATAAGCCATGTAAAGCAAATTACAAAGTACAGGCAGAAGACAAAATTGTTGTAGATATTCCTGAACCGGTCTATGCAAATATAGAACCAGAAGATATACCATTAGATATTATTTATGAAGATAACGATGTACTAATTGTAAATAAACAGAAAAATTTCGTTGTTCATCCGGCACCCGGACATTATTCTGGTACGTTGGTAAATGCAATTATGTATCATTGTAAAGATAATTTATCAAATATAAATGGTGTCTTACGCCCTGGAATAGTTCATCGGATTGATAAGGATACAACAGGTGCCCTAATTGTTTGTAAAAACGATTTCAGCCATAATTTTATTGCTGAGCAATTAAAAGAACATTCCATTACAAGAAAATATATAGGTATTGTACAAGGTGTTTTAAAAGACTTTGAAGGTATTATTGATGCACCGATTGGCCGTCATCCGATAAAACGCAAAGAAATGTGTATTAATGAAATAAATGGTAAAAACGCAGTAACTCATTTTAAAGTACTAAAACAGTTTCGCAACAATACATTATGTGAATTTCAATTAGAAACCGGACGAACACATCAGATTCGTGTGCATATGGCAAGCATCAATCATCCTTTATTAGGAGATGATATTTACAATCATAATAAATGTCCATACAAATTACAGGGACAGTGTCTGCATGCAAAAACAATAGGATTTATTCATCCGGCATCAAAAGAATATGTTGAATTTGAGGCAGCTACTCCTGAATATTTTAAGAATTTAATTAATAATGTGTTAAAGTAAGTATATTTTCCGATAAGTCATTTCGTTAAACTTGTCTTTTGCGAATAGTTGTGTTATTATCTTTTTGATAGTATCCAACTATTTTTTTATTCTTTTACTACTAATATTGTATTTAAAATTACTGCAGAATGGAGATTTTTATGAAAGCACAAAAATTATTCAGTTATGTCAGACGTGCTGTATCTGACTACAATATGATTATAGACGGAGATAAGATTGCTGTAGGTATTTCCGGTGGCAAAGACAGCCTGACTCTTTTATACGCATTAAATGGTTTAAAGAGATTTTATCCTGCTAAGTTTGAAATTGTTGCAATTACTGTTGATTTAGGCTTTGGCATACAAGACTTTGAAAAAATCAAACACTTTTGTTCAGAAATGAATATAGATTATCACATTGTAAAAACAGAAATTGCAGATATTGTTTTTGATACCAGACAAGAAACAAATCCCTGCTCTCTCTGTGCAAAAATGCGGAAAGGTTCTTTAAATGATATGGCAAAGACCCTTGGATGCAATAAAATTGCATATGCTCATCATAAAGACGATATGATAGAGACAATGTTCCTGTCTTTGATATATGAAGGACGTTTCCACTGCTTCTCTCCTGTTACATATTTGGATAGAATGGATTTAACGGTTATCAGACCTTTAATGTATATTCCGGAGATGGATGTAATTGGTTTCTCCCACAAATATGAACTTCCTATTGCGAAAAATCCTTGTCCTGTAGATGGACATACGAAAAGGGAATATGTTAAAAGACTTGTAAAACAATTAAATGAAGAAAATCCGGGATGTAAGGAAAGATTTTTCAGAGCATTGCTGAATGGAAGTTTTCATTTACCAGAAGATATGAAATAAATTTACTTACTTTTACAAGGAGATATAAATTATGACTGCATCAAATAGAAATTACCATGAACAGGTAATTATAAAAAATGAATTAAAATTGAGAGAACTTCAAAAACAACTCCCACGTTTTTGTGGGGAATTCTTTAGGGGAATTGAGTCGACTACTTCTTCCCGGACAAGAATTGCATATGGTTATGATCTGGTTGTATTTTTTAATTATTTGAAAGCTGAAAATCCCGAAGTGAAAAATAAAGAACTCAGAGATCTACCAGTAAATATTTTGGACAGAATCACTGCTACAGATATTGAAGAATATTTAGATTATTTAAAATATTATATTACAGAAGATGGTGTGGAGCATACTAATAAAGAGCGTGGAATTATGAGAAAACTTGCCTGTCTTCGTACAATGTACCGCTACTTCTATAAAAAAGAATCAATACAAACTAATCCTGCTTCTATTGTTGATATGCCTAAAATTCACCAGAAAGAAATTGTGAGACTGGATACGGATGAAGTGAGCATTTTGCTGGATGAAGTTGAAACTGGTGATAAATTAACAAAATCTCAGCAAAACTTTCATGCGAAAACTAAAATTAGAGATATGGCAATACTTACACTGCTTCTCGGAACCGGTATTCGAGTGTCAGAATGTGTTGGAATTGATATTAATGATATTGATTTTAAAAATTCCGGAATAAAAATCAGAAGAAAAGGCGGAAATGAAACAGTAGTTTATTTTGGCGAGGAAGTTGAAGAAGCTTTATTAAACTATATAGAAGAAAGAAAACTCATTGTACCGGTGTCTGGAGATGAAAATGCATTATTTCTATCTTTGCAAAAGCGAAGAATCGGTGTACGTGCAGTTGAAAATCTTGTTAAAAAATATTCTTCTTTAGTAACCAATTTAAAGAAAATTACTCCACATAAATTAAGAAGTACATATGGTACTGCCCTCTATAAAGAAACCGGAGACATTTATTTAGTTGCTGATGTATTAGGTCATAAAGATGTAAATACGACAAAAAAACACTATGCAGCCATTGAGGACGAACGACGTAGAAAAGCTAGAAATGTAGTGAAATTAAGAAAAGACTAAACCTTTCATCTGTAATAAATCAGGAATATAAAGTACCGCAAATGAAATAATGTGCGTGTTATTTCATTTGCGGTAAAGGATATAAAGTGTATAAATTATAAAGGCAAGCTTTATTTATACTCATCAGAATAATATGAGATAACAATATAGTTTCCACTGGTAATTCTGTCTGTAACTAAATTGTTGTTCTTTTTTACCTCACGAATATATTCAGAAATAGAAACATTACTATTTACTGTATATTTCTGTGCTATCGATGTAAGTGTATCCCCTGGCTGAATTTCATAACTGGTGTAATACTTATAAATAGGATTGTCGCTATTGTTAGTTGCACTTACGTCTTTTAAACCGATAATGGTAAATACCATTACAAAAAGAACTACTAAAATTGTTCCTGATAAAAATATTCTCTTTCTTAACTGTGCAACTCTTGCTCTCTTTTTGTTTCTTCTGACTGCATTCATAATTAAATCCTCCTATGTAATATATTTATATGAATTCTTGTAGAACACTTGTTCGTGTTTTATTAAGTCAATATTATCACCCGAACAAGAGTTTGTCAACAATTTATTCGAATATTTGTTCGAAAATTGTTGCGCTTTATTCTTAACTGTGGTAATATTATCATAAGTACAGTACATTAATTGGTACTTTGAAGCAAAAAATTATTTTTTTATAAATTATATAATGGAGGGATTCTATGCCAGGAAAAATCAGTGCAAAACAACAACAGATATTAGATTATATTAAGGAAGAAATTCTTACGAAAGGTTATCCTCCTACAGTGCGGGAGATTTGTGAAAAAGTCGGACTTCGTTCTACTTCTTCTGTTCACTCCCATTTAAATACATTAGAGGAAAATGGTTTTATAAGGCGGGATCCTACAAAACCACGTACGATAGAGATTGTAGATGATGAGTTTGCATTAACTAGAAGAGAAATGATAAACATTCCTGTTATTGGTCGAGTAGCAGCCGGCGAACCATTGCTTGCAGTAGAAAATATAAAAGACTATTTTTCTCTTCCCGCAGAATTTATGCCGAGTGGAGAAACATATATTTTAGAGATTCATGGTGATAGTATGATCAACGTTGGTTTCTTTGAGGGTGATTACCTTATTATAGAAAAAACAAACACTGCAAAGAATGGTGAAATTGTTGTTGCACTGATAGAAGATTCTGTAACGGTAAAAAGATTCTATAAAGAAAACGGCTATATTCGTTTACAGCCGGAAAATGATAATATGGATCCGATTATTGTAGATGATTGTACCATTGTAGGAAAAGCATATGCTTTATACAGACCAATGATTTATTAATATATTTCAAAAGAATAATTCGATTAGATTTATAATATTATTTAAGCAATAATAAAAACTGCTGTTATGATAGTGAAAAATCCACTACGATAACAGCAGTTTTATGTTTTATTTATAATCCTATACTTTTAAATGATTTTATTATATAAACTGTATTGCATTAATTATTATATAACTGGAACTCGTATAATCGTATTGTGCCAGCACCATCACCAGGGTTGAATATTTTAATTTGCACATAACGTGCTGTCTGCACTCCAATATCATATGAGGAAATACCATTGTCGTTATTTACCTGAAAATCAACTGATTTCCAATTTTTTGCATCTTCTGATACTAGAATTTCCCATTCAGACATATTTGCATAATTCTCTTTACTTCTTGTATTATATAGAGTATATGTATTAAAAGTTTTTTTACTGCCTAAGTCAATCTTTACAGAATGTACTCTTCCATTAAAAGTAGTCTCACTTGAACTCTTTGAACACCATTTCGTGTTAAGATCTCCATCAATTAGCTTTTCTGCAGACTCACTAGAAGATACCTGACCCGTTGTATGTAGGATAGTCGCTCCATTACACAAATTTGTACCACTCGTCAGTGGAGTATCAAGTTTTCTGGAAACTATATTTCCATGTGTTTTTTCTCCAATCATTACATATGTCGGATTAGTTACCCCTGGTATATTTTCTGTAATCCAATTATCCTGATAATATCTAAAGCCTTCAAATGCCCATGTTCCGTTTTTCAATTCTTCTACATATTTCAAACGCAATGATTCGATACAATCGTAACCTGTAATTTGTTTTACTAATTTATTCCAATCTGTTGTTGTATCCCATGGATTGTCATCATATCTTGTCCCTTTATTAGATTTCAACATATGATTAATGCTGTCTATTAATCCAAGCTTAACATTTCCATTTGAATCCTTTGTCGTTGGATATTTTGCATCCATATAGGCAAAAAACCATTTGTTATTGCCATATGCTTCATATCCCCAATCCTGAAGTGATGTATCACTAGCTTCATATACTTGGACATTATCTTCTGTTGCCCAATGATAATAACGGAATCCACCATAGTTTGCCATATTTTCAACCCACCATGCAGGCCCTGAAGATGATACATTTCCATATTGCTGTACTGCGTGTGTGAGTTCGTGTGAGAAATATCCAATACCAACTGGATTACTATTCATCCAATCTACTGAAATGACAATTGAATTTCCAAGTGTATATGCTACCCCATCATAATCTTTATCTGCTGTAATGTACATTCTCTTTGGTTCAGAACCTGTTCCCCATCTTGTATACTGACGTGGATAAACCTCATAGAATAATTCTTTTAAATTCTTTTTATAATTTGGTGCTGTTACTTTGTCCCAATCACCAATAAAAATTGCATCATATTCATTCTCTAATAAAGATGCACATCCTCTTAACCCAATTTCAGATAACTGGAAAGAATTTCCATATCCTTCTGTCACTGTCAGTTTAAATTGTGTATATGCTCCAACTTTATCTACAATATAAGTATAATCAGCATAATTAATATCTGCCATGCCACTCTCAGTTACAGTATCTATTATCTCCCAATTATTTCCATCATTAGAACCGTATAATACCCATGATTTTATAGTACGGTTTGAATATTGTTGATTATCATTTGCTGTTTTTAACGTATAACTATATAATGATGTTTTTTTCTTCATTGTCCATGCGATAGAACATGGTGTACCTGTAGTTGTAAATAATTTGGTTGAAATATTTCCATCAAATAAATTTTCAACTCCTTCTCTATCATTAAATCCTTTTACTGTTGTCGCATTTGTATTAATTCCCTTAATATTTTTTTGAAGATCAATTCCAATATCTGTTGAGAATTGAACAACATCACCATTTAGATATATCTCTGCTAATTGAGAACCATAATAAAGTTTTCCGTCATCACCACTATCTTCAATCTTTAACATAAAAAACTGACATGCTTTTTTTACATCTGTCTCATATGTATAAGCTTTTAAATTTTCATGTCCAATACCACCATTTTCTACGCTGTCTAACTGACTCCAATCAGTGCCATTAACAGAACCATACAATTTCCACTTATGTGGATTTCTATGAGAATATGCAGCAGCGTCATTCGCAGTTACGAATGTATATGTTTTAAGTATTGTAGCACGCTTCATTTTCCAGGCAATAGAGATAACTGGAGCGTCATTTGTAAAAAACTTTGTATTGATATTATTATCAAATAAATTTTCAATACCTTCATTATTGTTTTTATTACCTTCCGTAGAAGAAAAATCTGTATCTATTTCTGAAATATATTTGTTCAACGATACATTTTCAGCAACATCTGAATCAGGTCCTTCAAACTGTACTCCTGGATTTTTTATCGGATGAGATGTTGTTATTTCTCCTTTCGTCGTTGTTTCCGGAATGGTTGTTGTCTCTGGAATCGTTGTCGTTTCAGGAAGCTTTGTTGTCTCAATAGGTGTTTCAGTATTATTGACGCCTTTTGAATTATATACGTAAATTACAGCTTTTTGTGAACCGTTCTTGTTGTTTATAACAATTGTACTATACATATCTTTAAAATTCGAAAGATGCAAGATAATGCCTGCACCTTCAATAGTTTTTGATAACGTATTTCCATTCACTGTCATTTCACCAAAATCTACATTATTGAACGAAATATAAATTCCTTCTTCTGTACTCCAGCCAGGCTTTTGTACATTAACAATTTCCTGAACGCTGCCACTTGCAACGACTGCTTTATATTGATTTTCTGCTGTTCCTGTAAGATAATTAATTGCCGACCAATCAATATTTTTCGAGCTATAGTCTGTATCAACTGCTGATTGTTTTCCTGTTGTAGAAACAGCAGCTGATACACTCTGTATTAAAACGTTACTTTGCATTAACATAGATAATACAAGAATAAGTGATAATAATTTTCTAGTTACATTCTTTTTCAGATACTTTTTCATCAATCTCTCCTTTTCTTTACATGATTTCTTTTTCAGAAATTCCTACCTTGTTTCATACTTTTTTATCAATACCTCCCCTTATCGATATGTTATTTTTTATCAACATCTCATCTTTTTTACAAGTAGATATTTTTCTAATAAGTATCCCTATTTATAAAACTAATACAATTTATAAAAAAATAAAAATGACATTGTATTTGTAACAAAAATTACATATGCAATGTCATCTTTTAATTGAGTTAAAATATATGTTAATTACGTTTAATATGCCAGACATTCATCCAATGATTTAATCATTGCATCTTTGTCCATGTTATGACCAATAAATACAACCTTTATCATTCTGTCTCCTACTTCCTCATCCCAATCTGCAACAAGTGTAGGATCTTCTTTCATCATCTTAGCACGAACCTTTCTAGGAGCTGTAGCTACCCATTGTCCGGCATTAGCAATATTTATCTGTCTTCCTGCCTGCTCGAACATATATGCATCATTATTATTTTCAGCAGCCCAGATAATACCTTTACTTCTAATAACAGTCTTTGGCATTTCATCTAACCAGTCTTCAAACTTTTCTTTTGCAAAAGGTTTTCTTCTGTAATATACAAAAGAACCAATGCCATACTCTTCCACTTCACCTTCTCCATGATGATGGTGGTGATGGTGATGATGATGTCCATGATGGTCATGCTCTTTCTCATGATGATGTTCATGGCATTCATCATGGTGATACTCCTCATGACAATGTTCATGATTCTCATCATGATGGTGTTCCTCATGTTCTTCGTGATGATGTGCGTGTTCTTCTTCATGCTCATCTTCTGCATCAAATGCCTCTAATTCCTGAATCCAGCCGGCAGACATACTTGATTCTTCGAAATCAAATCTGTTTGTATTTAAAATCTCATCTACGTCTATTTGACCATAATTTGTTTCAAACATCACAGCTTTTGGCTGAAGTGTCCTGATAATTGCTTTTACTTTTTCAAGCTGCTCTTTTGAGACAGTATCCACTTTATTTAAAATAATTGTATTACAGAATTCAATCTGCTGAATCAGTAGATTTTCAATATCCTCATCATCAATGTCATCTTTTACAAGATTTTCACCACATCCAAATTCATCTGCCATTCTGGCAACGTCTACTACAGATACAATGTTATCAAGTCTGGCAATTTTAGCTTTTTTATCATAAGAACCATCTAACATTGTAATAGACTGTGCAATAGGAATTGGTTCACAGATACCGCTGGCTTCAATCAATATATAATCAAATCTGCCTGTTCTGATTAAATCGATAATCTGATTTATTAAATCTACTTTCAATGTACAACAGATACAGCCGTTTTGTAATGGCACAAGATTTTCATCCTTTTGTGTAACCTGTCCTCCTTTTGCTATTAATGAAGCATCAATATTCACTTCTCCAATATCATTTACGATTACAGCTACTTTGTATCCTTTCTGATTCGTTAGTACCTGATTTAATAATGTTGTTTTTCCTGCACCCAGATAACCTGTAAGTAACGTTACAGGAACTAATTTGTTTTCCATTCTATCTACTTCCTTTCTGCCGTCTATTGATTAATTTTCAGCCAATATGCACTGTATGCCGGCATATCAAGCCCATCGTCAATATTCATTATATCACCGGTTATCAAATCTGTAACCTGAATATTTTTTAATTCAAAATATGCTTTATAATCCTGTTCGTCAGCATTAATACAAACATAAACACTTTCACCATCTACTGTTCTTTTAAAAATACATTGTTTGTTTGTAAGAACTACTGATGTAAAATCTCCATAATTTAATTCCCTGCTTAATTTCTTTGCTATCGCCAGTTTTGAAATAAATTCTGTTAATTCATTATATTCCGGTGCATCAAAACAAGGTCTTAGAGCCGGATCCCCCTGGTCTTTATCAGCGTTTGCTCCCCACTCACTACCGTAATAAATACAAGGTATTCCAGGCATTCCAAACATCAAAGCATAAATTAATGGTAAATGCTTTTTGTTCGACAAAATACTTGCAACTCTGGTTACATCATGGTTATCTACAAAATTCAACAAATGTTTTCCACGATATAATGTCCACTGCTCCGGTCCAAATTGACGTAAAAGGGAGTGATTAATTTCAAACATGTTCATACTATTGAAACTAGAATACAAACCCTTATAGCATTCATAATTTGTTGCAGAGTGCAGCATTTCATCATTCATTCTCTGGTTATAATCACCATGAAGCATTTCACCAACCAAAAAGAAATCCTTCTTAAGTGAGTCCACATGTCTTCGCAGTCTCTTTAAAAACTCAAAATCCAGACAATATGCCACGTCTAATCGGATGCCATCAATATCAAATTCACGAATCCAAAATGCTACTGCATCCACCAAGTATTCTACAACTTCATTATTTTGAAGATTTAATTTAACTAAATCATAGTGTCCTTCCCAGCCTTCATACCAAAGTCCGTCATTATAATTGGAATTTCCGTTTAAATCAATATGAAACCAATTTAAATATCTCGAATTTTCTCTGTTTCTACACACATCCAGAAACGGTTCAAACCCACGCCCTACATGATTGAAAACACCGTCTAATACTACTTTTATATTATTTTCATGTAAATCCTCACAAAGTACTTTAAAATCTTTATTTTCCCCTAATCTGACATCTAATTTCTTATAATCACGGGTGTTGTACCCATGAGTATCCGATTCAAACAATGGTGAAAAATAAATTGCATCTGCTCCCAGCTTTTTCATATGTGGAATCCAGTCATGAATCTTTTGTATTCTGTTTTGTAATACTCCATCATTTTCAAAAGGTGCACCACATAATCCTAAAGGATATATCTGATAAAAAACACTCTCATATGCCCACATAATCTTCTCCTATAATTTGTTAATATCTACCTGTATTCCATCACGCCAGATTCTCTCTAAATCATAAAACAATCTGTCTTCTTCATTAAAAACATGAACGATAATATCCCCAAAATCCATCAATATCCAATTTGCATTATCATATCCTTCAATATGTTTTGGAACTGCTTCTGCCTTATATAATTCTTCTTCTACACTGTCTGCCAACGCTTTTACCTGATTTTCATTATTTCCGCCGGCAATAATAAAATAATCTGCAATGACCGAAATTTCAGATATATCAATTACTGAAATATTTACTCCCTTTTTTTCATCCAATGCATTGTATGCAATCTTTGCCAATTCTTTTGAAGTCATGTTATTTTTCTCCTACTTTCTCTTTATAAAATTCAAATGCTTCCTCTGTAAAACTATCTATTATCTGATTTTTATGCTGCAGGTAATCTAATGTATCATTTAAAATATGAAATGTCAGTAAATCTAAATCTTTCATTGATATTTTACGTAAAAAAGAAAGATTCGGTTGTACAGTCCGGCCAGGTTCAATATAATCTGCACAAAATATTATTTGTTCTAATTTTGTCATATCAGATTTCCCTGTTGTATGCCATTTTACTGCATTTAATACCTGTTCATCTTCAATATTATATTTCTTCTCAGCGATATACGCCCCGACCTTTCCATGAAGCAGATAAGGTGCTTTTTTCTCATAATCTGAAATCATGATATCGTTTTTCACGCAGGTTTCAATTAACTGTTCATTTGAATAGTGTTTGGCACAATCATGCAATAAACCTGCAAGATAAGCCTGATTCGGGTTTACATCAAATGCTTCTGCCATATCTTTTGCTAAACCTGCCACACTTAATGTATGCACATATCTTGATTTTTTCAAGACTTTTTGCAAATCACTTTTTATTTCTGCGACAGACCATGCCATATTTACGTCTTCATTCATATATAACATATTTCTATGGATATATTCATAAACCTTAGCAGGAAGCAAATCTTTACATTTTTCCAATGGATGATTTCGAATAAAACTTGAGGAAATCCCAGACACATCAGTATCTAAAACAACGAGCCGATTCTGATTATGAGAACTCATCTCTGAGTTTAAATAATATTTTATTGTCAAATGTTTAATTGTTTTTTCAAAAGTTTCAAGTGTTACGTCATTTCTGCGAATGACAACAAGTGTCGCTTTTTCTAAAATAATCTCTGGATGATACCAATTTTCAAAACCGGAAACAGAATCTCCTCCGATAATAAAATATAATTCATCTTCCGGATATTGCTCTTTCCATAATGTTAATGTATCTGCTGTGTAACTAAGATTATTTCTAATCTCAAAATCAGAATATTCTATGTTATCAAATTCTTCTACGGCCAGTTTTACCATATTAACTCTGTGAAATTCACTGGTAATTTTCGCAGAATTTTTATGAGGTGGGCAAAAGGACGGCATGAGATATACTTTGTCTAATTTTAAACCTTTTAGTACCTCTTTTGCCATATAAATATGTGTATTGTGTACAGGATCAAATGTCCCGCCTAAAATTCCTATTTTCATCTTGAAACCATCCCATATTTTATTATTCAAATCTGATTTTATGGAAGAATAATTTTTCTGTCTTTCTCATCCTTTGCAGGTCTGTATAGAACAATCTTTCTTCCAATGACATGTACTACCGATGATCTTGTTCTGTCTGCCAGTACTTGTGCAATTTCTTTTGGTTCGTAAAAGCAGTTTTTTAAAACATTTAATTTAATAATCTCACGTTTTTCCAAGGCTTCATCTATCGCTGCTGTGAGTTCCGGTGTTACAGCTGATTTTCCTACCTGGAATATCGGATCAATTGTAGCCGAAATCTTACGCAGATATGCTCTTTGCTTACTGTTCATATATTTTTTCTTCCTTCCTTTTGCTTACAAATAGCCAGTTCGAAAATCATAGATTTTCTTCCTGCCTAATTACAAATAGCCAGTTCGAAAATCATAGATTTTCGAACTGTGGCGCAAGCGCCACATGAATTTTCACAGAAAAGTGCTTGTGAATGCAAGCATTCATCGCACTTTTCTGTAAAAATCCGCATGGCTATTTGTAATAATCAAATTGGTGCCCATAAATCTTTACGGTGTCACCATCTTCTATTCCCAATGCTTCTAATTCATCCAGAATTCCATTATCCTTCATAAAATTCTGGAAGAACATAAATCCTTTCTCAGAATCAAGATTCGTATATCCCAGCATTCTTTCTATACGAGGTCCTTCTACAGAATAAACCCCCTCTTCTAACATTTCTACAGTATATGGTAATTCTGTGGTAATTCGGTAATCATCAGGGTTATATTCCTGTTCATATACAACTGGTGCATCGCCAATACTGTCTAATAATTCTCTTACGTAATAAAGTAATTCTTTAAGTCCCTTTCCACTTACTGCAGAAATCGGATACACTTTAATCTCTGGTTCAAATTCCTGTTTTATTTTATCTATAACTTCGTTAGTATCTCCATAAATTGCATCTATCTTATTCGCTGCAATTACCTGCGGTCTGTTTAGTAAGTCAGGATTGTATTTTTCTAATTCATTATTAATCGCTTTGATATCTTCAATGGGATCTCTTCCCTCAACAGAAGCTGCATCTATCATATGAATAATGACCTTTGTGCGCTCAATATGTTTTAAGAACTGATGTCCAAGACCGATACCCTCAGATGCCCCTTCTATTAATCCCGGAATATCAGCAATAACAAATCCTTTTCCACCATTCAAATCAACTACACCAAGATTCGGATTCAAGGTAGTAAAATGATAGTTTGCAATCTTTGGATCTGCATTAGTTACCCTAGACAATAAAGTTGATTTTCCTACATTTGGAAATCCAACCAGTCCAACATCAGCAATGCTCTTTAATTCGAGAGTGATATTTAATTCCATACTTTTCTGTCCCGGTTGTGCATAGTTTGGAGCCTGCATCGTTGCTGTAGCATAATGCTGGTTCCCCTTACCACCACGACCGCCTTTTAAGATAACCATGCGCTGGTTGTCTCCACTCATATCAGCCACAATTTTTCCTGTTTCTTCTTCCCTGATAACAGTTCCTTCCGGAACTTTCAGAATAATATCAGAACCGTTTTTTCCGGTTTTATTCTGTTTACCGCCTTCCTGCCCTGGTTCTGCTTTGAAATTGTGTTTATGCCTAAATTCATACAAAGTATTTAATCCCTTGTCCACTTCAAATATAACATCGCCGCCTTTTCCACCGTCTCCGCCATTTGGACCACCATTTGGTACATATATTTCTCTTCGGAAGGATACGTGTCCGTCTCCGCCTTTTCCTGATTGTATAAAAATCTTTGCAAAATCTGCAAACATAATCTTCCTCCGTTTATATAAACATTATACGAGCCTGTTATTCTTTATCCCGCATAGTTAAAAATAGGCTTCCAGTCATTCATGACTTGAAGCCTACTAATATCTGTGTTTAATTATTCAGCTACCGGATATACAGAAACCTGTTTTTTGTCTCTGCCTTTTCTTTCAAATCTTACAATTCCGTCTGATGTAGCAAATAATGTATCGTCACCACCACGTCCAACGTTTACGCCTGGGTGAATCTTTGTTCCACGCTGTCTGTAAAGAATATTACCAGCCTTAACAAACTGTCCGTCTGCTCTCTTAGCACCAAGTCTCTTTGATTCTGAGTCTCTACCGTTTTTTGTAGAACCCATACCTTTTTTATGAGCGAAGAACTGAAGGTTCATCTTCATCATAGCTATACCTCCTTATAATCTAATGATATAAAATCTTTGTATTCCTTTTCTAACTGCTCTAGTCCTAAAACTAAAGACTTTATTAATATTTCAGCTTCATTACTAATAGTATCTGTAAATTCGAAATCAATTATTCCATCATCCTGATGCTCAAACTGTGAGAACTTATCTGATGTCAGTTCTTCGATAGAATTTACAAAATTAATTGCCAATGCCGAAATACCTGCACAGATAATATCTTCACCTTCATCAGCATATCCGGCATGTCCTTCCATGCGAAATCCTGTGTATGTATTATCTTTACAGTAAACTGTTATATTCGTCATAACTTTTCACCTGATTAAGCATTGATTTTATCAATCTTAACTTCAGTATACTGCTGTCTATGACCGTTCTTTTTATGATATCCAGTTTTTCTCTTATACTTGTAAACGATAACTTTTTTAGCTTTACCATCACCTACTACTGTAGCTTCAACTGATGCGCCTTCAACTGTTGGATTACCAACCTTACCATCTACGTAAAGAACCTGGTCAAAAGTAAACTTTGAATCAGCTTCAGCACCAAGTTTTTCAACTCTGATTACGTCGCCTTCTGAAACCTTATACTGTTTACCACCTGTTGCGATAACTGCGTACATATGGGCACCTCCTATTACTCATTACTCGCCAGTTTCGGTGACTGCTGATGCAGTACTTATAACCACACTGAGCGGCATACTAAAATATAATAACATAAGCCAAATCTTATGTCAACAGCATTATTAATTAATTTTAACACTCTCATCATCTGAAACAGGTATTACAAGACAGGACTCCCCATCTATATTTTCCCTGCGGATAAAAGGTTTCTTCTCTTCATTTACCCGGATAATAATATCCTCTGAAACGTTTGTCACTTGTTCTATTTTACGGTTTAACTCTTTAATTTCTTCCTTCAAGAACGCTTTTTCATTATTATCTTTTACTACCTTTGCAGCTTTACTGGTAATTAAGTCTCCTAGCAAAGGCAGCTCTTCTTCTTTTAATGTAGATATGTACTCTCTGCCAATTTCTGTCGCCTTTGTTTCTCCAATTCCAGCATACTCCAAAGCTCCGGAAACATGCTCCTGAGAAATTTCTATTTCGTCCGGCTCACTGTCAGAGAGCTGTGCCAGTTCAATATTTACAGATTCCATGATGTCATTTACCACTTCCACATCAGTAGCCTTTGCAACCATTTCACATAACAGATTCTGTTTCTGTACAAAAGTCTTTTTCACTTTACAACCCAAAATATCTGTTATAAATTCCTGATGCGGCTCTTTTGAATCGGCTGTATACATAAGTACAGCATGAATATCTGTACTTCTTTCATTAAATGCCGGAAATAGAAAACCTGTTTCCGGCATGCCTACCATCCACTCTCTATTTAAGGTTCCAATTCTCTGCTCAGACTTATTATATCCAAGCCCCGGTTTTGATAAAATCATAGGACAGACAGCACACACAATATATTCGTACACTTCTTCTGACTCATCAAGTTTCATATTATCAGAAGTTTTTGTTAGTACATCATATCTGTCATGGAATAACAAAATTAAATAATTTCCCATAGAATCATACTTTTCTATAACCATGTCATAAAAAGTATCCAGAATACCTTCATCCTCAAGACCGCTTTTTTTTAGTCCCATCAGAAACTGCTGATGTCCTCCAGGCTTTTCTTCTTCCAATGGAAAATCCAGTTCCAGCATATTATTTCCCAGATTGGTTGATAATACCTTCTTAGCAATTTCCAGATATTTAAAATATTCTTCATCTTCTAAGTTTAAAAAATTCTCGTGGAAACGAGTTACTTTATTCTTTTGGTCGTCAATATAACAACCACAAACCTTTGTAAAAGAACACTGGTCCTTTTTTAATCTTCTTCTTAATTCATTAATCGACTTCTTATCCATTTTGTCTCATATCCTCATGTCTAATTTTCATATTTTGTTCTTTTTAAATATAACCTATTCTTTATCGTTCGTTACATCTCCACTGACACTTAAGTCAATCGTATCTCCTAAATATTTTGGCTCCGGCTGCGCAATGCATTTCACAAATGATTTTACTCTTGCAAGATACTCCCGAAACTTCCAATATACCATCTTCTTACTATAAAAACGCAAATCGGAAGTAACACCACAGGCCTCCATCCCTAACCGGTCTGCAATATAAAGTGCACGGTAAAGATGATATTCTTGCGTGACAATAATTACTTTCTTTGCACCAAAAATATCTCTCGCCCGATACAAAGAATCATAAGTTTCAAAACCTGCATGATCCATAAATATATCCTCTGATGGAATCCCTTCCCCTATGGCATAATTCTTCATAGTGTTTACTTCATCATGATTTTCCCTGCCATGGTCACCAGACATTATAATTTTATCCGCAGCATGATTCTGATATAATTTGTCTCCTATCTTTATTCTATCCTCCAGCATCCATGTTGGGCTTCCATCGTCTCTGATTCCTGCCCCTAAAACAATAATACAGTCTGCCTGAAATTTAGCAGCCTCTTCCAAAGATAAAATTTTGCTTTTTTCTTTTATGACAATATGCAAATTAATTCCTACAACAGTAAGTGTCATAATAATTACAACAAAAACAAACCAAACTAAAACTCTGATAAACATTTTCTTTTTCATCTTTTCCTTTTTATTCTCTTTCATAGATATTTCCTAAGACCCAAGATTATTTCGATATTGTGAAGGTGTCAGACCAGTAATGTTCTTAAATGTCTTCATAAAATGTTTCTCATGATCATATCCCACTGCCTTCGATATTTCATTAACTTTCATATCTGTTTCTGTTAAAAGTTTTTTTGCCTCTCCCACACGCACATTTCTCAAATAATTCACAAAATTTGTTCCTGTATATTGTTTGAAAGTAAAAGAAAATAGTGAATAATTCATAGAAATATAATTAGAAACCACTGCCATATTAAGATTTGTATTATAGTTTTCTTTAATATAATCTATAGCTTTCTGCATTTTAATACCGGTCTTGTACTCATCAATATTATCACTAACCAGTTCATCAAATCGACTGATCCATTGGTGAACCACTTCCA
The DNA here is from genome assembly GCA_910584795.1 of uncultured Eubacterium sp. Lineage (GTDB taxonomy): Bacteria > Bacillota > Clostridia > Lachnospirales > Lachnospiraceae > Eubacterium_G. The sequence goes on along the minus strand of CAJUBZ010000001.1, from coordinate 152,956 downwards.
TATATTCGTCAATATTCTGATAACTGAACATATCAAGAATCTCAAAAACTTCTTCTTTTTTGTTATTTAAAGACTTTTCATATACTTTCATTGTTGTCTGAATAATAAGTTTCATCTGTTCCTGAAACTCATTCATTGGATATTTTCGTATCTTTACTCCCTCTACAAAAATTTCTAATTGCTCTAAGGCTTCTTCTAATTTATTAGAACATATCAGATTTGCTGTCTGCATCATCAGTTTTACACCATATTCATATTCAGAATCCGGCAAAATATATGTATTTGCATCTACAACAGGCTCGCATGTCTCAAATGCAGTTCGTCGCATTTCAGCAGCCTCGCAGAATGCCTGTTTTACATCCATAAGATTATAATATACCGTACTAATACCAATATGATAATTTGACAGTTTATTTATAACTTCTTCCTTATACTCTTTGCCGCAGATAATCATATCAAAATTTTCCTGCCCTTGTATAAAGTAATATTTATTTGCTACAGTTAAATCAATTTCATCATCTTTTTTAGTAAAACAAAATACGACAAACTTTTGTAAAGGTATAAACTTACTTACTTTCAGACAGATATTTTCAATTTCTACTTTTGTAATATTATCATAGAAAAGCATATACTGTAACTGTTGGAAAGCAACCTTTTTGTTTTGATTGTCTTCAAAATATTTTTCATTTAACTCTACTTCGAACTTCTTTAACGTTTCTGTAATGATGTTTCTATCTACAGGTTTTAATATATATTCTTTCACACCATTCCGAAGCATACCTACAGCATACTCAAAATCATCAAACCCACTAATTGCAGCAATAAGCGGTACATTTTCTAACTTCTGAGCTTCAGCAACAAGAGTTAGTCCATCAATCTTAGGCATTCGAATATCTGTAAACATAACATCAATATCTGTACTTTGCAGTATCTCCAAAGCCACTTCACCATTGTTACATTCTATGATTTCTTCAACTTTTACACCTGAACGTTCTATCATAGAACGAATCCCCTGTCTGATTAATTTTTCATCCTCTACTAATAATAATTTTCTCATTCTGTACTCTCCTTATCTAATGGAATCTGTATTGATACTTTTGTAAATGCACCTTCTTTTGAATAGATTGAAAGACCATATTTATTTCCAAAATACATTTTTATTCTCTGCTGAACGTTATATAATGCCCTTCCATGCTCTTTGCCATCTTCTATGGCATCTGCTGTATTTATTTTTTCTCTGATAATTCTCAGCTGGGTTTCTGACATTCCTACCCCCACATCAGAAACTTCAATATTTACAATATCACCTTCAACAAAGGCTTTAATATATATGGATGTGTCTTCTGCCACATTTTCAATTCCATGGTATACAGAATTCTCAACAATTGGCTGCAGGGACATCTTTGGAATTTTAATACTCATAAGTTCTTCTGGAATATTAAGTGATAAATAAATTTCATAATCCTGTCTCAAATTCATCAAATCCAGATAATTTCTAATATTATTTATCTCTGTTCTTAATTCTACCATACCAGAAGTCCATTGCATACTATAACGAAACATATTTCCTAGAGATGTTATGGCATCACTGATTTCAAAATCTCCTTTTATTTCTGCCATCATCTTAATTGTTTCTAGCACATTGTACATAAAATGGGCATTAATTTGATTTTGTAAAGATCGGATTTCAGCATTTTTCGCCAAAAGCTGTTTATTCGTATTTTCTATATTTAATTTTTCTAATGCTGATAACATATCATTAATCTGTTTGCCAAGTTCTGAAATTTCATCGTTTCCTTTTTCCGTCAGCCGGACAAACTCGCCATTTTTTATTTTACTAACCTCTGAAGTAAGATTATTAAATCTGGCAAAAGAATTATTTATTAAAATAATAATGATAACGATAAAACATATCATCGAAACCACTACAACAACAATATAGAGAATCTGACTTTTATAATAAGATTCAACGATTTCCTTTGTACTGCTTGCATGAATATAAACGCCTTCCAAAGAGGAACAATACATCGTAGATACTACGCTGCTTTCATTATTAAAATTCATAATTTTCGATTCAGCGTTTGTAGTATTTGCAAGTTCGAGTATCTGTTGTTTATTATTTTCAACAATATCTTTATAAGCATCGGAACTATAAATATGTCCATCATTTGAAACAAAACAGCAAAAATCATTCTTCTGTTTTTTACAGAAATTTAGAAACAGATTATTTAAGTCTGTTGACACTTCCAGCACTGCCAATAAGTTTCCATCATCATCTCTTATATTGGAAACGATACCTGCGAGATGAGTTCTCCCCTTATTGTCAGAATACAGACTATCATTATAATCAAAAACCCATTTATTATTTTTATAAGAATGTGCCCAGCTCATATTTTCCAGACGTTCCATCTTATAAAAACTAGGATGCTTTTCAGTAATATCAGTATTCACAAAAAGACGGACATTATATATATATGGATTAATATTAATCATATAATCTATAGAACTGATTTCTGTATCATAAAAATCAATTTTTGAGACAGTATTAAAATCTTTTCCCTCTCTGACATTCTTTATATATTCAATAATAGACTTCTTCTGCAAAATAATTTGTTTTACCAGATAACACGTTTCCTCTACCTCCGTGTACTGGCTGGATACATTTAACATATTTGTTTTCTCATTAGCCAGCGCAACACTTTTTGCGTTCTTAGACATATTAAAAAACATTATGATAGTCCACATAGATGTGCATAAAATCAAAACAACAACAATAATTAATATAATTTTTTTACATAATGAAATTTTACTTTTCTGTTTATTTCGAACCATCATTTATTTAATCCTAATTTTTCAATATTTTCATTCATTTTTTCTGTAAGCGCATTTAAAACTTTTTTATAACCTTTGTTATACCTTTCTTTTATAAAAGAATTATAAATACTTTCAAATTCAGCATCACTTTTTGCTAAAAGCAGTCTCGGTAATGTTTTTCCCCAAATGGAATCAACTTCATTTTTTATTTTTCCTATTTCTGAATCAGCATCAAAAGTAATCGTATACTGCCCTACATATGTTGTATAAGGATATGTCCATTGCTTTAACTGGGTAACCGGATTGTTTTTATCATCCTTTATCCATTCAGAAGCCATAGCATCATTCTGCATCATCCAATAACAGGAATCTGCACCATACTCCTGATCAAACTCGTTTCTGTCTGTATATAAAATTTTCTTGACGCTGTCTTTCATTTCAGGAATCCCCTCTGTATTATAATCCCAGGTCTTTCCCTCTACTCCAAGCCAGGTCATCTTCTGCCCCTCCTCGCTAATTAAATAAGTAAGTAATTTAATTGCCTTATCTGGATTTTTACAATTTTTTGATATTAATGTCACTGTCCATCCATTAATACTGGTTCCCGGCAGAGTATAATCATCACCTTTTGAATTTTTCGGACCATCTACTGCAATATAAATACTGTCCGGATTATTTGCATACAACATTTTTTCTTGATCAGCCATATCTGTATACTGATAAATCATACAAAAGTATTGTCCATTGCCTATTTTTTCACTCATTTGTGTTCTGGTGTCAATAAATATTTCATCTTTTAATAACCCTTTTCTTGCCAGCTGATTATATGTTTTTAACCACATAATATAATCTTTATTTTTAATACGGTCTATCGCATTTCCTTTTTTATCAACATATGGAACTGCAAGAAAATCCATTAAATAGTTATCAAATGAATCGCATCCTATTTCATTAAATTCCGTACATCCTACAGGAATCATCTCTTTTCCATCAATCGTAGGAAACATTTGAGCCGCTTTTTCGACTGCTGAAACAAACCCCTCTGGCGTAGTCATATCCGGCTTGCCAATAGCTTCATATATATCTTTTCTTACTAAAAAACTTTCATTAGAAGCCAAGGTATCATACTTTTCATAATCAGATGGGGAACAGGCTGAATTCGGATATTGATATAAATGTCCGTCGTTACTTCTATGCCAGTTAACAACTTCGTCATTCACTACTTTATAAAAGTATTTATCATACTTATCCGCCAGAGTATCCAGTGCATAAATCTTATTTTCATTTACCATCTGGCTAATTTCCGGCTCCCACCATCCAAGAGTAATAATATCCGGCAACGTGTCTCCGGCTATCATGGAATCCAGTTTCTCATTAGGATTTCCTGAAGGAGTCACAAACTCGATATTACATCCTGTTTTTTCTGTGATGGCTTTGGAAACCATATTATTTCCCCAATCAGATGTAAACCACGAAAAATTCACATACCATGAAAGATTTACCTTCTCCGCTTTATCTTCTGTCGTTTTCTCACCACAACCTGTCAGAGATATCAACATACTGAAACAAAGAATAAATACTATTACTTTTTTTTGCTTTCCCATAAAACTCCTCCTACGTAACTTGACTTCAACTTGAATACTATGAAAAGACCTCATCACAAATAATCTCAAAAATCGGTTTTTCCTGCTTTTTTCTTGTTATTTCCATTAAGCCTAATTTTGTTATATCAATGACGCTGCACAATGTAAAATCTGCCGATACACATTGCCTCATATAACTAACAAGTTCATCATAAAATGTCTGGTCCATATTGATAAAGTCTATAACTACTGTTCCGGAAATATTTCTTAATTTTAACTGTCTTGCAATTTCTTTTGCCGCCTCTTTATTGATACGGACAATTGTCTTTTTCCTATCCGAATGCATATCTGCTTTGCCTGTATTTACATCAATTACTGTCATTGCCTCCGTATGTTCAATAACCAGATAAGCTCCTGATTTTAACCATACATGCTTACTTAAAGCATTTCTTATATGTTTTTCTAATGAATATTTATTAAGTAGATTTACTTTTGTATCATCATTCCATAAAACATCCAGCTGCTTTTCAATTAACTGCTGATAGATGCTGTCTACATCTGTTATTATTTTACCATTAAATTTACTGACAAACTCATGACAGATATCCACAACATGATTTTTTAAATAAATGGCAGTTTTAGGTTTCATATTTCTCATTTTATTTTTGTATTCATTATACCGAGAAATTAATTGTTCTGCCTGCTGTCTCAGTTCCTCTATAGTATACAAAACAGAATCAGTCCTTAGGATAAAACCATATTCGTTATTTGAGAAATTCAAAAAATCTGTCTTAAGTTCTTCTCTGATTTTTTTCTCCTTAATTTTCTTTGAGATATTGATTCTTGTGTCTCCAACCGTTAAAACCAGCTGCCCTGATGCTAGATTTAATTTCCATGTAAGAAGATAATCCTTTGTTTTTACTTTATCACTAGAAACCTGTACAAGTATTTTATCTCCCTGTTTTACAGAAAATGGAATATTTGTTAGAGAAAGAAATCCTTTCTTATCCTTATCAAACTCCACAAATGCCGCATTAATATTTTTTACAACATCTTTTACATAACCACAATAAATATTCCCCACCAGCGTTTCTGATTGGAAATCATGGATTCTGCATAAGATATCATCTTCAAACTGAAATCCCAGTATTTTATTCCTTACCTTTGATATGACCAAATTATTATTCAATGTCTCCTCCAATATCATCGAGCGAAACAAGTTTCCCATCTTGCAGACAATACATATCCAATCGTTCATACTGTACAAACTCCGGAAGAGAAATTCCTGCAAACTCTGATAATGCCTGCATAACTAAATCCGGTTTCAAATTTGCAGCACTTCCTTGAGCTACTTTCATATAAATACCTTCATTTTCATGTCTTAATTCATAAATCATAGGTTTAATATCTACAATTTTTTCACTGCGCTTAGTTTTCTTTAATATTTCAATGGATGACTGTTTATAAAATTTATCCACTGTCTCTTTTGAAATCCCTTTCGCAAACACAAAATAATCTGCTCCTGCCACAATGGACATGGCATTTTTGGCTCCTTTGGGTAATTGTCTATAACTTAGAATCTCTACGCCTTCTATATTTTGATGATTCAGTTTTTCTAACATAACCATACTGGAATCTGTGCTATGTACTTCAATATCAAAATATTCGCCTCTGCTTGTAATACCAACACTTAAAGGTGCCGCAAAAGACATTTTCTGATGTGGCGAAAATCCTTCTGAATAAGCAATATCTACACTGGCTCTGCGCATAACCTTTTGAAAATATCTCACCATATCAAGGTGTCCGATAAACTTAATCATTCCTTGTTTGGCAAATCTAATTCTTATCTTCAAAGCATACACCTCCTCCAAAACCGGCCGCACCACAACCGGAACACTGCATTCTGCAGTTTGGTGTTACCTTTTCATCTTTGGCATTATGCCATTCTCTTAATAAGAAGTTTTTGGTTACACCTGTATCAATAAAATCCCAAGGAAAGATTTCATCATCTGCTCTTTCTCTAGTAATATAAAAATCTAAATCTACTCCCGTTTCTTCTATGGCTTCCTTCCAGATATTTTTATCATGACACTCCGACCAGGAATCATAAATACCGCCTTTTTCATAAACACGTAAAATTGTTTTCGATAATCTGCGGTCACCTCTGGCAAGAAGTCCTTCTAATACACTGATATCTGACTCATGCCAGTTGTATTTGATACTTTTTCTATTTAATAAAGTTTTTAATTTATCATTGACTCTGTGTGCCTTATCTAAAAATTGCTCTGCAGTACACATCGGCGCCCACTGAAATGGTGTGAATGGTTTGGGTACAAAAAATGATGTGCTGGCTGTAATCTGGCATTTACCATGCCTTTCTTCTTTTGGCACTGTTTCGTAATAAAGTTCAGCAATTTTTTCACACAAATCCATAATGCCGTCTACATCCTCGTTTGTTTCCGTTGGCTGACCTAACATAAAATAAAGTTTTACCTTATTCCAGCCTCCGACAAATGCCTGCTTGGCACCATTTAATATATCTTCCTCTGTTAATCCTTTATTTATTACGTTACGCATTCGCTGAGTACCTGCCTCTGGTGCAAAAGTAATCGAACTCTTTTTTACATCCTGAACCTTACTCATAACATCTAAAGAAAAAGCATCAATTCTTAAAGATGGTAAAGAAATATTTATATTCTTCTTTTTACATTCTTCCATTAAGAAATCAATTAATTCTTGCAATTTACTATAATCACTGGTACTTAAAGAACTGAGAGAAATTTCATCCTGGCCCGTACTTTCTAACTGGGTAAGAGCAATTCTTTTTAATGTTTCAAGACTCTTCTCACGTAATGGTTTATATACAGAACCTGCCTGACAAAACCGGCATTCCCTGATACATCCACGCTGAATCTCTAATACACATCTATCCTGAACAATCTTTGTAAAAGGAACTAAAGGCTTGTCCGGATAAGATACATGATCAAAATCTAACACAATATCTTTTTTTACTGTTTCTTTTGCATTCGGATTATTTGATATCATTTCCTTTATAGTGCCTTCTTCAAAATAGGTAACATCATAAAACATCGGCACATACATACACGGAATGGTTGCGGCCATTTCTAAAAAATTAATTCTAGAACCACCATTCTTTTTATTTTCTTTATACAAGTCAATCAAATGATAATATTCGGTCTCACCTTCACCCATATAAAAAATATCAAAAAAATCCGCAATCGGTTCCGGATTGTATGCACATGGACCACCACCGATAACAATCGGATCATCCTCTGTTCTCTCTTTTGCCATCAATGGAATACCACTCAAATCCAATACCTGAAGAATATTGGTATAACACATTTCATACTGGAGTGTAATTCCCAAAAAATCAAAATTCTTCACCGGTTCCTGAGATTCTATTGCAAACAACGGAATATTTTTCTCCCGCATAATTTTGTCTAAATCAATCCATGGAGAATATACTCTTTCACAATAGATATCATCTCTCTTGTTTAACAAATCATATATAATCTGTATTCCCAGATGCGACATTCCAATATCATATACATCCGGAAAACACATGGCAAAGCGTACATCCACTTCCTCCGGATTCTTTTTCACCATGTTCACTTCACCGCCAATATATCTGGCTGGTTTCTCTATCTTCATTAATATTTCATCACTTAGTGCCAATTCTCTCATATGTTTATCCTTTATATATAGTTTTTGAAATATATTTGTGTTATACTGTGTCTGTTAATATAAAATTAACAAACACATACTATTTAATAATACTATATATATACAAATATTACAATAAATCATGGAGAATATTATGTTTAAATACGAAACACATTTACACACCGTTTACGGAAGTGCCTGTGCTTCTATTTCCGGCAGAGGACAGGCAATTGAATATCATAGGGCAGGTTACTCGGGAATATTTATTACAGATCATTTTTTCCGCGGCAATACCTGCGTTCCCAAAGATTTACCTTGGGCTGAACGCATTCACATGTTTTGTAAGGGGTATGAACAGGCAAAAGAAGTCGGTGATGAAATTGGACTTCAGGTATTTTTCGGTTGGGAGGAAACTTTTGACGGACAGGATTTTCTCATATATGGCCTAGATAAAGAATGGATGCTAAAACATCCTGAAATGGAACACTGGACAATTAAAGAACAGTTTGAGGCTGTTGACAGAGCCGGTGGTCTGGTGGTGCATGCCCACCCCTTTCGTGACAGACCGTATATTCCTAAAATCAGATTATTCCCAAAACAGGTACATGCGGTGGAAGTCTATAATGCAGGAAATTATTATGAAGAAAACAGACAGGCTTATATGTATGCAAAAAAATATAGTCTGCCAGGAACTGCAGGTGCTGACAGCCATCATCATGATATTATCTGTTCAGGCATTGCCGTAGAAAAAAAATTTAATAGTATTAATGACTATATACATTTAATAAAAAGCAACGGGCAAAAAACAATAATATACTGCGACTAAAATATTATTGTTTTTTACAACAAAAAGACCAGATCATTTCGACCTGGTCTTTTTATATAAATATTCTGCTATCTTCTTGCTAATTCTTTTGTAATCTCTTTCCAGCTGACACCTTTTTCTGCCATCAATACCATGACATGATATAAGAAATCTGAAATCTCATATTTGATTTCCTGAGGGTCAGGATTTTTGGCAGCAATTACAATCTCTGTAGCTTCTTCTCCTACCTTTTTCAAAATCTTATCAATTCCTTTGTCAAATAAGTAGTTTGTATAAGAGCCTTCTTTGGGATTATCCTTACGGTCTAAAATGACATTGAAGACATCTTCGAATACTTTCATTGGATTTGTATTATCATATTCTTTTTTTACCAACTCATTAAAGAAACATGTGTCTGCACCAGTATGGCATGGTACCCCCACTTGACGTACTTTTGCCAGCATCGTATCTACATCACAATCCATATAAAGTTCTTTTACATATTGGTAATGACCGGAAGTATCTCCTTTCACCCACAGTTCATCTCTGCTTCGACTGTAATATGTCATTTTTCCTGTTGCAATAGTATTGTTAAATGCATCTTCATTCATATAAGCCAGCATTAAAACCTTGTCTGTCTTATAATCCTGAACAATAACAGGAATCATATTATTCTCATTCGTTTTAAAGTCAGAAAACTTCATCGGACTTTCAAATACATTTACCGAAATATTCTGTGCTTTTAATTCTGCTTTATAGTTCATAAAATCAAACTGTTCATCAAACTGAACAGATGACACACCATAAGCATTTTCACCTTGGGCAAACATATCAATATTCTGTTCACCAATATAGAGAACATCCATATCAGATTTTATAACAGAATTTTGCGAAACAATCATAGAAATCTTCTTTTTTACAGATTCATCAATTTCTTCGTCTGAATACAATGCGATATTTTCACTGCCAAATCTTGTGGACGCCTCATCTAATAAATCCATATTCATTTCTGAACAAAGTATTGCCTTCTTTGCTCCAGTATAAATATATTTTTTGACATCTTCTAATCTCTTAATATTTCCACCAACAATCATAGGAATATCTACAGCGTCAGCAATTTGAATCATGGCATTGATATTTGCCTCATGCTCACTGTCTGTAGTCGAAAAATCAAATATTAACAGTTCATCAGCTCCATTGTTATCATAAATCGTTGCAAGAGAAACCGGATTACCATCTCCAATAATTTCTCTGGTATCTTTGTCTACTACTTTTCCGTTATATAAATATATTGCAGGAATTAAATTAAAATAATTCATTATAATGTTCCTTTCGTGGATAATACATCTGTGATTCTGTCATCTTTCATCGTTGCCTGGTCGAGTGCTTTTGCAAAGGCTTTAAAAATACCTTCTATCATATGATGATTATTACCTGATTCCAACATTTTTATATGAAGATTCAAGCCTGTAGTATAGGTAATCGCATGGAAAAATTCCTTTACCATTTCTGTATCAAAATAACCTACTTTATCTGTTTTAAAATCAGCATCAAACACTAGATATGGACGTCCGGACAAATCCAAAGCACATAACACAAGAGATTCATCCATCGGTAAAATCATATTTCCATAACGTTTTATGGAGACTTTATCTCCCAATGCCTTTCTCAGGGCAACACCAATGGCAATTCCTGTATCTTCTATGGTATGATGACAGTCCACATATAAATCTCCCGTCACCTTGACTGTCAAATCAAAAAAGCCATGTTTTGCAAAACTAATCAGCATATGATCAAAAAAGCCAATACCTGTGCTGATTTCTGATTTTCCTGTTCCATCTAAGTTAATAGATACCTGAATCTGTGTTTCACTTGTGCTTCTTGAGCACTCACCAATTCTACTCATAACATTCTCTCCTATATTACTTTTTTGCGACTGTTCGCCATGCCAGCTCGAAAATACTTCGCATTTTCCTTGCCCTGACTACTCGCCATGCCTGCTCGAAAATACTTCGCACTTTCTTTGCTCTGACTACTCACCGTGCCAGCTCGAATCCACCGCGCATTTTTTCGCCCTGGTTATTCGCCATGCCAGCTCGAATCCACTGCGCATTTTTTCGCCCTGGTTATTCGCCATGCCAGCTCGAATCCACTGCGCATTTTTTCGCCCTGGTTATTCGCCATGCCAGCTCGAATCCGCTGCGCTTCTTCTCGCTGATTTGGTTCCCCAAATGATACAGAATAAATATAGCAAATTGCCTGCAAGCAGTCATTTGTTATATTTATTCTGTATCGCATGGCTGAACTGTTATTCAAATCTTACTTTAATCGAATTTGCATGAGCTGTCAAACCTTCCGCCTTGGCAAATTTCTGAATATCTTCGCTGACAGGTTGCAATGCTTCTCTGGAAAAAGAAATAATACTAGACTTTTTAATAAAGTCATCCACACTTAGCGGCGAGAAAAACTTTGCTGTACCATTGGTTGGTAGTACGTGATTTGGACCAGCAAAATAATCTCCCAACGGTTCTGAACTGTACTCTCCAAGGAATATCGCACCTGCATTTCTAATTCTTGTCATCGTATCAAATGGATTTTTCGTTAAAATTTCCAAATGTTCTGATGCAATTTCATTGGCCGCATCAATTACATCATCCATTGTATCTGCTACCAGAATATATCCATAATTATCTAATGATTTCTGTATAATTTCTGTTCGGCTGAGTTCTGCTACAAACTTGTCCACCCATTTTGAAACTTCATCTGCCAATTCCATACTTGTAGTAACTAAAATAGCGGAAGCTAATTCGTCATGCTCTGCCTGTGATAAAAGATCAGCCGCAACATACTTTGGATTAGCACTTTCATCCGCAATGACTAAAATCTCGCTTGGTCCTGCAATCGAATCAATGCTGACATAACCAAAAACAGCTTTTTTCGCCAATGCTACATAAATATTACCCGGTCCTACAATCTTATCCACTTTTGGAATACTTGCTGTTCCATAAGCCATTGCACCGACAGCCTGTGCACCACCGACTTTATAAATTTTATCTACACCGGCTTCATTGGCAGCCACCAATGTATTTGGATTAATTTTTCCATCTTTTCCCGGAGGTGTCACCATGATAATCTCATCAACTCCTGCCACTTTTGCAGGAATGACGTTCATAAGTACAGAAGATGGATAAGCAGCTTTTCCTCCCGGAACATACACACCAACTCTTTCTAATGGTGTAACTTTCTGACCAAGCAGTGATCCGTCAGTCTTTGAATCAAACCAGCTGTACTGTTTCTGCTTCTCATGATACACTTCTATATTATTTAAAGACTTTCTGATAATGTCTACCAATTCTTTATTTTCTAAAGAATCATAAGCCTCCTTGATTTCCTCTTCTGTAACTAAAATATTAGAAGCATCTATATCTGCGCCGTCAAATTTCTTTGTGTATGCAAATAATGCATCATCTCCATTCTTCTTTACCTCTGTCAGTATTTCATTAACGCTATCGGCAAACTGATCATAGTTATTCGGACTTCTTTTTAATAAATCTTCTAATATATTCTTTTTTGAATTTTCGTTTAATTCCACGATTCTCATATTATGCTCCATTCTGCCACAAGGCCTATGTGGCATGCTTTTTTTTTATAAAATTCTTAATATACCATGTTTAACCATTCATCTTTTCTTTTAAATCAGATATAATTTTTCGAATTCTCTCATCTTCCATTTTCATGCTAACCTGATTTACTACCATTCTGGCAGATAACGGACAGACCTCTTCCAAGACACCAAGTCCATTTTCCCTTAAAGTAGCCCCTGTCTCAACAATATCAACAATCACCTCTGACAATCCTACAATCGGAGCTAATTCAACAGAACCGTTCAATTTTATTATTTCTACGGTCTGATGCTTTTTATTGTAAAAATAATCCTTTGCAATCTTTGGATATTTCGATGCAACACGAATCATTCTTCTGTCTTTTAGCATTTCTCTCGCCGATTCGGGACCACATACACACATCTTGCAGTTTCCAAAACCTAAATCTAATACTTCATATAACTTTCTATCTTCTTCTAAAATCGTATCTTTTCCAACAATACCAATATCTGCAGCACCATATTCCACATAAGTTGGAACATCACTTGCCTTTGCAAGGAAAAACTTTAATTTCAATTCCTCATTTACAAAAATCAGTTTTCTTGTTTTCTCATCTTTCATTTCCTCACATTCAATACCGATTTCTTCAAACATCTTCATTGCTGTTTTTGCCAGCCTGCCTTTTGCAAGGGCAAACGTTAAATATCTCATATCTGCCTCCTAGTAATTATCTGTGTCTTTGTAAACTGTCATCGTCCTTTTCCAGATTACAAAATGACTGCTCCGTCTTTTGAAACATATGTTACTTTTGATGCACCATCGTCTAATTTAAATTTCTTATATTCATCAATATCAATCTCTTTTTTCTTTGGAATTAACTCTGTCTTAATTCCACTATTTCTCAAATCACCAGCCAGAGAGAAAGCATATTTTCTAAACTTTGGCTCATATACAATAACCTCATACTCATAATCCGTTTTCTGTATATTCCCACTATGGGCTATCATAATCTGATCCATATAAACAGCAAATCCTATCGCTGCAGCATTTTTACCGAACTGTGAAAGCAATTTGTCATATCTTCCACCAGCAGCAATCTGCTCTCCTGTGCCATAAGTAAATCCTTTAAATATAATTCCTGTATAATAACCATAATTACTTAATGATGCAAGATCAAAGCTAATGTATCTGCTGACACCATAATCTTCCAAAATCGCATATAGTTTTTCCAAACGTTTAATGGCATTTAAAGCTTTCTTATTCGATGTAAGATCTTTGGCAGTATTCAAAACATCTACTGAACCGAATAATTCGGGAAGTTTTAACATTGCATTTTTTACTTCACCAGTTACATGATTCTGGTTCAAAATCTCTTCCACTGCAAAATCATTTTTATTTAAAATCATTTCACGCAATGCTACTTCTGCTTCCTCATCCAGTCCGCTTTCAGCTATTAATCCATTATAAAAATCTACATGTCCTACTTCTACCAGAAACTCTGTAAGCCCCGATGCCTTTATAGACTCCACTACCAATGCAATTATCTCTGCATCTGCTTCTACAGAATTGTCATTAATAAGTTCACAGCCTAACTGTGTCGTTTCTTTTAATTTTCCCTGTAATTCTGATGTGTTTACATATGTATTGGCATTATAGCAAAGTTTAATAGGAACATTCGCATCCATATAATATTTTGCCGCCAGCCTTGCAATAGACGGTGTTATATCCGGTCTTAAAACCAGCGTATTTCCTTCTCTGTCAAAAAATTTGTATAAATTTTTTGATGCTACTGACCCTCTCTCTTTACTAAATATATCAAAAAACTCAAAAGTAGGCGTCTGGATATTATGATATCCATATAAATTAAAAACCTTATTAATATTATTTTCTATGGTTAATTTCACCGCACACTCTTTGCCATAAATGTCTCTCACACCAACTGGTGTATGTAATAATACTTTGCTCATATTGCCTCCGTTTTACTTTAGTATTGTAAAGTGGTAATTCGCTACCTCGATAACAAGTCAAACGTTATCTTACATGATTCTCTTTCTTCTGTCAAGAAAAAAATCATTATATTCGATTATAATACATTATATCAATCATGTATGTACTATTCGTTTCTCTCATTTAAATCTTTTTGTATGCCCTCTAGGTAATGGACTAAAGCCCCGGGAGCTTTTCCCAAGCGGTAACTCTTATCAATTTCATCATATTTAAAACTCTTTCTTCCTCCAGTGACACTTCTATCATAAAACTTCCTGATATCAGAAAAAGGAATATAAAAGACCTCATTTTTATGGGAATAAAAAAGTATAATAAAGGAAACACCGCCCTGCTTTTCAAAATCTTCCATAAATGATACCTGATGTTCATGAATGTTCATCATGGGAAATGTATCCACCGCGCATTCCTTCGCATCAAAGCAGACAGGAATCCCCTGAACAGAACCGATATAATCCACAGTACTCTGTTTTTCGAAATACGCCAGTGTAATATGTCTGGTACTTTGATCTATTTTCACCGGAGTAATCGGCGTTGGTATCTTTTGAATCAGTGCCAGCCCTTTTTCTCTGTAATTGTCATTTGTCATATTTATCATATCCTCCAACGTAGAGCCGCGAAGACCTCTTGATGACCATGTTCCCATTTTGTGATTCTCCTAATTCGTTATTTATAATTTAAAATAAGGTCAAACTCCTTTGGCGGATGTGCCTGAAATGTTTTGTTTGACAAATTTGTACAACTTCCATCTACCTCTTTAAAAACCAACTGCCATGAATGAAGCATTTGATTTTCTATACCATAATCTTTTTTATATTTATCATTTACATTTTTATGTCCATATTTGTAATCTCCAATAATTGGATTCCCTATAGATGCTAAATGTGCACGGATTTGATGTGGCTTTCCTGTTACCAGCTTTACTTTCAAAAGAGTAAGATTCTTCTGATGTTTTAATGGTTCATACTGAGTCTCTATGTATTGCCCCTCAATATTACTTTGGTTAATAGACACTTTATTTGTATTCTCGTCCTTTGTTAGATAACCTTTTATCGTCATACTTTCATTCACAGTACCTTCTACTAATGCTAAATAATACTTGTCCATCATGCGTTCCTTAAACATCAGGGACATCTCCTGCAGCCCTGTCAGAGACTTTCCAGCAACAATTAATCCGCTGGTATTTCTATCCAGTCTGTTACAGACACCTGGTTTAAAAGTATACAAATCCTTTTCTGTTATTTCTCCTTTGTTTATCAGATAAGAAATTAGATATTCGTTCACGGAAACATCATTTTCTGTCGCCTTCTGACTTAACATCCCTGAAGGCTTATTGATAAAAACAACATTTTCATCTTCGTATACAATATCTAAATTAAAAGGAGCTGCAATTTCCTGTTTTTTACATCCCCGGAATTTATCAATGGTTTCGTCGGACATAAATATTTTTATAATATCTTCTTCCTTTAACTTATCTCTACCATCTGATTTTTTTCCATTTAAAACAATATTCTTTTTTCTAAGCATTTTATAAATAAAGCTGGCTGGAGCTTCTTTAAAATATTTAAAAAGAAACTTATCAAATCTCTGTCCCGCTTCATTTTTATGAATATATATTTCCTGCATATTTCCTCACAAATTTATAATCGTAGGTACTAACCAAATGATTTTACTGCCAGCTTATGATTTTTTATATTCAAGAAGCTGTTCTACCTCTTCCTTCTTTAGTATCCTATACTCTCCCTGCTTTAAAGACGCATCCAACACTAAAGGTCCCATACTGATTCTTTTTAAATAAGTCACCGTCAATCCAAAGTGCTTAAACATCCTCTTTACCTGATGATATTTTCCTTCAGTGATAGTAACATATGCCTTGTTAATATCAATAACTTCTAAAACTGCAGGTTTTGTAATATTTTTTTCTCCAATATCAAATCCTGTTCTAAAACAATCAACAAGCTGACTGTCCACTGTACCATCCAATTCTACATAATATTTTTTATCTACATGTTTCGCTGGAGATAAAAGCATATGGGATAATTCGCCATCATTTGTAATAAGCAATAAACCTTCTGTATCCTTATCAAGTCTTCCTACTGGAAAAAGCCCTCTCTTCGGAGTAACATCCATGATATCAAGTACTGTCTCACATTGAAAATCAGATACCGCTGTCAAGACACCCGCCGGTTTGTTCAACATATAATAATAAAACTTATGATAACTCAAATCCAGTCCTTCCATATTAATAATATCTTCGCCTTCTTTCACATGCTGTTCCGGCTTTTTTACTATCTGATTATTTACTTTTATTTTTCCTTTTTTAATCAGCTCTTTCGCCTGGCTTCTTGAACCTACACCCAGAGTTGTTAAATATTTGTCTAATCTCATAAAACACCAAAAGGGCGCTAAGCAGATGCCTAGCGCTTATTATTTACTTTATTATATAACTCGATAATTTTATTACTTTGTTCTGTTGTAATTTTAATCTTCGGAGAATTATCATCCGTCGTATCCCTGTTTTCAACAATCAGACACGTGCAATTCTTTTCTGGAGTATGAGTGTGAAATGTTCCCTTCTTAACATTATACAATTTTAATGGTTCAAGCTTTATTGCTTCAATATCTCCAATTTCCTCTCCCGTTCCTCCGAGAAATAATGTGAAATCTCCCTGTAAAACCACAAAAATCTCATCTGTTTCATTATGCTTCTGCATATTATCAATACGGTCGGGCTCTAACTCATCAATATATCGTAGTTCTGCCACACGCCATGATTCAAAATCAATCATCGGCAGATATCCCTCGCCATTAAAACTGGAAACTTCCAAAGTATTATTGAATAAACAATCTTTCTTCATTGCAATTTCACTCCCCTTTATATTTAAGCAATCTCTGCAATTACTTCAACTTCACAGAGTACATTCTTTGGTAATGTCTTAACTGCTACACAGCTTCTTGCTGGTTTCTCAGAAAAATATTTTCCATAAATTTCATTGAATGCTCCAAAATCTCCCATGTCATCTAAGAAACATACTGTTTTAACCACATTTGCATAAGTAAGACCTGCTTCCTCCAAAATCGCACCAAGATTCTTCATTACCTGCTCTGTCTGCTCTTCAATCGTAGTTCCGACAACCTCTCCTGTTACAGGATCTAAAGCAATCTGACCTGATGATAATAAAAGATTACCTGTTTTTACTGCCTGTGAATATGGTCCAATTGCTGCAGGTGCTTTATTTGTACTTAATTTTTCCATTGTAAATACCTTCTTTCTTAAACTATAACCAATCCTATTTTACACTCTAATTACGTTTATATCAAGAAGGTTTGTTAAAGTACTAATAATCTGCATATAATACACTCTCTTCCAGATATTTTAAAATATAATAAGGATTGATACTTAACTCATCATAATTTTCTGTAGCAATGTAGATTCCAAAATGCAGATGTACATCAAATTTTCCCTTTGTACCTTCCTCTCCATAACCAGTATCCCCCATATAGCCAAGGAGCGTTCCTGCTTTGATACGATCCCCTCTTTTGATATTTGCATAGGCTGATAAATGTGCATAATAAAAATAGCCGCCATGATTACTTCTGATACCTACACGATAACCGCCTTTGGGCAGCCAGCCAATATTTTCAATAACACCATCTGTTGCACTAATAACAGGATAAAACCCACTGACATTCTTTTCTGCCATAATATCACAACCTTCATGCTTGTATGCCCCTCTAAAATTTCTATCAGCACCAAAACTATTATCGTAGCCTACCCAGTACTCACTGCTCCTGCTCTGTGCAACCGGAAAATATTTCAAATCATTCAATATTGCTGCAAATCCCCGATAAATCTTTTGATATTCCTGATTGCTAAACTGAATATACATTTTCTCTGAACGTTTTACATTTTTACCTTTTAAATGTAGTTTGGTTAAAGAATTATTATTTTCTAAAAAATTTACTGCTATAATTTTTGAGAAATCATAATTTCTTTTTTCTGCCACCTCTTTTGCATCTTTTAATACTTTTGTTCTAATTTTACAATTTCGAAATTCCATTGTCTCAACCAGATTTTCCTTTATAAAATAAGAACTACGTACCATATATCCTGTAAGATAAACACAAATCATTCCTAATAAAATTGTCAGTACTACATAATAATATTTCTTCATAAAAATACCCGCATATATCATGTAACAATTTAGCCATCAGCTCGAATGCACTTCGTTACTTCTCACTGATTCAGACACTATATACAAAAAGAGCCATCATTCAAACTCCTAAAAGCAGATTTTTGAAATCCTGCTCTTTTTTGCATGATTGAATTGTTACCATATTATTTACTAATATATGCAGGCAAAATATTATTTTATATCTAAATTTCATTAACAACTTGTTAAAAAATTCATTACTCACTCGTTCCTGTCTGAAGTTTATAGTAAGTTCCCTTTTCTTCCATCAACTGGTCATGATTTCCACGCTCGATAATTCTTCCCTGTTCCAATACCATAATACAATCACTATTCTTAATAGTAGAAAGTCTGTGAGCAATGACAAAAGTAGTTCTTCCTTTCATCAGGGCATCCATACCTTCCTGAACGATACGCTCTGTTCTGGTATCAATACTTGAAGTTGCTTCATCTAATATTAGCGCCGGTGGATTGGCAACCGCGGCTCTTGCAATCGCAAGTAACTGTCTCTGTCCCTGTGAAAGATTGCCGCCATCTCCTGTAAGCATTGTATGATACCCATCCGGAAGTCTTCTGATAAAACTATCTGCATTCGCCAGTCTGGCTGCAGCAATAACCTCCTCATCTGTTGCCTGCAGATTACCATAACGAATATTATCCATAACTGTACCTGTAAACAAATGTGTATCCTGTAACACAATTCCCAAAGAACGTCTTAAATCTGCTTTCTTTATTTTATTGATATTAATTCCATCATATCTGATCTTTCCATCCTGAATATCATAGAATCTGTTTATCAGATTTGTAATTGTTGTTTTACCTGCTCCGGTAGAACCGACAAATGCAAGTTTCTGTCCAGGGTCAGCATATAATTTCACATCATGAAGGACAATTTTTTCATCGGTATACCCAAAGTCAACACCATCAAAAACAATTTCCCCTTTCATTTCAGTATAAGTAGTTGTATCACTATCTTTATGATAATGTTTCCATGCCCACATACCAGTACGTTCCTTGCATTCTATAATCTGACCCTGCTCTTTTTTGCAGCGTACTAGCGTAACATATCCCTCATCAACTTCCGGTTTTTCTGCTAACAGCTTAAAAATTCTATCTGCACCAGCCAAAGCCATAACAATACTGTTCATCTGCATAGTTACCTGATTAATTGGCTGGGCAAACTGTTTGTTGTAAGTAAGAAAACTTACTAAGGCACCTGGTGTCAGTCCAAAACCCAAAAAACCATTAATTGCGATTACTGCACCAAAACATGCACAGAGAACATAACTCAGATTACTTAACTGTCCATTACACGGTGCCATAACATTGGCAAACTTGTTCGCATTGTTTGCTGATTCAAATAATTTATTATTGATTTCATCGAACTCGTTGATAGCCTGTTCCTCATGGCAGAATACTTTGACCACTTTCTGCCCTTCCATCATCTCTTCAATATATCCATTCACTTTACCGATATCCTGTTGTTGTGCCAAAAAATATTTTCCCGATAACGTAGTTAACTGTTTTGATACCAGCATCATTACAACAATCATTACTATGGTTAATACTGTCAGAGGAGCACTCAGACTTATCATTGCTACCAGAACACTCACAACAGTAATCACACTATTAAATACTTGTGGCAGAGCCTGACTGACCATCTGTCTGAGAGTATCAATATCATTCGTGTACATGGACATAATATCTCCATGAGATGTTCTGTCAAAATATTTGATTGGAAGTGACTGCATATGATTAAACATTTCAACTCTTAAATCACGTAATACTCCTTGCGTAACAAACACCATAATTTCAGCCTGTGCCAGAGTACATACAATTCCAATCACATAGAAAACACCAACTCTTCCCATAGCACCCAGTAATGGTGAAAAATCACTACTTCCAGACTTAATCATCGGCATAATATATTCATCAATTAAACTCTGTAAAAACCATGTTCCCTGAACATTGGCAAAAACACTTGCCACAATACAAACCAGAACAATAATTAAATGAGGCAGATAATGTGTGCTCATAAATTTCAATATTTTTCCTATAATCTGAAATGGATGTTCTATTTTTTGTGCAGGCCCCATATTTCTACGTCCCGGACCTTTTACAACCTTTGCCTGTGCCATTACGCCTCACCTCCATTCTTATCAAAATCAGCATTATCATTGGTCTGCTGCAAATATACTTCTCTATATATTTCATTATTTTCTTTTAAATATTCATGCGTACCTACTTCATCAATCTTACCATCGTCCATAACAATAATTCTGTCTGCATCCTGTACAGATGAAATACGCTGGGCAATAATAATCTTTGTTGTTTCCGGTATTTCTTCCCGGAATGCCTTTCTGATTTTTGCATCCGTTACTGTATCCACTGCACTGGTAGAATCGTCTAAAATCAAAATTTTAGGTTTCTTTAACAAAGCTCTTGCAATACACAATCTCTGTCTCTGTCCTCCAGATACATTGGCACCTCCCTGCTCAATGTATGTATCATATTTATCAGGCATTTTTTCAATAAATTCATCAGCACATGCCAGTTCACACGCTCTAATACATTCTTCTTCTGTCGCATTCGGATCTCCCCAGCGCAAATTTTCCAAAATAGTACCTGAAAATAGCACATTTTTTTGAAGAACAACACTGACTTCCTGTCTGACAGTTTCCAAATCATAAGTTCTAACATCTTTTCCACCAATACTAACATAACTTTCGATTGGTTCTTCTCCCTCCACTGTTTCCGGTTCTTCAATATCATATAATCTGCTGATCAGATTTACAAAACTGGATTTAGCACTTCCGGTACCACCAATAATACCAATTGTTTCACCAGAGTTGATTTTAATATTAATATTTTCAAGAATCGGTTTTTCGCTTGTTTTGTTATATCTGAAATTGACATTTTTAAACTCAATACTTCCATCCGGAACATCAAAGTCAGGATTCTCAGGATTTGTAATCTCTGCTTTTTCATTTAATACCTCAGCAATTCGTCTGGCACTTGCCATAGACATTGTTATCATAACAAATACCATGGACAGCATCATCAAGCTCATCAGAATATTCATACAATATGCAAGAAGTGATGTAAGATTTCCTGTTGTTAATCCAATTGCCGGATTATTTCCACTTGCAACAATCATGTGTGCTCCCATCCAGCTGATAAGTAAGATACAACTGTAAACTGTGGTCATCATTACCGGAGCATTTAAAGATACAATTCCCTCTGCTTTAATAAACATTTTATAAATATTATAACTTGCTTTTCCGAATTTACCCTTCTCATAATCTTCTCTTACATACGCTTTTACCACACGCATAGCAGTAACATTTTCCTGTACACTTTCATTCAATGCATCATAACGCTTAAATACCTGATTAAAATATTTAAATGCATTCGTCACAATTAGCGCGCAGATAGCCCCAAGAATTACTACCGCAATCAAATAAATACTTGCAAGTCTTGGAGAAACAGAAAATGCCATAATCATTGCCACAATCAGACTGAACGGTGCTCTTACAGCCATTCGAAGAATCATCTGATATGCGTTCTGCATATTTGTAACATCTGTTGTAAGTCTGGTAACAAGACCTGCAGTACTAAACTTATCAATATTTGAAAAACTAAAAGTCTGAATATTATCAAACATTGCTTTTCTAAGATTTCTTGCAAATCCGGCAGAAGCCTTAGCTCCAAATACGCCTCCAAGCCAGCCGGCGATTAATCCAGCAACTCCAAGTAAAAGCATAATTCCTGCTGTTAAATATACCTTTCCCAAATCTTTTGTATAAATAGAATCAATAATTGTTGCCATAAGTAACGGAATAAAATTCTCTACTACTACTTCGGCAAGCATACTGATTGGTGTCAGTATGGATACTAACTTAAATTCTTTAATTTGTTTTCCTAACGTTTTAATCACTTTTCTGTCTCCTTCCTATTGTTTCATTTCTTTATTAAAACATTTTATTTCTTTATCTGATAATTCACTGTTCAGATTTATATATAATCTGTCTAGAAAAGATGCTAATTGCTCAATCTCTTCTTCGGAAAAGCCTTTAACCAAAAGCGCCTCTGTTTCGTTTCTATAAGTTTCCAATTTCTCATTTAATTCCACCGCTTTTGTTGTTGTATAAATATTTTTATACTTTTTATTCTCTTCGTCAATGCAAATTTCTATTAACTCTTTTTCCTGAAGTCTTTTTAATATTCCTGACATCGTTGAATGCTTTACGCTAAAATATTCTGCCAGCTGTTTCTGTGTTACTTTTTTTCCGTTATCTTTAAATAAATATATTAATGTCTGCATCTGTGCAACAGTAATATCCAACTGCTCTAAGTTTCTATCCAGTCGTGATTTAAATAAATGATTAATCTTTTTTATTTTATACCCAAAAAACTCCATCTTACACTCCAATTTATTCATTGTTGTAACAATAATTTTTCACAAAAAAATCACAACATGTAGCGTGCTACACATTGTAACTCTAATAAAATTTATAGTCAATAGCAATTATTTAATTCACAAACTTTTAACAAATCAGCAATCATTTTTTCTTAAAATCATATCTATCTGCTCCCTTGTCTTGTCTTGTGAACTACTATTATCTATATACTCATCTGCACAGGCATTATATTCTTCATCTGCCGGCTGGTTATTAATAATACGGATACACTTCTCTCTGGAATACCCCCGGTTGTTCATTAGTCTTTTAATACGGGTTTCTAAATCACAATAAACAAACCATAATTCATCACAATATTTCTCTAGTCCCGAATCAATTAATATAGCTGACTCCAAAACAATCAAATTATTCTCTGCCTTTGCTATCATGTTAGATATTTCCTTAATTGTTCCCGGATGGGTAATTGCATTTAATTTCGTCAATTTTTCTTCATATCTAAAAACAATATCCGCTAAAATATTCCTGTCAATGTATCCGTTCCTGATTACCTCTGGAAAAGCCTTTGCAACTTCATCATACACTTCATTTCCCGGGTTCATAATTTCTTTTGCGACCTTATCTGCTTCAATAATGCATGCATGATAAGTTTTTTCTAAATAACCAAGAATTGTTGACTTTCCACAGCCAACACCTCCCATAAGACCAATAACCATACTTAATCACCTAACTATTATTAACTGTCTCTTCTAAAAATCATATAAATTTCTTTAATGTGCCTCATCCCAGTTATTTCCCACCTCTACTTCTACCTCAAGGGGAACATGAAGTTCTGCAGCGGAAGCCATTTCTGTTTTTAAGATTTCAGTGACAATCTCCACTTCTTCTTTCTTTGCCTCAATTAAAAGCTCATCATGAATCTGTAGAACAATACGGGATTCCAGTTTTTTTTCCTTTAATGTCCTTGCAACGCCGATCATAGCAATCTTTATAATGTCTGCAGCAGTTCCCTGAATCGGAGCATTCATCGCCACACGTTCGCCAAACTGTCTCTGCATAAAATTAGATACATTGATTTCCGGAATCGGACGTCTTCTTCCAAATAAAGTCACGGAATATCCTTTTTCCTTGGCACTCTTTACAGAATTGTCCAAATAAGCTTTAATTCCCGGATAACTCTCAAAATAATTATGAATATATTTTTCTGCTTCCTTTTTACTGATAGATAAATCCTGACTCAGTCCAAAGGAACTGATGCCATATACAATACCAAAATTGACAGCTTTTGCATTACTTCTCTGTGTTTTGGTCACCTCTTCAATCGGTACCCCAAACACCAAAGATGCTGTCGCTGTATGAATATCCTTGGAATCTTTATATGCTTCAATCAAATTTTTATCATCCGACATATGTGCCAATATTCTCAACTCAATCTGAGAGTAATCTGCATCCACAAAAACACAGCCCTCTTTTGGAATAAACACCTTTCTAAGCTGTCTGCCTATCTCTGTACGAATAGGAATATTTTGTAAATTAGGTTCTGTACTGCTGATTCGTCCGGTAGCAGTAATTGTCTGGTTGAATTTTCCGTAAATTCTGCTGTCCTCTTTAATATATGCAGCAAGACCTTCCGCATATGTGGATTTCAATTTCGTCAACTGTCTATATTCTAAAACCTCCCTGACAAATGGATAATCCGGTTCTAGTTTTTCTAAGACAGATGCTGATGTAGAATATCCGGTTTTCGTTTTCTTTCCACCGGGCAGTCCCATCTCACCAAACAGAATCTCTCCCAACTGTTTCGGTGAATTAATGTTAAATTCATGACCTGCACTTTTATATATACTCTTTTCTAATTCCTCAATCTTAACAGATAAACTTTCTCCATACTCCTTTAAAGCTTCTCCATCTACCCTAACACCACATTGCTCCATTTCAAATAAAGCATACATTAACGGCTTTTCAATCTGATAATAGACATCCGTCATTTCCATTTCTTCTAATTTTTTATAAATTTTCTTATGCGTTTTATAAAAAATATATGCATTGTAACAAGCATATTTCATTACATTTTCCAAGATTTCAATAGATGGTGTTTCTCCTTTTTTCGTTTTAGGAAAGATTTCTTCATAAGTTGGAATATTTTCACCTAAATAATCTCTGGCAAGATCATCATAATCATACGAATGACCTGTAGGATTGATTAAGTATGCCATCAGTCCCAAATCTTCCAGATTAACATATTCTGTTTCTGAATCAGCTGCCTGAAAAAAATCATTATTATCTTTTACATTTACAGTATAAACACTTGCATTCTTTGCTAAGGTACTTACTTTGTTTTTCAAATAACTCTCTGTCACAAAACCTTCTGCCGGAATATAATTGATTTCTGTTTCATCATAACATATTCCTATGCCATGAACTTCTTTGTCTCTAAAAATAAATAGTCCTATTGAATAATCATTATCTGCCAATGCCTCAAAGAGTTCTTCTACTTCTGTAAAGTCAGAAACCACCTTGAAATTGTCCTCAATATCATTTGATGCTGTAACATTTGAAAATCGGGAAATCATGCTTTTTAATTCTAGTTTCTTTACCATATCTAAGGCTGTTTCTGTGTAGATATCTCCTAGAGAACACTCTCCCGGCTGTATTTCTACCGGTGAATCAATATTAATCGTGGCAAGAATTTTACTCATCTGTGCCATATCATAATACTCCACAAAAGCATTTCTATTTCGTGTATTTGTTATTTCTTCTGCATGCTCATAAGCATTTTCAATGGAACCAAACTCTGAGATAATGGCAGTTGCTCCCTTCTCTCCAATTCCCGGAACTCCCGGAATATTATCTGAAGAATCTCCCATCAGTGCCTTTACGTCAATAAACTCAATTGGAGTTACTTTATATAGCTCTTTTACCTGCTCTGTATTATATCTTTCTACTGTTGTCTGACCTTTTTTTGTCTTTGGAATACAAATCGTAACATTTTCAGAAGCAAGCTGTAATAAATCTCTGTCTCCAGAATATACGCATACAGAAAATCCATCTTTCTCACCACGTTTTGACATAGTTCCTATGATATCATCTGCCTCGAATCCGGGAAGTTCTATGATAGTAATATTCATCTTGTCAAGAAGCTCTTTAATTAAAGGAACCTGCTCTCTTAATTCCGGCTGCATTGGTTTTCTGGTGCCTTTATACGCTTCAAACATTTCATGTCTGAATGTAGGATGGTGAACATCAAACGCAACAGCCATATGTGTCGGCTGTTCATCATCCATAAATTTAAACATCATATTTAAGAAACCAAACACAGCATTCGTATGAATTCCTTCTGCATTCGCAAACAAAGGTACTCCATAGTAAGCTCTATTCAATATACTATGACCATCTATTAATAATAATTTTTCCATGATACTTCCTCTTAATTATATATTTATTGCTCCAACATAAATAGCAAGCCCTATTAAAATTAGTCCCAAACCTGCTACAGCAATTCTCCCAATTCTTCCAAGCCGCTTTTCTTTCTCAAAATACTCATTGTAATATTCAATAATATATTTTAATTCTTCCTCTGCGGACATCGGCTCTTCACTTTCCACCGGTGGTTCGATATCCCCTAATCCCCGATGAATCTTATAATATAATTCCAACTCTTCCCTGCATTCGTTACAATCTTTTGCGTGAGACAGAAAATCTTCTAAGTCCTCTGAATATTCTATTTTATCAAAAATAAAATCCCTAATTTTTTGTTGAAATACTTCACATTTCATAATCTGTCTCCTATAACTAAGGTCAATTATTTACTTCATAGCAATTTTGGGTATTTGTGCCACTTTTATCCAATTACCTTATTATACATTTTATCAGAAACAGTTACAATTATTTTTTACTTTTTATCTTTATCATATTCAGTCTTAAAGCATTCATTACTACACAAAAACTGGACAGGCTCATGGCAAATGCCCCAAACATCGGACTTAAGCGTACTCCAAATATAGGATACCAGATACCGGCTGCCAGAGGAATTCCAATAATATTATAAATAAAAGCCCAGAACAAATTTTCATGAATATTTCGAAGAACCATTTTGCTTAACTTCACAGCTTTCGAAACATCCGAAAGATTATTTTTCACTAACACAACGTCTGCCGCATCAATCGCAATATCCGTACCTGCTCCAATAGCCATGCCCACATCTGCTCTGGTCAATGCCGGTGCATCATTAATTCCATCTCCTACCATAATCGTTGTTCCGTCTAAAGCCTGTTCTTTTACAACTTTCTCTTTAATATCCGGTAATACGTTTGCAACCACATTTTCTATTCCAACTTTATCTGCAATTGCTTTTGCAGTTGTTTTATTATCACCTGTAAGCATTGTCACATGTATTCCCATCTTCTTTAAATCTTCTATGGCATAAATACTATCTGGTTTTAGTGCATCAGAAACAGCTATAATTCCGCACAGTTTACCTTCATATGCAAAGTACATTGGTGTTTTTCCTTCATTTGAAAGTTTATTTGCCATATTTCTGTATTGTTCCTCTACCATGCAAAACTCTTGTATATACTCAATATTTCCTGCCACAGCCACATTTTCATCGATTGTTCCATATAACCCATTTCCTGTCTTAGATAAAAATCCGGATACTTCCTTTCTGTTTATGTTTTTTTCTTTACAATAATAAACAATTGCTTTTGCCAAAGGATGTTCACTATTATTTTCCAGACTGTATGCCAGTTCCAATAGCTTTACACTATCCCAGCAATTTGCTGCAATCACATCTGTAACTTCCGGTTTTCCTGTAGTAATCGTTCCGGTTTTATCCAATATAATATTTTTTGCCTTTCCTGCATTTTCCAAAGCTGTTGCATTTTTAAATAAAATGCCATTCTTTGCCCCAATACCATTTCCAACCATAATTGCCACTGGTGTTGCAAGACCTAATGCACACGGACAACTGATTACCAGAACAGAAACTGCATAAGTAAGGGCTGTTCCTAAATCAGCACCTGCAAGTACCCATATAATAAATGTAAAAACTGCAATGCACAGAACAACCGGAACAAAAATGCCTGCCACTTTGTCTGCAGCTTTTGCAATAGGCGCTTTAGATGCGGAAGCATCACTGACTAATTGAATAATCTTTGCTAATGTTGTATCACTTCCTACCCGCACAGCTTTGCAGACCAGCAAACCTGACTGGTTTATTGTTCCTGAGGATACTTTTGCTCCCTCTGTCTTATCCACCGGAATACTCTCTCCTGTAAGAGAAGACTCGTCAACTGCACTTTCTCCTCTAATTACTACACCGTCTGCGGGAATATTCTCACCTGGTTTTACAATAAAGTGCATATCCACCTTCAAGTTCGATAAACTAATTTCCTTCTCTATTTCATTTCCGTGTTCATCTTCTTCTAAAATTCTGGCTCTGGACGGTGTAAGTTTCATTAATCCATTGAGTGCACTCGTTGTCTTTCCTTTCGAATATACCTCTAATGTCTTCCCAACAGTTATTAAAGAAACAATCATAGCTGCAGATTCAAAATAAAAATCCTGCATCTCATTTGTATGATTTATCACCATAACAATCAGTATAACCGTACTATATATGAAAGAGGCTCCCGCACCTAATGCTACAAGAGTATCCATATTGGGCGCATTGTTTATTACACCTTTTGCTCCACTCACAAAGAATTTTTTGTTAATTACCAAAATAATTAACGTAATCATCATCTGTATAAAACCCTGCAAAATATGGTTATGTCCGATAAATTGCGGAAGCCACCAGCCCCACATCATATGTCCCATAGAAAGATACATTAACGGAACAAGCAAAATAACAGAAAAAAACAATCTTTTTTTCATCTGTTTTATTTCATCATCTCCGCTATTCTCTACACTGCTTTCTTTTTGTACCTTTGCTCCATATCCAGCTTTTACAACAGCATCTATAATTTCTTTTTCTGTTGCTGCACCTTCCACATGCATAGAGTTTGTCAAAAGATTTACACTGACAATATCCGTTCCCTGCAATTCTTTTACAGCCTTTTCAACTCGTGCACTGCAGGCAGCACAACTCATTCCTCTTATATTAAAATCCATATTAACTCCTCATTATTTCAATATTTTCTTTAATGTTGCTGTTAACTCCTCAATCACTTCCATATTTCCTTTTTGGATATTTTCTACAACACATGTATTCATATGATTATCCAACAAAACTTTACTAAAACTATTTAAAGCTGAATTAACAGCCGATACCTGTACTAATATATCCGGACAATAAACCTCCTCTTCTACCATTCTTTTTATACCGCGCACCTGTCCTTCAATCCGATTTAACCGATTCATTAAATCCTTATATTCTTTCTCTTCTCTTTTTTTAGTTTTATGATTCCTACAATTATTATGCATAATACACCACCTCGAACAAATTATATACCCCCATAGGGTATAATGTCAACTTTTTGTATTGACATTTTTAAAACAAAGTGATAATATCTTTATTGCTTGCGGATGTGGCGGAATGGCAGACGCAGCAGACTCAAAATCTGCCGCCCACAAAGCGTGCGGGTTCAAGTCCCGCCATCCGCACTAAAAAACTTATTTAAAGAAAAAGGTCTTGTATTCATTACAACTACAAGACCTTTTTCTTTAAATAAGTTTTTTCAATTCCTACCATCAATCTCTTTCACTCTATATAAATTCAAATACTGAACTAACTGAAGTTCTTAATTCTTTTTTATAATTAGGACCAATAAAAACTTTATTAAAAACTATCCTATAATTTCTATGTGTCATATTATAAGCTGAATAATCAAAGCTTCCTCTATAATTACTTCTTGGTAAAATAACAATATTAGGCCACACTCCTATATTCACTATATTGGACTTTTTACTCTCTGCTTCCCATATTCCTTTATCATTATATTCCAATTGAGGAAGTACTAATGAAATACATTCATCTGACTTATTATATATTATAAAATCTATGCTTCCGTCATTTATCTTTATAGTATTTCCATACACTGTTTTCGCTGTTGCTCTAACGATTTTCTTTTTGATTGTAACATTACAAATATATTTTTTCTTAGTTGTCTTTGCTATCACTTTCACCTTTCCACATTTTTTTGTTCTCAACATCCCTTTTTTATTAATTGTGGCAATCCTTTTATTAGAAACTTTCCACGTAATCTTACTCTTTGCAGGCTGTACAAATTTAACTTTACTACTCTTTTTTACAGTAACCTTTTTATATTGATTCATATTATATCGGGGGATAGAAGCAAAGCAATTTATTGATATTTTCCCACATGATACAATTATTGTTACAATAACAGCAAAAAATATTTTCTTTTTCATCTCTTTTCTCCTCTTAATAAAACGCATATCTCCAATTATTATAAATAGTTCCATCCCCCGAATTATAATAAAAAGGACTACTCTCTCCATTTAAAATAGATTCAGGAATATGATTTACAATATAAACTTTACTTTCTGCCCAATTAGGATCCATATATACATAATGATATTTTTTTAAATCATGTCTGTAAAAACATCCACATAACGCAACTGCATGTGCATAATTTTTATTTGAATTAGCTCCCTCATAATGATCAAAACAACAAAAAATAGGTTTTTTCGCCTCCATTTTATTAACAACTGTAGTAAATGATAACTTATGATTTACATATTTCATTGTGATACAATAAAAATCCCACATTCTTTTTATACATGTTAAGTCTCCATTAGGGGTACTCCCATATTTTTCTTTCAACCAATTGTAAGTCTGCATTGTTGTAAAATTGGTTCCACCACGCTTATAATTAATAATGCTTGTTCCTGCGGCTGCCCAACATACACCACCTATCGTGTCATCAATAAATATTACTTTTATTTTTTGAACCATTGATGGCATATTTTTGACTTAACATAACTTCACTTTGTGAATCATAATCAAACCCTCCAAGATAGTCTCCAAGTTCGTCAATTACATATTCCTTTTCATTATGTTCTTCATTTGCATAAATTACTATCTGATTTAAAAAAAGTAGTACAATTATAAACAAAATAATATTTATTTTTTCATGTTATTACTCTTTCTCTTTACTTTCTGTTCTATTTAATTCAACTCATAAGAATCTCCATTTTTACTTACACTATACACACTTCCCGACTCACAGGATATAGCGTATGTCTTACCGGATAAACTCATACCATCTTTATCATCAATCTGGCATTGAATAATATAATATTCTTTAGTGTCTATCTCAGCTGTTTCTTTATATTCAAAATAACTTACATCTCCATTTTCAAACTCGCCAAAATCATTTTCAAACTCACCGGAAGATACCAGATAATCTGTTAATTTATTTACAGCCTGATCGTAAGAAATTTTATTCGGTGCATAATTATATGCTCTTGTTACTACCTGGCTACTGATTCCCTCTTCATTGATTGCCACAAAATAAAACAGACAATTTTCCTTTGGCATAGTAATTGGTTTTGTGTAAACTTTGTCTTTTGCTGTTGGTACAGAACCATCTTTTGTGTAGTAAACTTTACAACCTGCCGGTGCTGTTACGATAATTTTTTCCTCCGACTGATATTCTCCACTCTTTGGTTCCACTGAAGGTGCATCTACTTTCTTAAATTGCAATACATATTTAAAAGTACTGTCTTTACTATTTTTTTTGTTTTTATCTTCTGAGTACGCTCTAAGAGTGTATGTTCCTTCTGTTGCGAGATTTATCGGCTCCTTATATTCTTTCTTAGATAGACTGTCTATAGGATTTGTGCCATCTAATGTATAATATATTTTCACCTCATCACTTGCAGTTAACTTTACCTCGATTGGCTTATCATAAGTTCCCTCTGCCACACTTGCTGCAGGTATGGTACCACCAAAGGCTTTCAATTCTGACTGGATAGTGCCTGGTGCATTCGCAATCAATCTGTTAATTTCTGAATTCATATCATTATTTTGATATAAAACGATTAATTCCTTATAATAATCAACGTTGTCTTCATCCACATCAATTAATAATTCTAAATAATGTACTTGTTCCTGCTCATAATTTCCAAGCTTTCCATCCACTTCATACACTTTTTCATAGGCTTTTATTTTCTGTTCTTTCGTAAAAGCATTTCCCGATGCAAGTATAAATTGGGATTTCGCATACTCATAATTTTTTTCCTGAAAATACTTCTCACCACTCGAAAAATATTTGTTAAATTTTTCTGTCATAATGTTCTTTTTAATTAACAGTGTAGAAGTAACTGCAATTATAAGCAATACAACTGTAATTCCCGCAATCATAAAAAAGTTCTTCTTGGTCAGTTTCTTTTTATTATATGAATTTTTGTGCTCTTCATAAGACTGATCTATACTTTTATATTTATGTTTTGAAGGAGCAATATAAGAATCATCAAAATCATCAATTTCTTCCTTCAATCTTCTTACCGGTTCTTTTATATTTTCTTTTTTCAGTTCTTCTTTGGCAATTTCACCTGTCTCTTCTTTTCCTGCTTCAATTGTAATTCCCGTAAAAGTATCCTCATATGCTTTTTCAATCGGTGTAGGTGTAATATCATTTTCAAATGCATTAATTTTTGTACCACACTTTGTACAAAACATTGAATTTTCATCACACTCACAACCACAATTTGGACATATCATATTTTTGCCTCCTGATGCTCCAATAGAAGTTCCTGCACTTCTGTTTAAAATATAACATTTACTGAAATGAATATACCATATTATTCACTTGGTTTCAATTCAATATCTCCTGAATTCTGCTTCTTAGAAAATTTACATCCACAGAAATTTTGTCGATACAACTCATATTCTCTGGATAACTCTATAGAACGTTTATATCCGTTTTTCTTTTTAAAATCAGAATAGAGATATTTTACTCCATACTTTTCTTCTAAACGTTTTCCAATTTCATTTAATTTCTCTGCATTTTTTAACGGACTAATAGATAACGTTGTTGTAAAATAATCATATTTTTTCTCTGCGGCAATCATAGCAGTCTCTGTAAGTCTTAATTCATAGCATTTAAAACATCTGTTACCACCTTCCCTGCATTGCTCAAAACCTTCCACATACTTATAAAACTTTTCCGGTTCATACTGTTTAATGATAGGTGTAACCAAATGTTCAAACTCCATTTGAGAAATCAACCGGACTAACTCTTCTGCCCTGTGCCGATACTCCTCATCCGTTTCAATATTAGGATTATAGAATAAAATATCTATTTTAAAATATTTCGATAAGTATTCTAAAACATAACTGCTACAGGGAGCGCAACATGCATGCAGCAATAATACAGGCACTTCCTTTTTTCTTTCATGATATTTAATTATTTTTTCTAATTCTTTTTGATAATTTATTTTATTCATATTACCTCTACAAAAAAGACAGGAACTTCCTGTCTTTTTTCATCATAACGTTTGTATCTTTACTTGTGTTTTTTATTAAGTTCCAGATATTTGTTATAAGCTTTCTCAAGAATCATTTTTTCATTTGGAAACTTTAATAAATGATATGCCTCAATGTACTTGTAATATCCTGAATGATAAAAATATTCTTCGCGCTGTGGTCTACTATAATAACTATCAGAAGCCATTAAAAACCAATGTACTTCCTTTTCGACAACATCTCCTGGAATACTAAAAGAATACTCGCTTTTCCCCACATACTCATTAATCCTAGCATTTACTCCGGTCTCTTCTTTCACTTCTCTTAATGCAGTTTCCTGATAGGTTTCTCCTTTTTCAATTGTTCCTTTTGGTAAAACCCATCCCTCATACCTATTACGAAAATTTTTGTATAAAAGTAAAATCTTGCCTTTAAATATAACCACACCGCCACAACTGACCGCTTTATCCATAGCGAATCCTCCTGCTTCTCAAGTGTGTTAATAATAATTACTTTTAGTATACAGGAATAACCATGTCAATGCAAGTTTCCTTATGAAGAAATATAGAAATATTAACATTATATAACAGTTCAGCCATCAGCTCGAATTCGCTTCGCTTCTTCTCGCTGCGATGGCTCACCATATGTTTTGAACTTTAATTGTGCTACAGTTCAGCCAGCAGCTCGAATTCGCTTCGCTTCTTCTCGCTGCGATGGCTCACCATATGATACAGAATAAATCTAACAAATTGCCTGCAAGCAGTCATTTGTTAGATTTATTCTGTATCGCATGGCTGAACTGTTAATCAAAATATGCGTCAAATACTTCTTTTGCACAGTTTGTAGCAGAATTACTTCCCTGTGGCATATTCTCTAAAACAACTGCTATAGCAATTCTCTTCTTACCTTTTTTTGCGTATCCGACAAACCATGAATTTACATTATCCTTCTTGTCCACTTCTGCCGTTCCAGTCTTACCATAAGCCTTATAATCAGAATAACGGAAAGTCTTTGCAGTACCATATTCACAAACTGCAGCCATATACTCCTGTAATATCTTTGCCTCAGATTTTGACATTAGGCGTTTATATTCTTCCTGTTCAGCCATTTTTATTGTATTACCACTACTATTTTGAATATAATCAACTACATACGGTTTCATCAATATGCCATTGTTTGCCACTGCAGAAACAATCATAGCCATATGTGCCGGAGATACCGTTGTCTTACCCTGACCAATACTCGTCTGCGTAATATCAAACTGAGTAGACTTTTTTGTCAATGGAAAAGCACTCTCGTTATAATCCATCTCTAATGGTAATGGCTGATTAAACAATAATTTACCAGCTGTTTTCCTGAATTTTGGTATATTCAATTCATTTCCAATAGAAGAGAATGCACTGTTACACGAATAAGCAAATGAATCTTTTAAATCCTCACTATAATGTGATGTTCCATCAAAACATTTAATAGAAAATCCTTTAAAGGACGCTTTTCCATTACAGTAATATTCAAAATCATTGTAATTTTTATTTTCTTTAATATATTCTAATGCAGTCACAATTTTAAATATTGAGCCCGGAATATATTTCCCCTGAGTTGCTCTGTTTACAAGTCTTGAATCACTAGAGTCCTTCACCAAATCGTCCCAGATATCATCAATGGTATACGGATCGTAAGAAGGTCTGGATGCCATGGAAAGAATAGCACCTGTATCCGGATTCATAACAAAAACAGCTCCCTTATATCCTTCAAGACTATTATAAGCAGCCTTCTGCGTACTGACACTTAACGTAGTATAAACATCACACCCTGTTTCTGTTGTATTCGAAAAATCATTAATAATTTTTTGCATAACACTTGTCTGGGATGACAGCAAATCATAATTACATATTTTTTCTAAACCATATTTGCCATGTGTTGTTATGCCAATAGCATGTGCGAAAGTTTTGCCATAAGGGTACTCTCTTGTATCGTCTGAAAAATCTTTTTCTGTTCCTTTTGTATCTGTATATGCCAGTTTCTTTTTGCTGCGACTGTAAATCGTACCTCTGACTACCTTTGATGCATTTTCATCTATTCTTCGGTTATACGTATTATTCAATATCTTCTGACTGTCTACTGCTACAAAATAAGCATAAAATCCAATCATAAACGCAAAAATCATAGTTATAACAATCGTAGTAACCATAGCCTGCTTATTCATCTTTTTTCTATCATTTCTAACGGATTTTGATTTCCTGGGTGTTTTCAACGATTCTGATTTCCTGGGTGTTTCTTTCCTTGACATGTTTCGCTCCTTTTCGTGGTACTTTTCTTTTTGCCTGATGTTTTGTTGTTCCTACAATAGCCAGTCCTTGTATGATTGCAAATACAATCAATGTACTCAATATAGAACTTCCACCATAACTAAGTAATGGGAATGTCACACCGGTGGATGGAATCATATTAATCGCTCCACCAACTGTAACAATAATCTGTACTGCATATTGTATACCAAGTCCCACACAAACTAATTTATTAAATAAACTGATTTGCTGCATGGCAGTATTTAAAAATGCTATAAAACAAGTTAAACATACAACAATCAATAATATAGCGAAAATTGCACCGAACTCCTCACCAATGGCTGAAAAAATAAAATCCTGATCTACAACCGGAATATCTTTTGGCTGTCCCTGATAAAGGCCGGTTCCTGTCAGACCACCATTTCCTAAAGCAAATAGTGACTGTGTAATCTGGTACCCTGTATCTCTTGGATCTGCCCACGGATCCATCCAGACACTCACACGGACACGGACATGGGCAAAAAGTCTATATGCTAATATTGAGGCAATAGATAATCCTCCAAAACATATAAATATATAACGTGCCTTTCTAGTACCAATATATACCATAAACACATACACCATAAAGAAAATTAAAGCACTGCCAAGATCTCTGGATGCAACCAAAATCAAAACATGTATTCCTGCCATTACCGCAGACAAAACAATATTTTTAAACTCTGCTGAGCGGCTGAGAAGCCCCGCTATAAAAAATACAAATATAATCTTTACAAACTCTGATGGCTGAAATGCAAACCCACCAATTTTAATTGACAAATTTGCTCCACCTGTTTCCTGTCCTAATATCAAAACACTAGATAATAATCCAATTCCTACCAGACAATATATCCACGTAAATGATTTCCACATTTCATACTTACTCATTAAATATGGAACAACCAAAGATGCCATTGATACAATCGCAACAATAATAAACTGCTTGATACTGTTTTGGAATCTCAATCTTGCAAGAATAATAAATCCAATTGTTAAAAGCATACACATATTACTCAAAATTGCTTTATTTATATTCGGATAAATAATCGGGAATATTCCCAATACGACAATCAGATAACATAACTGTGCTCCGCCTAATACGATGACTCCGATATCTGTTGTATCCTGCTGATTTAAATATATTGTTGCAATTCCAAGAAAATAAGTTAAAAATATTATTCCGTTTTGTCTCTGAAAAATACCGGAAGCTTTATATGGATTCTTACATCTGAGTGCACTGAAACACTCCCACACATAAAAAAACATTAGTAAAATAAACAGGTATTTTGTTACGATTATTAAAAATGTACTCATTGTTTGTCTCCCATATACTACAATACGCCTCTTTTAAAATGTCCTCTTGTAGAATCTGTATTATCCGTTATCTTATGATTATCTATAAACACATTGATATACCGTTCCAGACTATCTCTTACCTGATTTTCAGTTTCAAAAGTATAATTTAACCTGATGCTTCCAGGATTAAGAGATTTAATTTCATCTGCATATCCCAATAAAGATAATGGTTTGCAATTATACATAATATTATAACAATAATCACATACACACTTAGTGGCAAATTTATTATTTAACCGATCTCTAATTTCATATGTGGAATTCTTACTATCACATTGTTTACATGTCTTTAAACCACATCCTGCTGAAATCATAACAGGCATATACCCATATGCAATAAATTCTTCTTTTTCACAGCCTCTATCTTTTAATTCCCTGTAATTTAATTCTAAAGGTATTGTTGGAACAATCTCCTCACTCAAATAATAGTCTTTTGCAATGGTATTATATGTATAAACATTATAATCAAAAACATAATTATTTTCCAGACCATTCTTGTCTAAATAATAGTATTGTTCTATATTACGGATTAAGAATCCGTCAAACTTAAGCAGATCATCTCCAAATTTTTTATGAAATGTCTTTTTATCCTTCTCTCGAAACATATATGGCATAGCAAGAAATACTTCTTTATCTTCTTCATGTATTTTTTTTATCAGAGTCGTAACATCTTTTTCGTGAAAAGCATATTCCTCCATATATATTCTATTTACATATTTATTTTTCAATACAGAATTCAACTGTTTAAAATCTGATACTAAAACATTGATACTAAGTCTGTCATAATGATATCTCACTTTTGTGTATTTTTTTTGTTCTACTTTTTTTCTTCTGTCTTTAGATAAAATACATTTTTTTACTTTCTCTATAAAATCTCTTCTTAACTGATTTAAATATCCAACCTGAACAAAAACATCATCTGATAATCGAATATCTATGCTATGAATTTCAAAACTTGTATTACCTAATTTTGATAACTGTTTCAAGACAATATCCTCAGTAATTGGTCTGTTCTCAGCGATAAGCGGTCTTTCTCCCTGAAAAACAATATCCTCTCCATTTATCTGAGTACTCAACTTTATTGGCTTGTTTTTTTCAATGATAACAGAAATATCCAACGGATATTTCTTCCTTTCACCACCATAATTCTCTTTCAAAAACTGAACAAACTCTATATTCTCTGTTCGAAATACCGGTTTCTTTAATGAAAGCATGTCTGAACCATTATGTTTATAATAATAGCTCTCACTAAATCCATTTCTGTTAAATAAATCTGCAAGAAGTTTTATATCGTTCTCATCAACATTATATTTTTCTTTATCGTTAAAATACTTGTCGATATATTTCCTGTATATACTTACTACTCCTGCCACATATTCTGGCTTCTTCATTCTTCCTTCTATTTTTAATGAATACACACCCGCTTCAATAATATCCGGTAAAATCCTTAATGTACAAATGTCTTTAGGGCTTAATACATATTTATTATTACCATTATTTAATAGTTTTCCATTTTTTATAATATCATATTCCATTCTGCATGGCTGTGCACACTGTCCACGATTACCACTTCTTCCTCCAATATAACTACTCATGAAACACTGACCGGAATAACAATAACATAATGCACCATGAACAAAACTTTCAATTTCCATTTCTGACGAATCATGTATCATCTTAATTTCATTAATAGATAATTCTCTTGGGGTTACAATTCTTGATACTCCTAATTTTTCTAATTCTTTCACAGTTAATTTTCCTGAAATCGTCATTTGCGTACTGGCATGGATATGTAATTCCGGAAAATTTTCTTTTATAAATAATAGAACTCCCATATCCTGTACAATAACTGCATCCAAACCATACTCATACAAAGGCAGAAGATAATTAAATAGTTGTTCTTCAATTTCTTTTTCTTTAATAAGCGTATTAATTGTCAAATATATTTTCCTGCCAAACAAATGCGCATAATCAATAACAGAATATAACTCATCTAATGTAAGATTTTGAGCATTTGCTCTGGCACCAAATAAATTACCCCCAGTATAAACAGCATCTGCTCCTGCATTTAAAGCTGCAATAACACTATCATAACTTCCGCCGGGTGCTAGTAACTCTATCGACATGATATTCCTCCTAATGCCTTAAAGTAATAAACGACCAGGCCGAAGCCTGATCGTCTGAATTACTTTTTAAGCTCTGTCTGAAGC
Organism: uncultured Eubacterium sp.; assembly: GCA_910584795.1. Lineage (GTDB taxonomy): Bacteria > Bacillota > Clostridia > Lachnospirales > Lachnospiraceae > Eubacterium_G. The sequence goes on along the minus strand of CAJUBZ010000001.1, from coordinate 113,531 downwards.
TTGATAATTTCTTTTTCAAGATTTTTAATCTTTTCTAAAGCTTCATTTAACTCTTTTGATGCTGTCTCTGCTTTAGAGTCAGAAACAATCAACTCATGTTTCAAATCATATACTTCTTTTTCTTTTAACTCTAAATCCCCTTCAAGCAAATCTGCTTGTTTTTTTGCTTTAAAATAGTCATTTGCAATATTAATCTCAAGAAGTATCCGCTGCATATCCATATTCTGCATGCGATAACTTTCATTCTGTTTAAAATCTAAAATCATATTATTGATGTATGTAGCAACTTTTTGTAAATAAGCTTCACTTTCAAATCCACCAATATTATAGATTTTCCCATCGATAATAACATCGATATAGTTCTTTGATGACATAACTATCTCCTTGTACGTAAAATCATTCAATATAATATCACAAATCTTTTAAAATTAAAAGAAGAAAATATATTATTTTACTTTAACTTTCTTTGGAGCTGACCAAACTGTATAACCTTTCTTAGTCTTAACACGAACTCTAACATATACAGTTTTCTTTGATTTAATCTTCTTTCCTTTTAATACAGTAGAAGGTTTCTTTGACTTAACAGTCTTCTTTCCTACAAAAGTTTTCTTTGGTGCATACTGGAATTCATATGATTTTGCACCCTTTACTTTCTTTGTAGAAACACTGATTTTCTTCTTTCCTGCTTTTACTTTTTTCAACTTAGATGTAGCAACTTTATCACCTGCAACAACCTTAAAGTCTTTTACTTCAACAGTACCCTTCATGTCATTTTCATCAGGGAAACTATATAAGAATGCTCCCATTGCAATCATAATACCACATGTGTTCTGCTTATAAGCAATATTATCACCATCAACTGTGAATTTCACTGTAACATCAACATAATCATTATTTCTGCTGTCAAGTGCAATTACATTATATTTTGTCTTAGTAGCATCTGCTTTTGTAGTAGTTACTACATTCTGTCCTTTATATGTAGCAGTAACTTTTGTTCCTTTAATTCCAGGATCTCCGTCTTTTTTATGATTTCTGTATGCCTTTACATGAACATGTTTGATATAATTGTATTTTCCTGTTCCTACATTATATCCTGTACCATCAGGACGTTCCTTAGACTCCATAATTTCATTCTGAAGTGTGCTCTTAATCTTGAAAGTAGCTGTGTATGTACGACCTTTTTCAATCTTTAAGATTTTCTTTGCTGTAACACCCCATGGGTTATTTCCTACACAACCCCAGATTGCATTACCTTTCGCATCTTTTTTTCCTGTAGGAGCCCAGTTTGCGCTCCATCCTGTACTTGTAATATCCATTAAGAAACTACTTGGTGTCTGTGAAGTTATTTTTGCATTTTCACCATAACTCTTCTTTGTATCAGCAGTATTCATATACTTCTGACCGTCTTTCTTTAATGCATCTTCCCATTCACCTTTATCCTCTCTTGTATGAATGGAGAATCCCTGCCATTTCACACCATTGGATATATCTGTACCTTTTTTCACAGCGGCAGGTACTGCACCGACTAAGCCAACTACCATTGTTAATGTCATTACTGTAGCTGCAACTTTTTTGAATAAATTCTTTCTCATTTTATCCTTCCTCCTAAAAATTTTTCATAATTATAGAATAACATTTTTAGATATTATTTTCAATACCAATATGTGTATATGCAAGGTCTGTAACAATTCTCCCCCGGGGAGTTCTCTGAATCAGACCATTCTGTATCAGATATGGCTCATATACATCTTCCAATGTACCTGAATCCTCACCTAATGCCGCAGCCAGCGTATCCAGTCCCACCGGTCCTCCTGAAAACTTATAAATAATTGTTTCGAGAATACTTCTATCGCCTTTGTCTAATCCTAATTTATCCACTTCAAGCATATCTAATGCCTTATTCGCCACATCATACGTAATGATTCCATCATATTTTACCTGTGCAAAATCACGCACCCTCTTTAACAGTCTGTTGGCTAGTCTTGGCGTTCCTCTGGAGCGTCTTGCCATCTCAACGGCTCCATTTTCTTCAATCTCTACTCCCAGTAATGATGCTGAGCGGGTGATAATCTGCTTCAGTTCATCTACCGAATAAAATTCCAGCTTATTTATTACTCCAAAACGGTCTCTTAGAGGTGCTGTGAGAAGCCCTGCTCTGGTTGTCGCTCCAACCAATGTAAATTTCGGCAGATCCAATCTGATCGAACGGGCTCCTTGTCCTTTTCCTATCATAATATCTATAGAGTAATCCTCCATTGCAGGATATAGAACTTCTTCTACCTGTCTGTTTAATCTATGTATTTCATCTATAAACAATATATCATTTTCTGAAAGATTATTCAGTATGGCTGCCATCTCTCCCGGTTTTTCTATTGCCGGTCCAGATGTAACCTTTATATTTACTCCCATCTCATTTGCAATAATAGATGCCAGTGTCGTCTTTCCCAGTCCTGGAGGCCCATAAAAAAGTACATGATCTAAAGGTTCATTTCTAGACTTTGCTGCCTCAATAAATATTTTCAGATTTGTTTTCGCTTTTTTCTGCCCTACATACTGTTCCAGCGTTTCGGGCCGAAGACCTTTTTCAATTACAACATCTTCTGATGCCATTTCTGTTTGAATAATTCTCTTGCTCATTTCTATTCCTCTGTTTTTAATTTAATTCATTAATGCCATCTGCTTAAAACTGTTACATAATATTTTTTAAAGCTGATTTCAGTACAAATTCCACATCCATGTTCTCTGAAATTTCTACTTTCTTTACTGCGTTAAAAGCATCTGTTCTAGAATATCCAAGAGCCAGTAAAGCTTCAATTGCATCAGACTGTACTGTTGAATTAACAGTGGCCTTCTCTGTACCTTTCACAGAAATCATATCCTCAATGTCAATCTTATCTTTTAACTCAATAATGATACGCTGTGCTGTCTTTGCACCGATTCCCTGTGCTTTTGAGATAGCTTTAGCATCTCCTGAGATAATCGCCATCTGTAGAGAATCACCGGGACAGGCTGAAATAATCGCCAGTCCTCCCTTGGGTCCAACACCACTGACAGCGATAAGCTTCTTAAATAACTCTAACTCATCTTTTGTCAGGAAACCATATAACTGCATTGCATCTTCTCTGACACTAAAATATGTATAGATCTTTAACTTTTCGCCTACACCAATCCTTTCCAGTGATGCATTTGGCATAAAAATATTATATCCCATCTCATTATGTTCCACTATGACTCTGTCACTCTCAATGGAATCGACCACTCCGATAATATATGAAATCATTTTATATCACTCCCAATCTCATTAAAAATATACTTATACACTCTATTGTAAATAAAGACAGCTAATATTCCAATTAACATTCCTGTAATTATTCCTGATAACATTAGAACCGGAATATATGCAAATATACCATATGTCTCCACTACCATACCTGCAACAATCATCTGACCTATATTATGGAAAACACCTCCCAGTATTGCTACAGTAATCATTGACAATTTTATTTTTTTCGCCCCAATCATAATGATATAACTAAGTCCTGCTCCAGCCAGACTGTATGCAATGGCAAACATATTGCCAAACATAAATCCCACCAGCAGAATGCGTACAAAGTTAATCACCACAGCCTCTCTGTTCCCTAAGATATATAAAGCCAGCACAATAGAAAGATTTGCCAGACCTAATTTTATTCCCGGAATCCCAATTACCGGAAGAAAGGTTTCAACATAACCTAATATTACAGCAAACGCTGTAAATAATGCTGTAACCGCTATTTTTTTAGTCATCGTTTTCCCTCTCTTCTGCTGATATTTTTACAACAACTTTATGCGGCAGACAAATAATACTCTCGCCGCTTTTAGAAATTTTTCCCTGTTTCACACATAATTTATCAGGGCAATCCGCATCTTCAATAAAAACTGTTCCCTGATTTATAACAACACGGTTAAAGTCATTGTCAATTTCAATATCATATGCTTCATTTTTATTTAGTGAATATGTTTCAATAAGAGTATCTCCTTTGTATATATAAACATATCGTGCTTCTTTATGATTCATGAGAAAAAAAATAAAATAGGTTCCCAAAACTGTGAATAATAAAATTGCAATTATTATGATATCTTTTTTATATTTTTTCATAGTTTTTATTTTGCTCCTTTTCAGCACAAAAACAGAACGAATGTTTACCCTTTTCATATCATAGCATATAAATTTTTATCTTACAAATCTTTTATTTGAATAAATATATTTCTATGTTATATTAATATTTAATTTAAGGAGAGTTTCAATGAGATACAAAATCATTTATTATTTATTTATTTTTGTACTGATAATAACCCAATTTTCCGGTTGTGCTACAGAATCAAGAATCAACGAGCCAAGAATATATACTCATTTTTGTTTTGATACTGTATGTACCATAACAATCTATTCAAACAAACGAAAAGATGAATCAAAGATTATTGATGCCTGCTTCAATATGTGTGACAAATACGAATTATTATTTGACAAGCACAATACAAACAGTGATATCTCCAAAATCAATTCCAGTACTCTGAATGGAACACGAACAAAAAAAACTTCATCAAACAATAGAATGGTATCACCTGAAACACTTGAACTGATTAGACAGAGCATATACTATTCCAAGCTTTCAAAAGGTGCATTTGATATTACCATATCTCCTATTGTTGATTTATGGGATATCAATGATAATCCTCATATTCCACAAAAAAATGAAATCGTTAAAACTTTAAAATATGTTAATTACAACGATATTATAATAAAGGATAATACTATCAGACTTTCAAATAAAAATCAGGCATTGGACTTAGGTGGTATTGCAAAGGGATATACTGCCGATCAATTAAAAAATTTATTACAAAATAAAAAAGTGACTTCCGCTATCATAAACTTTGGCGGCAACATATTGACAATCGGCAGTAACAACAATAAAGATTTCAATATCGGAATCATAAAACCTTTTGGAGAAAATGCTAACGATTATTCTGCAAAACTGAAAGTAAAAGATATGTCTGTGGTTACCTCGGGAATTTATGAAAGATACTTTAAAAAAAATAATAAAATATATCATCATATATTAAATCCCAAAACAGGATATCCAGTAGAAAATAATCTGTTTTCTGTAACAATTATTTCAGAAAGCTCCATTGAAGGTGATGCATTAAGCACTTCTGTTTTTGTTATGGGTCTATCTAAAGGATTATCTCTGATTAACAGTTTAGAAAATATCTATGCCGTCTTTATCACCAAAGATTACAAAATACATTTGTCTGATGGCTTGAGTATTGATTCAGACAATGTAATTACCATAGGTATGGCACCCTGAATAGCAGTTTAAAAAGTTTATATAACCAAAAACGTGTATGACAAACTAATACGTAACTGTGACATAATAAAGCAAAAAGAGGAACTGTATTAACCACTTTCCCCTTTTTACAATACCATTTATTTATTTTTTATGGAAACTCTGAAAAATCTAAGCATAAACTTCTTTAAATCAAACGGATATAATGGATATATATAACTTGTTCTTGCAATTGTTCTGTTTAATATAATTGCAAGCAAAGAAACAATTATACCTATTATAAATCCTGTTAAATTAAATAATTGTGTTAAAACTAACAATACTAATCTCAAAAATTTAATAGAATATGCCAGCTCATAATTTTCATGCGTAAAGTTTGCGATTGCAACTACCGCCATATATAACATTGTCTGTTCATTAAACCAACCTGTATTTACAGCAAATTCTCCGATAATAATCGCAGCAATTAAACTGAGAGGGGTGTTGAGTGTACTCGGAGTATTGATAGCAGCCAGTTTCAAACCGTCAATCGCCAGTTCTAATATCAATAACTGCCAGAATATCGGAACATACTGCGGGTCTGTTATTTTCGTGAAAAACAGCCAGTCAGGAACCATCTCCGGGTTATTTGCATAAAGCAAAAATAAAGGTGTCAAAAGCAGTGATAATACAGTAATCGCTGTTCTCGCTAACCTTAAATAAGTTCCGGTTATCGGTGGAAAATAATAATCATCTGCTTCTTCTATCACATCAAAAATAGTTGTCGGAAGCAACATTGCCGCAGGTGAATTATCCACTAAAATACAAATTTGTCCCTCAAGAATTTCTGCCGCCACTGTATCCGGACGTTCTGTATAGCGAAATTTTGGAAAAGGATTAAACCAATGTCCTTTGTGCAGACACTCGGATAAACTTTCCTGATTCATCGGCAGGGCATCGGCATCAATTTTGCTTAATTGTTCTTTAATATAATTCAGTAATTTCTTATCAGCTCTTCCATTCATATAACAGATAGCAATATCTGTTCTGGAAGTCTTTCCCACACGAACCACTTCACACATATATTCAGGGTCTCTAATCCTACGTCTAATTAATGCAGTATTCATCAATAATGTTTCTACAAAACCATCCCTGGAGCCTCTTAAAACCTTATATTTCTCCGGTTCTGCTACATTTCTGGCAGGATAATTTCTAACATCCACAAGCATTGCTTTATCATAACCATCTACCATAAGACATACTACACCGGATAGCAGTGATGTTAATACATTATATTTATCATTATATAAATCAATCTGAATATATGGAATTTTATCATCTGCAAAATCTTCAACATTTTTCGGCAGTTCTTCTTCTTTCATATTACAGAAAAATTCCTGAACCTTTTGAATTGTTTCACTGTTACAAAATCCATTAATATAATACATTACACATTGCCGGTTCTCGATTTTGAAACTTCTCTTTAATATATCAAAACTTTCATTAATATGAAGAATCCTGTCCAACTCTTTTTCATTGTTATTAAGATTTTTTGTTATAAAATTTCCCATAAAAATACCTCACACTAATTTATAGTGTGAGGCAATATAATTAAAATATTCATATAAATAATCTAAATTTAATTTTCTTATATTATTTGATTTTTTCAATAACTTTCTTCGGACACTTTTCTACACAAGTACCACAGTCCTGACATTTATCCTGCATGATTTTTGCCAAATTAAATTCAAAATCAATGGCTTCATGAGGACAGTTTTTCGCACATAATCCACAGCCGATACACCCTGCAATGCATGCCTGCATCACATCTCTTCCTTTGTCCTTAGAACTACACTTTACCATATATTCTGTATCATAAGGAATTATAGAAATCAAATTTTTCGGACATGCTTCCACGCATTTTCCACATGCCTTACATTTTTCTCTGTCTACAACAGCCTTTCCATTTTCAATGTGAATCGCATCAAACTCACAGACCTTCACACAGGAGCCAAGTCCCAGACAGCCATAGCTACATGCTTTTGCTCCTCCTCCCGGAATATTGACTGCATCTTTACAAGACATATTTCCATGATAAACATATTTATCTTTTGCCTTGTCACAATCACCGGAGCAGGCAACATATGCTGTTTTCCTCACAACTTTCGCTTCCACACCTACGATTTCTGCAATCTGCTTTGCAACCTCTGCGCCCCCTACCGGACATGCACCAGGATCACTCTCTCCTTTTGCTATGGCAGCCGCCAGGCCATCACATCCCGGATATCCACAGCCTCCACAGTTATTTCCCGGAAGAACTTCTCTGATTGCCGCTTCCTTTTCATCCACCTGAACTGCCAGAAACTTTCCTGCAATTCCAAGTACGATACCAATAATTAATCCAACGCCACCTACAATCATAATGGCATACAAGATACCTTGCACAGTAGCGCTCACTGCTAATATTCCCATGTCTTACCTCCTTATATCACGCCGGTAAAACCGGTAAATGCGATTGCCATTAAACCTGATGCAAGAAGAACCATAGGTGTTCCCTGAAAAGCTTTTGGAATATTATTATTCTCTGACTTTTCCCTGATTCCTGCCAGAATTACAATCGCAATCAAAAAACCTACGGATGTTCCAAGAGAACTCGCTATACTCTCGCTAAAACCATATCCACTATCTATATTAGAAATTGCAACACCAAGCACAGCACAGTTTGTTGTAATAAGCGGCAAATATACACCAAGTGCTTCATACAATGGTTTAATAAATTTCTTTAATATCATTTCAACTAACTGTACAAGTGCAGCAATAACTAAAATAAAGACAATCGTCTGTAAATACTGTAATTTAAAAGGAACAAGTAATGCATAGTAAAGTCCATAAGTTACAGCAGATGCAATCATAATAACGAAAATAACCGCTGCTCCCATTCCTGCCGCTGTATCTGTTTTTTTTGATACACCAATAAAAGGACATAAGCCTAAAAACTGACTAAGAACTACGTTATTTACTAAAGCAGCCGCAACTGCAATTAACATACAATTCACCATTTACTTATCCTCCTTTTCCTGTTTATCACATCTATCAAAATTTCCACATCCGGCACAACCTGCACAACCTTCTTCACAGTGAAGCTTTCTAGGCTTTTTGCCTTTGCTGATACGAAGCTGGTTTTGAATGGCAATTAAAAATGCCAGTACAAAGAATGCTCCCGGTGCCATTACAAAAATACCGATTCCATCCCAATGTGGAATATTCATTCCAAGAATGGTTCCTGCACCTAAAATTTCTCTGAATCCACCAAGTAATGATAATGCAATCGTAAATCCAAATCCCATTCCAATTCCGTCAAAAACAGACAGAATCGCAGAGTTCTTTGAAGCATAACTTTCTGCTCTTCCTAAAATAATGCAGTTTACAACAATCAGCGGAATATAGATTCCAAGGGCACTGTTTAACGATGGCAGATATGCCTGTAATAAAAACTGAAGAATCGTAACAAAGCTTGCCACAATTACAATATATGCCGGCACACGGACACCATTTGGAATAATCTTTCGAAGCAGTGAAATCACCATGTTAGACATTATAAGCACTGCCATCGTACTCAGTCCCATTCCCGCACCATTCATTAACGAGGAAGTAACCGCAAGTGTCGGACACATTCCAAGAACCAGCACGAAAGTCGGATTTTCTTTGATGATTCCGTTATATAATCTCTCAAATATCTTTCCCATTATCTGCCACCTCCTGTAATATAATCCACACAGTAAATAGCAGCATTTACACCATGGGTTACTGCATTTGTCGTAATCGTGGCACTGCTGATCGCATGAATCTCATTATCGCTTTCTGCTCCACTTTTTTCATATACAAAGTAATCTACTTTTTTATTTTTAAACTGTGACTTAAAGCTGTCTTCATCAGCTTTCATACCGAGTCCCGGTGTTTCACTTAATGATAAGAATGATATTCCCATAACAGTACCATCTTCTTTAATACCTACCGTCATCTGCAGAGAACCATCATAGGCTTCATTATCTGTTATTGTTACGATATATCCCAGATTCTTCCCATCCTTATCCTTTGCCAGAACGACCTCATCTACGTTTCCATTAAAAGACTTAATCGTTGAAATATTATCTGCCTTCTCGTTTTCTTTCATTTTATTTTGAATATATTTTGCACATTCATTTTCTATTTTCACATTTTCAAAACCATCCATGCCGGGCATAACCGACTCATAAGCAGAGAGTTTTGTTTTTTCCTCCTGATCTGCTCTGGCATCTGATGTAACATTATAGACAAATCCCAGCCCTAAACCTGCAGCTAAGGTTATAGCAAATAATATCAATGTATTTTTCATTATTTTAATCATATTATCTGCCCCCTTTCTTTTTCACAATACCGAATGCTTTTGGAATGGACCATTTTTCAATCAATGGAACTAACAGATTACAGAAAATAATCGCATAAGAAACACCCTCGGCTGTATTTCCAAAAGTTCTGAATACTGCTGTTAAAAGGCCTAAACAGATTCCAAAGAAATATCGCCCTGTCTTTGTGATCGGAGACGTGGAATAATCTGTTGCCATAAAGAATGCACCGAAAATCAGTCCACCACCACATAAATGCATTGCTAAGAAATTCATATCTGTACTTTTATTAAATAACATAATACAAACCACAAAAACCGCAATATATGTAAGTGGTATTCTTAAATCTATAATTTTTCTTACAGTAAGGTATAACGCACCAATCAATAATGCGATAATGCTGGTCTCTCCGATTGTTCCTGCGTGTGTTCCAACAAACATTTCTAACAGTGAAGAGGAACTCCCGCCAATATTCTTTAACGCAGTCAGAGGTGTAGCACTGGTAGCTGCATCCACACCACTGACATCTGCCGGATAAAATGCTGTCATATTTCCTGCAAAGCTAAGCATCAGAAAACATCTGGCACCAAGCGCCGGATTCATAAAGTTCTGACCTAATCCTCCAAATAACTGTTTTACAATAATAATAGCAAATGCTCCACCGAGTGCCGCCTTCCAATACGGAAACGTACATGGAAGATTTAATGCCAGAATCATTCCTGTAACCACTGCACTTAAATCAAAGATACTTATCGGATTATCTGTAATTTTGTTATAGATATATTCCGCACCAACACATGTAATGACTGTTACAAGAATTAATAATGCTGAATGAATCCCATATTTGATTCCAAATAAATTACTGTTGTTATATATTCCAAAAATCGTCGCCGGCAGTAATGCAATAACCACATCTCTCATAATAGACTGTGTGGTCATTTTTGCTTTTACGTGAGGGCTTGATGATACATGATACATTTTTATTCACACTTACCCTTTCCTACGTGCTACCTGCACTTTTTTCTTCATTGTTCGAACTGACTGGGTAATATTTCTATTCGCCGGACAGTTATAGTTACATGTTCCACACTCAATGCATTCCATTCCATGCATCTTAATAAAACCTTCCATATCATCTGCGGCAGCAGCCTGTGCTAACTTCGCACAAATCAGACCTTCCGGACAAACTTCTGCACACTTACCACAATTAAGACAATTTGTCATTGTCGCGTGAGAAACCTCATCATATTGAAAAGCTAACAATGCTGATGAACCTTTAATAACCGGAACATCCAATGTAAACATTGCCTGCCCCATCATCGGACCGCCGGACAATATCTTTTCCACATTTTCATCCATTCCTCCAGCCTCTTCAACAACTGTCTGATGACTCGTACCAAACGGTACTTCCAAATTACATGGCTTATGGATTCCGTCACCGGATACTGTAACGATACGCTCTGTCAGCGGTTTATGGAATTTCACTGCCCGGTAAACATTGTATACTGTATCTACATTGTCTACGATACAGCCTGCATCAGCCGGAAGCATAGATGAATTAATTTTCCTTTTCGTTACTGCATAGATAATATGACGCTCTGAACCTTGTGGATATTTTGTTTTTAATGATGCAACTGTAATACGTGGCTCATTTTCTGTAAGCTTTGTAAGATTTGCAATTATATCAGGTTTATTATTTTCCACTGCAATTACACCTTTTGCATTGTCAAACAACTGCAGAATAATCTTTAATCCCTCAATGACTTCGCCCGGCTGTTCTACCAGTCTTCTGTAATCAGATGTAATGTATGGCTCACATTCTGCAGCATTCACAATCACATAGTTAATCGCTGTTTCATCCTTCGGTGTTAATTTTACATGCGTTGGGAAACATGCCCCGCCAAGACCAACAACACCACAGTCCTTTACAGCTTCTCTGATATAGTCCTTCGTCCAAGGCTCTTTTAATGCTTCATACTGCATTTCCTCGTATAATTCATCATTTTCTATAATAATAGAAAGTTCCTTATTTCCATTTGGAACTAATCGTTTCTCTATTTTCTTTACCGTACCTGAAACGGATGAATGAATATTGGCTGAAATAAATCCACCTGCTTCTGCAATCAGTTGTCCTTTTAACACTCTCTCACCAATATCAACCACCGGAACAGCCGGTGCTCCTATATGCTGGGACAATGGTATCACAACTTCCTTGCCCGGATTTATCTTTCTAACAGCCACATCTTTTGAAAGTTCTTTTCCATCGTATGGATGAACTCCTCCCTTAAATGTTAGAATCGACATCTTCTTACCTCTTTTCGCTTTTTTGCCTTCTTTATCATAATACTTTTCGACAATTTCTGCAATGTAAAACCATTCCAAAAGTCAATTTTTATCTTTTCATAATTCACAATTTATTTAATTATATTAAGTTGGTATTTCTATATTGCATTTTAACAAAAAAATGCTGCCACATTCATATGACAGCATCAAACATTTTATTCAATTATCTACTTTTTAGATTTGATCTTTTTTACTTTTGACCATGTACCTTTTTTCGTTCCATTCACACCTCGTACCCTGATGTAATAAGTTTTATCCTTAGATATCTTTTTAATTGTGTACATAAGTTTTTTCGTCGTTTTTATTTTAGCTTTCTTAAATTTCTTATTTACCGCATATTGAATATGATATTTCTTGGCATTTTTTAATTTCTTAAATTTTACAAGAATATGGTTTTTCCTGATACGTTTAACTGATTTAATTTTTCCTTTTTCTGGCTTCTTATTAATGCTCTTTGCTGTTTGTTTTTCTTTGTTTAAACTGTAAATTCTTATGTAATCAATATCCATACTATCTTCATATATGGATATATCATCACTTTCAGATATTTTTGTCCATCCTTTCTTTCCGTTATCTCCGTCAATTATCCATTTAGGACGACACTCCATAACAAAGTAAAAAGGACTATCAAATGGCCACCCTTCATATGCTTTATCTATTTCTTTGTTGGAATGAAAATTCCGTTCATAACAACCGGTTAACTTATTATCTACATAGCACTTAATACTATTCTCTGACCATTCTACACTATATAAATGAAATTGAGTTGTAACATTTTGCACCTTGGACTTCCATGCATTTTCATCTCTTCGTAGTGAATAGAATTCTTTTGACACAGCTGTTTGAAACAATTGTGGATTATCGTCTATCAAATAGTCCCAAAATTTTATTTCACCACAATAAGGCCATCCATATTTACTATTTCCAAGAAGATAGCACATTGACCAAATGCTTTGTCCTTTCGCTAGTTTTGCCCTTATGTCGATTCTTCCATATTTATACTCTATAAGATTTTTTGATATTATTTTTGAAGAAGTAACTGAGTTTCTTTCTCTTTTTACACAGTTTTGATTGTTATCCCAGAGTATCTGTGTTTTTATAGTTAAACATCCATCTTTTGCTTGACAAAGATTGGAATCATACAACCAAAATGGCAAAGTGCTACCATACCCGTAATCCATATCTTTTTTTCCTAACACATTCCAATAATTATCGTTTATTTTTTCTTCATTGAACTCATCGCTCCACAATAATACATTACTTTTTTCTTGATTGCCATTTATTATTCTTTTGCTTTCTGAAGCGTATACATTATTTGACACCTCAAAGGATAATGCACATAATAATACTATAATAAGTAATTTGTTTCTAACGATTTTCATACCTCGTCTCCTTTCCACTCTAATAGACATCCTTTCATTTGCCAATATCTAAAATTATTATTCTAAATATTGTTTTTTACATAACTATATACTATGTGTTAGAAGAAAAAATCTTTTCTCTATCTTACTTTCTTGACTTTTTTCACCTTTGACCACATGCCTTTCTTTGTTCCATTCACACCTCGTACTCTGATGTAATAAGTCTTATTCTTTGATAACTTCTTAATTGTATAAGAATATTTTTTCGTAGTCTTTATTTTGGCTTTCTTAAATTTTCTATTTACTGCATATTGAATTTGATATTTCTTGGCATTTTTTGTTTTCTTAAACTTTACAACAATTCTATTCTTTTTACTTCGTTTTGTTGCTGTAATTTTTACTTTTTCTGGCCTCTTTCCACTTATACTACTAGTAGTTGTTTCTTCTAATTTTTTTCGTTTTTCTAAAAACTCTGCTTCCTCGTTTGGATTGTCGTTTTTGATTAACTGATAATCTTTATCAATTAAATTTTTCACCATTGGTGTTCTATCTTCCACATACCAAAGTGAACCGACAACCCACTGTCCTTTATTATTTTTCTTATATCTAATCTTAGCTATCATTCCATCATCAAAACGATGATAACTTAAATAGACATCCTTCTCATAAATCGTCCCACCATATAAATTATAAGTATCCGGATCAATCAATTTAACCACATCTAAGGAAACACCAACATCTACATACTTTTCAAAAAGAGATTTTGACGGTATTTTCGAAACATACCATCTGTCCCAAGTATCCATGATAAGATAGTGCGGTTCATTACCATTTATTTTGTATATTACATATTCGTTATCTTTCCCTTTTCTCCAATATGGTGTGCCACCTATTTGAGAAATAAGTTCCTCTAGCTCAATCCACTTCATACTTAAACAATCCTGCATAAAATCAGGAATTCCCCATTTTATTCCATCAATCTCTGATGTTTTCAAAACCTCTTCTTCATTATTATATAATATCTCAGCCTTTAACTGTATATTTGTGGCAAAGGTCAATATTATAATTAATAATAACGTAATACTTCTTTTACTCATATTTCGTTCCCCCTTTTCTTATATCGTACTGAACCACTTGACACTTTACACTTCTAACTTTTTTTGTTTTTGACCATTCACCTCTTTTGGTTCCATTTATACCACGTACTCTAATGTAATAAGTCTTGTTCTTTGATAATTTCTTAATAATATAAGAATATTTTTTCGTAGTCTTCATTTTAGCTTTCTTAAACTTTTTGTTTGTTGCGTATTGAATCTGATATTTCTTTGCATTTTTTGCTTTCTTAAATTTTACAAGAATCGTCTTTTTCTTAATCCGCTTTGCTGATTTTATTTTTACCTTTGCCGGCTTCTTATACTTATTTTGAACTGTTGGAATGCCTTCTAACTTCTTTAATTTTTCTAGAAACTCTGCTTCCTCATTCGGGTTATCATTTTTAATTAACTGATAATCGATATCCAAAAGATTTTCTACCACATGATTGGGATCTGTACTATAATGCATCTTATTTACTACCCAATGCTCCTGCGAATCTTTTTGATATATTAACTGTGCATAAGTCCCATCATCAAAGCGATGTACCGTCAAACAAATAGGATTACGCTTCATTTCAAAAGTATTAAATGTATCTGGATCTATTAATTTTACCAATTCTATTGATGTTCCAATATGCACATATTTTTGAAAAAGTTCCTTTGATGGTATTTTTGATACATACCATGCTCCACCAAGGACTTTTCCTGGAAAATTCATAATCAAATAATGTATTCCATTTTCCTCTATCTTGTAAATTGCATAATAACAATTATTTCCTAAACGCCAATAAGGTTCTTCCCCCACCATTTCTTTCATACGTCCCATAATACATTGGGAATTAGTTCCATATTGATAACTAATTCCATTCCACCATTTTCCATCAATATCAGACACTCTTACAATCTTTTCTTGATTATTATACATTGGGTTCTCTAATTCTGCCTGTACTGATATATTTGTCGTAAGCATTAATGCAACAATAATTAAGATAATTATAAACTTTTTCATAAATTTCCTCCTTTAATACACTATTCAATTCGAAGTGGCATTTTGGGAATTACCATATACTGAATTTCCGAATCGTAATATTTAGGATTATCAGTCCAAACCTGATACTTTCCTGTACTTTCATTATACCAATACCTTGACCAATCAATCATACTAGGTGTCATATTTCCCATAACTTTAAATATCTCTGCAGTTCCTGCGCCACCTTTAAAATACCAAGATCCATCATCTTTTCTTATCATAAAATGATACGGATCTCCCCTATCATATGGACCTCCCCCCGCATTTTTATAATTAAGTAAAGTCCTTAAGGCAATTAGACAGTGTTGCGAATCTGTCTTATAGTATGGATTATTGTCTTTTCCTTTAAGTACTTGTACCTCTTCTCCCCAAAAATTAATATCTTTTTCTACCATTTTAACAATTCCATCAAGGTCAGTAGTATGATTAATCCCCCCTCCCTCATCTGTATTTCCCCATATTCCTGGATTCAATAAAGTTCCCGGACCTTTATATTTCCAACAATTGATTACAAAACCATAACAATTTGTTTCAAAAGTATTTAAACTTTCAAAAAGTAAAGAACTTGTTTCACAAAACTTCACATCTTGAACATCCTTAATTTTCTTCGTTAACGACACATCATATCCTCTTCCGTCTATTGGTAAAGGAATTGTATTGGCATTTAAATATGTCTCGTCATTATAACTCAACTGCTTATTTCGAATATTCTTTTCTTTTTCCACAATATTTCTCGGTTCATCCATATTTAGCATTTTAGAAATTTTCGGAACATAATAACCCTTTCCCTGATAATAAAAATCACTTTCATCATCTCGATAATATCCCTTAAAGCCAAAATGGTTTACTCGGTCCACATTATCTTGAGCACCATCACAAAAAGCTGCTATTAAATTTCCCCATGGATCATAAATATATTCTACAAACTTTTCTCCAGTATCATATAATAATCCTACAACACTTCCCTGAAAATCTTTTTCATAATAAACACGCTTTGTTTTTATGGTATTGTTTCCATCAATATACGTATAATCATATCCAATCATACTATCCTTATCGTCATACAAATACCATAGTTCATATGTTTTATTGGTTGCAACATTTGTATTTATCTCTCGAATAAGTCTGTCCGCATCCCATTCATAAGTCGTTATCGAGCCATAAGTATTTTCATCATTTACAGTAGATTTATAAATTCTATATCCGTCCTTGTTATATTTATAAGTCGCTCTTGATGAGTTCTCGTCACTTATCCCTTCCAAAAGCCTGCCTCTAGTCCATGTTAATACTTTACCATCAATAAAATTAATCGGATTACCGGAATTATCATATGTAATTTCATCCCTTTTTGAATTTTCTTCAACTGCAGTCAATTGATTTGACCATTGTTCGTTATTATATTCATATTGAGTATTTTGTTCTGATGATAGTATTTTATTTCCATTAGAGTCCAAATTATATTTTATCTTTTTAGAAAGGTTTCCTAAAGCATCATACTCATATATATAAGATTTATGATTCGCATAATCATTTTCTTCTAACAACTTTCCATGAGGGCCATAATCATATTTGTTTATTAATATTCCATCTTTTTTTATTTGTGTAAGATTTCCTGCTAAATTATATATATAATCCATATTATATATATTGCTGCTTTCTTCATTTCCTATAAAACGTGTAATTAAAGAACTGTTCTGCTTTATCTGTCTTATATTTAAAATATCTTTTCCAGAATCTACACATATTCTTTCTGTAATCATTCTCTTACTTTCATCAGCAATCGTCTCATATTTATGCTTATTATGTAAATTTACTGTATTCGAAATGGTTTTGTTTTTATCTATTTGAGATACTAACGATGAACTTCTTGTTTGCGTAATTCCATTTATATCTTTGTATGTATACTTCGTTGTAGTTATAGATGTATGAGTTCCCGTCTGCTCATCTATGCTCTCCTGCTTAGTAACATTTTTTGTAAACCCATCATTTCTTGTTACTGTTGTGTTTCCGTTTTCATAAGAATACTCATATGTTACAGCCTTATCTGGTTCTTCAGAAATCTCTCTTATTTTCAAAAGTTTTCCTTCTATATTATATTCAATACAATATAATTTTTTATTCGATTCATCAAAAATATCTGCTTCATATGCTGTAGAAGTAAAGTCATTATCAGCTCTCTTATACCTATAAAGTACGTTTTTCGTTTTCTGACCATTTCCATAATTAACTTTAGTTTCACCAAACTTTATAAGACTACCAAAATCTAACGACGAACTATCTTCTATGTTATCTACATATAGACTATTATTATAATTAACAATTTCCTTATCACCTATCTTCAAGGATTTCAATTTATCATTATCATATGTCATTGTATACTTAGTAGCCCTGTCACATATGAATACAATATTATTCTTTTCATATGTGTAGGTAACACAAACTGTCTGATTATGCTCAGGATCAAATTCAGAATCATATTGTTCAATAACTGCTGTATTATTTCCCTTTCCGTCATAAAAATATTTCACGGTTTTATTTAAAGAACTGTCCCCATAATCATAGCGAATCTGCTTTATCTCTCCACCATATATGTTTTTTATATAAGTATACGTTACTCCATCTTTTACTTCTGAATAAATTTTATCATATGGCCCTATATATACTGATACATCATAAGCAACAGCCTGATCTGTTCCATTTTTATCCGGATTATCCGTTTTTCTTGGATTTGTGGTTTCATAATCATTCAAATCATTGATTCCATCAAAATCCGAATCAGCTAAATGTGGATCTGTTCCACGACGATATTCCTCAATATCACTCAGACCATCTCCATCGCTATCCTCCGTAAAGTTTTCAGCGACTGCCGGGTTACTTCCCTGATAAAACACTTCATATGCATCTGTCAGGCCATCTCCATCACTGTCTAATATGTAGTTTCCATCAGCATCCTTTTCATTCCACTTCGTTTTAAAATCCCAGATTTCATATCCATCTTCTATGCCATCTCCATCAGTATCTATCGTTATCTGTTTATAATAAACAGCTGCATTTTCATTATTCTTTTCTTTTTGAAATGAGACTATATTAGAAGGTATAACAGTTCCATCAGAATATGCTACACAAACTCTATAATCCACGGTTGTATGTATTTCATCTGTTTCAATTTCTGATATTTCCTCAATATCACTATTCGACTTCAGACGAACAAACTTATCACTTTCTCCTTTTCTTGCAAATACCTGATAACTGGATACTGTTTTTCCTTCATTTCTTTGGTCATAATCTAAAACTTTAATCTCCATCTTACCGGACGTCTCATTATAATCAGCACTCATCTGTACTGTCCCATCATATGATGACATATCACAATAAGTAACCGAAAGCCACATATATCCCTGATGTGACACCTCCGGACCTTTAATGCCTGCGCCAGTTCCCTCTTCCTTTGCAGTAAACACAAATCCTCTGTCTTCTTCTCCATCAGCAATGGACTGTGCCCACTCTGTTAAGTCAATACTGTGTCTGGTGTTTTCTTTACCCTTACACACAAAACTTCCTATCACTTCCTCTTCCATCTCCGGCTGATTGTTCCAAGTGACCGTCTGAGGATCCCATTTACTCTTTAACTTTCTAATCTCTATTGTTCCAGGTGTATATTGGGGTGCCGTCTCTGCAACAGATAATTCCGCTTTTTCAATATATTTACCTTTAAATAGTCCGGGACCCTGTATAAAACAATTACCCTCTGCCACTTTACTTGTATCAAGAAGAACTCTCTGTTCACTTCCCACAAACGGATATCTGACACCGGTTTTATTATTTACAAAAAGTTCCTCCCCATGAAGATTACTTCCTGCCATAACCGACGCACTACATATAATCGCTGTGGAAAGCGTATTGTCAAACCACACCGGAGTAGGATCTATTTTTACTGGATATACAAGGTCATTGTTTTCAAAATATTTTTCACTAACCACAAGTTTTAATACCCTACACTCTGCATCTTCCTCCAGCACATATCTTACATCCTCATAATTTACCTTACCTTCGCCGTCTGTAATATTAGGAGGCATAATATATCCTATATTTTTCCCTGTGCTTATATCCTTTAAATTAATTCCTTTATATCCTTCTATATATTCTAACTCTATTTCCTTTGTGTTTATCTTAAATGCAAACTCATTTGTTTCAGGTCTGGAATATAGAATAATATTTTCCTTTACTCCCTTTGGCAGAGAAATATACTGATACTTCACGTTATCAGTCTTTGATGAATACGTTATCGTATCATCTATAACTTCTGATGTATAACCTTCTGTAATCTTCTTTTTTCCTACACTTTTTTCATTTTCATGCTCCTTGATGCTTTTGTTTTCTTCCACTGATATCGGTATAAACTCCAGTGTGTATTTTCCATGATTCATTACTACTCCACTATTATCATTTAATTGTTTTGGAAAATACTGCCTACTGTCTCCTTTTGCATTGACCACTGCATAATCATCTACGCTTACACCTTCTGCTATTTTACATAATCTCTTCTTATGTGCACTATTCAGTTCTATAAGCACCGGGTCATAATCCACCAATTTCCCTTTCTCTTTATACCTGATATTCTCACTATATATTTTTGTCTTTTTTGAACCATTACTCAATAAATATGTATTGGAATTTTCTGTCCGTTCATCTACCAATTCCTTTACAACTGTTGCTTTTTCTTTTGTTTTTTTATTGTCTTGTGTTACTTTTTCCGATGCATACGTTGTCTTAACATTTATATTTACATTCACTCCTGTTAAGATTAATGTTGCAATTAATACAAATGATACCACCTTTCTTTCTACTTTCTGTATAGATTTTCTTTGTTTCATAATAGTAACCTCCCCCTATTTAATCTTCCGTACTTTTTATAATACCAGTATAACCTTATTGGTAAAAATTTACAATTATAAATCAATAAATATTAATTTTAAAAACCTTTTTATTTTTTACAATACTAAAAGCAAATATAGTTTATACCTGCTTTTCTTTTTTATCTGTCTTAAAATCTCATCAAATAGCTGAATTTTTCCTCAATTTGTGTTATTATAATTGCATGATAGTTATAAGAAAAAAAGCAAATGTAAAAATTAAATATCCTATTGAACAAATTACAGATAAAGAAAAAGTAATTTTCTTTGATATTGAAACTACCGGATTTTCCAGAAAATACTGCAACATTTACTTAATCGGCTGTATGTATTATTCAGGTAACCAATTAATATACACGCAGTGGCTGGCAGAAAATTTTAATGATGAAGCCAACGTATTAATGGCATTTCATAAATTTATTCAAAATTTTGATACAATTATTCATTTTAATGGAAACAGTTTTGATATTCCTTTTGTAACAGAGCGTGGAAAAAAATATATGTTAGATTTTGATTTTGATAACTTCAAACATATTGACATATACAAATCTGTAAATACCCTAAACCATATTTTAAAAATGGAAAACCAGAAACAAAAATCCTTTGAAAACTTACTTGGAATCAAACGAGCAGATCCTTTTAGTGGTGGAGATTTAATTGAAGTTTTTAGACACTTTGTTGAATCTAAAGATGAGCGACTCTTATTGCCACTTCTTTTACATAATAAAGAAGATGTATTTAACATGGCTCATTTGCTTTCACTTCTTGCATTTCAGGATTTGTTTTCACACAAATATACTATTATAGATTATGCGTTTAATGAATATAAAGATTATCACGAAAATACACACAAGGAATTAACGATAGAATTTCAACTTTATAATGCTCTTCCATTTAACATTTCTTATAATACGGATTGCATTGCATTTATTACAAAAGAAAATATTGGGTATGTTTCTGTAGAAATACTACAAGGAACTTATAAATATTTTTATGATAATTATAAAGATTATTACTATTTGACTACAGAAGATGTTGCCATACATAAAAGTATTGCACAATATGTAGACAACAAATATCGAAAACAGGCTACTGCCAGCACATGCTATGAAAAGCACACAGGTGAATTTCTTCCTATAAAAGAATCCGATGCCTTTCAATATGCTTTCAAAGAAGAATTGAAGGATAAAGAAAAATTTATTAGGACTTCTGATATCTCTGATAATAATATTTTAGATTATTTAAATACAGTAATTGATTTTATAAAATTAAAACCAAAACAATAAAAATTCATTTATTACAGAGAAAACAATTTGATTTCGATACGTTTTATCTTACTTGAGCTGATTGTTATATAAAAAATAAAGAGACTCACAATTAAGTGAGCCTCTTTTTTACTCTGAAAGCGTCTGAACTATTTACCGCTCATCTGTCTTTCCTGAGCTTCGATCATCTTCTTAACCATCTGTCCACCAACAGAACCAGCCTGAGCTGATGTTAAGTTACCGTTGTATCCATCTGTAAGCTGAACACCTACTTCAGATGCACACTCCATTTTAAATCTGTTCATTGCACTCTTTGCTTCTGGAACATTAACTTTGTTTGTGTTACTCATGACATACCTCCATTTTTCATTTCAAAAAATTTTAGTAACCAACCTTCAATTGAATTTTTGTTACACTACTATTATGTGAAAAATGAAAAATAATAAACTGGTAACTTGTTGTTGTTCTGACATTTTCTGCAAATTCTTTTATTTACGCAAAATTATTGGAACTTCTCTACAATTTCTTTAAATTTCATTCCATTGGATGCCTTTATTAATACAGTATCACCTTTTTCTAAAATGGAATCCATCTCGGTGAAAAATTCTTCTTTTGTTTTAAAATATAAAGCACTGCTGTTTCCTTCACTTGCAGCATAATAAATATTTTTTGCTAATTCACCAATACAAACTACTACATCAATCCCTAATGACTTCGCCGTTTCTCCAACCTGTCTGTGCATATCCAGTTCTTTGTTGCCTAATTCAAACATATCCCCTAATATGGCAACTTTTCTTCCATCCACTTGTGACAAAACCTCCAGACTGGCTTTCATGGACATTGGATTGGCATTATAGCAATCGTCAATGATTGTCATACCTTTCGCATCAAAAATATTATTCCTGCCACCAATTGCTTTTAATTTTCTGATACCTGCATCAATCTCCTCTAGAGTCATGCCAAAATGAACCCCAATACACGTGGCAGCCATCGCATTGTAAAGCATATGAAATCCAGGAATTGGAATCACCGTATCAAAAGTTTTATCAAAATATCTGATTGTTGTTTCTGTTCCTTTTACTCCAATCGTATGATATTTTTCAACTAAAACGTTTTGGTCTGTTTCGATGCCAAAGAAAACAGGTCTGCTTCCTTTTACTTCCTCCACCTGCGACAATTTGTCATCATCTCCATTTAATACAACAAGGCATCCATCTTTTGCATAATCAAAAATTTCTGTTTTAGCTTTATATACACCATCTCTGTCTCCCAGATTTTCCAGATGACATGTTCCAATATTAGTAATCACACAAACATCCGGTTTCGAAACTTTCGCCAGATGGTGCATCTCTTCAAAATCACTGATTCCCATTTCAATTACCGCAATTTCATGATAATCACGAATTTTAAGAATTGTCAGCGGCATTCCTATCTCATTATTATAATTCCCTTCTGTCTTTAAAACATGAAACTTTTCCTGCAAAACAGAAGCAATGATCTCTTTCGTGCTGGTTTTCCCAACACTTCCTGTGATTCCGATAATCTTGCAGTCTAACTGTTCTCTATAAAATTCCGCGATATCTTTTAACGCCTGTGCTGTAGATTTTACTTTTATGTAAGGACCTTTTGCATTGGTCAGTTCTTTTTCGCTGAGTGTACACAATGCGCCTTTATCAAAAACCTGATTGATAAAATCATGCCCGTCTACTCTTGCACCAACAAAAGGAATGTACAAAAATCCGTCTTCAATCAGCCTGCTGTCCTTTTCAGCTCCTGTAATACACTCTGACTTTAAAGACTCATCTCCAAAGTACTCTCCATTACAGGCTTTTGTTATATTTTCCAATGTCATATTTTTTAATTTCATGTTTTGTTTTCCTTATTCTCCTTTATAAAAAATTTTCTATTTTTATAAGTTTGCACTTCTGAAAAAATCGCAAACGGCTTTTTATTTTTTGAGTGATAACATAACGATGTTTTCACACAATGTCGGATAATCAATGCCAATGGCTCTTGCTTCATCCGGTATCAGACTTGTAGAAGTCATTCCCGGTAATGTATTTACTTCCAGACAATACATATTACCTGCTTTATCCATCATTATATCAACTCTGGCATGTGATTCACAGCCGATTGCCTCATATGCCTCTTCTGCCATTCTTTGCATTCTATCTGTTAATTCTTTATTTAATTCTGCAGGGCACACATGTGTTGTTGCTCCATCTTTATATTTGTTTTCATAATCATACCAGCCTTCATTTGGAATAATTTCAACAATCGGTAATGCCTTTCCATCAATAACTCCAACGGAGAACTCTCTGCCATCAATGTAATCCTCTACTAACACCTGCTCATCCAATGAAAAGCATTCCTCCAATGCGGCTTCATATTCAGAATCTTCTTTTACTAATACAACCCCTACACTTGAACCGCCGTTACATACTTTTACCACAACCGGTATTTTCATTTCATGTTTTTTAAGAGAAGTGTCCTCACCTTTTTTCATCCAGACACTCTTTGCTGTAGGAACCTGCTTTGACATAAAAATCTGTTTTGTAATTGCTTTGTCCATTCCCATTGCACTGGCAAGTGCACCGGAACCGGTATATTTTATTCCGAATAAGTCAAAGGCTGCCTGACATTTGCCATCTTCGCCGTTTTTTCCATGAAGTGCCATAAAAACATTATCTGCCTCAGAGCAAAGTTTAATTACATTTTCTCCAAAAAAACTCTTTCTCTTCGCTTCCTCTTCTTTTAATTTTGCTGACAATTCACGAATTGCATCTCTTTCTTTTATAACATCATAATCTGTTTTTGCCTCATCAAATAAATTTTCATGATATGTACCAAAGAAAACATCCAGTAACACTGCATTGTGCCCCTTGCTTCTCAATGCCTCACAGACATTGGTTCCTGAATTAATTGAAACTTCTCTCTCTGTACTATTTCCACCACATAAAACAACAATGTTCATATTCTTACCTCCTTATATATTAATCATTTTATTTTCATTTTTATACAATTCTCTTCTCTCTTCCTCAGAGATGTAAACTTCATTATTTTCAATTAAGTCTACTGCATGTGCCGCATTTTTCAAAACGTCTGCATCATTCATAATATCTCCTAGACGAAATTCAAAATCTCCGCTCTGCCTTACACCAAAGAAATCTCCCGGTCCACGCAGTTTTAAATCTTCACTGGCAATAAAAAAGCCATCATTGGAGCGATTCAAAATCTCCAGCCTTTCGCTGGCATCTTTCTTTCCTGTACCATTTATAAAGATACAATAAGACTGATTGCCGCCTCTTCCTACACGGCCTCTCAACTGGTGAAGCTGTGCCAGTCCGAAACGCTCTGCATTTTCTACCATCATGACGGTAGCATTTGGTACATTCACACCTACCTCAACTACCGTAGTTGAAACTAAAACTTGTATTTTATTTTCGGCAAATGCTTCCATCTTCTCATTTTTTTCAGCCGCTTTCATTCTGCCATGTAAAAAATCAACATGAATTGCAGGAGAAAGAATTGCCTGCAATTTTTTTGCATATTCGATAACATTCTCTCCCTCAACAGCCTCGCTATATTCAACTGTAGGGCAGATAATATATGCCTGTCTGCCTTCCTGCACCTGCTTTTCAATAAAGTTATATGCATTTGGTCGATAATCTGTTCCTACGACACAATTTGCAATTGGCTTTCTTCCTGCCGGAAGTTCATCAATAATTGATATGTCCAAATCTCCATACATAATAATTGCCAACGTTCTAGGTATTGGTGTAGCACTCATAACCATAGTATGCGGCGAATCTCCTTTTTCGGAAATCGTCTCTCTTTGTTTTACGCCAAAACGATGCTGCTCATCTGTTACTACCAATGCCAGTTTATGATAATTTACCTTATCCTGTATCAGTGCATGCGTTCCAATAATAATATCAGCCTCTCCTGACTCTATTAACTGATATGCCTCTCTTTTTTCTTTTGCTGTCATAGAACCTACCAGTACAACCGGTGTCAGTTCCAGATTATTTTTTCTAATTATATCTTTGATATCTTCAAAATGCTGTCTTGCCAGAACTTCTGTTGGAGCCATCATTGCTCCCTGCTCTCCATTGAGTGCAACAGTAAGCAATGCCAACACTGCCACAATTGTTTTTCCAGAACCTACATCACCTTGAATCAATCTATTCATAACCTTTTCAGAAGAAATATCACGTTTAATTTCCTGCCATGTTTTCATTTGGGCATTCGTCAACTGAAATCCAAGATTATTTATAATATGCTCTAGTTCTTTCGGTTCATTTAAAATATGCTTATTCTGAATTATCTCATTTTTTTCTTTTAACGCCCGAAGGGTTATAATAAACTGAAAAAATTCTTCAAATACCAATCGTTTCCTTGCAATCATAAAGTCCTTTTGATTTTTGGGAAAATGTATGTTATGTATTGAATCCTCAACATCCTGCAGTCCAAATCTCTCACGAATCTCCAATGGAATATTCTCATTTTTAGAAACAATTTGAAATGCCTGTCTCACTGCCTTTAATACCATATTATTCGTAAGTCCCGAAACTAACGGATAAACCGGCTGCATCTCTCCCATTTTTTTCTGATATTGTACAAAAGAAAATGTTTTGGGCTGGTCTATTACATAGGAACCTTTATTCTCATGTACAAATCCTCTAAAAATCAAAGTATCACCCTGATGTAATGTGTTTTTGATATAAGGCGCATTAAACCATGTCGCCTTAATGCCATTTCCTTCCTCATCTCTAATATATGCATCTACAATTTGAAGATTTCTAACTCTTCTTATAGTAATTTCTCTGACAATAGTTCCTTTCACTGCCTGAGTTCTGTCTGCCTCCAAATTTCGAACTAAAACAGGCTCTTCAAAAGTATCATAATACCTTGGGTAGTATGATAGCAGTCCTTCTACTGTATATACACCTGCACGCTGGAATATTTTTTCAGTTTTTTCACCAATTCCATTCAATTCTTTTAACTGCATAACTTTCTCCTCAACATGAAATATTCTACCATATATAACACTTTTTTTCTATACGAACAAAGAAATAGACTGTTTATATGAATACTTCATACAAACAGTCTACTTGTTAATTACTTAATTCTAACTTTTTTTGTGTACTTACTATAATAGTACTTCTTACCTACTTTCTTGTAGCTTCGAATCCTAACATAATATGCACCTTTAACTTTTCTCTTAAATGTAAGTTTTGTCTTCTTTGTCTTTTTTACAGTTGTATATTTTTTCTTAAAGTTTTTCTTTTTAGAATATGCTACTTCATATCCACTGGCACCTTTACTCTTATTATACTTGACTGTAATTTTTTTCTTTGTTGCTTTCTTCTTTGTTATCTTTGTCTTCGCCGGTCTGATCTTTAATTTGATCGTCGCTGTGTTCTTATATGCATTGATTCCTCTGACAACAATCTTACCATTACCGATTTTCTTATTATTAGTATATGTGACAGTATAATCTGTACCTTGACGAAGGGTAACACCATTAATTACAACTTTCACTTTTGGTGCAATCGCTTTTCCTGTGTAAGTCTTAGTCATTTCCGTATCATACTTTCCTTTTCCGGAAATTTCAACATATGTAGAATAAATATTCTTTCGTGCCTGTTCATAAGTCTTATCTGCAGTAAATTTGCCATTGCTATATGACATAATCTTACACATATCACCGCCGCCATACACACCATATCCAGCCTTATTGATAGCATAATCAATACCACCATTACCACTTAAGCTGTAGCTGCAAACATTTGTAAACTTAACATTTGGTGTATCCGGACACTCTACTGCTGATTTCAAGAAGCATGTAGCTTTCTGATAGCAGGAATAAATTCCAAGTCCATAACCTTCATGGCTGGTTACATGGTTCGCAACCTTATAATCTGTGTATCCATAAGAACCTGGTGCATTCCATACACCCTGACTTGTTATATCATATGGAAGTTCACTCTGGTACATATAGCATTTGCCGCCATTACCATTCCAGATTGTCTGGTATTTCTGGAAATGCTCAACCATCAGTCCATAAGTAGTAATATTATCACCATTAAAGATTACTCCGGTATCACAAGTATTCTTGTCCCATGCAACGCCTGCACCATGGTCTGCTCTCCAAATCCAGAAGTTATCTCCAATAACATTGTTGCTATTAATAATTACACAATTTGTTGTCTTACAAGGTGTGGCATCTGCTCCGCCTACTCTATAGAATGTATCAACAAGACATGTTGGATTTGCTGAATTATCTACATTATTTTTAGCTGTTCCTACTGTTAACAGTGTATCTGATTTCTTTCTTCCTGCATCAAATAATACACCTGCCACCTTGACACCTGCTACATCTCCAATCATCATACACTGATTGCCTTCTGTTGGTTTTAATGTTGCATATCCTAATCCCAAAACAACTGTATCCTGATTCTCAATTTTAATTGGTTCACTGATTTCATAGATACCCGGTGTTAAAATAAGATTTTTGCCATTTTTGATTTCTCCATTAATCTTTGCTGCGGAATCACTTGGCTTAGCTACATAGAATTCATCTAATCCAATAATCTCTCCATTGATTTCTTCCCCATCCCATGAAACACCTTTTGCATTCTTTCTTAATGCAGGAACAAATACACCATATTCTCCATATTCATCAACTGTAAGGAATGGTTTTTCCTGTACTTCGGGTGCTTCTGAAACTTTTGTATATGCCTGATATGGCCACTCACCATCCGGACCATTCTTTACTGTTCCTGTTGTATCATATAATGATTTCACTTCACATCCTACAAAAACATAATTCCAGACACTTCCATCCCACTTATTCATCTCAACATTTCGAGATAACCACTGCTGTTGTGAACCGGCAGAAATACCATTTTCTGCATCTACTTTTTTGCCAGTTTTCTTATCTGTAAATTGATATTTTCTTCCGGCAATCTTCGAATCTGCTAAAAATCCTCCACTGGCATATCCACCATTCTGATGCAAATCCAAATTTCCTTTAATATTCATTCTTCTCATAGATGTAGCCTGTGATACAGCCCACATTGTTCTGTCTGCTGTTGTAGTCAAATTTTCTACAGAACGCCAGAAATTACACAATGCATTATAATTGATTGAACCGTCATATTTCTTTCCTAACATCCACTCAGCTTTACAGTTAATATTTCCAATCACTGTGTCTTCAGGAGAGAGTCCCATTCCTGCTACCTGTGTATAGAAACCAATCTCTACCTGTAAATCATTACTATATGTACCTGGTGTGAAAAGTAATGCATTTCTGTCAGATATAAACTGACCTCTTTCTGTAGTTCCATAAATGCTGTTAATACGTGACTGAATTTCTTTTGCATTATCAGTTGGTTCAAAAATTGTTGTATTTGCACCAAATGTATCAATTTCATATGATGTAATGCCATTCATCTGTTTTACTTCTTTATTTCCACTTACAAGTCTTACTTCATAATAACCACCATCATAATCTTCATCTACATATTCTCTGTCGGTTGTACTGGCAATCTTTGTATATGCTGCATATCTACTATCTGCTCTGTAAATATTAAATGTACAGCCCTCTGGAATAGAACAATTCCAGGAAATCCTGCAAGTTCCATCTTCATTTTCTTCAAATCTTACGTTTGTGACAGACTGTACTGTCAAGTCTAATGCACTTACCTGTGTAGAAGGCATCACTGCAATACTTGAAATAACCAATGCACAAACTAAAATCATAGAAAATAAACTACGTTTAAAATTTTTCATTCCTTATCTCCTTTTCTCTTATAATGTGATTTCATTGTAACATATATACACAAGTATTCCAATTATAAAAATGTTTTTATGCATAATCACAATTTTCTCTCACAATTTGTTCTCCTAATATAAATATTTTTATAAAACCAACGCTTTTTTTGGACAAAAGTTTGAACATTTGCCACATCTGATACATTTATCATGATTAATTTCTGGTGCTTCAAAATTTTTCTGTGTCAATGCTCCCACCGGACAAATTTTCACGGCTGGACATTTATGATTCTGAGGACAATTCTCTATTACTAATTTTAATTTCTTTTCCATTTCTCTTCTCCTTTTTCTTTAAGTGTATTCTTATTATACCACCTATATTCTAACATCCCAGTTTATCGCATGCAAGAACGAATAAAGTCTACTTGCAAAATCCGGTTTGCAGGGGAGTGAGACTTCCTCTACGAACCGATTATATTTTACATTTATTTATCATGTCGGTAGCTTTTTATTTTCATCGTACGGATTTATGGTGTTTTCATAACCTGCTCCATTATCTTTTT
Organism: uncultured Eubacterium sp.; assembly: GCA_910584795.1. Classification (GTDB taxonomy): domain Bacteria; phylum Bacillota; class Clostridia; order Lachnospirales; family Lachnospiraceae; genus Eubacterium_G. The sequence continues at coordinate 83,492 of CAJUBZ010000001.1, read as the reverse complement.
CCACCACGCAGTTAATCCTAATATATCAATTACACGTATGTTTATATAATAATAAATAAATTAGCCGGATTTCCAAAAAGTGCAGAAGAAGATTACACGTAGATCCGGAAAAAAATGAATATTTGCGTGTAAAATTTTTAGAATTTCAATAAAGTACTCATTAATATTACACATAGATTTTTTGAAAAAGGATTTTATACGTGTAACATTCTTGGGATTTCCCCAAAAGCAAATAAATATTACACGTAAATATATATATAAATTGAATTAGTATGTGTAATTGTTTTTTTGCCGTAGAAGTATATTTTCGAATATCAAAGTAACCAATACATTTTCCCATTAGAACATTCCAATTTTGCAGGGACAGAGACCTTTCACCGCTGAAACAATGCAGACAACGAATATAGAAACTTGAGAATCTTGAATACATTTATAAAATAAAAATAATACGGAATATTTTAAGCACCGACTTCATCTTTGAAAAAATCCTGATTTTTTCGAAAGTAAGTCTGGATATTTGATTTTGTGAATCAAATATCCGCTTAATATTCCGTATTATTTTTATTTTCTATAAATGCTCAAGTAACGAGGTGAACGTATTCCCGTCAAACTATCTTTCAGCAGGAAAGTCTCCTCGATAACCCGGAATTTATTACATCATTCCCATTCCCGGATTTCCTGCCGGCATAGGTGGAATCTCATCCTTAATATTTGCAACAACAGATTCTGTTGTAAGAAGTGTACTTGCAACACTTGTTGCATTCTGCAATGCACTTCTTGTAACTTTTGCCGGGTCAAGAATTCCTGCATCGACCATTTTTACATATTCGCTATGAAGTGCATCAAATCCTACTCCCGGTTCTGACTCTCTTACTTTATTTACAATAACGGAACCTTCCAAACCAGCATTATTTGATATTGTATACAGTGGTGCTTCTAATGCTTTCAAAATAATTGCGGCACCTGTCTTTTCATCACCTTCTAAAGTATTTACGAATTCGGCTACTTTCTTTGATGCGTGAATATAAGCTGAACCACCGCCTGCAATAATACCTTCTTCTACTGCCGCTCTTGTTGCATTTAAAGCATCTTCCATTCTTAATTTATTTTCCTGCATTTCAGGCTCTGTAGCAGCGCCTACTCTGATAACTGCAACACCACCTGCTAATTTTGCAAGTCTTTCCTGTAATTTTTCTCTATCAAATTCAGATGTAGTCTCTTCAATCTGGGCTTTTATCTGTCCTATTCTTGCCTCAATCTCAGCAGAATCTCCAAGTCCATCTACAATAATTGTATTTTCTTTGGCAACCTTAACAGACTTAGCTCTTCCCAAATCATTAATTGTAGTTTCTGCTAATGACAAGCCAAGTTCCTCTGAAATAACCTGACCACCTGTAAGAATTGCAATATCTTTTAACATTTCTTTTCTTCTATCACCATATCCCGGTGCTTTAACAGCAACTACATTAAATGTACCACGAAGTTTATTCACAATCAGAGTAGTCAACGCTTCACCTTCAACATCCTCTGCAATGATTAAAAGTTTTGCACCAGACTGTACAATCTGCTCTAAAATCGGGAGAATTTCCTGAATGTTAGAAATTTTCTTATCTGTGATTAAGATATATGGATCATCCAGGTTTGCTTCCATTTTTTCCATATCTGTTGCCATATATGCTGAAATATATCCACGATCAAACTGCATACCTTCTACAAGGTCTAGTTCTGTTTTCATTGTCTTTGATTCTTCAATGGTAATAACACCATCATTAGAAACTTTTTCCATTGCATCAGCAACCATATTTCCAACTTCTTCATCTCCGGCAGAAATTGCTGCAACTTTTGCAATCTGTTCCTTTCCTGTAACTACACTGCTCATTTCTGCAATCGCCTCAACTGCCAAATCTGTTGCCTTTTTCATTCCTTTTCTTAAAATAATAGGATTTGCTCCGGCTGCAAGATTTTTCATTCCTTCATTTACCATTGCCTGAGCTAAAACAGTAGCTGTTGTAGTTCCATCACCTGCTACATCATTCGTTTTTGTTGCTACCTCTTTTACAAGCTGGGCACCCATATTCTCAAATGCATCTTCTAATTCAATTTCTTTTGCAATTGTAACACCATCATTTGTAATTAATGGTGCACCAAAAGATTTATCCAATACAACATTTCTACCCTTTGGTCCCAATGTGACTTTTACTGTATCTGCTAACTGATTCACACCTGCTTCCAGCGCTGTTCTTGCATCAGCTCCATATTTAATTTCCTTTGCCATAATCAATGCCTCCTAAGATAATTTTAACAATATAATTAACAAAAATATTTTCAACTTATAACAATTCAGCCATCAACCCGAAAATCCTTTGGATTTCCTTCGCTGTGGTTATTCAACAATCGCAAGAATATCTGACTGTTTTACAATGATATATTCTTCGTCATCTAATTTTACTTCATTTCCTGCATACTTTGAATAAATAACCATATCACCGGCCTTAACGCTCATGGTAACTTCTTTGCCGTCTACCATTCCACCAGGACCAACAGCAACAACCTCTGCCTGCTGTGGTTTTTCCTGTGACTGACTAGTTAAAATAATTCCTGATTTTGTTTTCTCTTCTGGAGTAGACTGTTTTAATACTACTCTATCTGCTAATGGTACTAATTTCATTACATAACCTCCAACTCATAAATTTAGCACTCTGCGCTTAGGAGTGCTAATCACTAATACATATACTATCACTTTTTTTAATAAATGCAACCCTCATAACAAAAAATTAACAAAACTGTAACAATTAAACATTTTATTTTCCCACATGGTTATCTCTTCCATAACAGAATAAATACTGCTGAGCATACCCGCCATATTCACCATACATCTCCTTTGCAAAATCTGCTATGAACTCTTTTTTTGTATCTTTCCCCTGAAAATATAAAGTTTCCATGATTCGTTTCATCCATACATCAATGGGAAAGGCATTTCTATATCCTAATGCAAAAAGCATTACACAATTTGCAACTTTTTCTCCAACACCTTTTATCTCCATCAATTTTTTGCGGGCAGCATCTTCATCCAATCCTTGAAATCCATCTGCACTAATCACATTTTCGCTCAGTTTTTGTACTGCATCCGCCAGATAAGGTGCTCTAAAACCTGTTTTTAACTCCCGGAATTTTTCTTCTGTTATTGTTCCTAAAATCTCAACTTCCGGAAAAGAATAATATTTTTCTCCATTAATTTCCCCCAAATATTCCCCATATTCTTCACTGATACGTTTTACTAATTGTTTTATATGAGGTATCTGCTTGTTTTGAGAAATAATAAAAGATATCAACATTTCATGAAATTCCTGATTCAAAATACGTACACCATATTTTTCATTAATGGAATCTTGTAAAATATTATCCTTCTTTAAAAGAAATTTTTTTATTGCACCATAATCCCTGCCTAAATCAAAATAAGGAATCCATATCGTTTTCACACTATGAACATTACAGTCATAAAATACTAATGTGTCATTTACCTGTTTGATATGTAACAGATTTTTATAAGCAACAATCACATACTCGTTTTCATCCTGCTTATAAAAACGAAAACATTGCCCACATTCCAATGTTTGTGATAGCCTGAAATCTTCTATTCCCTCTATTATTGTATTATTGTTTTCTGTATATATTCTCATTTTCCTTTAAACCTTCCATAGAATACATAATCTTATCTTTTCGACAAGATTAGACTAACATTTTTATTTGTTATATTCAAGTAATCAAATATATTTGTGTATTACGTCTTTATTTTAGGCTAAAATAGTATTATAATATTTTAAAAAGTAAATGGAATTGGAGGATTTTGGATATGGGATTTTTAAAAAAATTATTTGGAACAGCTGCCGTGACAGGTGCTGCTGTTGGAGGTGCTTTATATGTTAAGAAGCGCAAAGATGAAAAGGACATGAATAAAGATTTTTTTGAAGACTTTGATGACAGTAAAGCTTTTGAAATTCAAAAGGATGACAATACAGATGGCACAACAAAAGTTACTTTAACAATCAACAAACGAAAAGTTAAGAATATGGCAGATATGGCTGCTGATAAAGTAATTGATGCTTCTGATAAATTGAAAGATACCGTTTCCGAGAAAATCGGTGAAGAAAAAATGGAAGCTGTAAAAGACAAAATTGATACGGCAAAAGAAAAAGTATCTGATGTTGCTGATATAGCAAAAGAAAAATTCTATGATGCAAAAGATGTTGTTGTAGAAACAGTTGGCGAAGACAAAATTGATGCTGCAAAAGAAAAAGTCAGTGAAGTTGCTAATATGGCAAAGGACAAAGTTTCTGAAACAATCAATAAAGTTACAACTCCTTCTAACGACACAGAAAAGTTTGAGGATGATTTATTTGAAGAAGACCTGGATGATGATTTTTTAGAAGATGAATTAAAAGATATCTAAACATTAATTCATAAAAAAGTGATATAAGATTTCGATTTGAATCTTATATCACTTTTTTATTCGGCTTTATAATATTTAACAAATATCTTTATTTTGGTAATTTAAAAGAACTCTTTAAAGATACAATTCTGTTAAATACAGGTTTCTCACTGCTGTAATCTTTTAAATCTGCACAAAAATACCCCTGCCTTACAAACTGGAATTTGTCTTCCGGTTTTACATCTGCAATATTAGGCTCAATATAGCACTCTTTCAAAACAGTTAATGAGTTTGGATTTAAATTGAGTGTTCCATCCTCGTTTAATTTTCCCTTTTCTTCATCCACAATATTTTCGTATAGACGTACTTCTGACTGAATGCCATGCCTTGCGGAAACCCAATGTATCGTTCCTTTTACCTTTCTTCCGGTAAAACCACTTCCACTTCTGGTTTCCGGATCATAGGTTACATGTATTTCTGTAATCTTTCCATTTTCGTCTTTCTTATAATCAACACATTTTACAAAATATGCGTTCATCAAACGAACTTCATTTCCCGGAAATAATCTGAAATATTTCTTTGGCGGTTCTTCCATAAAATCATCTCTGTCAATATATAATTCTTTACAGAACGGAACTTTTCTTGTGCCTAGTTCCGGACATTCTACATTGTTTACAACGTCAAACCACTCTACCTGATCTTCCGGATAATTATCGATAATCACCTTAATCGGATCTAATACAGCCATCAGTCGTGGTTTCTTTGACTTTAAATCTTCTCTGATACAATATTCAAGCATTGCATAATCTACTGAGCTGTTACTTTTAGAGATGCCACATAGCTCAACAAACATCTTTATGGATTCCGGTGTGAAACCTCTTCTTCTAAGTGCTGCAATAGATACCAGCCTTGGGTCATCCCAGCCATCTACAACTCCGTCTTCCACCAACTTTTTAATATATCTCTTTCCTGTTACTACATTTGTAACATATAACTTGGCAAACTCAATCTGCTTTGGCGGGTTCTCATATCCCAGTTCATTTACCACCCAGTCATAAAGAGGTCTGTGGTCCTCAAACTCTAATGTACAGATAGAATGGGTAACTCCCTCAATAGCATCTTCAATCGGATGAGCAAAATCATACATCGGATAAATACACCACTTATCTCCTGTATTATGATGTGTCATATGTGCAACTCTGTATATAATCGGATCTCTCATATTAATATTAGGACTCGACATGTCAATCTTTGCACGTAAAACCTTTTCACCATCCTGGTATACACCATCTTTCATATTTTCAAACAATTCAAGATTCTCTTCAACACTTCTTTCTCGGTAAGGACTGTTTTTTCCAGGCTCTGTTAATGTTCCACGATACTCCCTTATCTCTTCTGGAGATAAATCACAGACATAGGCTTTACCCTTTTTAATAAGTTTTACTGCAGCTTCATACATCTGCTCAAAATAATTCGATGCAAAAAATAATCTATCTTCCCAATCTGCTCCAAGCCATTTAATATCCTTTAATATAGATTCTACAAACTCTTCCTTTTCCTTTGTCGGATTGGTATCATCAAATCTCATATTAAATTTTCCATGGTACTGGTTTGCGAGACCATAATTTAATAAAATAGATTTCGCATGTCCTATATGAAGATAACCATTTGGCTCAGGTGGAAATCTGGTCTGCACATGATCAAATCTTCCTTCCTCTAAATCTTTTTCAATAATCTGCTCAATAAAATTTTTAGACTCTGTTTTTTCTAACTCAGTATTATCTGTATTTGTGCGTTCCATATCCATTTTCTGCCTCCAGTATTATTTTTTCTCACAATGTTATGAATTATACAATAAATGGACTTTATTTTCAATAAAATTCTATTTTACCATTGTATTAGACCATGCATAATCTACTTCTTTATAATCTGGATTAACTTTTGTTAAAATTTTGGTATAAATTGCATTGTGTCCAGTAGCTGTGCTCATAAGATCATTATCATACAATGCTGATGCCACATCGTGAATATTATAAGAATATACATCGCTATATACAATATTATCACCATTCTTTGCATAGGCTCTTACGAAATATGACACAATATATCCTGTTTTATTCAATCCACTTACATTCATGGTTCTTGCATAGTACTGTGCAGTCTTTGAAACACCTAGTTGTGCATTGATTTTTCCTGTTTCTGTTGCTGCATAAGTTTTAATATATGTACTATTACTATCTATTATCATATCTTCTAATGTTATTGGTGTATTTCCATATACGAGTCCATATATTAATCCTGCTTCCTCATATTCTCCTTCCACAGAATAAACAACTCTAAGTCCTAGTTTTCCTTCTTCATCTCCCAGATTACTAGACATCTGATATCCTTCAATTTTTACATCACTATCTTGTATCTCAGGTTTCTTTACAAGAGTTCCATTCCAGTTATAATCTGCCTGAGGTGCATTCTCATCAACATTCTTGATTATCTGATTATAAATTGCCTGATGTGCTGCGTAATTAGGCATTTTCTGATTATCATATAATTCTTTTGCCACCTGATACACATTCATAGTTTTTACTTCACTGTATGCCACACTGCCATCTTTCAGTCTTGCATAGGCTCTTACATGATAATCTATATTATATCCTCCTGCAATATCCATTGTTCGGACATAGTATAATGCAGTCTCTGAATCTCCCATCTGTACTTCTGACTTACCTGCATCTGTAGCCTGATAAGAAACAACAAACTCGCTGTTTGCATTAACACTCATTTCCTTATCTACATCTGTTATTCTGTCTGCTAATCCAATAACCAGTCCAAACTCTGAAACTTCCTGACCTTCAACAAAATTTTCCCTCTGGTATACCGTTCTGATTCCAACATCATCTGTTGCGCCATCCAATAATGTAGATATCTGATATCCTGTAATTCCAACATCCTGTGAAATCAAATTTCCTGAAATATCCCACTGTTCTCTTAACCATTGATCTCTGTTCTTCATCCAGTCTCTCAAAAATTCAACAGAATCATCATATGTATTCCACTCTCTAAAATTAGCATAACTATATGCATCTGCCATATCCGGATTGATAATACTCCAGCCCGCTCCCAACTGTTCCTTTGAAACGTAATTTCTTTCAAAAGAAGCTCTGTACTGATTTACAACTGCATCCAATCCAAATCCTTCTTCTGCCTTACTTCCATCATAAATTGCCTGAATATATGGTAAATATTGGCGATAATAGTTTGCTACCAGATTTTTAAATTTTGTGTTCTTCATTAAATAAGTGTACCAAACAAGTTCCTGTGCTTTAAAACTATTATAGGTCACACCATCTTTATACTCTCCACTATAGTAAGCACCAAGATTTCCCGATGACAAATCATAATCCCAACATGGACCACCATACATAATGTTATCTTTTACATAAAATCTAGTGGAGCTGAAATTAAAATCGTTATTTCTAAAAATTTCATTTACTAAATAAAATTTCGCGAAAGAATCCATATCTACATATTTCGATGCTTCGTCATAATCATCATTTTTTAAAGCCTCTTCGAAATTTGCAATCAGGTTTTGTGTATTAATAATTTTATCCTGATACAACGCAATCTTATCCGTTTCATTCGGACCAAACTCAGGCTCTCCTAACATAAACAGTATTCCCAGCCCGCTTCTTTCTAAATGAAATGTTTCTGCTGCATCTCGTCCATTATTATCAACTTCCAAAACAACATCGTTATTTGTTGTCTCTTCCGGATCACTAATTTCAATACGCCCTGAGCCTGTTTCTACTGATTCTATTAATAAATAATTTCCTGAATAATTTCCATTAACATAAACATCCACAAATCTGCATTCACTAGTATAGTCAAGCCTCATAATGCTTGCCAGCTGCATAACTAATGCATTTCTTACCAACGATTTGTCAAACGCATTCGCAAGTAAACTCCACTTCTTTGCCTTACCTTTCATTCCCAGCAATTCCTGCTTTTTATTTAACTTGAAATTATATGGTTTCTTTTCTGCTCCGGCTGTAGAATTACCACGAATTTTTATATCGCTGGCTGCATCAGTAACATCTTTATATATACCTTTATCATCAACAATAGTAATTCCTACATTGGCTTTTCCTCCCGGCTGCTTTGCAAAATAAGTTCCACTAATATCTCTTCCCTGTGTAGATATGTAAATCTGAGGAATATCATTATAATCAACAAGCTCCTCTTCAATCGTAATCTTAGCTGTAGTTTCTTTCGTTTCCTGTCCTTCTGTTCCAACCGCTTTTACAGCAATATCATGCTGGCCTTTGGTAATGTTCTTTACATCTTGTGACGTTAGATAACAACAAGGTCCTGATATATTTTTAACAAACATACCATCAATATAGACGTTATAATTTTCTGCCAATTCTCCCGGATTAAACTCTAAAATATATTTTCCAGTATATTTTGCATAACTTGTAACAGATAAGTTACTTGCAGGAGAAAGTATTGGTACATATTCTTTTTGCTCATCAGCACCATATACAGCCAACTCCCAAATAGAATAACCATAGCCTGTTGTCCGTGAGGTGCCGTTAATTTTAACAAATCTTGTCTGTACTTCATCTGTTAATAGAATCCTGTCATATCTGTTAGCAACTTCACTCTGATTCTTAACTGTTGCCGCAACTACGTACTCCTGTCCATCTGTTGAAACCTCTACTGTATAATCTTTTGCTGATGCATTCTCCCAAACTGCCGCTATTTCTTTGACCGAATATACAGCTCCTAAGTCAACAATAATTTCCTGTGGATCACTACTAAAAGATTCCCATCTAGTATCAGCATTATTATCTATGGCGAAACTCGCATCTCCAGAAGATGCCTCTGCTTTAATCCCAGTATATCTTAAATAATTAAATCCATTTTCATTTGTATCTGGAAGTAATCTTCCTGCTGAAGTATTTTGTTCAAATAAAAACGCTGCTTTAACATTTACCTGAGTGCTGACACTTTGTGAAACTCCACCATTATAATTTGCCCTTACAGATACAGTATGAATTCCCTCTTCCACATCTGCAAAAGTATATATTCCTGGTTTTACATCTTTCTCTACCTGTTTTCCATCAATAGCAATTGTATATGTGTAATTTTCCTGTCCTGCTGTCTCAGCTATTGTTACCTTAATTGTATTATATGCTTCAGATACTGCTGTCATTTCAGGAGCATCTACCTCTATATGTTCTCTCTCTGCGCCTGCATTACCTGTTCTATCCAGTACTGCAATTTCTCTTACCTGAATTCCCCAGCCTACATTTCCATTATAAAGAACTCTGATTGCACTTACAGTGCTTATATCGGATACTATATCACTCATATCTGCAGTTGTTACATAAGCCAATGAATCCTGATTTTTATTTTCTGAAGGCATCTCACCTGCCGTTACAGTTTTAACTGTATGAAAACTTTCTCCATCATCTGAATACTGAATTGTATAACCAATATCGATTGGCGCCAGATTATTTCTTCCATCACGATACCAGACTACAATTTCATCAATTGATCCGATACTAATTGGCTCATTCAGGTTAATCTGATAATATCCTGTATTATTGTGAGCTCCATCTACGTGAATACCTACATAATTATCGTGATTATGAATAATACCATCCGTAATTGCCTTACTATTATTAATACCTTCCTTCCATGAACTATAAGTAGAATCTGTTCCTAATGCCACATTATAATTAGCATTTCCAACCATTTCTTCTAATGATATTGGTCCTGTTACCATTGCAGTACCACTGACACCTTCAGAAACAAATCCATTAACATTCATTACCTGAACTTTAACCGTATGTTTGCCTGTTTTCACATCACTAATTATATTTTGTTCTCCTGCTTTAGCATCAGTCAGGATTTCCTCTCCATCTATAAAAATGGTATATGTCACATTATCAGTCTCACTGGCATCAAACTGTACCCCTATATGATTATCCTGTGGCACTGTCAACGTAAGATTTGTTACATCTGCAACCTTTTCACCTTCTACTGTTTCAGCATTTTTGTCTGTATCAAGCACAGCAAACTCACGAATCTGCATTCCATATGCTGCCTGTTTTGGGAAATAAAGTCTTACATATCTTACAATTCCCATAACACTGCTCACATCATCAATTGTTCGGTTATTTGCATCCAGTACTGCCCTTTCCATTGATGCTACATCACGGAAATTTTTTCCGTCAATAGAGTACTGTATTCGATATGCTTTATTCAAAACAGTATCATTGTCCTGACCGTCTTTATACTGAACAACAATCTTATCAATCGTATCTGCTTTATAATATTTTTCCAAATCAATCGTTGCATATACCGGGTCTCCATTTTCATTACCCCATGCACTGGATGTTTCCGCATTTGTCAATGCGAGATAACCATTAGTTAACTGTCCATCATTTAAAAATTCCAATTTTCCTTCATTATTGCAATTCTTATAAATCGTTGTTTTTTTCTTCTTCGCCAGATTATACGCATAACTGCCCATCTGATCTTCTATATCTGTGAAAACCTCTTCGTAATCTGTTGCATCAAACTGTTTTTTTAGATATTTAATTCTTCCAGACATGTATGTCTTAAAATCATTTAAATAACCATCATAATTATCATATATCTTTAAAGAACCTGATACATTTCCAGTGGCTCTCGCTTCGTCCGCTGTTGCACACTCATGCTCTCCTGCTGTATATAATTTATCAATACCCCATCCGGTATTCACACCTGTTTTATCTATAGAATATTTATTAAATGCCAAATTACTATAGTTAGCATTAATAGACTTTCTCAATGTCTTTACTACAGTATCAATTGTTCCATCAGTTGCAACCAGTTTATTAATTTCAGGAAGAACTTCATTAAATCTCTCTGTAACTCTTGATGCAAACTCTTTATTTTTCATCAATGCACCAAACCAAGGATTATTCTGGGCATGCATATCATTATCAGGATTTGCTGCCGCACCATCTGCATTACCACTTGATAAGTCCAAGTCCCAAAGAGGTCCCGCATATAGCTTTTCTGTCCCATCCGCTGACTTCTTAATAAAATATCGTACAGAGCTGAAACTTACATCCGTAATGCGAAACAATTCTGCCGTGATATAATAGTTCACAAAAGAATCTACGTCAATTAATTCTCCGATTTCATCTAATGTTCCATCACCACCATTTTGTATTTTCGACTCCAGAGTATTTAAATAATTCAGCGTATATGTTTTCTTTGCTGCATACATTTCATTAAACTCTAACCACTCCTGATGATCTTCATTGTTTGGATTTGCTGCATCACTGCCCGGACCTTCCGGTTCATTAATTGTAAATCCTACATTCATCAATGTAGTATGGGCATCTAAATGAGCATCTTTTCCTGCATCTCTGTCTGTCATATCCAGTTCTAAAAGAATCTCATGGTTATCCGGATTTTCTGCATCAATATCTACACGTGTAGAACCTGCTTCTACTGACTCCAGAAGAAGATATGCTCCCATATAATGTCCATCCAGATAAAAGTCAAACGGTTCACATTCGCTGGTATATTGAAATTCCTGGTTTGCCTCCATTACTTTATGATGGAATTGTACACCAATTTGATTTCTAATTAGTGCTTTGTCAAATGTATTTGACAACAGACTCCATTTCTTAGCTTTTCCAAACCCGAACACATCTGTCTTACTGTCAAATTTAATATTATATGGTTTCTTCTGTCCAGTAGATGTAGAATTACCACGGAGTTTAATCGTTCCACTGCCTTCAGAATCAATTTTGCCATCGGCATTATAGACTACCAATGATGACTTCACATCAACCTTATCTCCGGATTTATATAAATCATGGTTACGTGTTTTTTCATCTCTTGTAGTTGTTACATATATTTTTGCAATGCCTGTGTCAATATTATCAGCTTTCTTAGTAGTGTATGTAAAATAATTTACTGCTGAAGCTTTACTCTCAAGAATTTCTTCGACACCATCTACATTCGTTCTCTTTAAAACCTGTTTTACTGTAATTTCATAAGTCTCTCCTTCTACAAATCCCCAGTCACTGATATCCACAGCTGAACCAGATTTAGTTACAGTTGTTTTTTTCTCTGTGCCCACATAGACATCAAATGCTTTTTCATCCGTACCTGCTATTTGATATGTATCTTTATCTACATCATCAAAAACAATTTTAAACCCACCACTTCCTGTTCTAAAATCACATAAATAGGCTTTCTTTGGTGCATTCAGTGATGTTATCTGTGTACTGTCAGGCAATGAAATATCTTCTGCCTTTGCTTCTTTTGGTGTAAAGCTAATGCCTGATAAGACCATTACCAGACTTAAAATCATTGCTGACACCTTTCTCATTTTTCTCTTCATATTTCTCTCCTTTTTAGTTTATTTTTATTCCGAGAGCATTCTGCTCTTTTTATCCTAAATATATCTTAGCATTTTTCTATCAATAGTGATATGTAAACGAAACCATAAAAACACTTTTAGCTCTTTGAACAACCCGTAATATTTAAAATCGATTTTTTACAACTTTTTCCCCAATTTATTTAATTTTTTTTGGGTAAAGTGCACAAAAAAATAGTGGGTAATAAAAACGTTTTATTACCCACGATTCTACTATCTTATTTTTACAACTTTTCTATTACTCCATGCACCATAATAACGAATCTTTTTAGCTACTCTTACACCTCTAACCTTAACATACAGCTTTTTAGCTTTCCTCAATTTTTTAACTGGAAGATAAACTTTTATCTTTTTAACCAGTTTTGTAACCGTTTTTTTCTTGGTAAATTTCTTAGAAGAAGAAATTTTCACCTCATACTTTGTTACATTCTTCAATCTCTTGAAAATTAATTTAATTTTCTTTGCATTTTTCTTTTTTAATGCTTTATTTACCTTTCCCTTAGAAACTTTGATTGAAGCAGTCGCTTTATTATTGCCTGAATTTGAAACATTTGATGTAGTCTGTGTTTGTGTAGTCTGTTCCTCAGTTGTTTCTAATACAGTAACCTCTGGTGTTGTTGTCTCTGGTATTGGCGTTGTCTCAGGTGCCGGTGTTGTCTCAGGTGCCAGTGTTGTCTCAGGCGTCGGTGATGTCTCCGGTGTTAATGTTGTCTCAGGCGCCGATGTTGTCTCAGGTGCCAGTGTTGTCTCAGGCGCCGGTGTTGTATCTGGTGTCGGTGTTGTCTCCAGTGTTGATGTTGTCTCAGGTGCCGGTGTTGTATCCTGTATTGATGTTGTCTCAGGTAACGTTGTCGGAGGTTCAACCGGCTTGCTGTCTTCATATGCCTTTGCCATATCTATTCCCCACTGGCCACAAAGCCATATATTTCTCTGCTCCATCCATTCACGTAAAAACTCTATCGGCTCCTTCCATGTTTCCCAGCCAGATTCTGCAGCATAACTATATCCATCATCATTGGTTAAAAACCAACCTGCACCCAGCTCGTTTTCAGGTCTGTAATTTCTTTCAAATGATGCTCCATAATTTTCAACTAAATATTTTACACTTATCTCTGTTTCCGAATCATTCTTATAAATATTCTGAATCTTATATTGTAGTTCTTTATATCTATCTTTTACTTTATTATAGAATGTATCATTTAAGAACAACTGTCTATACCAGTTCATATTCTGACAATAATAGCCTTTATAGCTGACGCCATCTACATAGTAATCTTTATAAAATGAAGATTTACAATTCCCACTGGATAAATCATAATCCCAGCATGGACCTGCATATACCTTATTATCTTTAATAAAAAATCTTGTAGAGCTAAAATTAAAATCAACATTTTTAAATAATTCATTTATAATATAGAAATTTACAAAACTATCTTCATCAATATATTGTAATATCTCTTCATAATTCCGGTTACGTAATGTTGTCTCAAAATTATTCAGGTATTGCTTGACTCTTTCAATCTTTTCATCTACCTGGACATCTGTTAAGTCATCTCCCTTTTCCGGATCATTTACATCAAATGTTGTTCTAAGAATATCTGTTGTAAAATGATCCACATCCGGTTCATTTCTTGTACCCAGCTCTAATAAAATATCATTACTCTCTGCATTATACGCATCAATGTCTATTCTTTCTTTTTTTGCCTCGACAGCTTCCGTAATCAAATAATTTCCATTAAACTTACCATTTAAATATACTTCCACAAATCTATTATCACAGGAATAAGGAATTCCAATCTCATCTGCGAAATCGTGAACTAAACTATTTCGTATTAATGCCTTATCAAAAGCATTTGCTAACAGACACCACTTTTTTCCTTTTTCCATACCTAATAAGCTTTGTTTTTTACTAAGTTTAATATTCCATGGTTTTTTTGGTGCTCCTGCTGTAGTATTACCACGAATCTTTATATTACATCCACTGTCAACAAAATCTTTACTGTTCCCACCATTCTTATCAATTACTGATACTGTAACATCTGCATTCTCATGATAATTGCTTGATATATTTCCCTCTGTGTAGATGTATATTTGAGCAATATCAGTATTTGCACCTGCTTTTCCCTGTACGGTAAATTTTGCACTAACCATAGCAGATTCTTTACCAGTATCATCCGTATTTGCAACATACAAAGTATGCTCTCCTAAAGATAGACCTCCGATTTCCTTTTCAGAAAGATAGTAACCGGATCCTTTTACAGTTTTCACTTTATTTTCTTTATTATCAATATAAATATTATAACCTGATGACTCGTCAGCCTCATTAAAATAAACAATATATTTTCCAGTATGCCTATAGTAATCCCTGATTTTCAAATTTGACAAAACAGGGATTACCTGTCCTTGCGGGTCATTACCAAAAAAACCAATTTCAAATATAGAATCACCATAATTTGTAGTTCTTGCAGAACAATGAATTCTAACTGTTCTTACACGAATTTCATTAGATAATTTCAAATTATCTGTTCTTTTTCCATGAGTATCTGTAATCTGTGTCAATGTTTGAAAATTTATTCCATCTGTCGAAACTTCTACTGTATATTCTTTTGCAGAAGCTCCTTCCCAGTAAATAGCAATATCTTTAATAGAATATAGGTTGCCTAAATCTACAGTTAAATATTGTGGGTCTACTCCATGTTCTGACTCCCACCTGCTATCTGTATTTCCATCAATTGCCTTATTTGCTGCATCCTTCTCCGATGAAGCAAATGCTGTTACACCTTCATATTTCGTATAGTTCTTGTAAGAAATACCATCTATCATTATGCTGTCCGAACCTAAAGCTTTGATGATTTCAGCATCTCCTCCATTTACAATGTCTGCATTAACTGTAACATTGTCTAAATTTACCTTGATTTCTTCTGCTTTTACTCTTTTTATTACAGTATCAGCCGGAAGAACATTGACTGATGTGACAACCAATGCCAAAGATAATAATAAAGATGCAATTTTGTGAATAGTTACTCTCATGTTTAATATACCTCCTTTATTAATATCCGAACCCTTTCTGTCTACCATTATAACAATTTCATTATATGTTTGCATCTAGTTTTAACACATAAAAAAAAATATGGCAATATCTACAAATGTTAAGTAAAACATTTGTAAATATTACCATAACTTTGTTATTTCCCCTCTTTATTATCCACAAAAATATAATACTATTTCACAATTGTACTATTCCAGTTAAAATCTCCCTCTTTATAAGTACTATCTACTTTCTTCAATATCTTGTTATAAATATAATCATACGCACTCTTTCTTGGTGTCAGATTCTTCTGATATATATAATCTGCTACTTTATAAACAGTATAAGCTTTTACATTACTATACACAATTGAACCATCATTTAATTTTGCATACACTCTGATATAATACTCTGCTGTATATGCTTCTTTACTAAGTGCATCACTACACTCCATTGTTCTGGCAAAATATTCTGCTGTATCAGATGTTCCCATAACAGTTCCTATCTTTCCAGCTTCAGTTGTCACATATGACTTTACAAATTCACTCTCTGAACCATAAACGACATCTTGTTTGTTAATTGGATGATCACCATAGACCAGACCATAAATAATACCTAATTCCTGAACTTCTTTTCCTTCTACAACAGGTTCTGCCTGATAAATAGTTCTAAATCCCATATTTCCGTCTATTCCATTATAGGCTGTACTAAGCTGGTATCCTGTAATATCAATATCTTTACTAATTAATTCTTCATAATCATCCACATTAATCCCCCACTGACTGCATAACCATTCATTTCTGTTCTGCATCCATGTCGTCAGATATTCTATATGCTGTTCATATGTATATGTATTATACG
Source organism: uncultured Eubacterium sp. (assembly GCA_910584795.1). Classification (GTDB taxonomy): domain Bacteria; phylum Bacillota; class Clostridia; order Lachnospirales; family Lachnospiraceae; genus Eubacterium_G. Next base: position 66,728 of record CAJUBZ010000001.1, on the reverse strand, counting down.
GAGACAATGTGCTGTAACTGTACTGCCAGCCTGTCTGCTCATATGTATCTGCAACGCTCTCACTCCATCCGGCACCGCCCTGATTTGTCGAAGTATAATTCCTAACTCTGGATTCTCCCATAAGTTCAATATTCTTTTGTATCTGACTTTTTCCTAACTGGTTATCTCTATAAATATTCTGAATTCTCGGCTGAACTTCTTTGTATCTCTCAATAACTTTATTCTTAAAAGTTTCATTTTTCATCAGATAATTAAACCATTTATTCTTTTCTTGTCCCTTAAATGTATTATAAGTTCTATATTCTTGTTCAATAGAATTTCCGGATGACAAATCAAAATCCCACAACGGACCTGCATGTATTGTTGGTGCTCCATTAACATCATATGTTATATAAAATTTTACAGAAGAATATGCAAAATCTACCGTCTGAAACAATTCATTTACAATATACATGCTCACAAATGAATCCACATCTATATATTGAAGAACTTCATCTGATGTTGTATTTATCAAAGCATTTTCAAATGTTGTCAGAGTACTTACCCATTTCTGATATCTGGATGAATTTTTATCCAATGTATCCTCTGTTACAAATCTAACACCTGTTACAGGTGCATTGTAATACAAGCAATCTTGTTCATTTTTATCATTATCTTCCCATTCGAATAAAATATCATCGGAAGTATCCTCATCATTATATGCGCAACCGGAACGGCCATTTTCTGCCGGTTCACTGATAACATAATTACCCATACGTTTTCCGTCAATATACAACTCTGCATAATGTTCTTCTGGTACTGCAATTCCTCCAATTGAAGCACCTAAATCCATCGCAAGTTTGTTTCTCATCAATGTTTTTTCATAAGCATTGGCTAAAAGACACCATTTCTTTCCTTTACTTTTTCCTTTCATAACTTCTTTCTTAGAATTAAAGGAAATATTGTACGCTTTTTTTGCAGCCAGTGATGTCGAATTTCCTCTTAACTTAATAGTGCCACCATCATAAACTGTATTAATCTGTCCGTCACCACTGATAATTGTCAGTGATGCAGGTGTTTTAGTTGCCTTAATAATATCAGAACCGCCTTTTGTTCCATCATTTGTAACTACATAAACTCTTGAGATATCAGTCGGATCTGAAGCGGTACTTGTTTCCTGAAGTACCCGAATCTTTGCCGCTTCTGACTTCACTGATACCTTTCCCTGTGCATCTAAAGACTGAAGATACAGATTATGCAATTCTCCATCGGCATACTGCTGAAAAACTGATGCATCAACATACTCTCCGGACTCAGTAATTGTTTTTAATATTTCTGAATTATCCATATAAACATTATAAGATACTGCTCCTTCTACAGGAGTAAATGTAATCTGATATCCTTTTCCCTGAGCATAAAAATTATATCCTGCTACTTTAACCGGTGCCGCAATAACATCTGGATCAATCGGTTCTGTCGGATCTGGAGTTTCTGTCGGATCTGGAGTTTCTGTCGGTTTCTCTGTAGATACACCATTTTTATTATAAACATACAGCTCCGCCTTCACACTTCCTGCAGAATTTTTTACAACAAGACTGTTATACTGTTCCTTAAATGCGGACATATGAAAAATTACTCCTGCTCCCTGTTTATCAAATGATGTAGTTATCTCATCATTAATCGTAACATCTCCAAAATCAGCATCTGAAAAAGTAACATAAACACCCTCTGCTGTTGCAAAAGGAGGCTTTTGTATGTTTACAATCTGTATATTACCTTGTCCAACTGCTATTTTAAAAACATCTGTATAACTCTGATTTCCAGAGCCATTTCCCAAAAAGTTCACAGATGACCAATCATAGTTTTGTGCATCATTCTGACTCGCCTGAGTCTTAGACGGTACATAATTTAATGTTACAATTGCTAAAGTTAAAACCAGCAATGAAGCTACTATTTGTTTCCATAATTTCATCTATTCTATTCCTCCACTTCCTCTGGTTTTACAACCGTATTATTCCATATAAAATCAACTTCTTCATAATTTTTATATACTTTTGACAAAATATTTTCAAACAAATATGTATGAGAAGATTTTGTATTCATTAATTTTCCTTGATACAACTTGTCCGCAACTCTTGTAATAGAATAATCGCTTACATCACTATACACATAACTCCCATCAGCTAAAACCGCATATGCTCTGACTTTATAATCTGCAGTCAGAGCTGTCACAGTACTTCCACCAAATTTCATTGTTCTGGCGAAATATGTTGCTGTTGTTGAATCTCCCAGCTGACTCTGTATTGTGCCTGCACTTGTTGACTGATAAGATTTAATATATGAATTACTTGATCCTACATACATATCTTCATCTGTAATGTTTGTATCTTTATTACCATAATTTTTCAATCCATATATAAGTCCCCATTCTTTCACTTCCTGTCCATTGATTACCGGTTCAACATTTGCAGCAACCCTTACTCCTTCATAGGACGTGCTAATCTGATAACCCAGCAGATTTATTTCTTTATTAGATATTTCTGTCGGTGGCGTTGTCTCTTCCGGTGTTGTAACTGTTGGCGTTGTCTCTTCTGGTGTTGTTGTTTCCACTGCAGCTGGTGTGCCATATTTAATAACAAAATGAAATTCATTTCCATTGTTATCCTGAACTGTAACTAAATTATACGCATTCTTCTTTAATACTGACATTGGAATCCAGAAATTTGCTCCTGGAGAAGGCGATTCCTGCACATCTCCATTACACTCTATACGTTTAAACTGAGGTATTACCTTTTTCCCCCATGTTGCAACATATAATTTTTCTCCCTGGTCTAAACAATAATTAACTTCATCATCAGTTTTTCCTTCATAAAATGCAACTGATAAATCCTTATTATTTGATTCTTTATATGTCAACCCCGAAAAATCTCCATCTGGAGAAACAGGTTCTTTTGTAGTTGTCTCAATCTCTGTAGAGCCTCCTTGATATACTCTTACATAATCAACATGCATTGTAGCCGACTGAAAGTCTGCATCTACAGTTGTGTTACCTGTATATCCGGTTCCTGTTCCACCAAGAGCAAGGTTAAACAAGAAGAAATGCTCTTTTTGAAATGCATACTTATTTCCTTCATTCAAATATGCAACCAAAAATACATTATCATCTACATACCACTGAATCTTGTCCTCATCCCAGATAATTCCATATGTATGCCATCCGTTAATACCATTCTCTTCATTGTTATCAAAATAGTAATATTCACCATTACTATAACTTCCCCAATACTCGTGATTATCTTTTATAGGACCCACGCCACCTCTTCTCCAATGAATAGTTCCTTCAGTATAATTTCTGTCATTGGCATGTTCCATAATGTCCAACTCTCCACAAGAAGGCCAGATAATACCTTCATCTGTAGTTCCGTCACTATAATCATGCCCCATCATCCAGAATGCAGGCCAAACTCCATTTTGATTTCCACCATCTACTTTAATTCTTGCCTCCATTTTTCCATACTGAAAAGATTTCTTTTTCCATGTAGTAATTCTTCCAGATGTGTAATTGCGTCCTTCATACTGTTCCTTTTTAGCAGTTATCTTTAATTCACCATCTGAAACACTGACATTATCTGCTCTATCTGTATAGTACTGTATTTCTTCATTTCCCCAGCCATTTCCTTCCGGACCTATTCCTACATCGTAACACCAGATATCAGTGTCTAATGAATCTCCTTCAAATTCATCACTCCATACTAATTTCCAGTCCGAATCAACAGCAAAAACTTTTTCAGAATTAGAAAGATTAACCCCCTGCAATCCTGTTATCGTCAAAGTTAGTGCCATTAATATTGACAAGATTCTTTTTCTCAACATAATAACTTTTCCTTTCACTTTTTTTAAATATCATAATCAAAAACATATGTCTATTTATTATATCAATTTTTTCCAAACAATGACAGCCTAATTACAAATTTTATAAATATCCAAAATTAAAAATATCGCACCGAAAATTAGTATTATCATAGTTGCTTTCTAATAGCACTTAAACATTTCAATAATAATCTCTAATTTCTGATGCGATATTATTTATTACATATCTATGTTATAAACTATTTTTTAATTTTTACTTTTTTTCGATTGCTCCACTTACCATAATATTTCTTTTTATTTACTACTCTGATTGCTCTTGCTTTCACATAGTAATTCTTAGCCTTCTTTAATCTCTTAATTTTAATCGTAAATGTTGCTTTCTTAACCGTTTTTGTTATTGTGATTTTCTTCTTATTATTAAATTTCTTCTTGATAGAAACTTTTACCTGATAAGAAGATGCACCCGTAATTCTCTTTAGAGTTATTTTTATTTTCTTTGCAGCCTTTTTCTTAATTGCCTTCCTTACCTTTGTTTTCTTAACCACAATCTTTGTTGTATCTTTAGATGGTACCGTTGTGACAGGCTGATAAACTGTAGTCTGCTTTAATTCTTCTGTTGTCTGTCTTGGTCCCTCTGTAGTTTGTGGCTGTGCTGCTGTTGTCTGTGGTGTTGGTGTTGTCTGTGGTGGTGCTGCTGTTGTCTGTGGTGGTACTGCTGTTGTCTGTGGTACCGGTGTTGTCTGTGGCGGCACTACAGATGTATCTCCAACAATATTTCCTTTTGAATCCTTAACCACAACATTTGAAAAGTCTAGAATCACTCCTATACCTACCTGGCCTGCTCCAATTGTAAACACAATATTACCATTTTCATCAGCTTTTACTTTACTTGTTAACGTTACATTTGTAGATTCTTTTAAATCAACACTTGCCTTATCTCCGTCAGTAGAAAGCACACCATCATTCCCACTTGCTTTCATATCTACAGAAATTGTATATTCTTCACCTGATTTCAGACCTGCCTTTTTAACTTTATACTGTACTGCCCATGGATCCCAGTTATTATTATTACTTACAATCTTTCCTTGAATATGATTTGCATCTGCTGGATCAACTGCAATATCCATTATATTCGTTTCATTGATCCACATTCCGAAATTGCCTTTTGTAATCTCCTGATTCATACCGGCAATCTGCTCAAATTTCATGTCCGATGAAACTGTGGTATCCGGCTGTACCATAGGTGTCGTTGTCTGTAGTGGTACTGTAGTCTGTTGCGGTGCTGTTGTCTGTGGTGGTGTTACGTTTCCACCGGCAACAGTTACCTGTGCTGTAAGAGGCTGCGTTTCCTGTCCACCTAAAACTGCAGTAATTCCAACTGTATGCACACCTGCTGATATATTATCATATGTATAAGAACCACATCCAACTTCACTTGATACTTTCTTATTATCAATATATACGTTATATACCTGTCCCAGATTAAGCATCTCATTAGTCTGTCCCCAAACTACTGAAATCTGATTATCATTTTCAGATTTCGCAACTAATCCTATAGGATTAATTGGTTTCTTAGACGGATCAACCGGCTCTACTGATGTAGGCTTTGGCGTCTGCTGTTGTGCAGTCGTCTGTACCGGTTTTACATTTGTAGTAATCACTTCGCCGGAAGTAGTATCTGTTATTTTCACATTACTAAACTTCAATGTAGTTCCGGCATTTACCTCAGTAAGATTAAACATTAATTGTAATTTGCCATTGTCTGATGCCTTGCATGTTCCCTCAAAAACATTGTTCCCCGGAGTCAGTCCTTTCGATACAAGTTCTGTTCCTCCTACTTCGTCCTTCATAAGAATTGCGCCGGAAGCCGCATCTGAATTTATGTCTACACTGCATTTATAAGTATGTCCAGGTGTAACATCCATTTCCTTAGTAAACGCCTGTGTATTCCACGAAGCCTTATTATTATTTACAATTTTTAGAGTAAATGGATCTGACAAAGATGTTCCTCCGGAATATCTTCCAGAATTACCTCCAAGCAGATAATAACCCCAGCCACCAAGATTTGTCTTCTGACTGGATGTTGCAGTCAAACCGTCCCCTGGATCTATCGGATTTGTAGGCACAGTAACATCTCCTGAGCCTCCTGCCTGATAAGCTCTAACATAATCTACATACATCGTAGCTGATGAGAAACTGCCATCAACAGTAGTGTTTCCTGTATAACCCGTCTGTGGTCCTCCCAAAGCAAGATTTAACAAAAAGAACTGCTCTTTTTGAAATGCATATGCATTATCCGCTGTAAGATATCCTGTCAGATAAATATTGTCATCCACATACCACTGTATCTTCTGTTCATCCCATATAACTCCATATGTATGCCATCCATTGATACCGTTATTTACATTATCCGGGAAATAATAATATTGACCACCACTATAACTTCCCCAAAAAACATGATTATATCCTGCACCAATTCCACCTGCATTCCAATGAAGTGTTCCTTCTACATAATTTCTGTTATTAGCATGCTCCATTATATCTAACTCACCACAATAAGGCCAGTTAGTTCCTGATGCCATATTATTACCCATCATCCAGAACGCCGGCCATACACCATTCTGGTTACCACCTTCTACTTTGATTCTTGCTTCCATCTTTCCATATTTGAAAGCCTTCTTTCCCAAGGTGTTGATTCTGCCTGATGTATATGCTGAACCATTATAATTCTCTCTTTTTGCTGTTATTTTTAAAGAACCGTCAGATACACTGACATTATCTGCCTTATCTGTATAATACTGAATCTCGCCGTTTCCCCAGCCCCAGTCACCGGTTCCGATATCATAATTCCATACACTTCTGTCAAGTGATGTTCCATTAAATTCGTCACTCCATACGAGTGTCCATCCTGTTTCTGCTGCATCGACTTTTAAAGAATTTGATGGAGTAATATGAATTCCAGTTACTGTCAGAATCACCGCTACTGCCAATGATAAAATCCTTTTTAACATAATATTTTTCCTTTCTTTCCTCTAAATATTTTATAGATGCATTTTTGCTGCATTCTAAACCTATTTTATTCTATCATAATATTTATTTTAGACAACACTTCCTAAAATTTGACCCCCTATTCTAAAAAATGAGGTAGCATATTTAAAAATATGCTACCTCATTTTTTTTCAACTATTTTTTAATTTTAACTCGTTTACCTTTGCTCCACTTACCATAATACTTTCTTCCAGCAACAACTCTGACTGCTCTTGCCTTTACATAGTATTTTTTTGATTTTTTTAATTTTTTAATCTTTATGGTAAACGTCACCTTTTTCACCATCTTTGTAATTGTAATTTTCTTCTTATTCTTAAATCTCTTCTTCATAGAAACTTTAACCTGATAAGCGGATGCACCTTTAATCTTTTTAAGAGTTATTTTTATTTTCTTTACATTTTTTTTCTTAATAGCTTTCTTTACGTTAGCCTTTCCAACAGCAACCTTAGTTGTTACTTTCTGTTTCGTTGTTATTTTATCATTATCTGATATTGTAGGCTTTTGTCCAGAAGCTGTTGTGGTTTCCTTATCCTTACTTGTCACATCAGGTGTAGTTACCATCGGTGTATCATTTTCATTTGTAGTTATCTGTAACGTTGTATCCTTTTCACCAGTCGTTACATCTGTCGAGCTCTGTTGTGGTGTTGTTACCACTGGAGGCGTTGTTGGAACCGGAGTTGTAGTAGGTACCGGAGTTGTAATAGGTGCTTGTTCTACAGTAACATCCTGTGTTACACCCTTAGATTCAATTCCACCTAACATGGCAGTTACCTTAACCGTATGTTTACCTCCATCGATTCCATTATATGTATAAGTACCTGCCTGGACATTCATGCCCTTAATAACACCATCTACATATACATTATATAATTGACTCGTTTCGCCATTAAAAGATACGGTTATCTTATTATACTCTGTTGATGAAACTGCAAGTCCTTCAGCCTCTTTTGGCATAAACGCCTCTGTTCCCATAACCGCAATTTCAGAAATCTGGTACCCCCAGTTTGCATTACCATTTGTCAGGTTAATCTGTACATACCGAACAGTATCTTTAGAATACTTTTCAGGTTCAAACTTATCTTCCAATGCCTCCTTATATGCAACATTTGCCTTATCAATTACTTTCTCGTAATTTACACCGTCCTCTGAGAACTGAATATTGTAAGCTGTAGCATTTGTATTATCTGCCTTAAATGCAATTAATACTTCATCAATTAACTTCTTATCAATCTGACTTCCAAGATCCAGAGTAATTGTTGCTGTTTTAGAACCCCATGTTGTTTCTACACATCTGTCTGTATTTGCGGAAATCTCCCCATCTGTCAATGTCTGAGGATCTTTGCTTCCTTCCTGTTGTACTTCTTCAATCGCATCTACTGTAACCTTTGCTCCCTTAGACAAATTTCTGACACTATCCACATATGGAACTAAGGAACCGTCATCTACAGTTACCTCTTTTGTAATACCTTCTGATGTCAATCCATTGTAGAAAGATACCACTTTGACTTTATGCGTTCCGGCTGTTACTTCTTCAATTGTACCACTTCCTGCACTAATTAAGTCTGTAACTTTATTACCATCTAAATAAACTACATATTTATAATCACTTTGGTCTGCACCAGCTGTAATTGTATAATCAATCTGACAAATCTTTTCAGATCTCACTGTAAAATCTGCCGGATCTGCACAACGTTCAATTTCTACAGTCTTAGCATTCTGTTCTGTGCTGAGTACCGCCATTTCGCAAACCTGAATTCCATAGTTAGCACTCTGTGGATAATAGATCTTAACATATCTGACAGCACCTTTCTGTCCTGCAACATCCGCAATCACGCAGTTCTGAGCATCCATATCTGCAGTTGTCACTTTATCTGACTTATAAACAGAAGTGAAATCTAACCCATTGGTTGAATACAGTATTTCATATGTTCTGCCCATAACTGTATCATTGTCAGCCTGATCTTTATACTGTACTAAAATCTGGTCAATTGTTGATGCATCATATGTATCACCTAAATCAATAATCGCATAGCACTCACCATTGTAATTCCATCCGGTTTTTCCTAATGCCGCATGATTACCACCTGCTGTCAATGCACCATCGGTAATATATGAAATATTACCCTCTGCAATTCCCGGATAAGCTGTTACCGGTTTTTTAAGTGCTACATTGTATTTTGCACTTGCAGCCATCTCTGCATTCGATGCTGCCGGTCCTACCAGAACTTCACATGTTGCTATAAACTTGCCTACCTTAACAGTAATTGTAGCTGTTCCTTCACCTTTTGCTGTAAGTGTTCCATTTTCGTTCACAGCTACAACATGCTCATTGGATGTTGACCAGACAGCTGTTGTATCATCTGTAGTATCTGCCGGATGAATAACCAGCTTCATTGTCTCTGATGTCTTGTTTCTCATCTCCAATGCCTTCGGAATACTAATTGATGATATATGAACAGGTTCTGTAACTGTCACATTACATGTCGCAGTTTTTCCACTGGCAGTCCTTGCAGTAATCACTGCCAATCCTGCATTTTTACCTGTAACAAGACCATTTGCACTAACTGCCGCTACAGATGTGTTGCTGCTGCTCCATGTTACACTTTCATTTGTTATTGCGGAAAGTTGTACCGTTCTATCAATCGCAATCTTTGCTGATGTTTTGTTTAATGCAATTGTACCTGCAATTACAATACTTGATTCTGTCGGTTCTGAAAGCATCATACCTTTTCTGTATGTTACCGCTCTTACAATTGTTGATTTGTCAATTATAATTGGTGCTGTATATGTTGGCGAATCCTCTGTTGGTGTTGTTCCATCTAATGTATACTTAATTTCAGCACCTTTCACTGTAGTTGACAATGTTACTGTCTGTGGACCATTATATGTTCCACTAACCGGCGAAATTGTTGGTGCATTCGCCTGTACTGCTCCGTATACTTCTAATTCAAAGATAGAATAACCATAAGCTGTTCCTCTGGATACACCCTGCATTCTAACATAACGTGCTTCTGTAGCAGGGAATGTTGATGTCATTTCTCCTACACGTCCACTCTCTTTCGCTACTGTCGTCCATTCTTCTCCATCTACAGATGTCTGGATTTCATATTTTTCAGCATAAGCTGCTTCCCATGTAATTTTAACTGTATTGATTGTCTGAACTCTACCAAGGTCAATGTCAATATATTCATCATTGTTATCTTTTGCCTGCCATCTTGTTGTCATATCACCATCAATGGCATTTCCTGCCTTACTTGCTTCATTTGCTTCAGATGAAGCTGTTGCTGTAGCACCAAGTGCTAAATTATCACTGCTCTGTACAACATCTCCTTCAATCTGTATTGCTGCGGAGCCATATGCAGAATCAATATAATTATCTTTCACAGCAATCGCCTTAATTGTTGTATCGCTGGATACTAAGAACTTTTCTGTATAAACCTTTGACTCTGTTGTAGGTACAGTTCCATCTGTTGTATAGTATATTTTTGCACCAGTTTCGGCTGTTGAAAGTTCTACAATCTGGGTATCTTCGAACTTCTTTGTTCCCGTAACATTATTTGTCACCTGTCCGCCTGCTAATGAAGTCGCTTTAATAACCGGTGTTGCAACCTGTGTCAAATCAAACTTCTTCGCTGTATCAATCTTAAATGCAACCGTAGCCATAGAACCAATCTTTGCCGTTCCTGCTACCGTTCCGTCTGACTTCTTGATTGTGACAGTTTGTGTTGTAGCTGTCGGGTTCCATACTTCTGCTGTATAAGTTGTTTTATTTCCTTCATCTTTTCTATACACAGAACCTTGAATATTACCTACCACTGAGTAATCATTTGTACGGTATCCCAGCTGATCCATCGCCGCAATAAACCAAAGCGTATTTGCTCTGTCTTCTGTCTGCACTTTTGCTACATTTGCCTCAAATTTTTCATAAGCTCTCTGTGCATTTGTCTGTGAAAGGAACGGCCATGTAATATGCTGCCATCCGTTATCCGGAGTAACATACTTGTCCGGATCATGCCATGTATCAGCCTCCTCCTGTTTTCCTTCTGCCACCAGCTGGTCATATATTCTTCTCTCTATATTTTGTGCATAAACTGTATCATCTTCTAATCCCTGATAAATCTTTGCACATTTTTCCTGATTCATACCATAATTTGTAAGGTATTCTGAAATCGGAAGCCACTGAATGCCATATACATATACCGGCTGTCCTCCAAAATATGTACCATATCCCATAGAAGCACCATATATCTGTCCTGTTGCCTGGAATGGATATTCCGGAAGCCAATTATCTTCATCATAGTCAAACCAGTACTGTTCTACTGCATCCATCTCTGTTGTAAATCCATAGGCACCGGCATCAATATATTTCTGATTACCTGTAGCCTCTCCCCAAAGATACATACCTACCCAGCTGAACAATGCCTCAGACGCTGATTCCTGATTATTACCAGAATCACTGTCAGCATATCCTCCTGCCCATGAATGTCCGGTATATTGATCAAATGCTCTGAATTTACAGAACATATTACCATCCTCTTCCGGCTCTAATGGATCTGCATAATCTCTTACTAACAGCTCTACCATATCTTTATAATCATTGTAAAATTCCTTATCATACGCTGCAAGAACTGCCGCACCAAACATAAAATAACCATATGTAAAATGATGGTCACAGATAGCAGCATTCGCTCCATATGCACTATCCGGATAATACAATGTTCCCCAGTCTTTATTATAAATCAGATAGCATCTGTCATCTCCACCATCATAGTTAAACCAGTCAACCATAATGCTCTTTAATTTTGCTAATATCTGCTCTTTAACTTCTGTCTCTCCTAACTGATCTGCCATAATTGCACTGATAGCTAATGGATGTACATTTTTTCCTTCCCAGTATGCATCTGATACCGGTGCTGTATTTAATTTTGATGCAACTACCTGATTTAAATAATCAATCATTTCACTGCTGTTAAACATTTCACTTTCCGGTTTTGCAAATGTTGGAAGAAGCCCTGAGAATTGCTGTGTTGTCTCAAACTTATTTGCCCAGATAGACTTCATATTTCCACGGACTGATGTGTAAATAGCAGCCGGATTATTTGCTGCATCAGAATGTTTCCACTGATGTGGGAATAAACAATGCATTGTTACATTTGAAAATCCACTTCTCATTACCTTCGTAGTCACTGTATATGTTGTTATAATTTTTGAATTGTCTTTATTATATGTATAATCTACTGCTGTATCTGTCACAAATGCATAGCCATGTTTATAATAATCATCAATGTCTGTTTTCTTTGTCATTGCTGCTACAGACATATAATTATCTTTTGCAGATGGGAATGTAACTTTAATCTTGTAATTACCAGCGGCAATCATAACCTTAAACTCTGTTCCTGCAGGAACGTTTATTTCAAAGTATGAGCCTTCATTTTTAGCTTTTGTATTTTCCTCATCGAATGATTTAAATCCAATATGGTCTGTAACAATTGTGTCACCTTTATTTACAAGAATTTGTTTTCCATTTCCATCGAAGAACTCTGTAATTGACGAACCACTAATAAATGCTACTGTATTATCACAGAATTCATTGTAAATATAAGGAGAACCTTTTACGATAGTAGACTTCATCTGAAGAGCATCATCATCCATTAATCCTAATTGTACATGATAATCACCATGCGTTTCGACTCTGTCATAAGCTGTTGTACTATCAAGATTTTCCGGACTTATATAAAAGTCTCTTCCTGTCTCACTACTCTGGTCTGTTCCCAAATCATTTTCTGTTCTGACTCCTACCCAGCCGGATGTTGCAAGTAATACGCCAAGCCCTTTCTTTGTAAAACTTGCTTTCAATGGTGTAGAACAAAGCAGATTACTAAATGTCTGTACCATTGCTGAAGACCACCAGCTGTTAGAATCTATCGGTGTTTTCATTGTTTCTTCATTAATAAACGTAGGAAGTTTATTCTTCTCATTATACATTTCTCCCGAAACATAAGATCCTTTTCCATTGGCATTATTAATAATCTGTCTCGTTGGAAGATTACTGATATTCTCGTTTTCCTTGCTGTCGCCTTCAATATATTTGTACACAGACAGTTCTGCAATACCAATACCACTTCCACTCTCTACCTTTGTATATCCTAAAACTTTTACATAACGGACATTTTGTCTGTATAATGTAAAATTATCGATTTTATATGCATAACCTCTTGTCACACGATGTACCGTTGTCCAATTATTATTATCTGATGACACCAATACATCATAAATCTTTCCTGCATCTGCATTCCAGTTAATAATGATTCTTCCAAGAGTATATGCCTGTCCTAAATCTACCGTAAGCCACTGGTCATCACCCTGATAAGATGTAAACGCTGTGGATGTGTTTCCATCGACCGCATTCTCCGGTTTCACATTGTTGTACGCATCCGGTCTTATATTACCTTCCTCGTCTTTCATCCACCACTCATCTCTTGTTCCTGAGCATGTTACTGTTTTATTTAATGCAAGATTTTCACCATAATCTACAGGTGGTTTCGCAGAACCACCTGTTCCAAATACCTGAAACTCATATAAGGAACATCCATAAGCGATTGCTCTCTCTACGCATAATACCCTTACATATCTTGCCTTCGTTGCACTTAAGTCTGCCTTGTTAATTGTCTGCTTTAAATTAGCATTGGAATCAACAACAACACCATTGTCACCCTTGCTTCCTTCGGCAACATTCACTTCACAGATTCCACTGCCGAGTTCTTCGTTTGTAGATGGATTAAAAGCCACAACCTTTAATGTGTGTTTTCCTGCACTCAGCTTAATATTTCCCTGTGTGCCACCATGATTTGTAAATTTGTAATTATCAGGCGCTACTGCAATCTGATCTCCGTCATATACTTTATAATGTGCATCCTCTACTGAAGTCCAGTTTGCACTAATCTGTCCAAATCCATCTGTCAAACTGTTTACAGTATAAGAAACAGCCATATCAACATACTCACCCTTTTTCTTACCTTTTGTATAAACGGTTGTCCAGTTATCTTCATCATTTGAAAACTGAATCTCATAAGTTTTTGCATGAGCTGCCTCCCAGTGAAGATAAATATGATCAATATCCGCCTCTTTTCCAAGGTCTACATACATCCATTCATTTTTATCATCCTGTTTTGCCTGCCATCTTGTACCTGCATCACCATCAACTGCAAGTTCTGCAGCATCGTTCCCATTCTGCGAACTTGCATAAACCGGTCTTCCATAGGAAAGATTATATGGTTTTTCTGTATCTGCTGCCTTGGTATTAAACAATTCACCTTGAGGGCATACTGTTATAACCATAGTTAACGTAAGTACTATTGATGTTATTCTTCTCATAACTTTAGACATAAGAATTCCTCCATATCTTAATAATTTACTAATATTATAAGATGTTTTTGCCCCCCTCTCAACAATAAAAAAGTTTTTCCAATATTTTAGTCAAAATTAATAAATATTTATTTTGACATGCCTTTAAAACCTCTACATTATGAGTAATATTAGAACAAATATACAATAAAAATATTTCTCAATAAAAATATTTTTATCGTTTTTAATAAAAAAAAGGAATCTGGTAATTAATTTTAACTACCAAATTCCTTTTTTATTATTTTGCAACATACACATCACAATATCTGACTCCCCACTGCAGAGCCTTTGAATGGGAACTAAAATATACATCAATTTTGTTTCCTTTGATTGCTCCACCTCTGTCTTCTACTGTATAAGTGTGTCCATCAATTACCACCTTTGTTCCAAATGGCAATTTTGTAGTATCAGCAGCAATCGTTCTGCCTGCTGTTGCCTGTGTGCCTGAAGCTGTAACCCCGTCGGTTTTTCCACAACAACTGCTGCATCCACAATATCCTGTGATTTTATATGTTCCAATATTTTTTAATTTGTCCTTTTTCTTTTTATGATTGCTCTTTTTCTTTGATTTCTTTTTTGTTTTTTTATTAGATGAAAGAACTATTTTCTGCTTTTTCACACTAACTGTCTTTGTATTTTTCTTTGTTTTGTTTGCTAAAAGTTTATCAGTCTTGTTATCTGATTTTAAAACATTCTCTTTGTCAACCGGCTTATCTGTAGTCTGGGTTTCTGTCACCTTGTTTTCACTAAAATTATTTACAACCATTGCACTGCCTATGACTGCAATAACAAGTGCCAAAGTTAATAACGCAAAACCAACAACTAGTCTGGTCTTTTTCATAAATCTACTCCTTTACTGCATTTTTGTCATGCAAGAAGTATATTACATCTTTTATTACACTTTGTCAATAAAATATTACATTTTTGTTACATTTATATTTGTTTTGTTAATATTTCATGTCAGTTTTTCTTTGTATTGAAATAAAGATAAGGACAGTAAACTGCCCTTATCTTGTACAATGTCTATTTAATTCTATGGCAGTGTTTTTACAATAGTCCCGCTCCAATCGTAATCTACCTCTTTGTAATCAGCATCTACCACCTTCAGAATATTTTGATATAAATATTTATGCCCTGAAAAATTGTTCATTAAAGTTTTCTCATATAACACCTTAGCAATGTCAACTACACGATAAGAACACACATCACTATAATAATATGTACCATCTTCCATCAGTGCATATGCCCTGACTTTATACTTTGCCTGAAATTCTCTGGCATTTTTTGCGGAAAACAAAGTAGTCCTTGCATAATATCGAGCTGTATTTGAATCTCCCATTTGAACTGACAACGTTCCTATGTCTGTCGATTCCATTGATGCCACATACGGATTTACGGCACCTACATACATTTCGCTATCATCTACAGAATATATCTGGCTTCCATTTTCAATAATTGCATATACAAATCCCCACTTTGAAACTTTTTCACCTTCGATTATAGGTTCTACAGAACCTATTACCCTGCTTCCTTCCGAAACTGAACTAATCTGAAAACCTTCAATTTTTACATTTTGATTGACATGAATCACAGGCTCCGGATATGTTGTTGTTTCCGGTGTAGTAATCTCCGGAGTAGTAATCACTTCTGTTGTCACAGGCTCTGTTACTGTTCCACCACTTTCATTATCAAGCTTTCCATATGCATAATCAGATTTAAATCCACCATTCTCTGAATATCTAATAAAATAAAAGACAATATATTTTCCTTTTCTGGATGTAAAATCTTCTGTTCTTTTCCACACTCCTGAAACCGAATCCATTCCCCACGAAACAAATCCCATTTCTGCTTTATTTTCTGCGAGTTGTTTTGCCTCACTTTCTGTTTCTACAATCTTATATAATACATTTACCGCATTATACTTTGTATCTCCCACAATATTAAAAGTACCATTCATGTTACCATCAAAAGACAAATACATGTCCTCATTAATCATTATTGTTCCAGCTGGAATCCACTTTGCATATAAGGTTAAATTTCCATTTGTCTTCTCTGTAATCTCTGTAACTTTTGTGTCATAAGAACTTTCCCTATACCAGCCATAGAAATCATATCCCTCTTTTTTTGGGGTATCCAGTTTTTTCTTTTCTCCAAAAGTATATGTATTCGGATAAAGGCTGTCATCATTGCTGCTTCCACCTGCTAAATCATATGAAATCGTATAGATGTTTCTTGAATAGTAAACTTTTAGTATCAAACCTCCATCTGTCTGAACAATACCTGTTGTAACATTTTTCAAATTAGATTTATCATAAGTATATCCTGTAAAACTTTTAATATCAGCTGTAACTTTTGTTTCTGCATCAGCATATTTAATATTACTCTCAATTAATGAATAATCATCTGAATGTAAGTCTTTTCCATAATATTCTATAATATAAGACGATTTTTGAATTTCTTCTGAATTTACTAACGTCATCGTATTTGGTGCTGCATTTACAGAAATTGATTTCCCGTCATCACCCGTAAAGTTTACTACTTCTGTAGAACCTGACGGATTATATACTGCATATGTATACACATCATCTTTTCTAAATACAGTTCCCATAGCACTACTGCTTGTAAAACTCAAATCCGGCACACCATAATCCTGTAATGCTCTGATATAATGGTATGTATGAGCCTGTGATTCACCATCATTCACTACCTCTTTTGTCCATACTGTATTCATGGCTTCATCCGGATCCGCTAATGCATAATAAGATGCCCACATATCATTCCACAAAGAAGTACTTCCACCCTTGGCCTGCTCAAACGTCTTATCGGCATTGTAATATTTCTTTATATAATCGCTGCCGGAAATACTGTCTGCATCATTTGCCAGATAAAACGACCATGACTGCATTGGACAAATCTGAATTCCTTGTGTATATTCTGCTCCAAACCATGTTCCATAATCTGCTTTTCCTCCCCAGACCATTGATGCCATTGGTGCAGCATAATTTGACTCATCTATTTTATAGGTATCTTCATCCTTATCAAACCAATAGTCATCAGCTGCAGCAATTTCTGTTGTGTAGAGATAAATTCCTAAATCTCTGATTTTTGTATCTCCGGTTAGCTCTCCAAAAAGAATGATTCCTGCCCATGCATTTACAGCTTCTGAAGTTGATTCCTGATTATTCCCGGTTCTCTCGTCTTCATATCCCGAAGCCCATGAGTGTCCTTCATATGGAGAAAAACTTCTAAGGTATGGATATGCATTTCCACAATCTAAAACACATTCCTCATTACTTCTGTAAGGACATGCAATATCATATATTAACTGTTTTACAACATCCTTATATTCGTTCAGCCATGCTTTATCATACAATCCTACACTTGCTGCAGCCTCAATAAAATATCCATAATGGAAATGATGATCGTTAAACTGATCTACTGCGTTAAATGATGTTTGAAAACCTAAAAGAACTCCAACACCTTCACCTAAGTATGTAAAATAATGTTTATCATTACTTCCTGAGTACGTAAACCAATCTTCAAGATTCTTTTCCAATCCATTTAATACTTTTTCAGCATTTTCTTCATCTCCCACTGATTTTGCAGCCGCCACTACCTGAGCTGAACGGTTCAATTTCTTTCCATGATAATATGTCTCATGCCCTTCATCACTAGCCAGTGTCCAGCTTCCTGCCCCTGTCATATGTTTACTTACAAAATCATCAACATATTTTTGTAATTGCTGCTTTCCTTCTGCATCATCCTCTTTTAGTGCCGGCATATATGGTAAAATCCCTTTATATGTCATGTGTGTGGTATATGACTCTCCTTTTATAAACTTCATATACCCTCTAAGAGTAATCGCATTATTATCCATATAAGAATATCCTGACATATTCTTATACTGATGGGACTGTATGCCCATTATCGTTCCGTCCGCTGTACTTTCATCCTTCTTATTTACTGTGTATGTATACTTTGTGCTGACATCACCTGTTTTTTCATTATAAGTATAATCCGCTGTTGTATTTGTAATAAAATTAAATGCGTAAGGTCTATACTCTTTTGCATAATTAATTCCCTGTTCGTTATTATGTGTTTTGCTTTCATAAACCCATGCAAAAGACATATATGCTTTATCTTTTGATGAAAATGTAATTTTCAACTTTCCGATTTTATCATTTTGGGTTGTATCTGTCGTCCCTTCATGACTTATTGAAGCACTTTCCGGAAGAAACAATGCATAATACTGATATGCAGCCCCCGGAAAACCATTTACAGAACTTGTAATATCATTTGTTCTGAACACTACCATCTTAGCTCCGTTATATGTATCCTCGTATACAATTTCACTCGGAAACGTCACGCGAAGTTTTTCCAAATAAATAACATTTGAATCCTCTAATTCCAAAAACATAAATGGACTTCCCTGTGTCATTGTTGTAATCATTTTCTGACTATCCTTAGATGGATTAGAAGTT
The DNA here is from genome assembly GCA_910584795.1 of uncultured Eubacterium sp. Taxonomy (GTDB): domain Bacteria; phylum Bacillota; class Clostridia; order Lachnospirales; family Lachnospiraceae; genus Eubacterium_G. Next base: position 47,946 of record CAJUBZ010000001.1, on the reverse strand, counting down.
ACTGCTCTGTATGACCAATCTGTAATCTCATCAATATTATTATTCGTGCATGTCCACTCCGGTGTAATCTTAAAATCACATAAAGTGTCATTATCTTTTATATTATAAGCACTGACATTTGTTGCATTACTTGTCATTGCAGGTTTGGTTACTCTTAAACCATCTTTCTTCATCAGGTAACATAGCGGAAATGCATAAGCAGTACCTGATAATGCCTCTGTTTTATCAGTGTCTTTATCTCCTTCTAAATCCCATAACCAGTTGCTTGCCCAGTCATTCGTATCAAGTGCCAAATGATTCTTATTATAATTTTCTGTTGTAAATCTATACTTTCCCTGAGTAGAGATTCTTGGAAGTTTTGCTGCCTCCGTTTCGTTAGAACCTATTCCAATACTTCCCCCACCTATTGTCTGTACCGGCAATGTATCCGCACTGACTTTTTCTGAAAATGCCCCCTCTCTCACATTAGAAAAAGCAATTGTTAAAACCATTACCAAGCAAAGAATCAATGAAATAACCTTTTTTGATTTTATAATATTCATCTTTTTCCTCCATATAAGATTTGTTTATAATTGCCAGAATAGATTTTAACATAATGTACTTATACTTTTCAGTGCGTTTTTTTTATTTAGGTGTGCTTTTTATACCAAAAAAACTACTATTCTATGATTTAAAAAATATAGAATAGTAGTTTCTTTACTTATTTGCTAACGATTTTTTTACCTGCATATTTTACAAATGCTTTTACTTTAAATTTCTTTTTACTTTTTGCTTTTTTTACAACATACTTATTTTTCTTATTTCCCTTTATAACGGCTACTTTTTTATTTTTTCTATAAACAATATATCCATCTGCACCCTTTATTTTATTCCATGAAATACGAACACCTTTATTTAATTTTTTCACTTTGCATTTTGGTGATTTAAACTTTATAGTCTTATGCACAGAAACAAAATCTGAATATATTTTTCCACTGTCATTCTTTATATATGACCTAACTTTA
>CAJUBZ010000001.1:0-46932 GCA_910584795.1 uncultured Eubacterium sp. | reverse complement strand
AGGTGACTGGAGTTCAGACGTGTGCTCTTCCGATCTTATATGACCTAACTTTAAAAGTATATTTTATTCCCGGTTTCAACTTCTTAATTGTGCATTCTCCGGCATACCCATTGAAAATTGTTTTTACAAGTTTATATTTTCCTTTTTGTGCCCTGCACCAGATTTCATTTCCATCTGCCTCTCCCGAATTGTACCATGATAAAGCAATACTGTTATAAGATTTCTTTACAGCCTCTAAGTCTTCTACTTTGTTATTTCTGATTCCTGCCCATTCTTTACGTAAATAATTAACCCTGTTCTTTAACCAGTTTCTTAACATCAAAACATTTTCGCTGTAAGTCTTCGGATGGTTTTCAAATTCCAGTCCGATAGGATTATCACATATAGAATACCTCTTTGTAATACTCCAGCCGGCACCTCCATCTAATATCGATTCATAATTTCTTTCAAAAGATCTCCCAAAATTTTTTAACAAAAAGTCAATCCTACTGATTCCTAATCCATTCCCAGCATACATATTCTCAATCGTAGTAATCATTTTTTTCACACGCTCATTTAACTTGTTGATGAACTCATCACTTTTTATTAAATATGAATACCACTTCATTTGTGTGCAGAACAATTTTTTATAACTTATATCACCTTCGTAATAGTCTTTATAGAATGTCTTAGAAGCATTGCCTGATGACAAATCAACATCCCACAACGGTCCTGCATACATTTTATTATTTTTAACATAAAATCTTGTAGAACTATAATTAAAATCTACAGCTTTAAAAATTTCGCTTACGATATAATAATTAATAAAGGAATCTACATCAATATATTTAGAATACTCAGACAATCTGTTTGTTTTCAATGCATTTTCCACTTTCATCAAATAGTTTTCAATATTTTTATATTGGCTGTCTGTAGGAACTTCCGGTTCGTTAATTGCAAAACGCAGCCCATTTTTTGTCTGAACATATGTAACATCTGATTCATATCTTTCACGTTCCAGTTCAATCAAAAAATCATTACCGCTCTCATCAATTTCTACCTTACCGGTTCCTGCCTCAACAGGCTCAGTAATCAGATAATTTCCAATTAATTGATTATTATAATACAAATCCACAAATCTTGTCTGCGAGATATAGTTAAGTCCCATTTTTGTACCTAATTCCAGACATAATGCATTTCTCATCAATGTTTTATCAAAAGCATTTGCCAGTACATTCCACTTTTTGCCTTTATCCATTCCTAAAACAGAAACTTTAGAACTAAATTTAATTTTTACTGGTTTCTTTTCCGCTTTTAATGTTGAATTTCCTCTTAATTTTACAAAAGCCTGATTATCACTGACATCAATTGTTCCATCTTTCTTAACTACTTCAATAACAGCACTTTCATAAACTGCCTTTGTCAAATGATTCATTTCCTTGTCACAAGTAATATAAATTCTATCAATATCACCAGTTTCGTAATCCTGTGCCATAACACTCATACCACAAAACATGACAAAAGCAATTACAAGTATAATAAAATTAGCTCCTTTAAATCTGTATCTCCTCATATGAACCTCCATTTAATCCGATACTTTTTTGATAAATTCTATTATACCATTTTCACCCCAAAAGAAAAACATATATTTAAATCACTTTTAAACAATATTTGCATAAATTAAATCATGGAGGTGCCTATGAAACCAATCGCTGTTTTATCCGGAGACAAAAGACAGGATTATATCTGTCAGTATTTAAACAATCATGGATACAATGCATATTTAAAATCTACTATGGATTTTAATCAGGACGAATATATTATTTGTTCCACACCATTATGCAAAAAAGGAAAGTATTTAAATTGTGACTTTTATTCCAGTTTTCCGATGGAAACATTTATGAATCTGCTTAAGCCCGGTCAGACAGTTTTTGCCGGCAGCATTCCAAAAATATTTTATAATGATAAATCTTTCAATTTCGTAGATGTTCTTCATGATGAAACTGTTGTGTGGAATAACGCTGTTCTTACAGCTGAAGGACTTATTTCATCAATTATTACCCACACTGACTCTACTATTAGAAATGCCAGAATACTCATTCTGGGTTTTGGTAAATGTGGTATTAATGTGGCAAGAACATTAACTTCACTATCCGGAAAAGTTTCAATTTATGACCACACAGCCCTTCACCTGATACAGGCAAGGGCATATGGATACGAAGGCATTGAATACGAAGACTTAATTCATCATATTCACAAATTTGATATAATTATCAACACTGTTCCAACTGATATCTTTCAGGAAATCCACTATATGAAAGCCAACAGCAGTTGTGTGTTATTTGAAATTGCCTCTGCTCCTTACGGTTTTAATGAGGATTTCGCAAATAAATATAATTTATCTCTCATTACATGCCCTGGCATTCCTGGTGTCACAGCACCAAAAGCTGCTGGGGAATTAATTGCAAAAAGCATAATTTCATATTTAGAAAGGACTGAGATAAATGGTTCATAACTTTAAAGATAAGAACATTGGTATAGGAATTACCGGTTCTTACTGTACCTACAAAAAAGTATTTGAAGAACTAAAGCGGCTTGCAGATACAAAAGCAAATATATTTACTATTTTTTCAGATCATGCTTCCACAACAGACAGCCGTTTTGGAAAATGTAAAGACTTTTTACAAATGGCGGAAGAAATCAGTGGAAGGCCACCTATCACTACAATACCGGATGCTGAGCCTATCGGCCCCAAATCCATGTTGGACATTTTAGTTATTGCCCCATGTACCGGCAATACTTTATCAAAATTAGCAAACGGTATATCTGATACACCAGTCTTAATGGCTGCCAAAGCACATCTTAGAAATAACAGACCTTTAGTAATTTTCTTAAGCACAAACGACGCATTAGGAATGAATTTAAAAAATATTGGAATTCTTCTAAATACGAAAAATATTTTCTTCGTACCTTTTGGACAGGATAACTATATTACAAAACCGAACTCTATGATAGCTCACGTAGATTTAATTGAAGAAACAATTGAAAAAGCATTGGGTGGCAGACAGATTCAGCCTGTTATTAAAAGTCCACATGTTACGATTCTATAATTTTATTTAGGAGTATTTTATGTGCGGTATCGCTGGTTTTTATCAATTAAAACATGATGTTTTTAAAGATTATTCTTTTAATCTTTTGAAAAATAAACTAATAAATATGAAAAATTCCATAAAACATCGTGGTCCAAATGATGATGAAATTTATATGGAAGGTTTCTGTGGATTAGCCCATACAAGATTATCAATTCGTGACTTAAAAGGCGGTCATCAGCCAATGACAAGACGATATAATGGCAGACGGGCTACCATCGCTTACAATGGCGAACTATATAATACAAATGAATTAAAACACCGATTGTCATCATATGATATTGATTTGAGAACAACCAGCGATACTGAAATCATCCTTTATTGCTATCTTGTTTTTGGAACAAAAATTTTTAAAGATTTTAACGGAATCTTTGCATTTGCTATCTATGATAATAATAAATTAATTATTGCAAGAGATCATGTTGGTGTAAAACCATTATTTTACTATATCGATGATAAACAGTTTGTCTTTTCTTCTGAGCCAAAAGGTATTTTTGCCTACGGAATTGAACCAAAACTTAATAATGACAGCTGGTGTGAAATCATCGGACTTGGACCTGCCCATACATTGGGCAATGGAGTTTTTGCAGGAATTCACGAAGTTCTTCCCGGACATTTTATGTCTGTTACACTTGACGAAAATAGAAATATTTCATTGACAGACACCTGCTATTGGAAACTTACCAGCAGAATGCATCGGGATGATTATGCCTCCACTGTTTGTTATACAAACTACTTAATCGAGGACAGTATCAAAAAACAGATGGTATCTGACATTCCTATTTGTACTTTTTTGTCAGGAGGACTGGATTCCAGCCTTGTTTCTTCTATTGTAAGCAGTAATCTTGGGGACAAAAAGCTGAATACCTATTCTTTTGATTTTGTTGATAATGAGATTAACTTTAAGGCCAACTCCTTTCAGACTACAAGAGACAGACCTTTTGTAGATATTATGAAAGAGTACATTAACAGCAATCACAAATATCTCGAATGTAATAACAATGACCAGATTAATTGTCTGTTTGAAGCAGTAGATGCCAGAGATATGCCTTGTATGGCAGATGTGGAATCCTCTATGCTGTATTTCTGCAGATTGGTTTCCAGAGAATGTAAAGTTACCCTAACCGGAGAATGTGCTGATGAAATATTTGGCGGCTATCCATGGTTCCACAGAGCAGATATGTTAAATCAAAATACTTTCCCATGGTCTTACGATATGAATGCCCGGACTTATTTATTTAAAAAAGATTTTATTAATGAATTAAATATTAACGATTATGTAAAAAATGCTTATGAAACATCTGTAGGTAAATGCGAATATTTAGATGACGAAAACGAAACAGAAACATTGCGCCGAAAAGTTACGTGGCTGAATATCAAATGGTTTATGATGACGCTTCTTACCAGAATGGACCGGTGCAGTATGTTTTCAGGACTTGAAGCCAGAGTTCCTTTTGCAGATTATCGAATATTGGAATATGTATTCAATGTGCCTTGGGAATACAAATGCTATCATAATCAGACTAAAAGTCTGTTAGTTGAATGTGGAAAAAAATATCTTCCGGATGAAATTCTGTATCGAAAGAAAACCCCTTATCCGAAGACATATGATCCGAATTATGAAAAAATGCTGGGACAAATGGTCTTAGAAGAATATAATTCAAATCTTTCTCTTCAGACAATTATTGATAAAGAAAAGCTGCTGGGTTTTGTAAACAGTCCAAAAGACTATGGCAAACCTTGGTACGGTCAGCTTATGGCAGGACCACAGATGCTTGCCTATGTATTGCAGATTGGATACTGGCTAAGAAAATATAATTTATAAGAAAATAAGGGAAAATACAAACATTTGTATTCTCCCTTATTTTAATTAATTCTTTCTAAATTTTCTCCATATATAAACTCATTATCTAAATCTTCATTTTCTGCTTTTTTAAGTACTTGCAGATTCTTCATATAATTATTAAATTTCTTCATAAATAACAACTCCCTCTCTTACAATAGAATCTCTCAATTCAGGCTGTATATCTGCATCCAAGTCTACCATATCAAACATTAGTAATGTAGAAGTCTTTTCTTCCACATCCAAATAAAACATTGTCTTATTTCCTCCACTGACTGCCAAATCAATATCACTTGTTTTATGAAAATCTGCACGTGCTCTTGAGCCAAATAAAATCACTTTTTTTATGTCGTATTTTCTGGCCAACTGATTTATTTCCTCTAATACTTCTTCTTTAATCCCTGTTTCCATAATGCAAATCTCCAATATAATCTCTATTAAAATCAGTATAACACAACCTTTTACTTTTTGCGACTACATACCAATATAACTATTTTTTGTGAATACTCTCATCGTGTTTCATCTTTTATCAGATAATTTTCAAGGCTGCTATCCCCTTTGATACTCTCTTCTATCTGTTTATTAATCCTGTCCACTTCTTCCTTAAAGTTCATCGCAGACATCCTGAGCGCTCCGTGTCCCATAATAATTAATTGTTCCAATGCATCTGAAGTAGCCACAGTCACACGATATTTGCTAGCCATCTGATGAGTTGTCTTTGCAATATACATATCTGCCGTTTCTGCAGCCTTTGTAAATACCACATAAATATTATTATGTTTATAGATAGTTTCCTTATATCTGTTTACATTGTAAGCATCAAAAACTACAATAAGTGTATTATCTTTATATCCCTGATAGTTTGACAGGATATCAAGCAGTCTGTCTCTCGCCCCGTCAATATTCTTTGACGCAATGTCTTTTAATTCTTCCCATGCAAAAATAATATTATATCCATCTACCAGAACACACTCCGGAAGATTATTGTTCTGCTTTCCTTTATACTGTTTCGGTTTCTGATGATAATTCCTTACCTTTGTATCTGTATATTTCTTTCTCTTAATCGGTCCGAATGTCTTTTCAAAAATTGCCTCTAACTCTTTATCGGTAGCATAAGAATCATTCAGAGACTTTGTAGTTTTTCTATGAAATGTCTCATCCAAACTGTTTCTCTCCTCCAATTCTTCCCTATCAATAGAATTGAGATTCAAAGACGTTTTCACATGCATATAGTTTTCAACTTCATTCCACGGAACGTTAAATCCGGCTCCATGGGCACAGAATACTGAACCTGTAGGATTTCTCAAATCTGTCTCACTGTCATATCCTATCTTTTCAATCACTTCTTCTGCATTGTGGCATGGTGCATATCCTTTAAACTTCAATGCTAATGCGCCCTGTCCATGGGAATATTCATTCACATCATTGATATAATTCCACATCGCCGAAACCGGTGCATAGCCGGTCAATACACTTCTCTCATGAACTGTTTCCGGTGGATTCATCGTACCTTCCATCTGACTGATGTCTGTCATAGCTCTTCCCACACTGTCTGTAGGAATCGTTAATGTAAAATCATAATAAGGCTCCAGTAAAACAGATTCTGCTTTCTTTAATCCCTGCCTTACTGCACGATAAGTAGCCTGTCTGAAATCACCACCCTCTGTATGTTTCAGATGAGCATTCCCACCTACAATTGTAATACAAATATCCGTAACCGGTGATCCGGTTAGCACACCTCTGTGAGTCTTTTCTTCTAAATGTGTCATAATTAGTCTCTGCCAGTTTTTACTTAATTCATTCTCACTGACATGGCTGCCAAAAGTTAATCCACTTCCCGGCATTCCCGGCTCTAACAACAAATGTACTTCTGCATAATGACGTAATGGTTCAAAATGCCCGACACCTTCCACTGTATTCGTTATTGTTTCTTTATATAGAATACTTCCTGCACCAAACTCTACATCCAAATCAAACCTTTCTTTGATTAGACTTTTTAAAACTTCTATCTGAACCTGCCCCATAACATTGGCAGTCAATTCTTTCTTTTCTTCATTCCAAGTTATTTTTAATGTAGGGTCTTCTTCCTCTAACTCTTTTAATTGTTTATATACCTGATTGATATTAACCTTGTTTTGTACATCTAACTTGTAGGAAAGTACCGGTATCAGACTTGGAGGTATTTCCTCCGTCTCAAATCCCAATCCTTCTCCCTGATAAGTATTTGTAAGTCCTACGATGGCACAGACATCTCCTGCATTTACTTCTCCTACAGCATCATACTTTTCTCCGGAATAAATCCGAATCTCATTAACCTTCTCACTCCATTCTATTGCTCCATTGATTCCATTTAAGACATCTTTTACCTTTAAACTTCCACCTGTTATTTTCAAGTGCGACAAACGGTTATTGTTATGATCCTTTGAAATCTTAAAGACTTTTGCCCCAAAGTTTTGTGAGTAAATTGGTTCATACGTATATTGATACAGCCCCTCTAACAAACTGTCAACGCCATCTAACTGCAGTGCAGAACCAAAATAACATGGAAACAACTCTCTGTTGTATATCAACTCCGAAATGGTAGTCTCACTAATCTCTCCACCTTCCATGTAAGTTTCAAACAAGTCTTCATCACACATGGCAATGTCTTCCATTGTCCCTACACCAATTGGAAATCTTACCACAGAGTCACCCAGTTTTTCTTTTATCTCATGCAATAAGAAATCACCACTGACATTTGGCATGTCCATTTTATTTACAAATAAAAATGTAGGAACATTATAAGTTTCTAACAACTTCCAAAGCGTCTCTGTATGTCCTTGAACCCCTTCACTTCCACTCACAACTAAAACTGCATAGTCAAGCACTGATAAGGTCCGCTCCATCTCTGCCGAAAAATCCACATGTCCGGGAGTATCCAGCAAAATAAGACGCATATCATTGTATTCCATCACAGCCTGTTTTGAGAATATCGTTATTCCCCTGTCACGCTCCATCTGGAATGTATCAAGATATGCATCTTTGTGATCTACTCTTCCTAATTTTCTTATCTTTCCTGTAGTATACAATAATGCCTCAGATAATGTTGTTTTACCACCATCAACATGAGCCACAATACCAATTGTTATTTTCTTCATAAATATTATTATAAAAAAGAAAGTCTCACAAAGCAATACTGCAATGCAAGACTTTCTAAAAAAACAAAATTATTTATTAATGATATAACTAAAATTTTCCTTCATCAGCTGCCTGCTGTACACTTACCGCTACAGCAACCGTCATACCAACCATAGGGTTGTTTCCTGCTCCGATAAGTCCCATCATTTCAACGTGAGCCGGAACAGATGATGAACCTGCAAACTGTGCATCAGAATGCATACGTCCTAATGTATCTGTCATACCATATGAAGCAGGACCAGCTGCCATGTTGTCAGGATGAAGTGTACGTCCTGTACCACCACCTGAAGCAACTGAGAAATATTTCTTGCCCTGTTCGATACACTCTTTCTTATATGTACCTGCTACCGGATGCTGGAATCTTGTAGGGTTTGTTGAGTTACCTGTAATAGATACACCAACATTTTCATGATGCATTATTGCAACACCTTCCTGAACATCATCAGCTCCGTAACATTTAACTGTTGCACGAAGACCATCTGAATATGCCTTTTCATATACAACATTTAATTTTGCTTCTTTATAATCATACTTTGTTTCAACAAATGTAAAACCATTGATTCTTGAGATAATCTGTGCAGCATCTTTTCCAAGACCATTTAAGATAACTCTTAAAGGTTTCTTACGAACCTTATTAGCCTTTTCAGCAATACCGATAGCACCTTCAGCAGCTGCGAATGACTCGTGACCTGCTAAGAATGCGAAACACTCTGTCTCTTCTTCTAATAACATCTTTCCTAAGTTACCATGTCCAAGACCAACTTTTCTATGATCTGCAACAGAACCAGGAATACAGAAAGCCTGAAGACCTTCACCGATTGCTGCAGCAGCATCAGCAGCTCTTCTGCAATCTTTTTTAATAGCAATTGCTGCACCTACAATATAAGCCCAGCACGCATTTTCAAAACAAATTGGCTGAATACCTTTTACCATATCGTAAACGTTTAATCCAGCATCCTTTGTAATTTTTTCAGCCTCTTCAATAGAAGCAATACCATAACTATTTAAAACAGAATTAATCTGGTCAATTCTTCTCTCATATGATTCAAATAATGCCATTGTCGTTACCTCCTATTCCTTTCTTGGGTCGATAATCTTAGCAGCATCATCAACACGGCCATACTGACCTTTTGATTTTTCCCAAGCTGTTGTAGGATCATCGCCTGCTTTAATAAAGTCTGTCATCTTTCCAAGATTTACAAACTGGTAACCAATAACTTCATCATCAGCGTCAAGAGCAATACCTGTTACATAACCTTCAGCCATTTCAAGATATCTAACACCTTTTGCTTTAGTAGCATACATTGTACCAACCTGTGAACGAAGACCTTTACCTAAATCTTCAAGACCGGCACCTACTACTAAACCATCATCTGAAAATGCACTCTGAGTTCTACCATAAACAATCTGTAAGAATAACTCTCTCATAGCTGTATTGATAGCATCACAAACCAAGTCAGTGTTTAATGCTTCAAGAATTGTCTTTCCCTGAAGAATTTCAGCTGCCATAGCTGCTGAATGTGTCATTCCTGAACATCCAATTGTCTCTACTAATGCTTCTTCAATGATACCTTCTTTAACATTTAATGTAAGCTTGCAGGCACCCTGCTGTGGAGCACACCAGCCAACACCATGTGTAAAACCTGAAATATCTTTGATTTCTTTTGAGTGAACCCACTTACCTTCTTCCGGTATTGGAGCAGGATCATGTTTTGCGCCCTTTGCAACTGGACACATCATTTCAACTTCTTTTGAATAAATCATTTGAAAAAATACTCCTTTCGAAATATGTATAATAAAGTGTTGCCCGCAACACTTTGCGTGCGAGCCATTGCGTAAGCATAATTATCTCTACACGCAACTATGGACTATTCTCTCATAAAATGACAAAATAGTCCATAGTAAAACCTAAAATTTTCCTTATATTTTTATATTTTTTATTGATATTTTTATCTTACTTTGCTTCGATAAAACCTTTTGCAACAAGTAATTCTGCTGACAACACAGCTCCACCTGCCGCACCTCTCAGCGTATTATGTGATAATCCTACAAACTTATAGTCATATACACTGTCTTCTCTTAAACGTCCTACAGACACACCCATACCTTTTTCAAAATCAACATCCAAAGCCACCTGTGGTCTGTTGTCTTCTTCCAGATACTGAATAAACTGTTTTGGAGCACTTGGAAGTTCTAATTCCTGTGGTTCACCACTAAAGTTTACCATTGCTTCAATTAACTGTTCCTTTGTCGGTTTCTTAGCAAACTTAACAAATACCGCTGCTGTATGTCCATCTAATACCGGAACCCTGATACACTGTGTTGTAATAACTGGAGAAGATGCCTTAACAATCTCACCATTCTCTACCTTTCCCCAAAGTCTTAATGGTTCCTGCTCTGATTTTTCTTCTTCACCGCCAATAAATGGAATAATGTTTCCAACCATTTCCGGCCAATCTTTAAATGTCTTACCTGCACCTGAAATTGCCTGATATGTTGTAGCGACTACTTCTACCGGTTCAAACTCTTTCCATGCTGTCAACACTGGCGCATAACTCTGAATAGAACAGTTTGGTTTTACTGCAACAAATCCCTTTGTCGTGCCAAGTCTTTTTTTCTGTGATTCTATAACTTCATAATGCTCTGGATTAATTTCCGGAACTACCATCGGTACATCTGGTGTCCATCTGTGTGCACTATTGTTTGATACTACAGGTGTTTCTGTCTTTGCATAATCTTCTTCAATCTTTTTAATTTCTTCTTTTGTCATATCAACAGCACTAAAAACAAAATCTACCGTAGATGCAACTGCCTCAACTTCATTTACATTATGAACAATCATGCTTTTTACACGCTCCGGCATTGGAACTGTCATTTTCCATCTGTCGCCGACAGCTTCTTCATATGTTTTTCCTGCAGAACGTGGACTTGCTGCTAATGTAACAACTTCAAACCATGGATGATTATCTAAAAGAGTAATAAATCTCTGACCAACCATTCCTGTTGCTCCAAGTACGCCTACTTTTAATTTCTTGTCTAATTTCATCATTTCTTTATCCTCTCTATATCATTATTATTTTTAACTATTTTAATAAAAATCTGTCCAGCCGTCATCACTGTTGGGATCATTTTTATCTGACTGTCCATCTTTTGTCGGCTTCTCTCCAGTCGGATTTTTCTCTTGCTTTTTTGTTTCAGTATTCTTCTTAGTTTCGATATTCTTCTTCGTTCCGACAGGCTTTTTTGTCTTATTTTCTACTGCTTTATCCGTAAAAATATCTACAGCGTAATTATCTCCCTGATTGTTACCATAAGTTTTATTCGTAGCAGTCTCTCCTGAATCACTCTTTTGTGTCTTTTGATCATTACTGACTGTACTTGTTGTCAAACTGCTCTCACCAGTCACTGTTGTTATAGATGTTACTGTTGTAACTTTATCTTCCTGTTTTTTCGTTCCGTGGTTAACTGCAGCCACTATTATTACAGCAATTATAAGAGTAACTATTATTCCTCCGGCTATTATCATTTTATTCTTGCTCATCATTACACCTCCAAAATGCTCACCACATTTTTTTCAACGTTATATGATATTTTTTCTGTAGTTTCATTTTCTTTCTTTGTCTTATCTTCAGTGTCTTTATCTTTTTGTTTTTTTAATACCTCTTCCTGTTCCTGCTTTAACTGCTCTGAATAAGCATCTCTTGATTTTACCCATGTATCAGACATACATAATACATTTACCTCTGCCATAAAATAGCAGAACATCCAGACAATTATAATTCCTGTAAGTGAAGATCCCACTGTATATTTTTTAAAAAGTGGAAGTTTTTTTCTATACCGAAAATCAGAAAGAAAAATTAACGGACTAAAAAACAGTATTGCAAAAAATATATACTTATAGGCCATAAGTACATAATCCATCGTCTCAAACTCATAATATCGTAGTTCCCCATACACAGAAGCACCAATGAAAAATGCCATAAATGCATAATACAATAAAGCGGGTATCATCTTGTATGATTTTCCTGAACGAAAACCAAAAACTTTTATCCCATCATTCATATCTCTGCCTCCTTAAAAAGCTACTGGCGTGACTCGAACACGTGACCTGCTGATTACGAATCAGCTGCTCTACCAACTGAGCTACAGTAGCATAATGCGTTCTCTTTAATTTACTATATGACACATAAAAAGTCAATGTAGAGAACGCTATTAATTTTCTTACCTGTAGTTTTTGTCATTTTCTAACTGCTCTGGATCAAACCCAATATCAACTATCTTACCGATATTATTTAAATCTGCGTCCAGTTTAATGGCTATCAATGAATACAATTTACATTCAGCATGAAGATTATTTAAATATCCATTACTGTTCCTATACAAATTAACATCTGTATTTGTAATTGCCCCATCCGTCAGACTGGATAAATTCAGCCCAAAATCAAATCTGTTTACATTATCAAAAGAATAGGAACGGATAATATTCCCAAGAGACACATCTTCTATAGTTCCACTATTACTGCTGTCTAAAATTTTGTCCCTGATACTGTCGGACATATTTAATGCAAAGCATAAATCAGACATAATATTATCCTGCATTTCTTTATAAGTACGTTTTATATAAAAATCCTTATTTTCCTGAACAATCTCTGTCTTTTTTGTAGTAGACTGTGGTATCCAGAAAAGTATTTTTTTATATTTCGTTGTCGTCACTGTTTTTTCCAACTCATATTGAATATTCTTATGTAAGTATATATGTGTTGGCGTTACATAAAAATCAGTTGTAATTTTCTGACTGTCTGAGTTCAAGCTAAATGATGTTTTCACCTCAGTCTTTGTCTTGCTTGTAGATTCTGTTGTTTCTGTTGTCGTTCCCGGAATCAGTACATTACTATCTGTTATGCTCTTCATATATGGTACCTCTGCATGTACATTACCATATACCCCTTCTTTCTCTGCCTTTAGTTTTGCAGATAATGGAACATCTTTCAGATTAATATCAAACAAGCCTAAACTTAATGCAAGACTTGCCTTTGCACTTACATCAAAATTCATATTTCCTGCTGTCTCGCCAAAGGCCTTCAATAATGTATCAATACTACTTACATCAATATATCCACTTTCATCCGGCTGCATAGAAATTGTTGTAGAATCATATAATCTGACATTGAATTCACTGCCTGAAAGCTTTCCTTTATAAGAAATTTCCTGACCGTCAATATTAATATTTTCAAGTAACTTTGCAATATTAATATCTTTTCCACTTAATATATTATTCACTCCATCTATATCTGCATACTGTCTGAACATTTCAAGATTAATATCTTTTTCATCTTCTACGATATTAAGCCACTGAAAAGCAGGTGTAATATCAACATCGTAAATTTTCAAAACAGCATTTATAATTGATGCGACAGAACTATCATCCGATGTTACTTTCAAACCATCAATGTCTACATAAACGGTCTTATTTTCATACACTACAGATAAATGTTTGCCACCGATTACAGTATTCAAAGTGACAGCCGGCTGATTTCTCCATTTTTTCACAAAATCTATGACTGCCTTTAAATCTATATATTTTTCAGCAACTGCTATTTCTGTTACTTTTGTATCTATAATCTCTGCCTGAATCACATCATTTATGGAAACTTTCTTTCCTGATACAGTAATTCTTAATGACGAGTCACTTTCATAAACAAAGGAAAGCTCTTTTCCATCACAACAAAAATCCGAAATTTTATCCAAAATGTCCTTTATCGATATTTCTGTATCAATATTTATTCCATTATTTTTTAACATGGAAAAAATATATGGTAACTCTGTCTTTATATAAACATTTCCTGTATGAAAATATAAATTGCCATTCAAGTAAATTATTTTACCCGAAAGTTCACTCTGATTGATGTGGAATTGAATCTCAGCCTCAATTCCTGTGGCATTTAGTAAATCATCCACACCAAATTGTTTTAGAACCTCTAACACATCTGTAACTTTACTATAATCAACATTTTGAACTTCAATCGTTGGTGCCTGATGATAGATTTCCTCTATATCCAGTAACACATCCAGCTTTGTACCATTTATTTCTGTTCTCATAGAAAGCTGATCCTTATCAAGAATAATTTTAATCTCCTGACTATCAGATATTATTGTTAATACAATCGTGTCATCAACAATTTGAATGCTTTTAATCATATCTGTTATCTGAGACAAGTCATCATTCTTTATGATGCCGGATATTGCATCACTTATCTGATCGTATATTAGATGAATACCAGATGCATTGATATATAAATTATCTTCTTGTACAGTCGCAGTTATATCAATTCCTTCTATTTGTGTATTCAATTGGCATGCTGGACTCTCGCCAAATGCAGCTGTTAATCTGCCTGATATTTCATAATCATTAATTTTTGCCTGAACACCGGCCTTAATCCCTTTCGCTTTTATCAGCTGCTCAATTTTCTGAATATCGATAATTTCTAGCACTTTATTGAAATCAAGATATTTATCATCCTGAAATTCTGATTTCTCAATCACCTGTTTATCAAAGAAATCTGCCAGAACAATATTACCGCTAACTGCTGTATTGGCGATTTTTATACCATCTACACTTATCTCATCTCTATGACTTTCCAGAACAGCAGTCAGTTTCATATTATCTTTCTGATACTCTATCATAAGTCTGCCATCTTTAAATGCGACATTTTTTATATCAAGCAGCATTGCAAGTGAAATCTGATCTGCAATATCTGTTCCCGTAAATATCTGTTCAAGATTATATCCGGTATACTTCTTAATAAGATTAAATAATGTTTCCTTGGTTGACTTCAAATAAAACTTACCAAAATGTACATAGATAATATCATCTAAATAAGTCAGTTCTATCATCTCATCATTATATGGAATAACTATTTTGCATCCATTTACTGACTTATCATAAATAATGTCTGCTGCAATCTGATAGTCGCCAAACTTTAAATCTGCCTGAACTCCAAATGCTTTGGAGTTTTGTATATTACTGATATTGTTTTTGATAAGCTGATATGCATTGCCTAAATCAATATACTGCGCCTCGTTGTCTACAACAATATTCTGATTCTTTGTATTATTTATTTTTGCACTGACATCCAATTGCTTTCCTGAAATTTTTATACCTTTTACTGTGACTGTTCTTCCTGTCACAGCGATATCTAGATTGTTGTCTTTTAAATGGTACAAAACTTTCAAAGTTTTTCCATCACATGAGAATATCTGAATGTTTTGAATCAGATCTTTTGCTGACAGTTCTCCTATCATTTGTTTCAACACCCCAGAAATATCCACTGCCAGAACATTTGAAACATTCTGTTGCTTTAATGCTTGTGATAGAACCTGCCCTAAATCAGACAGTGTAGCTTTCACATGAATATTGGCCACATCAACAAAAATCCTGCCATCGATATACTTAATTATTACAGGAATTGTAGTTTTTCCATCTGTGACATTTGTGGATATCAACAGTGCAGTCTTATCCCGATAATCTGCCTTCACGTTGGCTTTGATATTCATTCCGGCTATATTTAAAACAATATCAGTGTCAATACCACTCGATGTAATAATATCTTCTAAACCGAACTGCTCCAACACATCAATAATATCAGAAAGTTTTGTATATTCGCTGCTATTTACACTGATCAGCGGCGATTTTGTATAAATCTTCTTAATTGTTAATTTTGCATTGAAGTTCATACCAAGTACTGCAGTAGATAATAATAAAGTTTTTTTCTTCAACTTAATTGTTACCAATTGTCTTTTTGCATACTTATATTGAACAATCAAATATCCTTTTTTATACCGGAAAGTCTTCACATTTCCAATAATATCTTTGATGGTAAAACTTCCTGCATATTCGTTGATAAGACTTTCAAAGGCATCACCAAAAGACTCCGCCTCAGCCAGTGTCTTACTCATCAACGGAATACCTGATTTATTTAAAATGTCTTTTAATATTTGATATGTATACTTAGAAGAACCTTTTATCCTGATATTACCGGATTTTGCATAAATCACATCATTTTTATAAATCAGTGTAATCGGTATGCCTTCAATATTCGTCGTATATTTAATCTGGAATCCTTTATCATAAGAAGCCTTTGCTATACCTTTTAACTCAAAACCATTTCCTGAGATTCTCGTATCTAGAATAATGCCTTTTGATTTTAACAACTTATAAAGGCTTAACTTTGACAATGATTTCAGTATAACATCAGTACTTACATACCGGGATTTCTTTACTTTTACTTTTGGATTCTTTTTATACTTTTTTGTTATACGGGCTTTTACTGTAAAACTCTTTCCCTGATTTATTTTAATAGTATTTTTACTTGCTGCCAGATTGAAAGTAAGTTTGTTTGTAGATGCTTTTACAATAAGATATCCATTTTTAAAACTTACTGATTTAACATCTTTTAACAACTTTTTAATATTGATGTTTCCGTCCTTTAATTGTTCAATCGTCTTTACATACTGTTTTGGTATCAGTTGATTTTTCTTCATGTCAATACCAACCATTACCATCACTTTTCTAACAGTACTTTCAATATCTTTGAGTTTACATTTAACTCTGATATTTTCTGCACTGATGTACACAAATTTTCCTACAATAGCTGCATTCAGTTTCACTCCTTCAATCTTTGTCGAAAATTTCAACTTCATAGGTTGATATCCAAGAACCGCCTTCCCTGAAATTTTCAGATCTGGTATTTTTATAAAAACTTTTGCTCCAATCCCTTTTGCCTTTATGGTATCAATCCATGGCTGCAGCAATGTTGTTACCTTTGAAATATCGTGAAATCCTTTTAAATCCGGATAATCTGTTTTTCCTGTAGTAGTTATCTTTGCAGTGACATCACTATCTCCTAATTTTAAAGAAACATTTGCATATTCAAGATTTACATTTTCATCTTTTAATGCAACTTTTATATCTGCCTTAATTCTGTCTTTTTCAAACGCAACTTTAATTGCATCTTTTGATTGTTCCATTCTTACATTATTTAAGAGACCATTCACTGTCTTATCGTCCAATGAAATATGATTCAAATCTATTTGTGTCAAATAGTTAATATCAATTGATTCCGTCTTAATATCAACTGCTTTTCCTATAATTCTGACTGCTTCAAAAATACTGTCAGTTTTCATGGATACCTTAACATTCCCATATTGCAGATACACTTTTCTATCCGCATATGCAGCAAACAAATCCTTACCTTTTATTTTTATAATGCCCTTATTAACATCCACATACATATCCAGATTTAATCTTGTTTTATCTATAACTAAATCCATTTGATAATAAGGCTTATTTGTAAACATATCTTTAATATATTTGGATATGTCTGTATCTTCCTTCATTGGTAGATCGGACAATTTATTTTTGTCATACTTATTTTTAATAAAATCATCTACACTTCCTTCATCAGGCAAAGCTTTCACTTCCCCAAAATCAGAAAATGTTTCTGTAATTTCTCCCTGACAGGTGACATCTCCTACAACTGCAATATTAATATCATAGTTTTCACTATAGTGAATCACCAAAGGTCTCCACTGTTTATCCATTGTCACTGTAACTTTTACACTATGAAACGTCGGATAGTCTGATGCACCACCTTCTGTTCTCATCTGTCTCTTATAATAAACTGTAGATGCATCCGGCTTTAACTCATACTCAAACTTGTATTTATCTTTATCTGTGTCCAGCCGTTTAGACTTTATGATTGTTGTTTTGTCAATTACATAATTAGACAGAGCAAACGGTGTTCTGCCATAATTCTGCGAATATGTATCTTTTGAAACTGCTGTAAAATCATCTTCCCATTCAATGTCGTCCATTGAATTCACTTTTTTTGCATTTCTAATAAGAATTGCTCCATCTTTAAAAGTACGTTGCTGTCCTGTACTCAATAACGAACTTTCACTGGCTGACTGCTGTGTAGCATTTCCATTTTTTATAACTTTTCTGGCTGAAATATTTTGAGTATAATTCATAAACAGAACATCAGCTACTGCCGTTCCCTCTGTTTTAGAAGTCCACGCATCCATATTTTTTATAACACTCTGGCAGATAGAAATATTCTCTTCCGGCAAATAATCATCCGGTGTAGAATCGTCCTTCGGAATATTCTTGTAAGTTTCATTTTCTACTACTTTCGTCTTATCTATTGTTTTACTTTCTGTAGTATCTTTCAGAAAAAGCGAATGTACTAAAGTACCAACGATTAATGCTGCAAACACAAAAAAGATTGCTGCTATTACCTTTTTCTTTTTACTCATAACTTTCTTCTGTTCCTCACTTGTTTTTTTCACGATTTGCCTCCCAGCACTTTAATCAGAAATATTACTATTTATTCATAATTTTATAATTTTACTACAAGAAAAAATTTTTTTCAAATTTTTACGACATATCTATTTATTTTTCGTATATATTTTTTTATTTTTCTGAAAAAACTCTCTCTATCCTTCTCCATAAAACACTTTTACATATATATTTTGTAATTCGACGTAAAAATACGTGTAATTTGTTCTTATTGTTCGTGAATTTCAAATAATTTTACATGTATATTTCTTAATTTGACACAAAATACGTGTAATTTATTCTCAGTTTCCATGAATTTTAAATAATTTTACATGTATATTTCTTAATTTGACACAAAAATACGTGTAATTTATTCTCAGTTTCCATGAATTTCAAAAAAATTTACATATATATTTCTTAATTCGACACAAAAATACGTGTAATTTATTTTCATTTTGCTAAAAAATGAAATGATTGAACCGAACTTGTTCCTTTGATATAATACTTTTTATGATTAGTTTAAAGATAAAAGACGTTAATAATTTTATGCACAAACTGCTTATTTCAGACACTTTTGATAATTTCCTATTTTGTGACGGAGAGATTGCCACATCCTGCACTATTTCATTCAACGGCAGAATTAATCAAAAGTTTTTTGATACTGATGAACTTGCTTCCCTGACAGATGACTTTATTTATTGGAGGAATATAAAACATATTGCCTATGATGCAATTAAAGGAAATAAAGTTCCAAGTAAGATGAAAATAGTTTTAGCATTATCTAAAACAAAATATGAAGAAATGATTTCTAAATCAGGAATGCATATTACTTCAGACGAAATTGGCGGACTTTATATTCATATTCTCTATAAAGAAGGTCAGATTGAAGTTATAACCGGAACTTCCCTGAATACTTTTACTATGGATAAAACATTAGACGAATATTGGGATAAAACCATATCAGCGTTTTTGAATCAAAATTTTGATTGCGAAGCACTTTGACAGTTCAGCCATCAGCTCGAAAATCCTTTGGATTTCCTTCGCTGATTTGGCAAATAATTTAGCCTATGATATAAAGCAACTTTGACAGTTCAGCCATGCCAGCTCGAAAATCCTTCGGATTTCCTTCGCTGATTTGGCTCACCATATGATATAAAACATAAATGTCCAAAAATCTGTAAGCAGCTTTTTGTCCTTTATGTTTCATATCGCATGGCTGAACTGTTTCCAAAATATGAACAAATAGTAAATTTTTAGCACTCTTTTTATGAGAGTGCTAATTTTGTGTTGACATTTTTATTTCTTGCGTTAAAATTGTCATTATTGGTGGAATACCACCTAAATCTTGTAAATTATTATTTTATATAAAGGAGTGAGCATTATGGCAAAAAACGGAAGTTTATCAATTAACAGCGAAAATATTTTCCCTATCATAAAAAAATGGCTTTATTCAGACCATGATATCTTTTTTAGAGAATTAGTATCTAATGGTTGTGATGCTATCACAAAATTAAAGAAACTGAATATGATTGGTGAAGCGAAAGTTGACAGTGATGAGGAATTCAAGATTCAGGTTCTTGCAAACCCTGAAGCAAAAACGTTAACGTTTATCGACAATGGTATTGGTATGACAGAGAACGAAGTTGACGAATACATTAATCAGATTGCCTTCTCTGGTGCTGAAGCTTTTTTAGAACAGTATAAGGATAAAACATCTGACGACCAGATTATCGGCCATTTCGGACTTGGCTTCTACTCTGCTTTCATGGTTGCTGACAGAGTTACCATTGAAACTTTATCATACAAAGAAGGTGCCAAGGCAGTTCTTTGGGATTGCGAGGATGGAACTGAGTTCACTATGACAGATTCTGATAAGACAGACAGAGGTACTGTAATTACTCTTTACTTAAATGAAGACAGTGTAGAATTCTGCAATCTTTACCGTGCGCAGGAAGTTTTAAACAAATACTGCTCTTTCATGCCGGTAGAGATTTTTGTTTCCGATCCAACTGCTGAAACAGAATATGATACAATTCCGGAAGATGAAGTTACGGAAAAAGATACTGTTGTAGAGCATATCGTTGAACCTGCAAAAACAGAAGAAAAAGAAAATGAAGATGGCACAAAAGAAACTGTTGAAGTGGAACCTGAGAAAAACATGGCAAAAATTGTACGCCGTCCGGTAAGTGTCAGCGATACGACTCCTCTTTGGACAAAACATCCAAATGAATGTACGGATGAAGAATATCGCGAATTCTACCACCGTGTATTTATGGATTACAAAGAGCCTCTTTTCTGGATTCATTTGAATATGGATTACCCATTTAACTTAAAAGGTATCTTATATTTCCCTAAAATCAATATGGAATATGAATCAATTGAAGGAACAATTAAGTTATACAACAATCAGGTATTCATTGCTGACAACATTAAGGAAGTTATTCCAGAATTTTTAATGCTGTTAAAGGGTGTTATTGATTGTCCTGATCTTCCATTAAATGTATCTCGTTCTGCTCTTCAAAATGATGGATTTGTTAAGAAGATTTCAGACTACATTACAAAGAAGGTTGCCGATAAACTTTCCGGCATGTGCAAAACAGATAAAGAAAATTATGAAAAATACTGGGATGATATCAGCCCATTTATCAAATTCGGCTGCTTGAAAGATGAAAAATTCTGTGAAAAGATGTCAGACTATGTATTATTCAAAAACCTGGATGATAAATATCTTACATTTACAGAAGCATTAGAAGAAAATAAAGAAAAACATGAAAACACGATTTTCTATACAAATGACCCTGTACAGCAAAGCCAATACGTGAATATGTTTAAGGCTGAAGGAATTGATGCAGTTATCTTAAAAGATAATATTGACCAGCCATTTATCTCACAGTTAGAATCCAAAAATGAAGGTGTGAAATTTAAACGTATTGATGATGAATTAAGCGATTCCTTTACAGAAGAATTAAGTGAAGATGATGAAAAAGCTCTCAAAGAAAAATTATCAGAAACTTTTAAGAAAGCACTTGGACGTGAAATTGATATTAAAGTCCAGAAATTAAAAGATGAAAAAGTATCTTCCATGATTACCGTTTCAGAAGAAACTCGTCGTATGCAGGATATGATGAAGATGTATGGCATGGCAGGCATGGATCCTTCCATGTTTGGCGGCGCCGGAGAAACATTAACACTAAATGCAAACAATACTTTAGTTAAGTACATTGTGGATACTCCGGAAGGTGAAAATACAGAACTTATCTGTAAGCAGTTATATGATTTGGCTTTAATCAGTCATACACCACTCAATCCTGACAGCATGACTGCTTTCATTGAAAGAAGTAATAAAATATTGGAAATAATAACAAAATAAATAATTAATTATTATTGTCTTAAAAAAAGGTATCAAATACCCTATTAGAGGGTGCTGATACCTTTTTTATTTCAAATAACTGCTGTTTATTATAAAAGTAATAATTGTATTTTTTTCAATGCTTAATTTCTACTTTATCTATCCCATTTCTCACACAACGACTGAATCTGACTGGTAAACTTCGCAATATCCTTATTTGTTCCACCTTCATTACGCTTAATAACTGCCATCAATCTGTGTCCTGCATTCACAAGATTCTCATAAAGACCTGCTGCTCTTCTTTGTTTTGCTTTTTGACTGATTCGGATAGGAATACCTTCCTTCACCAATTCTCCTGTTACCAAATCTATCTGTGTTCCACTATATGGAGCATAAGTATGATACCCATATTCTTTATTTAACAAATCTGCAAATATATCACAAACCGTATCTTCCCCATGAACTACAAAAACTTTTTCCGGCTTTTGTTTCATAGCCTGAAGCCAACTTATTAACTGTTTCTGATCTCCATGTCCACTAATTCCCTTTAAATTTTCGATATGAGCATTGACTGCAATTTCTTCCCCAAAAAGTTTTACTGTCTTTGCTCCTTCAAGAATTGCCCGCCCAAGAGTTCCCGGAGTCTGAAAGCCAACAAATAAAATCGTATTGTTCTCTCTCCACAAATTATGCTTCAAATGGTGTCTGATACGACCGGCTTCACACATTCCTGAAGCCGACAAAATAACTTTTGGTTTTATATTTTCATTAATTGCAATGGAATCATTACTGGTTACTGATAATTTTAATCCTTCAAAACGTAACGGATTAATTCCATCACGAATCAATTCCATTGTTTCCTCATCAAAGCATTCTAATACATTTCCATTAAAAATAGATGTGGCTTCCACTGCCAAAGGACTGTCTACATATACCTCAAAATCAGGATAATCTTTTACCATATGATCTTTTTTAATCTGACGCATAAAATATAACATTTCCTGTGTTCTGCCTACAGCAAAAGAAGGAATTACCACATTTCCTCCCCTCGCAAATGTCTCGTTCAAAATTCTTGCCAGTTCTCCGACATAATCCGGCCTGTCTCCATGCAGTCTGTCTCCATAAGTCGACTCAATTAAGACATAATCTGCTCCCCCCATGATAACCGGGTCTTTAATTATCGGTTTATCAATATTTCCAATATCTCCTGAAAAAATAATTTTCTTTGTAATATCCGCTTCCGTTAATGCCATTTCAATGCTTGCAGAACCAAGTAAATGTCCTGCATCAACAAATTTTACTTTCATCTCGTCACATATTTTAACATCTGTATCATACTCCAAAGGTACCATTAAATCGCATGCCATAACAGCATCTTCCATGGTATATATCGGCTCTATCACTTCTTTTCCGGCTCTCTTTGCTTTTCTGCTCTTCCATCGTGCCTCAAATTCCTGAATATGTGCACTGTCCCGAAGCATGATATTACATAACTGGCAGGTAGCTTTTGTAGCAAAAATTTGTCCTTTAAAACCTCTTTTTACCATCAGTGGTATCAATCCTGAATGATCGATATGCGCATGGGTTAGGAATATATAATCAATATCTCCTGCCATAACAGGTAATTCCTGATTCACATAAATATCCTTCCCCTGTTCCATACCACAATCTATAATAGCTTTCTTTTCTCCAACCTCAATATAATGACAGCTTCCTGTCACTTCATGGTCTGCACCTAAAAATGTAAGAATCATATAACTCCTCTCCTTTCTATCCATCTTTACCTCCTTTGGAAATACCAAGATATGCTTAATGTAGGTACATGACAGCATCCCATAAGAAGGAAATATATTTTATTCACATGAAATTATCAAATATTTCATTCACTGCTTTTTCATATTTAGAAACATTCTGTGCTTTTCGAATCATTTTCGCACACTTATGCTGGTCTATAGACATAAAAGACAAATAATTCCACATTTCAATCATCTTATTCAGCAGATGCTTGTCTGAACTCATCTCTACCATGAAATCAGCATATAGCTTATCATGAAAAGCCCTAATAACCTCTTTCGGCACTCTCCTCTCATGATTGTATTCTCTATTATGAACACTGTTTTTTAAGAAAGAATTGTTTACCTGCTCTTCTTCCTTTAATCTTATATCGTTTGCCAAATTCGGATTTCTTAATAGTCCACGTCCAAGCATCACTGAATCAATATTGTATCTTGATACAATATTGTCATAGTCTTCAACCATAAAGATATTTCCATTATAACATAATGGATTTTTACTTACCTGATATGCATAATCAAAAGCTTTCATATCCGGTTCTCCTTTGTATAACTGTACTCTCGTTCTTGGATGTACAATTACTTCCGCAAAAGGATACTTATTGTAGACTTCCATGATTTCTTCAAACTCAGAAGAATCTGTCACTCCAATACGTGTTTTTACTGATATTTTCATATCCAGTTTGCAAAACACTTCATCAAAAAACTTCTCCATCAAATATGTATCTTTTAAGAATCCTGCTCCTCGTCCCTTTGGAACTACTGTTCCTGAAGGACAGCCTGCATTCAGATTGACTTCTTTATATCCCATATTTGCAATCTGTCTGGCACCTTTTATAAAATATTCTGCATTATTCGCCATAATCTGTGGTACCAAGTTGACTTTTTTGCTGTTATTTTCCGGTAATAAATCTTTTATCTCTCTCCCTTTTAATTTAGGATTATGACACGGAGAAATGAATGGTGCAAAATATTTATCCGGTCCTCCAAAAAATTCTGCAAAAGCATTTCTATATATAAATCCTGTAACACCATCTAATGGTGCGAAATATAATTTCATAAATTTACTCCAGTCTAAAACTTATTCCTAACAGTACAGTCACCAACTCCAAAACCTTTTATTTTTCCTCATTGTGATGGCTCACACCATATGATGTAAAACAAATATAAAGTTGTAGTTTGACGCAAAAGGGACTTTTTTCATGCCCCCATTCGTTTTATATCGCATGACTGAACTGTTAGTCATTATATCAAAAGATTATTTGAAAAACTACTATCATATGTTATACTTTTAAAAGCATATTTTTTGTTTATAGTTTTCTAACACAATATACTGTGAGAAATGAAAATTATATAACATTTTTTATATACAATTTTACACATATGCAAATAAATAAATGAAGTGAGGTATACATATGAAATTATGGGGCGGTCGTTTCACAAAGGAAGAAAATCAATTAGTTCACAACTTTAATGAATCTCTTTCTTTTGACCAGAAATTTTATGCACAGGATATCAGAGGAAGCATTGCACATGTAAAGATGCTTGGAAAACAAAACATCATCTCTGAAGATGAAATGAATCAGATTATCAAAGGATTAGAAGGTATTAAGGCAGACATTGACACCGGCAGACTGGAATTTACCAAAGAAAGTGAAGATATTCACAGTTTTGTTGAGGCGAACTTAATTGAGCGTATTGGAGATGCCGGAAAGAAACTTCACACTGGACGAAGCCGTAATGACCAGGTAGCACTTGATATGAAACTTTATACAAGAGATGAAGTTGTTGAAATGAATTCTATATTAAAAACACTTCTTTATTCTCTATTAAAGGTTATGGAAGAAAATACAGAAACTTTCATGCCTGGATTTACTCATTTACAAAAAGCCCAGCCAATCACTCTGGCACATCATTTTGGTGCATATTTTGAAATGTTTAAACGTGACAGAGAGCGATTAGATGATATTTATAAAAGAATGAATTATTGTCCACTAGGTTCCGGGGCTTTGGCAGGCACTACTTATCCATTAGATCGAGAATATACTGCCAGTCTTTTAGATTTCGATGGTCCTACTTTAAACAGTATGGATTCTGTATCTGACAGAGATTATGTGATTGAACTTTTAAGCTGTCTGTCTACGATTATGATGCATCTTAGCCGTTTCTGTGAAGAGATATGTATTTGGAACTCCAATGAATATCGTTTTGTAAACATTGATGACTCTTACAGTACTGGTTCCAGTATTATGCCACAAAAGAAAAATCCTGATATTGCAGAATTAATCCGTGGAAAAACAGGACGTGTATATGGTTCTCTGATTTCTATTCTCACTACAATGAAAGGAATTCCTCTTGCATACAATAAAGATATGCAGGAAGACAAAGAACTTACCTTTGATGCGATTGATACCGTAAAAGGCTGTATCGTTTTATTTACCGGTATGATTGATACTATGACATTTAATAATGACATTATGGAAGCAAGTACAAAACATGGTTTCACCAATGCCACAGATGCTGCTGATTATCTGGTAAATCACGGTGTGCCTTTCAGAGATGCCCATGGCATTGTAGGACAGTTAGTTCTCTTCTGTGAGGAAAAAGGAATTGCTCTCGATGATATGACATTGGAAGAATATAAGACTATCAGTCCTGTTTTTGAAGAAGATATCTATGAGGCAATCAGTCTGGAAACATGTGTTAATAAACGTATGACAATTGGTGCGCCCGGACCAGATGCTATGAAACAGGTCATTGAAATATATAAAAAGTATTTAAAATAAGGAGAGTACTTGTTTTTAATAACACTTTTACATTAAAAATAGCAGGCATTCAACATACCTGCTATTTTTAATGCATTATTCAACTAGGTAACTTAACAAACAACACACCTTTCGGTATAATAATCTAACATTGAGGCTATTGGAAAATATATTGCCCCATTATTCTTCACTGTTCTTTATAAAATCATATTTTATTTTCACTTTTTTAACTTTTTTTAATTTTGATTTTTTGGATTCAATAATATATGTGTTTGCTCCATATATGACCACAGCAATTTTGCATTGTCCCTCTTTCAGTAAATCTCTTTTTTCAACATTTAAAAAGATTTTTTCATCTTTTTTAGTAATAGAGATAAGCTTATAACACAAAAAATTTAAGTCTATATTTTCTGTTGCAAAAATCAATACATTCTTCTTAAAATACGACTTTTTGTATTTATTCAATTTTTTTATATATTTTTTAGGATTATTATAATTTTTCTTTATATATTTTTTTAATTTTACCAAGTCTCTATATGATCTTATAATTTTTTTATAACTATTCTTATTATTTGTATCCGAGTATTCGCCAGATACACTGATTGTTTTACAAACATATCCATCTACTTTTGCAGCTTTAACATTTGCAGAGTAGATTGATAAAACCATCAATATAATTACAAAATATTTTAATCCCTTTTTCATATAATTCACCTCTATTTTATTTTTATTGATTTTATTCCAGAATATGTTGAATATCCTGCGTTATTTCCATTAACTGTACCCGAGCCATGTCCATAATTCATATATCCTCTAACCCTGTAATAATATGTTTTTCCTTTCTTGACAGATTTGTCAACATAAGACAAATCATCAACAACTGCTATTCTGGAATATGTACCATTAGCTGACGTTGAACGTGAAATACAATAACCTTCTGCATTATACAGTTCACTCCACTGAATCTTGGCATTCCCGACTGCTGTTTTTGTAACAGACTTTAAAGTCGATAATTTTAATAACAGCTGTAATAAACAAATAACAACATACATTCTCATTTATACACAGACATATAAGACCTATCGGCTCTCATCTGTGCATCTGATATGCAAAGTTTAAAGCCAAATATGTCTATAATAAATGTACATATACTTCAATATTTTCTTTACTTTATATAGTTTCAGCGTTATTACATTTATTTAAATTCTTAATTCTCTCAGAATTTTTGCTAGAGTCCCATTCTTTCAATTTGTCACAATATTCTTCTACAAATTTATTTTTGTTATATGGTATTCTTCTTTCAAAAATCATTACATCTTCACAAGCTGTTGCATTCATCCCAAATCCTCAAAATGAAAAGCCTTCTTCCCTTTTGCATAATCGTCCACAATATTTCCACTGCCATATAACTTATACTTATAACTTACCAATCCCTCTAATCCTACCGGACCTCTGGCATGAATTTTACTCGTGCTGATTCCTACCTCGGCTCCAAAACCATATCGGTAACCATCTGCAAACCGGGTAGAACAATTCTGATATACTCCGGCAGAATCCACATATCTCATAAACTGCTCTGCAGTCTCTTTATTCTCTGTAATAATACAGTCTGTATGGTGTGAGCCAAAATAATTAATATGGTCTATTGCCTCTTCCAAAGAGTCTACTTCTTTTGCAGACACAATTAAGTCTAAATATTCCGTCTTATCATCTTCTTCATTACTTTCCTTACAACCTGTAAGACTCGCAATTCTTTCACTTCCACGCAGTTCCACATTATTATCTTTCAATGCATTACTTAACTTTGGAACAAACTCATCAATAATATCCTTATGTATCAATAATGTCTCCACTGCATTACATGCTGAAACATACTGCGTCTTTGCATCAATAATAATAGGAACTGCCTTCTCAATATCAGCACCCTTATCCACATAGATATGGCAGATACCATCTGCGTGTCCCATTACCGGAATTTTTGTATTATTCATAATATACTGAACAAAAGCATTGGAACCTCTTGGAATCAATAAATCTACATATTCATTACAGGTCAAAAGTTCTGAAATCTCTGAACGTGCTTCTAACTGTAACATACAGTTTTCCGGCATTCCTGATGCTGTGACAGCGTCATAAATAATATTGAATAGCACTTTGTTACTGTTCATCGTCTCACTGCCCCCCTTTAAAATAACACAGTTACCACTCTTAATGCAGAGGGCAGAAATCTGAATCAAAGCATCCGGTCTTGCCTCAAAAATAACACCAATCACACCGATAGGACAGGTCTCACGAACCAATGTCAAACCTTCATCTAACTGGCGGTTCATCTGCTTTCGAAATAACGGATCGGGAAGATTCACTAAGTCCTGAATTCCTGCAATCACGTCTCTTAATTTAATCTCATCAAATTTCAATCTTTTCACAATCGGCGCTGCCACATTATCTTTTGCTGCCTGAACTAAATCTTTTTTATTCGCCTCAAAGATTTCTTCTCTATGTGTTTTTAACGCCTCAACAACTGCATTCAATGCATGATTTCTCTGTTCCTCACTGCTTCCTGCCATCTTTGGTGATGCCAGTTTTACAAGTTTTGCCTCTTCTCTGATATCCATTTTTCTCCTCCTTTTTATGGCTTACACTTCCCACAAGGTTCATATCCCTGATCAATTAAATCATCTCTATTCCCTGTATATGTTCCTTTATTCGTTTCACTCATCCCTTTCACACTTACACAATCCAACATATGAAATTTGTGAGTATTTAAATTTAATACATATTGTGTAGCAGAAGAAAAAGAACCTGTCTTCTCCTTTGGGATTGTTTCTTCGTCTACTTTTCCAACAGCTCTGCTATTTCCTGTTCTATAGTCAATTTTCACCCCGGGCTGTGCATTGTAGCAATATATATTAAATGATATTCCCCTGCCTTTATCTTCCACAGAATATCCTTCCATCTGAACACCACTGGCAACTAAATTCTTTGCCTCATACACAGGAGTTACTCTGTAAAGCACATGATTATCTGTTTCCTTTACATAGTCCGCTACCATATCTTCAAAAGGCAGCATCCCATCTACATTCATATATCTGGTTCCTGTAATTAAATTTCTTTCATTGGCATTTTCTCCTGTGAGCTGGTAGCCAATCAAATGACATCTGTTATACAAGTACTTTCCATCTATAAACTCGTACTTAACGTTTTGCCACCCTGTAGGTTTTACCATGCCGATATTTCCTCTTTTTTCTTTTGGCATAATGTCTTTTCCGACACAAGCCAAAGCCACACCACAACGTCCAAAAGAATCCAGTTTGCTGTAACTTTCAAAGGACTCCTCTGTTATTTCAGTTTTTGAAAAGGAAGGCTCGTTGTTATTGATCGTTACATATGGTTCATTATGATATTCAGAAATTTCATTCAAATGAATGTCATTATTCTCCGTTTTATGTTCTATACTTTTTTCTTTTATTCCAGCAGACACATTAACATAATCTGTTTCCTGATGTTTTATTTGCGCTGCATCATTTGCACATCCGAACAATAATACCACCATAAACAATGGTAATATTAAACTGAAATATTTTTTGTATCTCTTGCTATGCTTTCTGTGCTGACAGAAGTTATTTCTCATTTCTCTCATATATCTCTTTAACAATCTTATCATGTGAATATCCCATAAATTCTAATGTCCCGGTTAATTTCCACCCGCTAAGGTCCAATCTGTGATCAGATGGATAAACTTTATCCCACCGATATACAATCAATTTCTCCATTTCACTCTGATCCAAAATATGATTTTCTACAAAGCAGTACTCTCCATCTTTGGCATCACTAAAATAATCATCTGAAATTACATACTCTACAATTCGATTTTCAAATAACTCCTCCGAATAAGAATTTATATGAAGAACTGCTTCTTTTGTCATGTCTACAATATCTCTGATTACATATTGATCTCTGCTCTGTCTTCTTTCATTAAAATACATTCCATTTTTTTGATCTAAACATACAATCCCTATCATTACAAACCCTCTCTTTATACGCTATTACTTTCAATTCCTGTATCATATTAATTACTATTCACATGTACTTCCAATTGGTTATATGGAATAATAATATCATTTTTTTCTAATTCATTCTTGATATGTTCATTCAGATAAAAGTACGCATCCCAATAATCTTTTGGCTCTACCCATGCTCTTGTTTCAAGATTCACACCACTTTCATCTAATAACATTACAACCACATCATTTGGTTTATCCTTTAATGTATATGGCGAATTTTCAATCACCTGTTTTACAATATCTTTTGCCTGTTGAATGTCCGCATCATAGTGAATAGAAAACTTTACATCCACTCTTCGCCCATCCTGATTTGTATAATTGATAATCGTATTATTTGCCACTTCACCATTTGGACATTTTATCACTCTGTTGTCCGCTTTTACCAATGTAGTATAAACAATATCTATCTTTGTTACGGTCCCTTCTTCACCGTTTATCATCACATAATCCCCTATTATAAAAGGTTTTGACAACAATATTAACACCCCGCCTGCAAAATTAGAAAGACTGCCCTGTAATGCCAGACCAATCGACAAGCCGGCTGTTCCAAGTAGTGTAATAAAAGATGTGGTTTCTATGCCAATTTCACTACAAATAATAATCAGCACAATAACATACCCCACAAATTTCACAAGAGAATCTACAAACTTTACCACACCTTCATCTGCATTAGATTTTTTAAATATGTTCTTTACTAATTTTCTTATTAACCGGATAACAACCTTTCCAACTGCAAAAATCACAATTGCAATCAAAAGATGCCATCCAAAATCAATTAGTTTGTCCACCATCTTATCCAACGTTCCTGTTAATGCACTTACCTCTTTATTTAATTGATTTAAGCCTGATTCTACTTCTTCTGATACATTACTTGCTAACAAAAATTTCATATGCTTCTCCATTTAACAATTTAATATATAAGAAATGGGGCTATTATACATTAACAGCCCCATTATTATAGCTCAACTTTCAGAAATCTCATACCCATTATAAACGACAGGCATGTGACCCTCGCGACATTCATCAAATTACCATATAAACATGGTTATTTTTCTCATTGTTCACGGGGATTATTTCACTACTCTTACTTTAATAACACCATCTACAGCATTTAACTTTTCAACTAATGCCTCTGATGTCTCATGATCTAAATCCATAATTGCATATGCAAAGTCACCTCTTGACTTATCAACCATATCTGCAACATTTACACCTTCTGATGCTACTGCAGATGTAAGCTGACTAATCATACTTGGCTCATTCTTATGACAAATTGTAACACGTCCTGCCTTATCGCAGACACCAAGTGTTGCAGCCGGATAGTTTACTGAATTCACAATATTACCATTTTCAACAAAATCCATAATCTGGTCAACTGCCATAATTGCACAGTTATCTTCTGATTCCTCGGTAGAAGCACCAAGATGTGGTGTAGCAATAACACCTTCCATATTGGCGGTCTTTGCGTTAGGGAAATCTGTTACATATTTCTTAACCTTACCACTCTTTAAAGCCTCTGCCATATCATCATCACAAACAAGTAAATCTCTTGCAAAATTCAAGATAACTACGCCATCTTTCATCATAGCCATAGTATCTTTGTTAATCATTTCCTTTGTGTCATCAACCAATGGTGTATGCACTGTAATAAAATCACATTCCTTAAAGATTTCTTCTCTTGTCTTTACAATATGAACTGTTCTCTTAATGCTTAAAGCACCTTCTACAGAAAGATATGGGTCCGTACCATATACTTCCATTCCCATAGAAACACCAATATTTGCTACTAATCTTCCGATAGCTCCAAGACCAATAACACCAAGTTTCTTTCCCTTTAATTCATTTCCGGCAAAGTTTTTCTTTGCCTTTTCCATTGTCTTATTGATGTTTTCATCTGCCTTATTGTCGGCTACCCACTGATTTCCACCAATAATATCTCTTGATGCAAGAAGCATTCCGCAAAGAACCAATTCCTTAACACCGTTGGCATTTGCGCCTGGTGTGTTAAATACTACAACACCTTTCTCTGCACATTTATCCAATGGAATATTATTTACTCCGGCACCGGCTCTGGCTACTGCCATTAAACTGTCCGGCAAATCCATATCATGCATAGATGCACTTCGAACTAAAGCTACATCTGCCTCTGCAAAATCTTCTGTCATTTCATAATTATCATTTAATCTGTCCAGTCCTAAATTTGAAATAGGATTTAAGCAATTTACTTTTGTCATTTTACATACACTCCTTTTCGAACTTCTCCATAAATTCAACCAATGCTTTTACACCCTCGATTGGCATAGCATTGTAGATGCTGGCTCTCATACCGCCAACAGTTCTATGACCTTTCAAGTTCTCAAGTCCTGCAGCCTTTGCCTCTGCAACAAACTTTGCATCTAATTCTTCATTACCTGTTACAAATGGTACATTCATAAGTGAACGGTCTTCCTTAACAACTGTTCCTTTAAATAACTTACTGTTATCTAAGAAATCATAAAGAATCTGAGCTTTTTCTTCGTTATGCTTCTTCATCGCGTCAAGACCACCCATTTTCTTAATCCACTTAAATACTTTTCCACAAATATAAATACCATAACATGGAGGTGTATTATAAAGAGAATCTGCATCTGCCTGTGTTTTCCATGCAAGCATTGTAGGTACTGTAGTATCTACTTCTTCCGGAATTAAATCTTCTCTAATGATTGCAATTACCACACCGGCTGGTCCGATATTTTTCTGAACACCACCGTAAATTACGCCGTACTTTTCAACATCAACAGGTTCTGATAAGAAACATGATGAAACATCTGCTACTAATGTATGTCCCTTTGTATTTGGTAATGTATGATATTTCGTTCCATAAATTGTGTTGTTTTCACAAATATATACATAATCTACATCATCATCAATATCTAAATCGGAGCAATCCGGAATATATGAGAAAGTCTTATCTGCTGATGAAGCAACTCTCTGTACTTCTACATACTTTTCTGCTTCAGCTGCAGCCTTCTTTGCCCACTGACCTGTAACAATGTAAGCAGCCTTTCCATTTTTCTTAAGATTCATTGGCACTGCAGCAAACTGCTGTGAAGCACCTCCCTGAAGAAATAATACTTTGTAATTATCAGGAATGTTCATCAAATCTCTAATATCCTGTTCTGCCTCATCAATTATCTGCTGAAATGCTTTGGAACGATGGCTCATTTCCATTACGCTCATTCCTGTACCCTTGTAATCAAGCATTTCTTCTGCTGCCTCTTTTAATACTTCTTCCGGTAATACTGCCGGACCTGCTGAGAAATTGTATACTCTAGCCATTTTATAATACCTCCACTTTTATGTTTTATCTCTTAGCTGACTGCTAATATTTCTATGTATACTAACAATCGTACCCTTTTTCAGCTAAATCTTCTGCTGAGAATGCCTCGCTGATAGCTGTATTTGCAGGAACCATTGGGAATACCTTATCATCTTCATCAATCTGTGCTTCAATCACACATGGAATGTTCATTTTAACAGCATCCTTCAGTGCTTCCTCAAATTCATCTATTGTAGTGGCACGGTAAGCTTTTGCTCCCATACCTTCAGCAATCTTAACAAAATCTACAGCATCATTTAAAACTGTATTAGAATATCTCTTTCCATAGAACAATGTCTGCCACTGTCTAACCATACCTAGCACATGATTATTAATAACAATCTGAATAATTGGAATGTTATATCTTGTTGCTGTGGCAATCTCATTCATATTCATACGGAAACATCCATCACCTGCAATATTGATACAAATCTTATCCTTGTTTCCCATCTTAGAACCAATACATGCACCTACGCCATATCCCATAGTTCCAAGACCACCGGATGTAATCAGCTGTCTTGGTCTGCTGTAATTATAAAACTGTGCAGCCCACATCTGATGCTGTCCTACATCAGTAGTGATAATTGCCGCCCCCTTAGTAATCTCATAAACAGAATTAATAACTGCCGGACCTGTAATTTTTGACTGGTCTAGGTCTAAAGGATATTGTGCTTTCATCTCCTGAATATGAGCCATCCACTCATTGTTATCCTGTTTATTTATTTTTTTATTTAGTCTAGTTAAAACTTCTTTAATATCACCGATAATACTTGCATCAGCCTTAACGTTCTTATTAATTTCTGATGGATCTACATCAATATGTACGATACTTGCATTTTTTGCAAATGCCTTTGCATTACCGATAACTCTGTCGCTGAATCTTGCACCAAGTACAATTAATAAATCGCACTCTGTCACACCAAAGTTTGACGTTTTTGTACCATGCATACCAATCATACCTGTATATCTCGGATTTGTTCCCTCAACAGAGCCTTTTCCCATCAATGAATCACAAACCGGTGCATCAACTAATTCTGCAAACTCTCTAACCTCTTCATGTGCCTCTGAAATTACAGCACCACCGCCTACTAAAATAAATGGTTTCTTTGATGCATCAATCATTTCTGCTACTGTATTGATATCATCCTCTGTAATGTCTGCAGAATATCTCTTAACTTCCTCAGGTTTCTCAGACGTAAACTCTATCTTATTTGCTGTAACATCTTTTGTAATATCTACTAATACCGGTCCAGGTCTTCCACTCTTAGCAATCTTAAACGCTTTCCTAATTGTTGGTGCAAGGTCCTCAATCTCTTTTACAATAAAATTATGCTTTGTAATCGGCATTGTTGCACCTACAATGTCAATTTCCTGAAATGAATCTTTTCCAAGTCCTGATTTTGCAACATTCGCTGTAATTGCAACAACCGGAACAGAATCCATATATGCTGTAGCAATACCTGTTACAAGGTTTGTAGCACCAGGTCCTGATGTCGCCATACAAACTCCAACCTTACCTGTAGAACGTGCATAACCATCGGCCGCATGTGCCGCTCCCTGCTCATGCGAAACAAGGATATGTGTTATAGCGTCTGAATTTTTATATAATTCGTCATAAATATTTAAGATAGTTCCTCCGGGATATCCAAATACTGTATCAACACCCTGTTCTTTTAAACATTCCATAACTATCTGTGATCCGTTTAAAATCATATCGTTCCCTCTCTTCTATTATTTATTTATCTCTAATGTAGCACCCTTATTACCTGATGTAACCATAGATGCATATCTTGCCAGATAACCTGTTGTAACCTTTGGTTCTCTCGGTGTCCATGCTTTTCTTCTCTTAGCCATTTCATCGTCGGACACATCTACATTTAAGGTCATTTCAGGAATATTTATTTTAATAATATCTCCTTCTTCAATTAAACCGATTGGTCCGCCTACCGCTGCTTCTGGTGAAACATGACCGATAGATGCTCCTCTGGATGCACCAGAGAATCTGCCATCAGTAATCAAAGCAACTGTCTCACCAAGTCCCATACCTGCTATCGCTGATGTAGGATTGAGCATCTCTCTCATACCAGGTCCACCCTTAGGTCCTTCATATCTGATAACAACAACATCACCATCTACAATCTTTCCACCTTTAATTGCAGCAATGGCATCTTCTTCACAATCAAATACTCTTGCTGGTCCTTCGTGCACCATCATAGAATCTGCAACTGCGGAACGCTTTACAACCGAGCCGTCCGGTGCAAGATTTCCTTTAAGAACTGCAAGTCCGCCTGTCTTACTGTATGGATTATCCAGTGGTCTGATAACCTCAGGATTTCTGTTGACACTTCCTTTTATGTTTTCACCAATAGTCTCACCTGTTACTGTCATACAGTCTTCGTTTAATAAGCCAAGCTCGCTTAACTGATTCATTACTGCGTATACACCACCTGCTTCATTCAGGTCTTCCATATATGTTGGACCTGCCGGTGCAAGATGGCACAAGTTTGGTGTCTTCTCACTAATATCGTTTGCCATAGCAATATCAAAATCAAATCCTATTTCATGTGCAATTGCCGGTAAATGAAGCATACTATTGGTTGAACATCCAAGTGCCATATCTACTGTCAATGCATTTAAAATTGCCTCTTTTGTCATAATATCTCTTGGACGGATATTCTTTTTAACCAATTCCATAACCGCCATACCTGCATGTTTTGCAAGTTTTAATCTTTCTGAATAAACTGCCGGAATCGTTCCATTTCCTTTTAAGCCCATTCCAAGAGCTTCTGTTAAACAGTTCATAGAGTTTGCTGTATACATTCCTGAACAAGAACCACATGTAGGACAAACTTTCTCTTCAAATTCCTTAACCTGCTCCAATGTCATTTTACCAGCAGCATTTGCTCCTACTGCCTCAAACATAGAAGAAAGACTTCTCTTTTGTCCCATAACATGACCTGCCATCATCGGACCACCGGAAACAAAAACTGTAGGTACATTTACCCTTGCAGCAGCCATCAATAATCCCGGCACATTCTTGTCACAGTTTGGAATCATAACTAATGCATCAAACTGATGTGCTTTTGCCATACATTCTGTAGAATCTGCAATCAAATCTCTTGTTACAAGAGAATATTTCATTCCTTCATGTCCCATAGCAATACCATCACATACTGCAATCGCCGGGAACATGATTGGTGTACCACCGGCCATAGCTACACCCATCTTTACCGCCTGTGCGATTTTGTCCAGATTCATATGACCCGGAACAATTTCATTATAGGAACAAACAATACCAACTAATGGTTTTGCAAGTTCTTCTTCAGTCATCCCAAGAGCATTAAACAATGATCTGTGGGGTGCCTGCTGTATACCTGTCTTTACTGAATCACTTTTCATCTTATTACCTCCATACTTCTATTCTTAGCTCTTTCGCTATCCTATCAGATAAAACCAAATCCACCTTTGGTCTCACTTGATTTTCTGCTGATAGGCTATATCCGATTAACGATTTCGTCTCCCATTTCCTTACATCCTGCCAATGTCATTCCGTCAGACATGATATCAATGGTACGGATACCGTCTTCTAATACTTTCTCTACAGCCGCTTCCACTGCGTCTGCCTCTTTATCTAAATCAAATGAATATCTAAGCATCATTGCTGCGGAAAGGATAGTTGCTATAGGATTTGCCTTATTCTGTCCTGCAATATCCGGCGCCGCACCATGACTTGGCTCATAGAGACCAAACTTATCTTCTCTAAGAGATGCTGATGAGAGCATTCCTATTGAACCTGTTACCATACTAGCTTCATCTGATAAAATATCACCAAACATATTCTCGGTAACAACTACATCAAACTGTGCCGGATCTTTTACCAGCTGCATTGCACAATTGTCTACAAGCATATGTGTCAATTTTACCTCCGGATAATCCTTTGCTACTTCATTTACTACCTTATCC
This sequence comes from uncultured Eubacterium sp., assembly GCA_910584795.1. Lineage (GTDB taxonomy): Bacteria > Bacillota > Clostridia > Lachnospirales > Lachnospiraceae > Eubacterium_G. Next base: position 9,156 of record CAJUBZ010000001.1, on the reverse strand, counting down.
CAAAGTCTTGAACTGTCCAAAACATTTGATTTATCAACACTGATAACTTCCTTGCGTCTCTTCATTGCAATTTCAAATGCTTTCACGGCAATTCTTCGAATCTCTTCTTCACTATATGTCAATGTATCTGTTGCTGTAAGGACGCCGTTTACTTCCTCAGTCTTTCTTTCTCCAAAGTAGAGACCTCCGGTAAGCTCTCTTACAATAATCATATCAAATCCTGCATCTGCCACTTCTTCTTTTAATGGGCATGCATCTTTTAATTCTTTATAAAGATATGCAGGTCTTAAATTTGCAAAAAGGTTCAGTCCCTTTCTGATTGCAAGCAGCCCAGCTTCCGGTCTGAGATTCGGTGGCAAATCATACCAACTATCCTTTCCGACGACACCTCCGACGGCTCCAAGCAGGACAGCATCATTCGCCTTTGCTGTTTCAAGAGCCTCATCTGTAAGTGGAACGCCGTGTTTATCTATAGAGATGCCACCCATATCCACTTCTGTGTAATTAAAGCTGTGTCCAAACTTATTTCCGACGACATCTAATACCTTTCTAGCCTCTGCGACTATCTCTGGACCAATACCATCGCCGGGAATAACTGCAACATTAAAATTCATTGTAATTCCTTCTTTCTTTCTAGTTTCATATTAATGTACATTGTTCAGCCATCAACTCGAGTTCGGTACTTCGTACCTTCTTCTCGCTGTGGTGTATCACCATATGCAGTTTTTATGAAAATCATCTGTAAACTGGTTTTCACAGATAATTTTCATAAAAACTGCGCATGGCTGAATACAAAATCCCACATTAACTCGTAAATTATAACTCAAAAAGTGCCATATTTCAACCATATAGATATAACTAATTTATTGATAATATTTAATATATCAAGGAACAAAGTGTCGCTTGCGACACTTCGCGCGCAAGCGGTTGCGTTAGCATAACTACATCTCCGCAAGCTGCGCATCCTTAGCGGAGCGTTTTTATTCTATAGGAAGTTCAGAGAACTTTCCTATAGAATAAAAAAAGACCATAGATATGAATGTGTTTACCATTACATATCTATGGTTCTTTTATTTATCCAGTTTATTTAACATATATAATTAACTATTATATGAAACGAATCTATTTCTTTATACGTTTGCTTTCTCAACATCTACGATAGCAGCCTTCTGCATTGGAATTCGACAGTTCTTATTTCCACCAAACTCTACAATAACTGTATCTTCTGTCACATCAATAATCATTCCATAAAATCCACTGGTTGTTAAAACGCTGTCACCAATTTCTACGCTTTCCATAAGTGCCTGCTGTTTCTTTTCCTGTTTCTTTTGTGGTCTGATTGCTATAAAATACATAAATCCTATAATGATTATAACATATACGATTATAACTACCCAACTACCTGCTGCCTGTGTTGCTAAAAGTCCCATTTTAAATTCCTCCTATTTCTGGTCGTTCTCTTTAAATCCCTCTAATTTATTAGCTTTATATTCTTCAAATCGTCCTGCCTCAATGGCATCACGAATTTCTTCCATCATTGTATTATAAAAATATAAATTATGCAAGACACATAAACGCATTCCCAGCATTTCTTTTGCCTTTAATAAATGTCTGATATATGCCCTGCTGTGATATTTACATGCCGGACACTGACATCCCTCTTCTATCGGTTCTGCATCGGTCTCATATTTTGCATTAAACAGATTTAATTTTCCTTTGTTCGTATAAACATGTCCGTGTCGTCCATTTCTTGCAGGATAAACACAGTCAAAAAAGTCTACACCACGCTCTACTGCTTCTAATATATTGGCAGGGGTTCCCACACCCATCAGGTATATCGGCTTATCCTTTGGGAGATGAGGTTCTACCGCCTCAATAATTCTATACATTTCATCATGACTTTCTCCAACGGCAAGACCACCTATTGCAAATCCGTCTAAATCCATATCAGCGATTGCTTTTGCATGTTCTATACGGATATCATCATAAACCCCTCCCTGATTAATACCAAACAGCATCTGTTCCTTATTAATAGTATCTTCTAAAGTGTTCAATTTATCCATTTCTACTTTACAGCGTTTCAACCACCTCGTAGTCCTATCCACAGAATTTTTAATATATTCTTTGGAAGCCACGCTGGATGGACATTCATCAAACGCCATAGCAATGGTTGATGCAAGATTTGACTGTATCTGCATACTCTCTTCCGGTCCCATAAATATCTTACGTCCATCAATATGCGATCTGAAATGTACTCCCTCTTCCTTAATACTTCTAAGTCCTGCAAGAGAAAACACCTGAAATCCACCGGAATCAGTCAAAATCGGCTTATTCCAATTCATAAACTTATGAATTCCGCCCATTTTCTTAACAATGTGATCTCCCGGTCTCACATGTAAATGATACGTATTGGATAATTCCACCTGTGTTTTAATCTGATATAAGTCTTCTGCGGCAACAGCCCCTTTAATAGCAGCTGCTGTTCCTACATTCATAAATACCGGTGTCTGTATTTTGCCATGTACTGTGGTAAATTCACCTCTTTTGGCATTTCCATCTTTTGCTAATATTTTAAACATATTCTATCTCCTAATTACGGTAATATATGTCCTGCTGACAAGTATAGTCTATACCACTCATTTCTGGACAATTGAATTTCTGTAGCTTTTGCAATTTGAATTAATCTATCCTTGTTAGTCGTTCCTGCCACCATCTGCATGTTTGCCGGATGTCTCAAAATCCATGCTGTAGCAATAGCAGTATTTGACACCTGATACTTTTCAGCCAGTTCGTTGATTATCTTATTTAGTTCTGGGAATCTGTCATTTCCAAGAAAACTTCCCTCAAACATTCCATACTGAAACGGTGACCAGGTCTGAATCGTAATATCTTTTAATCTACAATAATTTAAGATACTTCCATCACGATTCACTGCCCCTTCTGTACACATATTTACTTCCATTCCACTGGAAATCATATTTGAATTTGTAATACTAAGTTGTAACTGATTCGTAACAATAGGTTGTTTTACATACTTCTTTAACAATTCTATCTGCATAGAATCCATATTTGAAACACCAAAATATTTTACCTTGCCAGATTCTTCTAATTTATCAAATGCCTGTGCCACCTCTTCCGGCTCTACCAATGCATCCGGTCTATGCAAAATAAGACAATCCAAATATTCTGTATTTAATCTGCCTAAAATCCCATCCACAGATTTTAAGATATATTCTTCTGATAAATCATACATTACTCCCGGAACAATTCCACACTTAGACTGAATAAAAAATCTCTCTCTATTATCACTTTTTAAATCTATCGCCTTTCCAAAAAGTTCTTCGCAATATCCCCCACCGTATATATCTGCATGATCTATATAATTAATTCCATTCTCTAATGCAGTTTCTACAAACTCTTTGGTCTGATTCTGATCCAGTCCTCCCAATCTCATACAACCGAGAGCAACAGCTGAAACATCCAAATCTGTACTTCCCAATTTTACTTTCTTCATATTACTTATCTCACTTTCTTTTTCATTCCTAAACACATAACTTATATTCTATTTTATTTAACCCAGTATTGCAAGCCATTTGTAACAGTTCAGCCATGCACAAGAAAGGACAAGGATTTATAAAGACTGCTTGCAGGATTTTAAATTCTTGTTTTTTCTTCTCACTTGCACTTATTCTCTGCAATTGATATACTGTTAAAGATATATTTTAGAACATATATACTAAAAAATATTCAATTTATTTTTTTAATATTAGGAGGTCGTTATGGCTGGTTCAACTTATGGCAATATTTTTAAAATTACAACTTGGGGAGAGTCTCATGGCAAAGCACTTGGTGTTGTTGTTGATGGCTGCCCTGCAGGAATAGATTTATGTGAAGAAGATATACAAATATTTTTAAATAGAAGAAAACCTGGTCAGTCAAAATATACAACCCAGAGAAATGAAGACGACAAAGTTGAAATTCTTTCCGGTATCTTTGAAGGAAAAACAACTGGTACCCCGATTTCCATGGTTGTTCACAATAAAGACCATCATTCTGCTGATTATAGTCAGATTGCATCCTACTACAGACCCGGACATGCTGACTATACTTTCGATGAAAAATATGGTTTCAGAGATTACAGGGGCGGTGGTCGATCCTCGGGTAGAGAAACTATTGGTCGAGTGGCTGCCGGTGCTATTGCCTCCAAAATCTTAGCGCAATTAGACATTTCTATTACTACCTATTCAAAATCAATTGGAAATGTCCAGATTGACTATAATAATTTCAATAAAGATGAAATTGAAAATAATCCAATGTATATGCCTGACAACAATGCCGCTATAAAAGCCGGAGAGTTATTAAAAGAAAAAATGGCTGAGATGGACTCTGTAGGTGGTGTGATTGAATGCCTTGTAGATGGAATGCCTGTTGGTGTGGGTGAACCTGTATTCGATAAAATTGATGCAAATTTATCAAAAGCAATTATGTCCATAGGAGCTATTAAAGGATTTGAAATCGGCGATGGTTTCGCTGTGGCTCACTCTACCGGTTCCACAGATAATGATGAATTCCGGATGAAAGATGGAAAAATTACAAAAACAACAAATCATGCCGGCGGTATTATGGGTGGTATAAGTGATGGCTCCCAGATTATTTTACGGGCTGCTGTAAAACCAACCCCTTCTATTGCACAAACACAAAAAACAGTAAAAAAATCGGGAGAAGATATTGAAATTAATATTAAAGGACGACATGATCCTATTATTGTTCCCCGTGCTGTGGTTGTTGTAGAATCCATGGTAGCTGTCACGCTTGTTGACATGCTCTTTTTGGCAATGACCTCAAAAATAGATAATATTGTTGATTTTTGGAAGAAATAAAATGTCTTCCATTACTTAGATAAGATAAGGATGATATATGAACAATGAATAATAAAAAGATTTTCAGAGAAGGAATGCGTGATGGACTTCCTATCGGTTTAGGATATTTTGCAGTTTCCTTCTCTCTAGGAATCACTGCCAGAAATATTGGATTAACTCCATTTCAGGGATTTCTGGTTAGTCTGTTAAATAATGCATCTGCCGGCGAATATGCCGGCTTTACTGTTATGGCTGCTGATGCAGCATATATTGAAATCATATTTATTACATTCATTACCAATATAAGATATCTTTTGATGAGCTGTGCTCTAAGTCAGCGTTTTTCACCGAACACTCCTTTCATACACAGATTTTTTATTGGATATGATGTGACAGATGAACTGTTTGGAATTACGATCGCAAGAAAAGGATATTTAAACCCATGTTATACCTATGGTGCCATGCTTCTTGCAATTCCAGGCTGGTCTATTGGTACTGCTGTCGGCGTAATGGCTGGAAATATACTTCCTGCAAGAATTGTTAGTGCTTTAAGTGTTGCATTATTCGGAATGTTTATCGCCATTATCATTCCTCCTGCAAAGAAAAATAAAGTAATTGCATGTTTGGTGATGATTAGTTTTGCTGCCAGTTTCTGTTTTTCCAGATTACCAGTATTATCCGATTTATCAGAAGGTACCCGGACAATTATCTTAACTGTTGCTATTTCTGCCGCAGCAGCAATATTTTTTCCTGTAAAAACAGAGCAAAATACATAACATATTATAGATAAACATTCACCCTAATTTTAATACATTTATCAAAACACCAGGAGATATACTATGACACACAATCCATATATTTACATAGCACTTATGGCAATTGTTACTCTATCTATCAGAATTTTGCCATTAACCCTTATTAGAAAACAAATAAAAAATCAATTTCTACAATCTTTTTTATATTATGTACCATACGTAACATTGGCTGTAATGACTTTTCCTGCTATCATTGATGCCACACAATCTCCTATAGCTGGTGCAATAGCACTCGTTATTGGAATTGTTGCTACATGGTTTGGTGCTAATCTGTTTCAAGTATCAGTTACATGCTGCACGGTAGTTTTTCTTTTATCATTTGTAATTTAATTAATACAAGCTGTAAAAAAAGAAAAAGTGAAAGGTCTCTATCCTGAAATACTTTCCTAACAAAAATAAACTTTTTTTACAGCCTCTAATCTTTTGTCAACATCTTTTCATAAACCAACCCTACTAAAAACCATAATGGTGCATAATCCCATCTTATCACTCCCTTTACATTATATTTACTTTTACTATAATCCCATGGGCATCTATCCTTTTTTTTCAACATTGTTCCTGTGGTGAATTCCGTTGCATAAATCCCAACTGTATAAATCAATCCCCGTTCTATTATTTTTCTATTATGTTTTTTTAATTTACTGCTTACCGGTTTAATCACTGCAGCCATCCCATAGATAGGAAACATCCATATTGATGTCTGACCTATCAATTTATAATCTTTTTTCTTAATGCAACAAGCTGATGTAAAGAGTAACTCCATACACCAGCCTGTAATTCCACACTTTATAAAGTTTTTATTCATTACACTCTTCATATGTGTAATTATTTCCAATAAATGTTCATTTATTCGTACAATGGATATTTGTCTGTTAAACCTTTTACCTTAGCCTTAACAATTTCAGCATTTCCATTTAAATCATCCGCAATATCTGCCATACATTCAGCAATAATATCCATATCTTCTGCATTGAGACCTCTTGCTGTTACTGCTGGTGTTCCAATTCTTACACCACTTGTAATTCCCGGTTTCTGTGGATCATTTGGAATTGCATTTTTATTACATGTAATATTTGCCGCATCCAATGCAATCTCAAATTCCTTACCTGTAATATTCTTGCTTCTTAAATCAACCAGCATCAAATGATTGTCTGTTCCACCGGAAACCAAATCAAATCCTCTGTCTGTAAGTCCCTTAGCAAGTGCCTGAGCATTATCTACAATATTCTTTGCATATTCTTTAAATTCATCAGATAATGCCTCTTTAAAGCATACAGCCTTTGCAGCAATTACATGCATTAAAGGCCCACCCTGAATACCAGGGAATACCGATTTATTTAATTTATGCTCTAATGCAAACTCTTCACTTGATAAAATCAATCCGCCTCTTGGACCTCTTAAAGTCTTATGTGTAGTAGTTGTTGTAACGTGAGCATAAGGAATTGGGCTCATGTGCTGTCCACCTGCAACAAGTCCGGCAATGTGTGCCATATCTACCATGAGATATGCTCCAACTTCATCTGCAATCTCTCTAAACTTCTTGAAATCAATCTTTCTTGGATATGCACTTGCACCAGCTACAATCAGTTTCGGTTTATTCGCAATTGCAATTTCTCTTACGTTGTCATAGTCAATAAATCCGTTATCATCAACACCATATGGCACGATGTTAAAATATGTACCAGACATATTCACTGGTGAACCATGTGTTAAATGTCCACCTGCATCAAGGCTCATACCCATCACAGTGTCTCCTGGCTGAACCAATGCAAAGAATACTGCCATGTTTGCCTGTGCTCCTGAATGTGGCTGAACATTTGCATATGTACATCCAAATAATTCTTTTGCTCTATCGATAGCTAGCTGCTCTACTACGTCTACATATTCACAACCGCCATAATATCTCTTACCCGGATATCCCTCTGCATATTTATTTGTAAGATGACTACCCATAGCAGCCATAACACTCTTACTTACTAAGTTTTCTGATGCAATCAATTCAAGATGTGAACGCTGTCTCCCCATCTCATCTTCCATTGCTGCAAAAACTTCTGCATCTGCATTTTTTACTTCATCAAATGAAAACATCTATATACCTCCTAATGTATGTACTGCACTGCCAAAAGCAAGTGCAGTTTTAATCCTATACTATATTATCATAAGATGGATTAATTTAAAATCTATTTTTTTAGAATCCACAGATTTTGTTCGCTGTGATTATTCATAATCACATTCACATCTGTCTTCCTCTACCTCTTCTTCTCTGTATTTCCCTGTGCATTCTTCTGTCTCTCTCTCCATGCATCTGTTTGTGTGTGCCTTTGTACAGCATTCTCTTTCGCATTTTTTCTCTTCTTTCAATTTTCCTTCGCATTTTGGCGGCTCTAATTCCAAAGGTTTAATTTCTCTCGATAATAATCCGCTTTCTACAAACTTCTTACACACACGCTCATCTTCATCCTCTGTATCTGCCTTTGGTGGTGTTGTTTTTTCTCTATAATCTATTTTGTATGCTTCAAAATAAACAGTTCTTAAAATAAGAGAAAGACCTGCTGAAAAAGTACCATCACATGCACTAAAATTCATTGCTTTTCCTACACCTGCTAGATTAATTCCATTTACCACCTTATTTTTGCCTTCTGCCAAGCTTACAACATTGACATACTTTTTGTTCTTTTCTCCTTTTGTTCCCACACCATAAGGGGTATATAATTCCAATGTGATATGGGATGGGTTTGTTTTCTCATCTTTATACTTATAGTCTGGACTATATTTATCTGCCGGCAAATAATTTACTGTAAGAATTGTGGAAGTTAAGAATTTGTCACAACCATCATACAATTTCACATCATACGTAACACATACGTTTGTCAATGTTACTTTACTGCAATTTGGTTTGCAGGTTGATTTTACGCATGTCTCCGGATGATGCATCGGAGGCGCCTTACATACATCGATATCTTTTTTCGGACCATACATTTTTTTAGATAAAGAAACATCAATTACATCTGCCCGAATTGTTTCAACTGTTGGATTCTCCTCCATTACACACTCTGGAATTTTTACTGTTCTACATACATTAACTCCTATTTCATCATAAATAACCGGAGCGTAGATCGATAAAAATTCTGGTCTGCCACAAATCTCCTTATTGCATACATCCACTTCTCTGCAACATTTTTTACATTTACAAGGTTTTGTCATTACTTTTCTCCTTTTGTTCCTCAGTATATAGTATGCTTTTGGAATTTTTTTGTTCTATTTTGTGAGGAAAGAAAATATATATATAATGAGGCTCAAAATCGTTTTATAAAATGGAAAAAACAATAGTTTGAAACGGAGAAATTAATGTATAAAATATTAGCATTTGAAAACGGACAACCAATTATTTTATTTTTAGAAAATCAGAAAGTATTCATGTATACAGCTTCCGGTGGAAGAATTCTTTCACGAGGTCTTTTATTTAATGATGTAAGAAAGGA